>NZ_JBTNDO010000002.1:0-465866 GCF_054510955.1 Arthrobacter pasteuri
CACGGGAGGATCCGTCACGGGAGGATCCGTCACGGGAGGATCCGTCACGGGAGGATCCGTCACGGGAGGATCCGTCACGGGAGGATCCGTCACGGGAGGATCCGTCACGGGAGGATCCGTCACGGGCGGTTCCGGCGAAGGAGTCGGGTCCGGGATGGGCCCCTGAGTGGGACCCGCCGGCGGGAAGGGAACCGGCGGCGTGGGGTCGACCGGGCTCGTGCCCGGCTTCTGGACAGCACCGGGAGGGGTTGCCACAGAGGAGGATGGAGCCGGTGCCGGGCTGTTCCCCAACGGGGTACCGTCGGTCGACTCCCGGCGGGTCTTCGCTCCCTCGCCTGCAGCACCCGGGGCTTTGCTCGTGGCTCGTCTCGTGCTGTCGGGCGAGCTGAAAGAACCAGCCTCTGCGCTCTTCGCCTCACCCGCTGCCGTTGGTTCCGCGACCAGGATTCCTGCACGGGCCAGGAAGTTCGAACCGTCATCAGGCGCGACGACGGGCCCGAGCATCCCTTCGATCCCTTCTGCCTCCGCAGGAGTGGTAGCGCCCTCCGTCCCCTCACCGGGCACGGGCTCCTCGGCGGCCTCTGCCCGTGGGTCGCCCGCTAGCGCCGAGAGGGCTGCCAGTGGATTGGGAGAATTGGTGGCTGATGCAGTCGCGATGCCCAGCAACGCCACTGCTGCGGCGATGGCCCCTGCGCGCAGTCCGAGCCGCCTGTTCGACGTCATGGCCGCCGGTCCGTGGCGCGGCTCAGGAACCCTGGACGGTAGCCCGAATCCGGCTGCATTGATGCCCGGGATTGCCCTGTCGAGTCCGGGCGGACCGCCGGAGGTGACACCCTGGGAAGCAGTTCCGGCAGCAGGAGCTGCCTCCTGGTCCGGGGCGTCCTCCAGGGCGGCTGTCGCGAAGGCCGCACCGAGCGCAACCGACGCCTTGGGGTCCAGATCGACGGCGAGCGGTCGGTCGAATTCGACGGACAGGAGCTGTGCGACCAAAGGAATCCGCGACGATCCGCCGACCAGCAGGATCGCGGTCAGGTCCTCCGCGCTGACCTGCGCGCTCTCGAGGGCTGCATGCAGAGTGTCGATCGTCTCGGCGAGGGCGGGTTCGATCATCGCCTCGAACTCCGACCGCACCAGGCGTACGGAGGAGTGGGTTCCGGGAACCATCACGGAGACGGTCGCCTCGGAGTCCGATGACAGCGCCTCCTTGGCTTCCGCGCACTCCCTGCGCAGGCGATTGAGTGCCGTGACGACGTCTGGATCGGCCGGATCCAGGTCCGCGGTGGGGATTTTCGCGCTGTCGAGGACGTGGTGGAAGATCTCCTGGTCGAAGTCCGCCCCGCCGAGGCGTTCGAGCCCCTGGGGAACCCCGAGGACGCTGAACGAGTCCGCGTCGGACTTCCGTACGACCGTCGCGTCGAACGTGCCGCCGCCCAGGTCATAGACAGCAAGGGTGCTGCCGCCGGCGACGTGCTCGCGCGAGGCGTACGAGAGCGCGGCCGCCTCGGGCTCGGTCATCAGGACGACGTCGCCGATGCCCGCCTCGCCCAGTGCCCGCGTCAGGCGGGAGGTCCTGTGCCCACCCCAGCTCGCTGGATGTGTCAGGGTGACCACCTCGGGACGTTCGCCCTCCCGTTCGGCGGCCACCTCCACCACCCACGTGACCACGGCGGCGAAGAGTTCTTCAGGCCGGACCTCCCTGCCACCCACGATCAACGGGACGTCGTCGCCCATCCGCCGCTTGAATTCCCGGGCGACGCATTCCGGCTGCGAGAGTCCCCGGCGTTCTGCGGCCTCACCGACCAGCCGGGTGCCGTCCTCCCCGAGAAAGACGACCGTCGGTATCGATGCGGACCGGCTCCCCAGCGGCAGGATCTGTGGCGTGTCCGGCCCGGAGGTGCCGGCACGGACGACAGCAGCGGCCGTGAAGATGGTTCCTACATCGATCCCGAGACCGTAGCTCATAGATTCCCCACGTCATGCTCGTCATTGACCATTCCTCCCCAGCTAACAGGACAGCATGGAGCAAGACGAGAGTGGTGTCGCGCGCCCCCCTACTTGTCTTCCGCGAAGGACTACCTGATTCACGCAGCGGTGATTGGCACAAGTAATTCCGAGCATTTGCACAGGTTCCACTGTTTCTTGCAAGGCTGGTCCCGGAACTGTAGAGGCCCATCCGCGACCTTGGCTAGCCTCAGGTGAACTGGCCCGCGGAGCGCGGGAAGGTCTCTCCAGAAAGATGAGCATGTTCCCCTCCCCTATGCTGCGCACCGTCGGTGCCCGCACCGCAGCAGGCGCAGCCGTCGCCGCCATCGCTGCTTTTTTTCTCGCCGCCCCCGCCGTCGCGGCGACGCCTCCCGTCCTCGCCGACGGCGCGGTCCTCGCCAACAGCGTCCAGGCCGACGGCGTCTTCTCGACGACCGTCGCCGCCGCCGCCGGTTCCACGGTGAAGTTCAAGCTGGACGGGATCTACATCGGTCAGGACGCGAAGGCACCGTACACCTGGCCCGTGACCACCGGAGCCGGAGCGCATAAGCTCAACGCCCGGTGGGAAACGCCCGCCGGACGTCAGGAAGTCACCGTGTCCTTCACCGTAGCCGCCCGGCCGCCCGCCAAACCGACCCCCGTCGAGGCTCCCGCACCTGCGCCGGCGCCCGTACCCGCGCCCGCCGGCGTCGTGCAGGTCTCGACCGCGGCCGCCCTGAAGTCCGCGCTCGCCACCGCCCGGCCCGGCCAGGTCATCGAACTGCGTGACGGGCGCTATCTCGGTGGCTTCACGGCGTCGTCCTCGGGCACGGCGTCCGCTCCGATCACGCTGCGCGGATCCCGTAATGCAGTGCTCTCCACGGGCTCGATGTCCTCGGGCTACGGCCTGCACGTCACGGGCTCGAACTGGCGCATCACCGGCATCTCGGTCGCCTCGTCGGCCAAGGGCATCGTCCTCGACGGCTCGAGGAACACGGTGATCAGCGGCGTGGACGTCGGCACGATCGGCGCGGAAGCAGTGCACTTCCGCTCCGGCAGCAGCGACGGCGCCATCCTCAACTCCTTCATCCACGACACGGGCCTCCGGCAGCCCGAGTACGGCGAGGGGATCTACGTGGGCAGCGCCGCGAGCAACTGGGTCGGCGCGGTCCCCGACCGCTCGGACCGCATCTCGGTGCGCGGCAACCGCATCACCAACACCGCCGCGGAGGGTGTCGACGTCAAGGAGGGCACCACCGGCGGCGTGATCGCCGGCAACGTCTTCACGAACTCGGGCACGTCGGGTGCGAACTTCGCGGACTCCTGGGTCGATGTGAAGGGCAACGGCTACCGGGTGGAGGGCAACTCAGGACTCGGCACCAAGCTCGACGCCTTTCAGGTGCACGCGGTCTCCGCGGGCTGGGGCACCCGCAACGTCTTCACGGGCAACACGGTGCAGGGCGGCGTCCCCGGCTACGAGGTGTGGGTCCAGTCGGCCTCGCTCGGGACCACGGTCACGTGCAAGCCGAGCGGTGCCGCGCGCGGCCTGACCAACATCGCCTGCCGCTAGCCGCAGGTCCGGACGACGGCAGGGGCCGGGTGGTACATCCCACCCGGCCCCTGCCGTTCCCGCCGCTCCGTGCCTAGAGCGCGAGGGTCGGCGTCTCGTCACGGACGTCGCTGGCCAGTTCCACCGTCGCAGCCTGGGCCGGGCGGCCGAGTGCCCGGTACTGCCAGCCCTTCGACGTGTAGTCATTGGCGTTCAGGGCGTGCCGGCCGTCCAGGATCCGGCGGTGGCTGACCAGGGCGCCGAGAGTGTCGGGATCGGCGTTCCTGAACTCGGACCATTCGGTGAGCAGGGCGACGACGTCGGCCTTGTCCACGGCCTCGGTCATCGAGTCCACATAGTTGAGGTCCGGGTAGGCGCGGTGCGCGTTGGCGTTGGCCTCCGGGTCGTAGACCGTGACGATCGCTCCCTCGAGGTAGAGCAGCCGTGCCACATCAAGGGCCGGGGCGTCGCGGACGTCGTCGGAGTTGGGCTTGAAGGCGGCACCCAGGGCGGCCACGCGGACCCCGGCGAGGTTCCCGCCGGCGAGCTCGCGGATCAGATCGACGGTGCGCACGCGACGACGGTTGTTGATCGAATCGACCTCACCGAGGAAGCTCACGGCCTGTCCGACCCCGAGTTCCTCGGCGCGGTGCTTGAACGCCCGGATGTCCTTGGGGAGGCAGCCGCCGCCGAACCCGAGACCCGGCTTCAGGAAGCGTCCGCCGATCCGGTCGTCCAGGCTCAGGGCCTTGGCGAGGTGGTTGACGTCCGCCCCCGTGGCCTCGCAGATCTCCGCCATCGCGTTGATGAAGGAGATTTTGGTGGCGAGGAAGGAGTTCGCCGCGACCTTGACGAGCTCGGAGGTCGCCAGGTCGGCGACGATTACGGGCGTGTCCAGATCGAGGATGGGCTTGAACACCTGGCGGAGCTGCTCCTCGGCCCATGCGGAGCCGACGCCGAAGACGAGGCGGTCGGGGTAGAGCGTGTCCTGCACGGCGAACCCCTCACGGAGGAACTCCGGGTTCCAGGCGACCTCGAGCTCGGTGCCGAGCGGGGAGATGGACTGGACCAGTGAGGTGATGCGCGCGGCGGTGCCGATGGGCACCGTGGACTTGCCGACGAGCAGGGCCTTCCGGTCGATCCGCGCGGCCAGCGCGGTGAACGCGGCGTCGACGTACTTCAGGTCGGCGGCTGAGGAGTTGGGGGCCTGCGGAGTCCCGACGCAGACGAAGTGCACGTCACCGAAGGACGCTGCCTCGTCGAAGTCAGTGGTGAAACGCAGACGGCCGGAGTCCAGCGCCTCGCGGAGCTTCTCCGGGAGGCCCGGTTCGAAGAAGGGCACCGTGCCGGCGGCGAGCATGTCGACCTTGCGCTGGTCGACGTCGAGGCCGAGGACGTCGAAGCCCATGATCGCCATGCAGACGGCGTGGGTGGCCCCGAGGTAACCGGTGCCGATGACGGTCACCCGGGGTAGTGGCTGGTTGCTCTCCTGCGAAATGCTCATCGTTGGTCCTCTTTCTGGGTAAGGGGTATCGCGGATCGTCGGACGGAAGTCGTTGCGCTGATCGCGGGGGTTGGTCTGGTCAGCCGGAGGTGCAGGGTTCGTTCGACAGGCCTTCTCCGGCATCGGAGGCCGTGTTGCTGCATTCGACGACGTTGTCGCGCACGGGCTTCAACGAGTACCCGACTCCGGGTCCGTTGACCTGGGCGACGTTGTCGCGGAAGACGTTCTCGGTGCCCCAGCCGTCCACGATCTCGTGGGTCTGAAACCCGTCCTGGGGCGAGTCGGCGCCCGTGTTCCCGGCGATCACCCAGCCTCGGCCCTTGACGTCCACCCAGGAGTCGGCCTCGATGATCGCGGAGCCGTCGAAGCTGTTGGCCTGCAGGACACCGTCGGAGGTGCCCTCCTTGATGTCGACGTTCTCGGACGTGGTGCCGGAGATCGTGTTCCCGGTGATCTCGTTGCGGTCGCTGCGGTCGGGCTCGCAGTTACTGATGTCGCACCAGTTGCTCTCAGCGGTGCCGATGTAGATGCCCTCACCGAACTTGGGCTTGCGCAGGCCGGTGTTGCTGATGGTGTTCCCGATGACCCGGTTGTCGGTGCTGAACTTCCGCAGGTGAATTGCCTCGTCGCCGGTGGTGGTGACGGTGAGCCCGGAGATCACGGTGTTGGTGCTCTGGTCCACCATCACCCCCTTCTGGCCGTTGCGGACGGTGAATCCCTGCAGCACCCAGTAGGAGGAGTCCTCCAGATGGAACACGTAGCCGTCGTCGGTGGTGCCGCCGTCGAGGATGCTTTCCGCGTTGCCGCAGAGCATGATGGGCTGCTCGGCCGTTCCTGCCGCGGCCGCCGTGAAGTTGCCCGTGTACACCCCGGCACCGAGGCCGATCACGTCACCGGGCTGGGCCGCGTCGAGCGCGTTCTCGAGATCCGTCGAGTTCGCCACCCGCACCGTCGGCTCGGGGCACTCGACCGGTGTCGCCACCGGTCCGGGCGCCGGTCCGGGCGCCGGTTCGGCCTCCTGGCTGTTCTGCTGCCGGGGCTCCTGCTCGTCGCGCGCAGCGCCCCTGCCGTCCGTCCGGTTCAGGCCCACCACCACGACGACGGCTGCCACCACGAGGGCGAGCACTGCTAGGACGAGGGCGATCATCCCTCCGCGGCGCGTCACTGGGCCTTCCGGACGTCGTCGATGCGGACGATTCCTCGGCTGAGGGCCGTGAGGGGCACCCGTTCCTCGTAGGGGTTGCGGATGGTCCGCACCCGCAGGTGGCGCTTGCGGGTGAAGGCGGTGGCCACGAGCAGCGCGCCGAGCAGCAGCCAGATGAAGGTCAGCGGCTGGAAGACGGAGGTCATCACGCTGTGCAGGGTGGGGGCGGGATGCCAGTTCAGCAGCTCGTTCTCCTCCACCACCGCGCCAGTCGACCTCTCGTCCCAGATGGCGACGGTCCCGTAGCCGCCGACATCGTTGCCGGCGACCCGGGTGTCGGGCACGTTGCCGACCAGGGAGATACCGTGTCCGGACAGCGACGTCATGGTGTTCCGCGTGATCGTCGCGGTCGCGTCGCGGACATAGACCCCGGTGTCACCGCCGGAGATGGTGTTCCTTCGGATGTCGGCATGCGCCCCCGCCTCCCGGACGGCGATGCCCTGCTGGTGCTGGTCCCGGAACTCGTTGTCGATGATGCTCACGCCTTCCGCTGCGTAGTTCACGACGACGCCGACCTCGTTGCCCCGGATGGTGTTCCCGGTCACCCGCAGGTTGTTGCCGCCGCTGACCTCGACGCCGTAGCGCCCGTTGTCGGCGACCGTGCTCTTCACGACGCGGTTTCCTCCGTAGGTGACCACGGCCGTCCCCACGGCATTCGGGCCGTCCGCGAGCGGCTGGCCGTCGAGCGAGATGCCGTTGCGGCCGTTGTCGCTCGCCGTCACGTCCTTGAGCTGGACACGGGTGCTCGAGCGCCCCACGGTGATGCCGTCCACGGCGTTGTCCGACGACGTCGTGCCGGTGATCGTCGCGTCGGTGACGGAGCGGTGCAGCACGAGGCCGTCCACCAGGCTGCCGCTGATGGTGGTGTCGCGGATGGCGACGTCGCGGGCGTTCGTGACGAACAGGCCGAACGCGTTGTCGCGGACGGTCAGGTTGTCGATCCCCGCCGTCACCACGCTGTAGTCGAGGTCCGTCTGGTCGGCGAGGGACTTCAGGTCCGCTTCCGGCAGCAGGCGGGCGCCGGCGGGCGCCACCGGTTCGGCCGTCACGGGAGCATCCTGGAAGGTGCCGGCCGTGTCCGTGCCGGTCAGGGCGAGGCCACCCGTGTTGCCGCTCCAGAATCCGAGGGAGGACACGCTGGCGTGCGAGAACGAGGCGTGGCCGCCGATCATGCGGACGTAGGCGCGCCCGTCGGAGGTATCCGTGTCGGCTCCCGCGCCGTTCCAGCTCGTGATCTCCACATCGGACTCCTCGGTCCCTGCGACCGCGAGCGAGCCGCCGAGCGCGACGATGGACACGAAGGCGTCCTTGTTGCTCTGCAGGCGCACGGTGATCCCCTCTCCCCCGCTGATGGACAGGGTGGCGCCGGGTAGCACCACGATGTTCTCGGTCAGCATGAAGGTCGAGGACGCCAGTTCCTTGAAGGTGTCCGGGGCGAGCTTCAGCAGGTCCGCCGTGGTGTACGGCGCGGTGCGGGCCGGCAGGACGAGGGTGTTGGTGGCTCCGGTGTGGAGACGGTACGGCCCCTCGAGGCCGTCGACGCGCCACCGGGCGGCGGAGGCGATGGTCCGCACGTACACGAGGCGCTCCTCCTCGCTCTGCACGATGCGGGCCTCGCTGCGGGGGTCGCCGGTATACAGCTCGCCCTGCACGTTGCCGTTGGCTGCGATCTCGTTACGCCCGACGGCGTCGGCCTCTGCTTTCTTCCAGAGGTTGCCCGCAGCGATGAAACCCGCTCCCACGAGCGCGATGAACACGAGGGCGAGGATGCTGAGGAGGATCGGTTTCCTGCCGGTCATGCCACGGCCTCCCGTTCGTCCTGGGCGGTACCCTGCGCGGCGTCGGTCTTCGACTCGAGGCTTACGGCATCCTGGCCGTCGCCGCCGATCTGGTGCGCGTGGCGGGTGAGCCAGCCCTGCTTGTTCATGGTGGCGAACGCATAGAGCTTGATGGGCAGTGCCACCAGGATCACCGCGAAGGCGAGGACGGGCAGGATCAGGATGTCCCGAGGATGGCGCCGGAGGTGGGAGATACCGCGGACGCCGCGGCCGAGGAGCAGCCAGCACAGCGCGGCGGCGATACCCAGCGCCGTGAAGTCCAGCCGGTTGAAGATGAGGTAGAACATCGTCAGGCCCATGGTGACCGGCGTCAGGAGGATCTGCAGGACGGTGACCTTGGTGATGAAGGGCACCCGCCACAGCCAGCCGGTGCCGATCGCCGTCAGGTAGCAGCGGTAGGAGTTGCGGCTCCACCGGACGCGCTGCTTGACGAAGGCCCGGAAGCTGGCGGGGAACATCGAGAGGGCGCGTGCCGACGACTGGTGCACGGTCTTGTACCCCGAGGCGAGGACCAGCCAGGTGAGGCGGCCGTCGTCACCCGAGATGCAGCGCTTGCCGAGGAAGTACTCGTTCTCGAGGTGCTCGAGGACGGGCAGGACGGCGGAGCGGCGGTAGACGGCAGTCCTGCCGGAGATGCAGGGGACCGCGCCGGCCGCGCCCATCGCCGGCACGTAATCGAGGTAGCGCAGGTTCACGAGCCAGTCGGCGACACGGCGCCAGACGCTCGTGTCCCGCTTGTAGACGGTCTGGTGGGTGCCCACCGCGCCCACGAGCGGGTCGACGAACGGCATCTGCACATTCCGCAGCAGCTCCGGCTGCCACCAGGTGTCCGAGTCGGTGAGCACCAGGATCTCGTACTGCGCGAGGCGGATGCCGACGCCGAGTGCGGAGCGCTTGCCGACGTGGTGGAACAGGATCGGCTTGACCGTCGGGTCCTGCAGCGCCTCGATCCTGGCGTAGGCGTCGAGGTCCTCGACGTCGAGGACGATGATGATCTCGTCCGGCTTCTGCGCACGCCACGACTCGAGGGCACTCATCAGGATGTCGGGGTCCTCGTGGAAGGACGGAACCACGACGGACGTGGTGGCCCGGTGGTCCGTCACGATGGCCTTGGCCCGGTGGGACAGGATGAACCGGTAGAGCCAGAGGCCCCACACGATCGCCCCGGCGACGGCGACCGGGAAGTAGGGGGAGACCTCGGCCCAGAACGCGCTGACGTCGGTCCAGTCCAGGTCGGCCGTCCAGGCGGACCACAGGGCGTCGAGGGCGGGCCCGGCATCGGGGGCGGAGGCAGGCAGGATCGGGTGCATCGATGTCCTTCATCGGGAGGAAGCGGCTGGTGGACTGCACGTCAGCGGGCATGGTGCGCCCGACCGTTCCTCCGCGATCGGACTGCGGAGCTGGCAAGCGCTGGGTCACCGGAAGATCGTCAGTAACCTTCTGAACCGACATTAGGGGTGCCATTGATGAACGCGAACACCTGAAAATTCCGGGCTTCTACTTGGTACCAGGGCGTTGGCCACTCACGGTCGGGGCGGGTTTGCGGGTATTGACTCCCGACCGGAGAGAGGGCCATCGAGGCCCGGAGACGCTGTTCCGGTGCGCTTCCTACCCCTCTGACGTGGACTTTTGTTGCCCTGGCGTCTCACTGGAGCGCCGAGCCCGGCTGCGTCACCCGCCGGACGGGCACCTCTTGGGTGCACTACGGGTGTGCCGAACGAACGATCAGCTTTTATGCGCCATGTCACACAGAGTTTTAACAGCCCGACTCCCGGGCAAAATGTTCCCGAAACATGCCGTTAACATTCGGACCAGGTCCGGAGGGACCCTCACCGGTCGGAGAGAGCCGCTCGAAGGGCGTCGCGTGAGGCGTCGCTGCTGTCAATGCGCCAGTCGGACTCCTTCCGGTAGTCGAACCAGATGAACGCCAGGACGTCGGGCTGCGCCGCGAGGTAGGCCACCAGCCCTTCCGCCCACTCCGCTTTCGATCCGCCCAATTCCGTCGAGGCCGTCTCGCCGATCATGATGGGGACACCCGGAGCCAGTTGACGCAGCTGGCGCAGTCCCTCCGCGAAGAGCTCCCGCGGGGTGTGCCACGCCTCGTTCTCCCGTGTGGTGCCCCAGTTGTAGGCGTCCAGCGCCACGACGTCGACGTACCCGTCCCCGGGGTAGAAGGCCTTCAGCGGCAGGGAGTCGCAGGTCGGCGCCTCGGGATTCCAGACCCATGAGACGTTGGTTGCGCCGGCGTCGGCGAACAGGTCATGCACGTGGCGCCACGCGTCGACGTAGTCGGCAGGCTCATTGCCGTTGGTACCGGCTCCCCAGGGATACCAGGGGTAGTTCATCTCGTGCGCCAAGCGGAGAAGGACGGGCTTGCCGTAGGCACGCAGGGCACCGGCCCACTGCTGCAGGTACGCGTCGTGGTGACCGGCCGTGATGGTGCCCAGCGCGAAACGCGTCTGGTCCGGGCCCGTTGCGGGATCCCAGGGTTCCCAGGTCACGACGGGTGTGGCGCCCCGGGCGGCGACTGCCTCCAGACCGGCCCAGGGCACGGGCTCGGTGAAGTTCGAGTAGGCCATGATCAGGGACGGGCTCTCGCCGAGGGCGGTGGCGACCTCGTCCCACTGCCCCGGCGAACCGAACCCGCCCTCCGTCGCGATTCCGAAGGCGGGACGCTTTCCGCTGATGGCCGGAAGACCGGCGGGCCCCGGACCGCTGGAGGCAGGCAGGGAGCCGACCGCCGATGGTCGGCTGTCCGCGTTCCCGCACACCTCCTCCTGGCCGTCGTCCGACCCGCTCCCCTGCCCGCCCTGCTGCCCGCCCTGCTGTCCGGCCAGGAACAGGACGACGGCCAGGCAGGCGATGAGCACCGCAGCCACGACCAGGACAGCCCTCCGTATTCCCGTGGTCCCGCCCGTCGCCGCCGGCATGGGCCCTACTCCCCCAGGACCTCTGCGGTTTCCATCCACTGGGCCTCGAGGTCCTCGATCTCCGCCTGCAGCTCCTGCAGGCGGAGGTTGAGGCCGGCGATGTGCTCGAAGTCGGCGTCCGGCTTCGCGCCGGCGTCGTTCATCTGCTCCTGCAGCTTGCCCTTCTGCGCGTCGACCTTGGTGATCTGCCGTTCGATCCGGGCGAGGTCCTTGCGGGCCTGCCGCAGCTCCGCCTCGGAGGAGCTCCCCGTGGATCCGCCGCTGATGGCGGGTGAGGCGGCGCTCCCGGTGGCCGTCAGCGGACCTGCCGCCTTGCGCAGCTCGAGGTACTGGTCCACGCCGCCGGGCAGGTCCCGCAGCCTGCCGTCGCCGAGGAGCGCCATCTGGCTGTCGGTCACACGCTCCAGCAGGTAGCGGTCGTGGGAGACCACCACGAGGGTTCCCGGCCAGCCGTCCAGGACGTCCTCGATCGCGGACAGGGTGTCCGTGTCGAGGTCGTTGGTCGGCTCGTCGAGCATCAGCACGTTGGGCTCGCCGACGAGCAGCCGGAGCAACTGCAGGCGCCGTCGCTCACCGCCGGAGAGCTCGCTGACCCGCGTCCACTGCTTCTCGTTCGTGAAGCCGAGCTGCTCCACCAGCTGGCTCGCGGACACTTCCTTGCCGCCGACCGCGAAGACGCGCTTCTCGGATTCGATGACCTCGATGACCCGGCTGTTGCTCACGTCGTCGAGCTCGCGCACCTCCTGCGACAGCACGGCGGTCTGGACGGTCTTGCCCTTCTTCACCTTGCCGGCCGAGGGCTTCACCTCGCCGTTGAGGAGCCGCAGCAGGGTCGTCTTCCCGGATCCGTTGACCCCGACGAGCCCGAGGCGCTGGCCCGGCGCCAGCCTCAGCGTGATCTTGTCGAACAGCTGCCGGTCCTCGCCGTCGTCGAGGGTCAGGCTCACGTCCTCGAGGTCCAGGACGTCCTTGCCGAGCCGGGACATGGCCATCTTGCTGAGGGCGAGGGAGTCCCGCGGCTCGGGGACGTCAGCAATGAGCTCGTTGGCCGCTTCGATGCGGAACTTCGGCTTGGCGGTCCGGGCCGGAGCACCACGGCGCAGCCACGCGAGCTCCTTCTTGACGAGCTGCACGCGCTTGGACTCGACGACGGAGGCCATCCGGTCCCGCTCGGCGCGCGCGAGGACGTAGGCGGCATAGCCGCCGTCGAAGTCGTCGACCATGGCGTCGTGGACTTCCCACGTGTGGTTGCAGATCTCGTCGAGGAACCAGCGGTCGTGGGTGACGACGAGCAGGCCGCCCTCGGTGGCACGCCAGCGCTGCTTGAGGTGGGTGGCCAGCCAGGCCACGCCCTCGACGTCGAGGTGGTTGGTGGGCTCGTCGAGCATGATGACGTCGTCGTCGCCGATGAGGAGCTTGGCGAGGGCCACGCGCCGCTTCTGCCCGCCGGAGAGGGAGGACACCCTGGCGTGCCAGTCGACCTCGGAGACGAGGCCGCCCATCACGTCGCGGATCTTGGGATTCGAGGCCCACTCGTGGTCCGCCTGGTCGCCGACGATCGCCTGGCCCACCTCGAGGTCGCCGTCGAGCACGTCCGACTGGTCGAGGTAGCCCACGGAGACATCGCGCCGCTTGGTGACGCGGCCGGAATCGGGTGTGCTCCGCTGGGCGAGCAGGCGCATGAGGGTGGACTTGCCGTCGCCGTTGCGGCCGACCATGCCGATGCGGTCGCCGTCCTCGAGGCCGAGGGACACGTTGTCCAGGATGGTGCGGGTGACGAAGGCGACGCTGAGGTTTTCCGCGCCGAGGAGGTGTGCCAAGGAGATGCTGCTTTCGGTTGGAACGGGCGTCAGCCCGCGAAGTCTGGAGTGATCCGAGCCCCGTGCGCCGGGCCGTGCACGGACGCCGCCTGCAGTCCCTCGGACTCGAGGAGGGCCTCCAGCTCGGCGGCGTGGCCGGAGCTCTGGGTCAGGAAGGCGATGGTGGGACCGGAACCGGACACGATGCCGGCCAGTGCACCGGTGGCCTTTCCCCTGTCAAGGATATCGCCCAATGCCGGCGCGAGTTCGAGCGAGGCCTGCTGGAGGTCGTTGTGCAGCAGCGGGGCGAGGCCGAGCGCGTCCCCGGCGCGCATGGCGCCGAGGATCGCAGGGTCGATGGAGGGCTGGGGATCGGCGTCCACGCCGTCGCGCAGGCGGATCTCGTCGAGGGTGCGGTAGACCTCCGGCGTGGACAGCCCGTACTCGGAGGTCACCAGGACCCAGTGCAGGGGCGTCTTCGAGATGGCCGGGGTCAGCTGGTCGCCCACGCCCAGTCCGACGGCGGTGCCCCCGACGAGCGCGAACGGCACGTCGGCTCCCAGGTCGACGGCGATCTTGGCCAGCTCGTCCCGGGAGAAGCCGCTGCCCCAGAGGGCGTCGCAGGCCAGCAGGGCCGCGGCGGCGTCCGCCGAGCCGCCGCCCATCCCACCGGAGATGGGCACGCGCTTCGTGATGTCGAGGTGCACGCCGGTCCGGCCCGGGCTGACGTCGGCGAGGAGCTCGGCGGCACGCACCGCGAGGTTGGTCCTGTCGAGCGGGATGGAATCGGCGGGCAGGTTGAGCGTGCCCTGCCCGTTCACCGTCACACTGATGCCGCTGCCTGCGACCTCGGTGGCGGTGACCTCCTCGTAGAGGGACACCGCGAGGAACACGCTGGCGATCCCGTGGTAGCCGTCCTCGCGGGGCGGGCCGACCTTGAGGGTGACGTTGATCTTCCCGGGAGCCTTCACGCGCACCGAGCGCGCGCCGGAGCGGATGTCGACTGTTCTGCCCGAGACCATACCCACCAACCTAGCCCACCGGCTCAGATCACGCCGGGCCGATCCCCTGCTTCCGCCCGGGCTTCCGCGATGCGAGCGAAGGCGCCGATGTCGAGGACTTCGCCGCGGGCCGTGGGGTCCACCCCGGCGGCACGCAGGGCCTGCTCCGCGAGAACCGGGCTGCCGGCCCAGCCGGCGAGCGCCGCGCGCAGGGTCTTCCTCCGCTGGGCGAAGGCCGCGTCGATGACGGCGAAGACCTGCTCGCGGGTCGCGGTGGTGGCCGGGGGTTCCCTGCGGGTGAAACGGACCAGGCCCGAAGCGATTTTCGGCGCCGGCCAGAACACGTTCATGCCGACCACCCCGGCCTTGGCCATGCTCGAGTACCACGCCGCCTTGACGGACGGGACGCCGTAGGTCTTCGACCCCGGAGGAGCCGCGAGCCGGTCGGCCACCTCGTCCTGCACCATGACGAGGCCGTGGCGGAGGGAGGGGAACCGCTCGAGGAGGTTGAGGACCACCGGGACGGCGACGTTGTAGGGCAGGTTCGCCACGAGCGACGTGGGCTGGTGCGGCAGCTCCGTCACACGCAGGGCATCCTGGAGGACGACGTCGAGCGCGGCTGCTCGTTCCGGCCGCCACTGGGCGATCGTACCGGGCAGCTTGGCGGCCAGGACGGGATCGATCTCGACGGCGACGACGCGCTCGGCCGCGTCGAGCAGGCCGAGGGTCAGGGAACCGAGTCCGGGCCCCACCTCCAGGACGGTCTCGTCCGTCCCGAGGTTCGCGGCGGCGACGATCCTGCGGATGGTGTTGCCGTCGATCACGAAGTTCTGCCCGAGGGTCTTGGTGGGCCGGATGTCCACCTCGGCCGCCAGGCGCCGGATGTCTGCGGCTCCGAAGAGGGGGGCGGGCTGTCCGGCGTCAGGGGGCGTGGTCACCCGATCATCGTATCCGTCCCGCTGGTGCGCTCCGCCGCGGCCGGCGTTCTGCGACACCTCAGTCGCGAGTCGGCGGCGCACGTCTGGGAACCCTGGTCTCAGGAGGGCTCCCGGCGCCGCCGACTCGCTGGGGCAGCTTCCCTGCTGGGGGAGGAAACCGCCGGTGCACTGCCGTCCTCCGGTCTCAGGGGAAGGACGGCGGGAGGTGTCTTCCGACCACACGGGGTGGCGGGCGGACAGTGCTTCCTCCTCGAGAAACACTACGGAGAAGTCCCTGCCCCGGCACGAGTGCCGTCCACCCGACTTCGCCGGCCGGGCACTCGGATGGCCTCGGGAAATTACTCGCCGGGTTCAGTCCCAGCTGCCGTAGACGGCCTCCGTGTTCGCCGTCAGCCGGGCGCAGAGGGAGTCGAGGTCCGCTTCGAGGATTCCGGCCATGGCCCGCACCGTGTAGGGGACCAGGTAGGAGGCGTTGGGGCGGCCCCGGTGGGGGTGCGGAGTCAGGAACGGCGCATCGGTCTCCGTCAGCACGAGGGCGGGGTCGGCGACGTGCAGCGCCTCCCTCAGGTTCCCGGCATTCCGGAAGGTCACGGTTCCCGCGAAGGACATGTACCAGCCGTGCTCGTTGCAGGTACGTGCCAGGTCCGCGTCTCCCGAGAAGCAGTGCAGCACCACGCGCTCCGGGGCGCCGTCGGCGAGGAGCGTGGCCACCACGTCATCGTGCGCCTCGCGGTCGTGGATCTGCAGTGCCTTGCCCAGTCGCTTCGCGATGTCGATGTGGCTGCGGAAGGACCGGAGCTGGCCGCCCCGGCCCTCCTCGCCGGTGCGGAAGTAGTCGAGGCCCGTCTCCCCCAGCGCACGGATGCGCGGACCGGCGGCGAGCTGCTCGATCTCGGCGAGCGCGTCGTCGAGGGTGCCCGCCTCCTCGAGGAGCGGTGCGTCGTTGGGGTGCAGGGCGACGGCTCCGAGGAGTCTCGCGTCCTGTCCGACGACGTCGGCGGTGAAGCGCGAGGAGGCCAGGTCGGTGCCCACCTGGACCGCTCCCCTGACCCCGGCAGCCTCGGCGGCGTCCAGGGCCTGCCGGATCGACACCTCGACCGGCCCCTCCCGGAAGTCGAAGTGCGTGTGGTTGTCGATGACGGGAACGGGCAACGGTTCAGGCAGCGGCGGGTACCCGCCCTTCCGTCGTCGCCGCTCGGCCGGTGCTCCGTCTGCTGTGTCTGCCGTGTCCGTGCCGTCCGTGCCGTCCGGCTCCCGGTAGGCCGGCGGGGTCTCCCCCGCGGCGTAGGGGTGGGGGGCGTGGGCTGCACTGTTACACATGGTTCAAGCCTAGCCAGCACGCGGAACTTATCTCCCGGGGAGCAAGTTGAGCTAGTAATCTGTTCGAACAGTCGGCCCTGCCCGCCCAGCCCCGAGCCGGACGGGCAGCGGCCGTTCCCTGCGTGCCGATGAACACGGTCCTCCGGCCGACGTCTGCCGCCGCAGCCGCACATGGAAGGCGCCCATGGACGTCCAGCACAACATCGCCGAATCTCCTGCGGATCCCCGGTTGGCGGCACCAGCGGATCCGGGCGTCCCCGGCGCGACCTTCCACGACATCAGCGCCCGCATCCTCCACACCATCGAGACGGTCATCGACGGCAAGCCCGAAGCGGCGCGCCTCGCGCTCACCGTGCTGCTGGCCCAGGGCCACCTGCTCCTCGAGGACGTACCCGGCGTCGGCAAGACCCTGCTCGCCAAGTCGCTCGCCCGCACGATCGACTGCACGGTCAACCGCATCCAGTTCACGCCCGACCTGCTGCCCTCCGACGTCACCGGGGTGTCGATCTTCAACCAGGATTCCCGGCGCTTCGAATTCCGGCCGGGCCCTGTCTTCGCGAACATCGTCATCGGCGACGAGATCAACCGGGCGTCGGCCAAGACCCAGTCCTCGCTCCTCGAATGCATGGAGGAGCACCAGGTGACCGTGGACGGGCACACCCACACGCTCGGCGAACCGTTCATGGTGGTCGCCACGCAGAATCCGATCGAGATGGAGGGGACCTATCCCCTGCCCGAGGCGCAGCGCGACCGTTTCATGGCCCGGATCTCCATGGGCTACCCCGATGCGGACGCGGAAGCCGCGATGCTCGAGACCCACCAGTCCGTCTCCCCGCTCGAGGCGATCCGCCCCGTGGCGAGCGTGGCGGACATCGCCGGCATGATGCGGCAGGTGCGCGGGGTGTACGTCTCGCCGGCCGTCAAGGACTACACCGTGGCGATCGGGCGCGCCACCCGCGAGCACCCGCGCCTGCGGCTGGGCGCTAGCCCCCGGTCGCTGCTGCAGCTCCTGCGGGCCGCGAAGGCCGGAGCAGCACTTGAGGGCCGCGATTTCGTCCTTCCCGATGACATCGCGGCCACCGCCGACGCCGTCCTCGCCCACCGGCTCCTGCTGGACCGCAAGGCCACCAGCGCCGGTGACACCGCGTCGGGCATCGTGCACGACGTCCTCTCACGGGTCCCGGTGGCCCGCGGGGTGCACCGGCGATGACGCCGCCCTCCCCCTACCTTTCCTAGCCTCGGATACCTGATGGCCCTCCTGGACAAGCTCCCCTCGCGGATCCTGACCGTGCGCGGCTGGGGCTTCATCCTCACCGCCGTCGTGGCGCTGCTGTTCGCACAGGTCCTGGGCCGGCGCGACCTCCTGTACGTGGGCGTGCTGCTCCTGGCGCTGCCGCTGGCCTCGCTCATCGTGCTGAGGCTCGTCAAGCCCCGGTTCACGGTGGCCCGCCGCTTCCAGCCGCAGTCCATGGAGATCGGCTCGACGACGACGGTCACGCTCTCCCTCTCTGCCGCGGTCACAGGAGGTGCGAGCGTCTCGATGGAGGAGCAACTGCCCGCCCGCTTCGGCCAGGCACCCCAGTTCACCTACCCCTCGCGCAATCCCCGGAACGGCGTCTCCCTCTACGAGTACAGGATCCGCTCCACCTCGCGCGGGGTCTACGACATCGGCCCGGTCACCGCGGAGTTCACCGACCCGTTCGGACTGGGAAAGTCGCGGCACGTGCTCGGCGGGACGGATGCCCTCGTGGTCACCCCGGCTCCCGTCGAGCTGCTGGTCTCCGCGCTCTCGGGGTCCCGCGGCAACGACGGCATGGCGACCACCCACCGCCAGGCGAACCCGAGCGACGACGACGTCATGACGCGTGAGTACCGGCACGGTGACTCGCTGCGGCGCGTCCACTGGGCTGCAACGGCACGCCACAGCGAACTCATGGTGCGGCAGGAGGAATCCGTGACCACCCCGCAGGCCACCCTGCTGATGGACCAGCGGCACCACAGCTTCAGTACGGGCTTCAGCGCGGCCTTCGGCAGCGACGGGGGCGGCGGCAACGGCCTCTCCAGCTCTCCGACCTTCGAATGGGCTGTCACCGCGGTCATGTCCATCAGCGCCCACCTGCTGGAGCGCAACTATGCCCTGCGGTTCCTCGACCACCACGGTGCCCCCGCGCTGCTGCACTCGTCGTCCGCGCCGTTCCCTGCCGACGAGGAGCACCAGGGACCCGGTGCCGTCGCCGGGATCGCAGAGGGTCTTGCGGCCCTCGAACTCGCTCCGGAGACGGGGCGCCGCCCCCAGACCGAGGAGCACGGAAGCACCGTGATCCGGGCCGGCGAGGCGGCCCGGGCTGCCGCACGCCGCATCCGCCGTACGGCGGCCGAGACGTCCCAGGGGGCGTCCCACGCGGCCTTCGGGGACGACCTGCTCGACAAGCTGGTCGCAACCCGGCACCGCGGACCCCTCATCGCCGTCCTCGGCCTCATCACCCTGGACGAGGCACGGGCACTCGCGTCCGCGTCCGACTACGGATCGGCGTCGTACGCCATCATCTCGTCCGAGAGGCCCGCCGATTCGCAGCGGCAGCTCGACATCCTGCGGGACGCCGGCTGGCATGCAGCCGCCGCATCCCCCGCAGCGGACCTGCCCGCGGTCTGGGCAGGGCTCGAACACGCGGTCGGCCGGGTACCCGCCCCCTCCGCCACTTCCCCCGGCACGGTCCCGGCCCGCTCGCCGCACCGCGCCCACCCTTCCCGAGACACTTCGCACGGAGGACCGGCATGACCTCGACACTCTCCCGTTCGGCACCCGCCCCCGCGCCGGTGCCCCCCACGCCGACCCGGCCGGCCTCCGCCGCCGATCCCTGGCACTGGTCCGTCACGGGCGCCTCCCTCCTCGCCGTGCTCGCCGCGGCGACGAGCCTCGACGGAGTCGTGGAACCGGGGACGTGGCTCCTGCCCGTGGTCCGCACACTCGTCCCCGTGCTGTTGGCGATGGCGCTGACGCGGGCACTCCGCCTGAGCGGCGTGCTGGCACCCCTCGCGGGTGTGCTCGCGCTCGTCGGCACCCTCACGGCCCAGTTCTTCCCGCGGCAGAGCATCCTCGGCGTCGTGCCGGGCCCGGGCACCTCGCTGCAGCTCCAGCGCCTCCTCGCCCAGGCCGAGGAGACGGTCGTCTCCCAGGTGGCTCCGGTGCTGCCCGGCCCCGGGATCTTCCTCATCACGTGCTCAGCCCTGGGGCTCATCGCCATCATCGTGGATCTCTTCGCGGTGACGATGCGCATGCCGGCCGCGAGCGGCCTGGGGCTCCTCACCGTCATGGTCGCGCCGGCCATCGTGAAGCCGAACGGCGTCGGGATGTTCGCCTTTCTCGCCACCGTCGTGGCCTACCTGCTGCTCCTCGCCGTGGCGCAGTGGCGCGAGAACCGGCTCGCATCGGGCGGCGCGCGGGCGTCCTCGGGGTTCGCGGGCCGGAGCATGATCATCGGCGCGGCGGCCCTCGCCGTGACCGTGGTCCTGCCGCTGTTCGTCCCCGGCTTCAACTCCGGCGCCTTCCCCCAGGGAGCGCGCCTGAACGTGTGGGGCACCGCCACCGGACTGAATCCCGCCGTGACGCTCGGCAACGACCTCCGCAATCCCACAGGCTTCGGACGGATCGCCTACTCGACCAATTCGGACAACCCCCTGTACCTCCGCGCGGTCACCATCGAGGACTTCAGCGGCAGG
The DNA here is from genome assembly GCF_054510955.1 of Arthrobacter pasteuri. Lineage (NCBI taxonomy): Bacteria > Bacillati > Actinomycetota > Actinomycetes > Micrococcales > Micrococcaceae > Arthrobacter > Arthrobacter pasteuri. Next base: position 19,766 of record NZ_JBTNDO010000002.1, read on the forward strand.
CGGTGGGAGCCCGAACAGCGGAACGGGGACCGCGAACAGGGCATCACCGATCTCGAGGCGGAAGAGGGCGCGCCCGCCATCCCACCCGAGGCACAGACCGTCTTCACCCGCGTCACCACGCAGAGTTACGCGAGCCCCTGGCTCCTGGCACCCTATTCGCCGGTCGGCGTCTCGAACGTCCGGGGGACCTGGGCCTGGGATCCGGCCAACCTGACCATCCTCGCCACGGACGGAGGCTCGACGGCGCGCCAGCGGTATCTCGTGGAGAGCCGTTCGGCGGAGCTGACGCGCGACGGGCTCGGCGCCATCCGGCCCTCGGACCCCGACGCGGTCGCGGAGATCTTCACTCGGCTGCCGGACGACACCCCGGACATCGTGCGCACCACGGCCGAGGAGGTCGCCGGCGACTTCGTGAATCCCTACGACAAGGCGCTCGCGATCCAGAACTTCCTCCGCGGACGGGACTTCACCTACTCGGTGGAAGCACCAGTGGACGGCGGGTACGACGGCAGCGGCCTGGACGTGATGGCCCGGTTCCTCGAGTCGAAGTCCGGGTACTGCGTGCATTACGCGGGGACCATGGCCGTCATGGCCCGCGCGGCGGGGATCCCCAGCCGCGTCGCCATCGGCTACACACCGGGCAGCCCCACGGGCAACACGGAGGAGGGCCCCGAGGGAACGGAGCTGCGCGAATTCGTCGTCGACTCCCGCAACGCCCACGCGTGGCCGGAGCTGTACTTCGAGGGCGTGGGATGGGTCCAGTTCGAACCGACCCCGTCGCGCGGCGTCGTTCCCACCTACGCCCAGCAGGCGTTCGCGCCGGTCGGTCCCCGCGCCGACGACACCGACTCGCTCAATCCCGGCGGCCTTCCCGACGTGACCGGGCAGTCAGGATCGACGGCCGAGGGGTCGGACGCCGCCGACGCCGCCGGAGCGAACGGGCCCTCCGACGAGGCGCGGCCCGTTGATGGCCTGCTCGCCGTCACGGGCATCGCACTGCTCGCATTCCTGCCGTTCCTCGCCCGCACGGCCAGGACGCGGTCGCGCCGACGGGCCGTGGCCGGAACCGACGCCCTCGCGGGCACGAACGGGGCGGCGACCGCGGCCTGGGCCGAGACCACGGAGATCGCGGGCGACTACGGCTACCCGCTCCAGCCCACGGATACGCCGCGCACCTTCGCCGGCCGCCTCGCCCGCGACGCCGCCCTGGCAGCAGAACCGGCGACGTCCCTCGCACGGCTGAGGACGGCCTACGAGTTCGAGGAGTACGCCGGGCAGGGCGCGGAAACCCGGGTCCCCCGGGTTTCTTCCGGGGGCATCCGGCCGCCGGCGACCTCGGCACGGCCCACGGCGATCCCCCGGTGGGACGACGTCGACACCCTCACCAGTGCGCTCCGCAGCGGCAGTTCCCGGCGCACCAGGATCCGGGCGCGGCTGTTCCCACAGTCACTCCTCAACCGCTTCCGCAGCAGCGCCCGCCGCTGAGGAACGTACCGAGAAGTACCTGGCCAAGCCCCGGAAGAACCGGCGGCGTCGTCGTCCATGGACGACGCCGCCGGTCCGGGTTCCATTCGGTCAGGGCGCAGCCGACATCCTGACCGGGCACCACGCCGTCATTCGGAGGAAGAACCCCGAGAGGACGTCCCGCAGGACACCTAGGAGGCGTAGGGGTCCGCGATGCCTACGTACTGGGTGTAGAGGTACTCCTCGATTCCCTCGGCGCCGCCCTCACGCCCGAGACCGGACTGCTTCACGCCCCCGAAGGGAGCGGCGGCGTTGGAGACGACGCCCGCATTGAGGCCCATCATGCCCGTCTCGAGGCGCTCGCCCATGCGGAGCCCGCGGTTGAAGTCGCGCGTGAAGACGTAGGCCACCAGCCCGTACTCCGTGTCATTGGCGAGCTCCACTGCCTCGTCCTCGGTGCGGAAAGTGACGATCGGCGCGACCGGTCCGAAGATCTCCTCCTGCAGGATGCGCGAGGTGCGGGGGACGTTCTTGAGCACCGTGGCCTGGTAGAAGTAGCCGTCGCCCGTCACGGGCGATCCGCCGGTCACGGTCTCGGCGCCGGCACCGACGGCCGCGGTCACCAGTTCGTGCACCTTGTCGCGGCTCTTCTGGTCGATCAGCGGGCCGAGCTTCGACTCGTCCTCCGTGCCCCGGGCGGTGGTCATGCCCTTCATGCGCTCGGCGAGCGCCTCGGCGAAGCGGTCCGCGATGGACTCGTGGACGATGAAGCGGTTGGCGGCGGTGCAGGCCTCGCCCATGTTCCGGAGCTTCGCGAGCATGGCACCGTTGACCGCCGCGTCGAGGTCGGCGTCCTCGAACACCAGGAACGGCGCGTTGCCACCGAGTTCCATGGAGGTCCGCAGCACGTTCTTCGACGCCGCCGCGAGGAGGTTGCGCCCCACGGGGGTGGAACCCGTGAAGGAGAGCTTGCGCAGGCGCGGGTCCTCGATGAGCGGCCCGGTGACGGCACCCGCCGTGGTGGTGTTGACGATGTTGAGTACGCCGGCGGGAAGACCGGCCTCCTGCAGGACCGTCGCGAACAGGGAGGACGTCAGCGGCGTGAGGTTCGCCGGCTTGAGCACCATGGTGCAGCCCGCCGCGACCGCGGGGGCGATCTTCCGGGTGGCCATGGCCAGCGGAAAGTTCCAGGGCGTGATGAGCAGGCACGGGCCCACCGGCTTCTTGTTCACGAGCAGCCGGGACTTGCCGTCGGGAGACATGGAGTACCGGCCGGAGGTGCGCACGGCCTCCTCGGAGAACCAGCGCAGGAATTCGGCGCCGTAGGCGACCTCCCCGCGGGCTTCGGCCAGCGGCTTACCCATCTCGAGTGTCATCAGCAGCGCGAACTCGTCGGCACGCGCGGTGACCATGTCGAAGGCGCGGCGCAGGATCTCGCCGCGCTCGCGGGGAGCGGTGCGGGCCCAGTCGGCCTGTGCCGCGGCGGCGGCGTCGAGCGCGGCCATGCCGTCCTCGGGTGTGGCATCGGCGAGCGTGAGGAGGGTGCGTCCGGTCGCCGGGTCCTCGACGTTGAACGTCGCGCCCGAGGACGATGCCCGCCACTCCCCGTCGATGAAGAGCCCCGTGGGCACCTTGTCGAGTACTGCCTTCTCCTGGTCGGCCGTGACAGCCATACTGAGCTCCTTCGCGAAGTTTCCGGGGCGTTCCCCGAGGGGGACATTCCCGCTCACGCTAGACCCGGCGGCGAAGGAGTGTCCAGTGAAGGGTGCACCGCGAAGTAGCGATTCCTTTGGCCGATTGCACAGCGCGTCTCAGCGCGCTGCGATCACCGCTGCGTACAGTTCCCGCTTGTTGACGCGGGTCTCGGCGGACACGGCAGCGACGGCGTCCTTGAGCCGCATGCCGCCCTCGATCAGTGCATTGACGTCCGTGACGTGGTCCTCCGGGCGGGACGCGGCCGCTTCCGGCGCACCGGCGACGACGACGGCGATCTCGCCCCGCACCTCGGTGGCCTGGGTCCACTGGAGGAGCTCGAGGAGTGATCCCCGGATGACCTGCTCGTGCACCTTGGTGAGCTCGCGTGCCACAGCCGCCGGCCGGTCCGACCCGAAGGCCTGCTGCAGCGAGCGCAGCATCGGCTCGAGGCGATGGGGTGCCTCGAAGAAGACCATGGTGCGGCGCTCGGCGGCGAGGTCCGCCAGACGACCGGCCCGCACGCCCGGCTTCCGCGGAAGGAAGCCTTCGAAGCAGAACCTGTCCGTGGGCAGGCCGGACAGTGCCAGCGCCGCGAGGACGGCGGAGGCGCCCGGCACCGCCGTCAGGTCGAGGCCCTCGGCGACCGCTGCCTCGACGAGGCGGTAGCCGGGGTCGGAGACCGAGGGCATGCCGGCGTCGGTCACCATCAGGAGGGTGGCGCCGTCGCGGACCAGGTCGAGGAGTTCCGGCGTCCGCTCCGCCTCGTTGTGCTCGTGGTAGCTGATGACCCGGCCCGCAACCGTCACTCCGAGCGCCTGCACCAGGCGGTGGAGGCGGCGCGTGTCCTCCGCCGCGACCACGTCGGCGGACCTGAGCAGGCCGATCAGCCGTTCCGTCGCGTCGCCCATGTTGCCGATCGGAGTGGCGGCGAGGACGATGCGCCCGCGCCCGCTGCCATCCCCGGCCGTCCCCCGGTACGCCGTCAGGGGGGCGCGTGCCTCCACCTGGTCGTCGGGGGTCCCGTCCGGGTGCCCATCCGGATCCTCTTCGGGATACTCGTCCGCCTGATCAGCGGCGGGGTGGTCCGGGAGCTCTTCGGGATGCTCGTCCGGGCGCCCGGACGGGTCCTCGTGGCTGAGGTCGGGGGCGGCGTCGTCGTATGGCTGGTTCACCGGTCCAGCCTAGCCGCCATCGTGGGCGGGACCCATGGAACAGCCGGGCGTCATGCGGAGCCTGCACAGGCACCGCCGGTAGCATGGCAGGGTGAGCTACACCGCCGTCCGTCCCCGGGAGGACAGCCCGAAGTACGGCGGGTCCTGGGTTCTTGCTCCCGGGTACGCCTACACACGCGATGCGCTGACTGCCCGCCTCCTCGGTGCAGCTTCCCCCGGAGGATCCCTCCGCTGGATCATCCCGTTCGTCCTGGCCCTGCTCGGCGGCGTGCTGCGCTTCGTCCGGCTCGGCGACCCCGGGTCGCTCGTCTTCGATGAGACGTACTACGTCAAGGACGCCTACTCGATGCTGCAGTCGGGCTACGAGCGGGAATGGCCCGACAACGCGAACGACTCCTTCAACGCAGGCAACCCCGACGTGCTGCTCGATGCCCCGAACTACGTGGTGCACCCGCCCGTCGGCAAATGGATGATCGCCTTCGGCATGCTGCTGTTCGGCTCCGACAACGCCTTCGGCTGGCGGTTCTCCGCGGCGGCGGTCGGGACTCTGTCCGTCCTCCTGCTCGCCGTCGTCGCCCGGCGCCTGTTCGGCTCGGCACTGCTCGGAGCCGCCGCGGGGCTCCTGCTGGCCGTCGACGGCCACCACCTGGTGGAGTCGCGCACGTCGCTGCTCGACATCTTCCTGAGCTTCTGGCTCCTCGCCGCGTTCGCGGCCCTCCTCCTGGACCGTGATGACGGGCGACGACGCCTGGCGCGCCGCCTCGCCGCTCTCGCGGGGCGGAACGGCGACGGCCTGCCGACCCGTGCCGAGCTGTCGTGGGGTCCTTTCCTGGGGTTCCGTCCCTGGCGCCTGGTCGCCGGTGTGTGCCTCGGGCTGGCGCTGGGCACCAAGTGGTCCGCCCTCCCGTTCGTCGCCGCGTTCGGCCTGATGACCGTGGCGTGGGACATGAGCGCCCGGCGCATCGCCGGTGTGCACCACTGGTTCCTCGGGGGCGCGGTCAAGGACGGCCTGCTCGCCTTCGCGTGCATCATCCCCGTAGCACTGCTGACCTACCTGGGCACCTGGACGGGCTGGTTCCTCTCCGAGGACGCCTACGACCGGACGTGGGCCGAGCGGCACCCGTCGGAGCAGTGGGGCTGGGTGCCGGACAGCCTGCGGTCCCTGGCCGAGTACCACCGCAGCGCCTTCACGTTCCACCAGGGACTGAGCTCGGACCACCCCTACGAGGCGAGCGCCTGGTCCTGGCTGGTCATGGGCCGGCCGACGTCGTTCTACTACGAGAAGCCGACCGGCTGCGGAGCTGATGCCTGCTCGCAGGCCGTCACCGTGCTCGGCAATCCGCTCATCTGGTGGAGCGCCGCGCTGTCCCTGATCGTGCTGCTGTTCCTCTGGCTCGGCCGGCGGGACTGGCGTGCTGCCGCCATACTCACCGGCATCGCCGCAGGGTACCTCCCCTGGTTCCTCTACCCGGAACGGACCACGTTCTACTTCTACGCGGTGGCCTTCGAGCCGTTCCTCGTACTGTCGCTGGTCCACAGCCTCGGACTCGTGCTGGGCGGTCCGGGCTCGGACCGGGCCCGGCGCCGAAAGGGTATCGTGCTGGTGGGGGTCTTCCTGGCCGCTTCCGTGGCGCTGTCGGCCTACTTCCTCCCGATCTGGACGGCCGAGATCATCCCCTATGACCAGTGGCGCGTGCGCATGTGGCTGCCGAGCTGGATCTAGGGCAGGTCCACGAGGTCCACGGGACCCCCGCAACGAAAGCGAGCAATGGTGCGCGAAGCCATCACGGAACTCCTGGTCGACCTCCCGCCGGCCGGCAACATCACCGATCTCCTCCTCAGGACCCACGACGCCGACCCCGGGCGGGCGCTGTACGCGCTGCAGTCGGGCGGGCGGTGGCGGGATGTGTCGGCCGCGGAGTTCCTCCAGCAGGTGTCGGCGCTCGCCAAGGGGTTGCTGGCCTCCGGCGTCCAGCCGGGCGACGCCGTCGCCGTGATGTCCCGCACGCGCTACGAGTGGACCCTCGCCGACGTCGCCATCTGGTTCGCCGGCGCCGTGACCGTCCCGATCTACGAGACCTCCTCCGCCCACCAGGTGGCCTGGATCCTCGAGGACGCGCGTCCCGCCGTCGTGTTCGTCGAGGACCGGCAGAAGGCGCAGATCGTCCTCGAGGCCGCCGGACGAGCACGCCGGGCGGACACGACGACGGTGGTGCGCCTGACATCCGGGGACGCCGGCGACCCCGGCGACGAGGCCACCCTTGCATCGCTCACCGGGGCCGGGACGGCCGTGTCCGATGCTGCGCTGGAAGCGGCGCGCTCGTCCCGGAGTGTGGCCGACGCGGCGTCCATCGTCTACACCTCCGGCACCACGGGCAGGCCGAAGGGCTGCGTCATCACCCACGGCAACTTCGCGCTGTTCGCCGTCAACACGCTGGAGTTCCTCCCGGAGTTCCTGAAGCAGCAGGGCGCCAGGACGCTCATGTTCCTGCCGCTCGCCCACGTGCTGGCACGTGCCGTGCAGGTCGTGTGCTTCACCGGAGGCATCAAGCTCGCGCACTCCGGCTCCGCGGCGCAGCTGCTCGAGGACCTGACGACCTTCCGCCCCACGTTCCTCCTCGCCGTCCCCCGGATCTTCGAGAAGATCCACACCACCGCCGGGCAGCGGGCCGCCGAGGCCGGCAAGGGCCGGCTCTTCGCGGCGGCGGAGCGCACCGCCGTCGCCTATTCGCGTGCCGTGGACGCCCGTGGACGGGGAGGGCGCGGCCCCTCCCCCGTCCTGCAAGCGGCGCACGCGCTCTTCGACCGCATCCTGTACCCGCGGCTGCGGGCCGTGTTCGGGGGCGAGGTCAGGTATACGGTGTCCGGGGCCAGCCCGCTCAGCGAACACCTCACGCATTTCTTCCGCGGCGCCGGCATCCTGGTGCAGGAGGGCTACGGCCTGACCGAGAGCACGGCTCCCTGCACCGTGAACACCGTGCGCCTGACGCGCGTCGGGTCGGTCGGCATCCCCGTGCCCGGCATGAGCGTCCGGATCGACGACGACGGCGAGGTCCAGGTGAAGGGCGCCGCCATCTTCGCCGGCTACTACCGCAACGACGAGGCGACAGCCGAGGCCTTCACCGCCGACGGGTACTTCCGCACCGGTGACCTCGGTGTCCTCGACGAGGACGGCTTCCTGACCATCACCGGCCGCAAGAAGGACCTGCTCGTGACGGCCGGCGGCAAGAACGTGGCACCCGGTCCCCTCGAGGAGAAACTCCGCGAGAGCGTGCTCGTGGCACAGGCCGTCGTGGTGGGCGAGGGAAAGCCCTTCATCGGCGCGCTCATCACCCTGGACCGCGAGGCCCTCGGACCCTGGGCGGTCGCCCGCGGCAAGCCCGGCCTGACCGGAGGACAGGCCGCCACCGATCCCGGGGTCCTCGCCGAGCTGCAGTCCGCCGTCGACGCCGCGAACGCCACCGTCTCCCGGGCCGAGCAGATCCGGCGCTTCACCGTCCTCGACGTCGAGTTCACCGTGGAGTCCGGGCACCTGACGCCGACCCTCAAGCTGAAGCGTGCCGCCGTCGTCGCCGATTACGCGGATGCCCTCGACGAGCTGTACAGCACGGGGAAGCGCTAGCCCCCGGGGGTGGCGGGCCTGCGCACATCCGGGTGCGCACATCCGGGTGCGGGCACCCGGCGCGGCGGCCCCGATTCGCCGGACATTCCCACCGGGTCTGGGCACCCGGCGCGGCGGCCCGTCCGCTAGGAAGCCTCGAGGGCCTCGCGGTACCGGGCCTGCGCCGCTTCCTGCGCCAGCATCGAGCGTTCCCGCCGCGCCCGCGTCGGCCAGGTGAGGACGAGCGTGAGGATGGTCGCCGCCAGGACGAGCACCGCGATCGTGACGGCGGAGTCCGTCCAGAACTGCTCCGGGAACAGCCTGATCAGTGTGTCGTCGATGCGGAAGGTCCAGGTCCCGTCGGCGAAGAACAGTGCGTGCACCTGCGTGAAGAAGGCCTCCCAGGCAAGGACCGCGAGGACGGTCAGGACGGCGATGCCGGCGAGCGTGAGGACGGCACCCGAGAACAGCGCACGCCGGACTCCGCCCTTGTACTTCCGTGCGAGATAGACGCAGGCGAGGACCGCGAGCACGAACAGCACGAGGGCGATGAGGAAGGACAGGCCCAGCACGCCCTTCACATCCGCCATGTGGCCGACCTCGGATGCGAGGAACAGCGGATCGCCCTCCGGGGTCACAAGGCCCCCGAGGTACCGCGGCGGCGCAAGGTTCACCACGTAGTCCAGCGCGTAGGAGCCGTAGGTCATGCGGTCGTCCAGCGAAAAACCGAATCGGTCGGCCGGGAAGCCCGGCCGGTGGTATTCGAGCCATAGGAACGACGACGTCGCCACGGCACGGACTGCCGCTGCCACGACGATGACGGGGAAGAAGAGTGCGACGACGACCTGCAGGAACCGCGGGAGGGCGGGCTTCGCAGCCACGGCCTGGTCTCGTACCGCCGCCCGGCGTGCTGCGTCCTTGTCCGGCGGGCGCACGGAGAGGGCAGCGGTGTCCGTCGAGGGCTCCTCACGGCCCGATGACGTATGGCTCCCGCCGCTCTGCGCACCGGCTGAGGGCTGGTCGCCGGCCGAGAGCTCGTCGCTGGAAGAGGGCTGGTCGTCGACGGACGGGTGCGCCATCGGGGAAGGAGGTACGGCCCCGGCACCAGTGGAGACACCAGCGGCGTCCGGACGGTCCGCGGGCTCGGCGCCCCGGTCCGCGTCCGGGTTCACGTCCGGATCCGATCCACCGCCGGCCGCATGCGCTCCTCGAGGGGGCGCATCAGCGGAATGGGTGCCGACCGAATGGGTGCCGGCAGCGTGGGTCCCGGCGGAACGGGTGCCAGCAGCGTGGGTCCCGGTGGCATGGGTCCCGGTGGCATGGGTCCCGGTGGCATGGGTCCCGGTGGCATGGGTTCCGGTGGCATCAGTTTCTTCAACGGTCCCGTCCAATCCAGGGCCACCATCCAAGGCATGGGCGGGACGCACTGACCTCGCCCCCGCGTCATCAAGCCGTCCGTCCTGCACAACAGGCAGCATGCGGGTCTCGGGTTCACTCCCGTCGGCGCGGCTGCCCTCCTCGGAGCCCGGCTGCTCTTCCGGGTCATCCCCCAGCCGGGAGACCTCGGGCAGCGTGCCCGCCTTCCGCATCGGCAGGTTGTGGCGCTGGGCTACGCCCGATACCGGGACGTCGTCCGGCACTGCTGCGCGAGCGCCCGACCGGCCTGCCGCCGCTTCATCGTCGTCCGGGCGGTGCACGCCGGAAGCGGTTGAACGTGTGCTGTCGGTCTCTGACACTGCGCTGTCTCCTCATTTGTCGCCACCGGCGCTGGCCCCGGCATCTCCGACATTACCGGCCGTGCGGGCGAGCGGCCGGGAGACTCCCCGGCACCCCTCCGGTCGTGCGTGGTAACTGCGCCCGATCACGATACGTTGTGCCGGCAGGACCCGATGATGACACGCCGTGCCGATAGCACCCGGTCATGTCACGCCGTGCCGACAACTCCCCGTCACGTCAGGCCGTGGTGACGGCGTCGCCCCGGTCGACGGCACCGAGGTCCCCCCGGTACCCCGCGGCGACGGCCCGCCGACCGAGGATCAGCGTGTAGGCCCAGTACGCGGCGAGAACGAGGAGGCCGATCGTGAGGCGGAGCCAGTGCGGCAGTCCGCTCGGTGTCACGAAGCCCTCGACCAGGCCGGAGACGAGGAGCACCAGGACCAGGCCGAGCGCCACGGTGATCAGTGCACGCCCTTCCTCCGCCAGTGCCACGGAGCGGAGCCTGCGCCCCGGCGCCACCCAGGCCCAGAAGATGCGCAGGCCGGCCGCCGTGGCGATGAAGATCGCGGTGAGCTCCATGAAGCCGTGCGGCAGGATGTAGAAGAAGAAGACGTCGAGCCTGTCGTGGGCGGCCATCATGCCGGCGGCCACGCCGAGGCCCTGCGCGTTCTGGTACAGGATGAAGGCCGGCCAGATGCCCGTCACCCCGAAGGCGACCGCCTGCAGCGCGATCCAGGCGTTGTTGGTCCACACCATGCCCGAGAAGGAGGCCGCGGGGTTCTCCGAGTAGTAGTTGATGAAGTCCTCCTCCACATAGCGGCGGAGGTCTTCGTCCGTCCCGAGCGCCTGGAGCACGCCGGGCGTTCCCACCACCCACTGTGCGTAGAGCCACGTGACAGCGAGGAAGAGCACGCCCACCACGACGGTGAGCCACCGGATGCGGTAGAAGGCAGCCGGCAATGAGAACACGAAGAAGGAGGCGACGTCCTCCATGACGTTGGACCTCGCTCCGGTGAAGCGCGTCCGGGCACGCGAAAGGCGCGTGGACAGCGACCCGGACAGCGCGCTCTCGGGGTCGACCGAGCGGATGATGGACAGGTGCGTCGACACCCGCTGGTAGAGGACCAGCAGTTCGTCCGATTCCGCGCCGTCCAGCCTGCGCCGTCGTACGAGGTCGTCCAGGCGTTGCCAGTCGCTGCGGTGCACGGCGATGAATGCGTCCACGTCCATGTGCCTAACCCTATAGTCCGCTCCCGCCGGCGATAGGCTGGGCACGGCGTCGCGGGGCGGCTATCCGCCCCGGCACCGGAATCGCACCAGCAGCAGCTGCCCAGGGGGAACATCATGAGTTCGGTCGTCACCGGTGAAGCAGTCGTCCTGGAGCTCAGACCCGCCGGCTTCGCCGCGCGCGGACTGAGCATCCTGATCGACGTCGTCGCCCAGGTCATCCTCGCGTTCCTTCTCCTGTTGCTGATCGGGAACGTCTTCGACGGCGTCCTCGATGCCGCGCTCACGAGGGCGCTCGTGCTCGTCGTCGTCGTCCTGCTCCTGGTCGTCCTCCCGGTGACCGTGGAGACCCTCACGCGCGGCAAGTCGCTGGGACGCCTGGTGATGGGCCTGCGGATCGTGCGCGACGACGGCGGTGCGATCCGCTTCCGCCACGCCTTCATCCGCGGGATGCTCGCCATCCTGGAGATCTACATGCTCGGCGGATCGCTCGCGTTCATCGTGTCCCTGTTCAACGAGAAGTCCAAGCGCCTCGGGGACCTCCTCGCCGGAACCTATGCGATGCGGGAGCGCGTCGTCGTCCGGCCACGCGCACTCGCCGTCATGCCACCGGGGCTGCAGCAGTGGTCGGAGACCGCTGACATCGGCCGCCTCCCCGATGCCCTCGCCCGCAGGATGTCGCAGTTCCTCGCCTCCGCGCCGAAGCTCACGCCCCAGGCGCGGCACACGCTGTCCCTCGACCTCGCCACCGAGGCGAGCCACCACGTCTGGCCCTCGCCGCCCGGGGGCACGCCTCCGGAGGACTTCCTGCACGCAGTCATCGCCGCACGCAGGGACCGCGACTACGCGGCGATGATGCGCCAGCGGGAACGGACGGAGGCGACGGCGGCGAGGCTCCACACACTGCCGTTCAGCTAGCGCCCGGAGCCCGCGTCGACGGTCCGCCTACGGCTGGTTGACCCACTCGTCCCAGGGGACGTTCCAGTCACCGAAGCCGTCCCAGACGTACATGGGTCCATAACCCGTGTTCAGGATCTGCACCACGTCGCCCGGGCCGAAGGTGTTGTAGAAGTACTCCGCGCCCTCGGGCGACATCCCGATGCAGCCGTGGGAGACATTGACCCTGCCGAGGGCCACCTGCGCCGCGGGCAGTGCTTCGTGGACGAAGGCGCCGCCGTTGCTCAGCCGGCTGGCGTGGTTCACGACAGTGGGCGGGTAGTACGCCGGGTCGCCGGGCTCGAGCCCGATCGACTCCGCCCTGAACTGTGTGGAGGCGTAGTGCTCCATCACCACCATGTACCCCTCGGTGGAGGGCCATTCCTCGGTGCCGAGCGTGATGGGGAAGGTCCGGTCCAGCTTCCCGTCGAGGTACACGTTCATGGTCTTGGTCGCATTGTCGACGACGGCGATGCGCGCGTTGTGGGTCTTCACGGTCATCGTCCTGTCGGCGTTGCCGATCATGCCGTTGCCGAAGTCGACCCCGAAGAGGTCGAGCTCCACCGTGATGGTGCTGTTCGGCGCCCAGAACGTCTCGGGGCGGTAGCGCACCTTGGTGTCGGACAACCAGTAGAAGGCACCGGGCTGCGCGCTCGTGCTGGTCACCGTGATGGCCTTCTCCACCGCGTCGCGGTTCGTGACGGGCTCGCTGAAGGTGAGTTCCAGCGGCTGGCCGGTGCCGACCGTGCTTCCGTCGAGCGGGAACAGCGAGGCATCGGCCGCATTGGCCGGGTCGACGGTCGTGAACGTCGATATCGTGTTCCGGGCCTGGCCCGCGGAGTCGAGCACCGTGTAGGAGAACGTGTACTCGGTGTCGAAGGCGAGCCGTTCGGTGGCGGTCCAGCTCGCACCGTCGGCGGAGATGGTCCCGGCCACCGGCGTGCCGCCCGTGCTGGGTATCAGTTCGACGGCGTCGAGCGTGGCGCCCTCAACCGTCACGGCCGCGACCGTGGCCGGGTTGACCGCGTAGGCTTGATCGGTGGGAGTGACGCCCAGGGTGTACTCGCCGGCGGGGCCCGGGGAGGCCGCGGGCTGCGAAGTTGCCGGAGCGGTCCGGGCCGGCTGCGAGGACGACGACGGCGAGGCGGAGGACGACGAGCCGCCGGCCGAGGCGTCGTTCCAGGGTGACGCCGTGGCGATCCCCACGCCACCCCCGACGACGACGACCGCCGCGGCTCCGATGGCGGCGATCTTCCAGCCCTTACGGCGTGCCGCGGCCTCGTTCGATTCCTGTTTCATGCGCATGCATCCGCCCCTCACGTAGCTGCCCGGAAGCGATGTTACGCGACAGGACAGGCCCCGCCGGGCAGGCGGGGTGCAGTTTTGACAACGATTCGGCCGCTACCGGAGCCCCTGACGGGTGCGGCAGCGGCCGAAGGAGAAGCGCTCGACTGAACGGCGCCCGATGGGATCTAGTAGCGGTACTGCTCGGGCTTGTACGGCCCGGCCACATCGAGGTCGAGGTACTCGGCCTGGCCCTTGGTCAGCTCCGTGAGCTCGACGCCGAGGGCATCGAGGTGCAGGCGGGCGACCTTCTCGTCGAGGATCTTGGGCAGGACGTAGACCTCGTTCTCGTACTCGCGGTTGCCCTCGGCGTCCTCCTTCTCGAACTTGGTGAAGAGTTCGATTTGGGCGATCGTCTGGTTCGCGAAGGAGTTGCTCATGACGAAGGACGGGTGTCCGGTGGCGTTGCCGAGGTTCAGCAGGCGGCCTTCGGACAGCATGATGATCGAGTGCTTCTCCACACCCTCGGCCTCGTTCGCCGGGATGACCCACTCGTGGACCTGGGGCTTGATCTCGATCTTCTCGACACCGGGGATGCGGGCGAGTCCGGCGATGTCGATCTCGTTGTCGAAGTGGCCGATGTTACCGACGATCGCCTGGTGCTTCATGCCTGCCATGTGGCGGGCCATGATGACGTCCTTGTTGCCCGTGGTGGTGATGAAGATGTCTCCCTGGCCGAGGACGGTCTCGAGCTTCGCGACCTGGTAGCCGTCCATGGCGGCCTGCAGGGCGCAGATCGGGTCGATCTCCGTCACGATCACGCGGGCACCCTGGCCGCGGAGGGCTTCGGCAGCGCCCTTGCCGACGTCGCCGTAGCCGCAGACGACGGCGACCTTGCCGCCGATGAGGACGTCCGTGGCGCGGTTCAGCCCGTCGGGGAGCGAGTGGCGGATCCCGTACTTGTTGTCGAACTTGGACTTCGTGACGGAGTCGTTCACGTTGATGGCCGGGAAGAGGAGCTTGCCCTGCGCGGCGAGCTGGTACAGGCGGTGCACGCCCGTCGTCGTCTCCTCCGTGACGCCCCGGATACCGGCGGCGATGGCCGACCACTTCTGCGGCTCGGACTCGATGGTGGCGCGCAGGGTGTCGAGGAACACGGTGTACTCGTGCGAGTAGTCGGCGTCGCCCTCCTGGGGGTTCGCCGGCACTGCGCCCAGGGCCTCGAACTCCGCACCCTTGTGCACGAGCATGGTCGCGTCCCCGCCGTCGTCCAGGATCATGTTGGGGCCGAGGCCCTCGGCCTGTCCCGGCCAGGTGAGGATCTGGGTGGCGGTCCACCAGTAGTCCTCGAGCGACTCGTTCTTCCACGCGAAGACGGGGACGCCGGCGGGCTCCTCGACGGTGCCCTTTCCGACGACGACGGCCGCTGCGGCCTCGTCCTGGGTGGAGAAGATGTTGCAGGATGCCCAGCGGACCTCCGCCCCGAGGGCGGTCAGGGTCTCGATGAGCACGGCCGTCTGCACGGTCATGTGGAGGGAACCTGCGATGCGGGCACCCGCGAGGGGCTGCGTGTCGGCGAATTCGCGGCGCAGCGCCATGAGTCCGGGCATCTCGTGCTCCGCGAGGCGGATCTGGTGGCGCCCCGCCTCGGCGAGCGAAAGGTCGGCAACTTTGTAGTCGAACGTCATGGTGTGCTGTTCCTAGCTGGAGTTCGGAGGATGCGGGGCAGTGCGTGCGCTGCTGCCCTAGGAGGCGCGGAGTTCGGCGCGGAGGAGCACGGGGATGCCTTCGTCGAGTTCGTACGTCAACGCCTCGCCGTCGGACCCCTTGGCGGTGGACCGGAGGACGGCGCCTTCCTGGACCAGCCTGGACCCGGTGACGGGGCACCGCAGGACGTCGAGCAGCTGTTGTGGGAGGTTAGCCATGGGAAAGCTTTCGCTCGGGGAGATGGGGATTCTGTGTCCCATTCTACCGCGAGGGGGTTCGGCAGCCTCAATCGGTGCCGGGCGAAGCGATGTCAGGGGTCCCGCAGGATCCTCAGGTGGCCGCGCCGGGGACCGCTGACCCCGGCCGGGGGCTCCATGGGGGCCCTGCTGCCGCGCTGGGGAGTCGCGGGCTGCTCCGCCGAGGGCTCCGCCGCGGCTTCCCGGACCGCGTCTGCCAGGGCCAGGAGATCGTCCGAATTGTGCTCCGGCACGACGTCGGGAAGCGTCAGTCGGACCACCTCCCACCCCCTGGGAACGGTCAGGCGCTCGGCATGGACCGCGCAGAGGTCGTAGGTGTGGGGTTCCGCGTACGTCGCGAGGGGGCCGAGCACCGCCGTCGAGTCGGCGTAGACATAGGTGAGAGTGGCTACCGCCGGCCGCTGGCAGGCTGATCTGGAGCATTGACGGAGTGATCCCACGATCGGCAAGCCTACCGGGGTTTGCGGCCCGTGGGCCCCATGACGCGCTCCGGGGTCCGCGCATCCCACGATGACAACGCCTTTCGGGGAGTGCAGGCGCGAGGTTCAAGGCTTACAGTTCTTTACATGCACGATGCTTCCACTTTTTCGGTCAACCTGACCGATCCGACGGCCTCCGAAGGCCGTTCGGCGAGGTCGTTCTACGAGCGTCGTCGGAACCGCCGGGGGCGCGGCATGCGTGGCGAGCTGCTCCCGCCGCACCTGCCCGGCTCGCGCTCGAGGTCGGAGCAGTTCGACGACTGGGTGATGGAATCGGCGCAACGGCTGGAGCGGCTGTGGGGCGAGCGCATCCAGGACCTGCAGATCGTGGTGCAGGAGATCCCCGACGGGCTCGAGGACATGACGCCCGAGACCCTGCGGGGCCTGCTCGGCTCCTGCTCCCCCGCAGCGCCCGGGCGACCGGCGGTCATCACCATCTACCGCCATCCCGTGCTGATGGCGGCCAAGGCCCTCATGCCGGTCAACGAACTCATCCACGACGTCGTCGTCGAACAGACCGCAGAGCTCATGGGACTGGCGCCGGAGGCCGTGGACCCTGCGTACGGTCGCTCCCAGGCCTGAGCGCGCAGCATTCTCCGACGGCCGGACGGCCGGCTAGTAGCGGAGTTCCACCGGGATGCTCAGGGGGCCCGTGGTGCCGGCCGGCACACCTGCCACCGAGATCCCGGCCCGCGCCCCGGGAAGTGTCATGACCTGGGCCCCGTAGACCGGATCTCCTGTCGCAGCGATGAGGACGGCGGCAGGTGACCGGCCGAGTGACGACGACGGCACCGACACCGAGGTGCCTCCCGCGATCCCGATCACGACCGGAGTCCCGAGTGCGCCGCCGGCGGCGACGGGGGTGAGCGTGACCTCGCTCCTGCCGCTCGGCGCGCCGAGCAAGAGGGACGTGTCCACGCCCTCGGCGAGGGACATGGCGGAATCGCTCCCCAGGCGGACGGCGGCGGGGGCCGAAGCGAAGTCGACGGGATCGCCGTCGTCGATGCCGCGCGGAACGCGTGCCGATGCCACCACCGAGACGTCGGAGACGATGGCGATGGTATAGCTGCCCTCGGGCAGGGACGCCAGGGGCACGGCGGCCACGGATCCGGCGGCCGCCGTCACGACTCCCCCACCGGGCAGCTCGACTTCCCCGTCGAGGCCATGGACCTTGATGTCGAGGACGGCGTCGCTCGACCCGGGCGCGAGCACCTGCAGCTCAGGGGCGGCGGCCGCATATCCCTTCTGTTCGCGGATGCGGCGCGCCGTCGCGGCGTCCTGGACGACGACGCCGGGCACCACCTGCGTCGTGCCGGCGGGCGCGCTGGGCGAGAGCAGTTCCACCCCGCCGGGCGTGAGGCTGCGGAGGACACTCTGCTGGATCACGCCTGCGATCCGTCCGCCATCGCTGCGGACGCGGACAGCCATGCGGTCCTGGTCGCCGGCCAGCCCTGCGAGCACGATGCGGCGGGTCTCGCCGGGAGCGACCAGCTGGCCGCGCGTGCCGGCTGCCTCGATGGGTCCGTCCTGTCCGTACAGCTCGAGAGTCACGGTGGCCGGGGTCCCGGTCGGGTTCGTCAGCAGAAGGACCGAGGACTGGCCGACGGCGGTGGCGGCACCGACGAGCCAGAAGTCGCTCGAGGGCACCTGGCAGGCCGTCGCGGCGAGGCCGCGGAGGTCTCCGTCACTGGCGGTGTAGGTGGAGGTCGCAGCAGCAACGGGCGTGAGGCCGCCCTGCGGCTGCGCGCGGAAGACCGAGGCGTCCGCAACTCGGACGCCTCGGGAGACACCGGCGACGCGGTTGGTCAGGCCGTCCGTGCCGCTGCTTGCAGGACGGTCCGCCAGGGACGCCTCGGGCGCGAACTCCTCGATGAGAGACAGCGGTGCGCCCCCTCCGACCGGCAGCAGCCCGCTTCCGGTCAGCGTTGCACTCAGGTCGCTGAGCACCATCCCGGACACGGTGGTCTTCGCGGTGGCGGACGCCGGGCTGAACTCGGGATCCGCACCCTCGACGGCTGTCTCCAGCAGGCGGGGCGGGGCAGGGCAGACCGCCGTGTAGTCGCCGGCCGGCACTGCGGCCACAGGTACGGGACGGACGGTGTCGGACGGCGGGACAAGAGCATCCGTGACGGTGCCCGACGCGATGGCGGCTGTCGCCGCGAGGAGGACGACGCCCGTCGCCGCACCGACCGCGGTGCCGACCCGGGCCCGGCGCACTGCGCTGGCGCCGGTCCCTGCCGCCTTGTCGCGGGCGACAGCCCGGGCGGCGACGGCCGTATCGGCGGACTCCTGCGAAGGGGTCCCGGCACTGGACCGGCCACCCCCGTCACGGTCCTGCAGTCCCGCGTTCGCCGCCGTGCTGTCGCGCTTGCGTCCCCGGATCACGGGCGGCCTCTTCCACTGGTCACGGGCTGTGGGTCGTCCTCGAGGCCGTCGTCCTCCGCACCCGATCCACCGGTCGGGCCGATCGCGTCGGTCCAGACGGTCGATCCGGTCGGGTCGGTCGGGTCGGTCGGGTCGGAGGGGTTTGCCGAGGCGGTCCGGTCGGTCGCGTCCGAGGGACGACGCGGGCTGGTCGGGCTGGCCGTGTCGGGCACGTCGGTCATGTCGACCGGGCCGGTCGTGTGGTCCCGGTACGGCGGACGACGCCGCTCGGAGGACTGCGGACGGCGGCCGCCCGTCGGCCGGACGACCCGGGGTCGCGACGGGATGGGAACCGCCAGGAGCACGGTGAGCCCGAGGATGATGGCCTGCGAGGCCTCTGCCCAGGGCTGGTAGGGGCTCACGTAGGAGACCGCCACCGTTCCGCCGGCGGCGGGCAGGGCGAAGGCCTGGTGCCAGCCGGCCGACGTCGTCTCCAGCCTTCGCCCGTCGAGGGTCGCCTGCCAGCCGTGGTCGGTCTCCTCGGCGAGGACGAGGACCCTTCCCTCGGCCCCGGCCGCTATGGTGCCCCTCGCGTCCACCGCTCCGGACGCGACCGTCTCCTCCGTACGGCCGTCCGCGTCGACCACCCGGACGCGTGCCGTGCGGTTGCCTGCGTCCTCCGTGCCGTCATCGAGCACGGGGGCTGCACGCCACAGCCGGCCCGCGTCCGTGTCGCCCACGGCCGTGAGGCCCGGGACGGAGTCGATGCGGCCACTGAGGAAGTCCCCCGCGGTGCCGGATTGCTGGAGGACCACGAACCCGACGCCGAGGTCGCGGAGGTCCTCCCGCGGGTCTGCACCGGTGGCGCCGACGATCACCGCGACCGTTGTCCGGAGGATCCGCGCGGACTCGCTGTCCTCGCGCAGTGCGTCTCCGCTCCCCTGCAGGGTGCGGGCGGCGACCATCGGGTTCAGCGCGTCCAGGGTGGTCCCGGATCCGCGCATGAGGGCAGCACCCACGGTGTCGTCGTCGTCGACGGTGATGACGAGCGTGCGCGTGCGGTCGGGTCCGGTGCCCCGGTCCGCGGCGGTGGCGGGCAGGGGGCGCTCGGCTGCGGGTTCGAGCACGAGGCCCGTCCCGAAATCGGTGGTGCCGGTCCCGGCGTCGGGTGCCTCCTCCGCCGGGGCACCCGGAAGAACCACGGGTTCGGCGGCCACGGCGGGGGGACCGGAGATCTCGGGTGCCAGCCACAGGCCGAGGCTGAGCAGCGGTCCCGCGGCGAGGACGACCCCACCCGCGATCCGCACCAGCCGACGGCGGGTGCCGGGACGTGCTGCCGGCGCCTCCCCGTCCTGCGCACCGGGCAGCCCCGAGAGTCCGGCCGCCAGGAGGCACAGGGACACCACCGACACGAGCGGACCGGAGAAGGGCTGGATCAGGGAGGTGGCGGCCACCGCGACAGGCAGCGCCGGCGCTGCAGCCGCCAGGGCGAGGGCGAGGACGCTGAGCAGCCAGAGGAAGCGCGCGGCGGTGCGGTGACCGCCGCGGCTGAACAGTGCGGCGGCCGCCAGGACGAGAACCGGCCCGCCGATGACGACGGCGGCCACGAGTGCGGGGCCCATCCCGAGGACGCCGGTCGATGCCGGCGGAAGCAGGGGCTGGAAGGACACGGGGAAACCGAGGAGTTGCTGCCAGGCGGCAGCCGGAGCGAAGGGAACCGCGACACCGGGATCACCCAGGAGTCCGCGCGGGTTCCGCAGCGCCGACAGGACATACGGCAGGTGCAGCGCCACGACCGGCAGGAGCGTCCACCACAGGGTACGGGCGCGGCGTCGACCTGCCACCAGGGCGAAGGTCAGCCCGACGAGCACGAAGGGGAGAAGGGACGGCGCGGAGGCGGTGACGACAGCAAGGACCAGCCCGGCGGCCGCCGCGGCTGTCCAGCTCCGGGTTCCATTGATGCCCGGCTTGATGATGCCCTCGGGCAGCGCGTGTGCTGCCAGGGCACCCCCGACCGCCCGGACCGTCCCGAGCAGGGCCAGCGGCAGCAGGACGTGGGCGATCAGGGCGCCGAGGCGCCCACTGCCCAGTGCCACCTGCAGGGCCGGTGCCGCTCCCCAGAAGAGGGCAACCCACAGGCGCAGGCCGCGCGAGCGCGTGAAGGCCGCGGAGGCGAACCACGCGGAGAGCCCTGCCAGCGGCAGGGCGCAGACGATCGTGGCGACGACGGCGGTGTTCGCCGAGCCCAGTCCCAGCAGCGAGAGGAGCCACAGGACGTAGGAGAACGGGGAACCGTGGGCACCGAACCCTGTGCCGAGGCCCGTCCACCACGTCGTCGCGCTGTCCCAGACGGCACCGGGTGTCTGTGCCACCGGCAGCAACGCACCGCCCGCGAGGGCCGACGCTCCGACCAGCCGGTGCAGGCCCACGAGGGCCGCGGCCAGAAGGACGGTGACGGCGACGACGGCGCCCCAGCCGACCCACGGCCGGGCGGGAGCAGTGAGTGCGGCGAAGTCATCGTGGCTGTCACCCGACGGTATGTACTCCTCCGTGGCCTGCAGTCCCTCCGGTCCGCTGTAGCCCCCGCGTGAGGTGAAGGCGTCGAGGACCGACCTGCGGTGGGACCAGACGTCACGACGGGAGGTGACCAGCGACCGGACGATCGACCGGGGCAGTGTCCTGGTGCGGGCGGCGGAGCGGCGGGAACGCAGGAGATGGAGTGGCCGGAAGACACCGCCGAGGCTCCCGAGCAGCTGTCCCGTGCCGTGCCCAGGATCCTTCGCCAGGAGCCCGAGGAGGAACCGGACCAGGCCCCCGAGCACGGCTCCGACGGCCAGGAAGGGCACGTTCCACGGGGCCGCATGCTTGAGTCGAAGGTACACCTCGGCGGCACGTGCGGCATGGGGAGTGGATGCGGGATGCGGCCTCGAACTCGCGTGGCGCAGGACGGCGTGGGGTACCACCACCACCCGGTTGCCGGCGAGGCGGTTCCGCCAGCACAGGTCGACGTCGTCGCCCACGCCGTGGAAGGCGGGATCGAATCCGCCGAGGGCGTCCCACACGTCCCGGCGCACGAGCATCCCCGCGGAGTTGACGGCGAAGACGTCGCTGCGGGCGTCGTACTGACCCTGGTCGTGCTCGTCGACATCGATGAGCGTGAGGCGCTCGGCCCACCTGCTGATGGACAGACCGACGTCGACGAGTTCGCGCGGGTCGTCCCAGGCCACCTGCTTCGCTCCCGCGACGGTCACCGAGGGCGCACGCTCCACGGCGAGGAGGAGCTCGGCGAGTGCGTCGGGCTCGGGCGCGGAATCGTCATGGAGGAGCCAGAGCCAGTGCTGGGTGCTCCCGTCCTCCGATGTCCGGCGCGCAGGGATCTCGGCGACAGCGGTCCGCACCGCAGTGCCGAATCCGGCCCGTGCCGGCGCTCCGACGACCGGGCTCCCGGTCGGCAGGTTGAGCTGGAGGATGGAGGCGGACTCGTCCGTCGATCCACTGTCGACGCCGACGCAGAAGTCGGCCGGTCGGGTCTGGCGTTCGAGGGCTTCCAGTGTTCGCGGGAGGTACTGGGCGCCATTGTGGGCTACGACGATGGCGGTGACGCGGAGGTGGAGCTGAATCAGACTGCTCGCTTCCGCAATCTGCGCCGCTCGCGCTCGGAGAGGCCACCCCAGATACCGAAGCGCTCGTCGTTCTCCAGCGCGTACTCGAGGCATTCGGACTTCACGATGCAGGCGCCGCAGACCTTCTTGGCGTCGCGGGTCGAGCCGCCCTTCTCGGGGAAGAACGCTTCGGGGTCCGTCTGCGCGCACAGCGCGTCGGTCTGCCAGGACAGTTCGCCGTCGTCGTCCGGGTTGCCCGGCGCCAGCGGCAGACCGACCCAGGCCGGCTGCCCGGTGGGGGCCGAGTGCGGCCGTGCGTCCTCGAGCTCATCCGGCAGGATGCTTGAGGTTTCCGGCTCCAGGCTGGGCAGGGCGAACAGGCTGCTCGGGCGGTCCTCGACGCCGGGGAGCGAGGTCAGCGTCTCATGCGCAGCGAGGAAGGCCGTTGCCTGGTCCTCGAGCACGGAGCGGGTTTCTTCACGGTACCGCTCCCCCGCCAGGGGATCTGCGGGGTCGAGGAACCAGTCGGCAGGAACGCCCCGTGAGCCGTAGCGGGCCGAGGCCTGCGCTGCGATGTCTGGTCGTTCTTGGATGCGTTCTGCCTGCCCCATGTCAGCCTTCCCGGTGTTGCCGTTCCAACATCAGCATGGGTCGACCCTCGCGCCCCGCTGCTGGAACAAATCCGATGAGCTAATTACACGTGTGTAAGTCCGGCCCGTCAAGCGGGGAGGGAATCTTATAGACTCGGAAGCAGACAATCACGGCCGCCACGCCGATTTGACTACTCGTTCGACTACCTGCTTTTCTCAGCGAATACGCGTAGCCCGGTCACCCGGAACGGAAGGGCCATCATGCCACAGACACCTGCAGAGATCCTGGTGAAGCTGCGGTCCGTTCATCCCTCCTCGCCCCGCCTCGTCTGGCACGGCCGGGACGGCCGGATCGAGCTGTCGGGGCGCGTGTTCGACAACTGGGTGGCCAAGAGTTCGAACCTCCTCGCGGACGAACTCGACGCAACCGGCGGAACTGTCGTGGAGTTCGACCTTCCCGTGCACTGGAAGTCCGTGGCACTCGCTTTCGCGTGCTGGCAGGTCGGCGCCATCACTGTTCTGCCGGACGTCCTCCCCGGATCTGCGTCTCCGGTCTCGCCGGCTTCCCCCGAACACCGGCAGGGGGCCGACATCGTGCTGTCATCGCGCGAGGGTGCCGACGTCGCTCCGCCCCGCCTGCTCGTCTGCGTGGCGCTCGGGTCCCTCGCGCTCCGGTGGGACGGTCCGCTGCCCCGGGGTGCAGTGGACTTCGCGGCGGACGTCCGTTCCCACGGCGACGTCTACCTCGGAGAGCCCGCCCAGGCCGGCGATGCACCGCTCGTCCACACCGCCGGCCGGCCCCTGGCGGCCGGAGATCTCGCAGGCCTCGTGACGCTGCCGTCCGACGGGGGCCCCGGCAACTCCGGTGATGCTCCCACGGTGCTCCTCGAACCGGGAACGGACCTCTTGCGCGCGCTCGCTGCCGCCCTCGCCGTGTGGCAGCAGGACGGCACGCTCGTCCTCGTGGAGGAGGGCGTCCCCGTCACCGACCGTCTGCTGGCCGGCGAACGGGTCACGGGCCGGCTGGGAACTGCCTGACGGGCTCGCCCGCTTCGACGGGGTGGTCGACCGGCTTCGTGCTGTGCGGGTGGATGATTTCCTGGTCGTGGCTGAACTCGGGCTCGGCGTCGAGCTCGGCGCTGAACACCCAGAAGCGGTAGGCCACGAAGCGCACCAGGGTGGCGAGCGCGGTGCCGAAGATGCCGACCACGAAAAGGGGGCTCGGCTCCGTGACGTCGAAGACGTACTTGGCGACCCAGACGCAGCCGGCGGCGATGCCCATGCCGATCACGTTGATGAAGATGAACATGACGAGCTCGCGGGCGGCGTTGGCCTGCCGCCGGTGCCGGAACGTCCAGTAGCGGTTCGCCACCCAGGCGAAGATCGTCGCGACGCCGGCGGAGACGAAGCGGGCCTTCACCTCGCTACCGCTCATGGGACCGTGGATCAGGTACCAGTACAGGCCGTTGTCTATGACGAACGCCACTCCACCGACGGCGCCGAACTTCGCGACTTCGCGCCAGAAAAGGGACGCGAGACCCCGTATCCGATCCATGAGTCCTGCCACTACAACCTCCACGGTCTGGGTGAGAACGCCGTGAATCCCGGGGCGGAAACCCCGGCGATTGCAGGATCGGCCGCGTCAGGGGCCAGCAGAGCGAGCCACCCCGGCTGACCTTTGCTTGGCGTGTTTCGTCCTATTTTACGGTGTGGGTGCCGCCGCAGGGTTGCCGAACGGACTCCGGCGGCCTGAGAGTCCGCCGGGAATCCGTGGTAGCGGACCCGCGCGCGGCTGCCCGGAGGATGTGCGGGCCGGGAGCGATGCCGGGAGCGGCCGGCTCGGTGGGTACCCTGTGATGGTGACTTTTCCAGTGATAGGCGTGGTCGGCGGCGGCCAACTCGCGCGCATGATGGCCGGTCCCGCAGTCGAACTCGGGCTCACGCTCCATGTCCTCGCGGAGGGACCCGACGTGTCCGCAGTGGCTGCCGTAGCCCACTCGAGCGTCGGCGACTACCGCGACCCCGAGACCCTGCGGGCCTTCACCGCCGGGGTCGATGTCGTGACCTTCGACCATGAGCACGTACCGGGTGAACTCCTCGACGAGCTCGCCCGCGAGGGCGTCGCGATCCACCCGTCGCCGGCCGCGCTCCGCCATGCCCAGGACAAGCTGGTGATGCGACGGGCCGTGGAGGAGCTGGGCCTGCCGAATCCCCGGTGGAGGGCCGTGAGCAACACCTCCGACGTCGAGGCCTTCGCGGCGGAGACGGGGTGGCCCGTGGTCCTGAAGACGCCGCGCGGCGGGTACGACGGCAAGGGAGTCCTCGTTCTGCGCGACGCCGACGGGCTCGCGGCCGCGGCGTCCTGGTTCACCGGCGGAGAGTTGCTGGTGGAGCAGTTCGTCCCGTTCAGCCGGGAGCTCTCCGTGCTGGTGGCGCGCCGCCCGTCCGGCGAAGCCGTCACGTGGCCGGTCGTCGAGTCGATCCAGGTGAACAGCGTCTGCGACGAGGTGATCGCGCCCGCACCGGATCTGCCCGACGACGTCGCCGCAGCCGTCACCGCAGCCGCGCTCCGCCTCGCCGAGAGCCTCGATGTCACAGGTGTCATGGCCGTCGAACTGTTCGAGACGCCCGGCCTCGGCGCCGGGTACCTCGTCAACGAACTCGCCATGCGTCCGCACAACTCGGGCCACTGGACCATGGACGGCGCCGTGACCGGCCAGTTCGAGCAGCACCTGCGCGCGGTCCTCGACCTGCCGCTCGGAGCGACGGACCCCGTGGGCCGGCACACCGTGATGAAGAACATTCTCGGCGGACCGAACACCGACATCTACGCGGCGTACCAGTCGGCCTTGTCCTCAGGACCATCGGCTAAAGTGCACTTCTACGGCAAGGACGTACGTCCCGGCCGGAAGATCGGACACGTCAACGCGCTGGCGGCCCCGGAGGAACCGCTCGAGGCCGTCCGGGCCAGGGCCACGAGGGTTGCCGCGATACTCCGCGACGGCGCCTGACAACCCCGCCAGGACCGAGGGCCGGGATCGACAGGCCCGGATCGACGGACGGGGTTCGCCCGGATTACACAGGATTACCAAGGATTACCAAGGATCAACCGGAGGAATGCAGTGACGAACGCGCAGGTAGGCCTTGTGATGGGCTCCGATTCGGACTGGCCCGTCATGGAGGCTGCAGCGGCGGCGCTGGCCGAGTTCTCCATCCCCTACGAGGCCGACGTCGTCTCCGCGCACCGCATGCCCACCGCCATGATCGAGTACGGCCGGACCGCGCATGAGCGGGGCCTGCGCGTCATCATCGCCGGTGCCGGCGGAGCAGCGCACCTTCCCGGCATGCTCGCCTCCGTGACTCCGCTTCCCGTGATCGGCGTGCCGGTCCCCCTGCGCTACCTCGACGGCATGGATTCCCTGTTGTCGATCGTGCAGATGCCGGCAGGCGTTCCCGTGGCGACGGTGTCGATCGGTGGGGCCCGCAACGCCGGCCTCCTCGCCGTCCGGATACTCGCGGCCGGTACGGACGAGCGGTCGAAGGTGCTGCGCGGGCAGCTCGTCGAGTTCGCGGACGCGCTCCGGGAGACCGCGGAGAACAAGGGCGCGGCCCTTCGGCACCGCATCGCGGCGTCGACGGCCGAGAACGCATGATGACCGGCACGCGCGTGCAGGACACGGGTGGCGAGGGCACGACCGGCCTCACCAATCCCGTGAGGTACCCGGAGGCCGCATCGCCCGCGGTCCGCACGAAGCGCGCCTTCGTCCTCCTGGCTCTGACGCTCGTCCTCCCGGGGTCCGCGCAGGTCGTGGCCGGGGACCGCCGGCTGGGCCGCCGGGCGCTGAGGACCACCTTCACCTGCTGGGCGCTCGTCCTCCTCGGACTGGTTCTCGCCCTGACCAACCGCAGCCTCGTCGTTGGCGTCGTCACCCACCGCTGGTGGTCCCTCGTACTGATCGCTGCGCTGCTGGGCATGGCCCTGGCCTGGGCCCTGCTGTTCATCAACACCCTGCGCCTCATCAGGATGCCCCTGCTCGACCGCGGCGTGCGTCCACTCGTCGCCGGCGCCCTGGCCCTGCTCATGGCGCTCACCAGCGGATCCCTGGCCTACGGCGCCTACGTGCTCGGGGTCGGCCGATCGACCGTGGGGTCGATCTTCCAGACCGGTCCGGCGTTCGATCCCGTGGACGGTCGGTACAACTTCCTGCTCATGGGAGGTGACGCCGGCGAGGACCGCACGGGTCGCCGGCCCGACAGCATCTCCGTCATCAGCGTCGATGCCGAGACGGGCTCGACAGTGACCTTCAGCATCCCGCGCAACTTCCAGAACGCGCAGTTCTCCGACGACTCCCCACTCTGGGAGGCCTATCCCGACGGGTACAACTGCGGGGACCCCTGCATCATCAATAGCCTGTACACCGACGTGGCCCAGAACTACGCCGACCTGTACCCGGGCGCTGCGGATCCGGGTGCAGAAGCGATGATGGACGCCGCGAGCGGCGTCCTCGGGATCGAGGTCCAGGCCTACCTCCTCGTCGACATGAACGGCTTCGAGCAGCTGGTGGACGCCATGGGCGGCATCAGGATCAACGCGGGCGGCTGGGTCCCGATCACGGCCGGCGAGATCCCCGGGTCGGATCCCATCCGCCACTATCCGCCCGACGGGTGGATCAAGCCGGGCGTCCAGACGCTCGATGGCTACCACGCGCTCTGGTACGCGAGGTCGCGCGAGTTCGTGACGGACTATGACCGCATCTCCCGCCAGCAGTGCGTCCAGCAGGCCATGATCGCCCAGCTCGATCCCGCCACCGTGCTGACCCGGTTCCAGTCGATCGCGGCTGCCGGCACCCGGATCGTCGAGACGGACATCCCCCAGGACCAGCTGGCGAGCTTCGTGGACCTGGCGCTGAAGGCGAAGGGCCAGGAGACCCGCCGCCTGACCATCGGCCCCCCGGACTTCGGCACGCCTGCGGAGAACTTCGTGACCTACCCCGACTTCGACCGCATCCACAGTCGGGTGCAGCAGACGCTCGCGCAGGGTGCGGCAGAGCCGGGCGCAGCGGCCCCCCTGCAGCTGGACCGCGCGGCGCTCGTTGAGGAACTGCCGGCACAGACCGCCGACGACGGCATCACGGAGGAATACCTGCAGGAACTCGCCACCATCGGTGACGACGCCACCCTCGGCGAACTACTGTCGAACAACGGCGAGTGCTCCCCCGCCTGACCCGGTCCTGACCGCACGCCCGACGACCACCCAGCCGAAGGATCCGCCGATGTACCTCCTGGACAGCACCCTCCGCCCCTACGCGTGGGGCTCGGTACGCGCGATCGCGGACCTGCTCGGCCGGGAGCCGTCCGGCGGACCCGAGGCCGAACTGTGGGTCGGCGCCCACCCCGACTCGCCCTCGCAGGCCGTTCGGCCGGACGGTACCCGGCGCAGCCTCGCGGACCTGATCGCCGAGGACCCTGAGGGGCTCCTCGGCGAGGCGACGGCAGAGCGCTTCGACGGCCGCCTCCCCTTCCTCCTCAAGGTCCTCGCCGCGGACTCGGCCCTGTCCCTCCAGGTGCATCCGAGCCTGGAACAGGCCGCCGCCGGGTACGACGCCGAGGAGGCTTCCGGTGTTCCGCGGGACGCACCGCACCGCAACTACCGGGACCGGAACCACAAGCCCGAGATGATCTACGCACTCACCCCGTTCGAGGCGCTGTGCGGATTCCGGCCCCTGCCCGAGGCTCTGCGTACCTTCACGGCCCTCGCGTCCGCCGTCGAACCCGGCTCCTGGACACACGAACTCCTCGACTCCGTCGCCGCCCAGCTGTCGTCCGGCGCGGATTCGGCGCTGCGGTCGGCCTTCACCCTGCTGCTCGAGGCGGCGCCTGAGGTCGTCGACGCCGTGGTGGCCGCCGTCGCCGGCGCGGCGGGCCCGGCCCAGGCCACCGGCGCAGAGGAGGCGGACGCCGTGGCCGCCGATCTCGCGACCCTCTCCGAGCTGTCCGCGCAGTACCCGGGCGACCCGGGGGTGCTCGTCGCGCTGCTGCTCAACCGCGTCTCGCTCCGGCCCGGGGAGGCCCTCTACCTGCCCGCCGGGAACATCCACGCCTACCTGCAGGGCCTGGGGATCGAGGTCATGGCCTCGTCGGACAACGTGTTGCGCGGCGGCCTCACGCCCAAGCACGTCGACACTGCCGAACTGCTCTCCACCGTGGTCTTCGAGCCCATCGCACCGCCCGCGCTCGCGCCCGAGTACACGCTCCTCGACCAGGAGCTGTACCGCCCGCCGTTCGAGGAGTTCCAGCTCCAGCGGATCGAACTGGGCGACCCTGCGGCGGGACCGCGTGGCGAACCCGCGGACGGCGCGGACAACGGCCACGGAGACAGTCCGCTGCCCGCCGGCGAGAGCCTCACCCCGGCGCACGTCCCCGTGCTGCAGAACGGTCCCGTGCTGGTCATCGCGATCAGCGGGTCGATCCTGCTCGACACCCCCAACTCGACCCTCGAGGTTCCCCGCGGCGGCAGCGCCTTCGTCGCCGCCTCCGAGGCGCCGCTCGTCGTGCGTCCCGCGGCGGACAGCCACGGCGCGACGGACGGCCCGGTACTGGCGTTCGCCGTCACGACCGGCGGCGAGGCACCGGCGCTCTAGGAGCGACTCGCCCCGAAGGACCAGGCGCCGGCGCTCCAGGAACGGGCCGCCCCAAGGCTAGGCACCGGCGCTCTAGGAGCGACTCGCCCGCGCCTGCCGCACCACGCCGAGGACCCGCCCGGCCTGCCTGCGCGCCACCTGCATGCTGCGCTTGGCGAGCGGCAGCGCGCGGCTGAACAGCGGGTAGAACGGCGAGAGCGGCAGGTCCCAGGTGCCTGCGAGCTGGTCCTCGTGTTTCGCCCAGCCCATCTTGAACTTGGAGACCCCGTCGTTGAGCAGCCCGTTGAAGTCGTAGCGCACCACGCCGCGCGCCTTCATCTCGGAGATCGCGAACCACTTGAGGGCGTAGTTCGCGCGCAGGCGCTCGCCCTCCTCCGTCATGCCGCCATAGAGCTCGAAGGACGTGGTGTCCGTCACCGACAGCCACAGGAAGGCGACGACGTCGTCCCCGGAGAACGCCGCATACACGGGTGAGGCGTCACCGAGGTTGTCGAAGATGTCCAGGTAGTAGGAGTCCTCGTGGATGCCGAACCCGGCACGCTCGGCCGTCAGCCGGTAGACGTCGAGGCACGCGCCGATCTCGCTCCGGACGACCCGCCGGATCTCGAGGCCCTCCCGCCCGGACTTCCGGATGTACTGGCGGTGCTTCTTGGTCATGTCGGCCAGCAGCTCGTCCTCCGACCGGCTCAGGTCGAGGATGAGCGTCCGTCCGATGAGGATGGTGTTCGTGCTCACCTTCCAGCCGGCGGCAGGCAGCGCACGGACCGCATCGCTTGCGGCGTCCCAGTCCGGTTCGATGGACAGTGCGACCGAGCGGTGCGCGGCGCGGACGTAGCCTGCGACGGCCTCGAGGACCTCGACCTCGCGTCCCGGGGCGGTCTGGGGACCACGGGGGATGTAGGCCAGGTTCCGTAGCGGAAGCGGCAGGGACCTGCAGACGATCTGCGCCGCGCCGACGACGACGCCGTCCTCGGCGACGATCACGCGGTCGGCGCTCCAGCCGTGCGCCGCCTTCGTCTCGCCCCATCCCCACAGCTGCTGGGGGTGGCCTCCCAGCTGGTTGACGGTGGTGTCCCACAGGGCACGGTCGAAGCAGGGCGATACGGAAAGGGTCATTCGACCAGCCTATAGGGGCGCACCGCCTGTCCGTTGCCGAGCGGCGCGCCCGCCGTGCTCCTAATCCTTGATGCGGGCGTAGGTCTCCCACTTGTGGGCCTGGTGCTCGCCGTCGACCACGCGGATGGTGCCGGACTTGGAACGCATGACCATGGACTGGGTGAGGACCTTGTCCTTGCTGTAGCGGACGCCGCGGAGCAGGTCGCCGTCGGTGATGCCGGTCGCCGCGAAGTAGCAGTTGTCGCTCGTCACGAGGTCGTTGGTCGAGAGCACGCGGTCCAGGTCGTGGCCTGCGTCGAGGGCCTTCTGCTTCTCCTCGTCGCTCGTGGGCCACAGCCGGCCCTGGATGACGCCGCCCAGGGACTTGATGGCGCATGCCGCGACGATGCCCTCGGGGGTTCCGCCGATGCCCATGAGCGCGTCGACGTCGGTACCCTCGCGGGCCGCCGCGATGGCACCGGCGACGTCGCCGTCCATGATGAACTTGGTGCGCGCACCGGCCGCGCGGATCTCCTCCACGAGCGGCTTGTGCCGGTCGCGGTCCAGGATCATGACGTTGAGCTGGCTGACCTTCTTGTTGTTCGCCTTCGCGATGAGGTGCAGGTTCTGCTTGACGGGCAGGCGCAGGTCCACCATGTCGGCGGCCTCCGGCCCGGTCACGAGCTTCTCCATGTAGAACACGGCGGACGGGTCGAACATCGAGCCGCGCTCGGCGACCGCGAGGACGGCGAGCGCGTTGTTGATGCCCAGCGCGGTCAGGCGCGTCCCGTCGATCGGGTCGACGGCGACGTCGCACTCGGGTCCGCTGCCGTCTCCCACACGCTCACCGTTGAACAGCATGGGCGCCTCGTCCTTCTCACCCTCGCCGATCACCACGACGCCGTTGAAGTGGACGGTCTGCAGCAGGGAGCGCATGGCGTCGACGGCGGCACCGTCGGCCAGGTTCTTGTCGCCGAAGCCGACCCAGTGGCCGCCGGCGATGGCCGCGGCCTCCGTGACGCGGACCAGCTCCAGCGCGAGGTTCCGGTCCGGCTCGTCATCCCCGACGGCCAGAGCCGGTGACAGTGTCGAGTACTGGGCATTCTTGGCGTTCTGGGACACGTCTATCCTCATCGTCGAAGGTGTTCAGGCACTGCGCGGGCGTACCTGTCCGTGCTGTCATCATAGGCGGGCCGGGCGCCGTCGTCCCTGTGATGCTGCATACGTGACCGCCGATGAAGCCCCTTCCGGTTAGGTGGCGCGGCCGGCATCAGCGAAAATGGGAGGGTGAGCGATTCAGGCGATGAGCGGGCGACCCCGGGAACCGAGGCAGGCTCCGGCGTACAGCATGCCGGCGGACGAGCCGTCGAGCGGCCGGCCGGGAGCCCCCGTCCCGACACCGCCCGGGACGACGACCTGTACGACGACGCGCCTCCCATCACGCTCACGCCGAGCCAGGCGAAACGTGCCAGCTCGACCGCGCGCGGAATGCTGATCGCCACCGGGGCGACCATCGCCGTCGTCCTGCCCGTCTACTTCCTGAACCCCACCTACACGGCCGAGACGTACAAGCGCGACATCGACGTCGAGACCGTGGCACGCCAGGCTGCTGGCGATGCGGGCTACCTTCCGGCGTCTCCGGGCCTTCCCGAGGGCTGGTCCTCCAACTACGCCCGCTGGGTCACCGGCCGCAGCGACAGCGTGGATTTCTGGGAGGCGGGGTTCCTCACCTCGGACAGCGGCTTCATCCAGCTCACCCAGACCGACGACGCCAACCCCACCTGGGTGGCCCAGCGGGTCGGCGATGCGCAGGTGTCCGGCACCCGGACCATCGGCGGCCTGGAGTGGGAACTCCTGGACGCGCCGAACGGCGACACGGTGCTGACGTCCGACGTCGACGGCGCGACCGTCATCCTGAACGGGGAGGCGTCCCTCAAGGAGTTCGACACCATGGGTGCAGCCGTCATCGAGGACGTACGGCAGAATGCCGCCGAGGAGGCCGAGCGCCTGTCATCTTCCGACACGGACGGCTGAGGACGGCCGCGCCCAGTACAGTGGTCGGCGTGACACAGCAACTGACCCCGGCCGCAGCATGGCGTCGACTCCAGGACGGCAACGCCCGGTTCGTCGCCTCGGACGTCTCGCATCCGAACCAGGACGCATCCCGCCGGACCGCGCTCGTGAACAACCAGAACCCGTTCGCCGTCATCTTCGGCTGCTCGGATTCGCGCCTGGCGGCGGAGATCATCTTCGATCTCGGCCTCGGCGACGTCTTCGTGGTGCGGACCGCCGGCCAGGTGATCGACGACGCCGTCCTCGGCTCGCTCGAGTACAGCGTCAGCGTCCTGGGCGTACCGCTGATCGTGATCCTCGGACACGACAGCTGCGGGGCTGTCACCGCGACCGTCGACGCCGTCGAGACCGGGGAGATGCCCGTCGGGTTCATCCGTGACCTGGTGGAGCGCATCACGCCGTCGGTCCTCACGGCGCGCAGGGCCGGCGTCACCGACATCAACGCGACGGTCATCGAGCACACGAAGCAGACCGCGGGGCGGCTCGTCGACAGCTCGCGGGTGATCGCAGAGGCCGTGGAGAACGGGTCCGTCGCCGTCATCGGCGTCTCCTACCGCCTGGACGAGGGCAAGGCCGTGCTCGTGTCAGGATTTGGCGCACTGTAGCG
Source organism: Arthrobacter pasteuri (assembly GCF_054510955.1). Taxonomy (NCBI): domain Bacteria; kingdom Bacillati; phylum Actinomycetota; class Actinomycetes; order Micrococcales; family Micrococcaceae; genus Arthrobacter; species Arthrobacter pasteuri. The sequence continues at coordinate 52,276 of NZ_JBTNDO010000002.1, forward strand.
CCAGCGGTGAGAATTGCCGCATGACTCCAACGCCTGCAGCCAGCCCTGAATCCAGCTCCACGACCGGCGCGACGCCGGGCACGGAGGATGCGGAGTACCGCATCGAACACGACACCATGGGCGAGGTACGCGTCCCGGTCAACGCCCTGTACCGGGCCCAGACGCAGCGCGCCGTCGAGAACTTCCCGATCTCCGGCACCACCCTCGAGCGCGCGCACATCGAGGCGCTCGCCCGCATCAAGAAGGCCGCCGCGACGGCCAACGCCGAACTGGGCGTGCTCGACGAAGAGCGTGCGCGGGCCATCGAGGCGGCAGCCGAGGACGTCGCCTCGGGCCGGTACGACGGCGACTTCCCCGTGGACATCTACCAGACCGGTTCGGGGACGTCCTCGAACATGAACGCCAATGAGGTCATCGCGACCCTTGCCAGCCGGGCGCTCGAGGCCGCCGGCAGCTCGACCTCGGTCCACCCCAACGACCACGTGAATGCGTCGCAGTCGTCCAACGACGTCTTCCCGACGTCCGTCCATGTTGCGGCGACGTCCGCACTCGTCAAGGACCTCATCCCCGCCTTGGCACACCTCGCGGAGGCGCTGGAGCGCAAGGCGGAGGAATTCAGCACCGTCGTGAAGTCCGGCCGCACGCACCTCATGGACGCCACGCCGGTCACGCTCGGCCAGGAGTTCGGCGGCTACGCGGCGCAGGTCCGCTACGGCATCGAACGCATCGAGGCGTCGCTGCCCCGGGTCGCGGAGGTGCCCCTGGGCGGCACGGCCGTCGGCACCGGCATCAACACCCCGGCCGGCTTCTCGGCACGCGTCATCGAGCTCCTCGCCGAGGACACCGGGCTCCCCCTCACCGAGGCACGCGACCACTTCGAGGCCCAGGCCAACCGCGACGCCCTCGTCGAGGTCTCGGGCATGCTGCGCACCATCGCCGTCTCCCTCACCAAGATCCACAACGACCTCCGCTGGCTCGGATCCGGCCCCAATACCGGCCTGGGCGAGATCGCGCTCCCCGACCTGCAGCCCGGCTCGTCGATCATGCCCGGCAAGGTCAACCCCGTCATCGCCGAGGCCGTTCTCATGGTCTGCGCCCAGGTGGTCGGCAACGACGCCACGGTGGCCTGGTCGGGGACGAACGGTGCCTTCGAGCTGAACGTCGGCATCCCCGTGATCGCCCGCAACGTGCTCGAGTCCATCCGCCTGCTCAGCAACTCGACGCGGGTCTCGGCCGACCGCATGATCGACGGGATCACCGCCAATGTCGAGCGTGCGCGCTTCCTGGCGGAGGCCTCCCCCTCGATCGTGACGCCGCTGAACAAGTACATCGGCTACGAGAACGCGGCCAAGATCGCGAAGAAGGCCGTCGCCGAGGGCCTCACCGTCCGCGAAGCCGTTGTCGCACTCGGCTTCGTGGAGCGCGGCGAGCTCACCGAGGAGCAGCTGGACTCGGCCCTCGACGTGCTGTCGATGACCCGGCCGCCGCAGGCCTGACCGCAGCGGACACCGGTTCGGGGAGGGCGCACCACGTGGTGCGCCCTCCTTTTATGCCTACCGGCAGTAAATTTGCACCATTAGATCACTAGTGCAAATATGTACTTCGTGACCACAAGTGCAACAAACGGCGATCTCGGGCTGCGGGAGCGCAAGCGCCGACAGACTCGAGCCTCCCTCGTCACCACCGCCCGGCGGCTGACGCTCGACCACGGTCTCAGCGGATTCACGGTCGAGCAGCTGTGCGACGAGGTCGGCATCTCCCGCCGGACGTTCTTCAACTACTTCCCCTCGAAGGAGGACGCCGTCCTCGGCTCCTCCGACGAGGGACTCCCGGAGCAGCTGCTCTCCGACTTCGTCGCATCAGGCCGGGGAGATCCGCCCCGCCCCCTCATCGACGCGCTCGCCACCCTGTTCGCCGAGTTCGGCAGCAGGATCGGCATCTCCCGTGAGGAGTACGAGACGATGTCCGCCGTCCTCCACCGGGAGCCGCAGCTCCTGGCCCGGATGTTCGCGAAGGCCGAGTCGAAGTCCCAGCTCCTGACCGAACTCATCACCACGCGGGAAGGCCTGCCCGCGGGGCATCCCACCGCCCGCGTCGCCGTCCACGTCTTCGGAGAGCTCTTCCGCCGGTCACTGGACGAGTTCTTCGCCGAGGGCAACGACCTGAGCTACGCACAGGTCTTCCGCCGCAACCTGGACGCCCTGCACTCCCTCTTCATCTCCTCCGCTCCCGAGGTCCTCGCCGACCGACCCTCCCAGAACCAGGAACCAGCATGAGCACACAGACGGCGCCGGACGGCCCGCTCCTCCTGACCCAGCGGCGCATCTGGATCATCTTCTCGGCGCTCATCGCCGGAATGCTGCTCTCCAGCCTCGACCAGACGATCGTCTCCACGGCGATGCCCACCATCGTGGGCCAGCTCGGCGGCGTCGAGCACCAGACCTGGATCACGACGGCGTACCTGCTCGCCACGACGATCGTGATGCCGATCTACGGCAAGTTCGGCGACGTCCTCGGGCGCCGGAACCTGTTCCTCTTCGCCATCGCGCTCTTCACGGTCGCCTCCATCGGGTGCGCCTTCGCCACCGACTTCTGGGCCTTCGTGGTCTTCCGTGCCATCCAGGGCCTGGGCGGTGGCGGCCTGATGATCCTGTCCCAGGCGATCATCGCCGACATCGTGCCCGCCAACGAACGCGGCAAGTACATGGGCCCCCTCGGCGGCATCTTCGGCCTCAGCGCCGTCGCCGGCCCCCTCCTCGGCGGCTACTTCGTGGACCACCTGACCTGGAACTGGGCCTTCTACATCAACATCCCGGTCGGCATCGCGGCCTTCACCATTGCGTGGTTCACCCTGCGCCTCCCCTCCAGGAAGGCCACCCGGCGCATCGACATCCCCGGCGTCGTGCTGCTGTCCATCGCCACGACCTGCCTGATCTTCTTCACCGACTTCGGTGGCGACGCGGCCGAGGGTTGGACCTCCCCGCTCACCTGGACCTTCGGAGCGGGCATGGTCCTCGCCGGCATCACCTTCGTCCTGGTGGAACGACGCGCGGAGGATCCCATCATTCCGCTCGGGCTCTTCCGCAACCGGACCTTCGTCACCAGCACCGGCATCGGCCTGACGCTGGGACTCGGCATGTTCGCCGCGCTGGCCTTCATGCCCACCTTCCTGCAGATGGCATCGGGCACCTCGGCCGCGGTGTCCGGCCTGCTCCTCGTCCCGATGATCGTGGGCCTCATGGGCACCTCGATCTTCTCCGGCATCGCCATCTCCCGCTCGGGCCGGTACCGCAAGTACCCGATCATCGGCGTCTCGCTGACGCTCGCGACACTGCTCTGGATGTCCACCCTGACCGCGACCACCCCCATCTGGGTCATCTGCACCATGCTCTTCTTCTTCGGTGCGGGCCTCGGACTCATCATGCAGGTCATCGTGCTCGTGGTGCAGAACTCGGTGGCCCCGACCATGGTGGGCGTCGCGACCAGCACCAACAACTACTTCCGCGAGGTGGGCGCGTCCCTCGGCGTCGCCGTCTTCGGCGCGATCTTCACGAGCCGCCTCTCGGAACGGCTGAACGCGACGTTCGCCTCCTTCGGCGCCAGCCCGGAAGCGGCGGGGCAGGCGACGTCCAGGCTCGATCCGGCCGCCCTGAACGCCCTGCCGGACCAGGTGCGCGACGCCGTCGTGAGCGATTATGCCGAGTCGCTCGCACCGGTCTTCCTGTACCTGGTGCCGTTCCTCGTTCTCGCCCTGATCCTCGCGTTCCTGCTGCGGGAGATCCCGCTGTCCGATACGGCCGGGATGGTGGCGCGCGGCGAGGCGATCGGCGGCGAGGAAGCGCTCCGGCTGGAGCGCGAGCGCGCCGCGGCGCCGGCCGTCGGAGGACGGGGCGGTCAGGGAGAAGGCGCGGTCAGCTGACGAAGCGGGTGACGCCGTCGAAGCCGCCCGCGCCCTGCACCAGCCGGAGGTGCCGCGCGTTGAGCTCCGGGAGGTCGTCCAGCGGGAACCAGCGGACGTCGAGGGACTCGTCGTCGTTCACGCGAGCGGTCCCGCTGATCCAGCGGCAGCGGAAGTCGAGGGTGAGGAAGGTGCACACGTCACCGTTCGGATAGGTGATCGGGCCCACGACCGACGTGTCGAGCAGGTACTCGACCTCGACGATGACGCCGGTCTCCTCCAGGACCTCCCGCCGCAGTGCCTCGGCGGGTTCCTCGCCGGGATCGACCATTCCGGTGATGATGGTCCATCGGCCGTTGTCCGAGCGCTGCCCGAGGAGCACGTGCCCCTCGTCGTTGAACACCACACCCCCGACGCCGGGCAGCCAGAGCGGATCGTGGCCGATCTTGCGGCGCAGGGCGACGACGAACTCCGGGGTAGGCATGCTTTTCACCCTAGTACAGCAAGGGCCAGCGCGGCTCCGGCGATGAGGAAGGGCCCGAACGCCACCGAGGAGCGGAGTGTCGCCCGCCGTGCGGCGACGAGCACCAGGCTCCAGAGGCCACCCAGCACGACGGCGAGGAAAGGCCCCCACCACACCTCCGGCCACCCCGCGAAGCCGAGGTAGAGGCCGAGCAAGCCGGCGAGCTTGACGTCGCCGAAGCCCAGTCCGCGCCGATGCAGCAGGTGCAGCGCCGCGAAGCCCGCGCCCAGGAGTGCACCCCCGGCGAGCATCCCTCCGATGCGATACCACTCCCCCGCAGCACCGGCCGCGGCACCGAGCAGGAGGATGGCGGCGGGGTAGGACGGGAGGATGATGCTGTCCGGCAGCCGGTGCGTCCGCCAGTCCACCAGGCCCAGCCGCACGCCGACCACGACGAAAGCGGCCAGCGCGACGGCGAGGAGGACGAAGGCGAAGGGCTCGTCGCCCCGGTATCCGGCGAGGACGGGGATCACGCGCCCCACGGTACGCGAGGCGCGTGATGCCGCGACAGGGGTCCGGCTACACTGTGGAAATGGCGGCCCAGAACAGTCCCGGTACCGGTTCCGAGGAGACATTCCGCTCCCTCTGCCGGTCCTCCCCCTGGCGCTGGGAGACCCTGCGGTTCACCATCACCTGGCGTGCGCCGTCGGGCCAGGGCATCGACACGCCGCCACCCCTCAAGGCATGGCTGCGCAGGCCCGCGGCGTTGCGCGTGGAGGCGGCGGACGGCTCGCTGCTCCACTCGACGACGGGCACCGAGGCCTCCCGCGACACGCTGTACGTGAGCGCGACGCGGAAGTCGTGGCTCCTCCCCCCGCGGCTCGTGACTCCCGTGTACGACCACGCCGGCCTCGTCCGGCGGCGGCCCGAAGCGGCCTACGGCGAGGCTGCCTTCGGCGACCCGCGCTGGTCCTCGATGCTCGATCCCGTGGAACTCGCCGGCAATGCGCCGGTCGCGATGGTGTTCCCCGGCGCGAACCGCGTCGAGGTGGAGGACCTCGCAGAGGAGACGTTCGCCGGCAGGCCCGTCCTCGCCGCCACCGTCCGCCCCAACGCGTCCTATACACCCACCGCGCCGGGCCGGCCGCTGGTGTGCGACGGACGGACCCGCGTGGTCATCGATGCGGGCACGGCGGTGTGCGTGTCGACGACGGCCCTCGACGGCCCGTCACGTGGTGCCGGGCACGACCTCTCCATCCTCGGCGTGGACGAGTACCTCACCGATGACTACTTCCGGGCTGCTCCTCCGGAACTGAGCGACGTCAGCAGGCACGTGCCCTGGGTCGTCGGCTGACCCTTCCGGGCACCAGCCGGAGGCCCCGCCGGAGCGGGGCCTCCGACGCCTCCTACAGCTCCGTCCCCTCCAGCAACTCCGTGACGAGGGCCGCTATGGGCGAGCGCTCCGAGCGGGTCAGCGTGACGTGGCCGAAGAGGGGGTGCCCCTTCAGGATCTCGACCACGGCCGCGATGCCGTCGTGGCGCCCCACGCGCAGGTTGTCCCGCTGGGCGACGTCGTGCGTGAGGACGATCCTGGAGTTCTGCCCGATGCGGCTCATGACGGTCAGGAGCACGTTCTTCTCGAGGGACTGCGCTTCGTCGACGATCACGAAGGAGTCGTGCAGGCTGCGCCCGCGGATATGGGTGAGCGGCAGTACCTCCAGCATGCCGCGGTCCATGACCTCCTCCATGACTTCCTGCGACACGAGGGCTCCGAGCGTGTCGAAGACCGCCTGGGCCCACGGGTTCATCTTCTCGTTCTCGCCCCCGGGCAGGTAGCCGAGTTCCTGGCCGCCCACGGCGTAGAGGGGGCGGAAGACGACGACCTTGCGGTGCTCACGCCGCTCGAGGACCGCCTCGAGGCCGGCGCACAGTGCCAGGGCCGACTTGCCGGTTCCCGCCCGCCCGCCGAGGGACACGATCCCCACGTCGGGGTCCATGAGGAGGTCGATCGCGAGCCGCTGCTCCGCCGAACGCCCGTGCAGTCCGAAGACATCGCGGTCGCCGCGCACCAGCCGGATCTGCTTGTCGGCGCCGACCCGGCCCAGCGCCGACCCCCGCGGGGAGAGCAGAATGACGCCCGTGTTGACGGGCTGCTCCGCCCCGGCCGGGGAGAAGACCGCCTGGTGGTCGTACAGGGCGTTGACCTCCTCGGTCGTGGCATCGAGCTCCGCCACTCCCGTCCAGCCCGAGTCCTTGACGAACTCGTTGCGGTACTCGTCGGCCTGCAGGCCCATCGCGGAAGCCTTCACGCGCATCGGCAGGTCCTTCGAGACGACCGTGACGTCGCATCCCTCGACGGCGAGGTTCTTGGCGACCGCAAGGATCCGGGAGTCGTTGTCTCCGCTCCGGAACCCCACGGGGAGCACCTCGGGCGACACGTGGTTCAGCTCGACACGCAGCGACCCGCCCTCGTCCCCGAGGGGAACGGCCCTGTCGAGTCCACCGTTCTCGACCCTGAGGTCGTCCAGCAGCCGGAGTGCCTTCCGCGCGAAGTAGCCGAGCTCCGGGTCGTGGCGCTTGCCCTCGAGTTCGGAGATGACGACGACGGGAAGGACCACTTCGTGTTCCGCGAAACGCAGGATGGCGCGGGGATCGGACAACAGCACCGAGGTGTCGATGACGTAGCTGCGGCGGGCCGCCGCTGCGTCGTGGTCCTCAGCCGACGCGGCACCAGCTGCGTCGGGGGTACCGGTGGTGGCGTCCTGCCGGGAGGTGTTCGTTGTAGCCACGTGGACTCCGCTCCGGGGTGAGCACACCCCGAATTCGTAGGGTTGGGGTGGATCGCTCCGGCCTGGAGGCCGGGCGCGGCCTCCCCGACTCGTATGAGATGCCTGTCAGCACCGTCGGCGTCATCAGCGGCCTTCCATCGACGGATTCGGACTCCCGTCGATGGATCGACCCTACGCCGTCGTGGGGCGCGACGCAGTCCTTTTTCCCGGCGTTATTGTTACGAACTGGTGAACTCTCAGGACCCGAACCGCCGCTGCCTGCGGCCGAAGTCGCGGAGGGCCCGCAGGAAGTCGACGCGCCTGAAATCGGGCCACAGGGCCTCGCAGAAATAGAACTCGCTGTACGCGCTCTGCCACATGAGGAAACCGGACAGCCGCTGCTCGCCGGAGGTCCGGATGACCAGGTCTGGGTCCTGCTGGCCGCGGGTGTAGAGGAAGGACGAGATGTGCCGGTCCGTCAGTTCCTCGGCCAGGGTCTCGAGCGACATGCCCTTCCCCGCGGCGTCGCGCATCAGTTCCTTGACGGCGTCGACGATCTCCCGCCGCCCCCCGTAGCCCACTGCCACGTTGACGTGGAGCCCGTCGATTTTCTCCGTGGACGCCGCGAGGCTGGTGAGCTTCTTGCTCAGGTCCCGCGGCAGCAGGTCGAGGGCGCCCACGGGCTGGACCCGCACCCGGTTGCTCTCGCCCAGCCTGTCCAGGGTGTTGGCGATGATGTCGAGGAGCTGGTCGATCTCCTCCTGGGGCCGGCCCATGTTGTCCGTGGACAGCATGTAGAGCGTCACGACGTCGACGCCGAGTTCCTCGCACCAGCCGAGGAACTCGTGGATCTTGTCGGCGCCCGCCTGGTGCCCGTGGCTCGTGGGCGCGCCCGCGAGCTTCGCCCAGCGACGGTTGCCGTCCACCATGACGCCGATGTGGTGCGGGATGCGCTCGGGCGCGAGATTCCGCTGCAACCTGCGCTCGTAGAAGCTGTAGCCGACTTCGGGGAACTTCCACGTCACGCCCGGCTGCCCTCCCCTGGTCCAGCTCCGGCCCCGCCGGAGGAATTCTCGATGCGGAACGCCTGCGCCCCGGATGCCTCTTCCTACCGTACCGGCAGTTGCCTGACAACAGGCTCTATTGACGGTACCGACCATCGTTCTCGGCCGCGTCGCAGCCCAGGCCCCGGCCCCGTCGGCGACCCCGCCTCCGGCGCTGTGAGCTCCCTCATCCTTCGCGGGAATCCGGCGGTGACCCTGGGGCGTCTGGGCTAGAATCCGGGCATGACCTCGCGCCATCCGATCCCCGGTCCGGGCCCCTCGGAACCCGCCGGCGGCCGTGACGGGACACTCGGGGATGCCGTCGGGTCGGTGGCGGGACCTCTGGCGGATGCGATGGCGACCAAGCCGCTGTGGCGCGGCTGGATCCACGCCGTCGCCACTCCGCTCGCGGTCGCTGCGGGGATCGTCCTGGTCGTCCTGGCACCGACTCCGGGACTCAGGATCGCGTCCGCCATCTACGCCCTGACCGGCGTCCTGCTCTTCGGCGTGAGCGCGGTCTACCACCGGGGCAACTGGAGCCCCCGCGTGAAGGTGGTCCTGAAGCGTCTGGATCACACGAACATCATGCTGGTCATCGCGGGTTCCTACACTCCGCTGGCGTGGGCCCTGCTGGAGCGCGGCAGGGCGGAGATCCTCCTCTGGATCATCTGGGGCGGGGCGATCGCCGGCGTGCTGTTCCGGAACCTGTGGGTCGACGCCCCGCGCTGGCTCTACGTACCGATCTACGTGGCACTGGGGCTCGGCTCCGTGTTCTACATGCCCGACTTCTTCAGGGCGAACGCCCTCGCCGCGACACTGATCTGCGTCGGCGGGATCTTCTACATCGCCGGCGCGGTGTTCTACGGGATCAAGCGTCCCAACTTCTCGCTGCGCGTGTTCGGCTTCCACGAGCTCTTCCACGCCTTCACGGTGGCCGCATTCGCCGCGCACTTCGTCGCGATCATGCTGGCCGTCCTTCATCCGGTCCACGCCTAGCGGCAGTAAGCCCTACCGGCCGGTCCCTGACCAGCGCCGCCTTCGCAGCCGACGGCCGCCCGACCGGCTGCTATCCCCTCCGTCGGCGGAATCGACGCCCCGGACCCGGGACCGGCTACGCTCCCCTGGGTCCGGGACTGCGTCCGATCAGCGGTTGTCCGGTCCGTGCTTTCCGCCGGGCATGGGCAGATCGCCTCCGTCCGGGTCCTGCGGGCGGCGCTGCCCGGCATCGCGGGCTCCTGCCGGCGGAACCGGCCCGCCGTCCGCGGCGCCGCGCTGCGCCCGGGTCTCCTGCACCTCGGCGGCGTAGCGGACCCTGCGGATGCGCTTGGTCATGTCCCGGATCAGGAAGATCACCACCACGACGACGAACAGTGTCGCCAGGAAGCCCAGGGTCCCGGGCGTCACGGACGACGGATCAAGGTCCGGACGCAGCGTCGGATCTCCCGACGGCGTCACAGTTGCAGCCAGGTTGAGGGTAAGCACCACGCATGCACCACTTTCGAAGCTCACGGCGGATTCCGATGGCCCGCCGCCTGTAATTCTACGCGGCATAGAAATCCCGCGGAGACCAGGGATCAGGGCGTGATGCCCGTGAAGAAGTCGTCCTCGGGCAGTGGCGACTCGACCCGCGACGTGATCAGGGAGTAGTCCTCCCACGGCCACACCTTCTGCTGCAGCTCGACGGACACGGCAAAGAAGAAGCCTTCGGGGTCGACCTGCGTCCGGTGCGCGAGGAGGGCCCGCTCACGGTGCCCGAAGTAGTCCCCGCAGTCGATCTGCGTGGTGGTGGGGTGGGCCGGGGGCGGGGGCTGGTGGCCTTCGGCGTCCGCCTCGAGCCACTGTGCCAGCCGCTCGGCGTAGGGAGACTGCAGGCCGGCCTCCTCGAGGGCGAAGTGCAGCGCGCGGAAGCGCTCCGGGTTGAACGCACGGTCGTAGTAGAGCTTCGACACGCTCCACGCCTCACCCGTTCCCGGATACCGCTCCGGGTCCGCTGCGGCGTCGAACGCTTCGACGGCGATGCGGTGCGCCATGATGTGGTCCGGGTGCGGGTACCCGCCGTTCTCGTCGTAGCTGACAATCACGTGCGGGCGGAACTCCCGCACGAGTTTCACGAGGGGGGCGGCCGCCCGCTCGAGGGGCTGGAGGGCGAAGCAGCCGAAGGGGAGATCCGGGAGCGGGTCGCCCTCGGGCAACCCGGAATCGGTGAAGCCGAGCCACCTCTGCTGCACCCCGAGTTCGGCGACCGCACGCCCCATCTCGATCCTTCGCAGACCCGGGAGGTCGCGCTTCGCATGGGAGTCGTCGTCCATGGCCGCGTTGAGGATGTCGCCGCGCTCACCTCCGGTGCAGGTCGCGACCATAACCTCTGCTCCCGCTGCGACATAGCTGGCCATGGTGGCAGCGCCCTTGCTCGACTCGTCGTCGGGGTGGGCGTGGACCGCGAGGAGGCGGAAGCCCTCACGGGACACACGGGGATGATCCTGGTTCGGCAACACGTGCTCCTGGCTCTGCGGGGAAGGACGGCGGCCGGAGGAGGCCGCGGCGGGCGGACGGTAAAATATCAGCGTGAGCTCCGCCTATACGCCAACACCAAGAGTAGCCAATCGCTACGGCGCCCCAAAGCCGAAGAAGCCGATCGGCCGGGTGCGGATGCTGCTGGTCGCAGTGCTCCTCGCTGCCGTGGCGGCGGTGGCAGCCGTCGCCCTGACCTCGGGAAGCCCCGACGTCTCCTCCAAGGACGTCGGGTTCTCGCTCACCTCCGACGGCCGGGCGAGCGTCGACTTCGAGGTGACGAAGGACCGCACGGCCACTGCCCAGTGTGCCGTGCAGGCGCTGAGCGAGAACTATGCGGTGGTCGGCTGGAAGGTCGTGACCATCGGACCGAACAGTGCCGGTGAAGGCGCGAACGACGGCGGCACCACGGCGCACCGCGCCGACATGCATACCGATTCGCCCGCCGTATCGGGTGGTGTGAACGCCTGCTGGATCGTCGAGGACTGAGCGGGGCCCGCGGAGGCTTCTTGGGTTATGGCCCTCCCCCCTCTAGACTTGGGGGATACGTATCGCCCCGCTTCACCGGCGACCGGCCTACCGGTCCCACGAGGCGGGGTGTTTGCTTGCCGGTGACAATGGCCCCGCCATTGCCCGGTCGAGTGACCATGAGCCCCGCCGTAGCCGGCGGCGGCCGTACCTAAGGAGTTATCCCGTGTCCACTAACAGTGCACCTGTCGCCTGGCTCACACAGGAGTCCTACAACCGGCTCAAGAGCGAGCTGGAGCACCTGTCGGGTCCCGGCCGCACCGAGATCGTCGCCCGTATCGAGCAGGCCCGCTCCGAGGGCGATCTCAAGGAGAACGGCGGGTACCACGCCGCCAAGGAGGAGCAGGGCAAGGCCGAGGCCCGTATCCGCCAGCTCACCCACCTGCTGAACAACGCGCACGTCGGTGAGGCTCCGGCGGACAACGGCGTCGTCGAGCCCGGCATGATGGTCTCCGCGAAGATCGCGGGCGACGTGGAGAACTTCCTGCTCGGCAGCCGCGAGGTCGCGGGCGATACGGACATCGACGTCTACAGCGAGAAGTCCCCGCTGGGCGCTGCCATCCAGGGCAAGAAGGCCGGCGACACCGTCACCTATGCCGCACCCAACGGCAAGCAGATCACCGTCGAGATCATCTCGGCCACGCCGTACGCCGGCTGAGCGCTAGGCGCCGAACCGGAAGCGGTCCGTCCCTCCGGGGACGGGCCGCTTCCGTTTGAGCAGGAAGGCGGCCAGGATCCCGCCGAGCGCCCCGAAGAGGTGTGCCTGCCAGGAGATGGAGGAACCGACGATCGGCAGGATCCCCCACAGGATGGACCCGTAGCCGGCGAACAGGACGACTGCGAGCAGGATCTGCTTCCAGTCCCGGTTGTAGAAGCCGCGGGTGATCAGGTAGGTGAAGAGGCCGAAGACCACGCCCGAGGCGCCGATGGTCAGTCCGCCGCCGAACAGCCAGGTCCCCAGGCCCGAGGCGACCCAGCTCGTGCCGACGGCCACCAGGAAGCGCCGTGCTCCCTCCAGAAAGGCGAGGAACCCGAGGACGAGCAGGGGCAGCGTGTTGCTGGCCAGGTGTCCGATCCCTCCGTGCAGGAGGGGGGCGAACACGACGCCGTCGAGCCCGTCCAGGCGTCGCGGCGCAATCCCGAACGTCCGGACGAGGACGTTCCCGAGGACGAGGTTCAGCAGGAACATCGCCCACATCAGGGCGACGATGCCGACGACGGTGGCGAGGCCCGCCTGCGCCCGGCGTGCGAGGGCCGTCACGGTGCGCTCCTCAGCCCTGGATGACCACCGGCTGGAAGCCCTCGGCGCGCAGGCTGCTGAGGACCTGCTCGCAGTGCTCGTGGCCCTTGGTCTCCATGTTGATGGTGATGGCGACGTCGCCCATGCTGATCGACCCGCCCACTCTCGTGTGGTCCACGCCGGTGACGTTCGCGTCGGATTCCGCGATGATCCGCGAGATGGTGGCGAGTGAACCGGGCCGGTCGTCGAGCAGCATGCGCACCACGAGGTAGCGGCCGGCTGCGGCGAGGCCGCGCTGGATGACCTTGAGCATGAGCATCGGATCGATGTTGCCGCCCGAGAGCACCACGACGGTGTTGCCCGGGTTCGCCCCGTTCTCCGTCAGCTTCCCGTCGAGGAGGGCCGCGACTCCCACGGCCCCGGCTGGTTCCACGACCATCTTCGAGCGCTCCAGCAGGAAGATGAGCGCCCGTGCGAGGGAATCCTCGCTGACGGTCACGACGTCGTCCACGAGTTCGCGGATGATCGAGAACGGCAGCTGGCCGGGGCGCCCGACGGCGATGCCGTCCGCGATGGTCGAGACCTTCGTCAGCGGTACGAGGGCGTCGGCGGCAAGGGACGGCGGGTACGCGGCGGCGTTCTCCGCCTGCACCCCGATGATGCGGATCTCCCGTCCAAGCTCCTTGGCCCGGGCCTTGACGGCCACGGCCACGCCCGCGAGGAGCCCGCCTCCACCCACTCCCATGAGGATGGTGTCGACATCCGGGACCTGCTCGAGGATCTCGAGGCCGATGGTTCCCTGGCCCGCCACCACGTCCACGTTGTCGAAGGGGTGGACGAACACCGCACCGGTCTCGTCGGCGTACCTCTTCGCCTCGGCGAGTGCCTCGTCGACGTTGTGGCCGTGCAGTACGACTTCTGCGCCGTGCCCGCGCGTCGCCGCGAGCTTGGGCAGCGCGACACCCAGGGGCATGTAGATGCGGGCGGCGATGCCGAGCCGGGCCGCGGCCACGGCCACGCCCTGCGCGTGGTTGCCTGCCGACGCCGCGACGACCCCGCGGGCACGCTCGGCCTCGCTGAGCTTCGCCATCCGGTTGTACGCGCCGCGGACCTTGAAGGACCCGGCGCGCTGCAGGTTCTCGCACTTGAAGGAGACCGTCGAGCCGGTGAGCCGCCCGAGGGCGCGCGACTGCTCGATGGGCGTGCGGGCGATGACGCCCTCGAGCGTCCGATGCGCGGCCTCGACGTCGGCGAGGGTCACCGGAAGATCGGTCGCGGGAGGAAAGTCCGGCACGGTGGTGGTCGCGGGATCGGTCATGGGGTTCGCTACGGATTGCTCGGTCACGGGGTGGTCTCTTCCTGAAGGGCTGGCGCCGGCTGCGCGGGGTAGGGGTCCGGGGTGCTGGCCGGCAACGCAGGATGTCCCGCAGCCGCCGGCCCGCTAATGCCGGGCCCTCCCTGATCGAACCGGTGCTCCTGCGCGACGACCGGGTCGTATTCCCAGGCCCGTTGCGCGATGTAGCGCACGGAGGTGTTGAGGACCGCCAGGAGCGGGACGGAGAAGAGGGCACCGGGGATGCCTGCGACCAGTGTTCCGCCGGCGACCGCGAGGACGACGGCGAGCGGGTGCAGAGCGACGGCCGGTCCCATGATGAGCGGCTGGAGGACGTGGCCCTCGAGCTGCTGGACCAGCAGCACGATCGCGAGCATCACGAGGGCGTTGACCCACCCGTTGGCGACGAGCGCGAGCAGGACCGCGACGGACCCCGTGGCCAGCGCGCCGACGATCGGGATGAAGGACCCGATGAAGACGAGGACGCCGAGGGGCAGGGCGAGCGGGACGCCGATGACCGCGGCGCCGACACCGATGCCGACGGCGTCGACGGCCGCGACGAGCATCTGCACGCGGACGTAGCTGGCCATCGACATCCAGCCCCTGCGGCCGGCGCCGTCCAGCGCCGCACGGGCCGGTAGCGGCGCGAGCCCGACGACGAAGCGCCAGATGCGTCCGCCGTCGAGCAGGAAGAAGATCAGGGCGAACACGGTGAGCAGGGTTCCGGCGCCCACATGGCCCGCCGTCGTCCCGAAGGACAGCGCTCCATTGAGGATCGAGGCGCTGTTGTTCTGGACCGCGTCCCCGATGTCCTGGAGGTACTGGTCGATCTGGGTCGCGGTGAGCTGCAGCGGCCCCTGGGCCAGCCAGTCGAGCATTTCCTGGATCCCGGCGCGGGCCTCTCTCCAGAGGCTGGACAGGCCGAGCGCGAGCTGGCTGCCGACCAGGAGGAGGGCGGCCGTGATGAGGCCGAAGAACCCGACGAGCGTAGCGGCGACCGCCAGCCCGTTCGGCACCCGCCGGCGTCGGAGCGCGTTCTTGACCGGCAGGAGCAGGGCGGCGAGCAGCCCGGCGACCATGAGCGGGATGACGAGGAGGGAGACCTGGCTGAGCAGGTAGATCAGCACGCCCCCCACGACGACGACGAGCCCCAGCCGCCAGGACCAGGACGCAGCGACGCGCAGCGCGAAGGGGACGTCGGAACGGTCATCGGATCGCGGCGGCTGCCGGGGGGCGGCGGGCTGCTGTGGCAACGGCTCCGGCAGCGCGGCGGCCCCGCGGCTCACGGCACGCTGGAGGGCGCGCTGGGGTTTCGCTCCGCGGAGACGCTGCATGGACCAATCTTTCCATAGAAGACTGGAGGGCCCCTATCCGAGGGCCGGCAGTATGCCCCACCTGGCGGAGAAGGAAGCCCCCGGTTCGAGCCAGCGGAGCCCCTCCCCCGAGTTGAGGGCGTTGGCGGGCGCGGTCATGGGTTCGATGGCCACCGCCCTGCTCACGCCGGGGTAACTCGTGCTCACGTAGACATGCGCGTACGCGAAGGGTTCCTCGGCCCAGAGGGTGACGCGTCGGCCGTCCGGCGCCGACAGGACATGCTCGTGCCGACCCTCGACGACCCCGAGCCCGGTGAACGCCGCATCCAGCCGGAGGTCGCCGATCAGCCGGCCGTTCCGGAGATCGTCCGGCCCGGACACCGGACGCTTGCCGGTGGGGATCGACCGGTCGTCCGACTCGAACACCTCGTCCGCGAGGACTCTCAGGGTGAGATCCTCGGTGGGGACGCCGGAGATCTTGAGGTACGGATGTGCACCCAGCGCGAAGGGAGCGGCCTCCGACGAGAGGTTCGTGAGCTCCTGGGTGACGGTGAGCTGCTCCTCGGTGAGGCTGTAGGTGGCCCGATGCAGCAGGTGGAAGGGGTACCCGTGCTGCGGGAACACCTCGGCCTCGAGGACGACGTGGGACGGTCCGGTGTCGACGGCCCGGTACCCGGTGTTGCGGAGGAGTCCGTGGCTGGCGTTGCCCTTGGACGGCTCGGTGATGTCGAGCTGCTGCTCCTTGCCGTGCAGGGTCCAGCGGCCGCCCGCCACGCGGTTGGGCCAGGGCGCCAGGAGGATGCCTCCGCCACCCGCAGGGATGTCGCCGTCCCCCCAGGTCTCGGTGAGGGCGACGCCGTCGCACTCGTAGGACCTCAGGGCCGCGGCGAGGCTGGCGACGACGACGGTCGAGGAATCGGCCCTCAGGGTGAAGTTGGTGCCACTAGCCGGACGGGGAGTCGACGGAGTCATGGAGCGATGCTACCGCCGCCGGTGCGCGGTCCTGGCCGTTCCGTTCCTGCGACGGTACCTCTATGATAGGTTTTGTTCGTTTTAGTGCGGACTCGTTCAGTTGGTGCAGCCTATCGCGTCCCGTCCCGTCAGGAGGATCATGCTCGCAGCAGAGCGCCACGCGGCCATCCTCGAGCGCCTCGTGCAGCAGTCCGCGGTCCGGGTCAGCGATGTGGCACTCGCGCTGGGGGTCTCGGAGATGACCGTGCGCCGCGACATCGACGTCCTCGAATCCCGGGGCGCCCTGGTGCGCGTGCACGGCGGAGCCGTGCGTCCGGGCAGTTTGAGTTCGGTGGAGCCCGGCTTCGACGCCAACCGGAGCCGGGGCGGCCGGGCGAAGCAGGGAATCGCGGCCGCGGCCGTCTCCCTCCTGGTTCCCGGCATGACGGTCTCCATCACGGGTGGCACCACGACCTACGCCCTGGCGCCCCTCCTGACGCGCGTGCGGGGATTGACCGTCATCACCAACTCCCTCCCCCTGGCGGACGAACTCCACCGCCTGAACGCCGCGTCGGCACCCGACGGCGCACCCCGGGTGCTGCTGTCGGGCGGTGAGCTCACGCCGTCGAAGGCGCTCGTCGGGCCCCTCGCCACGAGCACCATCGCCTCCCTCCGGGCGGACCTGTGCTTCATGGGTGCACACGGAGTGGATGCGGCCGCCGGGATTACCACTCCGAACCTGGCGGAAGCCGACACGAACCAGGCCTTCGCCCGCACCTGCGGCAAGCTCGTCATCCTCGCCGACGCGACGAAGATCGGCGTCGTGAGCCTCGCCCGGGTCGCCACGCTCGACGCCGCCGCAGCCCTTGTCACCGACGAGCAGCCCGACGCCCGGTACGCCGCGCTCACCCGCATCCTCCGCGACCCCGTCCCCGACCCCCACCTGGAAGAGCGCCCATGACCTTCATCACCCCGACCCGCCTGTCCGACGGGCGCGAGCTGATCTACTTCGACGCGAGCGAAGGCGGCGCGGCGCGGCACCGCGACGCAGCGGCGACCGCCGACGCCCGCGGCCTGCCGCCTCGCGGGCCGGCCGGTACGGCGCGGTACGACGCGCTGACCGGCGAGTGGATCGCCGTCGCGGCGCACCGCCAGTCGCGCACGCACCTTCCCCCTGCGGACCAGTGCCCGCTGTGCCCCACGACGCCCGCCAACCTCTCCGAGATCCCCGCGGCGGACTACGAGGTCGTGGTGTTCGAGAACCGCTTCTCCTCGTTCGGCCCGGATCTGGGCGACCTCCCCGGCGATCCGTCCTGGGGTACGACGGCGACGGCGTACGGGCGGTGCGAGGTGGTCGCATTCGACTCCGCCCACGAGGGCTCCTTCGGCTCCCTCAGCCCCCAGCGGGCCCGGACCGTCGTCGACGCCTGGGCCCAGCGCACCGAGGCCCTGTCCGCGATGCCCGGCATCAAGCAGGTCTTCTGCTTCGAGAACCGGGGCGCCGATATCGGCGTCACCCTGCTGCACCCGCACGGGCAGATCTACGCGTATCCGTTCATCCCGCCGCGCGCTGCGGTGCTCGCGGCGAGGGCGGCCGCGTTCTTCGAGGCCTCCGGGGGACAACAGACGCTGATGGGCCATGCCCTCTCCTCGGAGCGGAGTTCCGGTGAGCGCATGGTGATCGAGGGCGAGCACTTCAGCGCCTTCGTCCCCTTCGCGGCCCGCTGGCCCCTCGAGGTGCACCTGGTCCCCCACCGCCAGGTGGCCGACCTCGCCGGCCTGACGGACGCGGAACGCGACGAGCTCACCACCGTCTACCTCGATCTCCTCGGCAGGCTCGATGCCCTCTACCCGACTCCCACGCCGTACATCGCGGCCTGGCAGCAGGCTCCCGTCGATGACGTCCTGCGACCGGCGAGCTACCTGCACCTCCAGCTGACATCACCACGCAGGGCAGCCGACAAGCTGAAGTTCCTGGCCGGCTCGGAGGCCGCCATGGGGGCCTTCATCAACGACACCACCCCGGAGAAGGTCGCGGAGGCACTCCGCAACGCAACTCCCGCAGCCCGGAAGGACCCCGCATGACCACCCCCCTCGACCTCGCAGCCGCCTTCACCGATCGCTTCGGCAGCGAACCGGACGGCCTGTGGTCCGCCCCGGGACGCGTGAACGTCATCGGCGAGCACACCGACTACAACGGCGGCTTCGTCCTGCCGTTCGCCATCCGCCACTCGACGACGGTCGCCGCGGCCGTCCGTCCCGACCGGACCGTCCGGGTCGCGTCCACCTTCGCACCCGACGACGATCCCGTGACGGCGGACCTGGACGCCCTCGAGGAAGGAAGCGTGCAGGGCTGGGCGGCCTATCCCCTCGGCGTCCTCTGGGCCATGGAGCAGTCGGGGTACCGCTGCCCCGGGATGGACATCCTCGTCGATTCGTCCGTGCCCGTCGGTGCGGGCCTCTCCTCGTCCGCGGCCCTCGAATGCTCGGTCGCCGTCGCCGTGAACGAGCTCTCGGAGGCGGGCGTGTCCCGGCGGGAACTCGCGGCGATCGGGCAGCTCGCGGAGAACCGCATGGTCGGGGCGCCCACCGGCATCATGGACCAGTCGGCGTCCCTGCTCGGTGAGCCCGGGCACGCCGTGTTCCTCGACTGCCGGTCCGGTGATTCCCAGCTCGTCCCCCTCGACCTGGAGGCCGCCGGCCTGGAGCTGATGGTCATCGACACCCGCGTCAGCCACTCCCACGCGACCGGCGGGTATGCGGCGCGGCGCCGCTCCTGCGAACTCGGCGCCGAGCTGATGGGCGTGCCCTCGCTGCGCGACCTGTCGGTCGAGGACCTCGCCACAGCTGCCGGTGTGCTCGACGAGGAGACGTTCCGGCGCGTACGGCACGTCGTGACGGAGAACGCGCGCGTCGAGGACACCGTGCAGGTCCTCACGGCCAAGGGACCGGCGGACCTCGGATCCCTTCTCGTCGCCAGCCACGCATCGATGCGCGACGACTTCGAGATCTCCTGCGCCGAACTGGATACGGCGGTGGAGGCGGCGCTCGGCGCCGGCGCCCTCGGTGCCCGCATGACCGGCGGCGGTTTCGGCGGATCCGCCATCGCCCTGGCGCGGGTCGGCGACGTGCCTGCCATCCGCGAGGCCGTGCAGGACGCGTTCTCCGCCGCCGGATTCCGCGCACCGGTCATCTTCAGCGTCCTGCCCGGAGCGGGTGCAGCCCGGGTCGCCTGAGGACCACCCCACGCCGCATGACGGCCGGCGCCACATGCACGAAGGGCCCGCAACCCAGGTGGTTGCGGGCCCTTCGTTCTGCTCGGGGTTCGGGTCGGCTCCGGAAGGAACCGGTCCGGTTGTTCTAGTCGTCGCCGCGAAGGATCGCGAGCAGGCGGAGGATCTCGACGTAGAGCCAGACGAGCGTGACGGTGAGACCGAAGGCTGCCGTCCAGGAGTACTTCTGCGGAGCACCGTGGCGGACGCCGTCGCTGATCGACGTGAAGTCGATGATCAGCGAGAAGGCAGCCAGCCCGATGGCGAGGAGCCCGATGACCACTCCGAAGGGGATGTTGGTGCCGGGGATGTCCGCACTGCGGACTCCGAACATGCCGTCCGTGACACCGAACACCATGAGCCCGAGGTTGAGCAGGGAGAAGGCCGCGTAGCTGATGATCGCGATCATGAAGAACTTCATGGCCTTCGGGGTGGCCCGTACCTTGCCGCTCTTGAACAGGGCGAGGGTGACACCGAAGACGACGAGCGTTCCGGTCAGTGCCTGCAGGGCGATCCCCGGGAACATGGCCTCGAAGAACATGGTCAGGCCGCCGAGGAACAGGCCCTCGAGCCCGGCGTAGGCCAAGATCAGTGCGGGTGACGGCTCGCGCTTGAAGGAGTTGACGAGACCGAGCACGAAACCGCCGAGCGCGCCGACCACCATCAGGGGGACTGCGAGGCCCGGAACGAGGAATGCCGGAATCGCGGCGCCCAGCAGCACGACGCCCAGGCACAGCAGGGTCTTGACGATGACATCGTCGAAGGTCATGCGTCCCGTCTGCGCAGGCCCTGCGGACGGCTGGTTGTACATGTGCTCCAGCTGCTGCTGGTTGGCGAGAGTCTGGCCCGCGTATGTCGCTGTGCCGAATCCCGCCGCCTGGTTGCCCCGGGTAGCGGAACGGAAGTTCTGTCCGTTGAATACCGGATTACCGCCAAGTGCCATTTCTGTTAGTCCTCCATTTAGGGGGCCGAGTGTCCTACAACCCTATCAATTCCAACGCTTGGAGCGGGGTTTTGTTCCCGTACGGGCTCCGGCCGCACGTGACCCGGGAGCGGAATTACAACACCAAGGCGGCTGGGTAAAACTTTCGTTACCGAATTGCTACCTCCGGCGGATGCTTTTGCGAAATGCCGAAACATGCCGCTAGTAACATGAGCCCCACGCCCGTGACACTCGTCACAACTGTTGATCCCGGCGCCCGCCGCCGGGCCTGCCCCCACCGTGGAGGTTCCCATCTTGTTTCCCCTATTGACGCCTGCGCGGATCAGGAGACCCCTGCTGCTGGTGCTCGGCCTCCTGGCCACCGTGCTGCTCGGTGCCCCCGCGGCGCACGCGTCCCCCCAGCCGCCCGTCCCTGGAATCCACCAGCTCCAGGCCGCCTCGAGCATCCAGGCCCAGGAGTTCGACTATTCGATCGGCGGCGTGCTCCGCGGTGTCGACGGCCCCATCGCCGACGTGACGGTCACGGCGACAGGCAACGGCTTCGAGGGTGAGACCACCTCGGGCCCCAACGGCGCCTGGAGCATCGACGTCCCCGAGCAGGGCACCTACGAGGTGGCGATCGACGAGCAGACGCTCCCCGAGGGCGTCGCCCTCGCGGAAGGCCAGCAGAATCCGCGCGACGTGACGTTCGCCAACACGTCCAGCGCGACCACGCTCTTCCTCTTCGGCGAGGGCATCGTGTCCCAGCAGGCATCCTTCCTGGACACGCTCGCGGAGCGCGCACTCGCAGGATTCAGCTTCGGCCTGCTCCTGGCGCTGAGTGCCGTCGGCCTCTCCCTCATCTTTGGCACCACGGGCCTCACCAACTTCGCGCACGGCGAGATGGTGACCATCGGCGCCGTCCTGGCCTTCGCCTTCGCGGGCGCCGGACTCCCGATCGCGGTCTCGATCGTGCTCGCCGTCCTCGGTGGCGGCCTCCTCGGCTACGTGCAGGACGCCGGGCTGTGGAAGCCCCTGCGGCGCCGCGGCACGGGCCTTGTGCCGATGATGATTGTGAGCATCGGCTTCGCCCTCGCGCTGCGCTACATCATCCAGTTCTTCTTCGGCGGCGCGACGCAGCAGCTGCCCGGTTCGCAGAGCGCGATCATCGAGATCGGTTCCGTCTCGATCTCCCGCAACAACCTGACGTCGCTGATCGTGAGCCTCGTGATCATCCTGGTGGTCGCCTTCCTGCTCCTGCGCACGCGGATCGGCAAGGCCACCCGCGCCGTCGCCGACAACCCCGCACTCGCCGCCGCCTCCGGCATCGACGTGGACCGGGTCATCCGCATCGTCTGGGTCATCGGCGGCATGCTCGCCGCCCTGGGCGGCATCCTCTGGGCCTACTACCGCCCCGGCGTGTCGTACAACATGGGTCAGCAGATCCTGCTGCTCATCTTCGCCGGCGTCACGCTCGGCGGCCTGGGCACCGTGTTCGGCGCACTCGTCGGATCCATCATCGTCGGGCTCTTCGTGGAGATCTCCACGATCTGGCTCGAGGCAGACCTCAAATACGTGGGAGCGCTGCTGATCATGATTCTCGTGCTCCTGTTCCGGCCGCAGGGTATCCTCGGCCGCCGTGAGCGCATAGGTTAGGGGCTCGTCATGGACTTCGGAAACATCCTCATCAACGCATTCGGTGAACTGATCAGCCCGACGACGGCGGCCTACGCCCTCGCCGCCCTCGGCCTCGCCGTCCACTTCGGCTACTCGGGCCTCCTGAACTTCGGGCAGGCAGGCTTCATGGCCGTCGGAGCGTACGGCTACGCCATCTCCACCCTCAGTTTCAACGCCCCGCTGCCCGTCGCCGTCCTCGTGGCGCTGCTGTCCTCGGTGGTCTTCGCGATCGTGCTGGGCATCCCCACCCTCCGCCTCCGGGCCGACTACCTGGCCATCGTGACGATCGCTGCGGCAGAGATCGTCCGCTACATCGTGACGACCAACGGCCTCACGAACGTCACGGGTTCCGCGAACGGCCTCGCGGCCTTCGAGGGCGGTTTCTACGGGCTCAACCCGTTCCCTCCGGGCAGGTACAACATCGGCCCCCTGGGCATGAACGAACGCGACTTCTGGATCCGCATCGTCGGCTGGTCGGTCGTCATCATCGCGTGCCTCGTCGTCTGGCTCCTGATGCGCAGCCCCTGGGGCCGCGTGCTCAAGGGCATCCGCGAGGACGAGAACGCCGTGCGCTCGCTCGGCAAGAACGTCTACGCCTACAAGATGCAGGCCCTCGTGATCGGCGGTGTGCTCGGCTCCCTCGCGGGCATCATCTTCACGCTGCCCCGCGGTGCCGTGCAGCCTGCCAACTACGCGACCGAGCTGACGTTCTTCCTCTACACCTGCCTCCTCCTCGGCGGCCTGGCCACTGTCCTCGGACCGGTCATCGGGGCGATGATCTTCTGGGTGGTGCTCTCACTGACGCAGGGACTCCTGTACGGCGCGATCGAGGTCGGCGCCATCACGTTCCTGTCGAACTCGCAGGCGGGCCAGCTGCGCTACATCCTCGTGGGTGTGGCACTGATGCTGCTCATGGTCTTCAGGCCGCAGGGCGTCCTGGGTAACAAGAAGGAGTTGGCGTTCGCATGACCTCCAGCCACAGCGACAACACAGCCGGCACCGGCGGCACACCGGGCACCGGCGGTGCCCACGCGGCACAGACCCCGGTCGACGCCGCAGGAGGAGCCGCCCCCAGGGACACGGCTTCGCGCGACGCGGGATCGAGCGACACGGTCTCCCCCGGACGCGACCACATGACGGACTCCGAGCCCATCACGACCGACACGGTGGGACCGGGATGCCGCAAGCGCGACCCCATCGTCGTCGCCCGCAACGTCACGCGAAGCTTCGGCGGCATCAACGCCGTCGACGTCGAGCACCTCGAGATCCCCCGGCACAAGATCACCGCGCTGATCGGCCCCAACGGAGCCGGCAAGACCACGCTGTTCAACCTGCTGACCGGTTTCGACGTGCCCAACAGCGGGGACTGGGAATTCGACGGCAAGCCCCTCGCCAAGGTCGCCTCGCACAAGGTGGCGCGCATGGGTATGGTCCGCACGTTCCAGCTCACCAAGGTCATGGGCAAGCTCACCGTCATGGAGAACATGCGGCTGGGCGCCACGGACCAGCCCGGCGAGAGCCTGGCCCGCGCCCTCTTCAAGGGCATCTGGGGCGGGCGCGAGCGGGAGATCACCCAGCAGGCAGAGGTGCTGCTGGCGAAGTTCAAGCTCGACACCAAGCGCGACGACTACGCCGCCTCGCTCTCGGGCGGGCAGCGCAAGCTCCTCGAGATGGCTCGGGCACTCATGGTCCGGCCTCGGCTCGTGATGCTCGACGAGCCGATGGCGGGGGTCAACCCGGCGCTGACGCAGTCGCTTCTCGACCACATCAAGAACCTCAAGGCCGAGGGCATGACCGTCCTCTTCGTCGAGCACGACATGCACATGGTCCGCCACATCGCCGACTGGGTGGTGGTCATGGCGGAGGGCAAGGTCGTCGCGGAGGGACCACCGGACATCGTCATGAAGGACCAGGCCGTCATCGACGCCTACCTGGGCGCCCACCACGACGTCGACCTCGGGGACGAGACCGGGATCGAGCGCCTCGAGGAGGAGCTCGCCCATGACGACGCGTCGGTCGTCGGCACCGAGAACGAGGGCATCCTTGGCCACGGCGTCACCGAGGTCGGGGGCTCCCATGCCGCCGGCCGCCACCACAAGGATGAGGAGACGAAGTGAGAGAGGAATTCGAGGGAGACTCGGTGGTCAAGGTCACCGACCTCGTCGCGGGCTACATCCCCGGCGTGAACATCCTGAACGGCTGCAGCATCGAGGCCCGCCGTGGTGAACTCATCGGCATCATCGGCCCCAACGGAGCCGGCAAGTCGACGCTCCTGAAGGCGATGTTCGGCCTCGTCAAGGTCCACTCGGGGACCGTCGTGGTGCGCGGCCAGGACCTCACGGGCCTGAAGGCGAACCGGCTCGTGAGTCGCGGCGTCGGCTTCGTGCCGCAGAACAACAACGTCTTCAGCACGCTGACCATCGAGGAGAACCTCCAGATGGGCATGTACCAGCGGCCCAAGGACTTCAAGGAGCGCTTCGACTTCGTGACCAGCCTCTTCCCCGAACTGGGGAAGCGGAAGGCGCAGCGGGCGGGCTCGCTGTCCGGCGGTGAGCGCCAGATGGTCGCCATGGGCCGCGCGCTGATGATGGACCCCGCGGTGCTGCTGCTGGACGAGCCGTCCGCAGGGCTCTCCCCCGTGAAGCAGGACGAGACGTTCCTCCGCGTCCATGAGATCAACAGGGCCGGTGTCTCCGTGATCATGGTGGAGCAGAACGCCCGCCGCTGCCTGCAGATCTGCGACCGCGCGTACGTGCTCGACCAGGGCAAGGACGCGTACACGGGCACCGGGCGCGAGCTCATGAAGGACCCGAAGGTCATCCAGCTCTACCTCGGCACCCTCGCCGACACCGCCTGAGGCATCCGGACGGACCGTAGGCGCAGAATGCAAGGTGTGGGCGGAACCGGCAACGGTTCCGCCCACTTCCTTCTGATGGCCGCTACGTTGGGGAGGGCAGACGGAGCGAGGACCACGGGAGGACCGGCACATGGCAGGAGCGAGCGATGCGATCGGCAAGGGCTTCGAGATGGTGTTCCGCGGCATCAAGCACCTGCGGCGGCACCGCCCCATCCACTCCCGGGGGTTGAGGCTCGACGGTACGGCCGTGGTGCATGCCCACGGACTGAGGAGCGGGATCGCCTGGATCGACCGGCCGGGCGGGACTCCCGCCACCGCACGGGTCTCACGCTCCGTGGGCACCCCGGACGGGCTGCCCGACGTCGTGGGGCTCGCGGTGCGGATCCACCACCCCGGCTCCGGTCCCCTGGCGTCCACGTTCTCGGACATCCTGCTGTCCTCCACGGGCTGGTCCTTCCCGGGTCGCTTCGCCCTGGTTCCCCGGCTCCGTGCCTCGCGGGCTCCCCTGACCACGATGATGCCGTACCGCGGCAAGGACGGTCCCGTACTGCTCGGGGCGCGGACGCTCTCCCCTTCCGGGCTGCCGTCCTCCCTCGGGGGCTTCGAGCGGGTCCTGGGGACCTCTCCGTGGCAGCTCGGCCTGTACTTCGCCACTCCCCGGGGGGCCTGGCAGCACTTCGGCACCCTCACCCTGCGCCTGGACCCCGAGGGAGAGGAGAAGGACCTGCGCTTCGACGCCGTCCTGCACCCCCTGGCCGGCGCCCGGATCTACGACTGGACGCGCAGGGTCCGCGAGCCCTCCTACGCCGTGTCCAGGCGTCGGCCGGGCGACGCCTGAGCGCAGTCCCGGCCGTCCGGACCTCCAGGACAGCACGAACCGCCGGAACAGAACGTACCTCCGGGGACAGCACAAACGGGGACAGCACAAAGCCCCGGCCGCGCCTTCCATCGGAAGGGCGGCCGGGGCCTTGAACCACTGCGTGAAGCACTACCGGAGCTGGGCTCCGACGAGTCCCTAGAGCTCTCCGACCTCGGAACGGCTCGGCTGGGGCTTGTTGTCGGCGTCGTACTTGTAGATACCGATGGCGGCTTCGGTGGGATCACCGTTCTCGTCGAAGGACACGGGACCGGAGATGCCGTCGTAGTCGATGTCCTCGCCGTCGCGCAGCAGCGTGACGCAGCCTGCGAAGTCGAAGCACTTGGTGCCGTCCTTCGAGACCGACTCGAGCTGCTTGGCGATCTCCGTACCCTCGACGCTTCCCGCTGCCTCGGAGGCGAGCGAGATGAGGTTCACGGCGTCGTAGCTCTCGCCGGCGTAGGCGTAGCTGGTCAGATTCGGGTCGACGGTGGCGAGGGCTTCCTGGAAGCCGGTGCCGGTGAAGGGGCCGGGGATGGTGCCCTGCGCTCCTTCGAGGGTTCCGGGATCGAGGTCCGCGCTGTAGTCCGAGGTGTTGCCGTCGACCATGAACAGGGTGCTCGCGTCGATGCCCTTCGCGACCAGCAGCGGGACGATGCTCTTGGCCTCGTCGAAGCTGATGAGGACGATCGCGTCCGGCTTCGCGGCGGCGATGGCATCGACCTGGCTCGAGAACTGCGAGTCGCCGGTGTTGAACATCTCGTTGGCGACGACCTGGCCGCCCGCGGCTTCCACCGTTTCCTGGATATTGCTCTGCAGGCCGGTGCCGTAGGAGTCGTTCAGCGTGATCATGCCGACGGTCTGCGCGCCACACGTCATGATGTAGTTGCCCAGCGTGCGGCCCTGGAGGACGTCCGAGGGGGCTGTGCGCCAGTACAGGCCCTTGTCGTCCCAGGTCGTGAACTCGGGTGATGTGTTGGCGGGGGAGAACTGCACGACGCCTGCGCCGGTGATCTGGTTGATGACGGTCTTCGAGACACCGGACGATGCGGCGCCGATGATCGCGTTGACGTCCTGCGACAGCAGGTCGGACACCGACTGCGTCGCGATGTCCGTGGTGGTGTCGCCGGAGTCGCGGTGGGTGATCGAGACGTCCTGGCCGAGGACACCACCGGCTGCATTGACTTCCTCGACGGCGAGGTTGACGCCCGCGATCTCGGGCGGGCCGAGGAACGCGAGGGTTCCGGTGGTCGGCAGGATGGAACCGAGCTTCAGCGGTGCGGGGCTCGTGGTCTTGCTGGCGGGGACGGCGGCGGGATCACCCTTCTCGCCCTGCTCCTCGCCGGCGCCCCCCTCGCTCTCGGGGCATGCCAGAGCCGACGTGGCAGCGGCAGCAGTGGTCTCGGTGTCGCCGCTGTCGCTCTCGGAACCCGTGGTTCCGCCGCCGCCGCAGCCGGAGGCAAAGAGCGCGATCCCCAGACTCAGGGCAGCGACCTTTCCCGCGCGCGTGGCATTGTCCCCGATGCCGAGCAGCGCGGAGTTGCGTGTTGCAGTCATGAATTAGTCTCCTCGACCGAAAGGCTCTTGCTGCCTTTGATGCGATCACCAGGTGTTCCTGGCTTATGGAAAAGCTAATCGATAAATGTGTCTCAGATAAGGGAATCCGGTTACATCCTTGTAACACTCGTCACAGCCGTAACCGGGCACTCTTGACAGCAGGCTCTACTCAGTGGGCTGTCCATCCCCATCTGAAACGGCCGCACGGTAGCGGCACCACGTCGCGGAGGGAGGTGCCCCAGCAGGGACTCGAACCCTGACTGAACAGATTTTAAGTCTGCTGCCTCTGCCATTGGGCTACTGGGGCCGGCCAGCCTGTCCAGCGTACCGCGCACGGACCGGACCCGTTCACCGAGGGGCAGACGAAGAACGACGGCGACCCCGGGAGGTCGCCGTCGTTCGTCGGCTCGGTCGCTGTACGACCGATTTCAGCCTGGTCTCAGGCCGTCGTCTTCGCTGCTGCGGCCTGCCCTGCCGGCGTCGGCGGCTTGCTCTGCAGCGCGGTGTCCTTCTTCGGCGGCGGGGTCGCCGCTTCGCGGAACTGGCGCTGCGGGTTCTGCAGGTCCGAGAGCGGAGCGAGGTCGCGACCGAAGAGGAAGCTCATGCTCCAGTTGACGATCACGCGGGCCTTGCGCTCGTACATCGGCATCGCGAAGCCGTGGTAGCCACGGTGGGCAAGCCAGGCCGGGAAGCCCTTCATGCCGAAGCCCATGATGTTCGCGACACCCTTGAACTGGCCGAAGCCGGCCACGGCGCCGAGGTTGGTGTGACGGTATTCCTTGACCTCACCCACGCCGTAGCCGGCGGCGAGGATGTTGGCGGCGAGGAGCTTGGCCTGCCGCACGGCATGCTGGGCGTTGGGGACGCAGAAGCCTCCGACTCCACCACCGGTCAGGTCGGGGACGGCGGCGACGTCGCCCGCGGTCCAGGCGTTCTGGAGCGGTCCGTCGTCGCCCGTGATCCGGAGCTCGGCGTTGGCGCGCAGGCGACCGCGCTCGTCGACCGGGAAGTCCGTGGAACGGACCACCGGGTTGGCCTGGACGCCCGCGGTCCAGATCAGGGTGTCGGTCTCGAACTCGTCGGCCGGCGTCTTGTCCGGCATGTTGATGAGTTTCAGCGTGCCGTCGACGGCGCTGGACAGCGACGTGTTGAGCAGGACCTCGATCTGGCGTGAACGGAGGTGTCCGACGACCCACTCGGCCTGCTCGGCCGTGACCTCGGGCATGATGCGTCCCATGGCTTCGACGAGGACGAAGCGCAGGTCGGAACGGCTCAGGCGGGGGTTTGCCTTGACGGAGTCGCGGGCGGCGTCCTCCATCTCGGTGATGGTCTCGATACCGGCGAATCCGCCGCCGACGACGACGAAGGTCAGGGCGCGGTCGCGCTCGGGGCCCTCGGGCATGACGGAGGCCGTCTCGATCCGCTCGAGCATCTTGTTGCGGAGGGCCACCGCTTCCTCGATGGTCTTCAGACCGATGCCCTGGTCCTTGAGGCCCTCGATGGGGAAGGTGCGCGTGATGGAACCGGCGGCGACGACGACGTCGCTGTAGCCGAGCTCGAAGGACTCACCACCGCCCGTGGGCTCGATGGTGGCGGTCCGGCCGGCGTGGTTGATCGACGTGACCTTGCCGGAGATCAGCTCGGTCTTCCGCAGGTGCTTGCGGTGCGACACGATCGCGTGGCGTGCCTCGATGCTTCCGGCGGCGACCTCGGGGAGGAAGGGCTGGTAGGTCATGTAGGGCAGGGGATCCACCAGCGTGACGATTCCGCCGTGGTCCTTGACCTTCTTCTGCAGCCTGTGCGCGACGTACAGGCCTACGTAACCGCCGCCGACGACAAGGATGCGCGGGCGGTCAGAGAAATGTGGGTTCGATGCCATTCCTCGATGCTACCGGACTTTGTGAAAATCTTCACTAGCTCCGCGGAGGAGCCGGAGCCTTGATCACCACCGGTCGCGCCCGCCTCCCGGGACGTGCTCGACCCGTCCCGCGTCGACCTCGGAAGGCACCGGCGTACGCCTCCTGACGCGGGCCACATGCAGGGCCCCGCCCAGGAGCACCGCAAGCATCAGCCCGCTGAATCCGAGCACCACGACCGCGGGCACGTCGTGCACGGACGTGAGCGGATCCTCGGCCTGCGGCGCCGGCGGAACCGGGATCACCTCGGCCGGCGGGTGGCTCGGCAGGGCCGGAGCGGAGGCCGGGGTCTGCCCGCCGCGCCGGTAGGTCTGGATCCACTGGGCCATGCTGCCCAGCCGGTTCTCCGCGGGTACCGCGAGGTCGGCATCGACGGCGGCGGCGACGTCGAGTACCCCGTAGCCGTAGAGCGTGTCGAAACCGGGCTGTCCGGCGTCACGCGCGGTGTCCACGATGCGGTTGACGACCTGCGCGGCCGACAGCTCCGGATAGCGGGCGCGGATCAGGGCTGCGACGCCGGAGACCAGCGGTGCCGCGCCGGACGTGCCCGACCAGTCCGCGTAGAAGCCGCCGGGCAGTCCCCCCACGAGGTCCTCGGACGGCGCGGCGACCGCGATGCTGATGCCCTCGGAGGACGCTTCGGCGCTTGCCAGGCCCGAGCGGTCGAGCCCTGCGACGGCGAGGACGCCGGGTATCGTGGCCGGCGCCCCGACCTGGGTCAGTCCGCCGGCCCGGTTGCCGGCCGCGGCGACGATGACGACGTCGTTCTGCTCCGCGTAGAGGAAGGCCTGGTCCCAGCTCTCGGGCCAGGCCGTGCTCGTGCTCCCCAGCGACATGTTGATGACGTCCGCACCGTTGTCGACGGCCCAGCGGACCGCAGAGGGGACCTGCTCGTCGACCGACACGCCGGCCGGATTGGGACCGCTGTTCTGGCCCTCGATCCAGAGGGAGACGGCGAGCAGATCGGCCTTCGGTGCGACCCCGACGATGCCGTCCGGACCCTCCCCGTACTGGCTGAAGGGCTCCGGGGGCTGCGAAGGCCCCCTCCCGGGAACGGAGGGCCCCGGCGGAGCCGGGTCGGTGTGGCCGCGCCCTGCCAGGAGGGTACTGACCAGTGTTCCGTGGGCCGGCACTTCCCCGATGCCGCGCTGTCCGCCGGGATCGCCCGCACCCGAGGCGTCCGTGCCGCCGATCACGGCTCCGGCGAGGTCGGGGTGGGTCGCGTCGATCCCGCTGTCGATCACCGCCACCGTGACGCCCTCGCCCTGCGTACTCTGCCAGGCTTCCTCGATGCCGTAGTCCTCGAGCCAGTACTCCTTGCCACGGATGTCGTCCGCGGCGGCGGGGATGGCCGGCAGGAGGACGGCGAGGCACGCGACGACGGCAGCCCCCGCACGGACGGCGAGGCGCGCTCGGGTGAGCATCAGCTCACCGTTCCCGCTCCGCAACGCTCAGGGCTATCCCGTCGAGGATGTCGTGCTCGCTCGTGATCGCTGTGGTGACGCGGCCGTCCGTGACCGCCGCGATGCGCTCGAGGATCGATTTCCAGATCAGGGCGCCCGCCCCGATGACGTCGACGCGGCCGGGATGCATGTAGGGCAGGGCGGCCCGGGCCGTCCGCGGCAGGTGCAGGAGGTCCGATGCCGCCGCCGAGAGGACGGGAATGGGCAGCTCTGCACCGTGGATGCGATCGGCCTGGTAGGCCGGGAGCCCGAGTGCATGGGCGGTGACGGTGGTGATGCTTCCCGCGACGCCGACGATCTTCGTGATCCTGTCCAGGGGCACCTCGGCCGCGGCTTCGTCCATCATCCGGCCGACCTCGGCCTCCATCGCCTCGATCTGCCCGGCGGTGGGCGGATCGTCCATGAGGAACCGCTCGGTGTAGCGCACGCAGCCCATGTCCGTGCTCCGTGCAGCGATCAGGCCGTCCGCGGTGCCCGCGACGAACTCCGTGCTTCCGCCGCCGAGGTCGATGACCAGGACGGTCTCGTCGCGGTCCGTCTCCAGGACGCTCACGGCGCCGTCGAAGGACAGTCGCGCCTCCTCGGCGCCGGAGACGACCTCGGGCTCCACGCCCAGCCGGGCCCGGATGCCGTCGACGAAGTCCTGGCGGTTCTCGGCATCGCGCGACGCCGAGGTCGCCACGAACCGCACGGGCGGGTTGCCGTGCTTCTCGATGAGCGCTGCGTACTCTTCGGTCGCGGCGAACGTCCGGGCGAGCGCCGCCTCCGACAGGCGTCCGGTCGCGTCCACTCCCTCGCCGAGCCGCACCACGCGCATGAGCCGTTCGACGTCGGTCAGGACACCGTCCTCGATGTCGGCGATCAGCAGCCGGATGGAATTGGTGCCGCAGTCGATGGCAGCTGTGCGCATTACTTCTCCTCGTCGGACGCGGTGGATTCGGACGCGTCGGGTCCCAGAGAGGTTACCTGCGCCCCGCCGGTTCCGGCATCCCGGCGTCGTGCCGCCCGCTTGGCCTCGAGTTCCTCGGGGCTCAGGCCCTGGGTCCTGGTGTGCCGGCTGAGGTCGGCGTGCGGTGCCTGGCCCGTCGTGTCCCAGGCGCCCTCGCAGTAGCAGCGCTCGGGCGACCACCATTGCGCTATGCGTCCGATGGCCTCGTCGCCCAGCGGATTCACGCCCGGCCCCGCCGCGAGGGCGTGCCCGACCAGGACGTGCAGGCACTTCACGCGGGTCGGCATGCCTCCCGCCGAGACGCCGGCGATCTCCGGCACGGCTCCCGTGCCGGCGCGTTCGCCCACCGCATCCCGCGCGGCGAGGTAGGCCTCGTGGGCGGCGCGGTACCTCCCGGCGAGCGCCGCGTCGGTGGTCAGGCGATCGCTCATCTCGGTCATGACGCCCTCGGCCTCGAGCCGTGACACCGCGGCGGTGATCACCGGGT
Organism: Arthrobacter pasteuri; assembly: GCF_054510955.1. Taxonomy (NCBI): domain Bacteria; kingdom Bacillati; phylum Actinomycetota; class Actinomycetes; order Micrococcales; family Micrococcaceae; genus Arthrobacter; species Arthrobacter pasteuri. The sequence goes on from NZ_JBTNDO010000002.1 coordinate 84,280, forward strand.
GGCTGAGGTAGTAGGTCGTCGGGAACGGGATGCCGTTGGAGAGGCGCGGAGCGGTGGTGGCGACGAGCGGGTTCCCGCAGACGCACCGCGCACCGATCTCGACGACGTCCCGCACGGGCCGGCCGAGCTGGCGGCTGAGGACGTCGAGGTCGCGTCCGTTCGGGATCCGAGGGTCCCGGTCGGGGTGATCGTACTGATCGTGCTGATCGTGCTGGTCGTGCTGGTCGTGCTGGGTCACGCTGTTCCTTCCTGGGACGCCGCTCCGGGCGTCCGGTTCGCGGCGGGCGGTCGCATTCCCTGCGGCGGCGCCCCGCCGCTTAATCTGTCGCTGCGCGGGCGACCGAGCTCCAGAGCGAGTCGACCCAGGGCAGGTCGGCGGGTTCGGTGACCGATCCCTCGCCGGTGCTCTCCTCGATCCCGTCGCCTCCCTTGACGAGGTAGCGGGTCTCCCCCGGCATGACAAGGAAGATGCGCTCGCGTGCCTGCTGCCGGACGAAGGCCGGGTCATCCCAGCGGGCGAGCTCCGACTGGTAGTCCGCCTGCTCCTGCTGCTGCCGGGCGATGTCCGCGCGCAGGGCATCGAGTTCCGCCTGCTGCTGCAGGTAGCGGCTCACCGACGGCGCCAGCAGCACGATCACGGCGATGAGCACGACGGCGAGGGCGAGCAGGCGGCCCGAGAAGGACTTCGCCGGGATGGGCGTGGCCTCCTCGGCCGGCTCGATCACCGATTCGGCACGCTTGGAACCGAGCCGTCCACGCCGGATGCTTCCCGCGAGCTGCGACCGCTCCGCGGCACGTGCCTCCGAGGGGGATGCCGGCGTCGACCGTCCGGACGCCGGGCGCGCTGTCCGCGGCGGCGTCGATCCTGCCGTCCCTGACGCTGCGCGCGGGTCCCTCGTCCCGGAAGGGCCCAGGGAGCGCGGGTCCTTCGTCGCGGAAGGGCCGGCCGCGCGGGGCGGGGACGGCTTGCGCTGGCCGGACCCGGCAGGGCGGGGCTGCGCGGGACGGGACGGGGCGGGGACGTGACCCGCTCCGCGGGTGCCCACGGTCGAACCGGTATCGGTCGGGGAACTGCCGGCCCGGGAGCCGGCAGGGGTCTGGCCCTTGGCCGCTCCGGGGGCCGGCCGTTCCTCCGCCGCAGGCGAAGGACGGCCGGCTCGCGGCACGTTAGGGCGGCGGGCAGTCATGAAGCTCCTCGTCAATGCTGTCGCGTCTGGTCGCGTCGGATTTCTTCCGAAACCCGTCTAACGAGGGTAACTGCCCGCCCGATCAACTGCTGACGTACTACGCCGTGAAACGCGGGAAGGCGCTGCGACCGGCGTAGCGTGCGGCGTCGTCGAGCTCCTCCTCGATGCGCAGCAGCTGGTTGTACTTGGCGACGCGCTCGCTGCGGGCAGGAGCACCGGTCTTGATCTGGCCGGCATTCGTGGCCACGCAGATATCGGCGATGGTGGTGTCCTCGGTCTCTCCGGAGCGGTGCGAGGTGATCGTCGTGTACCCGGCGCGCTGCGCCATCGAGATGGCATCGAGCGTCTCGGTCAGGGTGCCGATCTGGTTGACCTTCACCAGCAGCGAGTTCGCCGTCTGGCTGGAGATGCCCCTGGCCAGGCGCGTGGGGTTCGTGACGAACAGGTCGTCGCCGACGAGCTGGACCTTGTCGCCGATCGCGTCCGTGAGGTGCTTCCAGCCCTCCCAGTCGTCCTCGTCGAGGGGGTCCTCGATGGAGACCAGCGGGTAGTCGCGGACGAGCTCCTCGAAGTAGGCGCTCATCTCCTGGGTGCTGAGCGTGCGGCCCTCGAAGTGGTAAGAGCCGTCCTTGTAGAACTCCGACGCGGCGACGTCGAGAGCGAACGCGATGTCAGTGCCGGGCGTGTAGCCGGCGCGCTCGACGGCGGTGGTGATCAGGTCGAGTGCGTCGCGGTTGGAGGGCAGGTTCGGGGCGAAGCCGCCCTCGTCGCCGAGGCCGGTGGCCAGGCCCTTCTCCTTCAGCACGGACTTGAGCTCGTGGTAGACCTCGACGCCCCAGCGGAGGCCCTCGGAGTAGGACTGTGCGCCGAGCGGCACGATCATGAACTCCTGGATGTCGACGTCGGAGTCCGCGTGCGAACCGCCGTTGAGGATGTTCATGAGCGGCACCGGCAGGACGTGGGCGTTAGGGCCGCCCAGGTAGCGGTAGAGCGGCAGCGCGGCGGATTCGGCGGCCGCACGGGCGATCGCGAGCGAGACGCCGAGCATCGCGTTGGCGCCCAGGTTCGACTTGTTCTCGGTGCCGTCCAGGTCGATCATCGCCTGGTCGATGGCGCGCTGGTCCGCGGCGTCGAAGCCGAGGAGGGCCGGCTGGATCTGCTCGATGACGGCTTCGACTGCCTGGAGGACGCCCTTGCCGAGGTACCGGTCCTTCTCACCGTCGCGGCGCTCGTTGGCCTCGAATGCCCCCGTGGAGGCACCGGAGGGGACGGCCGCGCGGCCGAAGGTGTCGTCGTCGAGCAGGACCTCGACCTCGACCGTGGGGTTGCCGCGGGAATCGAGGATTTCCCTCGCGTGGATGGCATCGATGATGGCCATGGATTTGCTCCTCTTCGTTGGAGTGTAGGGGTTCACATCTTGTTGGGACGTCTTTGTCAGAGCAACGGAGGTGTTGCTCCCAGCCTAGTTCACGCGCGTCCGGACGTGCGCTGGATCACCCGGTTGTGACGCCGGCGTCCGGATCCCGTCGGCCGCCGAGGTCCCGCTGGTAGTCCCGCTGGTAGTCCAACACCGTACGGCGGAGGGCACGCTCGGGGTCCACCCCGGAAGCCAGCGCACGCCGGGTCAGCTGCAGCAGCTCCCTGCCGAACCGCGCTTCTTCGTCCGCAGTTCCCTCGGCGTCGCCTGTCTCGGCGGCGACGGGGGCGCCGGCGGGCTCGGCCGGGCCGCCCTCCCCCGCGCGCTTGAGGGTCTTGGCGGCCAGGGCGAGCGCGGGCAGGTGAGGCGGTATCCCCTCGAAGGGTGAGGTGCGCCCTGGACGCTCCTGCGCCTTCACCGCATGCCAGGTGGCCACGATCTCCTCCACCGAGGCGGGGAAGCTCCCCCGGAGGGCGCCGTCGGGCGAGAAGACGTGTGGATTGCGGCGGACCAGCTTGGCGGTCAGCCCGTCCGCCACCTCGGCGAGTCCGAAGGATCCGCGCTCCACCTGCAGCTGCGCGTGGAGCACCACCTGGAACAGGACGTCCCCGAGCTCGCCCCGCAGCGCGTCGACGAGGCCGGCGCCGGGGTGGTCCGTCCTCGCGATGTCGTCGACGGCCTCGTAGAGCTCGTAGGTCTCCTCCACGAGGTATTCGAGCAGGGCCGCGTGGTCCAGCGCCGCGGTCCAGGGACAGTGCCGGCGGAGGAGGCCGACGACCTCGACGAGGCGCTCGACCGCCGCGCCCGGGGGCCGGCCGGGTGCGGAGGGCCGCTGGGCGGGAGCGTCCACTAGGACGCCTGGCGGGCGACCCTGTCGAAGGTGGACGTGATGTGCTCGGCCAGGGCTTCGCGGTCCTCGAGCGGCAGGAAGGCGGCGTCGACCGCGTTGAGGGTGAGCTCGAGCAGGTCTCCGAGGTCGTAGCCGAACGTGTCGACGAGCAGCTCGAACTCGTCCGTCAGGGTCACACCGCTCATGAGCCGGTTGTCGGTGTTGACGGTGACCTTGAACCCCAGCTGGTACAGCAGGTCGAAGGGGTGGGCGTCGATGGTGTTCCCGAAGGACTCGATCGCCCCGGTCTGGAGGTTCGACGACGGGCACAGCTCGAGCGGGATGCCGCGGTCACGGACCCACGAGGCGATGCGGCCGAGGTTCGCGATGCCGATCTCCTCGCCGTCGGGAGATTCCTCGTCGGCGGACTCCTCGATCTCGATGTCCTCGGCGATGCGCACGCCGTGGCCGAGACGCAGGGCCCGGCCGGCGACGAGCGCGTCCTGGATGCTGTCCAGGCCGGCGGCCTCGCCCGCGTGGATCGTCACGGGGAACTGCTCGGAGGCGAGATAGGTGAACGCCTCCGTGAAGCGTGAGGGAGGGAAGCCGTTCTCCGCTCCGGCGATGTCGAAACCGACCGCGCCCCGGTCGCGGTGGCGTACGGCGAGCTCGGCGATCTCCTGGCCGCGGTCGGCGTGACGCATGGCGGTGATGAGCTGTCCCACCTGGACCACGCGGCCGGCGGCGATGGCCGCGGCAGCGCCCGCGTCGAGTCCCTCCTGCACGGCCTCGACGGCTTCGTCGAGCGACAGGCCCTTCTGCGTGTGCTGCTCCGGGGCCCAGCGGACCTCCCCGTACACGACGCCGTCGAGCGCGAGGTCCTCGACGAATTCCCTGGCGACCCGGATCAGGCCCTCGCGCGTCTGCATGACGGCGATGGTGTGGTCGAAGGTCTCGAGGTACCGCTCGAGCGAGGCGGAGTCCGCGGACTCGCGGAACCAGGCTCCGAGCGACTCGGGGTCGGACGCCGGCAGTTCGTGCCCGATCGCGGCCGCGAGTTCGAGGATGGTGGCCGGCCGCAGGCCGCCGTCGAGGTGGTCGTGGAGGGAGATCTTCGGCAGGGTCTGGATGTCGATGGCAGCGTCTGAAACGAGGTCGTTCGGGATCTGGGTCACGCTGCCAAGCCTACGCGATGCGCTTCAGGAGGGGTTCGTCCCGCGGGCCGGTTCGAGCTCGTCCCGGAGCTGCACGGCATGAGCCTCGAGCGGGGTGGATCCCCGGACGAAAGCGGTTCCACGGTCCACGAGAATGCCGATGCCGACCGCGATCCCGACGGCCACCGCGACGCCCAGCAGGTGGTTGTGCTGGAACCAGGTACCGGCGACAGCGCCGATGCCCACCGAGTAACCGGCCCACACCGTTCCGGAGAGTGCCGTCAGGGCGACGAAGCGGCGCCGGGGGTAGCCGGTGGCACCGGCGGTGAGGTTGACGGCCACGCGGCCGATCGGGATGAAACGGGCCACGAGGATGAGCGATGCCGCCCGTTTCGCGAGCTCGTCGCCTGCCCGTCCGAACGACCGCTGCATCCGGGGACGCCGCATCCACCGGAAGCGCGTGGTGCCGATACCCCTGCCGATGCCGTAGGCGATGTTGTCGCCGAGGAAGGCGCCGAGTGCCGCGACCAGGATCAGCAGCCAGGGGTTCAGCACACCCTGGGTGAGGACGAGGGACGCGAGGCCGACGACGACGGACTCGCTGGGGAACGGCGGGAAGAAACCGTCCACCACACAGCACAGGAGGACGAGGAGGTATACCCAGGGCTGCCCGGCGGCAGCGAGCACGAGGTCGCTGATGCCGTCGAGTGCACTGGTGATCGCGTCCATCCTGGGCTCCTCCGCCGTCGCTCCGTGCGCGCGGGCCACCGGGGTGGCGGGGGCCGGCACGGAGCCGGACGCGGGTGCTGCGGTTCGGATCGAGCCGCGATGCGCTGCCCAGCGTCTGCGTCCGACGCTACCGGCCGCCTGCACGGGAATCGTCGGCCCTGCGGGCGATCTGCGTCGCGGCCGGCGTCACCCCCAGGGATGAGGCCGGCCGCGGATCCCCTAGGGGTCGCCCCTGGGAAGGGCAGTGGCGCCTAGGCGATGCGGTCGATGATGAGCTGCTGCGCCGGGCGTGAGCCCTCGGGAGCGATGACGACGGCGTCTGCCAGGGCCTCCCGTGCGCGGTCGAACCTGTCCGGGGTATCGGTCAGCAGCGTCATCAGCGGCTCGCCCGCCCGCACCAGGGCGCCGGGCTTCGCATGCATCCGCACGCCGGCTCCCGCCTGCACCTGGTCCTCCTTGCGGGCGCGGCCCGCGCCGAGGCGCCACGCGGCGACACCGACCGAGAGGGCGTCGAGTCCCACGAGCACGCCGTCGGCCGGCGCGAGGAGGACCTCCGACTCCTGTGCGACGGGCAACGTGGCGCGGGGGTCCCCGCCCTGCGCCACGATCATCCGGTTCCACGCGTCCATCGCGCGGCCGTCCTTCAGGGCGGCAGCAGGGTCGGCGTCGTGCACGCCCGCACAGGCGAGCATCTCCTCCGCGAGACGGACGGTGAGCTCGACGACATCGGCCGGCCCGCCGCCCGCGAGGACCTCCACGGATTCCTCGACCTCGATCGCGTTGCCCGCCGTGAGGCCGAGCGGAGTGCTCATGTCGGTGAGCAGGGCCACGGTGTTCACGCCGGCGTCCTTGCCGAGCGCGACCATGGTCTCGGCGAGCTCCCGCGCCTGGTCGACATCCTTCATGAACGCGCCGCTGCCCACCTTCACGTCCAGGACGAGCGACCCGGTTCCCTCGGCGATCTTCTTGCTCATGATCGAGGACGCGATGAGCGGGATGGCCTCCACCGTGCCGGTCACGTCCCGCAGCGCGTAGAGCTTCTTGTCGGCGGGAGCCAATCCCGTGCCGGCGGCGCAGATCACGGCGCCGACCTCGGCGAGCTGGCGCAGCATGTCCTCGTTGCTGAGGTGCGCCTGCCAGCCCGGGATGGACTCCAGCTTGTCCAGCGTGCCCCCGGTGTGCCCGAGGCCGCGCCCGGAGAGCTGCGGCACGGCGACGCCGAACACGGCGACGAGCGGGGCCAGCGGCAGGGTGATCTTGTCCCCGACGCCGCCGGTGGAATGCTTGTCGCTCGTCGGACGCCCGAGGGACGAGAAGTCCATGCGCTCGCCGGATGCGATCATCGCGGCCGTCCAGCGGGAGATCTCCGCGCGGTCCATGCCGTTGAGCAGGATCGCCATGTTGAGGGCGGCCATCTGCTCGTCGGCGATGACGCCGCGCGTGTAGGCGTCGATGGTCCAGTCGATCTGCTCGGGCGAGAGGGTTCCCCTGTCGCGCTTGGTCCGGATGATGTCGACGGCGTCGAAGGCTTCGGTCATGGAGGATCCTCGGGTTGTTCGGATGGGGTGTCCGGATCCTTGGAGGAACCGGCCGGGAAGGCGCGGCGGGATGGGCCGCGCCGCGTCAGGTGAGGTGCTGCGGACCGAAGGCGTCCGGCAGGACCTCGTCCATCGTGCGGATGCCGCTGACGGTCATCAGCACCATGTCCGGCGCCCGGAACTCGTACAGCAGCTGGCGGCACCGGCCGCACGGCATGAGGGCGTTGCCCTCACCGTCGACGCAGGCGAAGGCACGGATGCGCCCGCCTCCGCTCATCGCCAGGGCGCTCACGAGGGCGCACTCGGCGCACAGCGTCAGCCCGTAGGAGGCGTTCTCGACGTTGCAGCCGGAGATGATCCGGCCGTCGTCGATCAGCGCCGCCGCCCCGACGGGGAACCTCGAATAGGGCACGTAGGCCTTGGTCATGGCCTCCCTCGCCGTGGCGGTGAGGTCGTCCCAGGGGATGTCGTTCTCGCTCATGGTGGTCCTAACCCTTGATGTACGGGATGCCGCTGGCTCCCGGCGCCCTCGACCTGCCCACGAGGCCGGCGACCGCGAAGACCGTCACCACGTAGGGCAGCATGCGCAGGAACTGGTCCGGCACCGGCGTCCCGAGGAGGCTCAGCACGTTCGAGAGGTTCGTCGCGAAGCCGAACAGCAGTGCCGCGAAGAACGCCCCGATGGGATTCCAGCGGCCGAAGATGAGTGCCGCCAGCGCGATGTAGCCCTGGCCCGCCGTCATGTCCCGGCCGAAGCCGGAGACGGCCACGAGCGTGAAGAAGGATCCCCCGACGCCCGCCACGACTCCGGCGAGGAGCACGTTCAGGAAGCGCATCCGGTTGACGTTCACGCCGAGGGTGTCCGCGGCCTTCGGGTGCTCGCCGACCGCACGGGTCCGCAGCCCCCAGCGCGAGTGGTACAGGGCCACGTAGATGACGGCGACCGCGATGTACATGAGGTAGCCCACGATGGTCTGCTGGAAGAGGATCGGGCCGATCACCGGGATGTCCGCGAGGAGCGGGATCTCGATCACGGGCAGGCGTGGCGGCGAGTTCCAGCGCTCGGCGTCCTCGCTGAGGACGGCGGAGAACAGGAAGCCCGTGAGGCCGGAGACCAGCACGTTGAGCACGACGCCGACGATCACCTGGTTCACGACGTAGCGGATGCTGAAGACGGCGAGGACGAGCGACACCAGGACACCCGCGACGGCGGCGGCGAGCAGGCCGACGAAGGCGCTGCCGGACAGCGACGCCGCGACGGCCGCGGCGAAGGCGCCGAAGAGGAGCTGGCCCTCGATGGCGATGTTGACGACGCCGGACCGCTCACAGAGGACGCCCGAGAGCGAACCGAAGATCAGCGGCACCGCCAGCGTGACGGAGCCCGCGAGCAGCCCGTAGAGGGCGACGTTCGGAGTGCGGGCGCTGCCCACGACCCAGGTCAGGAACGCGATGAGGAACAGGATCGCGAAGACGGCCGGCACCCAGGTGGGGACCTTCCGCCGGGCGCGGGTGCGCAGGATCGCGAGGACGGCGAGGGCGGTCATGGCGAGCGCCGCGAGCCACCCGATCAGCGGCGCGGACACCACGATCGACGGCAGGACGACCGGATCGTTCTCCTCGGACAGCCGGAAGGTGACGTCGTTGCCCGGTGCGCCGAGCGCGAACACGAGGAGTGCGAAGAGGGCGACTACGGAGAGGATGATCGGGGTCTTCCAGCTCCGCACGGTGGCGTCGCCGGTGCCGCGGGCGGGCGCGGTGGTTGCTGTGCTCATGCTGCTGCTCCGGTCGAGGCTGGCGTGCGGGTCGTGGTGCCGCCCTTGCCGGCGCGCGGGGCTCCGGGCGCCGGCAGGCGGAACAGCGCGCGGACGAGCGGTGGCGCTGCGATGAAGAGGACGATGAGCGACTGGACCACGAGGACGATGTCGATGCTCGTGCCCGTGGAGGCCTGCATGGCGACGCCCCCGGCGCGGAACGCGCCGAACAGGACGCCTGCCGCGAACGTGCCCCAGGGCGAGGAACGCCCGAGGAGCGCGACCGTGATGGCGTCGAAGCCGAAGCTCGCGGCAACGCCCGAGGTGAGGACCTTCTCGGTGCCCGACACCTGGGCGACCCCGGCGAGTCCGGCGAGCGCCCCGGCGATGGCCATGGCGAGGATGTAGCCCTTGCTGACGTTCACGCCCGCGGTGCGGGCCGCACTGGCGTTGGCGCCGACGGCCCGGAGTTCGAAGCCCACCGTCGAGCGGTTCAGCAGCCACCACACGAGGACGGTGGCCAGGACGGCGACGACGAAGCCCCAGTGCAGGCGGAAGCCGGACCCCAACAGCGGCGGATACAGGGCCGTCGCGTCGAGCTGGGGGCTGATCGGGTTCGTGGAACCCGGGCGCTGGAACGCCGGGGTGCTCAGGAAGTACAGCACCAGGTTCGTCGCGATGTAGTTGAACATGATCGTGAGGATGACCTCGTGGGCGCCGGTGCGGGCCTTGAGGAGTCCTACGAGTCCGGCCCACACGGCACCGCCCACCATGCCCGCGAGGATCACGAGCAGCAGGTGGATGCCGGCCGGGAGGTGCAGCGTGAAGCCGACCCAGCCGGCGAAGGTGGCACCGATCAGGATCTGACCCTGCGCACCGATGTTGAACAGGCCCGCACGGAAGGCCAGTGCCACGCCGAGCCCCGCGCAGATGAGCGGGGTCGCGACGGTCAGGGTCTGCGTCAGGGGGTAGATCATCTGCGAGAAGGAGTCCCCGCGGATGTTGAAGACGGAGCCCTGGAAGAGCGCGATGTACGCGCCCGACGCCGCCGTCCACGCAGCACCGAGCGTGTCCTGGGGGCGGCCGAAGAAGTACGACGACGCCCGCGCCACGTTCGGGTCGGTCAGGGCGATGAGCAGTCCGCCGAGGATCAGGGACAGCACCACGGACAGGAAGGCGACGAGCGCGTTCCCCGTCATGATGCGCTGCAGGAGCGTCGATTCCGGCGCGGGGCCGGCGGCGGCAGGGGCCGGAACGGCGGGCGGCGGGAGCTCCCCTCCGGCTGTCTCCACCGCGTTCTCGAGGCGTACCTCGTCCTGGCGCGCGGCGTCCTTCGCCTGCCGACGGGTCAGCGGAGCTGCGCCGTCGGGAGCCGGGGGTCCCGGCCGGTCGTCCTGCGGGGTCACAGGTTTCCTCCTTGAACGTCGTGGGCCTGCGCCAGCGCTTCGTCGGCGGGCATGCCGGCCATCATGAGGCCGAGGACATCACGGGAGACCGTGCCGGGCACGATGCCCATGAGGCGCCCGCGGTAGAGCACTGCGATGCGGTCGGCCAGTTCCAGGACCTCGTCGAGTTCCGTGGAGACGATGATGACCGGCGTTCCGCCGTCGCGCTCGGCGACGATGCGGCGGTGCAGGAATTCGATGGAGCCGACATCGACGCCGCGCGTGGGCTGCGACGCGATGAACAGCTTGAGCGGCCGCGAGAACTCGCGGGCCATGACGACCTTCTGCTGGTTGCCGCCCGACAGTGTGCCGGCGGCTGCGGAGGCCGACTGCGTGCGCACGTCGTACTCGGCGATCTTCTCGTCGGCGTTCTTCCCGATGGCCGCCGGGGACATCGAGAGGCCCCGGGCGAAGGGGGCGTTGTCGTAGCGGTTCAGGATGAGGTTCTCGGCCACGGAGAACGTGCCGACGAGGCCCTCGACGCTGCGGTCCTCGGGGACGAACCCGACACCGGCGCGGATGACGTCCTTGACCTTGCGGCCGACCAGCTCGTTCCCGCCCAGGGTGATCGATCCGGTCACGTGGTCCTGCAGTCCCATGATGGCTTCGGTGAGTTCGGTCTGCCCGTTGCCCTGCACGCCGGCGATGGCGAGGATCTCGCCTTCCGCGACGTCGAAACTCAGGCCGTCGACCACGCGCTGGCCGTTGTCCGCCTGCACTGTGAGGTCGCGGACCCGAAAGGTGACCTCACCGGGCGTCGCGGGCTTCTTGTCGAGCGTGAGGCTGACCGAGCGCCCCACCATGAGGGACGCGAGTTCGGTGGTGGAAGCGCCGGGATCGGCGGTCCCTACGACCTTGCCGCGGCGGATCACGGTGATGACGTCGGAGACGGCCTTGACCTCGCGCAGCTTGTGCGAGATGAAGACGATGGACTTGCCGTCCGCCGTGAGCTGCTCCATGATCCCGAGCAGTTCGTCGGTCTCCTTGGGCGTCAGCACGGCCGTCGGCTCGTCGAGGATCAGCACCTCGGCGTCGCGCACGAGGGCCTTGATGATCTCGACGCGCTGCTGCACACCGACCGGGAGGTCCTCGACCACGGCGTCGGGGTCGACGTCGAACCCGTACTGGTTCGAGATGCGGCGGATGCGGGTGCGGGTCTCCTGCAGGTTCAGCATGCCGCCCGCCTTCGTGGCTTCATTGCCGAGGGCGACGTTCTCCGCGACGGTGAAGACCGGCACGAGCATGAAGTGCTGGTGCACCATGCCGATCCCGGCGGCCATCGCGTCCCCCGGGCCCCGGAAGGTCACGGGCTTGTCGTTGACGCGGATCTCACCCTCGGTGGGGTCGTACAGTCCGTACAGCACGTTCATGAGGGTGGACTTGCCTGCCCCGTTCTCACCGAGCAGGCTGTGGACCTGTCCCGGTTCGACGACGAGGTCGATGGAGTCGTTGGCAACGAGCGATCCGAAGCGCTTCGTGATGCCGATCAGTTCGAGTTTCACAACCCAGCCTGTTCTGTTCTGTTGTCTTCGGTGGAAGTCCCCCGAAAGGATACCGGCTGCGGCTTCGGGGCACGCACCCGGAACGAACGCGAACCGCCTTCCTCCCGCGGGGATCCGCGGGAGGAAGGCGGTTCGGTGGTGCTGCCGCGCCTACTTGGGGCTGGCCGCGGACTCGACCGCGATCTCGCCGGCGATGATCTGTTCCTTCAGCTCGTCGAGCGTGCTCTGCAGGTCGGCGGGGACGTTGGCCTCCTGGTCGTGGAACGGAGCCAGTGCGACGCCGCCGTTCTCCAGGGTGCCGACGTACGGGGTGTTGTCGAAGGTTCCCTCGACGTCGGTGCTGATGACGTCCTCCACGGCGTCGCCCATGAGCTTCATGACGGAGGTGAGGATGAACTCCTCACCCTTGCCGGCGGTCTCGTATCCGTCGGAGTCGACCCAGATCGCCTTGACGTCCTTGCCCCCGGCATTCGCCTCGATGACGGCGTCGAGCGTTCCGGACCCGACCGGGCCGGCGACCGGCATGATGATGTCGGCGCCCTCGTTGATGAAGTTCTGGGTGTTGGTCTTGCCGGCGGCTGCGTCCTCGAAGTTGCCGACGAAGGTGCCGTTCTGGCTCTCCTTGTCCCAGCCGAGGAGCTGGACGTCGCCGCCGGTCTCCTCGTTGAAGTAGGCGACGCCCTCGGCGAAGCCGTCCATGAAGATGGTGACGGTCGGGATGTTGATGCCGCCGTAGGTGGCCACCTTGCCGGTCTCGCTGGTGGCCGCCGCTGCGTAGCCGGCGAGGAACGCGGCCTGGGCCGTGTCGTAGATGATCGGCTTGACGTTCGGCAGGTCGATCGAGTTGTCGTCGACGATCGCGAACTTGGCCTCCGTGTTCGCTTCCGCGGCGGCCTTCGTGGTGTCGGCGAGCAGGAAGCCGACGGTGATCGTCATGTTGCAGCCGCCCTTGACCATCGTGTCGACGTTCGGGCCGAAGTCGGTCTCGGCCTGCGACTCGGCCTGGTTGATCTTGATGCCGAGGTCCGCCTCGGCCTTCTTCAGGCCCTCGTAGCTGGACTGGTTGAACGAGCGGTCGTCGAATCCACCGGAGTCGGAGACGATGCAGCCCAGGTAGTCGCTGTTCGCCTCGGCGCTCGCGCCACTTCCGGCCGAATCCTCGGCCGGCGGCGCACCGCAGCCGGAGAGGACGAGAGCCGATACGCCGAGAACGGCGGCGGACAGGCCTGTTCCGCGCGAAAATTTGCGCAGTGAGTTCTTCAAAATGCCTCCAGGAGAGAAATGCGCCACGGGGACGAATGCCAGTGAGTGTCCGCCACGGGTCAGAGGGACCCGCGGCTCTGTTTTCACTGGAAGACCGTGGCGCCGCGACACCGTCGGTGCAGCACGTATGCGAACATCCTAGAGGTTAGGTGACGGGGAGCACTACACGGAGGTCCGGCCCGGCCCGATCGTTCGGATTCCGTTATCCTCGGGCGCACCCTCCCTGCGCCGCACCACCCTTTGGCAGCGGGCGGGCGGGCTCAGTGGTGGCGGCCGAGCAGGGCCTGCAGTGCGGCGGCTGCCATCACGCGGATCCCGCTCTCGATGGCGCGCTCGTCCGGCGCGTAGTCGCCGCGGTGGAGGTCGTACGTCTCCCCGCCGGGCGTGCGCGTCCCGAGCCGCATCATGGCGCCGGGCACCTCCTGCGTCATCCAGGCGAAGTCCTCGCCGCCCATCGACTGCGGGGTCAGGACCACGGCCTCCGACCCGAGTTCGGCGCGTGCGGCCGCCTCGAGGAGTCCCGTCTCGGCTTCCTGGTTCACCACCGGCGGCACCCCCCGGATGTGCTCCAGCTTCACGTCGACGCCGAAGGGGGCCGCGACCTCGCGCACGGCGCGGTCGAGCATCTCACCCGCCGATTCCCAGGCCTCCCCGTCCAGGCAGCGGAGTGTCCCCGACATGAAGCCATGGGCGGGGATGGCGTTGGGCGCGGAGCCGGAATGGATCTGCCCCCACACCACGGACACCGCGCTGCGGACGTCGATACGGCGTGAGAGGACGGCCGGGACGTTCACGGCGATGGAGGCGAGCGCGAACACGAGGTCCTCGGTCAGGTGCGGGCGCGAGGTATGGCCACCACGTCCGCTGAGCTCGACCCGGATGGTGTCCGATGCCGAGGTGATGGCTCCGATGCGCGTGCCGACCAGCCCGACGTCGATCCTCGGATCGCAGTGCAGCGCCAGGATCCTCGGGATGCCGGTCAGGACCCCCTGCGCGATGACGTCGATGGCGCCGCCCGGCATCATCTCCTCGGCGGGCTGGAAGATGATCCGCACCGTTCCGGGAAGCGTCAGGTCGGCGTTCAGGTCCGCGAGCACGAGCGCGACGCCGAGCATGACGGTCGTGTGGATGTCGTGTCCGCACGCGTGGGTGATGCCCGTCGACTCCGACGCGTAGGGAAGCCCCGTCTCCTCGATGATGGGCAGGGCGTCGATGTCGGCGCGCAGGCCGATCCGGAGGGGCCCTTGGCCGATGTCCACGAACGCACCGGTACCCTCGAGGCGCTTGGGGGCGAGGCCTGCACGCTCGAGCCTGTCGACGATCAGGTCCGTGGTGCGGTGTTCCTTGTAGGACAGTTCCGGGTGCCGGTGGATCTCGCGCCGGATCCCGGTCAGCTCGCCGAGCAGCGGCGCGAGGGCCACCCCGATACGGGAGACCGGCGGACTCTGGTTGCTGGACGTTTCCACTCCCTCAGCGTACCGACCGCGGGCCCGTCGCCTTTCCACCGCTTCTCCGACACGTCATTGTGCTGGCGATGCGCGCTAGAGGACGTCGGTGTCGCCGCTGGCGCGCAGCCGTTCCACGGCCTTCTTGACTTCCTGGGCGTGCTCCTTGGTCGTGACGAGCAGTGCGTCCGGGGTGTCGACGATGACGACGTCGTCGATGCCGATCAGTGCGATGACCCGCTTGGTGTCGGAGACGACGATGCCGGAGGCGTTCTCGGAAAACACGCGGGCGCCCTCCCCCATCACCTTGAGTTCGTTGTTCTCCTCCGCCGGGTTCAGGCGGCCGATGGCGGCGAAGTCCCCGACGTCGTCCCAGCTGAAGTCGCCGGGGATCATCGCGACGTCGCCGGACGCCGCAGCGGGTTCCGCGACGGCGTAGTCGATGGCGATCTTGGGCAGGGTGGGCCAGACGCGGCGGGCGACCTCGACGCGGTGGGGGGTGTCCCAGGCCTCCGCGATCTCCGTGAGGCCGCCGTAGAGCTCGGGCTCATTGATGGACAGGTGCTTCAGCATCAGGTCGACCGGGGCGACGAACATCCCGGCGTTCCACGAGTAGCTGCCGCCCTGGAGGTAACTGTCGGCGACCTCCTGCGAGGGCTTCTCCACGAACTCGACGACGGCGCGGGCGCTGGGCGCCCCGTAGACCGCGAGGGACTCGCCCGCACGGATGTAGCCGAATCCCGTGGAGGCGTGCGTCGGCTTGATGCCGATGGTCACGATGTAGCCCTGCGCGGCCGTGTGGATGGCCTCGCGCACCACGTCCTGGAACACCTCGACCGGCGCGATCACGTGGTCCGCGGCGAAGGACCCCATGATGATGCTCGGGTCCCGCTGGTGCAGAATCGCGGCGGCGAGTCCGATCGCGGCCCCGGAATCCTTCGGCTCGGCCTCGAGCACCAGGTTCAGGTCCTCGATCTCGGGAAGCTGCGCGAGGACGGCGCGCCTGTGCACGATGCCGGTGACGACCATGATGCGGCCGTCGCACAGCGGACGGAGGCGTTCGTAGGTCGCACGGATCAGGGTACTGCCCGAACCGGTGAGGTCGTGCAGGAACTTCGGCGCGGCCGCGCGCGAGAGGGGCCAGAGGCGCGTGCCCGTGCCTCCGGCGGGGATGACGGCATGGAAACGGTCCAGCACGTTGTCAGGGGTCCGGGCAGCCGCCCTCTCGGTACTCATCGCACCACGGTAACCGACGAGCGGTAGGAGACGGCATGCCCCGCACGCCCCGGATCCGCCCGGACCGGCGTCCTGCCCCGGCGCTCCCCTGCTGCCGCAGGTAGTGCGCCTCCCGGATTTCCCCGGCCTGCGGCCCGTTCCGGCCCGGAATCAGGGACATCCGCGAGTGTCGAGGCGGGTAGTCGCGGGAATCGACGCGGGTACCGACAGGGGCATCGAGCCTGGTGGGGGCGGGGTGTCGGAGGTCACATGTGAGGCGCCCCTAAATTGAACCGGAAGTGTCACCGGCCTAGATTATTCTTATCGGAAGAGTGCTGTCGCACCGGCGTAATCCCTGCGTATAACGCGCTAACGCCCATGCGATGCAGGGAGGTAATTTCAATGCCGAAGACACTGACACCAGCAGGCACCCTCTACCGTGGCCGGGAAGGCCAATGGTCCTGGGTGGCCCACCGCATCACCGGGGTAGTGATTTTCTTCTTCCTCCTCGTGCACGTCCTGGACACGTCCCTCGTCCGCGTTTCGCCCGAAGCCTACGACGCCGTCATCGCGTCGTACAAGAACCCGATCATGGGTCTCGGGGAACTCGGGCTCGTCGCCGCCATCATGTTCCACGCCTTCAACGGGATCCGCCTGATCCTTGTGGACTTCTGGAAGGACGGCCCCAAGTACCACCGCCAGATGCTCTGGGGCGTCGTAGGCCTCTGGGCTGTCGTCATGATCGCCTTCTCGATCCGCCATCTCTCGCACGTCTTCGGAGGTTAACACCATGGCTACCCCAACCATCGACAGCCCCCGTTCCGGTCGTGTCACCCCGGGCTACTCGCGCACGCCGGGATCGCGCGGCAACTTCGAGATGGTCGCGTGGCTGTTCATGCGCCTCTCGGGTGCCATCCTCCTGGTGATGATC
Organism: Arthrobacter pasteuri; assembly: GCF_054510955.1. NCBI lineage: Bacteria > Bacillati > Actinomycetota > Actinomycetes > Micrococcales > Micrococcaceae > Arthrobacter > Arthrobacter pasteuri. Next base: position 100,686 of record NZ_JBTNDO010000002.1, read on the forward strand.
ACCGTCCACCTGTACGTGAACCTCGTCGCCGGGGACGGCATCAGCGGGGTGGACTTCGGCTTCGTCGCCGGCAAGTGGGCCAATCCGGTCTGGCAGGTCTGGGACCTGGTACTGCTGTGGCTGTCCATGCTCCACGGCACCAACGGCGTCCGCGTGATCATCAACGACTACGCCGACAAGAACAGCACGCGCATGTGGCTCAAGGGAGTCCTCTACGCGGCGACCGTCGTCATCGTGGTCCTCGGCACCCTCGTGATCTTCACCTTCGATCCGTGCCCCGTCATCGACGGAGTCGCGCACGTGGCGGATTACTGCCCCGCACCGTAAGCCCTGCCGGACTTCGGCAGTTCCCGCATGACCGGCCCCGCGGGGCCCCTTCATGCACGACCGGTTTCAACAGAAAGAGCGACCAGCATGCAGGTCCACAAGTACGACGTCGTCATCGTCGGCGCCGGTGGCGCAGGAATGCGCGCAGCCATCGAGTCAGGGCAGCGTGCCCACACCGCCGTCCTGACGAAGCTCTACCCCACCCGTTCGCACACGGGCGCGGCTCAGGGTGGCATGTGCGCTGCACTCGCCAACGTCGAAGAGGACAACTGGGAGTGGCACACCTTCGACACCGTCAAGGGTGGTGACTACCTCGTCGACCAGGACGCCGCCGAGGTCATGGCCAAGGAGGCCATCGAGGCGGTCCTCGACCTCGAGCGGATGGGCCTGCCGTTCAACCGCACCCCTGAGGGGCGCATCGACCAGCGGCGCTTCGGCGGCCACACCCGCGACCACGGCAAGGCACCTGTCCGCCGGTCCTGCTACGCAGCGGACCGCACCGGCCACATGATCCTGCAGACGCTGTACCAAAACTGCGTCAAGCACAACGTGGAGTTCTACAACGAGTACTACGTGCTCGACCTGCTGATGGTGGACCAGGAAGTCACCGTCGACGGCGTGACCCGCATCCAGAAGCGCGTGGCCGGCGTCGTCTCCTACGACCTCGCCTCGGGTGAACTGCACATTTTCCAGGCGAAGTCCGTCGTGTTCGCCTCGGGCGGTGTCGGCAAGGTCTACAAGACGACCTCGAACGCCCACACGCTGACGGGCGACGGCATGGGCATCGCCTTCCGCCGCGGCATCCCCCTCGAGGACATGGAGTTCTTCCAGTTCCACCCGACCGGCCTCGCCGGCCTGGGCATCCTGCTGTCCGAGGCGGCGCGCGGCGAAGGCGCGATCCTCCGGAACTCGGAGGGAGAGCGCTTCATGGAGCGCTACGCCCCCACTATCAAGGACCTCGCACCGCGTGACATCGTGGCGCGTTCCATGGCGAACGAGGTGCGGGAGGGCCGTGGCGCCGGGCCGAACAAGGACTACGTCCTCCTCGACCTGACGCACCTCGAGCCCGCGCACATCGACGCGAAGCTCCCGGACATCACCGAGTTCGCCCGCACCTACCTCGGTGTGGAGCCCTACACGGAGCCCGTCCCCGTCTTCCCGACGGCGCACTACGCCATGGGCGGCATCCCGACCAACATCAAGGCCGAGGTCCTGGCGGACAACGACACCGTCGTCCCCGGGCTGTACGCTGCAGGCGAGGTCGCGTGCGTCTCCGTGCACGGATCGAACCGCCTGGGCACCAACTCGCTCCTCGACATCAACGTCTTCGGCAAGCGCGCCGGCATCGCCGCCGCGCAGTACGCCCTGACGGCCGACTTCGTCGAGATCCCCGAGAACCCCGCGGCCGAGACCGAACTGCTCCTCAACCGGGCACGCAGCTCGGAAGGCGGAGAGCGCGTCGCGCAGATCCGCAAGGAGCTCCAGGACGTCATGGACGCGAATGTCCAGGTGTTCCGCACCGAGCAGACACTGCTCGAGGCGCTGCGCGTGATCGATACGCTGGAGGAGCGGTACACCCGCATCACCGTCCAGGACAAGGGCAAGCGATTCAACCTCGACCTGCTCGAGGCCGTCGAACTCGGATTCCTCCTCGACATGGCAAAGGTCATGACCGCGGCGGCCCTGCACCGTAAGGAATCCCGTGGGGGGCACTTCCGCGAGGACTATCCTGATCGGGACGACGAGAATTTCATGACCCATTCCATGGCCTACAAGGACCCGAGCGCCACCCTGACGAGCGGCGTCCGCCTTGAGACCAAACCGGTTATCTTCACCCGATACCAGCCCATGGAGCGTAAGTACTGATGAGCACCGAAACGATGGAGAAGGAGCCGGCCTCCAAGGTCGAGCTCAGCAAGGACGTAGCCGGGGGGGAGATCCCCACCTTCGACGTCACCCTCAAGGTACGGCGCTACAACCCGGAGGTCTCGGACGAGGCCCACTGGGACGAGTGGCAGCTGACCATGTACGGCACGGACCGCGTGCTGGACGCCCTGCACAAGGTCAAGTGGGAGCATGACGGCTCGGTCTCCTTCCGCCGGTCCTGCGCCCACGGTGTGTGCGGCTCCGATGCCATGCGCATCAACGGCCGCAACCGCCTGGCCTGCAAGACGCTGCTGAAGGATCTCGACACGTCCAAGCCCATCCTCGTGGAGCCCATCAAGGGCCTGCCGGTGGAGAAGGACCTGATCGTGGACATGGAGCCGTTCTTCCAGTCCTACCGCGAGATCATGCCGTTCCTGATCAGCAAGGGCCACGAGCCCGCGAAGGAGCGCCTGCAGTCCTCGGAGGAGCGCGACCGCTACGACGACACCACCAAGTGCATCCTGTGCGCCGCGTGCACGTCCTCCTGCCCCGTGTTCTGGACCGACGGCCAGTACTTCGGACCCGCCGCGATCGTGAACGCGCACCGCTTCATCTTCGACTCGCGCGACGATGCCGGTGACATGCGCCTCGAGATCCTCAATGACAAGGAAGGCGTCTGGCGCTGCCGGACCACCTTCAACTGCTCGGAGGCCTGCCCGCGAGGCATCCAGGTCACCAAGGCCATCTCCGAGGTCAAGCAGGCCATCCTGACCCGCAAGGTCTGATCGGCAGGAAACACCTCGCCGGACCAGCGTCCGGCCTTGCAAGGGCGGTCCGTCGTACGACGGACCGCCCTTGCTGTTCCTGGCACGCCTGCACGTCGTCGCCACGAGTGATCCGCAGCACGGGCAGGTCAGGTGGGAGGGTTGCCGGTGCCGGGCTTCCGGCGGCGCCGCTGGCGCAGGGTGCCGCCTTTCGCCTCATGGTCGCGCTCGGCCCGCCCGGCGGCGTCCGCGGACCCGATGGCGCACCAGGCCGTTGCCAGCAGGTAGATCTGGCTGAGCAGGAAGAACCAGATGAACAGAGCGAGGATCACGGCGAAGGACAGCAGGAGCGGATTGTTGCTGAAGCTGCCGAGGATCTGGGCCGAGAAGGTGCGCAGCAGGGTGGTTCCCAGTCCTGCGATGACCGCCCCCTGCAGCAGGACGGAGCGCGGCATCTCGATGGCTGAGGCAGAGTGGAACAGGACCACGGCCACGAGGATGTCGAGCAGGATCATGACGGCGAAACCTGCTCCCTGCGTCAGGATCTGACTCATGGCGGTCAAATGGAGGACCGAGAGGAGTGCGCCGAGGGTATTGGTGGCGATCACTCCGAGTCCCGTGGTCACGATCATGATGACTCCGAGCAGCGCGAGGGTTCCGAGATCCTTCACCCAGAGGACCACTGGATGGACCGCTACGGGCTGCAGCGCGAAGATGCCGCGCATCGCCTGCCGGACCCCGCCGATCCAGGCGAGGGCGGTCACGAGCATGACCGCAGAGGAGACTACGATCGCCCGGCCCAGGCCGCTGGTGGCTTCGAAGAGACGGTCGGACGTCACCAGCCCTCCCTCACCGTCCGCCGTGTCGATCAAGCCGGGCACCCCTCGGTCGAGTGCGCCCACCGAGAGCTCGCGCAGATCGTCATCGCCGGCGAGGACGATGCCGAGACCGGCGAATGCGACGACGAGCAGCGCCGCGATAGCGAAGAACAGGCGGTAGGCCAGCCCCGCCGCCATCAGAGGGCCGCGCCGCTCGACGTAGAGCAGGAACACCCGCACGGGTCGCAGCGTGTAGAACCGGCACAGGGCCAGCTCGAGGCGCGCGAGCAGGAGCTTCGTGCCGCTGGCCCCGGATCGGGTCAGGCGGCCCAACCGCACCTGCGCGTCGATGACCTTGCGGCGGAGGTCGGGCAGGCTGGCCGGGGACGGCTGCTCAACCTGCGGCGGCTTCGGAGCCGTCAGCGATCTGGCCAAAGTGCAGCTCCTCCCTCAGCTTCCAGAGCCCCGACGGCACGTGCTCGTACAGGCCCATGGACCGCACCTCGAACGAGGCCTCGAACGTGTGGAGCTCTTCGACCGCCGCGTCCATTCCGGCCTCGGAGACATCGTGCGCCACGGTGACGTGCGGATGGAAGGGGAAATCCAGGTCACGTTCGAGGGGGCCCCGCTGGAGCTTCGCGTGCAGGTCGACGCACTCGTCGAAGCCCTCGACGAGGTTCAGGAACACCACCGGTGACACCGGGCGGAAGGACCCGGTGCTGCGCAGGCGCACCTCGAAGGGCCGTTGCTGCCGGGCGACGGCCCGCACATGGTCGAGGGCCGCGTCCCAGTCCGACGCCGGCGTCGTCGTGATGAGGGTGATGTGGGGCGGGACGACCGCCGCCAGGGGGTCACCGAAGGACGCCCTCCACGCCTCCAGATCGCTGGCGAGGGGTTCCGGTATGGGTATGGTGATCCCCACGCAGCTTCCGCTCAGGCCGGAACGGGACGGCGCTGGTGCCGCTCCGCTGGTCTGACCGGTGGGTGCACACATGGGTCAGCGGGCTCCCGCGGCAGGGAGGAAACCCACGCGGGCATAGACGTCGGCGAGGGTGGGAGCCGCCAGCTCGCGCGCCTTCGCGGCGCCCTTCGCCAGCAGGCGGTCGAGCTCGGCGGGGTCGGACAGCAGTTCCTCCGCGCGGTTCCGGACCGGCGTGAGGGCCTCCACGACGACGTCGGCGAGATCCACCTTCAGGTGCCCGTACATGCGGCCCGCGTAGTCCGCCTCGAGTTCGGCGATGCCCTTGCCGGACAGGGCCGAGTAGATCACCAGCAGGTTCGAGATGCCCGGCTTCTCCGCCGTGTCGAAGCGGATCTCCGTGCCGGCGTCGGTGACCGCGGACTTGATGCGCTTGGCCGTGACCTTGGGGTCATCGAGCAGGTTGATCAGCCCGGCAGCCGACGAGGCGGATTTCGACATCTTCGCCGTCGGGTTCTGCAGGTCGTAGATCTTGGCGGACTCCTTCTGGATGAAGGGTTTCGGCACCACGAAGGTCTCGCCGAAACGCGAGTTGAAGCGCTGGGCCAGGTCACGGCTCAGTTCGACGTGCTGCCGCTGGTCCTCGCCGACGGGGACGCCGTCGGGCTGGTAGAGGAGGATGTCCGCGGCCTGGAGGACCGGGTAGGTGAAGAGGCCCACGCTGGCGGCGTCCGCGCCCTGCTTCGTCGCCTTGTCCTTGAACTGGGTCATGCGCGATGCTTCGCCGAAGCCGGTGAGGCAGTTGAGCACCCACGCGAGCTGGGCGTGCTCCGGGACGTGGGACTGCACGAAGAGGGTCGCCCTGTCGGGGTCGACGCCGCCCGCGATGTACTGGGCGGCCGTGATCCGCGTGCGGTGGGCCAGTTCCTGCGGGTCCTGGGGCACGGTGATCGCGTGCAGGTCCGGGATGAAGAAGACGGCGTCGTACGTGTCCTGCAGGCGTACCCAGTGCACCAGGGCGCCGAGGTAGTTGCCGAGGTGCAGGGAACCGGCGGACGGCTGCATCCCGGAGAGGATGCGCTGGCGCCGGTTCGAGCCCGGAGTCGGGGGAATTGTCATGGAAGCTGTCCTGCACTCTAGATCTGGTAGTCGACGACGAGCGGCGCATGGTCCGAGAACCGCGTGTCCCAGCTCGGCGCCCTGTCGACGTCGGCGGTCACCGCACTCTTCGCGAGGGCCTGCGTGGCCATCTGGTAGTCGATGCGCCAGCCGGTGTCGTTGTCGAACGCCTTGCCCCGCCAGGACCACCAGGTGTAGGGGCCGTCGATGTCGCCGGCGAGGAGGCGGGCCACGTCCAGGAAGCCGCACTCATCGGAGAAGAACCGGTCGAAATACGCCCGCTCCTCGGGCAGGAAGCCGGCGTTCGTGACGTTGCCCTTCCAGTTCCGGATATCGAGCTGGGTGTGGCCGACGTTCAGGTCGCCCACCACGACGGCGTGGTCTGCGCCGTCCCGGAGCTGCGGCAGCCGCGTGATCATGGCGTCGAGGAAGCGGTACTTGTCGTCCTGCTTCGGGGTGCCGACGTCGCCCGAATGGACGTACGCACTCACAACCGTCAGGGTCGAGCCGTCCACGGTGAAGTCGGCTTCCACCCAGCGGCCGGCCGTATCGAAGTAGCTGTCACCGATGGTCGTGCGCGTCGCCGCGGGCTCCTGGCGGGAGGCGATCGCCACACCCGCCCGGCCCTTCGCTTCCGCCTCGGTGTGCAGGATGTGCCAGCCATTGCCCAGCAGGCTGCGGACGACGGCATCGGGCGCCCGGACCTCCTGCAGGCAAAGGATGTCGACGTCCCGACCGTCCAGCCATTCCTGCATGCCGCGCTTGTAGGCGGCGCGGATTCCGTTGACGTTGACGGACGCGATGCGCAGCGATTTCTGCGGAGGATTCGATGCCGGACTCACTCGATCCACCTTACCCCGGAGGGTTTTCCGATTCATCCCGGGCGCGGGCGCGTCAGTCGACGACGGTGCCCTCGACGGGGCCTTCCGTCGAGCCCTTCATCATCGAGCGGGCGTTGTGCGAGGTGATCTCGATGGTCTCGAGTGCGCGCTCCACCATGCCCTCGTCCTTGCCGAGGTACTCCCGGACCACGCCGACCTGCACCTGAACGATCTTGAAGCTGTGGTCGAGCTTCATGTCCCGGGCGCGGTCGGCGGCGACGGGCGCGGTGGAGGACGGACCCGGCCCGCCGAACCCGCTGCCCTGAAGACGTGCGGCGGCCTTCCGGGCCGCCGAGCGGAGGCTGAAGACCACGAAGCTGAAGACCAGGAGCCAGCCGAGGGAGATGATCACCACCAGCCAGCCGACGACGTCGTTCTGGTTCGCCGCGAAGACGACGGCGACCAGGAACACGACGAGCATGATGGCCATCCCGGCGCTGCCCATGCGCATGCTCAGACCCCGGCCCGCCGGCCGCCCGTTACTTCCTAATGACTGCATCCGACCATTCTCCCGTATGACCCGGACTACCTCCGTTCCTTCCACCGCGGGCGAACTTCCAGGCTTCTCAAAAATTCCTTCCATCTTCTCCCATCCGTGACAGGGCTCACCCCGAAGTACTGTCACGCGCCCCACACGGCGCATCATTCGCACAATGGAGGAGTTTCCAATGAACAAGAAGATGCGTTTCCTCGCAGTACCGGCCCTCGCCATCAGCGCCGTCGCCCTCGCCGGCTCCCCCGCCATGGCAGCCGACGGCTCCTACTCATCCACCCTGGGCCAGCTCAACGGCACCACCGGTACCGGCACGATCACCGTCGACGTCACGGGCGACAAGGCCATGGTCAACCTCCAGGTGTCGGGCCTCGCCCAGACCTTCATGGACGCTCCGTACCCGCACGTCCAGCACATCCACGGCGGCGCCAAGGGTGTCTGCCCGACCCCCGCCGATGACGCCAATGGCGACGGCATCATCAACGTCGCCGAGGGTGTTCCGGGTTACGGCGATATCCAGACCACGCTCACCACCTCCGGTGCGACGACCCCTGCCGAGGGCCTGAACCTCCAGCTCGGCGGCCAGGGCGGAACCTACTCCATCCAGCGTGAAATCACCCTGGATGCCGCTACCAAGGCCTCCCTCGAAGCCGGCACCGCCGTCGTCGTCGTACACGGCCTGGATCCCGCCACCGCCGGTGTCTCCGAGGAAGTCTTCGCCGGCCCGTCGGAGATCGCTCCCGACCTGCCCCTCGGCGCGACCTCGCCCGCACTGTGTGGCACCCTCGTCGCGACGCAGATGGGCGCCATGCCGTCCGGCGGAGCCGACACCGGTGTCGCCATGGAGACCGGCTCCAACACGGCAGGCATGGTCGCCCTCGGCGGCGGCCTCGTCCTGGCAGCTGCAGCCGGTGGAACCTACGCAGTGCGCCGCCGCGCAACCAACGCATAATACTGATCCCATGATCAGTGAAGTAACCGGCCACCGCTGGGGCCTCACGGCTCCGGCGGTGGCCGCCCTTTTCCTCCTTGCCGGCTGCGGGGCATCCCCGTCGGCGACGCCGGACTCGTCGGCCGCTGCCGGCGCCAGTACCTCGGCCGCGGCCCCGACTTCTTCTGCCACCGCGGCCCCATCCTCTTCTGCCGCCGCCGCAGCCCCGACCACGGCTGCGCCGTCGGCGTCCGCCGCAACCCCCTCCACTCCCGCGGCCCCGGCACAGCCGGCAGTGCTTCCCGCATCGGCACCGGTCACGCTGGAGATTCCATCGATCGGCGTACGCACCGACCTGATCAGCCTGGGCCTGCGCGAGAACCGGAGCCTCGAGGTCCCGCCGGACGACCCCGGCGCACCCGCTAGCTGGTTCAACCAGTCCCCCACCCCGGGTGACCGCGGACCGGCCGTGATGCTCGGCCATGTCAATGCCACCGACGGCGGCAAGGGCGTCTTCGCCGACCTCCGCGCCCTCAAGGCCGGCGACCGCATGAATGTGACCCGCGAGGACGGCACGACGGCGGTGTTCGAGTTCCAGCGCGGCGAGGCCTACCGGAAAGACGGGTTCCCCACCCTGAGGGTGTACGGGAACACGCCCGGATCGGAACTGCGCCTCATCACCTGCGACGGCTACAACCCGGACACGGGGCTGTTCGACGACAACTACGTGGTCTACGCGACCCTGGTGCCCTGAGGCCTACCTGAGGAACAGCTTCCGCAAGCGCAGGGTCGTCAGCAGCATCCCTACAGCGATCATCACCAGGAAATAGCTGAGGTGGAGGGCGGCAGCCGGCGTGAACGAGGCGATGCTGATCTGGCGCAGCAGCTCGACCCCGTGCCACAGGGGCAGTGCCTGGATGAACCACTGGATGCCCTGCGGATAGACGCTGAGGGGGTAGAAGGTGGCGGAGAACAGGAACATCGGCAGCAGCACGAAGTTGACCCACTCCATCTGCTGGAACGTCTTCATGAAGCTCGTGATCCCCATGCCGAAGGACGCGAAGCCGAACGCGATCACCACCGACGCCGGGATAACGAGCAGGGCCACCGGGGTGGTGATGAGCCCCATCAGCGCCATCACCGCCGTGAAGCCCGTGGCGTACAGGGCGCCGCGCAGCAGTGCCAGGAAGATCTCCCCGATGGCGACGTCCAACGGGCCGAGCGAGGTGTAGAGCATGCCCTGGTACAGCTTCGCGAAGTTCATCTTGAAGAACACGTTCCACGTGCTGTCGTACACGGCGCCGTTCATGGCCGACACGGCGAGCAGTGCGGGAGCGATATAGGCCGCGTAGCTGATCTCCTCGCCGTTCGGTCCCGTGACCGTGCCGACCAGCGCACCGAGTCCCACTCCCATGGAGAGGAGATAGAGGACCGGTTCGAAGAACCCGGACACCATGATCAGCCAGTTGCTGCTGCGGGTGGCGAGGAGTCCGCGCGCTATGACGGCCTTCGCGTTGCGCGAGTACAGCGCGGCCATCGGGCGCTTCGATCCGCTGAGTGCGTAGTCCTTCGCGGTCAGCTGCGCGCTCATCGGCCCAGCCTCCTCGCGTAGACGGTGCGGGCCCTGCGCAGGCCGACGACGGCGAGGACCACCAGGAACAGCACGTGGACGACGGCGAGCACCGGCGGGACGTCGTGCCCGTAGGTCAGCGCGCGGCCGAGTTCGGTCCCGTGCCACAGCGGTGAGATCCAGCCGATCCAGCGCAGGAACAGCGGAAGGGTATCGAGCGGGAAGAAGGTCCCCGAGAAGAGGAACAGGGGCGTCACGAGAAAGCGCATCACGAGCGCGAACTGCCCCCTGTCCTCCTCGATGCCGGCCGAATAGGCCATCAGCGGGAGGCCGAAGGCGAGTCCGCTGAGCACGGCCACCGGGACCGCGACCACGCCGGTGGGCGACGGGGATGCGCCGAATGCCGCGACGATGAGGAAGTAGATCAGGGTGGTGGCCGTCAGCCGCACGGTGATGGCGAGGATGTGCCCGTGGACGATCTGGTCGGTGCCCAGCGGCGAGGCATGGGGGCCGTAGTAGACCCGCCGCCACTTGAAGCCGTCCATCACGGGGTAGGTGAACTCGGTCGCGGCGGTCATGATGGTCGCCGATGCCAGCAGGGCCGGGGCGATGAACGCGAGGTAGCTGACGCCGCCGAAGGCATCGGCGGAGTTCCGGTCGACGAGCGTGGCGAGGCCCACCCCCATGGCGAAGAGGTACATGACCGGAGTGCCGACGCTGGAGGCGAGCAGCGTCCAGCGGTAGCTGTTCATGGAGCGCAGGACGTGCTCGGCGTAGTACCAGGAGCCGAACCTCCGGGCGCGCCGTGCGGACACCTCGGGCCGGTGGGCGGACATGCGGTACGGCGGGGCGGACTCCTGCACCGGGGTGCCGGGATCGTCAGTCAACGAGGCTCCGTCCGGTCAGGCGCAGGAAGACGTCCTCGAGGGATGACCGCCGCACGAGGGACGTGACCGGCCGGAGCCCGCGGGAGTTGACCTCTTCCAGTGCAGCCTCACCGTCGTGCGCGTAGATCAGGACGCGGTCGGGCAGCGGTTCGAGGCGCTCCCCGATACCCTGCAGCTCGGCCGCGACGGTGGTGTTGCGCTCGGATCCGAAGCGGAGCTCGAGCACCTCGCGTGTCGAGTGTTCGCGGATGAGCTGGGCCGGCGACCCCTCGGCCATGATCCGGCCCTTGTCGACGACGACGAGGCGGTCGCAGAGCTGCTCCGCCTCGTCCATGTAGTGCGTCGTGAGGATGAGCGTCACGCCCGATTCCTTGAGGCGGAACAGGCGGTCCCACAGGATGTGGCGGGCCTGCGGATCGAGCCCGGTGGTGGGCTCGTCGAGCAGCAGGATCTTCGGCTCGTTGATGAGCGAGCGCGCGATGGTCAGGCGCCGCTTCATGCCGCCCGAGAGCGCATCCACCTTCGCCGCCGCCTTATCCGTGAGCTGCGCGAACTCGAGCAGCTCATCGGCCTTGGGCTTCAAATAGCTCATCGGCAGGCCGAAGTAGCGCCCGTAGACGAGGAGGTTGTCCCGCACCCGGAGCTCCTCGTCGAGGTTGTCCTGCTGCGGAACGACACCGAGGTGCGCACGCACCTCGGGGCCGTGCTGCTCCGGGTCGAGGCCCATGATGGTGAGCTCTCCGGAGGTGCGCTGCGAGACGCCACCGATCATGCGCATGGTCGTCGACTTGCCGGCGCCGTTCGGGCCCAGGAGTCCGAAGGACTCACCCGCCGGCACCTCGAAGGAGATTCCGTCGACAGCCCGGAAATCACCGTAGTGCTTGCTCAGCTGCCGGGCGGAGATCACCGGCGGTCCGGCGGGAAGTGTCGACACCCGCCCAGCCTAGGCGAGAACTCCCGGTGGGAGAATCCACCGGGAGCCCTCGGACACGGTCCGGCTAGGCGCGCTCCGCCTGGCGCTCGGCCGCCTCGACCACGTTGGCCAGGAGCATCGCGCGCGTCATCGGCCCCACTCCCCCGGGGTTGGGCGAGATCCAGCTCGCCACCGACGCGGCGCCCGGGTCGACGTCGCCCGTGAGCTTTGCCTTCCCGGTGTCCGGATTCTCGACCCGGCTCACGCCGACGTCGAGCACGATCGCACCGGGCTTGAGCTGCTCGCCCTTGATCATGTGCGCGATGCCGGCCGCGGCGACGACGACGTCGGCCCGGCCGAGGTGCTCGGCGAGGTCGACGGTCCCGGTGTGCGCGAGGGTCACGGTCGCGTTGATCTGCTTGCGCGTCAGCAGCAGGCTCAGCGGGCGTCCGACCGTCACGCCTCGTCCCACGACGAGCACGTTCCGGCCCTTGAGGTCGACATCGTGCCGGAGCAGGAGCTCCACGATGCCGTGCGGGGTGCAGGGCAGGGGCGAATCCATCGGCGCATTGACGTTCAGGACCAGCTTGCCCAGGTTGGTGGGGTGCAGGCCGTCGGCGTCCTTCGCCGGGTCGATGCGACCCAGGATGGCGTTCGTGTCGATATGCGCTGGAAGCGGGAGCTGCACGATGTACCCCGTGGTGGTGGCGTCGTCGTTCAGCTCGTCGAGGACCGCTTCGAGCTCCTCCTGCGTAATCGTGTCCGGAAGGTCCCGGCGCACGGACGTGATGCCGACCTCCGCGCAGTCGCGGTGCTTGCCGGCGACGTAGGAATGGCTGCCGGGATCGTCCCCGACGAGGACCGTCCCGAGGCCCGGTGTCACGCCCCGCTCGCGCAGTGCCGTCACACGTTCGGCGAGTTCGGCCTTGATCTGCGCGGCGGTTGCCTTCCCGTCAAGAATGCGGGCTGTCATCGTGCTCATGCGATTCGTCCTTCTCGGAGTGCTTGTCCAGTTGCTCGAGCAGGAATGCCTTGCCGCGGTCGCAGCAGCCGGTGAAGCAGCACTCCTCGGTGGGGATGTCGAAGCCGGTCGACGCCGCAGCCTTCGATCGAAGGGCGCCTGGCGGCAACGGCCCTACCACTCCTCCTGGCCCGGGTAGAGCGGGAAGTTCGTGGCGAGCGCGGACACGCGGGCGCGTAGCGCCTCCACATCGGGCGCCGGCTTGAGCGCTGCCGCGATGATCTCGCCGACCTCCGTGAACTCGGCGGCGCCGAAACCGCGGGTGGCGAGCGCCGGGGTGCCGATACGGAGGCCGGAGGTGACCATCGGCGGACGGGGGTCGAACGGCACGGCATTGCGGTTGACCGTGATCCCCACGGAGTGCAGGACGTCCTCGGCCTGCTGGCCGTCCAGCGACGAGTGGCGCAGGTCCACGAGGACGAGGTGCACGTCGGTGCCCCCGGTGAGGACCGAGACACCGTGCTCGGCAACGTCGGACGCGGTGAGGCGATCCGCGATGATGCGGGCACCCTCGAGGACGCGCTCCTGGCGTTCCTTGAACTCTGGCGACCCGGCGATCTTGAACGCCGTGGCCTTGCCCGCGATGACGTGCATCAGGGGGCCGCCCTGCTGGCCCGGGAAGACGCTCGAGTTGAGCTTCTTGGCCCACTCCTGCTTGGCGAGGATGACGCCCGATCGGGGTCCTGCGAGGGTCTTGTGCACGGTGGACGTGACGACGTCGGAGTGGGGCACGGGGCTGGGGTGGACGCCTGCGGCGACGAGGCCCGCGAAGTGGGCCATGTCCGTCCACAGCAGGGCGCCGACCTCGTCGGCGATGGACCGGAAGGCCGCGAAATCGAGCTGGCGCGGGTAGGCGGACCAGCCGGCGATGATGACCTGCGGCTTCTCGGCCAGGGCCTGCTCGCGCACGCGCTCCATGTCCAGGCGGTGCGTGTCCTCCTCGACGCCGTAGGCGGCGACCTCGTACAGCTTGCCGGAGAAGTTGAGCTTCATGCCGTGCGTCAGGTGTCCACCGTGCGCGAGGGACAGACCCATGATCTTGTCGCCCGGCTTGATCATGGCGGCGAGCGCCGCGGCGTTGGCCTGGGCGCCGGAGTGGGGCTGGACGTTCGCGAATTCGGCGCCGAACAGGGCCTTGACGCGCTCGATCGCGAGGTTCTCCGCGACGTCGACATGTTCGCACCCGCCGTAGTACCGGCGTCCGGGGTAGCCCTCGGCGTACTTGTTGGTCAGCACGCTGCCCTGCGCCTCGAGGACGGCGCGGGGTGCGAAGTTCTCCGAGGCGATCATCTCGAGGGTGTCGCGCTGCCGTGCGAGTTCGTCCCGGAGGACGGCGGCGATCTCCGGGTCCACCTCGGACAGCGGGGCGTTGGTGACGGAATCTGCGGCAGCGTGGGATGGAGCCATGGGCGACGTTGTCATCGGTTGATCCTTCTCTGGGTCTCGCGTCGAGGTCAGCTTGAGTCGCGGGCAGGATGCGGATCGACTGTCCGCGCCCGGCCGCTCGTGAAACGTGACCCGCGGCCCAGGCGTGCGATCCGTGGTCTGCACCGGAAGCACAGGACGTCTCGAAGGAGAGTCCTGGCCCCACGCCGCTTCCTGGTGGTTGCCCACCCTACGCCAGTCGCGACGCTCCCATGCTAGCCGTACCGCTGGCCGGGCCGCCACCGACGCCGCGGCACCCGGACCCGTGGACATCCCCGCCCTCCCCGGGCACCGGAGGACGGGACCGACGGAATACGGCGTTCCCCCGGGGTGTTCGGAACAGGTGGGCCGGAGCTCCGAGAGTCGGGATCAGGGCCGGGAGAGGTCGGGAGATGCGCGGGTCGTCAGCAGGGCAGACCGGACAGGTGCTGGACGGACCGGTCCGCCGGGTTCGCGCCGTCGTGATCGGCGCCGGCCAGGCGGGGCTGAGCAGCGCGTACCACCTGAGGCGCCGGGGGCTCGAGCCGCACCGCGACTTCGTGGTCCTCGATGCGAATCCCGCCCCCGGGGGTGCCTGGCTGCACCGGTGGCCCGCCCTCACCTTCGACGCCGCCCACGCACTGCACGACCTCCCGGGCTTCCCGCTCGGTACGCCGGACCCCAAGGAGCCCGCGTCCTCCGTGGTGAACCGCTACTACGGGGCCTTCGAACGGGAGTTCGACCTCCCGGTGGTCCGCCCGGTCTCCGTGGTCCGCGTCGACTCCGGACCTGAGGCACCCGGATCCGACGGAGCGCCGGACGGCGACGACATAGACGGGGACGACCTGCACGACGGGGACCGCGGCCCCCTGCACGTGACCACCACGGGAGGCACCTGGGTGGCGGACGTCGTCATCAACGCGACCGGGACGTGGGACCGCCCGTACTGGCCCTACTACCGCGGCCGCGACGTCTTCGCGGGCCGCCAGCTGCACACACGGAACTACCGCTCGGCCGACGAGTTCACGGACCAGAGCGTCCTCGTCGTCGGCGGCGGTACGTCCGCGGTGCAGTTCCTGCTCCAGCTCCACGCAGCGGGCGCCCGGCCCCTCTGGTCGACCCGGCGTCCTCCGGAATTCACCCGCCGGCCGTTCGACCCCGAATGGGGCAGGGAGGTCGAGGCGGAGGTGAATGCCCGGACGAGTGCGGGACTCCCGCCGGCCAGCGTTGTGTCGGTCACCGGCCTGTCCCTGACCGCGCAGTACCAGGCGGGCATCGACGCCGGCATCCTGGTGTCGCGGGGCCCCCTTGCCGAACTGCGCGAGCGGTCCGCGGTCTTCGCCGACGGCTCCGAGGAGCCTGTCGACGCGGTCCTGTGGGCCACCGGCTTCCGCGCAGCCCTGGACCATCTGGCTCCGTTGCACCTCCGCGAGCCGGGCGGCGGTATCCGCATGGACGGCGTGCGGGTGCTGAAGGAGCCGCGCCTCCTGCTCGTGGGCTACGGCGCGTCCGCCTCGACGCTCGGCGCATCCCGGGCCGGCCGCGCCGCCGCAACCGCAGCCCTCGGCAGACTCCGGAGCATCGCGGACAGCGGTGCTACCGGTAATCTTGCCGGGTGACTTCCCCCGATGCTCCCCGCTCCTATTCCCTGACGCTGTCCTGCCCCGACCGGCCCGGCATCGTCCACGGCGTGAGCGGAGCACTCGTCGCGGTGGGGGCCAACATCACCGAATCGCAGCAGTACGGCAGCCCGGACACGGGCTCGTTCTTCATGCGCGTGGCGCTGAGCACGGCCTCCCCGAAGCAGGCCCTGCACTCGGCACTCGAGCCCGTCGCTGCAGAGTATGGGATGGAGTGGTCGCTGGTCGAGTCCGAGCGTCGCACCCGGACGCTCATCATGGTCTCGAAGGCCGCGCACTGCCTCAACGACCTCCTGTTCCAGCACCGTTCGGGCACACTCGCCATCGACATCCCCGTCATCGTCTCCAACCATCGCGACCTCGAGGACCTCGCCGCCTTCTACGGCATCGAGTTCCACCACATCCCCGTGACCCCCGAGACCAAGGACGAAGCCGAGGAGGCGCTGCGCGCCCTCATGGACCAGCACGACATCGAACTGGTGGTGCTCGCCCGCTACATGCAGGTCCTCAGCGACACCCTGTGCGAGGACCTGCGGGGCCGGGCCATCAACATCCACCACTCGTTCCTGCCGTCCTTCAAGGGCGCCCGGCCGTACCACCAGGCCCACGCGCGTGGGGTCAAGCTGATCGGCGCGACCGCCCACTACGTCACGGCGGCCCTCGACGAGGGGCCGATCATCGAGCAGGAAGTCATCCGCGTGGACCACGCGCGCACCGCCGAGCAGCTGGCGTCGATCGGACGCGAGCTCGAGGGACGCGCCCTGGTGCAGGCCGTGCAGTGGTACGCGGAGCGCCGCGTCCTCCTCGACGGGCGTCGCACCATCGTCTTCAACTGACCGGTCCTCACCTTTCTGCACCGATCGCTCCCCTCCGACAGGGCGTCGCCTAGGCTGGCGCCATGGCACACCTGATCCCCTTCCGGGGCAATTCCCCTGACGTCAGCGATTCCGCATTCACGGCTCCGACGGCCTCCCTCATCGGTGAGTTGGTGCTGGGGCCCTTCGCCAGCGTCTTCTACGGCGCCACGGTCCGCGCGGACACCGCTCCCATCACCATCGGCGAGGGCACCAACCTGCAGGACAACGTGGTGGTGCACGCGGACCCGGGCCATCCGGCGAGGATCGGCGATCGCGTGAGCGTGGGGCACGGCGCCGTCGTCCACGGGTGCACCATCGAGGACGACTGCCTCATCGGCATGGGCGCGACGGTGCTCAACGGCGCCGTCATCGGTTCCGGCTCCCTCGTCGCCGCGGGCGCCGTGGTCCTCGAGGGCATGGTCGTCCCTCCCCGCTCACTCGTGGCGGGAGTACCCGCGAAAGTGCGCCGGGAACTGGATGACGACGAGGTCGCGGCGGTGAAGGCGAATGCCGATCGCTATCGGACCCTCGCGCAGGAACATCGTCAAGCGTTAACTTCTTGACTACAAGGGAGCCCTGCGGCACCCTAGAGATCATGCCCGCAGACTCCACCTCGACGGCGAGGACACGCTTGAGCGCCGCGCTCCCGAAGCCGGGTTCTCAATCCGCCCTGCGCGAGCAGAACCAGCAGCGGGTCATCGCGGCACTCATGAGCGGCGGCCCTCAGACGCAGGCCGAACTGTCACGGCAGACCGGGCTGTCGACCGCCACGGTCTCCAACATCGTCAAGGTCATGGCCGCCACGGGCATCGTCAGCACGGCGCCGACCACGAGCTCGGGCCGGCGCGCCCTCTCGGTGATCCTCAATGACAACGGACAGGTCGCGGCCGGCATCGATATCGGCCGCCGGCACCTCCGTGTCGTCCTCGCGAGCCCCAACTACCGGGTCGTCCAGGAGGCCTCCGTCGCCCTCCCCCTGGGACACAGTGCCGTCGAGGGACTGACAGCGGCCTCGGACCTCCTCGACAGGCTGCTCGAGAACGGCGGCATCAGCCGGCACGCCCTCCTGGGCGCCGGCATCGGCATCCCGGGCCCCATCGATCGACGGACCGGGACGGTGGTCCAGGGTGCCATCCTGCCCGAGTGGGTGGGCATCAACATCCACGAGACCTTCAGTGAACGGCTCCAGGTACCCGTCTTCATCGACAACGACGCCAATCTGGGGGCGCTGGCGCAGGTGACGTGGGGTCCGCACAGCTCGGTCGACAACCTGATGTTCATGAAGGTGGGCTCCGGCATCGGGTCCGGCCTCGTGCTCAACGGCGCGCTCTACTACGGGAACGTCGGCGTCACCGGGGAACTGGGCCACACGACCATCAACGAGCACGGAGTGGTCTGCCGGTGCGGAAACCGGGGCTGCCTCGAGACGGTCGCGTCGACGTCGACGATGATCGAGCTGCTCAGCCGCGGCAGCAGCGAGACCATCGACACCCAGCGCATCATCGACCGGGCCCTCGCCGGCGACAAAGCTACCCTGCGCGTGATCGACGACGCCGGCGTCGCAATCGGCCGGGCGCTGGCCCACATGGCCAACCTCATCAACCCGGAGACCATCGTCATCGGGGGCCCGCTCACCAACCTCGGGGACATCCTCCTCGAGCCCGTCCGCCGCGGATTGGCCCGCCACGCAGTGCCCATCATCGGCGAGACGACGAACGTCTGCATGTCATCCCTCGGCGACCGCGCGGAGGCCCTGGGCGCCGCCGCCGTCGTCCTCGCCCAGCCCGGGCTGTCGCCACGGCTGGCGAGTTCCGCATAACGTTCACGTCTCTATTTCGTGCGCTTTGCGTTCAACAGTTGACGACAAGGCGATAAAGCGTGTTCAATTCTTTCGGGCCGTGGTTGGGCCTGCACCAAGACAATGCCGTCACCGCGGGAGGCCCCATGAATAACCACACCATCCTTGAGATGCGTTCCATCACCAAGGAATTCCCGGGAGTCAAAGCCCTCTCCGACGTGTCCCTCGAAGTCCAGGCGGGCGAGATCCACGCCATCTGTGGGGAGAACGGCGCCGGCAAGTCCACGCTCATGAAGGTCCTCTCGGGGCTCTACCCGCACGGTGACTACACCGGCCAGATCTTTTTCCAGGGCAAGGAGGTCCAGTTCAAGGACATCCGGTCCAGCGAAGCGGCGGGCATCGTGATCATCCACCAGGAACTCGCGCTCATCCCGGAACTCTCGATCGCGGAGAACATCTTCCTGGGCAACGAGCCCACCCGCTTCGGCGTCATCGACTGGGACTACGTCAACCGCACCACGCTGGAACTGATGGCCCGCGTGGGCCTCACCGAGGACCCGGTCACGAAGGTCAAGGACATCGGCGTCGGGAAGCAGCAGCTCGTCGAGATCGCCAAGGCGCTCAACAAGTCCGTGAAGCTGCTGATCCTCGACGAGCCGACGGCGGCCCTCAACGAATCCGACTCCCAGCATCTGCTGGACCTCATGGCGGGTCTGCGCTCCAAGGGCATATCGTGCATCATGATCTCGCACAAGCTCAACGAGATCGAGCAGATCGCCGACTCGATCACCATCATCCGCGACGGCAAGTCGATCGAGACGCTCCACGTCAAAAACGACGGCGTCGACGAGGACCGCATCATCCGCGGCATGGTGGGCCGGTCGCTCGAATCCCGGTTCCCCGAGCACACGCCGTCGATCGGTGAGACGTTCTTCGAGGTCCGCAACTGGACGGTCGGCCACCCCAATGTGTCCGACCGCCTCGTCTGCAAGAACGCGAACTTCCATGTGCGCCGGGGCGAGATCGTCGGTTTCGCCGGGCTCATGGGGGCCGGGCGGACGGAGCTCGCGCGTTCCGTGTTCGGCCGGTCCTACGGCAACTTTAAGTCGGGGCAGATCCTCATCAACGGCAAGGAGGTCACGCTTCGCTCGGTGCCCCAGGCGATCAGTGCCGGCCTCGCCTACGTGACTGAGGACCGGAAGTCGCTCGGGCTGAACCTGCTCGATGACATCAAGACCACCACGGTGTCCGCCGACCTGAAGAAGATCACCCGCGGACTCGTCGTCGACAAGGACGAGGAGTTCCGCATCGCGGAGGACTACCGGATGTCGCTGCGCACCAAGACGCCGAGCGTCAACGAGGGCGTCGCGAAGCTCTCCGGCGGCAACCAGCAGAAGGTGGTCCTCGCCAAGTGGATGTTCACCGATCCCGAACTCCTGATCCTCGACGAGCCCACGCGCGGCATCGACGTGGGCGCGAAGTACGAGATCTACGGCATCATCCAGAAGCTCGCAGACCAGGGGAAGGGCGTCATCGTCATCTCCTCGGAACTGCCGGAACTGCTCGGCCTCTCGGATCGGATCTACACGATCTTCGAGGGCGCGATCACGGGAGAACTCACCCGCGACGACGCGAATCAGGAATCACTGATGAAACTCATGACCGCCAGCAGGAAATCTGCCTGACCGTAGCTCCCTAGGAAAGACACCATGAATTCCCTCAAACAAATCTTCGGCGGAGACACCCGCCAGTTCGGGATGATCTTCGCCCTGGTCGCGCTCGTCGTGTTCTTCCAGTGGCGCACGGGCGGCAAGACGCTCACATCCGTGAACATGATGAACCTCTTCAACGGCAACTCCTACATCCTGATCCTGGCCATCGGCATGGTGCTCGTGATCATCGCCGGCCACATCGACCTCTCGGTCGGTTCCGTCGCGGCGTTCGTCGGCATCGTCGTCGCGATCGCCATGCGGGACTGGGGCATCCCGTGGTACCTCGGAGCGCTGCTCGGACTCGCCCTGGGTGCGCTCATCGGGGCCTGGCACGGTTTCTGGGTGGCCTACGTGGGCATTCCGGCCTTCATCGTCACCCTGGCCGGCATGCTCCTGTTCCGCGGCGCCAACCAGTCCGTCGGCAACTCCCTCACCGTCCCGGTGCCCGAAGGGTTCCGCTACCTCGGCGCAGGCTACCTCCCCGAGGTCGGCCCCAACACCGGCTACAACAACATCACCCTGCTGATGGGCCTGGCCCTGGTGGCGTTCGTGATCTACAGCGAATTCCGCAACCGCCGGAAGCTCGCCAAGATCCACGCCGACCTGCCCCCCACCTGGGTCCCTCTCGTCAAGGTCGTCCTGCTCTCCGCCGTCATCCTCTACGCGACGTACCTGTTCGCGACGGGCCGTCCCGGCACCTCGTTCCCGGTTCCCGGGTTGATCCTCGGCGTCCTCGTCATCATCTACGCGTTCATCTCGAACAAGACGATCCTCGGCCGCCACGTCTACGCCGTCGGTGGCAACCGCCACGCGGCCGAGCTGTCCGGCGTGCAGAGCAAGCGCGTGAACTTCATGGTCATGATGAACATGTCCATCCTCGCCGCCCTCGCGGGCATGATCTTCGTCGGCCGCTCGACCGCGTCGGGCCCCTCCGACGGCGTCGGCTGGGAGCTCGATGCCATCGCGGCCGTCTTCATCGGTGGCGCCGCGGTCACCGGTGGCGTCGGCACAGTCGTCGGATCGATCATCGGCGGCCTCGTCATGGCCGTCCTCAACAACGGTCTCCAGCTGCTCGGCGCCGGCGCCGATGACACCCAGATCATCAAGGGAGTCGTCCTGCTCGTCGCCGTCGCCTTCGATGTCTACAACAAGAGCCAGGGCAAGCCGTCCATCATCGGCCTGCTCACCAGGAACTTCGGCGGAGGCAGCGGCGGCGGCAAGACGTCCGCCCCCACCCCGCAGCCCGCTCCCACCGAGCAGGCCGTCGGGACGAAGGAAGTCATCTCCCACGAAGTCTGACCGCCGGGACACCCCGACTCAGACGCTCCACCCACTCCCAGAGCAAGAGCTACAGAAAGAGAACGAGAATGCGTAAGTTCGCAAAGTCCTTCGCAGCCATCGCTGCGATATCAGCGCTGGCGTTGACAGGATGCGGTCGCGAGGAGACAACCCCTGCAACCGAGGGCGGCGACGCTGCCACCTCCGGTTTCGAGGCAGGATCCGCCATCGGCGTCGCACTCCCGCAGAAGACCTCGGAGAACTGGGTACTCGCCGAGACCCTCTTCAACGACGGCCTGACCGAGGCCGGCTACGAGCCGGATGTGCAGTTCGCCAACGGCGGCGTCTCCGAGCAGCAGAACCAGATCAGCTCGATGATCACCAACGGCGTGAAGGTCCTCGTCGTCGGAGCCATCGACAGCGCACAGCTCGGCACCCAGCTGCAGCAGGCCGCCGACGCCGGCATCACGATCATCGCCTACGACCGCCTCCTGACCAACACGGAGAACGTCGACTACTACGTCGCCTACGACAACTTCCAGGTCGGCGAGCTCCAGGGCCAGGCACTGCTCGACGGACTGAAGGCCGCCAAGCCCGAGGGCCCGTACAACGTCGAGCTGTTCGCCGGATCGCCCGACGACGCCAACGCGAAGGTCTTCTTCGACGGCGCCATGAGCATCCTCCAGCCCGAGATCGACAACGGCAACCTCGTCGTCGTCTCCGGGCAGGAGACCTTCGACCAGGCTGTCACCCAGGGCTGGAAGGCCGAGAACGCCCAGAAGCGCATGGACACCCTGCTCTCCGGCAACTACAGCTCCACCGAGCTCGACGGCGTCCTCTCCCCCAACGACACGCTCGCCCGTGCGATCCTGACCTCCGTCGAGGGTGCCGGCAAGACCATCCCGGTCGTCACCGGCCAGGACTCCGAGGTCGAGTCGGTGAAGCTCATCATGGAGGGCAAGCAGTACTCCACGATCAACAAGGACACGCGTGCCCTCGTGGAGCACGTCATCGAGATGGTCGGCAACCTCCAGGCCGGCGAGGAGCCCGAGATCAACGATCCCGACTCCTACGACAACGGGACCAAGACCGTCCCCGCCTACCTCCTCGAGCCGCAGATCGTGACCAAGGAGAACGCAGCCGAAGCGTACAAGAACGACCCCACGCTGTCCGCCCTCACCAAGTAGCACCAGTCCGGACTTCTCCGGCAGCAGCACCGACAAGCGCCCCGGCTCCGGCCGGGGCGCTTCTTCGTGCAGCCGCAGGGGTGAGGGCAAAGCTCGTACACGCGATGGACGCGGAGCCGCCCAGCGGCAAGGATGGGTTCATGAACCCCCAGAACCGCATCGCCGTTCCCCCCTGTGCCGAAGCAGGAGCTCCCAGTCCGATCGTCGCCACAGGCCGTCCGCTGAAGTGGGGAGTCATCGCCACCGGTGGCATCGCCGCAAAGGTCACGCAGGACATCGCGCTGCTCGAGGACGCCGTCCTCCACGCGGTCAGTTCACGTAGCGCGGAAAGTGCCGCCGCCTTCGCCGAGCGCTTCGGGTTCGCCACGAGCTACGGGAACAACGACGGCGTAACGGGTTACCAGCAACTCGTGGACGATCCCGAGGTCGACGTCGTCTACATCACCACGCCGCACGCCCAGCACTACGACGTGGCGAAGGCCGCACTGGCCGCCGGCAAGCACGTGCTGTGCGAGAAGCCGTTCACCATCAACGCCGCCGAGGCGGAGGAACTGGCGGGACTGGCGGCCGAGCGCGGGCTGTTCCTCATGGAAGCGGTGTGGACGCGCTTCCTGCCGAGCATCAACCGTGCATGGGAGATCATCCACTCCGGCGAGCTGGGAGACATCCGGTGGGTGCAGGGCGACCTCGGATTCCCTGCGCCGGAGGATCCCGCCAGCCGCCTCTGGGACCCGAAGGCCGGTGGCGGGGCCTTGATGGACCTCACCGTCTACCCGCTCACCTGGGCACTCGGATCCCTCGGCTTCCCGGACTCCGTCGTCGCCGTCGGAACGCTGAACAGCGACGGCGTGGACGTGCAGAACGCAGTCACCCTGAGCTACGGGAACGGCGCGTACGCCCAGCTGTCGTCGTCGCTCATCGCCTCATGCCCGGGCCAGGCCACTGTCAGCGGTTCGAAGGGCTGGCTGAAGACCGGAGGCGGCAACCTCCACAATCCGAAGGAATTGACCATCAGGATCGGCCAGGGCGACGCGCGGGTGGAGCAGTTCGAGCAGGTCGGTGCGGGGTACACGTACGAATTGCGCGAGGTCACGCGCTGCATCCAGCAGGGACTGACAGAGAGCCCCACCATGCCCATCGCGGACACCGTGAGGACCATGCGGCTGCTCGACGGCGTGCGGGGGCAGATCGGCCTGCGCTACGCGAACGACGACGCCGCCGCCTGACCGCTTCCCCTCCACCTCCCACGCTCCTCCCCCGTCAGGTCCGGTTTCATCCCGTGCTGAAGGACGGGTTCCCCGCGGTTTCTACCGCAGGAGACCCGTCCTTCTCCGTCTCCGGGAGGCTACCGGGCTAGGCGACTGCCTTCGGCCGGCGAGCGACCTGCAGGCCAGCCGCTCCAGCGAGAACCAGGAGTACACCGGACAGCAGGAGCTCCTGCTGATCGGAACCGGTGGAGGCGAGAGCCTTCGGCGTCGACGACCCGGAGGCAGCAGCAACCGCTGCGGGAGCGGCCACCTGCGCCGTCGCGATAGCGAGCGAGACGGTGCCGGCGCTGATGTCGGTGCTGGCACCGGTGCTCACGCCTGGGTTGCCGGCCGGGTTGATACCGGCGGGGTTGCCGATGGGCGTGCCCGCCGAGTCGCCCTTGTCCGAGCCACCGGTGTTGGATCCATCGGTGACCGCCCCGCTGTCACTGTCTGACGCCGGCGCCTCAAGACCGGGCGTGGTCGGCGTCGCAGGCGTCGCAGGATCGGTCGGCGTCGCAGGCGTCGCAGGATCGGTCGGCGTCGCAGGCGTCGCAGGATCGGTCGGCGTCGCAGGAGTTGTCGCGCCTGAGGCACAGTCAGTGCTGGTGCCGCCGATCAGGGCGACTCCGTTGCAGCCGGCATTCACCGGAACCACGACCTCGGGCGTGACCACGTTCCCGTCCAGGATGCCGCTGTCCAGCGAGCCACCCTCAATGGAACCTTCGGTGTCGCCATCGGTCGAACCACCCGTGCTGCCACCGGAGGTTTCCCCGGCTGCACCCGTAGTGCAATCCGACGCACTGTCACCGATCAGGGCAACGGTGTTGCAGCCGACATTCACCGGAACCACGACCTCGGGCGAGACCACGTTCCCGTCCAGGATGCCGCCGTCGAGGACGCCGCCGTCAGTGGAACCTTCAGTGTCGCCGTCGGTCGAACCACCCGTGCTGCCACCGGTCGTTCCGCCGGCCGCACCCGTCGTGCAATCCGACCCGCTGTCACCGATCAGGGTCACGGTGTTGCAGCCGACGTTCACCGGAACCACGGCCTCGGGCGAGACCACGTTCCCATTCAGGATGCCGCCGTCCAGCAAGCCACCCTCAGTGGAACCTTCAGTGTCGCCGTCGGTCGAACCACCCGTGCTGCCACCGGTCGTTCCGCCGGCCGCACCCGTCGTGCAATCCGACGCACTGTCACCGATCAGGGCGACGGTGTTGCAGCCGACATTCACCGGAACCACGGCCTCGGGCGAGACCACATTCCCGTTGAGGATTCCACCGTCGAGGACGCCACCCTCGGCGGACCCATCAGTGGAGCCTGCGGTCGAACCACCCGTGCTGCCGCCGGAGGTTCCCCCAGCCGCACCCGAGCCGCCCGTCGAGGACGAATCCCCCACCACCGACACCGAGTTACCGGACACGTTCACCGGAACCACGACCTCGGGCGAGACCACGTTCCCGTTGAGGATGCCGCCGTCCAGCAAGCCACCGTCGGTGGAACCTCCGGTGCCGCCGTCGGTCGAACCACCTGTGCTGTCACCGGAGGTTCCCCCGGTCGTACCCGAATCACCCGTCGAGGACGAATCCCCCACCACCGACACCGAGTTACCGGACACGTTCACCGGAACCACGGCCTCGGGCGAGACCACGTTCCCGTTGAGGATGCCGCCGTCCAGCAAGCCGCCGTCGGTGGAACCTCCGGTGCCGCCGTCGGTCGAACCACCTGCGCTGCCACCGGAGGTTCCCCCGGTCGTACCCGAATCACCCGTCGAGGACGAACCCCCCACCACAGACACCGAGTTACCGGACACGTTCACCGGAACCACGACCTCGGGCGAGACCACATTCCCGTTAAGGACTCCGCCGTCGCTCGATGCCGGCGCGGTGCCGCTCGGATCAATGGCCGTCGTACCCGTAGTACCCGATGATCCGGTAGAGGACGAGTCCCCTATCACCGACACGGAGTTGCCCGTGACATTCACCGGTACGGCGATCTGCGGTGCGACCTGACCAGCATTCGCCACTCCGCCGTCCAGCAGTCCGAGGTTGGTGGAACCGCCCAGCAGCTCGTTGCCGGAATCACCTCCGATGCCGAGATCGAGCGAAGCGTCGACGGAGACAACGGTCTCCTCGATGATCGACCCGCTCGTCGTTCCGGACGGAAGGGGCGCGGTGATGACGGCACCGAGGCCTGAAGCAGCCTCTGCATCCGATGTCGTCGACAGGTCCGCAGCTGTCGCCGCTCCTGCTCCGAGGACCACGAAGCCCCCGGCTAGGAGGACCCCGTAGAGCCCTCGCTGCACGCATGTACGCATGATGTTCTCCTGTAGATCAAAGTGGGTTGGAGGTGCCCTAGGCACCATGAGCCGTCAGCCACGCACGATGGCGCGGCGGGGCAACCACTAATCAGGAGACGAGCCGGGATCGAACGCCGGGCCCGCGGGCAGGCCGGCCGACGCCCCACGCAGACGTGGGCCGACAAGCGCCAGGAAGACAAGGAGGGCCGCGCCGCTGATGGCGGCGAAGGGGCCCGCCGTCCCGGCACCCGTGATCGACGACAGGGCGCCGGCCCACGAGGACGGGGGCGCCGAAGGGAGTTCAGGAAGATCGTGCGCCATCCGGTCGATGCCTGCCAGAACAGCCGGCACGACGACGTCGACCGAGGCGCCGGCAGAGGCCACGGTCGCCTGCACCGCGAATCCAGGACCGGAGCTCCGCGTTGCAACGCCCTCGCCGGCGTCAGTCACTACCGCGCCGGAGGGCGCCGGGATCACGAGACCGGCAGGCGTTCCGTCGGCAGCAGTCGGGTCTCCAGCGGCCGCAGGAGAAGCCGCTGCGGGAGCCGAATCAGCGGGCGCACCGGCGCCCGGCACGGTGGGAAGGACGTCGGCCGTCGGCGACGGGAGGGGCGCGACCGGAACGGCTGCGTCGATCCCGGGGACGGGTACCACGACGCCGATCCCGGGGCCGGGTACCACGACGTCGACCACCGGATCGATGACATCCACGACAGGAGCGACCACCTCGAGCACCGGTTCGGTGACGCCACCGACCGTCCCGTCGACGGCATCGACGATCGGCGCGGTAACCTCGGTGACCGCCCCGGCGGGTATCACCGACTGCACGATGGGCACCCCGGCGACCACCTCGTCGACGAGGGATGTCACCGGGGCAAGGAGAGTCCCGGTCGGCTGGGAGGTGAGCTGAGGCACCTGAACCGCGAGGTCGGAAACCAGGGAGGCGGTGCCGGAAAGGCTGCTGGAAGTACCCGCCGCAGGTGACGTCTCGGCCGTCACCGCCTGAAGAGGGTCCGCAACGGCGGACACCGCCGACGGCACCGGAGAGCTGACGCTCTCGACAGCACCTGTCACCGAGCCGAGCAGCCCGGCATCGGAAGGGACTTCGGCGGCCGACGCTCCACTGGCGCCCAGAGCCATCCAGCCCAGCGCTCCGGCTCCTGAGAGGAGGGACAGGCGCACGGAAGTAGCGAGAGACCGACGCTTCCGCATCTTCATCGCACGTACCCCCCCAGGCTGAGACCTGAGGCAACCATAAACCGGCGTGGGGCGGAATGTAAATGGCATCACCTTAAATTCATCAGCCGGTGGCCCATAAGGGTCCACCGGCTGATGAAAGCGGGAAGCGCCTACTTGGCGAGGATCGCGAGGACCTCGGACAGCTTCGCCGACGGACGCATCACCTGGGTGACCTTGGTGACGTCGGGGTGGTAGTAACCGCCGATGTCGACGGGCGAACCCTGCACGGCCAGCAACTCGGACACGATGGTGTCCTCGTTCCCGGTCAGGGCCTCGGCGACATGGAAGAAGCTTTCGGCGAGCTCGACGTCCTGCTCCTGCTTGGCGAGCTCCTCCGCCCAGTAGCGGGCGAGGAAGTAGTGGCTGCCGCGGTTGTCGATCTCCCCGACGCGACGGCTGGGCGACTTGTTCTCGAGCAGGAACGTTCCCGTGGCGCGGTCGAGCGTGTCGGCGAGGATCTGCGCGCGGGCGTTCCCGGTCGACGTCGCCAGGTGTTCGAAGCTCACGGCGAGGGCGAGGAATTCACCCAGGCTGTCCCAGCGCAGGTGGTTCTCCTTCACGAGCTGCTGCACGTGCTTGGGAGCGGAGCCACCGGCACCCGTCTCGAAGAGTCCGCCACCGTTCATCAGCGGCACCACCGAGAGCATCTTGGCGCTGGTACCGAGTTCGAGGATGGGGAACAGGTCGGTCAGGTAGTCACGCAGCACGTTGCCGGTCACCGAGATGGTGTCGTCGCCCTCGCGGATGCGCTTCAGGGTGAAGGCCGTGGCGTCGACAGGCGTCATGATCTCGAGCGAGACGTCGTCGGTGCCGTGCTCGGCCAGGTACTCCTTGACCTTGGCGATCAGGTTCGCGTCGTGGGCCCGGCCCTCGTCGAGCCAGAAGACGGCCGGCGTCGCCGAGGCGCGGGCGCGGTTGACCGCGAGCTTCACCCAGTCGAGGATGGCGGCGTCCTTGGTCTGGCAGGCGCGCCAGATGTCACCGGGTGCGACGTCGTGCTCGATCAGCACGGTGCCATCGGCATCGACTACCTGCACCGTGCCGGCGGCGGAGATCTCGAAGGTCTTGTCGTGGCTGCCGTACTCCTCGGCCGCCTGCGCCATGAGTCCCACGTTGGGCACCGTGCCCATGGTCGTCGGGTCGAACGCGCCGTTGGCACGGCAGTCGTCGAGGACGACCTGGTAGATCCCGGCGTAGCTGCTGTCGGGGATGACGGCGAGCGTGTCGGCTTCCTTGCCGTCCGGGCCCCACATGTGGCCGGACGAGCGGATCATCGCGGGCATCGACGCGTCGACGATGACGTCGCTCGGAACGTGCAGGTTGGTGATGCCCTTGTCGGAGTCCACCATGGCGATCGCGGGGCCGTCCTCCATGCCCTTCGTGATGGCCTGCTGCACTCCCTCGCGGACGTCCTCGGGAAGCTTGTCGAGACCGCCGAGGATCGAGGCCAGCCCGTTGTTGGGGCTCAGGCCGGCGGCGGTCAGCTGCTCGCCGTACGTCTCGAAGAGCTCGGGGAGGAAGGCACGGACCACGTGTCCGAAGATGATGGGATCGGAGACCTTCATCATGGTGGCCTTCAGGTGGGCCGAGAAGAGCACGCCCTCCTCCTTGGCCCGGGCGACAGAAGCCTTCAGGAACTCGTTGAGCGCATCGGCGCGCATCACCGTTCCGTCGACGACCTCACCGGCGAGGACCGGGAACGAGTCCTTGAGGACGCTCACCGAACCGTCGGCGGCGACGTGCTGGATCGAGATGGTGCCGTCTGCGGGGATCACGACGGACTGCTCGTTGGAGCGGAAATCGTCGCTGCTCATGTGCGCGACGTTCGTCTTCGACTCCGGCGTCCAGGCACCCATGCTGTGCGGGTTCTGGCGCGCATAGTTCTTGACCGACGCGGGAGCACGGCGGTCCGAGTTGCCCTCGCGGAGGACGGGGTTGACGGCGCTGCCCTTGACCTTGTCGTAGCGGGCGCGGATGTCCTTCTCCTCGTCCGTGGACGGGTGGTCAGGATAATCCGGCAGGGCGTAGCCCTGGCCCTGGAGTTCGGCGATGGCCGCCTTGAGCTGCGGGATGGAGGCGCTGATGTTGGGCAGCTTGATGATGTTGGCTTCCGGCGTCTTCGCCAGGGCGCCGAGTTCGGCGAGCGCGTCCGCTTGTCGCTGGTCCTCGGTGAGGTGGTCGTTGAAGAGCGCGATGATGCGTCCCGACAGCGAGATGTCCCGGGTCTCCACCTCGACACCCGCCGTGGACGCGAACGCCTCGATGATCGGCAGGAACGAATAGGTAGCCAGCATCGGCGCTTCGTCGGTGTGGGTGTAGATGATCTTGGCCATGGGTTGGCGTCTCCCTGGTGCTCTGACGTTATGCGGTCGGTTGGGCGTTGCCCATCGGCTCTAACTTACCGAGGTCTCCGGGCTTCGCCTAACGGCGGGCAGGCAGGGAACGACGGCGTTGACGGGCGGGTTTTGCAGGACGCCGGCCGTACGGGCCGCCCGGCGTCCTGCGGGAATCATCAGTGGAAGAAGTGGCGGGCCCCGGTGAGGTACAGCGTCACGCCTGCCGCGTTCGCGGCGTCGATCACTTCCTGGTCGCGCACCGAACCGCCCGGCTGGACGACGGCGCGGACACCGGCGTCGACCAGGATCTGGAGTCCGTCGGCGAAGGGGAAGAAGGCATCCGACGCCGCGACGGAGCCCCGCGCGCGCTCGGAGTCGGCGAGGGTGTTGGCCCGCTCGACGGCGAGGCGGCAGGAGTCGACGCGGTTCACCTGGCCCATGCCGACGCCCACGGACGCACCGTCGCGGGCCAGCAGGATGGCGTTGGACTTCGCAGCGCGGCACGCCTTCCAGGCGAAGCTGAGGTCGGCGAGCATGGCGTCGTCGGCCGCATCTCCCGCCGCCAGCGTCCAGCCGGCGGGGTCGTCGCCGTCGGCATCGAGCCTGTCGGCGACCTGCATGAGCACACCCCCGGACACCTGGCGGAATTCCACGGGGTTCCGCCCGTAGCCCTCGGGCAGGGTCAGCAGGCGGATGTTCTTCTTCTGCGAGAGGATCTCGACCGCCTCGGCCGAGAACGACGGCGCGATCACGACCTCTGTGAAGATGTCCTTCACCGTCGAGGCCATGCCGGCGGTGACCTCCCGGTTCGCGGCGATGACGCCGCCGAACGCTGACACGGGGTCGCAGGCGTGGGCCTTGGCGTGGGCGTCCGCGATGGGATCCTCCGCCTCCGCGGAACCGATGGCGACGCCGCAGGGGTTGGCGTGCTTGATGATCGCGACGGCGGGCTCGTCGAAGTCGAAGGCTGCGCGGAGGGCAGCGTCGGCGTCGACGAAGTTGTTGTAGCTCATCATTTTGCCGTGGAGCTGGTCCGCCTGGGCGATGCCCGGCGTCGCGCCCTTCTCCACGTACAGCGCGGCCTGCTGGTGGGGGTTCTCGCCGTAGCGCAGCACCTCGGAGCGCTCGAGTGCCAGGCCCGCGTAGCCGGGCCAGGCGAAGGCGTCGTCGTCCGTCTCGAACTGCTCGGCCGTCCAGGACGCCACCGCGGTGTCGTAGGCGGCGGTGTGCGCGAAGGCGAGCGCAGCCAGCCGGCGTCGTGCCTTCAGGTCGAACCCGCCTTCCGCGGCAGCCGTGACCACGTCGGGGTACGCGGCGGGATCGACGACGACGGCGACCGACGGGTGGTTCTTGGCCGCGGACCGGACCATCGCGGGGCCGCCGATGTCGATCTGCTCGACGACGGCGTCGGGCTCCGCGCCCGACCGCACGGTCTCGACGAAGGGGTAGAGGTTCACGACCACGAGGTCGAAGGCCTCGATCTCGAGTTCGGCGAGCTGGTCGATGTGCTCCTGGCGGCGGCGGTCGGCGAGGATTCCCGCGTGGACCTTGGGGTGAAGGGTCTTCACGCGGCCGTCGAGGGTCTCGGAGAACCCTGTCACCTCGGAGACCTCGGTCACCGGCACGCCCGCGGCGGCGATCCGCTGCGCGGTCGAACCCGTCGAGACGATGGAGACGCCCACACGGTGCAGGCCCTGCGCCAGCTCCTCCAGGCCGGTCTTGTCGAACACCGAGATGAGTGCTCGACGGATGGGGACACGGTCAAGGTGGGTGAGGCTCACGCAGATCTCCGTCAGTTCGCTTCGCTGGGGGTCGCCCCAAGTCTATAGGTGCGGGGTTTGTCGCCGAAGAGATGACGAACGAGCGGACCTGGGACAGGGGCGCGCTGGCGGTACAGTTCTCGCAGTACCCGGCCCCTCTCCGAAGGCATCATGAGCATCAATACCCAGCTCCCCACCGGCGACCAGGTGGTTCAGGACCTCCCCTGGCGATGGAAGGTCCAGGGGAGGATCTTCCTCATCGGCGGCCTCGGCTTCATGTTCGACGCCTGGGACGTCACCCTCAACGCCTACCTGATCCCGCTGCTGATCGGCGACTGGGGGCTGTCCCCCGGACAGGCGGGGTGGATCGCGACGTCGAACCTGATCGGCATGGCCGTGGGCGCCTTCGCCTGGGGGTCCGTCGCGGACATCATCGGGCGCAAGACGGCGTTCACCCTCACCCTGCTCGTCTTCTCGGTCTTCACGGTGCTCGGGGCGTTCTCGCCCGACATCGTCTGGTTCTGCGTCTTCCGCTTCCTCGCCGGTTTCGGCCTCGGCGGATGCATCCCCGTGGACTACGCGCTCGTGGGCGAGTTCACGCCGCGCCGGCAGCGTGGCCGGGTCCTCACGGCGATGGACGCCTGGTGGCCGGTGGGCGCCTTCCTGTGCGGGGCGGTCACGACGGCGATCGTCGCGCAGTTCGGCGACTGGCGGTACGCGATGCTCGTGATGGTGCTTCCCGCACTCCTCGTGTTCTGGGTGCGGCGCGGGGTCCCCGAGTCGCCGCTCTACCTCGTCCAGCGCGGCCGGCGGGAGGAGGCCCGGGCCGTCATCGACGACCTCGTGGCCAGGACCGGCGGCAAGCAGCGCGCCTGGCGGCTGCCGGATCCGGAGGAGACACCACGGCTGTCGCTCGGCAGCATCTCGGGACAGCTCACCGGGCTGTGGCGCTACAACTGGCGCATCACCCTGACCGCCTGGACCCTGTTCCTGACCATCCTCCTCGTGTACTACGGGGCGCTCACCTGGATGCCCCGC
This sequence comes from Arthrobacter pasteuri, assembly GCF_054510955.1. Taxonomy (NCBI): domain Bacteria; kingdom Bacillati; phylum Actinomycetota; class Actinomycetes; order Micrococcales; family Micrococcaceae; genus Arthrobacter; species Arthrobacter pasteuri. Next base: position 132,990 of record NZ_JBTNDO010000002.1, read on the forward strand.
ATCCTCATCGCCTCCGGCTACGCGCAGTCGGTCGCGTTCATCACCACGACGTTCATGACCGGCGTCGGCTTCCTCGGCGTGATCGCCGCGGCGCTCCTCGTGGAGCGCGTGGGCCGCAAGTGGCTCCTGGCCATCACGGGTCCGGGGTCCGCGGCGATCCTCGTCGTCTTCGCGCTCACGCTCGACCTGCCGGCCGTCGCGACGGCCTGGCTGCTGGGCTTCGGCTTCGTGGTGCAGGTGGCCATCCCCGTCCTGTACACCTACGTCTCGGAGCTGTACCCGACGGAACTGCGGGGCAGCGGCTTCGGCTGGGCGTCGACCATCTCGCGGATCGGCGCGGGCCTCGTGCCGCTGATCTTCGGCACCCTCCTGTGGCCTGCCCTCGGGCTCCCACTCACCTTCGCCCTGACCGGTGCGCTCGTGGTCCTCGCCGTCGTCTTCATGGCCTTCAACGCGCCGGAGACACGGAGCGCCAAGCTGCGCTGATCCGTACGACGGAAGCCGACCCGTACGACGAAGGAGGTGCCACCGCGGTGGCACCTCTTTCGTCATTCGGCCGGGATCGGGCCGGGCATCAGGCCTCGGGCAGTTCCGCGTCCGGGGTCTCCTCGAGCGCAGTGATCTTCCAGCCCCCGTCGGCGTAACGGATCGTGGCGCTGTAGATGGTGCCCTTCGGGGAGAAGGGCCGCTGCTCGCTGATGGAACCGTCCTTGGAGAACTCGGTGTACGCATCGGGATTGACCGGGATCAGGGCGGTGACGTCGACACCCTCGGCCACCTCCTCGGTGGTGAGGTGGACGTTCTCCACCTTCGGCTGGCCGCCGAGCACCCAGCCGCCGTCGTCGTACACGGCCTGCAGCCGTTCCGCTTCGGCCTGCTCGCTCGCGGCCCCGTCGAGGACCTCGAGCATCGCGGGCGCATCCCCGGTCTGGAGGACGTAGGCCTTCAGGTCGAAGTAGTAGTAGAGGAACGCGCGGGCCCCTTCAGGGCTGACCTCGCCGACGAGGTCGTTGCTCGGGGGCCGCTTGATGTTGACGGCGGCCGACGACGAGCTCGCGGGCGAGGGCGCAGCGGGCGAGGGCGCAGCTGCCGGGGATTCGGAAGTGCCGGCACAGGCGGTGAGCGCCAGCAGGGCGAGAGCGGCGGTGGCCGCGATGCGGAGAGAGTTCATGAGGGTCCCAACGGTCGAGAGCAGAGGTGGCCGGAGGCCTCCCCCACCTTACCGGTGCCCCAGGCAACGGAAGCGTCCTAGAGCCAGTCGTTGCGCTTGAAGACCGCGTAGAGGCCCAGGCCCATCCCGGCCATCAGGAGGAGGGCGAACGGGTACCCGAGGCTCCAGTGCAGCTCGGGCATCACATCGAAGTTCATGCCGTAGATCGAGGCGATCAGGGTCGGTGCGAAGAGGATCGCCGCCCACGAGGAGATGCGCTTCACCTCCTCGCCCTGCGTCAGCGAGGTCTCCGTGAGGCGCGTCATCTCCTCGTTCTGGCGCTGCGCCACGAGCGTGGTGTGGACGGTCAGGGCGTTCTGCAGGAGCGCGCGGAACGTGTTGACGCGCTCGACGACGCGGATCACGTGGTCCTGGACGTCGCGGAGGCTGCGGGCCAGTTCGGGATCCATCCGGTACTTCTCCGACCCGAGCAGCAGCGCCTCCATCATGGCCTGCAGGGGCTGGGCGGCGCGCTGGAACTCCATGACCTCGCGGTGCAACTCGTAGATCCTGCGCGACACGTCGGGCGCTCCCCCGAACAGCTCGTCCTCGATCTCGTCGATGTCGTTCTCGAGCCCCTTGACCACCGGTCCGTACTCGTCGACCACCTGGTCGAGCAGCGCGTACAGGACGGCCTGCGGCCCGGTGTGGAGCAGCTCGGGATCGGCCTCGAGCCTCCTCCGCACGATGCCGAGGTCCGGCGACTCGGCATGCCGGATCGTCACGACGAAATCGCTTCCGATGAAGATGTGCAGCTCGCCGAACTCCACCTTCTCCTCGGCGTCGAGGTAGCGGGCGGGGCGCAGCACCACGAAGAGCGTGTCCCCGTAGCGTTCGAGCTTGGCGCGCTGGTGCCCGTTGGTGGCGTCCTCCACGGCGAGGGGGTGCAGCCCGAACTCCTCCTCGACGGCGTGGATCTCCTCGCGTGCGGGGCGGTACAGGCCGATCCAGCCCATGCCGCCGCTCTCGCGCATGATCTCGAAGGTCTGGTCGAGCGTCTCGGGGATGCGCTTCTGCCCGCCGACGTAGACGGCGTTCGCGACGAGGGGCATATCAGGCCGCGCCGGTTCCGGAGGCGGCGAGCGATCCGAGCGTCGCGATCAGCAGCCTGCGCTCCTCGACCTTGATGCGCTCGTGCAGGGTCTCCTCCGTGTCGTCCGGCAGGACGGCGACGGGAGCCTGGGCGAGGATGGGGCCGGTGTCCACGCCGGCATCTGCGATCATGACGGTGCAGCCGGTCACCTTCACGCCGTAGGCCAGTGCGTCGCGGACGCCGTGCGCGCCGGGGAAGCTGGGCAGCAGCGCCGGGTGGGTGTTCAGGTAGCGGTTCGGGAACCGGTCGAGGAAGTGCTGGTCGACGATCCGCATGAACCCGGAGGACACCACGTAGTCCGGCTCGTGCGCGGCGACGGCGTCGGTGAGGGCCCGGTTCCAGTCCGCCCGGTCGTCGTACTGCCGGAAGTCGACCTCGAAGGACGCGATCCCCGCGTTCCGCGCCCGCTCCACCCCGCCGGTCCCGGGCCGGTCGGCGCCGACAGCGGCGATGGTCACGGGGAGGCTGCCGTCGGCGACGGCGTCGATCACGGCCTGGAGGTTCGATCCGCTTCCGGAGACGAGGACTACGATGCGCATGGCTCAACCTTAGGGTCATCCCTCGCCTAGGGTTGAACCATGCAGAGGGAGGAACAATGAGGGAGCAGGGTACCGGGTCGGGTGGGTCGCGCAGTCCGGGGACCGGACAAAAGGGCCCCGATGACGCCGCGAGCGCGCGGGCCGCGTCCGCAGGACTGTGGCTGCGCCTGTTCCTGCTGACGTTCTTCGGAGGAGTGCTGGCGAGCAGCCTCATGCTGCCGTGGAAGGTTTTCGGGCTCGTGCTGGCGCTGTTCGCCCTGGCCGCCGGCGTCGTCGCCCTCGTCAAGGCGATCGGCGCGAAGCTGTCCCCGCTCGTGGTGTTCTCGACATCCCTGGGCCTGGCTGCCGCCCTGTTCCTCGCGGCCGGCACGGGCGCCTCGGTGCTCCTGTGGCCCATCACGCAGAACTACGAGGACTGCATGTCCCGTGCCCTGACGCTGCAGGCGCGGGACGACTGCCAGGAGGGCCTGCAGAAGCTCGAGGGCTTCGGGTTGGGCAGCGCGGGCCGGTAACAGGGGTAGCACCGGTTACCGCCGGCACCTCGCGCCCGCCGACGGGCGGGATCAGCGGCGCCGGGGCTCCCGCTCGAGCAGCGGCCCGACGGCGTGGCCCAGGACAGCGCCGACGGCCACCTCCAGTGCAAGCCACAGACCGACCGCCAGCGGATTCGGCCCGAGGTCGGTGAAGCGCCCGAGACCGAGCGAGGCACGGGAGATGACGGCGACGACGACGCCGCCCAGTCCCGCGGCGATACCGATGAGCACCGCGAGAGCCAGGGTGGAGGCCGTCGAGGTCAGCCACCGGTGGCTGCTGCGGAGGACGAGCCACTCGTCGAAGTGGTTCTCCCCGTCCCGGAAGAACCACCATCCTGCGAGGAGGCCGGCGAGGACCGGGATGGCCAGCGCGGCGTAGCCGTACTCGAGCGTCCCTGCCGGCAGGGCCCCCAGGATGGGCAGCGCCGGCAGCGGACCCACCGTGCTGGCGAGCGGCGTCAGCGAACTGCCCGTGCCGAGGGCGAATCCCGCTCCGGTGGACCAGGCCATGGTCCAGACCGCGAGGTTGGGCAGGAGCCCGAGCTGGAACAGGGTCACCATCGTGGCACCTGCGAGCCCGCCGTCGATCCGCTCGTAGATCGCCGCGATACCCGCCCAGTTCAGCCCGATCGCGACGGCGAGCAGCACTGCCGACAGGCATGCGGCGACCATCACCGCGAGGAATCCGGAGCGGAGGATCGACCAGGCGTAGGACCCTGCCCACCGCGAGTGCTGGCTCGTGCGGCCGACCCACGCGGCGAAGTCGACGCCGACGAGCCTGCTCCAGGCCCCCGCTTCACGGTAGGCACCGGTGATCAGGCCGATGGCCGCGGACACCGGCGGGATCAGGGCCCCGGCGGCCAGCGGAGCGGACGCATCCGGAGTGGTGGACGCGTAGGCCACGGCCGCACCGATCGCGGCATAGGCCACCATGGCCCCGAGGAACGCCTGCCACAACTGGTCGGTGTAGGAGGCCCGGGCGAGCCGGCGTCCTGCCCGCCAGGCGAGCAGCAGCGGCACCAGGATCAGTCCGAGCGGAAGGACGTGGAGCAGGCCCGACACGGCGTCGGCCCCCGCCACGCCTGCCGGGAACTGGAGGACGAGCGGCACTCCGTGCATGACGAGCCAGGCCTGGCCTGCCAGGCGCGCGGCGGACTCCGGTGCGCGGTCCGCGAACCCGCCGGTCAGCCATACCGCGGCTACCGGGACGGCTACGAGCAGTGCCGAGATCACGGCGGACTGGCCGAGCTCGAGCACCCCCTGCAGCCACAGGGGCATGGGAAGGGCACGGGGTTTGGTGGGGAGTTTCATCCCTTCCATGGTGCCATCGGCAGCCGCCGCCGGAGCCGAGCGACGCGGGGCCGGAGCCGGTCCTTGCGCCGTGGTGCCCGTCACCCGAGCATGTCGGCGAGGCCCTTGACGACGGCGAGACCGGCGCCGATGAACGCGATCACGACGACGAAGAGCCGCGCCTGGTCGTCCCGGACGAACCGCGCGAGCTTCTCACCCAGAAAGATGCCCGCCACGATGGCGACGCCGATCGCGATCCACATCCACGGCGCCAGGACCGGGGCCTGCGACGGGTCGAGGAGCAGTTTCGCGACCAGCGTGACGGTGCCGATGCAGACGAAGAAGGGCTGGAGCGTGGCCGCGAACGGCCGCTGCGGCCACCGCGCCAGCAGGGCGTAGGCGCTTACGGCGGGGCCGCCCACACCTGCCATGGAGTTCGTGACCCCGGCCGTGAAACCCGCCACGGCCTTCGGCACGTTGCCGCGCACCACGACGTCGGACCGCTGGAGCACCAGGGAGATGGTGAGCGCCACGAGCACGACGGCCCCGACGGTGACCGACAGGGGCGCTGATGGGACGGCCACGGCGAGGACCGAGCCGGGGATCGACCCGAACAGGGAGGGGACCACGAGCCAGCGGAACATGCTCCAGTCGATGTCCTTCCAGACACGGCCCACGATGATGGTCGACGAGACGACACCGCAGATGTTCACGAGGAGGACCCCTGCGTGCGGTCCGAGGATGATCACGAGGAATGGGGCGATCAGCAGGGCGAAGCCGAGGCCCGCGATGCGCTGCGCGACGGCCCCGACGAGGATGGAGGCCAGCACGATGCAGAAGATGCCGAAAGTCACCCCAGCTACACTACGCATCCCCGCCTCCCTCCCTGCCCTGCGCGGACGGCTGCACCGGCGGTAGCCTGAAGCCATGACGGCCCTCACCACCGCCCTCGCTACGGCAGACTGGCGCCAGTGCGTCTTCGGCCTGTACAGCGCCGTCCGCGAGCGTGCCGTGTCCGAATCGCCCGAAGCCGCCCACTCCCTGTGGCGGGCGGGCCGCGACGAGCTGTTTCGCGACCATCCGGCGTCCGCCCTGCGGGGAGATGCCAGGGCATCCTTCGCGCGACTGGCGATCGCACCCTACGATCCGGCGTTCCGCTTCGAAGCGGTCCTGGATGACGACGGAGCCGGCGAGGTGATGGACGTGGAGACCGGCACCGACGGCGTCGTGCCGTTCCGCCGCCTCGGCACCCTCCTGCTGCCAGGGCTCGGTCAGCTCGCGCTGTGGAAGCTCGGCTCCTACGGGGGCGGGCTCTTCCTGCCGCTGCGGGACGGAACTGCAGGACGAGCCGGCGGCACCTATGGCGGTGGGCGCTACGTTCTGGACACCATCAAGGGCGCACACCTCGGGGAGGGACGGGCTGCCGGCAGCCTGGTGGTCGACCTCAACTTCGCCTACAACCCGTCGTGCGCCTACGACGAGGAGTGGGCCTGTCCCCTGCCGGGTCCGGACAACCGGCTCGTGGACGACGTCCCGGTCGGCGAGCTCTACCGTGAGTACTGACCGCACAGGCACCCAGGAATGGGCGCCGAACGATGAGCAGGGTCCCATGAAGCAGCTCCAGTGGCAGCGCCGCACGGAGGTACCGCTGATCATTGCGGCTTTCGTCTACCTCGTCGCCTACTCGGTTCAGGTCACGATGCAGCCCGAGCCCGCCGTGGGCCGTGCCCTCGAGGGCATCATCTGGGGGGTCTGGGCCCTCTTCCTCGTCGACTACCTCGTGAGCCTCCTCTCCGCACCGGCGCGCGGCCGCTGGTTCGTCCGGCACCTGCACGAACTCGTCATCCTGCTGCTGCCCATGCTGCGGCCCCTGCGGCTGCTGCGGCTCCTCCCGCTGCTGCGCATCCTCAACCGCTCCGGCGGCAACGCCCTGCGGGGGCACATCGTCCTGTACGTCATCGGCGCCATGACGGTGCTCGGGTATGCGGGCGGGCTCGCGGTGCTCGACGTCGAGCAGGACGCCCCGGGTGCGAACATCCTCACCCTTCCGGACGCCCTCTGGTGGGCACTGACCACCGTGACCTCGGTCGGCTACGGCGACTACTACCCGGTGACGGGTGCAGGGCGGTTCGTGGCGGCCGGTCTCATGATCGGCGGCATCGGCGTGCTGAGCGCCGTGACGGCGGCGTTCGCCTCCTGGCTGGTCGAGAACGTCGCTACGGCACGCGCTGCCGAGGCGAAGACCGCGGAATCGGACACCCAGGTGCAGGACCAGCTGAAGAGCGTGAGCCTGCAGATCGACACCCTCACGCGACAGCTGGCCCACGGTTCCCATCCGGGGCACCCGGGACAGGAGTAGCAGCCAGGCGGGATTTCGCCCGGCGTTCACCGGCCCTCCATCCGGTGGTGGCCTCGACGCTGCTCGAAGGAACCAGGATTGGGGAGGGTGTGCGTCCGGCGTGCCGCAAACCCTAACCCGTCGGCCGGAGGTCTGGACTGCGTCCTCCGGAGGCGGTATCGTTCGTCTTCGCGTTCCCGGCGTCCCTGCAGGCCCTATCATGGGGAACAAACCCATCCACTTTCCGGAGGCTCCGATTACAGACCTGGTTACCCAACACGACATTTATTTCGGCGCACCTGAGCCGGAGAATGAAGCCGAGATCCTTGAATCGGCCTCTCGCGCCGCGGTAGCCCGTCTCGAAGGCCGTTCCGACATCACGACCGTCAAGGGGCGCTTCACCCTCATCAACTCCGACCGCACGCCGCACCAGGCGATGGTGGAGGACCTGCTGTTCATCCGCTCCGTCCTGGACACCGCAGGCATCGGGTTCCTCCTCGTCCGCGGCAACGACCAGCGTCCCGTCATCGCCGTCGACCTCAATGACCGTGAAGCCCTCCGCGCCGCGCTCGTCGAGGCGTGCCGCGACGAGCCCTTCTACTCCCGCACGGTCGACACGAAGCGCCGGACCACGCTGCTGGTCAGCGATGGAGACCTGTCCCACAGCGGCAAGGCCCGCATCTTCCGCCTGTTCCGCCCCCGCATCGAACCCGTGGGCGGCCTCGCCTACGGGCCGTCGGCCGGTGTGCAGATCGAACTCTGGGCGCTCGGCGGGACGACGATCGAACTGCCCGTGGAGAACTCCCTGACCCGGCGTGTGCTGCCGGCGGCCGAAGTGGTGCGCGGGAAGGTGGAGCGCCATGGCCTCACCTGGCCCACGATCGACAACATGTTCGCCGACCATGCCACCGACATCGACTTCGAGATCGACCTCGTCTTCTCGTGGGTGGACGGCAGCAGCCCCGAGTACCGAGCCGCCCGTGCCGCCCGGATGCAGGGCGTGGTGGTGGGCGAGGGCGACGACCACGAAGCCCGCTTCCGCCAGATCAACGAACTCAAGTACGCGCTGCGCTCGGTCTACATGTTCGCGCCGTGGATCCGCCGGATCTTCATCGCCACCGACTCCAAGCGGCCGGCGTGGCTCGCCGACCACCCGTCCGTGACGCTCGTACCGTCCGAGGATCATTTCCGGGACCCCTCCGTCCTGCCCACGCACAACTCGCAGGCCGTCGAGGCCCAGCTCCAGCACATCCCCGGACTGTCCGAATACTTCCTCTACTCGAACGACGACATGTTCTTCGGGCGTCCCGTGGCACCGGACATGTTCTTCTCCCCCGGCGGGATCACCAAGTTCATCGAGGCGGACACCCGCATCGGGCTGGGCGAGAACGACGCCGAGCGCAGCGGTTTCGAGAACGCGGCGCGCGTCAACCGGCGCCTGCTGCATGCGCGCTTCGGCCGCATCACCACGCGACACCTCGAACACACCGCGGCGCCCCTGCGGAAGAGCGTCCTGCTCGAGATGGAGGCGGAGTTCGCCGCCGATTTCGCCGCCACCGCTGCATCCCGCTTCCGTGCCAAGGACAACATCTCGGTCACCAACTCGCTGTACCACTACTACGCCCTGCTGACGGGCCGCGCGGTGACGCAGGAGATGGCGAGGGTGAAGTACGTGGACACGACCATGCGCTCCGGACTCAAGAGCCTCGACAAGCTGCTCGACAAGCGGAACCACGACTTCTTCTGCCTGAACGACGGCAGCTTCCCCGAGGTACCGGCAGAGGAACGCGCGCACCTGGTGACCGAATTCCTCGAGAAGTACTTCCCGGTCAAGGCCCCCTGGGAGATCTGAGCCTCCCGGGCCGGCTACGGCGGTGCGTGCAAGACTGGCCGCATGCAGACCTTCCTGCCCTACCCCGACTTCGCGGCGAGTGCCGCGGCCCTGGACCAGGCGAGGCTCGGCAAGCAGCGGGTGGAGACCCTGCAGGCTCTGCGCGCCCTCGTGATCCCCGACTACGGCTGGCGGCAGCACCCGGCGATCCGCATGTGGATGGGCTACGTCCCGGCCCTCACCGTCTACGGGCTGGCGATGGTCGCCGAATGGGTCTCACGCGGCCATGCGGACTCGACGCACCGGCAGATCCTGGAGTTCGCCCCGCACGTCCTCGACGATCCCGCCGTGCCGATGCCGCCCTGGCTCGGGGATCCGGCATTCCACCTGAGCCACCAGTCCAACCTGATCCAGAAGGCGCCGGAGATCTACCGGAGCAGGTTCCCGGGCGTCCCCGAGGACCTGCCGTACAACTGGCCCTCCCCCGAGCAGGAGCGCATCCCCGCGGAGCCGGAGGGACCACGCCTGTGGGTCTGGCGGGCGGCGTCGCATCCACCGGAGGGTGACGCCACGCTGCTCATGCCGCCCGAGCCGCCCAGCGGGCGCGCGGCCCCGAAGTGGGAGCGGCAGCTCCACACCTTCGAGGAGGCCATCGAGGACGGGGACGCCGTGGCGATCGCCGATCCCGACGGCGAGCACTTCCGCACCGGGCGGGTGGGCCCGGTGCTCATGCACGAGGACGGACTGCTGCGGCAGGCCCGGCTGCACGGCTGGCTGCGGCGCTCCGATTTCGACCCGCCCGCGCTCCTGCAGGACCCGAGGACGCTCTTCCCCGTCGGCCTCCCCGGCTCACTGGTGTCCTGACGCCCGCTCCCCTTACCCGTGGCCTCCGGCCGACGTGAGCCGGCGGCGGGCCCTGCTTCCGTCGTCGATGGTCACGCCGTGGGCCTCGAGCCGGCGCCGGGCCTCCTCGCGGGGGACCACCTCTCCGACCGACCCGTACCGGCCGGAGGGGACCACCGAGTGGACGATGGTCTCCTCGTACACGTGCACGAGGTTGTAGGACTGGGCGCCGTCCTGTCCGCGGGTGCCGCCCGCCTCGAACAGGAGGTCCTGCGTGTAGCAGGTGGCGCTCGCCACCGACACGGGGACGCCGGCGAACATCGCCGTCGTCGAGTAGTGGAGGTGGCCGGCGAGGATCGTCCTCACGTCGGAGCCGCGGACGACGTCGGCGAGCGAGCGCTGGTCACGCAGTTCCACCAGCGCGGCGAGCTCCTGGACGCTGGGGACGGGAGGGTGGTGCAGGGCGAGGATGGTCCCGTGGGGCGCCGGGACTGCAAGCTCATGGGCGAGCCAGTTGAGCTGGCCGGTCGTGAACTCGCCGTGGTGGTGCCCGGGGACCGTGGAGTCCATGGCGATGATGCGCAGGCCGTCGATGAAGTGGACAACGTCCACCGGCGCGTCGGGCCGGGCAGAGGAGGGCTGTCCATCGAGGAGGCCTGCCCGGAAGGCGGCGCGGTCGTCGTGGTTGCCCATGGCCCAGATGACGCGGGCCCCGAGCCGGGCGGCTGCCGGGTCGACGATGGTCCGCAGCTTCGCGTATGCCCCCGGCTCCCCCTTGTCCGCGAGGTCCCCGGTGAAGACGATCGCCTGCGGCTGCGCGCCCGACGCCTCGAGGTCGTCGAACAGCTCCCGGAGGCGCTGCTCGCTGTCCACCGCCCCGTACAGCGGGCCGTCGCCGCCGACGAGGTGCGTGTCGCTCAGATGCAGGAGGAAGTGCTGTGGCCGGGGGTGTTCTGCTGTCCGGGGGTGCATGGGAACCTACTCCGCTAGCTGGTGGTCAGGCTCCCCCATTCCAGCAGAGGCACCTGCCGATCACCTGAACCCGCCCCGGCAGGTCGGCGAACATCAGGGAAACTTCTGCCGGTCCGGCCCGCGGGACGCCCTCCTCCTCGGGGCGTGACCCCGGCCGGGGCGGCTTGCCAAGGGCCGCCGAGGCGAACAGGCGCGCTGGCGGGGCGGCAGCACGCGCCGTAGGCTTCCAGTCGAAGCACCAACCGCGCAGCGAAAGGAAGCATCATGGCATTCCGGCCCAGCCACATCCCCCTCCGCCTCACCACGGGGGCCTTCATCCTGAACTCCGGACTCGGGAAGACCAACCTGGACGAGGGGTCCGCGGGATACATGCAGGCCATGGCGTCCAAGGCCTTCCCGCAGATCGGCCAGCTCCAGGCGCAGCAGTTCGGCAAGGCGCTGGCGGCCTCCGAGATCGCCATCGGCTCGGCGCTGCTCGCCCCGTTCATCCCGAGCAGGCTGGCCGGCCTCGCCCTGCTCGCCTTCTCGACGGGGATGATGACCATGTACCTCAGGACTCCGGAACTCACGCAGGAGGACGGTGTCCGCCCGACACAGGACGGTACGTCCGTGGCGAAGGACGTCTGGCTCGTGGGCGTCGCCCTGTCGCTCCTGCTCGACAGCAAGAAGAAGTAGGCCGTCGTGGCCCTGCCGCCGGCGGGGCCACGCCACTCCCTTCCGCTGGAAGACAGGAGATCTGGATATGTGCGGACGCTTCGTCATCGCGGGGAACAAGGCCGACCTCATCGACGCGTTCGATGTCGACGAGTCGCTGGTGGACGAGGTCGAACCCTCGTGGAACGTCGCACCCACGAACACCGTCCAGCTCGTCGTCGAGCGGCTCGATCCGGACACCGGGGAGCTCACGCGGCGGCTGGAACCCGCACGCTGGGGCCTGATCCCCTCCTGGGCGAAGTCCGCTGCTGTGGGTGCGCGCATGATCAACGCCCGCAGCGAGACGGTCCTGGAGAAGCCGTCCTTCCGGGCGGCCGCGCTCAAGCGCCGCGGGATCGTCCCGGCGGACGGGTACTACGAGTGGCGGAAGAACGCCGACGGCTCCAAGACTCCCCTCTACCTGCACGACCCCGACGGTGCCGCCCTCGGCTTCGCCGGACTGTACGAGTTCTGGCGTGATCCGGCGACGGCGTCGGATGAGCACCCGCAGGGGTCCTGGGTGGTGAGCTGCACCATCATCACCCGCCCGGCGAGCGATGCCCTCGGCGAGATCCACGACCGCACACCCGTGATCGTGCCGCCCGTGCTGCGCGGCGACTGGCTCGACCCGCGCAACGACTCCCGCCCCGCCGTGCAGGAACTGCTCGACGCCATCCCCGATCCGCACCTCGTCCCCCGCCGCGTGGGGACCCGTGTCGGCTCGGTGCGGAACAACGGCCCGGAGCTCATCGAGCCCCTCCCGGGCGACGTGACGGCCGACGGCGAGCAGCAGATGCTGCTCTAGCTCCGGGCGGATCAGTTCCGGCCGATCAGTTCCGGCGGATCGAGTCGGGCACCGCCGGCTCGGCTCCGCGTCCAGTTCGTTCCGGGTCTCGCTCGGGGCGGCGTGTCAGGTCGGCTCGGCTCCGGGTCCGGTCCTTTCCGTGCTGAAGGTCGCCCGGGGAGCCGGCGGTAAGTCGGGGATGTACTCGTTGACGGCGAGCGCGAGGATGTCCCGTTCGAACGGCGGGAGCAACCGGGAGCTGTAGAGGTAGGCGTCGATCTCCGCCTCCCCCGCGTTGCCGCCGAGGCTGAAGTACCGCAGCCAGAGGTCGTAGAGGGTCAGGTCCGTCGAACGGAAGGCAGCGCACGTACCGCTCCGCTGCTCGTGTTCACCCATGCCCGTCGTCATCTCCGTGCCTTCCGGGAACGCTCCGGACGCGCGTCCGAAGCGGCACCGTCGTCGTCTGTCCGGCTCCCAAGCTAGCGACGCGCGCGGAATAAGGGAAGCCCGCGGGGCCGCCCTGGTGATCCCTTGTTGCGGCGCTCCACCGCGCCTAGGGTCGGACGCAGGTGACGACGGAGGGAGAGGCATGATCAGGACGGATATCGCCCCGGGGATCCACTACCTGGAGCATGCGCGGACCAACGTCTACCTGGTGGAGGACGACGACGGCGTCCTGCTGGTGGACACCGGCCTGCCCCGCTCGAAGGCCCTGCTGCTGCAGGCACTCTCACGCATCGGGCGGTCCGTCCAGGACATCCGCGCCGTCGTCCTGACCCACGGTCATTTCGACCACGTGGGCACGGCGGAGCACCTCCGGACGAAGTACGGGATCCCGGTGTACTGCCACCCCGACGACGCCTTCATCGCCGCCCACCCGTACAGCTACGAGCACGAGCGTTCCCCGTTCCTGTACCCGGTGCGGTATCCGCGCGCCGTCCCCGGCCTGCTGCGTATGAGCGCCGCGGGAGCCCTTGCCGTCAAGGGAGTTCCGGACACCCTCCCGCTCACTCCCGAGGCAGCCGCGGCCCTGCCCGGTTCCCCGCTCCTGGTACCGACCCCCGGTCACACGAAGGGCCACTGCGCCCTGCACTTCCCCGACCGCGAGTCCGTGATCAGCGGGGACGCGCTGGTGACGCTCGACCCCTACACCGGCCATCCCGGCCCGCAGGTCGTCGCGCGCGCGGCGACCGCCGACACCGCGACCGCCCTGCGCTCCCTCGAGGGGCTGCGCTCCACCCGGGCCCGGACCGTCCTGCCGGGACACGGCTTCCCCTGGAGCGCCGGCGTGGACTCCGCGGTGGCGCAGGCTATCGCAGTCGGCGGCCATTAGGCGCACTCCCCGGAACGACACCCGGCGCAGCCGGGGGCGATACGCTGGGCACATGGGCTGGCTGAAGCATCACACGGTTATGGGATTCGCCCGGGGCACGGTCAAGCGTGCAGCGATCGCGCTCTTCTCGGCCCAGGCTGTGGTCATCGCAGGGCTCGTCGGCGTCGACACGTACCAGAAGCGTCAGCGCACCAAGCGGGACGGCTTCCCCCAGCCGGGAACCTTCAGGACGACGATCGCCGCTACGGAGACCACGGTCTACACCTATGGCGAGGACCTCTACGACGCCATGATCGCGGCGATCGACAGGGCCGAACACCAGGTCCTGCTCGAGACCTACATCTGGAAGGGCGACGACATCGGCACCCGGTTCCGGGACGCCGTGAACCGTGCTGCGGAGCGCGGCGTGAAGGTCTTCGTCATCTACGACGGTTTCGCCAACCTCGTGGTCAACCCCTTCTTCTACAAGTTCCACCCGCTCGTCAACACCTACCGCTTCCCGGTGGTCCGCCCGTCGATCGTCTTCACGAACATCCGCGGGACGGGCTTCGACCACCGCAAGGTGCTCGTGGTCGACGACGAGGTCGGGTTCGTCGGCGGATACAACATCGGCTCGGACTACGCGACGAAATGGCGCGATACCCACCTCGAGATCCGTGGGCCGTCGGTCTGGGAGCTCCGGGAGGCGTTCGTCAGTTTCTGGAACATCCGTGCCATCCCGCGCCGGCCCGAACTCCCCGACCTCAGCGCTTCCTTCTGGGAACCGCGCATCCGGGCGGTGAACAACATCCCGGCCAACCTCGTGTTCCCGATCCGCGGCGTCTACCTCGACGCGATCAACCGGGCCGAGCGGCACATCTTCATCACCATGGCGTATTTCATCCCCGACCGGCAGATCCTCGACGCCCTCCTGCGGGCGAGCCGCCGCGGCGTCGACGTGCGCGTGATCCTGCCCGAGGACTCGAACCATGTGGTCTCCGACTGGCTGTCCCGCGGCTTCTACTCGGCGCTGATCGGAGCCGGGGCCCGGATCCTGCTCTACCAGAACTCGATGATCCACGCGAAGACGGCGACGATCGACGGCGAGTGGAGCACTATCGGCACCGCCAACATCGACCGCCTCAGCCTCACCGGGAACTACGAGATCAACCTGGAGATCTTCGACCGCGCACTCGCGGCGACCATGGAGGAGATCTTCGCGGTGGACTCCTCCAACTGCCGGCAGCTGACGCGGGAGGAATGGGAGAGCCGGCATGTTGTGGCCCGGGTCAGCGAACTCATCCTTGCTCCCTTGCGCCCGTTCCTGTAGTCCCGGCCGCCGCCCGGTTCAAACCGGAGAACCGCTCCAGGTAGCCGTGCTGGGATGATTCCACGTGCCCGGCCATGAGCCGCTCCGCCTCGGCCTCGTTCCCTGCGTCGATCGCCGCGAGAATTCCCCGGTGCTCGCTCCAGGACTGCTTCCCGCGGTTGTCGACGTCGACTGCGTAGAGCCACTCGATCTTCCCCGAGATCTGGCGTAGCAGGGCGGTCAGCGACGCGCTTCCGCTGAGCTCGGCGACCCCGAGGTGGAAGCGGATGTTCAGTTCGGGCAGGTCCGCGAGGGCGTCGGCCGCCACGGCGCGGTCGCCGTCGTCGAGGATGTCCGCCAGCGCCCGCCTCGCGGAGAACCACTCGGTGCTCGGGGCATCGGCCGCGAACTGCGCTGCCGCCCGGCGTGCCGCGCGGCGTGCGATCGTCGCTTCGATGACGCGCCGGACGGCGAAGAGGTCCTCGGCGTCGTCGAGCGGGATCTCTGCCACCGTGGACCCGGCGTAGGGCTTCGATTCGACGAAGCCCTCCGCCTCCAGGGCGCGCAACGCCTCCCGCACGGGCACCCGTGACACCCCGTACTTGGCGGCCAGCGCGGCCTCCGTGACCCGGACGCCCGGACGCAGTGCGCCGAAGATGATGTCGCGGCGGATGGCGTCGAGGACGCGCTGCGGCGCTACGGCGTCCTGCTCAGGCCGCAAACGCCGCGCCCGGGATGGCTCCAAGAAGCTCCTTCGTGTAGTCCGCCCGCGGCCGGTTGAACACGTCGTCCACCGGGCCGCTCTCGACGACGTCGCCCGACTTCATGACCACCACGTCGGTAGCGATCTGCCGCACCACGGAGAGGTCGTGCGTGATGAAGAGGTAGGTGAGTCCGAGCCTATCCTGCAGATCGGCGAGGAGCGCCAGGATCTGGTCCTGCACGAGGACGTCCAGCGCCGAGACCGCCTCGTCGCAGATGAGCAGTTCGGGCTCCAGGGCGAGCGCCCGGGCGATGGCGACCCGCTGCCGCTGACCGCCGGAGAGCTCGTTGGGCCGGCGCTGGGCGACGGCGCGCGGCAGGGCCACCTGGTCGAGGAGCTCGGCGACCCGTTCCCGGCGGCTTCCGCGGTCGCCGACACCGAAGATCCGCAGCGGCTCGTCGATCAGGCGCTCGATGCTGTAGGTGGGATCGAGGGAACCATAGGGGTCCTGGAAGACGGGCTGCACCTTGCGGCGGAGCGCCCGGCGCTGTGCACCGCGGGTGGTCGTGAGTGATTCGCCGTCGATGAGGGCCTCCCCCGACGATGCCGTCTCCAGACCGAGGATGATGCGCGCTACCGTCGTCTTCCCGGAGCCGGACTCGCCGACCACCGCCGTCGTGGTTCCGCGCGCCACCTCGAAGGACACGTTGTTGACCGCGCGCACGGTGCTGCCGCGCTGGCCGCGGAGGGCGAACTCCTTGACGAGCCTGTCGACCACCAGGATCGACGGCGCCTTCCCCGCCAGCGACGGGACGTCGACCAGCGGCTCGGCGTCGAGCACCGCCGCCACCGAGGGTGCCGCCGCGACGAGCTGCTTCGTGTACTCCTCCTGCGGGTCCAGGAGGATCTGGCGTGGAGTCCCCACCTCGACGATCCGGCCCTCGGACATCACGATGATGCGATCCGTGCGGTCCGCGGCGAGCCCCAGGTCGTGCGTGATGAACAGCAGGGACGTTCCACGGGCGTCGACGAGCGACTGCAGGTGATTGAGGATCTGGCGCTGCACGGTGACATCGAGCGCTGAGGTGGGCTCGTCCGCGATCAGCAGTTCCGGCTCTCCCGCCAGGGCGATGGCGATGAGTACGCGCTGGCGCATGCCGCCCGAGAACTCGTGCGGGTACTGCCCGTAGCGGCGCCCGGCGTCCGGGATGCCTGCCTCGGTGAGCAGGGCGATCGCCCGCCTCCTCACCTCCGCGCGGTCCGGTCTCTCCACGTCACGCCGGCTGGCCACGATCGCGTCGGCGACCTGAGGACCGATCTTCATGGCGGGGTTCAGGTTCGACATCGGATCCTGCGGCACAAGACCCACGCGCTGGCCGCGGATGTTCCGCAGGACCGGTTCGGTCGCGGTGGCGAGGTCCACGACGTCCCCCCGGGTGCGGCCTGCGCCGAGCACGATCGACCCGGAGGTGATCTGCCCGCTCCCGGGCAGCAGCCGGAGGATCGCCCCGATGGCCGTCGATTTTCCGGAGCCGGACTGGCCCACGATCGCCACGCGTTCACCGCGCCGCATCGAGAAGCCGACCCGGTGCAGGACGGGCGTCCCGCCGAAGGCGACCTCCAGTCCGGTGACTTCGAGAATGTTCTCAGCGTCCTGCAGCATAGCCCTGCGCTCCTCGAGGGTTGGCGGCGGCGGAGAGCACACCGGTTTCGTGGTCCTTGCTGACGGAGGAGAGCCGGCCGAGCGCCCAGTCCCCTGCCCGGGTGACGGCATGGCCCCGGCGTTCGAGGTCCGTGATGACGTCCTCACCCAGCCGGTCCTCGACGACGGCACCGCCCGGTTCCCAGGTGCGCGGCCAGAAGGAGCCGGGGACGGACGTGGTGTGGAGGGACGGTGCGTCGATGGCCTGCTGCGGCGTGTAGCCTCCGACGATGGTGCGGAGGATGTAGAGCAGCTGCCACTGGTCCTGCTGGTCGCCACCGGGTGATCCGAGGGCGACGACGGGCTTGCCGTCCTTGAGGATGAGCGTCGGGGTGAGCGTGGTGCGGGGCCGCTTGCCCGGCTGCAGGGTGGACGGCGCCCCGTCCTCCAGCCAGGTCATCTGCAGTCGGGAGCCGAGGCAGAACCCGAGTTCCGGGACGGCAGGTGAGGACTGCAGCCAGCCACCGCTCGGCGTCGCGGAGACCATGTTGCCGGAGGAATCGACGACGTCGATGTGGCACGTGTCCCCGCGCGTCTCCCCGCTGCGCGAGACCGTGGGCTCGCCGACCCCGGCGAAACCGCTGCCGCCGGCGAGGGCCGGGGGCGTGTACTCGATGCGCAGCGGCGGGGTGAACGGCGGAAGGCCGGGTACGCTCCCGGGCCGGAACTCGAGCGACGCCTCGTCGCCGATGAGGGCACGCCGCTCGGCGGCGTACTCCGGGGAGAGCAGGTGGTCCATGGGGACGTCGGCGTCGCCGTAGTAGGCCTCGCGGTCGGCGATGGCGAGCTTCTGCGCCTCGAGGATCGTGTGCGCGCCGATCGCCGTGGACGGGTCGAGCCGCTCGTCGTCGAACCCGTCGAGGATGGCGAGGGTCTGCAGCAGGGCGGGCCCCTGGCCCCATGGGCCGGTCTTGGCAATGGTGTAGCTCCGGAACTCGAGGGTGGTCGCTTCCTCGTAGGAGGCTTCGAACCCTGCGAAATCCTCGAGCGTGATCACGCCGGCGTGGTCCAGTCCGGAGGAGTGCCGGTGGGGCGTCCGGACGAACTCCACGGCGGACTGCGCTACGAGCCCTGTGCGCCACTCGAGGCGGGCCGCGTCGATGCGCTCGGCCCGCGTGGCGCCGCCGGCCGCCGCACCCACGAGGGACCTGAGGACGCGGGCGTAGGCCTCGTTCCGGATGACCTCGCCCTCGCGCGGCGGCCGGCCGTCCGGCATCCAGAGGGCGGCCGACGTCGGCCAGTGCTCGGTGAAGAGGTCCGCCACGGCCGCGATGGTCGCCCCCACGCGCCCCACGACGGGGTGGCCGTCGCGGGCGTACCCGATCGCGAAGTCCAGTACGTCCTCGAGCTCCCACGTGCCGTGGTCGCGCAGCAGGATCAGCCAGGCGTCGACGGCAGCAGGCACTGCCGCGGCGAGGGCCCCTGCACCCGGGACGAGTTCGAGGCCCTCCTCCAGGTAGTGCTCACGGGTTGCGGCGGCCGGTGCAGGGCCCTGCCCCATGAGAACCATGGGCCGGCCCGGCTCCTCGGCCGTGGCGAAGACGCCCGTCATGTCTCCACCGGGTCCGTTGAGGTGCGGCTCGACGACGTGCAGGACGAACGCCCCGGCAACGGCGGCGTCGAACGCATTGCCGCCACGCTCCAGCACGGACTGGGCGGAGGCCGTGGCGAGCCAGTGCGTCGATGCACTCATGCCGAAGGTGCCCTGGAGGGTCGGTCTGGTGGTGAAGGAGGGAGGGGGCGTGTACGTCATCGTTGTCCCTTTCGGGTGGAGTTCGTCGGGTCGAAGGCGTCACGCAGGGCGTCCCCGAACAGGTTGAAGGCCAAGCAGATCACGGCGATCGCGATGCCGGGAAAGATCGCCGCGCTGGGTGCACGGAAAATGTACTGCTGGGCGTCGGAGAGCATGATCCCGAGGCTCGGTGTGGGCGGCTGGATGCCGAGCCCGAGGAAGGACAGCAGCGCCTCGCCGATCACCGCGACGGGCATGATGACGGTCGCCTGCACGATGATGGCCGACGTGGCGTTCGGCAGCACGTGCCGCATCATGATCCATCCCGGTGAGGCGTCCATGGTGCGGGCGCCGAGCACGAAGTCGCTCTCCTTGATGCGCAGCGTCTCGCCGCGGACCACCCGGATCATGGTGGGGATCTGGGCTATGCCGAGCGCGACGGCCGCGTTGCCGAGGCTCGGCCCGCTGATCGCGGCGAGCCCGACGGCGATGATGAGGAAGGGGAAGGCGAGGGTGACGTCCGTCAGGCGGGAGATGACGGCATCGAACCCGCGGGAATAGCCCGCCAGCAGGCCGAGCGGCGTCCCGATCACGACCGCGAGGAGCACGGAGAGCACGCCGACCTGCAGCGAGGTCTGGATGCCGAACAGCAGGCGCGAGAGGACGTCCCGCCCGAGGTCGTCGGTTCCCAGGGGGAAGCCCTCGGTGAAGGGTCGCTGGAACGGGGTGTCGAAGTGCACCTCCGTGGGTGGGTAGGGTGCCAGGATCGGGGCGAGGAGCGCTGCCAGGACGACGGCGACGAGCATCACGCCGCCGGTGATCCCCAGCGGGTTGGAGCGGAGCGAGGACAGGATACGGCCACGGCCGGAGCCGAGCCCGGCGCCGCCCGCTCCCGGGGTCAGTGTTTCGACGGCCATCAGTTGGCTCCTCCGACGCGGATCTTGGGGTTGACCACCGAGTACAGGATGTCCACGGCGAGGTTGATGAGGATGTAGCTGACGGTGATGATGAGCACCACCGCCTGGATGACGGGATAGTCGCGGGTGAAGACGGCGTCGAGGGTGAGCTTGCCGAAGCCCGGCAGCGCGAAGATGCGCTCGGTGACCACGGCGCCCGAGATGAGGCCGCCGAGTTGCAGGCCCACGATGGTGACGACGACGATGAGCGAGTTCCGCAGCCCGTAGCGCACCAGCACCCGGCCCCGACCGAGGCCCTTGGCGCGGGCGGTCCGCACGTAGTCGGTGGTCATGGTCTCGATCATCGACGCACGGGTCTGCCGCATGATGACCGCGGCGAGGCCCGTGCCGAGAATGAGGGCCGGCAGCGTGAGGTAGTAGACCCCGCGGAACGGGTCCGAGAGGACGTCCACGTACCCCGAGGCGGGGAACCACCCGAGCGTCACCGCCAGGTAGAGGATGGCGAGGATGCCGAGCCAGAAGTTGGGGACCGAGAGCCCGATGAGGGCGAAGGCGTTCGCCGCCCACTCGGGCCAGCGTCCGCGGAACCGCTCCGCGATCACGCCGAAGAGGATCCCGACGACGATCGCCACGACGATCGCGTAGGCGGAGAGCCAGAGCGTGACCGGCAGTGTGGTGGCGATCAGTTCGGTCACGGGGGTACCCGTGCGGGTGGATTCGCCGAAGTCGCCACGGAACATGTTGCGGACGAAGGCGAAGTACTGGGTCACGAGTGGCTGGTCCAGGCCCAGTTCGGTGCGCACCGCGGCGAGCTGTTCCGGCGTCGCCTCCTCCCCCGCCATGGCGAGGGCCGGATCACCCGGGAGCTGACGCACGCCGATGAACACGACGATGGAGGCGAGGACAAGTGTGACGATCGACTGCCACAGCCGGGTGAAGAGGTAGCGGCCCATGTCAGTTCTCCGTCTCGATGAATGCGGCGTTGCTGAGGTGGACGACGCCGTCGGCGAAGGTCTCCACGCCCGCGATGTCGGTGCTGTAGGCGGTGAGGTTGCGCTGCCGGTACAGGTAGATCAGGGGGTTGTCCTGCTGGACCAGTTCCACGGCCTCTCCGTAGAGGGCTGCGCGGTCGTCGACGTCGTTGATCTGGGCCGCACCGGTGAGCAGCCGGTCCACCTCCGGGTTGCTGTATCCGGAGTAATTGTTGCCGCCGCCGGTCGAGAGGAAGTTGAACATGTTGCCGTGCGGGTCGATACGCCCGGACCAGCCGAGCTGCAATGCCTCGAAATCACCCCTGGACTGGACGTCGAGGAGGGTGGAGTACTCCACCGGCACCACGGTGAGGTCGAACCCGCCGTCGGCGGCCGCAGCCTGCAGCGCCTGGCCGTACCGCAGGGTGTCGGGGGTGTTCGTCACCTGCATACGGATGGGGTACGGCACCTCGACGCCGGCGTCCTCGAGCAACTTCTTCGCGCCCTCCGGGTCGAAGGGCGGGCAGTCCTCGCTCAGCTCGGAGGCGTAGGGGCTGTCCGGTGAGATGGGCGAGCACGCCGGCTCGAACCAGCTGTTGAACACCGTGTTCACCAGTGCCTCGCGGTCGATCGACATGGACAGCGCCATGCGGATCGCCTTCTCCCGCGCGATCGGGGTGTCGATGACCCCCGGCGGTTCGCCGGTACCCTCCGTATTGCCGACGTTCACGGTGAGTCCCTGGTACCCCAGCGATCCGACCTGCAGCACGCCCACGCCGTCCTCCTTGAGCAGGGCGTCGACATCCTGCGGGGAGATGGTGTCCGCCACCTGCACATCGCCGGAGCGGAGGTTGGCGGCACGGATGTTGGCGTCGGTGATGATGCGGTAGGTGATGGTGTCGAGGTGCACGGTGTCCGCGTCGTAGAAGAGCGGATCGCGCTCGACCGTGATGGAGGTCTGCGGCACGCGGTCGACGAACTTGAAGGGCCCGACACAGACGGGGCTGTTGCCGAAGTCCGCGCCCTTCTCCTCGATGGCCTTGGGTGAGAGCATCATCCCGGCGCGATCGGCGAGCGCGGCGGCGAGCGGCGCGAAGGGCTTCTCGTAGCTGATCTGGACGCGGTCAGGACTCACGGCCCGGATCCCGGCGATGGGTCCGAGTTCGCTCTTGCGCGTGGACCCCTCGAGCGTCAGGTGGCGTTCGAGGGTCGCGCGGACGGCGTCCGCGTCGAACGGAATACCGTCCGCGAAGACGGCGTCGGTGCGCACGGGGATGGTGACGGTGAGGCCGTCGTCGGAGATCTCCGGCAGTGCCGTAGCCAGTTGCGGGACGATCTCACCCTCGGCGTCGATGTCGTAGAGCTTCTGGCACATGGTCTGCATGACGTAGCGCGTGTAGAGGGACGACGACGTCGTCGGGTCGAGGCGGTCCGGCTCGGCGGACAGCGCCATCACGAGGTCACCTCCCTCGCGGATCGTGGCATCCCCGATCGGCACGCTCGTGATGTCCTCGCGGACGGGAGTGGCCGGCAACGCCTGGATCGGCTGGCACGCCGTCAGGGCCGTCACTGCGACAGCGGCAACGGCCAGCAGGCCGATCGGCCTGCGGGGTCGGATGCGGGATGCCGGGTTCTGAGGGGGGTGGGGCTGGGGGTGCTGCATGGGTTCCTCACGAAGGGACGGGATGGAACTACGTTCTGCACGGCGGCTGTCGGATTGAATACAATCACCCGTACGAAGATAAGCTTCGTATACATTCGTTTCGAGGTTGTTACCGGAGGAAAACATCGTGAAGAACCGCGTGGCGACGGACCGGCTCCATCTCTGGCTCATGCTCGGCCTGACATTCTCGACCGGCGTGATCGACGCCGTCGGCTACCTCGGCCTCGACCGGGTGTTCACGGGCAACATGACGGGCAACGTCGTCCTTCTCGGCATGGCCTTCACGGGCGGCACCGGCCTGCCCGTCCTCCGGCCCGCGCTCGCCCTCGCCTTCTTCATGGTCGGCGCGGCGCTCGCCGGCCGTGTCCTGCGGAAGGGTCCGGAGGGGTGGTCGGGCCGCACGTCGGCCACGCTCCTCACGGTGACCCTCGGACTGACCGCGCTCGCGGTGTACGTCGCGCTCGTCGACGTGCAAGCCGAGGAGGTGCTCGGCAGCATCACCACCTCGGTGCTCGCGACCGTGATGGGCATCCAGGCTGCGACGGCGAAACGACTGAAGGTCGCCGAGATCACCACCGTCGTCGTCACGTCCACCATCACGGGCCTCGCCTCGGACTCCCGGCTCGCCGGCGGCAAGAGCCCCTTCTGGGCGCGCCGCTTCTCCGCCATCGCGCTCATCCTGGCGGGGGCCGTCGTCGGTGCCCTCACACTGAAGGTGGACCTCTGGCTCGGGGTGGCCGTCTCCGCGCTGCTCTCCGCCGCCGCGACCCTCCTGGGCCACCTCCGCCACCGTCGGGACCGCAGGGAAGCAGTCGCAGGAAGCGCCAAGGAATCCGCACTACGGTAGAAGCATGCAACAGGTAGACCAGCAGTTCGCATTCCACCGCCTGGCCCGCTCGTCGCCGCAGTACCGGTGGTGGAAACCGCTCCTCACGGCGCTGCTCGGACTCGCCCTCTACCTGGTCTTCACGGTGGTCCTGCTGATCGCCGGAGCGATCGCAGCGTTCATCACATCGGCGGACGTCTCGCAGTACCTGGACGCGGCAGCGGCGATCGACATGAGCGACCCCGTGATCTTCGCCTTCACCCTGGTCTCCCTGATCATCATGATCCCGGCGCTCGCGCTCGCCGTGCTGATCACGGGACCGCGGCCCGTCGGCCTGCTCTCGTCCGTGGCCGGCCGCATCCGCTGGCGCTGGCTGGGCCTGTGCGCCGCCGCGGCGCTGGCCGTGTTCCTGGTGAGCCTGGGCATCTCCACCGTTCTCGGCTTCCTCTTCCCGGAGGAGGCTGCCGCGGCGCCCGTGCAGCAGGAGACGTCCACCCTGCTCGTCCTGCTGGCCCTCTCCATCCTTGCCGTCCCGTTCCAGGCCGCGGCCGAGGAGTACGTGTTCCGCGGCTTCCTGATGCAGGCCGTCGGCGGCTGGCTCCGCCACCCCGCCTTCGCGATCCTGCTGCCCGTGCCGCTGTTCGTCGTCGGCCACCTCTACGATCCGCTCGGCCAGGCCGACGTGGCGATCTTCGCCGTCTTCGCCGGCTGGATCAGCTGGCGCACCGGCGGTCTGGAAGCGGCCATCGCGGTGCATGCGATCAACAACATGACCATCTTCGTGCTCGGCGCCTTCGGGCTGGTCGACGTGAACTCCACGGAGGGGTCCGTGAGCGGGCTCCTCGTGTCCGTGGCGACCATGGCGGTGACCGCCGGCGTCATCGTCCGCCTCGCGAACCGCCGCGGCATCGACCGGACCCGCACCGTCGTTCCGCAAGCCCCGCTCGAGCACGCCCATCCTTCGTACGCCCTTCCGGCGGCGGGCGGGAGTGCGACCTTCGGGTACCAGGTAGCGCCGGTCCGCGACCCCTGGGCACAGCACACGCCCCAGCAACTGCCCCAGGGACAGCCGGGCGACTACGATCCCTCCCAGTACGACCCCTCCCGGTACGGAACGCGGCCCGGAGCGCCATCCGCGGTGCGGTCCACAGTGCCGTCCGGAGCGCCGTCAGAGGTGCGGCCCGCGGCGCCGGCCCGACCTCCGGCCGTGCAGCCGGAGTCCGAGATGCCGCCCGGCCCGCCCCGACAGACAGCCCCGGCCGTCTCTCCGCTGCCCGCTTCCGCGACGGCACCACCTGCACCCCTGCCGACCTCTGCTGCACCCGCCGGCTCGACGCCTGCACGATCAGCCACTCCGCCGGAGGAGCCTGCGCACCCAGCACGGGACCGCGATGACCGGCACCCGTCCGGCCCCGCCCACCCCTGGGGGCCGGGCCACCCGACAGGTCCGTCCCACCCCGCCGGACCGGGTCACCCCGGCTCGGGAGCGTACGCGGCAGAACGGTAAGCAGAACGGTAGACGGTATACGACGAGGACCAGCACCCGGCGGTGTGATCGGCCTCCTGATGCGGACCGTATCGGCCTCCTGATGCGCACCGATCGGCACCGGCGTCCGGCCCATGAGAGCAATCTGACATCCGTCTAGTTTTGAGTCAACCAAAACACGGCGTAGGCTGGTGGCATGGCCACTGATCCGCCGTCCAGTTCGAATTCGCTGCGCGAGTCGATCCGGGCGTCGGGACTGAAGGTCACCGCGCAGCGTCTCGCCGTCCTCGAGTCGCTGCAGCAGAATCCGCACTCCAGCGTGGAGCAAGTGACGGCGAAGGTACGCGCGGCCCTGAGTGGTTCGTCCAGCCAGGCCGTGTACGGAATCCTCGCCGCCTTCACGGGCGCTGGACTCGTGCGGCGTTTCGATCCCCCGGGTTCGCCTGCGCTGTTCGAGTGCAGGGTGGGTGACAATCACCACCACCTGGTCTGTATCCGGTGTGGCGCGATCAGTGACGTGGACTGCGTCATCGGTGAGGCTCCCTGCCTCGCACCATCGGACACCACCGGCTTCGCGGTCCTCACGGCGGACGTCACCTTCAACGGCGTCTGCCGGAAGTGCCAGGACGCATCTGCGGTCGAAACCACCGCCTGACCCCGTCGGGCGGTCCGGGCCCTGGAGTACCAGGGCGTCCGCTCCGTGCTGTCCGGCACCAGGCGCGGCAGCCGCATGCGCTCCGCGCGCCATCCCCGGTGCATTACCGCACCCCACCTATCAAGGAGCATCATGACACTGCGCGAATACGCGACATCGACCCTGCGAACGACGGGCGCCGGCTCGAGCCGGCCCACCCGACCGGCTCCGCTGGGCGGCCGGTATGTAACGACCGACCGGCATCGGCCGGTTATGGAAGGGACCTACGTGACGATGGGTTCACCCGCCCGGCCCGCGACCCGCGGGACCTACGTCACGACGTTGCACCCGTCTCCCCTCCAGGGCGGTCGGTACACGTTCTCCGAGTGATGCCGCTGGCCGGCGGCGTCAGCCCTCGACGCGCAGGCCTATGCTGTCGGCGAGGAAAGGGGCCAGCAGCTGCAGCTGGTACTCGTCGATCGTGGCGCCGCGCAGGCCGTCGAGGCCGCTGACGCCCCGGAAGCTGCTGGTGCGAAGGTCGGCGTCCTTCAGCTGGGCGCCGTCGAGCGTGAGTGTGCCGACCGTGCAGTCCTGCAGGGCCAGCCGGGTTGCCCGCACACCCGTGAGGTCCAGTTCTCCGATGATGCACCCGCTCACGAGCACATCCGTCAGCTGGGCGCTGCCGAGATTCACGTAGTCGAGCTTGCCCCCGTCGAGGTGCACGCCGTCGAGCCGGCTGTCGTAGAGCTCCGCCGAACCCCACCGCGTGCTGCGCAGCGACGTCTCACGCCAGCTGCTCCGCGGCGCGCGGAACACCGGGGCGAAGAGGTCCTCGAAGGCGCATTCGATGAACCGCGCACCGCGCAGCTCGGTGTCGTTGAGTGACACGCCCTGCAGCATGCATTCCTGGAGCGTGATCCCGGCGAGCTCCTCACCATCGAAGGAGGCGCGTTCATACAGCTCCCCTTCCCGGTGGTCGCCGTCGAGCAGGTGCGGCTCGTCGACCCGGGTGACGTCCCGCGGTGCCCTCAGGGAGAGTCGCGGGGCGTTCGTGGCGCTCGCCGGCGCTTTCCTGGCCATGGTCCCTCCGTCGTGACATCGCGTCGTACATCCGTCATCGATGCGGCTGCACCGGCTCGCCAGTCTAGCTGCGCCGTCCGGTGCGGCCGGCGCCCGGACCGCCGGGGAGGGCGCGTACAGGCGCCGCCCGTGTTTTACTGGCATTCGTTCTTCCAGGGGGAAACCGATGGGCAGCGACCGCATGCAGAACACGCACGACCCGCGCTACGACGGGATCTACCAGCGCGGGGCCGCCCCGGACGCCGCGTCCCGGGCGGTGTTCCCCGCGCCGCACCCACCAGCACTGCCCTGGCCGGCAGAGGACGCCGCTACCCCCGCGGTGATCCGCGAAATGGGCTCCGAAGCACCCGGGCAACCAGAGCCCGGCACGCGGCCCCGCAATCCCTTCGATGTCTGGGTCTGGGTCGTCGCGGCGGTGCTCGTGGCCCTCGGGGTGTATTTCCTCTCGGCCCCGCTGATCCACGAGCAGCAGTACGCGGAGCAGTTCGCCCTGGGACAGATGGCCACGCCCTACAGCAATCCGTGGTTCATCTACACGCTCGCGGCCGCCCCGCCCCTGATCCTCGTCGGCGTCGCCACGGCCGTCGTCCAGCTCTTCGTGCTCTCCATCCGCCACACGCTGCGTACCCGCTGACGGTCCGTGCACGGGGAGGCGGGCTGCCGCCCCCGTAGGGTGGACAGCATGGAATCGCCGATCGAAAGCTACCTCAGGACCATCCACCGTGAGATCTCCGATCTGCGGGACGGGAAGCCCTACAGCACCATCCCCGCGATGGCGAACGTCGATCCGGACAACTTCGGCATCTGCCTGACCACCGTCGACGGGTACATGTACGAGATCGGTGACACCCGGGAGGAGTTCACGATCCAGTCGATTTCCAAGCCGTTCACCTATGGACTGGCCCTGTCGGATCTGGGGATGGAGGCGGTCGACGCGAAGGTCGACGTGGAGCCCTCGGGCGACTCCTTCAACGAGATCTCGCTGGCACCGGGCAGCGGGCGCCCCTCGAACGCGATGATCAACGCCGGCGCCCTGACGGCGACCTCGCTCGTCCAGTCCCGGGGCGGCAACACGCGCTTCCGGCGCATCGTGAACACGTACTCGCAGTTCGCGGGCCGGCAGCTGGGCGTCAACCAGGAGATCTTCCGGTCCGAACTCGAGCACGGCCACCGCAACCGTGCCCTGGCCTACTTGCTGCGGTCCTTCGACATCATCAAGGACGACCCGACCCCCGTCATCGAGGACTACTTCCGGCAGTGCTCCGTGATGGTGAACTGCATCGACCTCTCCGTCATGGCGGCGACGCTCGCGAACTCCGGGCGGAACCCGCTCACGGGTGTCGAGGCGATGGACCTGCTGGCCGTCGAGAGGGTCCTGTCCGTGATGACCACCTGCGGCATGTACGACGACGCCGGATCGTGGATCAGCACCGTGGGCATGCCGGCCAAGAGTGGGGTGGGCGGCGGGACCATCGCCGTCCTGCCGGGCCAGGTGGGCCTCGCCGTGTACTCGCCACCGCTCGACGAACACGGCAGCAGCGTGCGGGGCATGGCCACGAGCCAGCGGCTGTCCCGCGACATGGAACTGCACTTCGTGCGTGCGGCGCGGGCCGGGCGGTCCGCCATCCGGGCCACCTACGACATCACGGCCGCACCCTCGGGCATCCGCCGGACCGACGAGGCGATGGAGGTCCTCCGTGACCAGGGGCACCGCGCCATGGTGATCGAACTGAACGGGGACCTCCTGTTCGCCGGCACCGAGTCGATGGTGCGTGCGCTCAGCAGCCTGGACGACGACGTCGACTTCGTCATCCTGGACCTGCGCCGGGTGGACGAGGTGGCCGACGTCTCCCTGCGCCTGCTGGGCCAGTGCCGCGAGAACCTGGCGAAGGTGGACCGCGAGCTGGTCCTGATCGACGGCGAGGGCACCCTGGCGGAGACGTTCCGGGACGTCGATCGACCCGTGCCCACCTTCGATACGCGCACCGCCGCCGTCGAATGGTGCGAGAACGAACTCATCACGCGGTACGGCGGGGACCTCATCCTCCCGTCGGAGGTGGAGGTGGCGCAGTGCCCTGCGCTGAGCCCCCTCAGTGACGAGGATGTCGAGGCACTCACGCGCCGGATGGAGGACCGGACCTACGAAAAGGGCCATGTGGTGCGCCGGGTCGGGCAGTCCTTCGGGGGCGTCTTCTTCATCCTCTCGGGCAAGATCGTGACCTCCGTCCCCGGGCCCTCCGGTGAGCGCCTCAAGCTGACCACCCTCAGTGCCGGGATGACCTTCGGTGAACTGGCGCTGGGCAGCGACAACCGGCAGGAGACCACGGTGAAGGCGCTGGAGAAGGTGCACGTGAAGGTGCTGACCGCACAGGCCATCCGGACCGTCGAGAAGGAGGACCCGCGGCTCGCCGTCGAACTCTGGAAGGCCCTGACCCGTGACGCCTACACGCGCGTGGACCTGTACCTGCGGGAGACCGCGGTGCGGATCCGCGACTAGAGCGGACGGCTCCGACCCCGGACGCGACTAAGGGGTCGCAGTGCACAGAAGCCGGACCGGACCACGAGCCCTTGCCTCTCCCCCGAGTGTCAACTAGTGTTGACGAATGGAGGTGAAGGGATTGAAGACACTCGTTGGATCGATGGATGGTAAGGGACCCGCTGAATCCCTGCAGATCATTGCTGAACTGCACCGGGAGGTAGGGCGTGCAGAGGCCGGCCTCGTCCGGAGCGCCCGTCAGGCCGGATTGTCATGGGAGGCCATCGCCCAGTGCCTCGGGGTGAGCAAGCAGGCAGTCCACCGGAAGTACGGCAAGCAGTAGCGCGAGGCCCAGGGCCACTCGGTCCGCAGGAGATTCACCGCCCCGGGACCTCTTGGCGACCTTTGCCTCCTGCCGCCCTCATGCCGTCGTGATCTCCCGCCGCTTCATGCCGAGGAGGGCCGTGAGAGCGGCAAGGACAGCGATGCCGAGCATCCACCACGCACCGGTCCAGTCCGTCGTCGTACCGTTCGGCACAGGGGTGTGGGAGAACGGGAAGATGTTCCGGACATTTTGGTCCAGGCCCATCATTCCATCGAAGATGCCGAGAACGACGCCGGCTCCCAGGAGTGCCCAGCCCATCGCGATGGTGGCCGAGGGGCGGAGGACGAACACCAGCGCGGGGACGGCGAGGTAGATGAGTGCTGCGGGAAGCTGGGCCGCGGCCGTCTCCCACACGGCCCCCCCCCTCCACGGAGGTGTCGTGCGAGACGGTCAGGGAGACCCAGGCGCCGAATGCCGTCAGGACCATGACCAGCACCACCGAGGCCGCTCCCAGCACCAGGGCGATCCTCCAGCTACGCCAGGAGGAGGCGGGCGGCACCGCGGAACTACTGCTTGCCGCCCCCGTCGGCCGGATGCGATGGCTGGCGAGCTACCTTGGTTTCGCCGCCGGAGAGATTGGGCCACAGCCGCACGTCACCGGGGACGTAGGCCAGGCGGCGGTGCACTTGCACTGGCTGCGCCCATGGGTCGAGACCGAAGACGCGGGCCGTCATTCTGGAGCGCCCATTCCGTCCTTGCCACGCCCAGCAGGATTCGGGGGGTACTCGGCATGGACCATCCAAGCCGAACGAACGCGCGCATGTCCTCATCAGGTCTGGCTCGACCAACCTGCATGCCGGGATAGCGATGGATGAGGAGCAGGTGAATAACCTCGAGGCGGATCGGGGTGCGCTGACCGACTTCTTGCAGGTCGTCACCCATAACAGCGAGGACAGGGTGGGCGGAAGCCCGTAGCCCCTCGGCTCGTGACGTACAGCAGGCGGCCACGCGTACGGGGGCCGCCCTTTCGTTTGTCAAAGGCGGACGCAGTATCTTCACAATATTGGCTTTCCTGGCCGTCTGAGTATCTCTTCACTCCAGGACCACGGGTAACACTGGTCACATCTCAACTACCTAGTTCTGAAAGCCCGGCGCTGCGGTCTCATCCACTCGTGGAACAACGCTCCGGGGCCCGTCATGGTGCTGTGTCGTCTGGGGAGGCGTCAGCTTGTTCGCGTGGCCTTCTCAGCCATGCCCATCAGAGAGTGAACGTCATCAAAAAATCAACAAGCGCTCTACTTGATCGGTCCTCTTCATGAGGAAGTTATTGACCGCGGTCGCCCTGTCGACGTTGGTTACCACAGGGTGCTCAGCACCAACATTTGAAGGGACTCGTGCAGCGGTAAGCGCACCAGTCTCCATCGCTCCGGTAGCGGACACGTACGTTCAGGCTGATTTCCCGACCACGAACTACGGCAACAGCGTCCGTTGGAGCACAGAGGGCCGCAACTCCATGCGGCGCAACGCCCTCCTCAAGTTCGATGTGGTCGTACCGGCAGGAGAGCGGATCGTATCCGCCAAGCTCCGGGCCTATTCAGAGGCGAGCGCAACAGCCACTGAGTTCGTCAACGTGTACAAGACGACCGGCGACTGGACAGAGACGGGTGTTACATGGAACAACGCACCCGCCCGTGGGACGTGGCTGGGCAAGACCGGTGGTTTCGCAGGTAGCTCGTGGGTGGAGTGGGACGTGACAGCCGCTACGGTGGCTGGAGCGAACAACTTCAAGCTCGAATCGGGCGCCCAGAAGTGGATCGGGTTCAAATCCGACGAGTCCCCTGACCCCGCTCTCCGCCCGAAGCTCGTCATCACCACACAGCCGACCGGGACCACCCCGACAACGCCTCCTCCTCCCCTAACGGGTGATGGTACGACAGCTGCTTCCACCCAGAACTGGGGTCCTGTGGTAGCTGGGGACGAGTTCAACTACACAGGAGCGCCTGACGCCGCTAAATGGAGTGTCTACAACTCGGCTGGTCACGCAGGTAAGGGGTTCCGCAGCCCAGCGCAGGTCACCGTCGACGGGACGAAGGCAGTCCTTACTGGCACCCCGGATGGTACGACAGCCGGGATGAGCGCGAAGTTCGCCAACCAGATGTACGGGCGTTGGGAAGTCAGGGCCGCAGGCTCAGGCGACGACGAGTACCACATGGTCAGCATCCTCTGGCCTGACAGTGGGAACTGGCCGTGCGACGGTGAGGTTGATTTCGCTGAGACAACCGGCGACTGGAACGTCATCAAGTTCTTCAACCACTACTCGTGCGACAACCTGCAGACCTCAGGGTCGAAGGCCCTCGATGTTAGACAGTTCCACAACTACGCGGTCGACTGGTCCCCAGCCGGGATCGTCGGATACGTGGATGGTGTGAAGTGGTTCGAGGACAACGCGCCCGGCCACCAGCCTCCCGGCCCGATGCACCAGACCCTGCAGCTTGACTGGTTCCCGAACAGCTCCGCTAACGGTGCAGGTGAAATGCGGGTCGATTGGGTCCGCGTCCACAACCCCGCAACCATCACGCAGCCGACTCCTACGCCTACCCCGACGCCGCCTCCTTCGACAGGAGGGTCGTTCGACTTCGCCGCCGTGGGGGACATGAATCCGTCAGGCAACACATCAACGACCTCAGCTTCGGGCAAGAACGCCAGCAGCATCAAGGCGGGACTGGCCGATGGGACGCTCGACAACTTCATCGGTATCGGTGACTTCCAGTACAGCGCCGGCAACTGCACGAACAGCAGCTACACGGGTGACACGTTCGCCAAGTGGGAAGCCGCAGGATGGGGTCCCGTAAAGGCGAAGACCCTGTGGACGGCTGGACCGAACCACGACCACCAGCCCGGACGTAACGCCGAGTTCGACAAGTGGATGGACGGTGCGTGTGGAAGCACCGCCAAGTCGGCCACCAGCACTGACCCGACCCGCACGAACGCTAAAGGCTCAGGCACGGCGGCAGGTTTTCAGGCCGCTCACGAGTGGTACTCCGTAGACAAGGGCAACTGGCACATCCTGTTCGCCCCCACCGGAGCATGGCGCTACAACGCCATACGTGCTCAGGCGATGACAGCCGAGATTGACTCCAACCTTGCAGCCGCCAAGGCTCGGGGGAAGCACCTGGCAGTCGTCTACCACGACCCGTACTTCACGTCGAACACGTCCTCACACAGCCGCTTCACG
Organism: Arthrobacter pasteuri; assembly: GCF_054510955.1. Lineage (NCBI taxonomy): Bacteria > Bacillati > Actinomycetota > Actinomycetes > Micrococcales > Micrococcaceae > Arthrobacter > Arthrobacter pasteuri. The sequence continues at coordinate 165,487 of NZ_JBTNDO010000002.1, forward strand.
GAGGCCAAGCCTTGGATCGACGTGTTCCACAAGAACAGGGTGAAGGTCCTGCTCTCGGGTAGCCAGCACAACTACGAGCGCACGTGCCCGGTCGACAACGCTGACCAGTGCACCACCGATGGGATGCAGCAGTTTCAGGTATCCACGGGCGGTATCGGCCTGAGGGCATTCACGTCCAGCCCGGCGTACGTCCAGAAGCGTTTCAGCGATACGTGGGGTCACCTGCGTATGAGCCTGAACGATAACGGCTCGTACACATGGCGGTTCGTAGGCGTACATGGCGGCACAGGAACCGATAGCGGTTCCCGCCGGTAGTCCAACTACCTGTGGGGGCTGTCGTGTGGTGACCCCCACAGTCCCATATCTGAAAGGAGGCGAATCGTGAGCGTCACCATGTTTGCGGCTGGTATCACCGAATCGACCGCCTCGACGGCGCCGGTCCAGATCCAGCAGCCTTACGGTCGCAGGCCCTGTCTTGCCACCCTGTCGCGTAAGCAGAGGCGTCGACCCATGACGAAAGAGTCGGTTTCAAGACACTTCTGTGTGAGGCATCGTGGCGCCATGATTATATTGGGTGCCGCTCCGCCGGTCACGCTACCGGGGATGAGACCCTAAAGGCCGGAGGCCAAGCCGATCAAGGCTAAGGGCTCGAGTGCGACCAGCTCGCCGAACGCACCAGGGCCGGTAGAACCTGCGCGAGAATCTCCTCGCCTACATCAACGCGTTCTCCGACAACATCCGCGACATCTTCACCAAGTACAAAATCGAGGACCGCATCGAAGAACTGGAGGAAAGGAATCTCCTCCTGCTTGACCTTCAACGGTTTGCTGAGGTCTATCTCCACCCCGCACGGCAGGACCACGCAAGGCACCTAGACTGGCGTTTGGCCCGGCCACTAGGACGGGCCGGTGGAGTGAGGACGGACATGCGATGACGGTGCTGATAGCGGGCTGCGGAGACCTCGGAACCGAGGTCGGGCTGCGCCTGGCGGCCCGCGGCGAGAGGGTGATCGGCTGGCGCCGGTCCCCCGACCGCATCCCCGCAGGGATCGACGGTGTCGCCGCCGACCTGACGCGGACGCTCCCGCCGGTCCCGCAGGACACCGACGTCGTCGTGATCGCCACCGCCGCCGGGGACCGCAGCGAGGCTGCCTACCGCAGCGCCTACGTGGACGCGACCGGGAACGTGCTGGATGCCCTCGAGCGCGACGGCGTGCGGCCGCGCCGCATCCTCTTCGTGTCCTCCACCGCGGTGTACGGGGATTTCGACGGCGGCTGGGTCGCCGAGGAGTCACCGGCGGAGAGCCCCGCCCCGACCGCCCGCCTCGTCCGCGAGGCCGAGCAGGTGATCCTCCGCCGCTCGGACCGCGGCACGGTCCTTCGACTGTCCGGCATCTACGGGCCGGGCCGTACGCGCCTGATCGACCAGGTGAAGGGCGGCACGGCGGTCCTGCCCGCCGTGCCGCAGTGGACCAACAGGATCCACCGCGACGACGCCGCTGCGGCGATCGTGCACCTGACCACGGAACTCGACGCTCCCGCGCCGATCTACGTCGGCAGCGACGAACAGCCCGTGGACCTCGGCGAGGTGCTGCAGTTCCTCGCCGCAGAACTCGGCCTGCCGGAGCCGCCACCCGGCGAGACATCGTCCACCCGCGGTGGCGCGCGGCGCATGGACAGCAGCCTCCTGCGGTCCACCGGTTTCTCCTTCGCCTACCCGACGTACCGGGAGGGCTACCGGGCCGTCCTCGCGGGGCAGGGCGTCAGGCACCCCTAGCGACGCCGCAGGACAGCGGGCCCTGACTCAGGCGCCCTGCGGCGAGCCGGCGTCCGCGGAGACGCGGGCCCTCGCCGTCAGGCGCCCCAGCCGTACCAGCGACCAGACGAAGATGCTGACCACGAGCAGGTTGCGGAGGGTGAGCAGGACGGCGACGGCGGGATTGAGCTCGTAGCGCAGGGCGTCGTAGAAGACCGGATAGACGAGCGTGGTCAGGCCTGCGGTCACCAGCATCGCGATCGCCGGGTAACGCCACTCGGCCGCGCGGTCGAGCACGAGTCCGGCGGCGATCACGGCAGCGATCCACAGCATGAACTGCGGCGAGCCGACCTTGTTGAAGACCACGAGCGTGCTCACGAGGGCCAGTGACCCGGTGGCGAGCAGCGCGCCGGGCCGGGCGCCGCGGTGCAGCGCGATCGCGAGGAACGCGGCGACCAGGACAACGGTCAGGGCGAGCAACGGCGTCATCAGGTCCCCGACCAGCCCGCTCAGCGCACCCCGCACCTCCATGGTGTTGATGACCTCGTCCTCGAAGAAGTAGGCGCCCGACGTCCCGGTGATCGCCTGCCACACCCCGGGAGTGCTCAGCGGAGCCTCCAGCTGCATGCCGCGCGCGCCCTGGGCGCTGAGGAACCCGGCGAGGTTGCGGATGTCCCCGAAGACGGCGACGACGCCTGTGATACCTGCGGTGAGCGCGACGCCGGCGCCGAGGATGCGGAGCCGCCCCCGACGGAGGACGACGAGCGACGCGAGCACGACGGCGGCAGGCCACACCTTCATCCACGTCGCCGCGCTGAGCACGAGCGATGCCACGAACGGGCGGGCGGCGACGATGAGCAGTGCGACCACCACCAGGGGTGCGGTCAGGCCGTCGATCCTGCCGACCGCCACCGGCCCGAGGAGCGCCGTGGCCGCAAGCCACCAGTAGGCGGCGGTGAACGACGACGGCGTGCGCTGCCGCATCAGCGCCGCGGTGCCGACGGCATTGAGGCCGGCGAAGAGGAGGAACCAGGCGAGCTGGTAGAGATAAGGGCCGAGGACCGTCGCCACGACCATCGGTGCGAGGGCTCCGACGGGGTACACCCAGGCGGTGTCGATGCCCTGCCACACGCCGTCGTCCAGCCCCTGGTACGCCCACTCGCGGTAGAAGCGGATGTCGCTGAGCACTCCGCCGCCGAGGATGAACGGCAGCAGGCGTGCGAGGAACCCCGCATGGAGGAGGGCGAAGAAAAGCCAGACCGAGCGCGCACTGTTGCGGGTCTCCGGATGGGGCAGGCGGATGCGCACGGGAGCTCCTGGTCGGCGGGTGGCGGCAGCGGCAAGTCTCTCATTTCCGGCCGCGCCTCCGCTAATCCCCGGGGCGGACACCCGCGCCCGGCCGAAGACCCAGCTGGTCGGCAAGGCGCTGGACGGTGTAGTCGAAGAGGACGTCAGGACGTGCGAACGTCGTCGGCCCGTACTGCCCGAACACCTCGAAGGACACGGCGCCGAACAGTGCGGACCAGGCCTGCACGGTCCCCGCGATGAGGTCGTCCGGAGCGGCCAGGGCCAGCTCGTCCCGGATGGCCTGGTAGTCGGCAGCGAGCTCCGGGGGCGCCCCAGCAGGTCCGCCCTGGAGGTCGCCTGCACGCCAGGCGTCGTCCAGGATGCGCGCGAGCAGCGTGACGACGCGGGTCCCCTGGGCGTGGTCCTCTCCGCCGGAGCCGCGTAGCCGGGGACGGGACTGCCGTAGAGGAGCGCATAGCGCGACGGTTCGCGGACGGCCCAGCGGCGGACGGCGCCGGCGAGGGCGGCGAAGCGTTCTATGGCGTCACTGCCCGCTGCCCCGACGGCGGCATCGACTTCGTCGCCGAGCTCGGTGTAGGCGTCGACCACCAGGAGCGTGAGCAGCTCATCGCGGTTGGCGACGTAGCGGTAGACCGCCACCGGGCGCACGCTTGGACCGCAGAGCACTGCTTCCATTCTTCCTCCCGAAAGGCACATCATGTGTCCCTACATCGTCACCGGAGCAGGACCCCCGATGCCCCGCACTCGTTCACCTATGTCCCGGATCTTGCGGCCGCCATGATCGCGGCTGCGGACCTGCCGCGTGCACGGAACCGGGTGCTGCATGCCCCGACCCTTCCCGCACTCACCCAGCGCGCGCTCGCCGAGGCGGTCGCGGCCACCGCCGGGGTCGGTACACCCCGGCTGACCGGTATACCGGGCCGGCTGGTGCGTGCACTCGGCCTCGTGGTGCCGTCGATGCGGGAGCTGGGCGAGCTGTCCTACCAGTTCGACCGACCGTTCGTCCTCGACTCCTCGGCGTCCGAGCGGGCGCTGGGCCTGTCGCCCACTCCACTGGATACCGCCGTCGCGGAGACTGTGCAGTGGTGGCGCAGTGAACCGGCCGCCGCCTAGGAGACCTGCCCGGCCGGCCGGGACGGCACGTACCCCAGGGCCTTGTCGACGACGCCGGGCAGCGGCCGCCCCTCCACCCAGAGCAGGAAGTTGCGCTCGAACTGCACCGCGAGGTCGTCCAGCCAGGAATCGGCGTTGCTCGCCATGTGCGGGGTGACGAGCACCGTCGGCAGGGACCACAGCGGATGGGCCGGGGGCAGCGGCTCGACGGCGAAGGTGTCGAGGACGGCGCCCGCCAGCGTCCCGGTGCGCAGGCCGTCCACGAGGGCCGCCTCATCCACGAGCCGGCCGCGGCCCACGTTGATGAGGACGGCGGACGGCTTCATCGCACCGATCACGGCGGCGCTCACGAGGTTCTCGGTGGCAGGAGTCAGCGGCGCCACGAGGACGACCCAGTCGAAGCCGCCGACCACGGAGGCCAGATCGGCGGAAGCGTGCACGGAGCCGAAGTCGTCGTCGTGCTCCTTTGCCGTCCGCCCGGCCCCCTCGACCTGCACCCCCACGGCCTTCAGGAGCCGTGCGGTATGCCTGCCGATGCTGCCCGTCCCCACCACCAGGGCCCGGGAGCCAGCGATGTTGCGGCCCTCGCGCCACACCCACCGGGCGTCCCGCTGCTGGTCGTGCAGCGGACCGAAGCCCTTCGCGGCGTACAGCATGGCGCCGAGGACATACTCCGCCATGGGCTGGTCGAAGATGCCGTGCGCGTTGGTCACCACGACGTCGGACGCCACGAGTCCGGGGAAGAGGAGCTTGTCCACCCCGGCTGCGGCCACGTGCAGCCAGCGCAGGGAACCGGCCGCATGCCAGGCGGCGGGCAGGGCCCCGGAGAAGTAGTCCCAGAGGTAGAGCACGTCGGCGCCGTCCAGGGCCCTGGCAAGGGTCGGCGCCTGCGCCACCCGCACATCCGCGAGCTCCGCGACGCGGTCGAGTCCCCGCACCGGCCGGTCGCCCTCGAGCACCGCCACCACGGGCCGCCTAGTCATCGGCCGGCTCCGATCGGTGCCCCACGGCACCGCTGGTCGGCAGGGCGGCGTCCGGCATGCGTGCGGCCGCCGCGTCCTCCGCCGGGTTCGCGGGGACCGCATCGGGATTCCCGGAGGCGACGCCGGTCTCCGGCCGGTTCTCGATGGACAGATCGCGCAGGTACCGGAGCACCACGATGCCGACTGCGGTCGTCGGCACGGCGAGGAACGCCCCGATGATGCCGAACAGCGTGCCGCCCGCCGTGACGGACGCCAGCACGACTGCCGGGTGGATCTCGAGTGTCCGGCCCACGAGCAGGGGCTGGATGAAGTTGCTCTCGAGCTGCTGCACGAGCACGACCAGCCCGAGCACGATGAGGGCGGTGAGCCAGCCGTAGGCGAGGAAGGCCACGAGGGTCGCGACGAGGCCGGAGACGATGGCACCGACCACCGGGATGAACGCGGAGAAGAACACGAGCACGGCCAGCGGGATGGCGAGCGGGATGTGCAGCAGGACGAGGCCCAGCCCGATGAACACGGCGTCCACCAGCGCGACGGTGGCCTGCGCGAAGATGTAGGAGGACAGCGTCCTCCAGGAGCCGCTCGCGATCATGGAAGCATGCGCGTAGGCCGTGGAGTTGGTCCAGCGGGACGCCCACGGCAGGAAGCGGTCCCCGTCCTTGAGGCAGAAGAACGTGAAGACGAGTGCCAGCAGCACGACGACGGTCCCCGAGGTCAGTTCGCTCAGTCCCGTGGTGATGCCGGTGACGACGTTCCCGACATTCGCCTGCAGCTGTCCCAGGGCGGTGTCGACGATGCCGTCGAGGTTCGCCGCGTCCAGGTTCAGCGGCGGGCGGGCGATGAAGTCGATGAGGTCCGCAACGTTGTCCCGGGCCAAGCCCGAGAGATCGGTGATTCCGCTCGCAATGGACGGAACGGTCAGCGCACCGATCCCGAGAACGGTGCCGATGAACCCGAACAGCGTCACGAGCGCGGCAAGGACCTTCGGGAGGCCTCTGCGGAGGAACCGGTTGACCGGCCAGAGGACCGAGGCCAGCAGCAGCGCGAACAGGGTCGGCAGGATGATCGACCACAGCACTCCGGTGAGATACCAGAGGATCACGAGGCCCGCGAGGACGACGATGCTGCGTCCTGTCCACACGGCACTGACCCGGAGCCCGTCGGAGAAGGCATGGGGCCGGAAGCGACGGGCCACCGAGGAGCCGTGCGATTCCGCCGCGGCGCTCGGCGCGGCGCGCGGCCTCCACCGCCGGGGGCGGACTGCGGCTGGAGACGTGTCAGGAGAGTTCGCGCGTGTCACGTAGCCATCCTGCCCTAGTCCGCGACACCCGGCGCCTGCAGGGACGACGGGGACGGCGCTTGCGCGCCCCGCCTGACGGGACGGACGGCGGAGAGCGCTCCCGCCCTCCGGCGCGCTCCGTCCGACACCGGGACCGCCTGTCGCACAATGGGGACATGAGGCGAGCAGCACTCCCCGACCGGCCCTCCCCCGCACCGGGCACCTTCGGGATCCCGTCCCGGCGATCCCGCACCTGTACCGACACGCGCAGTCCGTCGGGCAGGGGCTCGTAGTGGCGCCGCAGGAACGTGCCGTTGCCACACGGTCGGCGATCATCCGTGCCGCTGCCGGGGTATTCGAGGAGCACGGCTACGGCGGCACCTCCATTGCAGCGGTGGCCGCGCGCGCCGGGGTCACCAAGGGGGCGCTGTACTTCCACTTCGCGGCGAAGGAGGACCTCGCCGTGGCCGTGATCGAGGAGCAGCACGCCATCGCCTCGGCTGAGGGCGCCCGGGTGCATGCCCTGGGCCGGCCCGCCCTGGAGACGATGATCCTGATCGGTCGCGTTTTCGCGGTGCAGCTCGTCGAGCAGTCGGTCATGCGCGCAGGGGTGCGCCTGACCTTCGAGGCGTCGGCCTTCGGGCATGATGTCCATCAGCCGTACCTCGACTGGACCTCCCGGTTCAGTGAGTTCGCGCGCACGGCCATCCGGGACGGCGACCTACGTCCCGACCTCGACGCTGACGCGTTCGCCCGCCTGCTCGTAGGCGCGTATACGGGAGTGCAGATGGTCTCGAACATCCTGACCGGCAGGGAGGACGTCCTCGACCGGCTCGGGGACCTGTGGGAGATGCTGCTGCCGGGGATCGTGGCCAAGGATCTGCAGGACGACGTTCCGCGATACGTGGCCCTCTTCCGCAAGGGCCTTGAATAAACCGGCCGTACGGTTTTTTTCGGTGACCGTCAAGACTAGGCTTGTTCGTGGCAGCGCAGGGGCTCCGTGGGGGAGGTCCCTGCCAGACCCGACGTGGTCCTGCCTGCGGGCTCCCCGCGAGTGCGAATGGCATCCTCGGGGCGCCCGCCTTTACCGCCACAGGCACGAGAGCGTTGGATGAAGCATCCGGTCCATTCACCGAGGGTGCCGCATTAGGGTGGAGGAAAACCTCCGACCCCAGCAAAGGGAACCCATGCGCTACGTGAAACTCGGCTCCACAGGCCTCGACATCTCACCGCTCGCCCTCGGATGCATGAGCTACGGCACCCCCGACCGTGGGAACCACGCATGGACCCTGCCCGAGGAGGAGAGCCGCCCCCTCATCCGGGCCGCCGTCGACGCCGGCATCAACTTCTTCGACACCGCGAACGTCTACTCGGACGGATCGAGCGAGGAGATCGTCGGACGCGCCCTGGCGGAGTTCACGCGGCGCGAGGAGACCGTGATCGCGACGAAGGTCCACGGCCGGATGCACGAGGGGCCGAACGGCGCCGGACTGTCCCGGAAAGTGATCCTGGCGGAGCTGGAAAACAGCCTTCGGCGCCTCGGGACGGACTACGTGGACCTGTACCAGATCCACCGCTTCGACCCTGAGACACCCCTGGAGGAGACCCTCGAAGCGCTGCACGACGCCGTGAAGGCGGGCAAGGTCCGCTACCTCGGTGCGTCGTCGATGTATGCCTGGCAGTTCTCGAAGGCGCTCTACCTGCAGCGCATCAACGGCTGGACCCGCTTCGTCACGATGCAGGACCACTACAACCTCATCAACCGTGAGGAAGAGCGCGAGATGTACGGGCTGTGCGCGGACCAGGGCATCGGCGTGCTGCCGTGGAGCCCGCTCGCCCGCGGAAAGCTCGCCCGGCCGTGGGACGAGACGACGTCGCGCTCCGAGTCGGACGTCTTCGGCAAGACCCTCTACGGCACCCAGGATTCCGACCGGCGCGTCTCGGACGCCGTCGGGGCGGTCGCGGAGGCACGCGGTGTGCCCCGCGCCCAGGTGGCCCTCGCCTGGGTGTCGCGCAATCCCGTGGTGTCCGCGCCGATCGTCGGCGTCGGCAAGCCGCGCCACCTCGAGGACGCCCTGGCCTCGCTGGACCTCGAACTGACGAAGGACGAGGTCCGTGCCCTGGAGGAGCACTACGTCCCCCACGCGCTCGTGGGCTTCTGACCGCCGTCCGGAACCGTATGCGGGCTGGCGCCGGCAAGTGGACTCCGCGGGGACTCCCGCCGACCTCGCCGTGCTGTCGGTGGACCCCTCCGGACTGAACCCGGCCGGCCTGCACATGGTCGGGACGGACCTGATCGTCGTGGGCGGACGCGTGGTCTTCGAGCGGTGAGCGATACCGCTGCAGGCGTTATAGCGCAGTCCGATCCGGGCAGCAACAGCCTGTGCAGCATCGGAACCGTGTTGTAGGTTGTGTTCACCCTGACCCGGAAGGTACACCATGACCATCTCCAGACGGCAGATTCTCGGCGGCGCAGGATTCCTGGCAGCAGCCGCAGCCCTCAATGGCTGTTCCGGGTTCTCGGGCGGAGGAAACACCAACGACGAGGGAGGCGGGGAGAACACCCTCACCTTCACCACCTGGGGTAGCCCTGCCGAGGAGGAAGGCTTCAAGCGGGGCATCGCGGCCTTCGAGGCCGCGAATTCCGGGACCAAGGTGGAACTCAACCTCGTCCCCTATGAACAGATCTTCCAGAACATCGACGCGCAATTGCAGTCGAACACCGCTCCTGACCTCTTCCGGGTGGACTACGGAACCATCGGTGCCTACAGCAGCCAGGACCAGCTCCTGGACCTGAGCAGCTACTTCGATACCGCCGCCGGCGAAGAATTCCTGCCCGCGATGTGGCGGGCGGTCCAGTTCGACGGCAAGCCCTTCGGTGTCCCCCACCAGACCGACACCTCCGCGCTCGTGTTCCGGACGGACCTCTTCGAGCAGGCAGGGATCACGAATGTCCCGGACAGTCTCGAGGCAGCTTGGACGTGGGACGAATTCCGCCAGGTGGCCGAGCAGCTGCGGGGATCCCTCCCCGATGATCTGTACCCGTTCGTGTACAACTGGCAGTTGGGCGGGTCCACCCGCTGGCTGAGTTGGCTGTTCCAGGCGGGCGGACGTCTCTTCGACGAGGACCTCACGGGTTCCGCCATCGAATCCGATGCCGGGGCCAAGGCCCTCGCCTTCACCCAGGATTTCTTCACGGACGGCCTCGTGCCACCGAGCAGCTCGGTGAAGTCCTCGACGTACGCCGACGGTGCATTCTCCGCCGGGAGCACCGCCATGGCGTTCGTAGGGAATTTCGTGCTGCCGAGCCTCGACGAAGCCATCACCGACTTCGAGTGGAGCGCCACCTACCTGCCGCGGGACGTGCGGGGCGCGTGCGACCTCGGCGGAAACGCCCTCGTGGCCACGAAGAACGCCCGCAACCCGGAGCTGGCGGCGGAATTCCTGAAATTCATGACGCAGCCGGACCAGATGTCCGACTTCTGTGCCCGCGCCATGGAGCTGCCGACGCTCACCAGCCTCGTCGATACCGATCTGGACTACCAGACGCGCCCGGACATCGCCGGGATCTTCGTGGAACAGGCCACCACCCTCGAGCCCACCGACGTCGAGCAGCTGACCTCGCCCGCCATGGCGACGATCAACCCCAAGCTCCGTGACCAGCTCGAGGCCGCCTTCACCCAGGGTCAGCCGGTGGAGCAGACCCTGGCGAACATCGCCGCGGCCGTCGACGAGGCCGCCGGCTGATGTCCTCCGACACCTCGGCGCACGAGGAGTCGCCCGATACCACCGACCCGCCGCCCTCCCCTGCCATCACCTACGCCATGGGGTCGCCAAGGGCTGCCCGCCGACAACGCTCGACGACGGCGTCATACGTCTTTCTCGGGCCCAACCTGATCTTCCTCGGCATCTTCCTGTTCCTGCCGTTGGGCTGGGCATTCCTCATCAGCTTCCAGGAGTCGAACGGCTTCGGCGCGAGTGGCTGGGTGGGCCTCGAGAACTACCAGCGCCTCGTCACGGACCCCACGTTCTGGCAGTCCGCCCTCAACACGGCGGTGTTCACGCTCGTCACGGTGCCGCTGAGCCTGGCCCTCGGTCTCGGCCTCGCGGTGCTGATGAACTCCGTCCTCCCGGGGCGGAAGCTCTTCCGCACCCTCGTCTACCTGCCCATGGTCATCTCGGGCGTCGCCACGGCACTGATGGGTGTACTGCTGTTCGACGAGGCGACCGGCATCATCAACAAACTCCTGCGCGAGGGCGGCGTCGGCGGGATCCCCTGGCAGTCGCAGGGCTGGGCTGCGTTCGTCTCCATCATCCTGGTGACTCTCTGGATCAGGGTGGGGTTCAACATGGTGATCTACCTCGCTGGGCTGCAGGGCATCTCCCCCGAGCTCTACGAGGCGGCGCGCCTCGAGGGCGCGAGCAGCTGGCAGCAGTTCCGCTACCTCACGGTGCCGCTCGTCGGTCCATCGACGTTCTTCCTGCTGATCATGGACGTCATCTACTCGTTCCAGGTGTTCGACACCATCTTCGTGATGACGGGTGGCGGGCCCGGACGTTCGACCTCGGTGCTCGTCACCTACGCCTACGAGAACGGCTTCGTCACCCGCGACCAGAGCTATGCGGCGGCGATCGGCATCGTCATCTTCCTGCTCACCCTTCTCTTCACGGCACTCCAGTGGCGCGGTAACCGCTCGCGCGACAACGTCGGATAGAGCCCTCCCTGCGCATCAGGACAGGAGTCCCCATGGCACACCCCCTACCCCTCCGGGACGGTCCCGCCCCCAGGGCCAGGCGCGTCCCCCCGGCCCGACGCGCCGCCGCCGCCGCGCGGCTGGTGACGGCGGCCGTCGTCGGGCTCATCATGATGTTCCCCCTGTACTGGATGGTGACGCTCGCGTTCTCGCCCAACGCGGACGTCTTCAGCCGCGAGCTGCGCATCTGGCCGTCGGCCTGGACACTGGACAACTTCCGCACGGTCTTCGGCAGCTTCCCCACCGCTACGTGGTTCGGCAACTCCGTGGTGATCACCGCGATCGTCACGGTCCTCACCGTCTCGGTGAACCTGTTGGCGGGGTATGCCTTCGCCAAGCTCGACTTCCGCGGCAAGGGCGCCATCTTCCTCCTGGTCCTGAGCACCATGATGATCCCCGTGCAGGTGCTGATGGTGGCGCAGTTCCGTCTCGTCACGCTGCTCGGCATCTACGGCACGTTCTGGGCCGTGATCCTGCCCTCGGCGGCATCCGCCTTCGGGATCTTCCTCGCCCGCCAGTTCATCATCGCGATCCCCGACGAACTGGTCGAAGCCGCGAAGGTGGACGGCGCCGGCGCCCTCCGGATCTTCTTCCAGATCATCCTGCCGCTGTGCAAGCCGCTGATCGCCGTCCTCGTCCTGCTCACCGTCATGTACCAGTGGAACGACTTCGCATGGCCCCTGATCGCACTGAAGGACAGTCAGCTCTTCACGCTACCGATCGGCCTGCTCTACCTCCGCGGTCAGTACGGGGCGGATTACGGTGCCATCATGGCGCTGGCGCTCATCTCCATCACGCCGATCATCATCATGTTCCTCGCATTCCAGAAATACTTCGTCCAGGGACTCGCGCGGAGCGGCATCCGCTGAAGCGCACCGCTGGAGGAGTCGGTGGCCCGGCCCCGGTCCGCGCCTTCGCTAGGCTGGGAGGGACGTTCCCCAGCCGAGGAGATCCATGCGCCGCCTGCCCAGTACCCATGCCCTGGCTGCCGGACTGTGCGCGGCGGTCCTCGCGTTGGCCGGCTGCACCGGCGGCCCGGCGCTCGGTCTCCTCGAGAAGGAACAGACCGAGCAGGACGTCCTGACCATCCAGACGGACCTCGACGGCATCGACCTCGCAAGCACCCGCTTCCTGGCTGAACGCGACGGCGTCGAGTACTTCGCCGTCAGGCCGGTGGAGGGGAACGGGACCGGGGACACGGTCTGCCTGCTGGTCGAGGAGGGTCTCGGCGTCGGCCTCGAGTGCGCCCCGCTCGAACGCGGAACGGCCGGTGCCACGATCCGCGATAGCAGGGTCACGGCCGTGCTGCTCCCGGACGACATGGACCGCGACGCGCTGACCGATGAGGGCTTCGAACTGCTGCACCCGAACCTGGCGGTCCGCCCGGCCGTGGGCTAGGCCCTTCGAACGCACCCGCGCGGTCGTCGACGCCCTCTCCGCACGGGTCCGGCGGTCCGCCCTGGAAGTGGTGGACACCGCGGTCCCGGCCGCGCCTAGCATGGAAGGAACAGGCGGATGCGGATCGAGGAGGAGCCATGGCAGTTGCAGGGGACGACGGCGGCGAGATGATCGTCGGTGACGTGACGCATACGGGCGGCCGCGCGGTGGCGGTCGGGCTCTCCTCCTCGGCGGACGGCCAGGGCCGGCCACTGATCAGCATCGGGTGGGTGGAGCAGGGCGAGCGCCTCGAAGTCAGCGTGGAGGAGGCCGTGGCGCTGAGGGACGAGCTGACGCGCATCATCGACGACGCGGACGGCCGGGAGGCCTGAACGCGGTCTGCTAAGCCTGGATCTGGGTCTGCCCCACGGTGATCCTATGGTTCTGCTCGCACTGGAAGACGGCGAGGGTTCCAGCAGGGACCGGCCCCTCGGCGGGCCATTGGTCCTCGCCCAGTTCGATCAGGGCAGAACCACAACTCGGGCATCGTGCTTCCATCGCGTGCGTCCTTTCAGATCCCCGGGTCCGTCGACGGACCCGGCCACTGGACCAGTACACACCGCCCGCTGCGCGAACGCCACCGGAGCGGAGCGGCTCCGTGCTCTGGACGGCGTGCACGCCGGGGGGCTAGGCCGACCGGCGGAGCGCGCGCCGGGCCGCGGCGACGGCCAGGCCGGCCCCCGCAGCGGACACGACGACGGTCCCCCAGGGGAACGGGGGCTTGCGGGCGATGTACCGCGTGGAGAGGTCCTCCCCGGAGCGCATGACCGGCAGAAGTTCGACGGCGTGCGATGCCCGGGCCAGCCCCGAGCTGACCCGGTGGAGCGCGGGGACGAGCCGGTCGGGAGCGCCGAGGAGTGCGGTGTCCACGATGTCGCGTCCCCGGTCCAGGACCGACAGCGGCAGGGCGGCGACGACATTTCCGGGCGGGCGGCGCGCCACGACGGGGTGGGCGCGGGTCGGGGCGACCCGCCGAACCAGCTCCCAGAGTACGCCCAGCACCTGAAGTTCCCGGCGCGAGACCCTGGACTGGAGCCGGGGGAACAGGGCGTCTTCCTCGTCGCGCACGTCGTCGTCGAGTACCTCCGTGAGCCGCCCGAGGACGTCAGCCCGTTCCGGGGAGCCGTCCTCGAGCCCTTCGAGCTTTCTCACCAGTTCGTTCACTTCCTGGTGCTCGCGCTCGACCTCCAGGGTGAGTTCACCGCCGTCGGGCAGCACCCTGCGCAGGACGGGCCACAGGACGGATTCCTCCGCGAAGGCGTGCGGGAACACGAGGCGGTAGATATCGAGCAGCACGCGGGCCTGGTCCTCGCCGCTTGTACCGCGCAGCCTCTCGAGCAGAGAGTTGAGCTTCACATGGTCCCGCTTCTGCCGCACGAGGACGCTGAGCGGTCCGCCGAGCTGGTCGGTGGTCTGGTCTGCAACCGAGGTGTACACGGGTTCTCCTGGGACGGGGTGCGGTGGGGCGGCAGGCTTCCCCTCCATCTGTACGCCCGTGCAGTTACCGGATACAGACGCGCCCTCCCCTGTCACTGCCCGGCGCCGGTGCCTATAATCGGGCGAGCCTCGCGGAAGGACGCAGACGACATGGACCTGATGGAACAGGCGGCCGCCCTCTACGCCCTGCCGCTCGATCGCTTCACGGAGGAGCGGAACGCGGCCGCGAAGAAGGCGACGCAGGAGGGCGACAGGGAACTCGCTGCCACGCTGCGCAAGCTGCCCAAGCCCGCGTCCGCCGCATGGCTCGTCAACGTGCTCGTCGACCGCCGCCGTGAGGAGGTCGAACAGGTGCTCGAACTCGGCGCCTCCCTCAAGGAGGCGCAGGAAAGCCTCGACCGCGCACAACTGCACGCGCTGGGCCAGCAGCGCCAGCGCCTCCTGGCCGCCGTCGCCCGCCAGTCCCTCGACGCCGCCGCGGACCTGGGGCACGACGTCGGGCCCGCCGCCCTGCCCGGCGTGGAGCAGACCCTGCGCGCCGCCCTCGCCGACCCGGCCGCAGCGGCAGCAGTGCTCACCGGTAGGCTCGTCCGAACGCTCGAGGCCACCGGCTGGGATCCCGTGGACCTCGAGGGCGCCGTCGCCGGCCCCTTCGCTCCCCCTCCCGACGGCGGAGGGACCGCAGGAGCGGACGATGACGACGACGCACAGGACACCCGCCCGGGGCGACGCACGGTGTCCGCCGCCCGGCGCAGGGACGCCGAAACGCGGCTCTCCGCGGCGCGGGACGCACGCGCCGCGGCCGAGGAGGCGGCCGCGGACCTGCTACGGAAGTCGCAGCGCCTCACCGTCCGGCGGGACGGGCTGACCGCTTCCATAGAGGACCTCGAGGAGCGCCTGGAAGCGCTCCGGCGGGAGCTCGCCGACCTCGACGCCGAGGCTGCAGCCCTCGACCGGAAAGTGTCCGATGCAACCCGCTCGGTCGCTGAGGCGAAGGACGAGGAGGACTCCGCGGAATCCGACGCTGCAAGCCTCGACGACTGAGGAATTCCGACTCCGCGACCGCGCCCGCGGCGTAGTCCATGAGGGACATCAGCCGTATCCGCCTGGCCGAGGGCCTGCAGATGCGCGACCGCATCGGCATGGCGAAGGGCATCCTCATGGCGCAACTCGGCGTCGACGACCACAGTGCCTTCCGCGAGCTGGTGACGCGTGCCGAACGGGCCAGGCGTTCGGTTGCGGACGTCGCGTTGGAGCTGACCGGAGGGTCGACGACGACGGCTTCCTGAGGCCGGTCCATCCGTCCCTGCGCCGCTGTCCCGTTTCGTCCGGCGTCGCGTGCTCCCCGCCGCACGGTCCCTCGGCTGGGCGCTCCCGGCGCCGCTGTCCGGGCTTCGCCCGGCTTCACCATCGCCCGGCGGGTGCTGGAAGCACGGCGGTCCCGGCACCCGCCGTCGTCAGCGCAGACCTGCGGCGGGGCCGACGAGCGAGACGATGTTCCCGAGGAGCGCCGCGTTGAAGTCGACGCCGAGCTGGTTCGGGATGGTCACCAAAAGCGTGTCGGCGGCCTGCACGGCGGCATCGGCCGCGAGCTGCTCCGCGATGACGTCCGGAGGTCCGATGTAGCTGCGGCCGAACCGGGACCGGGCGCCGTCCAGGATCCCGACCTGGTCGGTCGACTCGCGCTGTGCCCGGAGGCCGAAATAGTACTCGTCGGTCTCGCTCACGATGGGCAGGATGCTGCGGCTCACCGAGACCCTCGGCGACCAGGCGTGTCCGGCCCCGGCCCACGCCTTGCGGAACATCTCGATCTGCTCGGCCTGGAGCTCGTCGAACGGTACTCCCGTGTCCTCCGTCAGCAGCGTGGAGCTCATCAGATTCATGCCCTGCTCCCCCGCCCACTGCGCGGTGGCCCTCGTGCCGGAGCCCCACCAGATGCGCTCGGGCAGTCCCTGCGAGAGGGGGTCGATCGCCAGTTTCCCGGTGCTGCCGGTCATGCGCGGGTTGGCGTCGGCGATGCCCGAGCCTGCGATCGCCCGTCGGAACAGCGCGGTCTTGTCGCGCGCCAGATCGGCGTCGGTGGAGCCCTCCTCCGGGAGGTAACCGAACGTGCGCGAACCGTCGAGCGCGGTTTCCGGTGATCCCCGGCTGATCCCGAGCTGCAGGCGCCCATTGCTGATGAGGTCGGTGACAGCGGCTTCCTCCGCCATGTAGAGCGGATTCTCGTAGCGCATGTCGATCACGCCGGTACCGAGCTCGATGGTCTTCGTCCGTGCGGCCATCGCGGCCAGCAGCGGGAAGGGCGCCGAGTACTGCGGCGCGAAGTGGTGGACGCGCATGTACGCGCCGTCGACACCGAGTTCTTCCGCGGCGACCGCGAGCTCGACGGCCTGCACCAGGGACTCGCGTGCATCAGGCACCAGCGAACCACGGACGTCCTGGTAGTGGCCGAATGACAGGAAACCGATCTTCTTCATGCCGGGTGAAGCGCTGGAGAGCGCCCCGGCATTCCCACCTTCGACGTCGGCCCCCGCCTAGCCCAGCGGGTCCGGCCGCACGCCCGCGGGGGCAAGTCCGCGCACCAGCACGACGGCGGTCAGCGCACCGGCCGCCATAATCGAGGCGAGGACGACGATCTGGAAGCGGCCTGCCTCGAGCGGGGAGATCCCGCCGAAGATGGCCCCGACGAAGGCGCCCGGAAGCGTGACGAGGCCCGTGGTCTTCGTCTGGTCGGTGGACGGGATGAGCGCCGCATGGACGGCCGCCCGCGCCATGTCCAGGGTGGCCTGCCGTGGACGGGCCCCCAGCGCCAGCCAGCCCTCCACCTCGTCCCAGCGGTCCAGGGTCGATTCCCGCAGACGGCGCCCGGCGAGCGTCGCGATGGACATCGTGTTGCCGATGACGATTCCGCCGAGGGCCAGCAGGTAGCGCGGTTCCGCGAGGATCGCTCCAGTGGCGAACACGACGACGAGGGCCACGACCACGCCCAGCCCCATGCCGAGGACCACCAGCGCGGCGCGGGGACCCGTGAACCCGATGCGCCGGGTCGCTGTCACCACGGCGACGGCGAACATCACGAGGAGCGCGCAGGCCACCCAGAGCGGACTCGTGATGACTCCTCCCAGGATGAGGCTGATCAGCCCGAGCTGCACCGCCCCGCGCAGGACGGCGAGTGCGGGAGCGAACCGCTGGGGCGACCGCGACCAGGTGAGGACGCCCACGGTGACCACCATCAGGAGCACGACGGCGCCCGCGGTCGGGGCGAGGGCGGCGAGGGTGTCCTGGAAGGCAGTCACCCGGCCAGCCTAGCGAGCCGGCACGACGGCCCGGGACGGGGTCCGGATACCCGTGGCGCTGAGGGCGGAACCACGGGCCGGCGGGCTGTGCGAGACTTCGGCCATGACGATCCCCATCAAGGCCTACGCCCACGTCCGACTCACTGTCACCGATATCGAAGCCTCCCGTGCGTTCTACGACTCGCTGTTCGGGCTTCCGGTCGCCTTCGAGGTACCGGAAGGGGCGGACGAAGCGACACGCGAGCAGCTCGGTTTCCTGCACGACGGGGTCATCTACCAGCTCGGGAACAGCCTGCTCGGGCTCCGGCCGGTGGCCGACGACACCTTCAGCGAGGACCGCGTGGGCCTCGACCACCTCTCCTTCAGCGTCGACGGCCGGCAGGTACTCGACGACGCCGCGGCCCTGCTGGACGGCAAGGGCATCGGACACGGCGGCGTGAAGGACATCGGCGCGGGGTACATCCTGGAGTTCCGCGATCCGGACAACATCGCACTCGAACTCTTCGCGGCGAAGGGCTAGCAGTCGGCTCCGAGGCGTCGCGAGGATTCCCTATGGTCCAGTGCCGGCGTAGTCAGCACCACTGACCGTGGCGCGGTGCCGGCCTTGCAGAGACGGCAGTCCGCTTCCATTGCGGGCATTCGGGATGGCGCATTCCTGCCCTTGTTCTGTCGGTGGCGCGCGGGATGATGAGTCATCGAATCGGCGGAACAGCTGACGGATGAGCTCGACGAAGCCCTTGCCGAGCTCTCCTCCCTCGAGGCGGAGAAGGCGCGATTGCAGGCGGGCGTCGTCGTAGCCGTGGACCGGGTCCGGTCCCTCATCGACCGCAGGGCCAGCGCACGTCTCCTGCAGCCGGCGCGGAGCCGCGGCGGCAACCTGGGTGACACGCTGGCCGCGGCCGAGGTGGCCTGTCTCCTCCGCACGTCGGAGCGCAGCGCCTTCCTGCTGGTTCAGCAGGCCCGGGTGCTCTGCACCTACCATCCCGCCACCCTCGCAGCCCTGCGCGACGGCAGAATCTCCTGGAGCCACGCCACTGTCCTGATCCACGAATACTCCGGAGTGCCTGCCGTGACTGCCCTGGCCGCGGAAACCGCCTTGCTGCCCGTTGCGATCCGAACGACGACGACGAGGCTTGCGTACCAGGCGCGAAAGCTCCGGGCCCAGTACCACCCGGACACCATCGACCAGCGTGCACGGTCTGCCGAGACACGGCGCCGGGTGGAGCTGGAACCGGACGACGACGCCATGGCCTGGCTCAGCGTGTACCTGCCCGCTACCTCGGCAACGGCGATCGACGCCCACCTGACCGGGGCGGCCCGGCACCTGCAGGAACCCGGCGAGCGCCGCACACTGGCCCAGCTGCGCACCGACATCCTCGTCGACCTCCTGCTTCCCGGTCCTGGTGCCGGTCCCCGGCCGGCGCGGCCCGACTCGGACGAAGAACTCCGGGGAGCATGCAGGGGTGCACGTACTCGTGCTTCCCTGGCGTCCGGTCAGGGACATCCGCACGCCGCTGATCAGGACGAACATGCAGGCTGGGACGCCGGCGAGAATACCGGCGAGACAACCGGCGTCGCCCGGCTGCGGACCGCGACCCCTCTCCCTGATGGCCTCCGGGCGCACATCAACGTCACCGTGCCGGTCCTGTCGCTGCTCGGTGTCGATGATGCACCCGCCCAGCTGGAGGGCTACGGGCCCATTCCGGCCGAACTCGCGAGGCGCATCGCGGCGCACGCCCCCTCCTTCACGAGGCTCCTGACGCACCCGGAGACCGGCGTCGTCCTGAGCGTCGGACGCACCACCTACGCCGTACCGTCCGACCTCAAGAACTGGCTGCGCGTCCGTGACCGTACCTGTCGACACCCCGGCTGCAACATCCCCGCATCGCGCAGCGAGCTCGACCACACCACGCCGTGGGCGCGCGGAGGCGGGACGGACCACGACAACCTGGCACACCTGTGCCGCAAGCACCACATGTTCAAGAGTGAAGGCCTCTGGCACTACGAACAGGCACACCCCGGAGTGATCACCGCGACGTCCCTTGCGGGCCGGACCTACACCGCTCCAGCCGACGACCAGCCGTTCTAGCTACGGATCAATTGATGGAAGCGGTGCCCGATGCGACCGGTGCCTGATGTGACCGGTGCCCGATGTGATGACCACCCTGTGTTCTCCGCACCACTCCAGCCGGAGCCTGCCTCCAGACACCGCCGGCCCACGCTGCAGTCACCAAAGACCCACCGTCACGCAGAACGACGGCGGGCCACCCCTTCCGGAGTGGCCCGCCGTCGTCGGACACTGCAGTGCAGGAACCGTCAGGGCAGCTTGACCGCCAGGACGTTGCAGCGGGCGGACAGCAGGATGTTCTGCGCCGTCGAGCCCATGATCAGCTTGCCCACCGGCGTCCGGTGCCGCAGGCCGATCACGATCAGCTCGGCGTCCAGTTCCTCCGCCGTGTCCACGACCTCCTCGGCCGCGGTCGCTTCCGAGATGCTGTGCCGCACGGAGTAGCGCACGCCGGTCGCATTGAGCATCTCCTCGAGCTTCGAGACGTCCGCGGAATCGGCGTAGGCCGGGTTGACGAGGCGGTCGGCGCGCGTGGTGTTGATGACCACGAGTTCCGCGTTCCGCCGTCGGGCTTCCTCGACCGCCTCGGTGACGGCAGCATCCCCTAGTGCATTGGGCACGTAGCCCACGACGATGGTGCTCATCGGTCCGTGTCCTCTCGGGTGGGTGGAGTGGCCGTAGGTGCAGTGGCGGTAGGTGCGGTGCCGGTAGGTGCAGTGCCGGTAGGTGCAGCGACGGCTTCAGGGGCCGCTGCGGACCCGCGGACGACGTCGGGCGCATCCGCGTTCTCCGCGACCATCGCCTCGAACTGGCGCTGGCGGCGCTTGAGCAGGAAGGACAGCGCGAAGATGATGATCAGCGCGACGTAGATGATCGCGGCGACCGGCGACTGCACGAGGGCCACGGGATCGCCCTGCGAGATCGCGAGCGACCTGCGGAGCTGGCTCTCGAAGATGGGACCGAGGATCAGGCCCACCACCATCGGCGCGATCGGGTAGCCGAAGCGCCGCATGAAGAATCCGAGGATGCCGACGACCAGCAGGATGATCACGTCGATGGGCGTGAAGTTCACCGAGAATGCACCCAGCACGGCGAACACCAGGATGCCCGCGTACAGGTAGGGCCGTGGAATCTGGAGGATCTTGACCCAGATGCCCACGAGCGGGAGGTTCAGCACGAGCAGCATCAGGTTGCCGACGTAGAGGCTCGCGATGAGCGCCCACACGAGTGCGCTGTTCGATTCGAAGAGCTGCGGTCCCACCGGGATCTGGTACCGCTGGAACGCCACGAGCATCATGGCCGCGGTGGCCGTGGTCGGGATGCCGAGCGTCAGCAGGGGTACCAGGACGCCTGCGGCAGCCGCATTGTTCGCGGCTTCCGGGCCGGCCACGCCTTCGATGGCGCCCTTGCCGAACTGCTTCTTGTTCTCGCCCTTCGCGAGCTTGCGCTCGGATGCGTAGGACAGGAAGGTCGCGACGTCGGCACCACCGGCGGGGATCGTCCCCACCGGGAAACCGATCAGGGTGCCGCGGAGCCAGGGCTTCCAGGAGCGGCGGAGGTCGTCCTTACGGAGCCAGCTCGTCCAGCCACCGGTCACGGGGATGACCTTGATGGGTCCGTGCCGGAGACGGGACGCCACGTACAGTGCCTCACCGACGGCGAAGAGGCCGACGGCGACGAGGACGACGTCGATCCCGTCCGCCAGGAAGGGACTGCCGAAGGTGTAGCGCTGCTGGGCGGTGAGCGAGTCGAAGCCGACGAGCGCGATGAACAGGCCGAGGCCGAGCGACGCGAGACCGCGCAGCACGGACGAACCGAGGAGCGCGCCGACGGTCAGGAAGGCCACGACCATCAGCGCCACGTACTCGACCGGACCGATCTGCACCGCGAACGCCGCGACGTAGGGAGCTACGAAGCTGAGCAGGACGGTGGCGATGGTACCCGCGACGAACGAGCCGACGGCAGCGGTGGCCAGCGCCGCCGCTCCCCTACCGGCCTTTGCCATCTTGTTGCCCTCGAGCGCCGTGACGATCGAGGACGATTCACCGGGCGTGTTGAGCAGGATGGACGTGGTGGACCCGCCGTACATGCCGCCGTAGTAGATGCCGGCGAAGACGATGATCGCGGCCGTCGGCTCGAGGCTGTACGTGATGGGCATGAGCAGCGCGACGGTCATGGCCGGGCCGATGCCGGGCAGGACGCCCACAGCGGTGCCGACGAGCACGCCGCCGAGTGCGAAGAGGAGGTACATGGGCTGCATCGCCGTGGCGAAGCCCTGCATCAGCATGAGGAAGTTATCCACCGAAGACACCGAACCCTTCGAGGAAGCCGGGAGGCAGCGAGACGCCGAGGAGCCCGCCGAAGACGAATTGCAGCACCAGTGCCAGGAGGATGGCCGTGATGAGGTTGCGCCACCACGGGCGGGCACCGAGGGACCAGGCTGCTCCGAAGAACAGGATCGCGGCGGCGAGGGGCCAGCCGAGCGGCACGATGAGGAACGCGTGCAGCAAAACCAGCCCGCCGAGCTTGCCGACCGTCAGCCAGTCGGTGCTTGCGCCCAGGTCCACGTCCTCGCCCTCGTCAGCGGCACCGCGGTGGCCGCGCAGGACCTGGATGACCAGGCCTGCGCCGACGACGACGAGCAGGGCCGACACGGCGAACGGGAAGGCACGCGGCCCGATGTCGCTGGCCGAGGGCGGGGTCTGGATGCCCGCGCCCGCCACGAATCCGACCACGCCGATGCTGACGATGATGAGCGCGAAGATCAGCTCACCGATCGGCCTCCCGGGAGCGGCGGCCGTGCCGCTTCCGGGGACGTTCTGTACTGGGGTGCTCATGGGCTACAGCAGTCCGATGTCGGTGAGCGTGGTCTTGACGCTGGCGATGTCCTCTTCGAGGAAGGTCTGGAACTCCTCACCGGCCAGGAACGCGTCCGCCCAGTTGTTCTCCTCGAGGGTGGCCTTCCAGGTGTCGGTCTCGTGGAGGTCGGTGACGAGCTGCGTGAGCTTCTCGGCCTGCGCTTCGTCGATGCTGCCGGGGGCGACGACGCCGCGCCAGTTGGTCAGCACGAGGTCGATGCCCTCGTCCGTGAGGGTCGGGGTGTCGGGCAGCTGCGGGGCCGCCTCATCGCCGGAGACCGCGAGGGCGCGCAGCTTGCCGGACTCGACCTGCTCCGCGTACTCGCCGACGCCGGAGATCCCGGCGTTGACCTTGTTGCCGAGGAGTGCCGCGAGGGATTCGCCGCCGCCGGAGTAGGGGATGTAGTTGAGGTTGTCGGGCGCGATGCCGGCTTCCTTGAGGATGGATCCGGCGAGGATGTGGTCGGCGCCGCCGGCGGAACCGCCGGTGATGGAGACGCCCTGGCCCTTCGCCTCGATGTCCGACAGCAGGTCGTCGATCGTCTGGTAGGGCGAGTTCGCGGGGACCACGACCACGAGGGGCTCCTCGGTGAGTCGCGCGATCGGCGTCGTGTCCTCGATGCGGTTCGCCGCGTTGTTGGTCTCGACAGCGCCGACCATCACGTACCCCATGACCATCAGGGTGTTGGGGTCGGTCTCGGTGGCGAGTTTCGCGAGGCCGTTGGTGCCGCCGGCTCCGCCGACGTTGACCACGGAGGCGTTGCCCACGAGCTCGTTCTCCTTGAGGTCCGTCTCCATGGCCCGGCCGGTCTGGTCCCAGCCGCCACCCGGATCGGCGGGAACCACGATGTTGAGCTTCTCGATGGTTCCCTCCTCGTCCGAGGAGGTGGTGCTCTGCGTCATGGAACCGCAGGCCGAGAGGGCGAGGGCGGAGACGAGGGCGAGGGTTGTGAGGGTCGAACGGCGCGCCGTTGTGCGATCGAACGTCATGGTGTTCTCTTCCTTGAGATGTGTTGTGAGGTGTGATGCGGGTCACCACTGCTGTCCTCAGGGTAGGAAAGCTGCGAGCGGGCGGTAAAGCATGCGGTCGTAGTGCTCGTATTGGTCTTTGTGGTCACTGGATCCCTGGAGCACGCATGTGACGCGACACGCCGTGTCACACTAAGAGGATGATTCGGACGATGTCGCTTCGATCGCAGCTGTTCCTGCTGCAACTGGCCATCGTGCTCGTCATCGTCGCCGTGGCCGGCTCCACCGCCGTCACGATGCAGCGTCTGCAGATCCGCGAGCAGTACGAGGACCGCATGGTCGGCGTCGCCCAGTCGGTGGCGCAGCTGCCCTCGGTGGTCGAGGCATTCGACCAGGCCGATCCCAGCGCGACCATCCAGCCCATCGCCGACCTCATCCGCCAGTCCACGGGCGTCACCTACGTCGTCGTCACGGACCGCGACGGCATCCGTTACTCCCACCCGAACCCCGAGCAGATCGGCGAGCGCGTCTCCACCGACCCCTCCATCCCGCTCTCGGGCGACATCTTCGTGGGAACCCAGACCGGCACGCTCGGCGAATCCTGGCGCGTGAAGGTGCCGATCTACGACGCCACCGGCGGCATCATCGGCACGGCCTCGGTGGGCACCCTCGAATCGGAGCTCGACGCCGACCTCTACGAGGACCTCCCCCGCCTGCTCGCCTGGCTGATCGTGGCGGCGCTCGTCGGATCGGCGGGGGCCATCTGGATCTCCCGGCTCGTGTGGCGGCGCATCTATCGCCTCGAGCCCGAGCAGATCGCCTCGCTCCTCGAGACCCGCGACGCCATGATCCACGGCATCAGCGAGGGCATGGTCGCCGTCGATGCGAACCACCGCATCGCGCTCCTCAACGACGAGGCGAAGCGGCTGCTGGACCTCGACGAATCCGCCACGGGCCGGCCCGTGGACGACGTCATGGAGCCCGCCCTCGCACGCCTCCTGACCGATCCCGCCGACACCGACGAGACCGTCCTGTCCGGTGAGCGCGTGCTCCTCGCCCGGACGTCCGACGCCCTGGTGGACGGCACGCGCGTGGGCCGCGTCATGATCCTGCGCGACCGCACGGAGCTCTACCAGCTGCTCACGGACCTCGACGGCGAGCGCGACGTCACGCAGGCGCTGCGGGCCCAGGCGCACGAGTTCGCGAACCGCATGCACACCATCTCCGGGCTGCTCGAGCTCGGCCGCACCGAGCAGGCGGTCGACTTCATCTCCCGGTCGGGCCACGGGGGTTCCCTCGTCTCCGGGTCCATCGCCCCCGGCATCCAGGATCCCGACGCCGCCAGCCTGCTCATGACCAAGAGCACCATCGCCGCCGAGAAGGGGATCACGCTGTCCATCGACGACACCTCGGTGCTCGAGCCGGACGGGACCACCGACGTCGTCACCGTCCTCGGCATCCTCATCGACAACGCGATCGAAGCGGTGACGGGCAGCGGGCGCTCCGACGGGCGGGTCGGTGTCCACCTCGATTCCGCCGAGGATGCAATCCGCATCACCGTCTCCGACAACGGTCCCGGCGTCGCCGCCGAGGACGTCGACGCCATCTTCTCATCCGGCTACTCCACCAAGGACGGCGGCCATCCCGGCACGCGCGGTTTCGGGCTGGCGCTCGTGGACCGCATCGCGCGCCGCCGCTCGGGCCAGGTCGTCGTCGACGACTCCGAGCTCGGCGGTGCCGAGTTCACGGTCTGGCTCGCGCCGTCCCTCATCGACGCTCCCCGCCCCCTGCAGGTGCCATGAGCGACGCGACATCCCGAGGAACCGTCCCGTGAATCCTGCAGGTCCTCCCCCGGCGGATCCCCCGCCGATCCCGACCCTGGTCGTGGACGACGATCACCAGGTCGCCGGCATCCATACCGGCTTCCTGCTCGCCCATGGTGCCTTCGACGTCGTCGGAGCCGCCCATACCGGCGCACGGGCGCTCGAACTGGCGGACGAGCTCCGACCGAGGCTCGTCCTGCTGGACATCCACCTCCCTGACATGACGGGCATCGAGGTGCTGCGTGCGCTACGGAACCGGCCGGGCGAGCCGTTCGACGTCATCGCCATCACCGCAGCCCGTGAACTCGACACCGTGCGTGCCGCTGTTGCAGGCGGGGTGCTGCACTACCTCGTGAAGCCTTTCAACGCCGCGGTGCTGAACCAGCGGCTCGACTCCTACGTGGCGTACCGGCGGAACCTCGACGCGCACGCGGCCGACGGCTCCACATCCCTCGACCAGGGCAGGATCGACGAACTGCTGCGGACGACGACGGCGGGAGCCGGGGCCGGCAGCACCACCGCGTCGCCCGGCACGGCGACCCTCACGACGCCGAAGGGCCTCTCGGCTCCGACGCTCGACGCCGTGATGCTCGACCTCCGGAGCCACGGCCGGGGCACCTCGGCGTCC
The DNA here is from genome assembly GCF_054510955.1 of Arthrobacter pasteuri. Classification (NCBI taxonomy): domain Bacteria; kingdom Bacillati; phylum Actinomycetota; class Actinomycetes; order Micrococcales; family Micrococcaceae; genus Arthrobacter; species Arthrobacter pasteuri. The sequence continues at coordinate 191,195 of NZ_JBTNDO010000002.1, forward strand.
GATGTCGCCGACCGCCTCGGCATGGCCCGGGTCAGCGCCCGGCGGTACCTCGAGTTCCTGGTCTCGCGGGGGCAGGCGCGCATCGTCCCTCAGTACGGATCGGCCGGGCGCCCCGAGAAGTTCTACGTCTGGACGGACGACGCCCGGCGGGCCTGACTCCGGGTGCAGGCTCCCCTCCTGCACACCGCCCTATACCGCACGGACCGCTTCTCCTCCACGCCGGCCGAGTCGTCGAACGGCCGGCACGGGCGGTCGGGTACCTTTGTTCAAGTGCTTCATGGCCCTCTCGGGGCCGGTGGGTGTCTCAGTGCTGCCGACTCACGGCACACAGGCCACGGAAGCAGTGCCGCGCGCACGACGAGCAGGAAGGTGTGCTGGAGCATGGGGCCGTCACCGAGCGATTCTTTCCAGGGCGACCAGGAGACAGCCGAGCAGGACGCGACGTCGGGCGGGCGGATCCTGCTGATCAGGGCCATCGTCCTCGTCACGGCAGTCCTCGGGCTGAACTACATCGTCTGGCGGTGGCTGTTCTCGATCAACTGGGACGCCTGGTGGATCGCCATCCCGCTGGTGCTCGCCGAGACGTACTCGCTCATCGACTCCCTCCTGTTCGGCTTCACGGTGTGGAGGCTGAAGAAGCGCGTGCCGCCGAAGGCTCCCGAGGGGTTCACCGTCGACGTCTTCATCACCACCTACAACGAGCCGCTGGATCTGGTCCTCACCACGGCCCGTGCGGCGAAGGACATCCGCTACCCGCACAAGACGTGGATCCTCGACGACGGCAACCGGGCCGAGGTGCGTGAGGCCGCCGAGGCCGAGGGCATCGGCTGGATCACCCGGTCCGCCGACTGGAAGGACATGCCGCGCCACGCGAAGGCGGGAAACCTCAACAACGCGCTGGCCTCCACGGACGGCGAGTTCCTGCTCATCCTCGACGCGGACCAGATCCCCGACCCGCTGATCCTGGACAGGACCCTCGGCTACTTCACCAACGAGAAGATGGCGCTGGTCCAGACTCCGCAGTGGTTCATCAACGTGCCGGACTCCGATCCGCTGGGCAGCCAGGCGCCCCTGTTCTACGGGCCGATCCAGCAGGGCAAGGACGGCTGGAACGCCGCTTTCTTCTGCGGGTCGAATGCGATCATCCGCCGTGAGGCCCTCATGCAGCTCGGTGTCACCCGGTATGTCACGGAGATCGAGCTCGCGCTCCACAAGGCGCTCAAGACCTCGGACAAGGTACTCGCCAAGGCCAAAAAGGGTCTCGGCCCCGGCAACGACCGCGTGCGCGACGCCCTGGACCTCGTCGCCAAGGATCTCCGCAGGGTCCGGCGCCGGCTGCAGAAGGGCCACGGCATCTCCGAGGTCACCTACGAGTTCCAGCAGCGGGTCGCTACCGTGACCCGGGACCTCGTCGCCGCCGACATCGCCGCGTTCCGCGCCGACCTCTCCTCGCTCGAGGACCTGGACATCGACGGGTTGGAGGCGCACCTCCAGGACGCGTCGGTCAGCACCCCCGGCCTGGCCGTCGTCGACGACGCCGCGCTGGACCAGCTCGCGCAGCGTGCCTGGTCGCCCCTCGCGGCGATCGACACCGTCCGCGTTCTGATCGACTCGGTCAACGCCGATCGCACCGGGGAGGCCCAGGCCGTCATGCCGATGGCCACCATCTCCGTCACCGAGGACATGGCCACCTGCATGCGCCTCCACGGGCTCGGCTGGGAATCGGCCTACCATCACGAGAAGCTGGCCGACGGCCTCGCCCCTGAGGACCTGAACTCCATGCTCACGCAGCGCCTCCGCTGGGCGCAGGGCACCGCACAGGTGATGTTCCGCGAGAACCCGTTCGCCCAGAAGGGCCTCTCCTTCGCGCAGCGCCTCATGTACGCCGCGACCATGTGGAGCTACCTCTCCGGGTTCGCCGCCGTCGTCTACATCGCCGCGCCCATCATCTACCTGATGTTCGGCATCCTCCCGGTCAACTCGATCAGCACCGAGTTCTTCGTCCGGCTGATCCCGTTCCTGCTGGTCAACCAGCTGCTGTTCGCCGTCGTCGGCAAGGGCGTCAAGACCTGGCGCGGCCAGCAGTACTCGCTCGCCCTGTTCCCCGTCTGGATCCGGTCGATCACCTCCGCGTTCGGCAACGTCTATCTCGGCCGGAGCCTCGATTTCGCCGTGACGCCGAAGACCCTGCAGCAGGACGCCCAGCTGCGGTGGGACCTCGTGAAGCCGCAACTTTGGGCCATGGGCCTGCTCGTGGCGGCAGCGATCATCGGCGTGATCCGGATGGCGGTGGGCCAGGCCGACATCCTGGGGACGTCGGTCAACATCGTCTGGGTGGTCTTCGACCTCGTCATCTTCAGCGTCATCGTCGAGGCGGTCCGCTACCGCGGATTCGAGCACTACCAGTCGGACATCGCGGAAGCGAAGGCACAGCGGGAATCCGCCCGATGACCCCGGCCGCACCGCGGACCCGGGCATGGCTGGCCGCCTGGGTCCTGGTGGCGTCGACGCTCGGCCTCGTCGCCGGCGCAGTCCCGGCACAGGGGGCCGGCCTGCCCGCGACCACCACCACCTCCGAATCCCCTCCGGTCGAGGATCCGACCGACCTCACGGAGGGCCGCTACTTCGGCCCCGAACTGGACTGGTCCTCCGACAACGCCCGCGCCTACGCGGACCGCACGGGGATCACGCCGTCGTTCTTCAGCCGTCCGATCCCCTACCCGCTCGACGACGCCGCCGAACGCGACCTCTTCGACCTCGCACGGCAGCAGGCGCCGCTGGGGTCCCTCGCCATGGTCACCCTCGAACCGAGGAAACCGCTGGACGAGCTGACCGACGACGACGCCAGGCACCTCGCTGACACGCTCGAACGCATCAGCAACGAGTTCCGCACCGCGTTCTTCCTCCGCTTCGCGCCCGAGATGAACGGCACCTGGTTCGGCTGGGGGCAGCAGCCCGACGAGTACGTCGATGCGTTCGGAACCGTGGCCGACGCCGTCCACGCCGGGGCGCCCGGCGCCGCCATGGTGTGGTCGCCGTCGTACGCGGCCGGCTATCCGTTCACCGAGGCGTACGGCGCGGTGGAGGGTCGTCAGTCCGGAGCCGTGACGCGCCTGGACACGAACGGCAATGGCCTGATCGACACCGGTGACGACCCCTACGAGCCCTACTACCCCGGCGACGACGCCGTGGACTGGGTGGGCTTGACGATGTACCACTACGGCAGCTACGAGCAGAGGCCCACGAGGAACGCCGACGGGACACGGGAGTACTCCGGCGCGATCAGCACCTCCGTGCTGCCCGAGCCGGACAAGTTCGCCGACCAGCTCGCGGGCACGTACGGTGTGGCCCCCGGCGCTCCGCGCATCGACTTCGCGAAGCAGTACGCGGCGGCGAAGGGCAAGCGGTTCCTCGTCCAGACGGCCGCGCTCTACGACCCCGAGGACGCCGACAGCGCACCCGAAGCGGACATCAAGCGGGCATGGCTCGACCAGCTGTTCGACCCGGCGATCGCCGAGGAGTACCCGGAGATCGGGATGGTGTCCTGGCTCGAGGCGGAGCGCCCCGAGCCCGAAGCACAGGGCCACACCGTCGACTGGAGGCTCGGCGCGGACGACGCGACGACGGCGGCACTGCAGGAGACCCTCGACGCAGCGCCTGGCGTCCGGCTCGGGCCGGTGACCCAGGTGGTCGCCCAGGAGGATGCGAACGAATCGACCCGGCAGGTGTGGCAGGCCGGCGCCCCGGTCAGCGCCGTGATGGGCTACCTCGTCGCGTGCGTCGTCGGGCTCTTCGCCCTGGTCCTCCTGGCCGGACTCGCCAGGCGCGTGGTCCCGCAGTGGCGGTATCCGGACGAGCATGCTCCCCGTGACGGCCGGATCGACCTGCTGCGCGGCTGGATCATCACCTCGGTGATCGTCACCCACATCGAGGTTGCCGGTCCATGGTCCTTCATCTCACGCAACCTCATCGGGACCATCACGGGTGCCGAGCTGTTCGTGATGCTGTCCGGCGTCGTGCTCGGGATGGTGCACCCTCTGGCCGTCAAGCGCCGCGGGGCCGCAGAGGCGGCGAAGGGAACCACCCGGCGGGCGGTCAAGCTCTACGTCACCTCCCTCGCCGTGGTCCTCACCGTCTACCTGCTCTCCCTGGTGCCCTTCATCGACGGGTCCGTCCTCACCACCTTCACGGACCGTGGGACGGGTGGAGCCGGGACCGAGGCCGCCGGCCGCGTGTACGACCTCTACCCGAACGTCCAGCGGCTGCTCGACTACCCGCCGCCCGGGTACGCGGTGCGGGACCTGCTGCTCCTCAACATGGGACCGTGGGCCTTCAACATCATGGGTCTGTACGTAGTACTGACGCTGACGGTTCCGCTGCTGGTCCTGATGCTCCGCAAGAAGCTGTGGTGGCTGCTGCTCGCCATCAGCTGGGCGCTCTACGTCCTCGACGCGGCCTTCTCGCTGCGGGTCTTCAACTCGCAGTTCCAGGACGTCTTCCCACTGCTCACCTGGCAGCTGATCTTCGTCCACGGCGTCACGATCGGCTACCACCGCCGGGCGATCATCGATGCGCTCAGCACCCCACGGGGGAAGAACCTGGTCGGCGTGGCCACCGGCGCGTATGCGCTCGTCCTGGGAGGGCTCTGGCTGAACTACACCCTGGGACTCGGCCTGCCCCTCATCCCGCCCGGCTTCTACGAGACCCTGTACGAATCCGGGTACGTGCGCGTGATCCTGCAGCCCGGCCGGCTCCTGAACCTGGGCTTCTTCATCGTCGCGACGCACGTCATCCTGACGTCGTTCTGGAAACCCATCAACAGGCTGACCGGATGGCTGTACATCCCGCTGGGGCGTGCGAGCCTGTACGTCTTCATCGTCCACGTGTACTTCGTGCTCGCGGTCGCCAACATCTCCGGGCTGGACCGCGCGAGCGCCTGGCAGGGACTCGTCATCCATGCCGTCGTGACCCTCGCCATCTGGCTGATGGTCAAGAGGAAGGTCCTGTTCGGGATCATCCCGAACTGACCCTGTCCCCGGGGTCGCGAGGGTAGCCGCTCGATCAGGACCGGTCCAGCGCGTCGTGGGCCCCGGAACGGCGATTTTGGCGGTAGACTTTAACGGATCCTGCAGCAGCACTGCAGGATCCGGGGCCTTCCAGGCCCGCTCGTCCCAGTTCTGGTCTCGCCGTAGACGACCCCGTCCGGCCAGCTTCCTCGGACACGCTCTCCCGGTGCAGGATCAGTGCTGATCAACGCCGCCGCTGTCGATCCGCACCGTGATGTCCATTCACGGCTCCCGCCACCCCTGAAGGCGATCAGCACCATGAGCTTACACCCCGCCCACGCGCGCCTCTCGTTCCTGAGCGCACTCCTCTTCGACCTCGACGGCGTCCTCACGCCCACGGCCGAGGTGCATATGCATGCCTGGGCTCGGCTGTTCACCGCCTACCTCGAGGCGCAGGGGGTCGAGGAGCCCTACACCGATGCGGACTACTTCACCTACATCGACGGCCGTCCCCGCTACGACGGCGTTCGTGCGTTCCTCGCCTCCCGCGGCATCACGCTGCCCGAGGGCCTGCCCGGGGATCCGCCCGAGGCCGAGACTGTCTGCGGACTCGGCAACCGCAAGAACGAGGCCTTCAACGAGACCCTCCAGGTGGAGGGAGTGAAGCCCTATCCCGGCTCCCTCGCATTCCTCGATGCCGCCGTCGCCGCCGGTGTCCAGGTCGCCGTGGTCACCAGCTCGCGCAACGGTGTTCCCGTCCTCGGAGCGGCCGGACTCCGCGACCGCTTCGAGGTCGTCGTCGACGGCGTCCTCGCAGCCGACCGCGGTATCGCCGGCAAGCCCGCGCCCGACACCTACCTCCACGCCGCCGAACTGCTCGGCCTCCCCGCCTCGGCGTGCGCCGTGGTCGAGGATGCCCACTCCGGGGTCGCCGCAGGGCGTGCCGGCGCCTTCGGTCTCGTGGTCGGCGTCGACCGGGGTGTCGGTGCCGATACCCTCCTCGCGCATGGCGCGGACGTCGTCGTCGACGACCTCGCCGAACTGATCCCCTTCCTCCCTGCCCGACCGGCCGGTCCGGGCGCGCACCTCGTATCCCAGGACCTCCCCTCATGAACCTCATCTCCTCCGATCCCCTGGACCGCAACCACTTCCCGGTCGACGAGTGGGCGCTCGTCGAGACGGATTTCGACGTCTCCCTCCAGGGGCGCACCGAGACCCTCTTCACCGTCGGCAACGGCTACCTCGGCCTCCGCGGCAACGTGGATGAAGGCCGGGACGGGCACGACTACGGCACCTTCATCAACGGCTTCCACGAGACGTGGCCCATCCAGCACGCGGAGGAGGCCTTCGGCTTCGCCAGGGTCGGGCAGACGATCGTCAACGTCCCCGATGCGAGGATCATCCGCCTGTACGTCGACGACGAACCGTTCGTCCTGACGGAGGCCGACATCCTGCGCTACTCGCGGCGCCTCGATTTCGCCGACGGCGTCCTGGTGCGGGAGCTCGAGTGGCGCACGCCCTCCGGCAAGCGCGTCCTCGTGCGGACGCGCCGTCTCGTCTCGTTCTCGGACCGCCACCTGGCGGTCGTCGACTACGAGGTGGAGATGCTCGACGCCGAAGCGTCCATCCTCATCTCCAGCCAGATCCTCAACCGCCAGGACGGCATCGACGAGGATCAGGTGCTCCCTGCGGCCGACAGCGCGGCGTTCGACCCGCGCAAGGCGGATTCGTTCAAGGAACGGGTACTCCAGCCGCGCCTCAAGCGCGTCGACGGGTCGCGCTACCTGCTCGGCTACCGCACCACCAACTCGTCGATGACCATCGCGTGCGGCGTCGAACACGACCTGGTCACCGACAACGAGTGGGATCAGCGGTCCCATCTCGAGGACGACCTCGCCAAGCACGTCTACCGTGTGAAGGCGAAGCCCGGTCAGCCCATCCGGCTCGTCAAGACCATCACTTATCACACCTCCCGTGGCGTGCCCGTCCGTGAGCTCGCAGACCGCTGCGGCCGCACGTTGGACCGCGCCCTCGAGGTCCCCGTCGAGGAGCAGTACCAGAAGCAGCGGGAATGGCTGGCCGACTACTGGTCGCGCTCCGACGTCGAGGTGGAGGGTCAGCCCGTCACCCAGCAGGCCGTGCGCTGGAACCTCTTCCAGCTGGCCCAGTCCACTGCCCGCACCGACGGCGGCGGCATCGCGGCGAAGGGCGTTTCCGGCTCCGGGTACGGGGGCCACTACTTCTGGGACAGCGAGGTCTATGTCCTCCCCTTCCTCAGCTACACCGCTCCCCTCGTCGCACGGAATGCCCTCCGCTTCCGCCAGGCCATGCTCGAACCGGCGCGTGCCCGCGCCGTCGAACTGAACCAGCGCGGGGCGCTGTTCCCCTGGCGCACGATCAACGGGCAGGAGTCGTCGGCCTACTACGCAGCCAGCACCGCCCAGTACCACATCGACGCCGACATCTCCTATGCGCTCATGCAGTACGTCGCGGCGACCGGGGACAAGGACTTCCTCGTCCGCGGGGCGATCGACATCCTCGTCGAGACGGCACGGATGTGGGCCGACCTGGGATTCTGGCGCAGCAACGGCGACGACTACTTCCACATCCACGGGGTCACGGGACCCGACGAGTACACGACCGTCGTCAACGACAACCTGTATACGAACGTCATGGCGCGCGCCAACCTGAAGTCGGCAACGCGCGCCGTCGAGTCGCTGCGGACCGCTGATCCTGTCGCCTATGAGCGGATGGCCTCGCGCCTGAAGCTCAACGAGGACGAGATCTACGAATGGGCGCTCGCCGCCGAGAAGATGTACATCCCCTTCGACAAGCGGGCGGGCATCCATCCGCAGGACGCCGCGTTCCTGGAGAAGGAACTGTGGGACCTCGAGCACACCCCCGCGAGCAAGCGCCCCCTGCTGCTGCACTACCACCCGCTGGTGATCTACCGCTTCCAGGTCCTCAAGCAGGCCGACGTCGTCCTCGCCCTCCTCCTGCAGGGCCATGAGTTCACGCCGGAGCAGAAGCGCGCCGACTTCGAGTACTACGAAGCCCTGACGACCGGGGACTCCACCCTGTCCGCGGTGGTCCAGTCGATCATCGCGGCCGAGGTCGGGTACCAGGACCTGGCGATGAAGTATTTCCTGTCCGCCCTGTTCGTGGACCTCGCCGATCTCCACCGCAACACGTCGGACGGCATCCACGTCGCCTCGACCGGTGGGGTGTGGAGTGCCCTCACCTACGGGTTCGGTGGCATGCGCGACCATGGTGGCGACATCACCTTCGACCCGCGCCTTCCCGAGGCCTGGACCCGCATGAGCTTCCGGGTGACGTTGCAGGGTACGCGGGTGCGTGCCGACGTGACCCAGCATGCGATGACCCTGACGGTTGAAGCAGGCGTGAGTGCGACGGTCACCGTCCGCGGCGAGAGGGTGTACGTAGGGGCGGACCATCCCGTCACTGTCCCGCTCGACCACCAGGGCCCGCGCCTGACCGGCACTCCGAGCACACGTGACATCGAAGGGACCCGTCGGGCGGACGGCACGCTGGTGACGGCGTCGATGCCCACCATCTCGCTGCGCTCCTAGCAGGGCGCCGGGGCCGGATCGGTCCCGCTGCGGGCGTCGCTCAGGTGCCGCCGCGCCAGATGCGCCGCCAGAAGGAGGTCTTCGGCGGTTCGGGCGGCGCGGCGGCCTCCGCCGCACGCCGGGCAGCAACCCGGCGCTCACGCCACCGCTCCACCTCCGCGTCGACATCACGCAGCTTGGTGATGACCGGAGGGCCGCCGAGGAGCTGGCGCCTCGCGTCGATCACGCGGTAGTTGAAGTCCTCGAGGACCTCGCGCACCTGTTTCTCGGTGTACTGGCGGTCGAGGCGGTCGTCGAGCTCCGCGTCCTCCGTGCGCAGCAGGATGGCCCGCGGGCCGAGTCCGGTGATGTTCTCGCGCTGGATCAGGCCCTTGACCCACCAGTCGGGATCGTGACTCTCCCCCAGCCCCGGGATGGGCTTGCCCGCGAGCGCGAGGTCGTCGAAGTCGCCGCGTGCCACGGCCCGGTCCACGATCAGCCGTGCGCGTTTGACCTCGTCCTCGCCCTCACGCAGGGGGGCCATCTCGCCGGAGGCGGAGCCGCCGTCGTCGTTCTGCCGTTCCAGCTCGGCCATCGCGTCGCCGGCGTCCCCCCGGGCAGCGCGGAACTGGGCCGCCTTCCGCAGCCGCTCCTCGTGCTCCTGGGACCTGCTGATGTCGCTGCCCTCCGGGTCGATCGTGCCGGTTTCTCCAGTATTCCGACGTCCCGCCGATCCTCGCAACCAGTTCTCCTGCGGACGAACGGGCTCGCGTTTCGTCGTCGTGCGCACCGCGGCGCTACCTCTGCCGGTCTGCACACCCGGCGCGGCGGCCCGCACCCGGGGTACTCCCGCCACGGGTCCGGGCACCCGCGCCGCAGGCACCACCGACGACGACGACGGCGGGCCACCAACGAACCCCGGGCACCCGTGCCGCTGGCACCATCGGTCACCGGAGAAGGCCCGCCGGAAGAAGCTGCCGCAGAAAAGCTTCCGGGACCGAAGCCGCTAGGCGATCCAGGCCGTCGTGTCCGCCGGCAGCTTGCCGTCCACCAGCGGCGAGCTGCTCAGCAGCACCGAACCCGCAGGCAGATCGGCGGGCTCCGAACCGAAGTTGGTGACGCAGTGCCAGCCGCCGGGACGCGTGAAGTGCAGGACCTCGGGCGACGGCTCCTCGATCCACTCGAAGTCCTCCTCCCCCTGCAGTTCGCGGCGCAGCTGGAGCGCCCGGCGGTAGAAGCTGAGGGTGGAGCCGGGATCGCCCTCCTGCACCTCGACCGCGTACTCGCCGAACCACTCGGGCTGCGGAAGGTGCGCGCCGGCGAAGCCGAAGCCGAAGGACTCGCCGTCCCTGGTCCAGGGCAGCGGCACGCGGCAGCCGTCACGGCCCACGTCCACGCCCGTGTTGCGGAAGAACGTGGGGTCCTGGCGGTCCTCGTCGGCGATGTCGGCGACCTCGTGCAGGCCGAGCTCCTCCCCCTGGTACAGGTAGGCGGATCCGGGCAGCGCCAGCATGAGCTGCGTGACGGCGCGGGCACGGCGCTCCCCCAGCTCGCGGTCCAGCTCGGGTTCGGTGCCGCCGCTCAGCAGCCATGCCGAGCCGTCCTGGCTGTCAGTGCCGCCCTGGCCGGGCTTGCTCACGCTGTCCGGCCCTGCCGGCGGCAGGCCGTACCGCGTGGCATGCCGGACGACGTCGTGGTTGGAGAAGACCCAGGTCGACGAAGCACCGGAGGTCTTCGCCTCGACGAGGTTCTTGGTGATGGTGTCGCGGAACTCGCGGGGATCCCAGTCCGCCTTCAGCAGGTCGAAGTTGAACGCCTGGCCGAGTCCCTCGGGGCTGGCGTAGCGGGCGCGGCGGTCGGCATGCACCCAGGCCTCGGCGACGGCGGTGCGCGGCGGGGTGTACTCGTTGAACACCGTGCGCCACTCGGCGAAGACCTCGTGCACCTCGTCCCGATCCCAGAAGGGGTGCTTGCCGTCGTGGTTCCCGCCCTCGGGGCTGAGGTCCGCCTTGGACGGCAGCGGCTCGCTCATGTCCTTCGTCAGGGCGTGCGCCACGTCCACGCGGAAGCCGTCGACGCCGCGGTCGGACCAGAAGCGCAGCGTCGCCAGGAAGTCGTCGCGGACCTCGCGGTTGTCCCAGTTCAGGTCGGGCTGCTCCCGGGCGAAGATGTGCATGTACCACTGGCCGTCCTCGACCCGCTCCCACGCCGGCCCGCCGAACACGGAGTCCCAGTCCGACGGCGGCTCCTCGCCATCAGGACCCTTGCCGTCACGGAAGATGTAGCGGTCGCGGGCCGCGGATCCCTTCGGCGAGGCCAGCGCCTCCTGGAACCAGGCGTGCCGGTTGGAGGTGTGGTTGGGCACGATGTCGGCGATGAGCTTGATGCCGGCCTGGTGCAGTGCGGCGATCATCTCATCGAAGTCCTCGAGGGTGCCGAGCTTGGGATCGACGTCGCGGTAGTCGTCGACGTCGTACCCGCCGTCCGCGAGCGCGGAGGGATAGAAGGGGCTCAGCCAGACGGCGTCGACGCCGAGGGATTTGAGGTACGGGATCCGTGAGGTGATGCCCTTGAGGTCACCGATGCCGTCGCCGTTGGAATCGGCGAAGCTGCGCGGATAGACCTGGTAGACGGCGGCCTGGCGCCACCAGTCCGGGTCCTGCATGCGCTTCGCGAGCGCCTCGGTGGACAGCTCCGTAGCGGCATCGACGGCGGATTCAACGTCGGGATTAACGGTGGATGTCACGGGTGTCGTCCCTCTGTGATGTGGAAGTGTGGGCACTGGGGTTGCCGGCGCGGCCCTGGTGAAAGAGTCGGCCAGCAAGGCACCCAGGCTTTATTTTTACGATAGAAATAAGAGGCGTGTCAATGGACGGAAAAGCCGAAGGGGGACTTGCGATGGAGGCAGTCCGGTCGCTAGCGCTCCACAGCCCGGCCCGCGCGCTGGCACGGGAAGTCCTCGTCCGCGGCCCCATCTCCCGCGCCGACCTCGCTGCCCGCCTGGGCCTGTCCATCGCCAGCCTGACACGCCTGAGCAAGCCGCTCCTGGACGCCGGTGTGCTCCGCGAATCCGAGGAGCACCTGCCCGCGGCGATCGGCCGGCCGACGCGCCCGCTCGAGATCAGCCCGGACGCGCACCGGTTCGTCGGCATCAAGCTCACCGGCCGCAGCGCGGCGGCCGTGGCAACGAACCTCAGGTCCGACGTCGTCGACACGAGCGAGCGATTCCTCCCCGGCCAGGACGTGGACGACGTCGTGGGTGCGATCGTCGACGCCATCACCGACCTCGGCCCCCTCGACGCCTTCAGCGGCGTGGGCATCAGCATCGGCGGCAAGGTCGGTTCCGGTGCCCGGGTGATCCGTGCCCCCTTTCTCGGCTGGCGCGACGTACCCCTCGCCGACCTCCTGCATCAGCGGACCGGCCTGCCGGTCGTGGTCGAGAACGACGTCGTCGCCCTCACCATCGCGGAACAGTGGTTCGGCGCCGGGCGCGGCGAGAAGGACTTCGCCGTCCTGACGATCGGCGTCGGGGTCGGGTACGGCCTCGTCATCAACGACTCCGTCATCGCACCGCCGGACGCCGGACTCGGACTCGTGGGCCACTACCCGTTGGAGGCCTCGGGGCCGGAATGCCCCGAAGGCCACGAAGGCTGCGCCTCTGCGATCCTGACCATCCCGGCCATCTGCTCGCAGTTCACCGCGGCGACGGGCGAGCAACGGTCCTACGAGGACATCCTCAGGCTCGCAGCGGAGGGACACCCCGCTGCGAGCGGGATCGTCGAGGCGGCCGGTTGGAGGCTCGGCCTGCTGGTGTCCGCCGTCGCAAACCTGACCATGGTGGACCTCGTCATCCTGTCGGGAGAGGGCATGGACCTCGCGGAGGTCGCCGCCACTCCCCTGCAGGACTCGGTCACCTACCACCGCGACCCAGAGGCAGCGCCGCTCCGTTTGAGGCGGCAGCCCACGGACTTCGCGCAGTGGGCCCGCGGCGCCGCCGCTGTCGCCATCCAGCGCACCATCCTCGGGACCCTCGGGTGAGGACTTGGGGTCACGGAATTATTCAGCCGGCTGATCAATTGCACCGGGTATGACTACTCTCGCAATCATCGGAGCAGGACGCGGCCTCGGAGCCGCAGTGGCACGGCGTTTCGGGGCGGAGGGGTTCTCCGTGGCCCTCATCTCCCGGAGCCAGGGGAAAGTGGACGCCCTCGCGGAGGACCTCGGCAGGGAAGGCATTCATGCCCGGGGCTTCGCCGCAGACGTCCGGAACCCCGAGTCCATCGCAGCCGCCCTCGAAGCCGCGACCGAGACGCTCGGACCGATCGAGGTGCTGCAGTACAGTCCTCTCCCCCAGAAGGACTTCATGCGGCCCGTCCTCGAGACGACGCCGGCGGACCTCAAGGGTCCGGTGGAGTTCTCGATCTACGGGTCCGTGGCCGCAGTGCACCAGGTGCTGCCCGGGATGCGGTTCCTCGGCAAGGACCGCGGCACCATCCTCTTCGTCAACGGCGGTTCCGCAGTCAAGCCCGGCCGCGCTGTCACCGGTACCTCGGTAGCCTTCGCGGGCCAGGCCGCCTACGCCCAGCTGCTGCACGAGGTGCTCGCCGAGGAGGGCATCCACGTAGCGCAGCTCATCATCGGCGGCCGCATCGTCGAGGGCGATCCGGACAAGGACCCCCATGTGCTCGCCGGCGTCCTGTGGGATCTCCACGCCCGGCGGGACACCTTCCGGCGGCAGATCAGCGCGGATTGATGCCGCACCTGCCACGAGATCCGGCAGCGACGCGGGGTCCTCGACTTCCGGACTGAGCAGCACCCGGCAGCGTGCCGCCCGGGCCCGGAAGGCACGGGACGGCACAGAAGGACGCCGACGCTACTTCCCGACGCCGTCGGCCAGCCCCCGTACGAAGTACTTCTGCGTGAGGAAGAAGAGCAGGATGACCGGCACGGCGGCGATCGTCATGCCGGCGAAGACCACGGGGTATTCGGTCCCGTGCTTGCTCATCAGGTTCGTCAGCCCGATGGGCAGCGTCTGCAGGTCTCCGCCGCTCGTGAAGACCATCGCGAACAGGTATTCGTTCCAGGTGAACAGGATGTTCAGGATGACGCTGGAGACGAGGATCGGCTTGCACATGGGCAGGATGATGCTCCAGAACGCCCTCGCCTTGCTGGCCCCGTCAACGGCCGCCGCCTCGTCGATCTCGAGCGGGAGGTCGACCATGTAGGCGCGGATCAGGAAGGTGGTGAAGGGGATGCGGAACGCCACGTAGAGGATCAGCAGCGCCCAGAACGTGTTGTAGAGCCCGAGCGCCTGGAACATCTTGACGAGCGGGATCAGCGAGACGGCGGGGGCGAGCATGAGGCCACCGAGGATCAGGGCCAGCACGGTGCGGCTGAAGGGGATTTGCATCCGGGTGAGCCCGTACGCGGCCCACGCACTGATGAAGACCGTCGCGATGGTCGCCGTGACGGTGACCAGGATGCTCGTCACCAGGTAGCTGCTGACGCCGCGGTTCCACGCCTTCACGTAGTTGTCCCAGCTGAGCTGGAGCGGCAGCGCGAAGGGGTTCCCGAAGAGCTCGCTGTTGGTCTTGAATCCGTTCAGGACCATCCACAGCAGGGGATAGATCACGACGACGGCGAGGGCCAGCAGGAACGACGCCACGAAGGTGCGCGCGACGACGCCCAGAAGGCTTGTCCGGGTTACCATTCCACTCTCCTCTTTCGCGTGATGGCCAGCTGCAGGAGCGCGACGCCCAGCGTCAGGAGGAAGATCACCGTGGCGATAGCGGCCGCGTAGCCGAAGTCGTTGCGGCCGAAGCCCATCCGGTAGAGCCAGCTGACCAGGACCTGGCTCGAATTGTTGGGACCTCCGCTGGTCATGACCATGACCTCGTTGAACACCTGGAAAGCGCCCGAGAGCGTCACGATGATCATCAGGCCCGTCATCTCGCGGGTGAGCGGGACCGTGACCTGGAGGAACCTGCGGACGGGGCCGACGCCGTCGAGCGAGGCGGCGTCGTAGAGGTCCTGGGGGATGCGCTGGATGGCGATCGCGAAGAGCAGTGTGGAGTAGCCGAAGCCCTGCCACTGGCTCATGGCGATCACGGCCCAGATGGCCGTGCCCTCCTGCCCCAGCCAGGCCTGCGTCAGGGAGTCGAGTCCGACGCCCCGCAGGGCCGCATTCAGGATGCCGAGTTCCGGCTCGTAGATGAAGTAGAACAGCAGTCCCGCGACCGTCAGGGAGATCGCGGACGGAACGAAGTAGATGGCCCGCAGGGCACGCCGCCACCGCTCGGACCGCAATCCCTCCACCAGCGCGGCGAGGAGCAGCGCGCCGAAGACCTGGCAGACCAGCGAGACCGCGGCGTAGGCGGAGTTGTTCAGCAGGGCGTGCCAGAACACCGGATCGCCGGCCAGCTTCTCGTAGTTGGCCATCCCGACGAAGGAGGACCCCCCTCCGTAGATGTCCCACTCCATGACGCTGTACTGCAGGTTCTGGAGCAGTGGGAGGTAGACGAACACGCCCAGGATCAGGAGAGCCGGAGCCACCCAGGCCCAGCCCCGCGTCCTGCGGTGCCGCCGCACCCCTGCTTCCCCGGTCCGGGGCAGCAGGGGTGCGGCGGGTTCGGTCCTACTTGGCGCTGTCTGAAGCGGCGCGGACACTGCTCAGAACCTCTTCGGGAGTCTCGGATCCGGACACCAGCGCCTCGCCGCCGGCGAGCCAGGCGTCCGCGACGTCGGGAACCGTGACGGCGTCGAGCCACCCGAGCAGGTAGCTGGCTTCGTTGAGCTTCTCGACGCCCTCGACGACGGCGGGGCTCGCCGTCGATTCGGAGACGGCGCCCACGATGGTGCTCGGCTGGCTGAAGGGCGCCCCGGCGAGCTTCTCCGCGTTGGCCTTGGTCGTCACGAACTTGAGGAAGTCGACGGCGAGCGCCTGGCGCGGGGACCTGGCGTTGACCATCATGCCCTCGGGAGATCCCTCCAGTGCGGCGGGGTCACCCTCGGCACCTTCGGGAGCCGGCAGGGCGAAGATCCCGAAGTCCTCTGCGGTGATCTTCGAGGATTCCGTGACGACCGAATCGAACTCCAGGATCTCCTGGAAGTACATGGCCGCCTGGCCGGCGGACTGGGCCTGCTGGGCGGTCGAGTACAGCACGCCGTTGGAGTCCGATCCCGTCGCGGTGCAGTCCTGCACCACGGTCTGGAACTCCTCGAGCGACTTCGCGTAGCCCGGGTGGTCCCAGGAGGCGGTCGCAGGGACGAAGTCCTTCTCCAGGACGTCCTGCGGCACGTTGTAGGCGAAGAGCTGCTGGAGGAAGTGCAGTCCGGGCCAGCCGTCCTTGTTGCCGAACGCCAGCGGCTCCACGCCCTGCGCCTCGAGCTTCGGGCAGGCGGCGATCAGTTCCTCGAACGTGGTGGGAACGGCGACGCCGGCCTTGTCGAACAGGGCCTTGTTGTAGCCCATGAACTTGCCGTTGTTGTACAGGGGGACGGCGTAGTACTTGCCGTCCTGGGCGAAGGCGTCCAGCGATGCCGCCCCGAACGTGCCTCCCCATTCCGACTCGGGGGCGAGGACCGCGCTGAGGTCTGCGGCCAGGCCGCCCTCGATGAACTTGTCGGCGTAGTCGCCGGTCCACGAGAAGTAGATGTCGGGCAGGGCCGAGGAGGCGACGAGGGTCTTCGTCTTGTCCTTGATGCTCTGGTCCGTCTCCTGGATGATCTCGAAGTCCACGTCCGGGTGCAGGGCCGTGTACTCGGCGGCGAGGTCCTCGAAGTAGGGGGACAGCGGTTCTCCGCCGAACTTCGTCAGGATCGACAGGGTTCCCTCGTATTCGGGCGGGGCCGTGAGGTCGGCTGCCTCGACCTCGGCTCCGCCTCCGCACGCCGTCAGGCTCACCAGTGCCGCGGCGGTGACCGCGCATACCCTCAGTCGGACGTTCTTCATGGCCGATCCTCCTTCATTGACCGGGACCTGCCCGGAAGCCTCCGCTGCGGATCGATGACTGCCCGGTGGGCCGGTCCATCTCCGCGTGGTGCGGATCACAGTAGCGCAAGATTGATACCGGTACCAGAGGGCGGTCAATTATTTCGACGCAGCAAGTGGAAGGTGGTGAGGAGCAGAGCTGATGGTTGACGCTGCAGATTTCACCGTGCAACGATGTGCCGGTGATACCGGTATCAACCCGGGCACCTCGCCTCTTCCGAAGGGATCATCATGCTGAAGTTCGATGAGGACCAGTTCCTCACCCGCGCCCGGAGCTTCCTGGGCCTCCAGCCGCGCATAGAAGAAATCGTCGCCGGCCTCTCCGACGTCGACGCCGTCTTCCTCATCGGGTCGGGAGGAACCTACGCCGCGATGTGGCCCTACGAGCACCTCCTGCGCCGCAACACCAGGATCCCGGTCCGCTCCGCCATTGCGGCGGAACTGGTCCTCTCGGGCGACGCCCTGCTCACCGAGCGGGCGGTCGCCGTCTTCGCCTCGGCCTCGGGCACCACCGAGGACGTCATCCAGGCCATCGAGTACTGCCGCGCCCGCGGTGTCCGCACCGTCGGATTCACCGGGATCGCCGACAGCCCGATAGCACAGGCCGTGGACCACGCACTCATCACCGAGCCCGATGCCTGGCCGTTCGACCTGGGTCTGCTGCTCTTCAGCACACGGTTCCTGTCCGAACGCGGCGAATTCGCCGGCTACGACAAGCTCGTCGACCAGCTGCCGGCCGTCCCGGCGGCCCTCGTCGAGGTGGCCCGCCAGGCGGAGCCCCTGGCCGAGGCATTCGCGGCACGGCACAAGGACACGGACTTCCACTTCGTCGTGGGCAGTGGCAACCTCTGGGGCCACGCCTACCTGTACTCCATGTGCATCCTGGAGGAGATGCAGTGGCTGCGCACCACCCGCGTGCACGGAGCGGAGTTCTTCCACGGTTCCCTCGAGCTGATCGAGCCCGACACCAGCGTCCTGCTCTTCGTCGGCGAGGACGAGACCCGCCCTCTCATGGAGCGCGTCGCGAGGTTCTCGGAGAAGTACTCGCAGGCGACCACCGTCCTCGATACCGCGGACTACGCACTGGAGGGGGTCGACGACGAATTCCGCGGCCTGCTCGGCCCGCTGGTGATGGACACGATCACCAGCCGGATCAGCAAGCACCTCGAGAAGCAGCGCGACCACTCGCTCGACCTGCGCCGGTACTACCGGGTCGTCGAGTACTGAGCCCACCGGACGGCGAGTCCCTCGTTCCCGGCCGGGTGCCCGTCACCCGGCCGGGACTCCTTCGAGCAGCAAGGCACCCATGCGCGTTCTCGGCTATGGCGACAATATCGTCGACCGCTTCATCGACCGCCGCACCTCCTACCCGGGCGGCAACAGCGTCAACTTCTCCGTCTTCGCGCGCCGCCTCGGTGCCGATGCTGCATACCTCGGCGTCTTCGGGAACGACCGCTTCGGCGACCTGCTGAAGCAATCCCTCCTCGCGGAGTCCGTCGACATCTCACGCTCGGTCACGAGGAACGGACCGAGCGGCTGGACGAACATCCGCCTCGAGGCCGGCGAGCGCCAGTTCCTGGACTGGAACGGTGGCGGGATCACCCTCGCCGAGCCGCTGCGGCCGTCCGCCGAGGACCTCGCGTACCTGGCCGGGTTCGACGTCGTGCACTCCAGCGTCTATTCCGGCATCGAGGAGCACCTGCCCGCCCTCCGGGCCGCTGTCCCCCGCGTGAGCTTCGACTTCTCCGCGGACGACGACCGGCGGTCCGACGCCTACCTCGCCGCGGTGTGCCCCTCCGTGGACCTGGCGCAGTTCTCCTCCGCGGACCTCGACGAGCGGGAGACCCGCGATCTCCTCTCGACGGCGATCCGCCACGGCGCCGGCGCCGCCCTGGCGACCCGCGGCACCGAGGGCGCCCTGTTCCTCGACGGCGGCACGTTCTACGAGGACGGCGCGCAGTACGTCCCGCCGTCGTCCGTCGTCGACACGATGGGCTGCGGGGACGCGTACCTGACGGCATTCCTCCTTCGGCTGCTGCAGGCCGGCTGGTCGCGGAACCGGCACGCGGATGCCGTCGACGTCGCAGCCTCGATGCACGCGGCCGCCCGCTATTCCGCGCAGCAGTGCACGGTCGAGGGGGCTTTCGGGCACGGCTGGCCGTTCTCCGACGCGGACCCCGAGGAGGCCCGGGCCGCGCTGATCGGGCCGAGCGTCCCGCTGCCTCGTTACCATTAGCCCATGGCGTCCGAGCATCCCCCCATCAGCGCCCCCACCATCTCAGACGTCGCAGCGGAAGCGGGTGTCGGGCGCGCGACGGCGGCGCGCACCCTGGGCGGCTACGGCTCGGTCAGCGCCGTCGCCCGCGAGCGGGTCCTGGCCGCCGCCGAGCGCCTCGGCTACCGGTCGAACATCCTCGCGCGCAGCATGACCACGGGCGTCACCAATTCCCTCGGGATCGTCGTGGCCGACATCGGGAACACGTTCTTCTCCGGCCTCATCCGCGGAGCGTCGGACGCGGCGAGCGCGAGGAACCTCGACGTGATCGTCATCAGCACCTACGAGGACCTGGCGGCCGAGCGCCACGCCGTCGGCGTCCTCCTCGACAAGCAGGTGGACGGCATCGTGGTGTCCTCGGCCGCGGTCGGCGCGCCCGAGGCCGAGCACCTCACCGAGGCGACCCGACGGGGTACCCCCGTGGTCCTGATCGACCGGCTGGTCCCGGGGCTGCACCTCGACGCGGTCGTCGTCGACAACCGGGCGGAGGCCCGGCGCGTGACGCGGACGCTCATCGAGGCGGGCCATCGGCGGATCGGGTTCCTGTGGGGCCCGACGACCGACGCCGGGATCGATACGCTCGACGATCTCCTGACCGTCAACACCCGCAGCCTGTGGAGCGACGCTGAGCGGCTGCGCGGATACCTGGACGCGCTGCGCGACGCGGGTATCCCCTACTCGCCCGCCCTGATCACCACCGGAGCGAAGACGGAGGCCTCGGCGGCGCAGGCTGCCTCCGCGATGCTGCGGTCGGACGATCCTCCCACCGCCCTCTTCGCGACCGAGGCTGAAGCACTCATCGGCGCCCTTCATGCCGTCCAGGACCTGGACCTCTCCTACCCGGGGGACGTGTCCCTCGTGGGCTTCGACGACACGTCCTGGGCGACGGTCATGCAGCCGCCGCTGACGATGATCGCCCAGCCGGTGGACGAGATGGGGCGGCTGGCGGTGGAACAGGTCGCGTCCCGCATCGGCTCATCGGAGTACGAGCCCCGGCTGCACATGCTCCCCGCGGAACTCATGGTCCGCTCGTCCATCGGCCCGCCCTCCCGCATAAAGCAGGCCGCGCCGGTGGGGAAGGCCTGAGCCCTCCCCGCCGGCGCACCTCGCGTCGCGGACGTCCCGGTCAGGTGAAACGTCCGGGCCGGAAGGTCTCCAGCATCGGGTGCCTGCGGCCGGTGACGATCTCGTTCGCCAGCAGCTCGCCTCCGATGAGCCCGAGGGTGGCGCCGGAGTGGGTGAACGCGACGAAGCATCCGGGCACGGTCTCCAGTTCACCGAACACGGGTTCGCCGTCGCCCGGGATGGGCTTGCGGCCGATCTTCCAGGACGCCGCCGTGAGCTGGGGCTCGCCCTCAAGCAGCTTGGCGGCCTCGTCGGCGAGCTCGTTCACGACCTCCTCCGGGATGGAGTACGTCCCGTCGGCGTTCTGCGTGATGCTCTCCTCGTACCAGTCGTGGTCGAGCGCGAAGGTGTTGCCCGGGTTGGGGCGCACGGCCGCCCTCGGGGTGTTCATCACCGTCCTCGCGGGGTGTTCCACGGGAGCGGTGGTCACGAGCATCGACACCGGTGAGGCGTCGGCGATCTCCACGCCCAGGTCGGCGACGACGGCGGGAGTCTGGGGTCCGCAGGCCACGACGACGTCGTCGGCCGGGAAGGACCCGGCGTTCGGGGTCTCGATGCCGGCCGCGCGTCCGTCCTCGACGAGGACGTGAGCTGTACCGGCGTGGGTCACGAGTTCGCCACCGCGGGCACGGAACTCCTCCATCAGGAAATCGATCAGGTGCGGCAGGCTCACCCAGCCCTCACCCGGGTTGAAGATCGACACGGTGCCGACCGCGTCCTCGCTGATACCCGGCGTGTGGTTGTTCACGCTGGCCGGAGACACCAGGACGGAGTCGTAGGCGTGGGCCTTCTCGTATTCGTGGCGCGCCACCGTGTCCTGGTCCGAGCCGGCGTCGGCCCAGTGGAGGCCGCCGTCGAAGCGCAGCCAGTCGCGGGACGGGTCCGCGGCGAACAGCGTCCGGTACCGGTCGATGCCGCACACGCGCAGCTGGTGGTACGGCGAGGTCCGCTCCCCCGCGCTGTTCAGCCAGGACAGGGACCTGCCCGAGGCGCCGCTGGCGAGCTCCGCCTCGGTGACCAGGACGACCGATGCCCCCTCACGCAGGAGGTGCACCGCCGTCGAGACCCCGAGGATCCCGCCGCCGAGGACTGCGACGCGTCGTGTTGGTTCAGCCGTGCTCATGGGTTTTTTCCTTCGTGATAGATGCAGGTGATGGAGCCGGGTATCGGCTCCGGGAGTGCAGGTTCTCGATGATCCGCAGGACGTCGATGGAGTCCTGCGGGTCGACGGGCAGTGGGCCCTCGCCGCGCAGTGCGCGTGCCAGGAGGTCGTAGAAGGCGGGATAGTCCCCGCGCTCGGCGGGGACGCCGCGCTCCGAGGTCCCGTCCGAGACGGTGCCCCAGGCCTCCTCCGGTTCGACGCCGTACTCCTCCGCGGCGGGATCGGCGCCTGCTGTCAGGGCGGGCTCCTGGCGGTCGAGCCCCTTCTTCGTGTACGCGCCGGAGGACCCGGAGACGGAGAAGCGGGCGCCGGGCAGCGCCGCGAACCCGCTCATCCACAGTCGCGAACGGACTCCCGAGGCGTGGCGCAGGGAGACGAAGCTGTCCTGGTCCGCGGCCGCATCCGCTGTCCTGCGGTCCAGTTCGCCATAGGCCTCCTGCACCGGGCCGAACAGGCGGATGGCCTGGTCGATGAGGTGGGCTCCGAGGTCGTGAAGGATGCCACCGCCCTCGGCGACGGTCGTGGTGTCACGCCAGTTGCCGAAGCCCCCCGGCCGCCACCATTCGAAGCGGCTCTCGAACGTGTGGACGTCCCCCAGCTCGCCCGATGCGAGGAGCTTCCCGAGCGTCAGGAAGTCCGCGTCCCACCGGCGGTTCTGGAAGACGGTCAGCAGCACGCCGGCCTCGGCCGCCTCCTGCAGGAGGAGCGTTCCCTCGGAACTCGTGGGGACGAACGGCTTGTCGGCGACGACGTGGATGCCCCGCGCGAAGGCCCGCCGCGCCTGCTCGGCGTGCGTTCCCGGCGGAGTGCCGAGCACGACGACGTCCAGCTCGACCTCCCCGGCGTCGATCAGTGCGAACAGCTCGGCTGGGGTGCCGACGATCCGGGCGGAGGGGTAGCTCTCACGGGCGTCCTGCGTACGCTGCGGATCGGCGGTGACGATCACGTCGAGGGTGAAGTCGGCATTCGCGGCGACGAGCGGGGCGTGGAAGACCTTACCGGAGATCCCGAATCCGAGGATGGCTGTGCGGAAGGGGCCGCGCATCAGAGCACCTCCGAGAGGAAACGCTGCAGACGGGCGCTGCGGGGGTTGTCGAAGATGTCCTCCGGGCGGCCGGCCTCGACGACCTCGCCCTCGTCCATGAAGACCACCTGGTCGGCGACCCTCCGGGCGAAGCCCATCTCGTGCGTCACCACCGCCATGGTCATGCCGCGTTCGCACAGTCCGGCCATGAGGGTGAGGACTCCCTTGACGAGTTCCGGGTCGAGGGCGGACGTGGCTTCGTCGAAGAGCATGACCTCCGGTTCCATCGCCAGCGCACGGGCGATGGCCACCCGCTGCTGCTGTCCGCCGGACAAATCGCGCGGCCGGTGGTCGGCGCGCTCCCCCAGCCCCACCTCGGTGAGGCGCCGTCGGGCGCGCTCGGTCGCCTCGCTCTTCGACATCCCCTTGACCTTCCAGAGGGCGAGGGCGACGTTCTCCAGGGCGGTGTGGTCGGGGAAGAGGTTGAAGTGCTGGAACACCATGCCGATCCTGCGGCGCAGGACGTCCGGCCGGACGCGCAGGGCGTCCTCGCCGTCGAGCAGGACGTCGCCCGAGCTGGGCTCGTGCAGCCGGTTGATGCCCCGCAGCAGGGTCGACTTGCCGGACCCGGACGGACCGATGATGCAGGTGGTGGTGCCGGGAGCGATCTCGAGGCTGACGTTGCGGAGGACCGGGACGTCGCCGTACGCCATGCACAGGTTCTTCAGCTGGAGGCTGGAACCGCGGAAGGTGAGCTGGTCGGCGGAGGTGCTGGTGGTGCTGCTCATGTGTTGCTCCCTGTGGTGAGCGGGCTGACCGCATCGAGTTCTGTGACTTCCTTGAGCCCGCTCGTCGGAGCCGTGGGCCGGCGGCGGCCGGTGCGGAAGCGCTGGTCGAAGTAGTTCACGAGGTGCGTGAGCGGGACGGTGACGACGAGGTAGAAGATGCCCGCCAGCACGAGCGGGGAGAGGTTCCCCGTGTTGACCGCGGCGTCCTGGCCGACGCGGAAGAGCTCGCGCTCGGAGACGAGCAGTCCCAGGAAGTAGACCAGGGACGAGTCCTTGACGATCGCGATGAACTGGTTCACGAGTGCGGGCAGCACCCGCCGGACGCCCTGCGGGATGACCACGAGTGCCATGGCCCGTCCGTAGTTCATCCCGAGGGCGCGGCAGGCCTCCAACTGGCCCTTGTCAACGCTCTGGATGCCGGCGCGGAAGATCTCTCCGATGTAGGCGCTGGCGATGAGGCTGAGCGCGATGATGCCCAGCGGGTACGGTGACGGCCCGAAGATGCTCTGGCTGACCTTCGCGAAGCCCTGCCCGATCAGGAGGATGGTCAGGATCGCGGGGAGCCCCCGGAACAGGTCGGTGTAGATCCGCGCGGGGATGCGGAGCCAGCGTGAGGTGGAGATGCCCATCACGGCGACCATCATCCCGAGGACGAGGCCGATGACGGTCGAGGCGGCGGAGATCACGAGCGTGTTCACGAGGCCCACCGTCAGGAGCTGTGGTGCGACGGTGAGCATCGAGTCGACGTCGAAGAAGGTCTTGACGAGGTTGTCGAGGAAGTCCATGAGGGGCTCTCAGTTCGTTGGGTGCGACGCCGGGAAGGCGCCGGCTACTTGCTCGTAGGAGCCGGGGTCGCCGTCTGCTCGGCGCTCGGCAGGTACTGCTCGGGCATCGGGGAGCCGGGGAACCACTTCTCGTAGAGTTCCTTCCACGTGCCGTCCTCCATGGCGTCGCCGAGGGCTTCGTTGAGCGCGGCCTTGAACTCTTCCTTGTCCTTGGCGATGGCGAAGCCTGCCGGTGCGTCGAAGGACGGGATGTCCGCTGCGGACACCAGGCCGAACTTCTCCATGTAGTCCTGGGCGGCCTCGTAGTCGAGGAAGTGCGCGTCGACGGCACTGCTGTTCACTGCGGCGATCGCGGTGTTGTTGTCGGGGAACCGGACCAGGTCCGAATCCGTGTAGTGCTTCACCGCGTAGGCCTCCTGCAGCGTTCCCTGCACGACGCCGATGCGGTGGCCGGCGACGTCCTGCTCGTTGCCGATGCCCGAGTCCTCGCGGGTGATGAGGGTCAGGTACCCGGCGAGATAGCCGTCGCTGAAGTCGACGGTCTGCTGGCGTTCCTCGGTGATCCCGATCGCTGCCACTCCCACGTCGAACTGCTCATTGGCGACGGCGGAAAGCAGGCCGGAGAAGTCCTGGCCGGTGAAGACGACGTCGTCGACCCCGATGCGGGAGGCGACGTCGGTGAACAGTTCGACGTCGAAGCCCGTGAACTCCCCCGACTCGTCGGTGAAGGTGTACGGCTTCGAGTCCCCGAGGCTCGCCACGCGGATGGTGCCGGGCTCGATCAGGCCGTAAGGGTTCTCCTCCCCGCCCGAGGCGGCGGTGCCGCCGCAGCCGCTCAACGTGAGGGTTGCTGCGAGTGCGGCCGCAGCCAGGGCGAGGGGGCGGGAGATGGTGCGCATCATGTCCGGGTACTCCAAAGGTCTCTGGTGGGGGTGGTGGCCCATGCTCACGGTCGGCAATGCCTCGGCCTTGCTTGTTGAGTCCGGTCTCACCTGACTAGAATGAGACCGGACTCACACGGGTTGGTGAAGAACGTACCCCGCGCTCCGACGTAGGTCAACTCTTTTCGGAAAGGGCTTCATGGAATCTTCTTCAGCGTCCCGCTACACGACCGTTGCCGATGTGGCACGCCTCGCCCAGGTGTCGAAAGCCCAGGCGGCCCGCGCCCTCGGAGGCTACGGCGCCGTCAGCGACGAGGTGCGCTCCCGCGTCCTGGCCGCCGCCGAGACACTGCAGTACCACCCGAACGAGCTCGCCCGGAGCATGAACACGGGCCGCTCCAAGACGATCGGCGTCGTCGTCGGGGACATCGAGAACCCCTACTTCAGCCTCGCGATGCGTGGCATCTACGACACCTCGAAGGCCGGCGGCTTCGACGTCATCCTGATCAACACCGGTGAGGACCTCGCCACGGAGATCGACGCGGTCAACGTCCTCCTGGACAAGCGGGTGGACGGGATGATCGTCGCGCCCGTCACCGGGTCCTCCAGCACGCACCTCAACCGCGTGGTCGAGTCGGGACGCCCGGTGGTCCTGCTGGACCGGAAGCTGCCGAGCCTGCCGGTGGACTCCGTCGTCGCCGAGATGCGGCAGGTGTCCTACGAAGCCGCGCGCCATCTCCTCGACGAGGGGCACACGCGGGTCGGCTACATCTCCTCCCTCGACGTGGGCGGTGTCGAGTTCACGATGGACCTGGACCTCGGCACGAATCCCGTCACCGAGAGGATCGCGGGCATCCGCCGGGCCTTCGACGAGGCCGGCGTGGCACTGCCGGCCGACCTGATCCGCCTCGGGGCAGGCAGGCAGCACAGCATCGGTGACCTGGTCCAGGCATTGGTCACGGGCCCGGATCCGGCCACCGCCATCGTCGCCTCCGACAGCGTGATCGCCCTCGAGGCCCTCGCGGAGCTCCAGCGCGCCGGCGTCCGCATACCCGACGACGTCTCGTTCCTCATGTTCGACGAGCTGCCCTGGGCCGGCCTGATGACGCCGCCCATCACGGTGGTCGCCCAGCCCGTGTACGACCAGGGGGTCGCTGCCGCGGAGATGCTGCTCCGGCGCATCGGCGGGGACCGCACCGAGCCCGAGCACCTGGCCCTGCCGTCCCGGCTCATCCGCCGGGAATCCGTCGCGCCGGTCGGCTCTGCACTTGGTGCCTCGGCCTGACGCCGGGGAAGCGCGGATTCGGGGCACGCTCGGGAAAGGCCGATACTGACAGAACGACCACCACCCGTCACCACCCGTCAACACCCGGAGGATTCATGAAGATCGCACTGCTCGGCGTCGGACGCATGGGCCACGAACTCGGCGTGCACCTGCTCGCAGCCGGCCACGAACTCACGGCCTGGAACCGGACGGCCGGCGCCGTCGAGCGCCTCCGCGAGGCCGGGGCCGCACAGGCGGATTCACCCGAGGACGCCGTCCGCGACGCCGACGTCGTCCTGACGGTGCTCTTCGGACCCGACACCGTGCGCGAGGTGGTGCTGTCCGGGCTGGAACTGCCCGCCGAAGCCGTCTGGTTCGACGTCACGACCGTCTCCCCCGACGACGCCCGCGAGTTCGCCGAGTACGCCGCCGCCGCCGGGGTCCGCTATGTCCACGGACCCGTCATCGGGAGTCTCGCCCCGGCACGCGCGGGCCGGCTGGGCGTCCTGCTCGGCGGCGCGCCGAAGGATGTCGACGTCGTCGAACCCCTTGCCGCCCTGTGGGGGGACAGCGAGCGCGTACGCCGCGTCGCGACGCCGTCGGATGCGGCCGCCGGAAAGCTGCTCGCCAACCTCGCGCTCGGCGTCACCCTGCAGGGCCTCGTCGAGGCGCTGCGCCTGGGCAAGGCGAACGGGCTCGACGCGGAAGCCGTCCTCGACCTGCTCGAGGGGACGGGCCTCGGGGCCATCGCGGGCATGAAGGGCCCGGTCATCACCGGAGGCACGTTCGGGGACACCCAGTTCTCCGCGGACCTGCTCGCCAAGGACGTGCGACTGATGCTGCGGTCCACTCCCGATCCCCTCCCCGCGGTCACGGCGGCCCTGCAGTCGCTCACCGAGGCGCAGCGCGCGGGAGCGGGCGACGACGACATCGCCGTGATTGCGAAGCCGGAATTGCGCTAGTCGCTCGCGCGTCATCACACGCCCGCGGCGGCTCCTTCCTTGAGGCGGCGAGGCTGTCCGCCGTGCCGCGGGCATCGGCCTTGTGCCTTTCCTCGCTGCGAGAACACATTCGAGCCAGCATCCGGGTGCCGCGAATTGCTTGTCTGAGCGGCGGTCCATCCGGGTACGGTACGAAGTATGGCTACCCTCGATACTCCCGGTCCCGACGCAACCCACCAGCGCCCCGAGGGCGTTTCCGACATCACGGTCGAAGCACTCGGAAAACTGTCCGAAGCACTCGAGGTCGTGGAACACGCGCGGGGGCTCCTCTACGGGTTCCACCGGCTCACCGGCACCGCCGATCTCAACCTCTCCGACGCCGAAGAACTGTTCCGCAAGGCCGGCCACACCGACATAGCCGACAGGCTCGCCAGCGACATCATCGGCCGCAACGTGATCGAAGGGCGGTGGACGTTCCAGATCATGGAGGACTACGACGACCACTACTACTCCGAGTTCAAGGCCTTCGAGAAGGAAGCCCGCGACGCCCTGGCCGAGGGGAAGCGCCACCTCTTCGAAGCGGAGATGAAGGAAGACCGCCGCACCAAGGGCAAGGAGCACCACGAGGCCCTGCCACCCGAGGCCTGAGCGCCGCCGCTGCTGCTCCTTTCCAGCGTTTTTCCTGCGTTTTCCGGAATGTCCGGAGCATCTGTTAGACAAGGGAAGTCACGAATTGAATCCTGCGTGGAGTGCGGATCGCTGTGACCACGTATCTGGGGGCACAAGTACATGCAATTCGGGGACATGCTGCGCCAGGCGCGCAGCGCCAAGGGGCTGACCCAGGAGGAACTGGGAGCAGGGGTGTATTCCACCCACTACATCTCCCTCCTCGAGCGCGGACAGCGCCAACCGACTCCCGAGATGGTGCAGCATTTCGCGGCGCGCCTCGGGATGGACGCACAGACGCTCAGCTGGTGGGTCGAGCCGCCGGCCGCCGAGAATCCCCCCGCCCTGGCAGCCGCGATGTTCGCAGCCAACTATGCACGGGACATGCACGACGACGCCCTCGCGGCGTCCGAGGCCGAATACGCCGCGAGCATCGCGTTCGAGCAGCGCAACGCCGCGGCGTGGTGGGACATGTCGATGCTGCAGGCGCAGTCACTGATCGCACTGCGCCGGTTGGAGGACGCGGAGGCCGTCCTGCTACGGATGGAGAACTCGTCGCTGCTGATTGCGACACCCGAACTCCGTTCCGTCGTCCAGGGCCGCCTGTCCACGATCGCGCGGAGCAGGGGGCACCTGATCGAGGCTGTCGATCTCGCCCGGCAATCCGTCGAGTCCGTAGAGCATCTCGCCGAGCAGTCGCCGGCCCGCCTCCAGGCCGCGTTCATCCTCATCGCCGCACTGTCCGTGAAGGGCGACCTCGAGGAGGCGTGGGAGGTGACCCAAACCCTCAGTATCTGTGAAGGCGCGCCATCCGTACCGTCACTCCTGGTAGCACGGGGGGCCTGGGCGGTCGGGAACGTCGCCTTCCGCCGAGGCGAGGTCGACGTCGCACGTGAGCAGCACGCACTTGCCGCCAGGCTCCTGCTTCCGCAGACGGACCTGACCGCCTGGGCGGAGTTCCACAAAGCGAGTGCCACCTTCAAGCTGCAGGCCGGCATCGTCGACGATTCCGTCCGAGAATCGCTGGGCAAGGCGGAACAGGGTCTGGACCTCATCGGTAAGGCCGGCCAGCACCTCGAACTGGCCATCGCCAAGGCCTATTTCGCAATCCTCACAGAGGATCTGGACACGGCGGGCGAACTCCTCGAAGGGGTCGCGGACCAGCGCAACCTCCTCGAGTTCGAGTTCACGGTAGATCTCGAAACTTGCCTCGGGCAGTACCACGCGGCAAGGAAGTCCGCCGAACGGGCCGCGCACCACCTGTCCGAAGCGGCCCGCCTCTACTCCGAGGCCGGAGCGGACGAGAAGGCCCGCGAGCTGATGGACCAGGTGAGGGCGCTGTCCGGCTGAGTGCCCTCCTGACTGACCGGTGTCAGACAAGGTCTTTTTTCGGCACACCGTAGACAGTCGCCCGGGGCAGTCCTAGCATTTCACCAGCACGGGGACTCCTGGGGGACAGGGCCGTGCGCGTAGTCCAGCGGCCTTGCCGCTGCTCGGTGCTGGGGCCGGTCAGAGAGTCTCGACGATCCCTCGCACCCAAGGACGAACTTCATGAAGGGTACAAGCACGCCCATCGTGGTGGCCGCGCTCGCGGTCGCCCTCATCTCACCAGCCGGCGCCGCAACCGCGACGCCCGGCTCCTCGCATCACAGCTGGACAGTCACCGCCGGTGAGCCGGACACACTGGCGACCGGCCTTGTCGGCCCGCTTCGCGTCGCCGTGGGCCGGGGTAATACGGCCTACGTTTCACAGAATTTCGGCGGACAGCTCACCAGTGTGGATCGGAAGGGGGTCCTGGCCACGCTCATCGACAAGCCCGGTATCGAGATCGGCGGCGTGTCCGCCCATCACGGCGAGGTGTATTTCACCGAAAGTGCCGGCGGTGGGCCCCAGGGTGAGGGCCCGCTGATCGCCAACGTCAGCGTTCTCGAGAAAGGTGCCATCCGCGTGCTCGCCGATCTCGCCGCGCTCGAGACCGCCAACAACTACGACGCAGCCAACGCCTATGGCTTCCAAAACCTCGACCACGCATGCGCAGGACAGATCGCGCCGGAGCTCGCGCCCATTGTGCTGCCCCATGGGGGCGAGACCTACTCGCACCCCTATGCAACAGCGGTATCGAACTCCGGGCGCTACGTGTACGTCGCCGACGCCGGCGCCAACGCTGTGTTCACCATCGATACGCGGAGCAACACCGTGAGCGCGGCCGTCCTCGAACCTGTGCCGACGCTGATCACTCCGGAGCTCTTCGCCTCTGCCGCAGAACAGGGGTTCAAGCTGCCCGACTGCGTCATCGGGTCCACCTTCAACAGCGAACCCGTCCCCACGGACATCGAACTCGGCCCGGACGGCATGCTCTACCTGACGTCGCTGCCGGGAGCCCCCGAGGATCCCACGCTCGGGTCGGTACGCCGGCTCGACCCGGCCACCGGCAGCATCGAGGTCATCGCGTCCGGCCTCACGACACCGACCGGGCTGGCGCTGGACCGGCGGGGCAACATCTTCGTCGCCGAGCTCTTCGCCGGCAGGATCTCGGTCATCGCCGCGGGGACTTCCGAGGCAGTCCCCCTCCTGGAGGCTGTCCTCCCTGCCGACGTCGAGATAGACGGCAAGTACCTGTACGCCACGACGAACGCACTACCGAGCGAAACGGAACCGCCGAACGGCATGCTGGTCCGCTCACGCCTGGACTACAGCAGGCAGTAGTCGGCACAACGACGACGCCGTGTCCCGAGGAGGGGCACGGCGTCGTCACGCCTGACCGAACCGGGGATGTGCTCAGGCGTAGATGCTCTTGAAGTAGCGCCCCCACGGTTCGGCCTCGTCGCGGCCGGTGCCGGAGAAGTCGTGCGCCGTCATGCCAACCGTGGCGCCCCACGCGTTCCGGCCGAAGAACCGGTACAGGGCGTCGCCGGTGCGCAGGCCGAGGAAGTGCTCCGTCAGGTAGTCGAGCTCGGCGTCGAGCGGTGCGCCGTCGGGTCCGATCACCGTGACGTGCTCCCCCTGCACCGCGCCGTCGAGCTCCAGAGCGCTGATGAGGCGCGTGAAGCCGTCGGGTACGGCGGAGGAGTCGGGTGCCTGGATGTCCGTGAACGTGACGGGTTTGCCGTCGAAGTAGCGCAGGTACTGGTCGAGGGTGTGGAGGTAGAAGCGCGTGTGCTGCGAGGCGCCGTCGTACTGCTGGTCCCAGTCGTCCACGAAGATGCCGCTGTGCACGTAGTGGAGCTTGGTCCTCTCGTCGCCCAGCGGTTCGAGGACGTGCTCGAGCTGGTTGAACCAGCCGTCCTCGCCGTCCATGCGATTGATGAGGTGGTGCGGCCTCTCCTCCACGGGGAAGGAGGAGGGCCAGTCATCGGTGGGGAACATCCACGCAGGCGTGCCCGTGGTGACTGCTTCCCAGACCCGTTTAGGAGTCCCGCCCACGATGGTGTCCACGACGATCTCGAAGGATCCGTTCTGGTTCATTGCTTCTCCTCAAGAGCTAGCCCGGCGACCGGGCTGATAGCTGGGGTATCCATCAGCGCCGGGCCGTTCGCCCGCGCGTTTTTCAGCCTCGGGTGGAGCGCGACGACGACCCTGTGGCGCCGACCGCCCCCGCCTGGCTGGTGGTATCGAGCCGCAAGCTGCCCGACGGTAATGCCGAGCTCCTCCGCGAAGGCCGCACGGTCGGCGGCGGAGGCGAAGGTCACCTCGCCATCGATCGCGAAGGTCGGCAGGGTCTTCCCCGCCGTCGCGGCACCAGCGATCAACCGGCCCACCTCCTCGACGAGGCGCGCTGCGAGCGCCAGCAGCCAGAACGCAGAGAACCGGTCGGTGAACCGCTGTGGATCAGGTGCGACCGAGGCCAGGGCCGACGGCGAGATCACGAACGCTGCCGCAGTCGCCTGCAGCACCCGCTCGGTCATGTTCCCGCGCCGCCGCTCCTCGACCAGCTCGACCAGGCCGACGGCTTCGAGCGCGCGCAGGTGGTAGTTGACCTTCTGCCGTGGCAGGTCGGTCAGGGACGCGAGTGACGACGCCGAGCCGGGCTCGCGGAGCAGGTCGAGTAGCCGCGACCGGGTCGGGTCCAGGGACACGACGGCGGCGGCAGGGTCCTCGATGACGCGGATGTCGTCCATGTGCCCACTGTCCCGCCGACAATTATTTTTGTCAATACTGTTTTTACTGTCCGTCCGCGGCGGGGTTCGCGGCGCCCTTCTGCCGCTGCCGCCAGGTACTCCGCGACCACCGGAATCTGATGGAAGCGGTCAGGTCTGCGGCCGGAACCGCCGGATGCTGTAGACGATGAAGGCGGCGGCCATGAGCCCGGAGACGATGAGCCCCAAACCCGCGCTCCAGCCGCCGGGCAGCCACCAGCGGTCATCGAGCGGCCACCAGCCGGGAACGGCGGGGCGCACAGTCCACAGGACACCGAGCAGGACGAGAATGAGGGCGCCGGTGAAGCTGAGCACTATGTTCCGCGTGCTCTTCACTCCCTGGGTGGCCGCTGCGAAGGCCTTCCGCTTGACGGGCTGGAGCCAGCGCCGCGCCCACTCGTACTGCTGGGCGAGAACGGCAAGGCCCGCCACGAGAGCCAGCAGCCCGGGGCCGGGGAGCACGAGGGCGGCGAGGCCGATCAGCACGAGCAGCCACCCCACGACGAGGCCGATGATGCGGCTGGCCCCGCGGGGCCGGGTTCGTCCGGCGAACACTGCACCGTGAGTCCTGCGTTGTCGAGGGGGCCGCGCCATCAGAGATTCCTCAGTAGGCTTCGCATTCCTCTATCGTTGAACTGATCAGTGCTGGTGGCAACACCCGTCTGCTTCCGGGCGGGGCGTTTGCATCACGGCAAAAGCACGGCATTGCACGTTACTGGGCACGGCACGGAGCATTGCTGACGTGTCGGTACTCAGCAGTATCAAGGACTTCCCGCACACGCGGGCACAGAAAAGGAGATTGACCATGATCGGATTCATCCTCGCCGGCCTCATCATCGGCGCCCTCGCACGGCTCATCAAGCCGGGCAAGCAGAACCTCGGCCTGCTCGCCACGCTGCTGCTGGGCCTCGTCGGTTCCGTCATCGGCGGCGCCATCGCGAGTCTGCTGGGCACCGGCAACATGTGGGAACTGAACATCCTCGGGTTCATCGTGTCCGTCATCGCGGCGGTACTGCTGATCGGCGTCGCGGAGAGCGTTGCGGGCCGCCGCCACGTCCGGCGCTAGGACCTACCAGCACCACGGAGGGGCGGCTTCGGCCGCCCCTTCTGCGTGTCAGGACCCGCGCCCGACGTCGTCGTTCCCTGCCCTCCTCCGTGTCCGGCACGCCCCGCCCCTCCCGCTCGTTCACCCGGTATACACGCCTCACCCCTCCCAGCTCGCAGGTGTAGCGTTGACGTCAGATGGGGCGAAGATTCGTTCGGAAGGCTCAATCATGAACAAGAACTGGCGCTGGCTCCCCGCCGGCATCGTTCCGGTGGTCATCGTCGCTGCTGCCGTGAGCGGTTCGGCCGTCGCCGAGGCCCAGCCGCAACTCCCTGCCAGGACTGCGCAGGAGCTGCTCGAGTTCGTGGCCACCAGCACCGATGACGCCTACTCCGGCACCGTCGAGCAGTCCTCAAACCTCGGCCTGCCGGACCTGAGCCTCGCCTCTCCCCCGGGCCGTACCCCCAGCTCGGACCCCACCGCCATGGTCCTCGAACTCCTGACCGGCGAGCACTCCGCCCAGGTCTATGTCGACGGGCCGGACAAGGCCAAGGTCCAGGTGCTCGACCAGCTGGCCCAGCGCAGCGTCGTCATCAATGAGACCGACGCCTGGTACTACGACTCCAGCGCCAATGAAGCCGCCCACGCCGTCCTGCCCGACAAGGACGCCGCGAAGGCCGAACTCGAGGCGAAGCTGCAGGAGGAGGTTGCCGAACACCCCGAGCTGCAGGACATCCCGCGGACGCCGGCGGAACTCGCGCAGGCCTTCCTTGCGACGATCGATCCCAGCACCGAGGTGACCGTCGACGGCACCAGCCGCGTCGCGGGCCGCAGCGCGTACGAACTCCTGCTGACCCCCGAGGACGCAGCGACCCTGATCGGGTCCATCGCCGTGAGTATCGATTCCGAGACCGGGGTCCCGCTCAGCGTCACCGTGCAGGCCAGGGGCCAGGACGAGGCCGCGTTCGAGGCCGGCTTCAGCGCCGTGGACTTCAGCACGCCCGATGCCAGCATCTTCGAGTTCGCCCCGCCGGAGGGTGCCACCGTCACGGAGGCGCCCACCGCCGACGAGGCGAAGGCCCGCGTCGACGAGGCGAAAGCGCGCGTCGACGGCAAGGACCAGCCCGCCCCCTCCGAGGAGCCGGTGGTGATCGGCGAGGGCTGGAGCACCATCGTGGAACTGCCGGCCGGCAGCGCCGCGCAGCTCGGGCTGAACCTCGGCACCGGCGAGGCGGCCGGCATGGGCGACATCATGGAGGTCAAGCCCGGCATGGATCCCGAGGAGGTCGCCGGCGCGCAGGCCATGCTGGAGCAGGCACTCACCGAGGTCGACGGCGGCCGCGCCCTGCAGACGTCGCTCGTCTCGGTGCTGATCACCGATGACGGACGTATCCTCGCAGGAGCCGTCGGCGCCGACCAGCTCGTCGCCGCCTCCCGCCGGTGACCGCGACTGCCCGTCCGACCCGCACGCCGAGTGCGGGCCCGCGGGTCAGCGCGGGTCCGCGGTCGCCCGCAGGTGAGTTCGCGATCGAGACGCACGGACTGACCAAGGCTTTCGGTCGGCAGAAAGCGGTGGACGGCGTCGACCTCGCAGTACCCCGCGGCACGGTCTTCGGATTCCTCGGCCCCAACGGGTCGGGGAAGACCACCACCATCCGGATGCTCCTCGGCCTCGCGTCGGCCTCCAGCGGTGACATCCGGCTGCTCGACGGCGACATGCCGAAGGACGCCCGGACGGTCCTGCCACGGGTGGGCGCCCTCGTCGAGGGTCCCGCCATCTACCCGTTCCTCTCGGGGCGGGCGAATCTCCAGCGGTTCGACGCCGCCGACCGCCACACCTCCCCCGCCACCCGGAACAAGCGCGTCGACGCCGCCCTCGAGCGCGTGGGCCTCGGCCATGCGGCGCGGAAGCGGGCGCATGCCTATTCGCTCGGCATGAAGCAGCGCCTCGGCATCGCCAACGCGCTGCTCGCCCCGCGGGACCTGCTGATCCTCGACGAACCCACCAATGGCCTCGACCCCCAGGGCACGCGCGAGGTCCGCAACCTCATCCGTTCCCTGTCCGACGACGGCACCACCGTCTTCGTCTCCAGCCACCTGCTCGCCGAGGTGGAGCAGATGTGCACCGGAATCGCCATCATGAGCGCCGGCCGCCTGGTCGCGCAGGGCACCCTCGACGAACTCCGCGCCGAGGGCACCGCCCACGTCCGCGTCACGACGCCCGACCATGCCGACGCCCACCGCGTCCTCACCGGGCTCGGCCTCACCCCCGAGCGCCACGGGCGCGACGACGTCCTCACCGCAGAGCTCTCCATTCCCGGCCTCCTGCCGGAGACCGTCAACGCGGCCCTGGTGCGTGCGGACGTCCGGGTGCGAGGGTTCGAGGCCAGCGGCGCCTCCCTCGAGGACCGCTTCGTCGCCCTGACCGGAGAGGGGTTCGACATTGCCGGCTGAATCAGTCGAGACCCGCCCCCGCACGGGAGGCCTCGGACTCACGCTCGTGCTCTCCGAGATCAGCGTCCTGTTCCGCAGACTGCGCACCTGGGCGATGATCGGCGCACTGGCGCTCATCCCGATCCTCATCGCCGTCGTCGTCCGGGTGTCCTCGGACGAGTCGGCGAGCGGCCGCGGTCCGGCGTTCCTCAACAGCATCACCCAGAACGGGTTGTTCGTGTCGCTGACGGCCCTCACCGTCGCCATTCCCCTGTTCCTGCCGCTGACCATCGGCGTCGTCGCGGGCGACACGATCGCCGGCGAGGCGAACCTCGGCACGCTGCGCTACCTGCTGGTGGCCCCGGCCGGGCGCATCCGGCTGCTCCTCGTGAAGTACGCGGGGGCGGCGCTGTTCTGCTTCGTGGCGACGCTGACCGTCGTCGTCACCGGCGCCATCATCGGGGCGCTGCTGTTCCCGATCGGGCCCGTGACGCTGCTGTCCGGCGACACCGTCGGCATCCCCGGCTACTTCGGGCGGCTGCTGCTCCTGGCGCTCTACGTGACGGTGTCCCTGATGGGCCTGAGCGCCATCGGCCTGTTCATCTCGACGCTCACGACCATCCCGGTCGGCGCCATGGCCGCGACGGCCGCGCTGGCCGCGGTCTCGCAGATCCTCGGCGCCCTGCCGCAGCTCGAGTGGCTGCACCCGTGGCTGTTCACGAACTACTGGCTGGGCTTCGGAGACCTGCTGCGGCAGCCGATCGTGTGGAACTCGTTCGCCGACAACGCGCTGCTGCAGGCCGGGTACATCGCCGTCTTCGGGACGCTGGCCTACGGGCGGTTCAGCACCAAGGACATCCTAAGCTGAGCCTCCTACCCCACCCGGCGCCGTCCGACCCAGGCGAGCAGGCCGGTAACCGCCGACTCGAGCGTTCCCAGAACATCTGCCGGCGTCTCCTCGATAGAGTCCTCGGGCCGATCCAGGCCGAGCCACTCGCGCAGCTCGCACTCGCTGACGGCACGGATAGCTTGACCCGCACCGATGTACTGGAGCGCCTTCCGCTCCTTGTTGCTACCCGAGGTGAGGAAGACCGTGCGCCGGCTGGCATCCTCCTGACCGACGACGAGCATCGTGGTCTTCTTCGTGACGTTGTTGGCCGGGGTTGCGCCGAAGGCGGCGACCCGGCCCATTGCTTCCTCGCGCGTCATCGTAGCGAGGTCCCCGGTGAACACCACGATCTGGCCATGGAGGGGGTTCGACGGGTCCGCCTGACCATCGGCCTGAGGAAGCTCGGCGCGCGTCGGAGTTCTTGTGTAGCGGTGGGAACCGGTCGACGACGTCGGCTTACTCGCCGGCCAGAGCAGGTCCAGCGAGTGGAGAGCATGCTTCTGCGCAATGGCGACGACGGCGGCCGCGCAGATCTCGGCGTCGCTTCCGGCATCGTGGTGCTGGAAGGCCCCCAGACCCAGGGCCTTCGCGACGTGCGGCAGCCTGTTCGAGTCGAGGTCGAGCAGACGCTGCGCGAGCTTCACGGAGCAGTGAAACGTGGTGTCCGGTACCGCCAGCCCTGACTCCGCGCAGGCGCTGCGCAGCACCGAACGGTCGAAGGACGCATTGTGGGCGACGAATGGATCGTCCCCGGCAAAGGCCAGGATGCGCTGCAGGCTCTCGGCCCACAAGGGCGCTCTCCGCACATCGGCAGGGCGGATTCCATGGACGGAGATGTTCATCGAGGAGAATTCGCTGACGGAGTGCGGGGGCTTGATCAGCCATGACGCGGTATCGATGACGACGCCGTTCCGTACCTTCGCCAGACCGACGGCGCAGACCGAGCCGCGCTTGCTGTTGGCCGTCTCGAAGTCGATCGCGGTGAAGTTGAGTCCGTGCACTGTTCCCCCTGAGCCTTCGCCGCTCGTCCACGGCCCTGCCCAGCCTATCGGCCCGCACCAGATGGGCCATTTCCCGGCCTTCCCTGCAGTGCGTAAATCCTGCGGCAATCCTGTCTCCAACCGGGCGGTCGAACCGGCGTGCCGCTGCGCTTCGCCCGGTAGATTCGACCTACCCGGGCGAGGCTCAGCTCGCCCGGGCTTCAGGTCCAGGGGGACTCGTATGGCGTCGGGAAGCGGAACATGAGCGCGGCTGTCCCGCTCGACGGCGACGAGGCGTACGTCGAGCCCGAGACGCTCGGGCTGCTCAAGCGGCGCGTCCCCGGCCAGTCCGTCATGGAAGAGCTGCTCGACGGCCACGGTACGAAGGACGCGCGCGGACTCCTGGCACGGTTCTTCGGTGCCCACCCGCTGAGTGCCGGCAGCCGCCCCTGGTACTGGGGAGCACTCGGCGAGCGTGCGGTGGGTCGCACCCTCGCCTCGCTGGGACCGGAGTGGACCGTCCTGCACGCCGTTCCGGTTGGTGAGAAGTCGTCAGACATCGACCACGTGATCATCGGTCCGACAGGCGTCCTCACGATCAACGCGAAGCGGCATCCCGGCCAGAACGTCTGGACCGCGAAGGGCACCTTTTTGGTCGCCGGAACGCGGTACCCCTACGTCCGGAACTCCGAGCACGAGGCAGCCCGGGCAGGGAAGCTGCTCTCCGCCGCTGTCCGGCAGAATGTTCCCGCGTCAGCTGCGATCGTCGTCGTCGGTGCTCGCCAGGTCACCGTGAAGGAGAAGCACCGGGCCGTGGCGGTTCTGCGCCAGGACCAGCTCTTGCGGTGGATCACGCGGCGTCCGGTCATCTACACCGAGCAGCAGGTCGCGCTCCTGTCGGCGGCTGCGGCGCAGCCCTCGACCTGGCGGCGCTCCGCGCCCGTGCTGCGTGACCCGGCCGACGTCGTCGGGCCTTTCGAAGCCCTGCACCGGTTGGTGGAACAGGCACGACGACGGCGGATCGGCTGGCTCCTCGCGGTGCCAGCGACGTTCTTCGCGTCGGCCGCGGGCGTCCTGCCCTTCTAAACCGCCTCTCTCCGCCCCGAGCCCCACCTACTCCCTGTACGGAAGATTCCCATGCTCCACTTCCCCTCGAAGAACAGCGCCGCCCACGTAGCGGACCCCGCCGACGTGAACCGCCTGCACCAACTACTGGGCAACCACGTCTGGGCGTTCAGCAATTGTCGGGTCGATGCGCCAGGCCTGCCGGTCGCCGAGGTGGACTGGCTCTTCTACAACTCGATCAATGGGACCTTCATCCTGAGCGAATGGAAGCGATTCCCGGCGCCCGTAATCCAAATAACGGACACTGGTGAACCGTGGGTTCTGGCAAACGGGTCCCTCGTGCCTAATCCGGTCGAACAGGTCGGTAAGCAACTCGACGCCGTCCGCCGGGCTCTCCGGCTGAGCATCTGCAAGAAACACTTCCCGTCGGCCGACCAGCATTCCATCAACCTGTATCCGAGCGTCTACTCGCCTCAGGTCAGTGAGGCGACACGGCGGGAGCGGTTGCGCTACGGCGTGGTGCATGGGTCGCTCGACAAGGTCGCCCTCATGGTCGAGCGCAGGGCCGTCACGGCTCCCCTGATTGCTGCCGGCGGCACCGCGCAGGTTGATCTCGCCGAAGCACTGGCAGAGCTGTTCCGGTGCTCGATCAGCCAGACGGTGCGCAGGAAAATTGCGCCGCCGGTTCCCGTTGCACCGAACCCGCAAGTGAGGATTGCGGCCATTCACCGCGAACTCGCCGCGCTCCATCTAGAACTCGCCGCACTCGTCGACCCCGGACCCGCCTCGGCAGCGACGCCGGTCACGCTCGCACCCGAACTTGTGGCCAAGCTGCCGGCAACAGCGCCGGTGGCTGCGTCCAAGCCTTCGACAGTTGCGCCTCTAACTGCACCCGAGTCACCGCCAGTAGCGCTGGCCGCTGCACCCGTCTCTCAGAAAACCGCGCCAATTGTCGTCGGACTGGCCAAGAAGACCTCGCCGATCAACGGACACCTGCAGCATCACGTCATCAAGCACGTTCCGTCGAAAGCGGCTGGGCCAGATCATGTGCGGGCTGCCTTCCTCGCAGCACTGCAGGACGGACAACTACGCAAGAGCGGCGTACACGTCGGGCAATTCGGCTCCCTCGTGGGGCAGCGTCTCGAGGGGAATCGCAACCTTGCAAGCCTTGCGCTGGGAAGTCTCGCGAAGTGGTGCCTGGCGCAGGCGACTGCAGCCGGGATAGCAGCTGTGAAGGATACCGCTGATCCATCCATTGTGAGGGTGAAGGGGTAGTGCGACCCCTACCGGGTTCACCTGGTGTCCGGCCTACTTCTTCCGCATCTTCTTGACCGCATTGGCGACCTGGCGGTACGCCCGTTTTGCTTCAGGGCTTGTTGCGACCTGATAGGCCTTTCTACCACCCTCGATCACCTTCTTGGCTTTGGCCTGAGCCTCGGGATCGTTGGCGATCGAGTACGCCTTAGCGCCGGCCGCCTTGGCTTTTCCAGCACCATTCTTCAGAAACGCCGAGGCCTTGTCCCTTCTGCCCGCCATGATGTGCTCCTCACGCTGGTGCTGTGTCCAGTGACACTAGCACTGTCGGACACCAGGCGATTCGGCTGGCCGATCCCGCTGCACCGGCTGCCACGCGCTACAGCTCAGGCGCCCGTTTTGCCCACCCCGTCGACTGCTCGAACGCATACGCGACCTGCAGCAGCTCGATGTCCTTTCCGTGCGGCATCACCAACTGCAGCCCCACCGGCAGGCCGTCGTCGCTGAAGCCTGCAGGCACCGACATCGCGGGCAGACCCGTCGCCGAGATCAGGGTGGCCGACCGCATCCAGTCGAGGTACGTCTCGAACTCCACCCCGTTGACCGACGTTGGAAACCGCTGCGAGGCCTCGAACGGCAGCACCTGCGCGGCCGGACTGGCGAAGACGTCGTACTTCCCGAAGTAGCGCCGCACACCGGCGTCGAGACGCGTACGGGCGACAGCCGCGTCGACCATGTCCTGCGCCGTCAACTGCAGTCCCTGTTCCACGTTCCAGCGGATCTCGGGCTTGATGGAATCGCCGTGCTTCTTCACGAGCTCGCCGAGGCCGAGCACGAAATCGAAGGCACGCGTCGTCCCGAACACCTGATCGGCACCCCGGAGGTCGGGCGCTGCTTCCTCGACGATGGCACCGAGGTCGGCAAAGACCTGCAGTTGGCTCTCGAGGACCCGCAGCACCTCGTGATCCACCGGCACGCCGAGCCCGAAGTCGGGCGACCAGCCGATCCGCAACCCGGTGAGGTCCCGCTGGAGCGGGGCCGTGAACGAACCGGAGACGGGGTAGGGGTACGGAACAGCGGGGTCGGCGCCGGCGATCGCTGCCATGCCCAGCGCGATGTCAGCGACGTCGCGTGCCATCAGCCCGTTGCGGTTCAGCCACGCCCAGGCGTTGCGGGTTGGTAGGGACGGAACGACGCCGATGGAGGGCCGATAGCCAACGATGTTGCAGAACGACGCCGGGTTGCGAAGCGAGCCCCCCATATCGCTACCGTCGCCCAACGGCTGGATCCCGGCCGCGATCGAAGCCGCCACTCCCCCACTGCTACCGCCGGCACTCCGCGAGGTGTCATAGGGGTTGACCGTCGTGCCGAACAGTTCGTTGAAGGTGTGCGCGCCGGCGGCGAACTCCGGCACGTTGGTCTTGCCCGTCGTCACGACGCCGGCTTTTTTGAGGCGGCCGATGATCAGGTCGTCGAACGTCGGCACGAAGTCCTTCAACGCTTCCGAGCCCTGCGTTGTGCGTAGCCCCTTCGTGTTGTGGGTGTCCTTGTGCGTCATCGGCAGTCCGTGCAGCGGCGGAAGGTCCGCGCTCGACATCGTCAGCTCGTCAGCAGCCTCTGCGAGCGCTGCGGCCCCCTCCCGGTCCTCGGTGATGACGGCGTTGATCGAACGGTTGACGGTATCGATGCGGTCGAAGTGGGCGTCGAGCGCCTCGCGGGCGGACACCTTCCGACGGCGGATGGCTCCGGTCAGTTCGACGGCGGACAGTTCGTGAAGCTCGGTCCTCACGCCGTTCCGACCTTCGACAGCAGCGCCGTCATCGCTGCCCGGACACCGGTGGTCAGCGTCGGCTCGATCATCGGTGCGAAGAACGGCGAGTGGTTTCCCGGCACCGGCTCGTCGCCGTCGAGCAGTTCCTGCGGATGCCCGCCGAAGAACCAGTAGACGCTCGGGACGCCGATGGCCTCGGCCAGGAGACCGAAGTCCTCGCTGCCCATCACCGGCGGTGCCTCGATGACGGCGCTCTCTCCTAGCACCTCGCCCAGCACAGCCATCAGATCCTCGGTCGAGGAGGGGTCGTTGTAGCACTGGGGGAAGCTGGAGATCTCCTCGATGGTCGGCTCCGGGGCACCCGACGCCGCAGCCTCCGCGCTGATGATGCGCCGCAGCGAGCCGAGGACGCGCTCGCGCACATCGACGTCGAACGTGCGCACATTGAGCGTGAACTCCGCTGAGGCCGGGATGATGTTCTCCTTCAGACCGCCGTGGAACGTGCCGATCGTGACGACCGCCGACTTCATCGGGTGTACCTCGCGGGAGACGATCGTCTGGATGCGCACCACCATGTGGGCGCCGAGGACGATCGGGTCGATCGACTGCTCCGGCTGCGAGCCGTGCGCCTGCTTGCCGTGGACCGTCACCCTCCAGGAGTCGGCCATCGCCATGGCCGTGCCCTTGCTGATGTTCACCGTGCCGGCGAGCCCAGGCCAGACGTGCTGCCCGTAGATGATCGACGGCATCGGCGCCTTGTCCCACAGCCCGTCCTCCACCATGGCCTCGGCGCCCTCGCCGATCTCCTCGCCCGGCTGGAAGATGAACACCACCGTGCCGGCCCAGGCGTGGCGATTTTCGGTCAGCAGCTGTGCGGCGGTCAGCCCCACGCTGATATGGGTGTCGTGCCCGCAGCCGTGCATGACCTGCACCGCCGTCCCGTCGGCGAGCGTACCCGTCGTCGTGCTCGCGTACTCCAGCCCGGTGCTTTCCTCGATGGGCAGTCCGTCCGTGTCGGCGCGGTAGCCGACCACCGGTCCGTCGCCATTGCGCAGGATCCCGACGACGCCGGTGCCGCCGCACATGAACGTCTCGAGTCCGAGGTGGGTGAGCTTCTCGAGGATGAACGCGGCCGTGTGGGTCTCCTGCATGGAGAGCTCGGGGTGCGCGTGCAGGTGCCGGTAGAGCTCGTGCATCGCGGTGGTGTGCGCGTCGGAGAGCTCGAAGACGGCGGTGTTGATAGTCATGGTGTCCTTTCGGGAGGCAGTCCTGGTCCCGAGTACATCAGGTGCGGCGGTCGGAGTGCGAGGGAAACGCTTCGCGGGCTGTTCACCTCCGTGCCCAGCGGAGGCCACCCGCCCGTGGCTCCCGCTCGTCAGCGTGGAACAGACACCACCGCTGCGAACGAGGAGCCATCCCGTGAAAGCAATCGCCCGCGCCATCACCCTGTTGCTGTCTGCCGTCCTGGTCACCGGCGCGGCGAAACCCGCCGTCGAGGACTTCCCCGCGACGATCGACGGCGGCGCCTGGCCGGCCGGGCACGTGCAGGGCATCGCCGTCGACACCGCGAACGAGTTCGTCTATTACTCCTTCACCTCGATGCTCGTGAAGACGAACCTCGATGGGACCGTGCTCGGCACGGTCACCGGGTTCACCGGGCACCTCGGCGATCTCGACTTCAACGAGAAGGACGGCCGCGTCTACGGTTCGCTGGAGTACAAGGCGGCCGAGTCCTTCTACATCGCCATCTTCGACGTCGACCGCATCACGGGTATGGACATGGACGCCGAGACGGACGGCATCGTCACGGCTGTCTACCTTGACGAGGTGGTGCAGGACTTCACTGCGGACATAGACGGCAACGGCGTGTTCGACGGCAACATCGCAGACACTCCGGACCACCGCTACGGGAGCAGCGGGATCGACGGCGTCACCTTCGGCCCCGCGTTCGGGCGGAAGAACGGCAAGCAGTTGCTCACGGTCGCCTACGGGGTCTACTCGAACACCGAGCGCGACGACAACGACCACCAGGTGCTCCTGCAGTACGACGTCACGCGCTGGAAGAAGTACGAGCAGCCGCTCACCCAGGACGCTCCGCACACCAGCGGCCCGGCGACGACCGACGGCAAGTACTTCGTCTACACGGGCAACACCACCTACGGCGTGCAGAACCTCAACTACGACGCCTTCACCCACACCTGGCTCCTCGGCGTCTACAAGGGCGTCAAGGAGCAGTTCCCGAACTACTCGCTCTACGCCATCGACGGTTCTTCACGTCCCACGCAAGGCGTGATCGAGGGCCAGCCGACGCGCGAGGAAGGCCTGCTCCTCCCCCTCCTTCAGCAAGGCCTCTCCCACGAGCCCACTGGGATCCGGGGCTGGAACTTCACCGCCGACGTCGGACTCGAGTCCCTCGGCAACGGCTACTTCTACATCGCCACCCAGGGCCGGGTCGTCGACGACGGCGTCACGAAGCAGACCGCCGTGCTGGACCTGTACCGGTGGACCGGGGCGGCGTCGTCGCCCTTCGAACTCGTGGGGCGGTAGCTCGCACCCGGCACAGGACCAGGCCGGCGCCTGTGCCGCGCCTGCTGCTCGTAAGGGGTGGCTCCGCCGTGGATAGGGTGGGGGCACCGCTCGGAGACGCCTGGGCGCGGACGACCAACACCTGAGGAAGAATGAACGCCGACTACGACTTCACCCGTCTGCCGATGATCGAGACCCCGCGCCTGCGACTCGAGCCTCAGGGTCTGGAGCATTTCGACGGCGTGTGGTCGAACGTGAATGACCCGGAGTCACAACGCCTGACGGGCACGCATGCGCAATTCACCCA
The DNA here is from genome assembly GCF_054510955.1 of Arthrobacter pasteuri. NCBI lineage: Bacteria > Bacillati > Actinomycetota > Actinomycetes > Micrococcales > Micrococcaceae > Arthrobacter > Arthrobacter pasteuri. The sequence continues at coordinate 235,077 of NZ_JBTNDO010000002.1, forward strand.
AGACCAGATCCGCGCGTGGCTGGAGAAGGTGCCGGAGAGCGAGGACCGCGCCGACTGGGCCGTCGTGCGGCGCGACACGGGCCAGTACCTCGGTGAGGTGGTCCTGAACGACCTCGATGAGGCGAATGCGTCGATGGGTTACCGCATCGCCCTCAGCGGGGATGGCGCGACCGGCAACGGCTACGGCACCGAAGCCGGGCGTGCCGTCATCGCTCATGCCTTCGACGAGATGGGCCTGCACCGGGTCGGGTTGGAGGTCTACGCCTTCAACCTGCGGGCCGTTCGGTCCTACCGGAAGATCGGTTTCGTGGAGGAGGGGACGATGCGCGACGCGCTGCACTGGAACGGCAAATGGGTGGACGCCGTGATGATGTCGATCCTCAGCACCGACCCCCGGCACCGACCGGAGCCGGGGTCGGGCTGATATCGCGTTTTTGACACCGCACAGCCTGTCCTGACCCGCAGCGTTTGGCAACCGGTCAGGCCGCCGAAGTGCCGACTTGGCGACCCCGGGCGAAGATGGGACAGAATGCGTTCATGGACATCACCGACAACGGACCGAACCCGAACGCCTTCGACATCGAGACTGCGACGACGGAGAACGCCGCCTATCGCCGCGTCGCCTGGACAGGCAAGCACCTGCAGGTCACGCTCATGTCGATCGAGCCCGGCGGCGCTATCGGCCTCGAGGTGCACCACGGCACCGACCAGTTCCTGCGTATCGATGCCGGGAGAGGCCGCGTGAAGATGGGTCCCTCGAAGGACGACCTCTCCTTCCAGCGCGACGTCGAGGACGGCTGGAGCATCCAGGTGCCCGCCGGCACCTGGCACGACGTCGAGAATACGGGAGACGAAGCGCTGCGTCTCTACACGATCTACGCCCCCACGCACCACGCGCAGGGCATCGTGCAGGAGACACCGGCGGACGCCGAGAAGGACGAGGAGCAGGGCCGCGACGAACCGCCGTCGTGGGTCGAGGAAGTCGACGACAAGGGCGAAGAGAGCGCCTGAGTCGCTGCACCGCGCCGACAACCATCTAGAAGAGGGCCCACCATGACCAGCACCGTTCTCGTCGCAGGCGCCACTGGCGACCTCGGGTCCCGGATCGTCCGCGAACTGCTTGGCGATAGCGCGCACCCGGACACCCTCGTCCGGGTGCTGACCCGCCCCGGCAGCGGGACAGCTCGGGCCATGTACGCCGGGACGCACCGGGTGGAGATCCACGAGGCTGCCTATACGGACGAGCCCGCCCTCGTTGCTGCGTTGTCGGGCGTTGACGCCGTCATCTCGGCTGTCAGCGGTACGGACACCGTCATCCTCGACGCCCAGCGGGCTCTCCTGGGGGCTGCCGTGAAAGCGGACGTGAAGCGGTTCATCCCGTCGGACTACTCGGCGGACTACCGCCGGGTGACTCCCGGCAGCAATCGCAACTTCGAGCTCCGGCGCGAATTCGCCGCCACGCTCGACGCCGCGCCACTTCGCGTCACGTCCGTCCTGAACGGCGCTTTCACCGACATGCTCACGGGGCAAGCTCCGATGATCCTCTTCGGGCGGCGCCGCGTCCTGTTCTGGTCCTCCCCCGACCAGGTCCTCGACTTCACCACCAAGGACGACGTCGCCCGTGTCGTCGCGCTCGTGGCCCTCGATGCGGACGCTCCCCGCGTCGTCGAGATCGCCGGGGACCGCGTCACCGCCCGGAGCATCGCCCATACCCTCAGCGGCCTCACCGGTACACCCTTCAGCACCCAGTGGGCCGGCACCACGGGAATCCTGTCGACCATGAGCAAGATCGGTCGGGCCCTGTCGAAGGACAAGAACGCGACGTTCCCTGCCTGGCAGGGCATGCAGTACTTCGTCAGCATGTTCAGCGGCGAGGCCCAACTCCACCACGTCGACAACGAACGCTACGGTCCGCACGACTGGACCTCGGTGCGTGAGGTGATTCAGGCGCACCTCCGAAGGACGGCCGTCGAGTCGACGTAGACGGCGGGTCGCGCGGCCGCTTTCGGGTGTCGAAGCAGCCGACCGCTGAGCTGTCACGCTTTCAGACAGAGGCCCCTTGAGATAGTTCGTGTGCTATATCTTTTCCTGTCATCTGCTCCGGCGATGTCCGGAGCATTTACTTCACTTGCGAAGGGGCAATCATGAAGAAGAGCACCGCGACGATCACCCTGGGCGCTGCAGCAGCGTTCACCGCACTGTCTGCCGCACCGGCCCAGGCCTTCCCGTACTCGAACTGTGACGAGGCTGCGGCCGCAGCCGTCTACAACATCCCGGTCAGTTCGCCCGCCTACACCGCGGCCCTCGACGTCGACGGCGACGGTATCGCCTGCGAGAGCGACCTCTATGTCTACCGTCCCGAGTTCGTTCCGGGCGGCACCACGGAAATCCGTGGTGCGGAACCCCAGGTCGGCCAGATGCCGTTGGGCGGCGCGGACACCGGTGTCGCCCAGGAACCCGCGGACGATACCGTGCCGTTGGCCCTCGGCGCCGGCGTCGTGCTCGCGGCAGTAGCGGGCGCAACCTTCGTCGTCCGTCGTCGCGAGGCCAAAATCTGAGCCGGCAGTCCCTCCGATCCGAACCAACCCACCGGTGACCAGCCCGTCCGGTGATCGCCGCAGGAACTTCCTGGTTCCTGCGGCGATCGCCGCTGCGCTTCTGGCAGGCTGCGCCGGCGAACCCGCGGCCGCGCCCCCATCCCAGCAGCCTCTTCCGTCTGTCAGCCCGGGTCCTGTCCCGAGTCCTACGGTTCCGGACGCAGACATCACGGGTTCCCCTCCGGCGGTCCTGCCGGCATCACGCCCGGTATCCCTCGACATCCCGTCGACGGGCAGGACGTCCCAACTCATGTCCCTCGGCCTGCGGGAGGACCGCACCCTCGAGGTGCCTCCGGGCGACCCTGGGGCGCCCGCCGGCTGGTACAACCTCTCCCCGACGCCCGGCGAGCGCGGGCCGGCAGTCCTCCTCGGGCATGTGAACGCCACCGACGGCGGGCCCGGCGTCTTCGCGAAGCTTCGGGACCTGGGCGTCGGCGACACCATCGATGTCACGCGCGAGGACGGCACGACGGCGACCTTCGAGTTCCAGCGCGGCGAGCAGTACGCCAAGGACGCCTTCCCCACGCAGACGGTGTACGGCAACACCGAGGGCGCTGAACTGCGCCTGATCACCTGCGACGGGTTCGATCCCGAGACGGGCCAGTTCGACGACAACTACGTGGTCTACGCGACACTCGTCTCCGGATAAGCAGGTCACCGCCGGCTGCAGCGGGCGGCACCACGTGCACTGAGGCCTGCACCCCGGAAACAGATCCCCGGCTTTCAGTCGAGGGTGAAGTGCGTCCAGCGACCGCCGAGCATCGTTGCTGACACCCGGAAATTCCGCAATTGCTGGTCGCTGGCAACGAGCGGGTCCCGCTCGGTGATCACCAGGTCCGCGACCGAGCCCGCTTCGAGCGTCGCACGCCCGTCGGTGGACGCTGCGAGGGCCACCGAGGACAGAACGCGTTGCTCCGGGTGCCATGCTTCCCGACCGTCACGCGCACGGGACACGGCGGCGGCCATCGAGACCCATGGATCGAGCTGGGCGACGGGCGCGTCCGAGCCGAGGGTGATCCTCGCTCCTGCTGCTACCAGGCTCGCGAAGGCGAAGGCCCTGTGCGTCCGCCCGGGCCAGTAGCGGTCCGCGACGTCACGGTCATCCATCGCGTGCTCCGGTTGGACGCTCGCCGTGATCCCCAGCCGCGCGAATCGCCGGAAGTCCTTCTCATGGACGAGCTGAGCATGTTCGATGCTGCCGCCACAGCCGACTTCCTCGAACGCGTCGAGCGCGAGAGAGTTCGCGGCATCGCCGATGGCATGGACCGCGGGGACGAGCCCGGCCGACGACGCGCGGCGGAGATAGCCGACGAGGTCGTTCCCGTCCACGATGGAGATCCCGTGCCCTTCGTCTGCGCCCTCGAGCCCGGGATATGGGTCGTGGCAGAACGCGGTCCGGGTGTTCAAAGAGCCGTCGGTGATGATCTTGAACGGTCCCATCGTGACCAAGCCATCGGTACCGTCGATGACGTCGCCTGTGCGCAACCCCCTCGCGATGACGGCGTCGAGATCCTGCGGATACACACCGGCCCGCACCCTCAGGCCGCGAGTGCCGCTAGCGACACGGTGGGTCCATCGGTCGAGGGAGAGCGTCATTTCGAGGTCGACGATGCCGACAACACCCCGGGCGGCCGCAGCGTCGACCGCATCGGCGACCCAGGCGTCGAGGTGCTGGTCGGGAACCGCGCTGATGCGTGTGTTGACGTCGAAGGCGGCCTGTTCGCGCAGCAACCCCGTGGGATGGCCGGCGCGACCGTGCTGGGCGAGAGCCCGGGAATTGAGCCACGCGGCATGGAGGTCCTTGCTCACCAGGACAACGGGCACGTCGGCGCTGACGGCGTCGAGCAGCCCTGCTGACGGTGCATCCGGCCACAGTCCGTCCTGGAAGCCGTAGCCGATCAGGGGCTGCCCGGCGGGAGGTGGTGCCGCACGCAGGCGTTCGGCCACGAGCATCGCCACCTCGGCGGCAGATGCCGCCGAGGACAGGTCGAGGCGCTGTCGCATGAGGGCCCACTGGCTCATGTGCACGTGTGAGTCCCACAGGCCCGGTGTCACCCATCGTCCGCCGGCATCCACGACCTGGGCTGCACCGGAACGAATGGATTCACCGATAGCCGTGATCATCCCGTTCTCGACCAGGATGTCGAGCGGATCCCCCGCCGTCCCGACCAGCCGGGCGGAGCGGAGCAGGACGTCACTCATCTCGCTCCTCATCCCTGGACCCGCCGCATCTCCCGGGCGAGGGCCGATTGGGGGTAGTGCTCGCCGTGCTCGAGCTCGTCGATGATGCGCTCCCTCACTGCGGGCGCCTTGTCCTGGCTGAGCTTCAGCCTGGCGTCGAAGCGGGTCACGCGCAGGCGGATGCCTACTGTTCCCTGGGCGACGCGGCGCGATCCCTCGGGATCCAGGGTCAGTGAGCTGGGCTCCGGCATGACGCGTTCGAAGTGGTCGACGAGCTTTCCCAGCACCAGGAAGTTCTCCTCGTCGGACAGGATCTCTGGCGTCGCGTACAGGTGGGCCGTGACGTGGTTCCACGTCGGGATGATCTGGTCGCTGGGGTACCAGCCCGGCGAGATGTAGCCATGCGGTCCCTGGACGATCAGCAGCACCTCGTGGTCGCCGAGTTCATGCAGCCGCTCGTCGGGGCGACCGACATGACTGACGATGCTGATGGTGTCATCAGCAGTCTCTTCAAGGACGACCGGGTAGTGGGACGCAACGAGACCGCCGGCGGGTGAGGACACGATGGTCGCCCACGGATTCTCCCGGACGAGTCGCTTGACCTCGCCGACATCGGACAGGACGAAAGAGGGCGTGTGGCGCATGCTCGTCACTCTGCCACGATTGTTCCTGGCCTTCGAGGACAACCAGGAATGCGCCGTCGCGGGCAGCGCGTCGGGGTGCCGGGCACTTCCGGACAACTGGATCGTTCAGCATGACATCGGGCTTTGCTGAGCGACCCCACTGAAAAGAGCCGAGCATGCTGAGACAGATCCCCCACGCCGGTTTCGTCGGTCTCGTCGTCGCCACCCTGGTTACCGGCTGCACGACGAGCAGCGGTGCCGACCCGTCCGGGAACTCCACCGATGGAACGTCGGGACCCGACGTCGGCGTGAACGCAGCGGCCGGCGCACGGGATATCACCACAGGTCTGGCCCTGCCGTGGTCCATGGCGTTCCTCGACGGCACCCTCCTCATCAGCGAGCGGGACACCGCACGGATCTTCGAACTCGATGATGCAGGCAATCGACGGGAGGTCGGCACGGTCGAAGGCGTGAGACACGGCGGAGAGGGTGGCTTGCTCGGTCTCGCCGTCGACGACCAGGACCGCCTGTATGCCTACTCGACCGGTACGGACGGGAACCGGATACAGCGCTTGACGCTCGACGGCGGTCCCGGTTCCCTGACCCTGGGGGACGCGGAGACCCTCGTCGACGAGCTGCCCTCGAACAGGATCCACAACGGCGGCCGCATCGCCTTCGGGCCGGACGGCATGCTGTATGCCGGGGTGGGCGACGCCGGCGAACCGGACAGGGCGCAGGACCTCGACTCCCTGGGGGGAAAGATCCTCCGCATGACGCCGGACGGCGAGGTCCCCGCGGACAACCCCTACCCCGGATCCCTCGTCTTCAGCTATGGTCACCGCAACGTTCAGGGTCTTGCCTGGGCGGCGGACGGCACCATGTTCGCCAGTGAGTTCGGGCAGAACACGTGGGACGAACTGAACGTCATCGAGGCCGGTGAGAACTACGGCTGGCCGGTCGTCGAGGGCATCGCCGAGGAAGAGGGATTCGTCGATCCGGTCCAGCAGTGGAGCCCGTCCGAGGCGAGTCCGAGCGGGATCACGGTGGTCGAGGACACGGTCTTCATCGCCAATCTGCGCGGTGCGAGGCTGCGTGCCGTACCCGTGGGCGATCCCACCACCGGCACCGAGTACCTAGTGGGTGAGTACGGCCGGCTCCGGGCGGTGATCGAGTCGCCGGACGGACGCCTGTGGGTGCTCACCAACAACACCAATGGACGGAGCGAGCCGCGTCCGGGTGACGACCGCATCGTCAGCATCGATATCCCGGCCTGACCTAGCGGGTTGCATCGCGCTAAGACGCCACAACGACGGCGGGGCAGCCACTGTTCGTGACTGCCCCGCCGTTGTTCCCTCTCATGGGTCCTACTAGCTGTCGCAGCCGATTCCGTCGCCATCACGGTCGAACTTCGGCTGGAAGCCAGGTGAGCCTGCGACGATCGGGGCCGCACCGGCGGCACGGACTTCCGAGCAGTTGGCGTAGACCGGCGCCGGCGCCGGTGCCGGTGCCGGAGCTACAGGAGCAGGTGCTACCGGCGCGGGTGCCACGGGTACGGGCTCGACGACCGGAGGTGCGACAGGAGCCGGTTCAACGACAGGTGGGGCGACAGGCTCCGGCACGACGGGCGCGGGCGCCTCGGTCTCCACCGGTGCAGGGGGCTGGGTGACGGACGGCGCCATCTGGTTGGTCGGGGCGAGGATGCCGTTGCAGTCGGACAGGATCCGGGCCATGGCGTCGTGCTCGGCCTGCGTCACCCACAGGGTGTAGGTCGCCTTGACCGAGACCTGCCGAGCGACATACTCGCAGCGGTAGGACGTGTCCGGCGGCAGCCAGGTGGCGGCGTCGCCGTCGCCCTTCTGCTGGTTCGTGGGCCCGTCGGTGGCCTGCAGGTTCAGCGGGTCGTTCGCGAAGGCGACGCGCTGGTCGAAGGTCAACTGCTGCGCACCCTTCTGCCACGCGTCGGACAGGGCGACGACGTGGTCTATCTGCACGTCGCTGCTCGTCGCCTCTCCGCGCAGGAACGGGATGACGGTCCCGGTGTAGGGATCATCGAGCACCCCGGACTGCACCTTGCAGGGCACCGAGTTCACATAGGCGATCTCCGTCAGGTCGCGATTCAGCATGTCGTTGCGGGTGTCGCAGCCGTTGTGGTCGACGTCGGCCCATGCCTGCCCGAACTTCTCGCGGTCATAGCCTGTCTTCGGCGCACGCCCCTTGATGGGCAGGGTCTCCAGCACCACGAGGGCCGTGGTGTTGGCGGCCGGCTGGCTCGACGGCGCACGTGGCGTCCCGGCCGCGTCCTCGACGGCATCGGAGTCGAGTGGAGCGACGTCCGACGGCGTTGCACTGGGCTTGGGCGATGGTGTCGGTTTTGCGGTAGGCGTTGGCGTTGCAGAAGCGGTTGTTGTCGGGGACGGCGCGCTCGTGCTGGGTTCGCTGGCGGGCTCGGCCTGTTCGGTTGCCTGTTCGGCGACGGCTGTGGGGACGGTGTCGTCCGTGGGTGCGATGGAGCCGCCGATGAGGAGGGCGACGACGGCAGCTCCCGCAGTGATGGCCCCGGCCTTGCGTCCGGCCAGGCGTGCCCACGACGGGCGGTTGGTCAGGAGCGTGTAGAGCCCCGTAAAGAGTGCGAATGTCGCCGCCATGATGAGCGCCCCGCTGAGGCCATTGGTGATGAGGCCGATGACGACGAGGAACAGGGCGAGACCGGCGATGATAGCCGTCGAGCGCCGCACCTCCAGCTTGATCGTCGATGACGAATTTTGGGCAGGCGGACGGAATGAAGAATTGATGGAGAGCCCCCGGGGTTGATGCAGTGTCTTGGGGAAGTTTACGTGTAGACATCACAAGGATCTGAACTGCCTGCGATGGTCGATCGACCAGTCCGTATGTGACGCCACGCAAGCTCAGCTTTCGCTCAGGATCGGCAGAGCTGGGTGCCTTCCTCGACTTGGATGGTCGGATTGGTTCAAGGGGCTGGGCCGACTGACAGGCACCAATCCTTGATCAACTCGGGGATCCATCGATCCGACGAAGCTAACCGCTCGGCCGCGCAGAATCTGTCACGCTCTGTGGCTCAATTCGTAGAGGTATGGATCTGTGCTAAGTCTTTGATGTCATCCTTCACGGGAACGCGCTTGTTCCGAAGAACCTGCATCAGGCCTGGAAGGCACATCCGCATTAGGTGGCACTCCCTTCGAGCGGTAGCGGCAGATGCTCCCATCTGACCCACCCGCTCCAGCACCGTATTCGTACCCGTAGAAAAAGGCCGATGAATCCTGCTCGTTTCCGCCGCCTCGCACCGGCGACCATCCTCACCGCGGCGGTCCTCGCCTCGACCCTGACGGGCTGCACCGCCCCTGACCAGTCGAGTGCAGCGGCAGGCAGTACGACAATCGAGTACCAGCCAGGCACCGTGGTGCGGGTCGTGGACGGCGACACCCTCGTCATCAATTTCGACAACGCGGACCAGACCGTACGTCTGCTGAACGTGGATACGCCTGAGACGAAGCACCCCGACAAGCCCGTCGAGTGCCTCGGCCCGGAGGCCACACAAAAGCTCGAATCGCTGACTCCGCCCGGAACGAAGGTTGCGTTGGACTTCGACGTCGAGCGGACGGACAAATACGACCGCGTGCTCGCCGCAGTGTTTCTCGAGGACCAAACCCTGGTCAATGCGGAGCTCGCGCGGGTGGGCCTGGGCGTACCCGTTCTCATCGAGCCGAACAAGAAGTACTACGACGAGGTGCAAGCGGCTTACAACGAGGCCACGATTCAGGGCGTCGGACTACTCGACTCCGCCGCGGGCTGCACCCTTCCGGCGGAGGTGACTGATGCCATGGAAACCCTCGCCGCGGCAACCGAGGCACCGGTTGGGGAGACGGGAGCAGCGGCCGCTGCAACTGCCGCTGGCATCCTCGCCGCCCTGACCACTGCGAAGGCCGCACGGGAAGCCCTTGAGGCAGGCAAGGACACCGTCCGCGTTCTTGCACTCGGAGCCGATCGCACAGCCGCGATGATGCGCGACCTCGACAAGCAGATCGCGCGGGGCGAGCAGTCTCTGACAACCGCCAACACCAAAGCCACAGCTCTCAAAGAAGCCGAGGCCACCGCCGAACGCAAACGCGTCGAAGCGGAAAAGGCAGCCCAAGCCGCAGCGGCCGAAGCAGAAGCCGCCAGGGCTGCGGAAGCTGCTCGGGTCGAGGCCGAACGAATTCAGGCTGAAGCCGTAGAAGCCGCACGCGTCGAGGCCGAGCGTATCCAGGCAGAAGCAAACGCTCGTGCTGAGGCGAGCCGTCTGGCCGCCGAAGCGGCAGCAGCCGCAGAGCAGGAGCGGATTCGGAACCTTCCGCCCGTACCGGAGCCCTATATCCCGCCCGCTGCGCCCTACGTCCCACCTGCTCCCCCGGCAGCTCAGGATCCTTATCCGGGCTACACCGGTCCTCGTTGTTATGCACCCGGTGGCAAGACCTACCGCCCCTGCTGAGTCCGATAACCCGATCGGTTCGTCGGACGGGCTCCCAGCCCTTGGAGCCGCAACCGACTGTGCTGGGATCGCCAGACCGATGCAGGGCGACCGCTGCGTCGGCCCACCGAGGGAACTACTGACGCTGACCGTCGATTAACTCTCTGAATGGCATGTTGCACTTCTCCGAGAGGGGAACGCGCCCCAACGGGGAAGGATCGGTCGTCGTGAGCAAGTCCGCCGCGGTAGTCAATTGCAGACGTGAATCGACCGGTGAACCTACGCCTTTCATCGCCCGACCGAGTTCTCCCGGGCAGCGCACTTGACCGGCAGCACAGCTTCCAGGAATCGACGCCGTCCGGCCCGTGTGTTCCTCACTGTCCTCCTGCTCGGCGCGCTCGCTGCGGTGCTGTCGGTCATAGGGCCCAGCCTCCTCAGCAGCCTGCGCTCCGGCAGCGAGTCGCTCCTGATAGGTCCGGAGTGCGTCGTACAGACGCAGGACGGTGAGATCGGGCTCGGTCGCGAGGAGGCGAAGATGGCGACGACGGCGGTGGCGCTCCGAGCACGCGGCGCGGAGTCTGCGGACACCGCGGGTATCGACAAGGCCGTCCTGCAAGTCCTGGCGGAGGGACCGTCCGGCGATGCAGGGCCGGCGCTGAGCTGCAGGGGTTCGGTCGATGACGCTTTGAAAATAGAGGAGATGACTGCCTCCGGCCTGACTCCCCGCGCTGAGCAGGTGCGGACGGAGATGATGGAGGTGTTCGGCGACCAGAGCCTCGGAGGCTTTGCGCCGGGCAGCGTAGGGCAGGGACACGGAGAGGAATCCACGCACTACGACGGGCGGGCCATCGATGTGTTCTTCCGTCCGGTGACCGAGGAGAACCGGCGCGAGGGGTGGATGCTGTCCCACTGGCTGGTGGCCCATGCCGAGGACCTGGACATCCAGTACGTCATTTTCGACGACCAGTTTTGGAGTGCGCGCATCGCTCAAGGGCAGTGGCACCCCTACGACGCGCCGGCTCCGGCCAATGAGATCCTGCGGCACCTGGATCACGTGCACGTCGATGTGCTGCGTGGCGGCGACGAATAGTTATCGACGCCTGGAGCAGGTGGAACGTGTTCTCGCACAGTGCAGGACTGCCCTCAACTCTCCGGAGTAGGAACTGCGGGAGGGACTGACGGTTGTGGGGCGCCTTGCCCCCTCCCAGCGGCGGCCCGTCAAATCGACATGGCCTGCTATCCCGCAGGCGTGTCAGTTTATCGACAGGTTAAAAGGCGTGCTTCTGCTTAGATGAAGGCATGGAGCTAGAGAACCAAGAACTCGGACTGGTCATAACTGGAAACGAAGTCGCCGTCGCCGGCAGCGCGGATATCGTGCAGAGGTTCATGCAGGAACTGGCTATTCGTCCCGAGTTGGCACAGAAGGCCAAGCGAGCGACTATAGACGCCGTCGCAGCCGCTGCCGGCCTCAGTGCCCTTACTGGGTCCTCCGCCGTTGGTACCACTTTCACACTGACTACAGACTCCGCTCAACTCCTTGCGAAATACAAGAAATTCAATCCTGACGGTCCCGTAGCCGGAATCATCCGAGGAGCGAAGGGCCGTATCGCGTCTACAGCGAAGTTCGAGCCGACTCAGCTAAATCCCATGGCTATGTCCAATGTAGCTGCGCTCAGCGCAGCCGCCGCACTGAAAGCTGCTCTCGCTGACCTCGAACAACTCGTCGAAGCCATGGACGTCAAGCTCGACAGACTGTTGTCGGATAACAGGGCGCAGGCGCTGGGAGACGTGCAGGGTGTCACGCTCGTATTGGAGAAGGCGTACGCGCTATACGAAGAGACTGGCCGGGTGAGCGAGACGACCTGGGCACAGGTGTCCGGCCACAGCACATCGTTGGCTCAGTCAACCTCCTACGCGCTCAATCAGCTTGACGTGATTGTTGATTCGTTAACCACCGGCAGTACAGCCGAGCGAGCGGACGCAATCAAGCTCGCAAGTCGTACAGAAATCCAGTCGTGGCTGGTCCTTCTAGCTGCGTGCCAGGCTAACCAAGACCGATTTGATGCTCTGGAGATCGCTCATGTGGCAAAGTCTGAGCCCCACGAGATCGAGCACCACGTTCGAGCCATTGAGCATGCGACAGCGCGCCGCCATGGATTCACTGCTGAGCGCCTCCAAAAACTCAATGACACCGTCAGCAGCACCGCAACCATAAATGACTTCTCTAGGGTCGTTAGTCCTCTCCGGAGCAAGTCCACGTTGGACGCTGCCGAAGCTATTCAGCAGACCGTTGCCAAGTTTGCAACCATCTACGGGCTTGAGGATCTCGTCTATGAAGCTGTCGAACGCGAGTCGTGGCGGAAATCCTTCACTGACCTCACAGCTCAAACTCGACAGCTTGTTGGTACTGCCGCGAGCTCTGTACCTGGGGCCGTGGGCAAGGCGAAACCCCAGGTACAGAAGCTGCGGGACATTGAATTCTCACGTCCAAAGTGGATCAAGCGGACGAAGGATGAACAGCGCAAAGAACTCGATGCAGCGGAAGAACAGCAGGCAATCAGCCAGCCGCGAGATACGCTCTGACGCTGGATCGGAGGGTATCTCCGTGCTCGTAGATCTCATCAAGCGAGCTGATGGGGATGCGCTGCTCAGCCTTCTGGTCGTCGAAGACGCCTAGGTACTTCTGAACCCTGTTGAAGTGCAATCGGGCAATCGGCTTCCGGTTGTTGTCATCGAGCAGCACTGCGAAGTAGGACTTCGCGTCGCGGTGGACAACGCGTAGGGGCTTAACCTCGTTGCAGACGATGGCCCGGATTATCTGGAAGCCCTCCATCTCCTCCAGCGTCGTCTCCACTCCTGTTTCAGCTAGGTCATCTTCCACGGCCTGCTCACTCGTGACGGTCGCGGCGATCACCGAGTCACTGGCCATCGGGAAATTGGGGGCGCCGAGAGCCGCTTTCAGCCGTTCGTTCACTTGCTCGTTGAGGAACTGCTTCGTCGCTTTCGTCACCAGCGGAGTAAATTGCTCGCGCACCTTCTGCGTGTATGCGCCGCTGTCATACACCCGCATGGTGAGGGCCTTGATCCACTCAGCGTCCGGCTCCTTGAACTGTGATGCCAACGTTCGCTTGATCTGACCGATGTACTTCAACTCGCCTGCGGCGTTGATGATCGAGTCGAGATCGAAAACGTCCTTCGTAAGCTTCATCAGCTCAGGAATCAGTGTCTCGTCGATGTCATTGAGGTCCAGCACCAGAAAGGGCTTGGCGTCCATGCGGTTCGGCGCGTCGAGGTCCGTGAAGAACTCGTACACTTCGCCGTTCGTCAGAATGGCGATCCGCGCATTGGTGACAGCGAAGTATCGATACAGCTGGGACGCATGCTCGATTTTCAGCGGTTCCTTTGACTTCTTGCACTCGATAAGGATCTGCACAGTACCGCCGTGCATGATCGCGTAGTCAATCTTCTCGCCCTTCTTCACACCAACATCGGCAGTGAACTCCGGCACCACCTCCAGAGGATTGAAGACGTCGTACCCGAGGATGGTCGAGATGAACGGCATGATGAAAGCGTTTTTCGTTGCCTCTTCAGTTTCGATCTGAGACCTCTGCTGCCGCACCTTCGCGGCCAGCGCTGTCAATCGTTCTGCAAATTCCACAAATCCCCCTGCGTTGAATGGTTGCTTCACCCTAATACTGCGCAGGGACCTTTTGCCTCAAATGACGTGTGAGGCACGAAACGGCGGACCGTGCATGCAAAGGCGATCGGCCCGGTGTCGAGTGTTACAGATGAGAACGCGGGGACATATAGCTTCCGACCCGCATCATCCTCGGTTCGTCCGGCTGGACCGCGCGTCAGTACCGCTACCCCCTACGGTGAGCGCCGTAGCGCCGCCACTCCCTGATGAAATCTGCCGCTTGATCTGCTCCAACTCCTCCTTGAGCAAATCGACAGTTGCGCGGTACTTCCTGAAGTCCGCCTTCCGGCGCTGCGCGGTAAGGAAGCTAGTACCAACGGCAAGAATGACCAGCGGGAATGACACCAGCAATGCCCACCCAGAAGTGGCAAGGAAGTCCAGCGCGATGGGAAGTGCCTGTTGGAATGAGCGGAAGTCATTCACCCCTCCCACTACTCCTTCCATAACGGAGTCAAGTGGCACCAGAAACTCCCCCACGAGGGGCGTTTCGGAGAGCGACGGAGCGCTCAACGGTGCCCCTCCATCCGGGGACCACCGCGAATCGCTGAAGGTACTCAAGACGTAGATTCCGGCCGCTGCGTTGAACGCGGCGAAGATCAGAACCGCGCCAAGCACAATCCAGTGCAGGCTGCGCGGACGCCACAACCCGAACGCCAACACAATGGCGGCGGCTGCAATCCATGAGAAGGCGCGAAGTGCGTCGGGGCTCATGCTGCCCAGTAAATCCAAGGAGTACCCCCATAGAAGAATTGAATGCGTGTCAGGAGCCCGAGCGCTGACACACCGCCGTAAGGCTATATGTCCTCATCGGTCGGGATGGTCAGCGACACCGTGGCCCAGTGGTTCGTCATGGCGTTGACGGGTTCGACACATCCGCTCAGACACCCGTCATCGGGGATCGGCGTGATTTGTCAGAGGTCTAGTGCTGCAGAAACGGGCCGACCGTCCGAATGCGACCGGCCCGCTGTCGTGCACTGTGCTTTTGAAGCGTACGTATCGAAACCTCCGCTGGGTCCATGAGCGGCGAGTGTTGAAGAGCCATTGTCGAGAGCGGGGGCGAAGCCTATGCTTCAGCCGGGGAGGAGCTTGGTCTCGACCAATTCCATGAGGGGCAATCCCATGACTGACTTCTTCACTATGAGACCCGGCGAGACCGCAGCGCCAGTGCCATCAGGGCCCATTCTCTGCAACGGATCGGCGAGCATGCGGCGTATCCACCGCTTCTTCCTGTGGGCGTACGACGAGGCGCCCGGGCTGGTGAGATCCGCCGAGCCAGGCGACACTGACCGCGCCGCATACGTCGGCGAAGTACTGGGGAACTTCGACAAGGTGCTCCATGTGCATCACGAAGGCGAGGACCTCCTCATGTACCCGCGGCTGGCCGAAAGAGCACCGGGGTGCGCGCTGCACGTCGAGCTGATGCTCGAGCAGCACAGGCAGGTCACCCAACGGCTCGAGAGCATCGAGCCGGTTCGCCTGCGCTGGATGGAGACAGCCGACGCAAGCGTCAGAGCAGACCTCGCTGATCGGTACGAGGAGCTGTCGACCGTCCTCCAGGTGCACCTGCGCCGTGAGGTCACCGAGGTGATGCCCGCTGTGGACAGAGTGATGACCGAGAAGGAGGGGAAGGAGATCGGGAAGCACGGGGTGGAGACGTTCGACAAGAAGTTCCTGGTCGGATACCTCGGGATGGTACTGGCCACAAATCCGCCCGGCGAGCGCGAGGAGTTCTTCAAGGAGATTCCGCCGCCGGTCCGTCTCGCCTACCGCCTCGTAGGGCGCAGGCTCTATCGGAAGCAGTACGCCACGCTCTTCCCGGGACGTGTCATTCCCGACACGCTGTGAACCACGGTGAAGGGTGCAGACGCCGGATAAAAGCACCAACCACCCGAGGAGTGCAGCGTGCCGAGCAAAAAGTCCAGAACCTTCGTGGACAGGGCCGACGCCGGACGGCGGTTGGGGCGAAGGCTGGCAGGGCTACGGGGTCAGGACCTGGTGGTGCTCGGTCTGCCCCGTGGCGGTGTTCCGGTTGCCTTCGAGGTGGCGAAAGCCCTTGGCGCGCCGCTGGATGTGATCGTGGTGCGGAAGCTGGGGGTTCCCTTCCGGCCAGAGCTTGCCATGGGCGCCATTGGGGAGGGCGGCACCCGGGTCCTCGATGCGCACATCCTTTCGCAGGCTGCTGTCACGGAGGAGGACCTGCAAACGATCGAGACGAAAGAACGTCAGCTCCTCGAGGAGCGCCGGACCCGGTACCGACGGGGAAGAATCCGGACAGATGTCCGCGAGCGAATCGTCGTCGTCGTGGACGACGGCATGGCCACCGGTTCCACTGCGCGCGTAGCGTGCCAAGTAGCCAAGCAACTCGGCGCGGCACGGGTGATCCTGGCGGTACCAGTCGCGCCGGCATCGACTGTGGCCTCGTTCACGGAGGCGGACGAAATCGTGAGCCTGGTTTCACCGCGGAGATTCGAGGCCGTGGGCAGCTACTACAACGACTTCTCAGCCACCGAGGACGACGAAGTGGTCAAGCTGCTCGACACCGCGGCCCGCTCCCGGAGTGGCCCCGACGGTGGTTGTTCTGATCCGCGGGAGGGGCAGTAGCAGGCCGAAGCCACCGGCAACCGGGCCGGCCTGAACACACAATCAGGCTTAGGCCTCCGGGCTCGTCGGACGGTGAGCCCGTGCATCCACGGAACGTGCCGGATGGATGGGGTATCCGGCCGCGATCTGACGCTTGACCTGCTCGAGCTCGTCCTTGAGCGCATCGACAGTGGCACGATACTTCGTGAATTCAGCCTTCCGACGTCGAGCCTTAGCGAAGCTGACACACGCGGCGAGGATGACCAGGGGGAATGACACCAGCAAGGCCCAGCCGGAGGTGGCAAGGAAGTCCAGCGCTATGGGGAGGGCCTGCTGGAACGCCCGGAAGTCGTTCACCCCGCCGACTACTCCTTCCAGCGCGGAGTCCAGTGGCACCAGGAACTCACCCACCATCGGTGTCTCGGAGAGCGACGGAGCACTCAGGGGTGCATTTCCTTCCGGCGACCACCTCGGCTCACTGAAGTGGTTCAGCACGTAGATCCCAGCAGCCGCGTTGAGTGCGGCGAAGAGCAGAACGGCACCGACCGCGATCCAGTGGAAGCTGCGTCGAAGCAGGACACCCGCCACCAACGCGACGACGGCAGGTGCTATCCAGGTGAGGATGTGCAGGGCGCCGAGGCTCATGCCGCCGAGTGGATCCAAGGAGTGCCCCCATAGAGATGGTTCGATGCCCGCTCCAACCGTCAGACCCTGGGAGCTCGTCGTCAGGTTACATCTTCTCATCGGTCGTGATGGTCAATGACACCTTGAATGCCTGCTGAAAACGGCGGGCCGCCCACCGAGAGGTGAGCGACCCGCCGTCGTACGCCGTGAATCTAGAACACGCGGATCGGGATCTCCGCCGGATCCATGAGCAGTGACTCGATCTCGTCGTCGAGCCTCACCAGCGTGATGGATGCGCCGGCCATGTCCAGGGACGTGCAGTACTCCCCCACATAGCTGCGGCCCACGCTGATGCCCTGCTCCGCGAGGCGCTTGTGCGCCTGCCCGTACAGCAGGTACAGCTCGCTGATCGGGGTACCACCGAGGCCGTTGACCATGAGGGCCACGCGGTCGCCGTCGCCGAACGGCAGGTCCTTCACCACCGGGCCGAGGAGTTCCTCGACGATCTCGTTGGCGGTCATCATCTTCGCCCGACGACGCCCGGGCTCGCCGTGGATGCCGACGCCCATCTCGATCTCGTCCTCGCCGAGCTCGAACAGCGGGCTGCCCTTCGCCGGCGGGGTGCACGCGGTCAGCGCAACCCCCATGGTGCGGGTCACGGAATTCACCTTCTCGCCGATACGGATGACCTCGTCGAGGTCGGCCCCACGGTCGGCAGCCGCAGCCACGGCCTTGATGACGAAGAAGTTGCCGGCCACGCCACGGCGGCCGATCGTGTAGGTCGAGTCCTCCACGGAGACGTCGTCGTTGATGAACAGCGTCTTCACCTCGATTCCCTCGGCCGAGGACATCTCCTGCGCCATCTCGAACACCATCTTGTCGCCCGTGTAGTTGTTAACCAGCAACAGCACGCCCTTGGGCGAGGCCATGAGCTTGGTCGTCTCGTACACGTAGTCGAACGGAGGCGCAGCGAAGACGTCACCCGGGCACGCGGCGTCGAGCATGCCCTTCCCCACGATCATGACGTGCGCCGGCTCGTGCCCCGACCCGGAGCCCTGCACGATCGACACCTTGTTCTGGTCCGGACCGTCGGCGCGCATGATCAGGTTGTACTCCGGCACGTACTTCAGCGTGTCCGGGTTCGCGAGCGCCAGGCCTTCGAGCATCTCCGGGACGAACTGCTGCGGATCATTGACGAACTTCTTCATGAGGGCTCCACGTCGTTGTGAGTAGGGATGAGTTGGGCTAGCAGTACGTTCAGGGCCAGTCGGCGACGATGCGCTCCGCGATGATCGCGACCGCCACCGCCCCGGCGTCCGGGGACCCGATGCTGCGTTCCCCGCTGTAGCTGGCGCGGCCGCGTCGAGCCTCGAGGGTCGACGTCGCATCCGCGCACTCGCGGACCTTCGCCGCGAAGGCCGCACGGCACTCCTCGGGCGATGCGCCCGCCGCCAGCTGCCGTTCGAGCTCGTCGGTTGCCGGGATCAGGGCATCGAGAAGGGTCTTGTCACCGAGGTCCGCATTGCCGCGGGCTTTGATGCCGTCGGTGGCTCCACGCAGCATGGCGACGACGGCAGTGCCGTCGATCGTGTCCGTCGTCTTCGCTGCCGCAGAGGCCCGCAGGAACGCCGTCCCCCACAGCGGCCCGGACGTCCCGCCGATCCTGCTGGAGATGGCGAGCGCGATCTGCTGCAGGAAGGTGGCGACGTCGTCCCGCTTGAACGAGTCCCAGTCCGCCAGGACCTTCTCGAAGCCACGGGCGAGGGAGTAGCCGAGGTCGCCGTCGCCCACGACGGCGTCGAGGTCACCGAACTCCTTCTCCTTATCGACGGCGGTCTGCGCCAGGGAGTGGACGACGTACTCGACGTCGGCGAGGTCGGTGGCGCTCATGGGTTCTCCGTTTCGGTGGTCGCGGAATTAGGGGCGGGTGTGGACAGCAGTTTCTGCAGAGTTGCGAGGGTGACGATGCCGGACGGGCCAGCGCCGTACGGGTCGGCGAGGACCTCCGCCTGCTCTCCGTCGGGATCCCCGAGGGAGCTGACCACGAGGGACGCCCCCGTGAAGTCCTCCTCGTGGGTGAAGCCACTGACGGTCACCACAGTGCGCAGTCCGGCCCCGACCGCGGCCCGGAGCCCGTTGCCGCTGTCCTCGACGACGATCGCGTCATCCGCCGACACCCCAAGCTCGGACAGTGCCAGCAGGTAGATGTCCGGCGCCGGTTTCTTGGCGGGCACCACGTCACCGGCGAAGACGGAGAAGTGCGCGGCCAGATCATCCCCGACGGCGTGCGTGAGGACAGCGCGAACCGCGGGCTCCGCAGAGGTGGAGGCAACGGCGAGCGTCCACCCGGCGTCGTGCGCTTCCTGCACAATGCGCGCGATGCCCGGCCGCGCCGGCATGACGCCGCTCTCGACGAGTCCCTTGTAGACCTCGGTCTTCCGCTTGTGCCAGGAGAGGATCGCCGCATCAATGGCGGCGCCGTCATTCAGGCCCAGCTTTAGCGCTAGCGCCGGTGTGAGGATGCTGCGCATGCGCTCCTTGCCGCCGCCGATCTTCACCTTCTCGGCGTACTCCTCGACGCTCCACTGCACGGGGACACCGAAGTCTGTGAAGGTCTGGTTGAAGGCGGGGAGGTGGCCGTATTGTTCGGTGTCGGCGAGCACGCCGTCGCAGTCGAAGATCAGGGCCGGCATGGTCAGAGGCCGCCCTTGCCCGCGCTGCCGAACTGGGCGCAGAGGTCTGTGACCATCGCGACGACGTCGGCCCGCGTGTGCTTGAACAGCGATGGCGGATCCCACTTGCTGTTCTGTTCGGCCTGCTTGAGGAACGCCAGGCTGGACTGCATGTACGTCTCCTTGAGCGCCGTGGAGATGTTGACCTTCGCGCAGCCGCGGGCGATGAGGTCGGCGAACTGCTCGGCGCTCAGACCGCTGCCGCCGTGCAGGGCGATGGGCACGTTCCGCGCCTCGACGATCTGCGTGACGCGTTCGACGTCGAGCACGGGTGCCGCCTTGTAGCTGCCGTGGGCGTTGCCGATCGAGGGGGCGAAGACGTCGATCCCGGTGGCGTCGATGAACGCGAGCGCCACCTCGAGGCTCTGCTGCTTGGAGACCTCGTCGGAGCCGTGATCGTCCTCGACGCCGGTGATGGCCTCGATCTCGCCCTCCACCTGGGCGCCGTAGCTGCGGGCCTCCGCGACCACCTCGATGGTCTGCCGCTGGTTCTCCTCGACCGGGAGGTTGGACGCGTCGAAGAGCACCGAGTTCCAGCCGGCCTTGAGGCATTCGGTGACGACATCGCGGTCCGGGCAGTGGTCCAGGTGCAGGGTGACGGGCACCTCGATCCCCCGCGTCATCGACTGCCACATGTCGAAGAGCACGCGGGACCCGATGCTCCGCACGGTCTTGACCGAGGTCTGCAGGATCACTGGCGAATTGGCCTCCACGGCACCGGCAAGGACGCCCTCCATGGTCAGGTCATTGAAGATGTTGATGGCGGGCACACCGTAGCGTGCCTCGAATGCCGGGTCGACGATGTCCTTCAGCGGTACAACGGCCATGGTGATTCCTCCTGGTCAGGCTTACCCCCACGCTAGGTGGGCGAGGCCGCGCTGGGTATGGGGGTTCTCCCGCCCTACCCCTGGGGGTAATCACCACCTCGCCAGGCGCCGACGTCGATGGTTGAGTGGGGCGCGGCCGTTCCGGCCAACACTTCGACGACGAAGGACACTCCATGCCCCAGGGATCAGTGCTCGAGACCATCACCTCCGAGGAAGCCCGCCGCGTCATCGACGCCGCCGCGGCGAAAGCCACCGAGATCGGCCAGCCGATGGACATCGCCGTGGTCGACGCCGGCGGGAACCTGAAGGCGCACGTGCGGATGGACGGCGCGAACATCGGCAGCATCACCATCGCCATCAACAAGGCCTACACGTCCATAGCGTTCCAGTGCGAGACCGGCGACCTGCAGGGCGTCACCCGGCAGGACGGTCCCATCTACGGGCTGAGCGACGCCCACGGCGGCCGCCTCGCGGTATTCCCCGGTGGCATCCCGCTGGTACGTGACGGCAGCATCATGGGAGCCATCGGCGTCTCCACCGGCACCATCGAGCAGGACCAGGAAGTGGCCTCGGCGGGCGCGGCCGCCTACTGAGGCGCGTCCTGCTGCAGGGACAACGCGCTAGGACCGGTCATCCTCACGCGACGTGCCAGACTCGGCGATCCGCTTGATGGCGGCGAGCGTCTTCGGGATGCCCTCGAGCGCCTGCCGGGTCCGATCGATGATCTGCGCGGGTGCATCATCCCCGAACTTCTCCTCGAACATGGCGATGCCGCCCGGCAAGAAATCCCACGATTCGGTCAGAGTTGTCTCGGTGCCGGCCGGCGTCAGCGTGTAGCCCCAGCGGACTCGATCGCCGCCGACCACCCACGCGAACTCACGGCCGCGTTCTGCGGCCACGACCTGGGACCGGGTCTCCCAGGTGCGGTGCGGAAGCTCGTTGCGCCCTGTGAACCAGGCGCCGACTTGGCCCGCGTCGGCGTCGTCCTCCCACCAGCACCGCGTACACACCGGGCTCCACTCGCCGGTGCGGATGACGTCGGAGACCAGATCGTAGATGCTGTCCGCCGACGCCTGGATCGTGACGGACTCCTGGTGGTGGCGGATCTCTGTCTGGCTCATGCGCCCATTCTCACAGAGGAATCCCCTCGTCCTGCAGGGATCGGCTGCAGCAATCTGTGCCCGCATAGACTGGGGTCTCGCGCTGGCTACGGAAGGCCCCACATGTTGAGCATCGAACGAACCGGCACCGGAAAGCCACTCGTCCTCGTGCATGGGCTCGGCTCGAGCGTCCGCACCTGGGACCTCGTCCTCCCCCTGCTGCAGGAACAGCGCGAGGTCATTGCCATCGACCTCCCCGGGTTCGGCGGCAGCAAGCCGCTCGAGGGCGAGGTGACGATCGCGACCCTCACGGACGCCGTCGAGCAGTTCCTCGAGCAGGAGAACGTGCGCGACGCGGATATCGTCGGCAGCTCGATGGGTGCGCGGATCGTGGTCGAGCTGGCGCGGCGGGGTCACGCCGGCAACGTCGTCGCCCTCGATCCCGGAGGATTCTGGAACGACACGCAGGTGCGCATCTTCAACGGCAGCATTACCGCGTCCATCGCGCTGGTACGGCGCCTCCAGCCCGTCCTGCCGTTCCTCGTCCAGCAGGCTGCGGGCCGGACGGCGCTGCTCGCCCAGTTCTCCGTGGCCCCCTGGAAGCTCGACCCGGACCTCGTCCTGACGGAGCTCCGCGGATTCGCCACCTCGCCCAGTCTCGACGAAGCGCGTAAGTCGCTCGCGCACGGACCCCGCCAGGCAGGCGCGCCACGGGGGACGATCAAGGGCACGCTGGCGTTCGGCTGGGGCCGGTCGGACAGGGTCACCCCGCTCAGTGAGGCCGCCGTCGCCATGTCTCTTTATCCGGACGCCACCCTGCACGTCTTCGAGGACTGCGGGCACTTCCCGCACTGGGACCAGCCGCAGGAGACAGCCCAGTTCATCCTCGATTCCACCGCCGCTGCGTCGTCGTAACTGTCCTTCGAGCTTGCTTCGCTGAGAAATCCATTTGCGTCTCGCACGGCGGCCTGTGCCGGGGTGGGGCCTTCACGCAAGCGGTACGACGCCTGGCCTCCGGATTGGCCGATAGGCTGCGCCGTTCCGTTTCGGCTGGTGACTGTACTGTCCTACCTCCTCTTGGCAAGGCTCTCAAGGCCAACTTTCGCGGCATATCCTCGCTCCGCTTGCGGTATTCCATGGTCCGACCTCTCCACCTTTCCCCACCTTGCTAATTCACTCTGCGTCCAAGTGACGACGGCGTTGCCCAAGAAACGTGAGGGCAATAAGGAAAGCGGGACACCAGGTGGGCACGATGATGGCACCAGAGGACGTGGCTGAGTTGTACGGCGTTACAAGCCAGGAGTTGCTCCGAGCGGATGGTCGCCGGTCTAGCCTCCGCACGAGCGCCCGACCGGGTCGGTGGTCGACCGTTCATGACGCCACAGAAGGTGCGCTTCGCGATGACGTCGATAATCGAACTCGACACGACATCGGCGAGCTCTGCAAAGAACTCGGCCTCTCCCGCCAGAAGTTCACTGATGTCTCCTCGGGGAGGGCTGCGATCGAACGGGTTGGGACGACGAAGCTGCCCGAGTGCGGTACGCCGACCGGCTCTGCCGCTCATTCCAAAAGTTCGAAGCCGCGCTAGCGTGCGTACTGCTCATGCACCTGCTTCACCAAGCGAACGAAGGCCACTAGCTTTTCATCGTCGTTGGGCTTCGCTGGTATCTTCCCGAGTTCGGCAGCGAGCTTGTAAAAACCAGCACCTTCATCGTTGGACCCTCGGTGGGTGACCAGCGCCGAGAGCATTACTCCGTGCTGATTATTGGTCTCTCGGGAGATCTCCCCTAGGAGCCGACCGACCGCGGCTCGATCGGACTCCTGCCCAAAGTTGAACGGCCGATGTCCCGTCTCCTCCGTGATTGCCCGATTCAGCGACGTATAGTCCGTCATGTCCTTGCTCCTGGCAACAGACACGAGGAATCGTTCAGCAGCCTCCCGTAAGTCCGCCCACTCATCATCAGTCCGACCATACAAGCTGCCTACCAATGGTCCTCCATCTCTCCTGGACTTGGGTCTAATCCCATTAATCGGTCATTGCGGTGGGCGCTGTCGGCAGGCGACGCCAATGCACCCATGTCGGAGTCCTATCAGCGATCGGGTCTCGTGCCGTCATACCCAGCGCCGTCGCCTCCGACCCTCCTTACAGAGCGTGCGACTACTGCCTAAGGATGGTCCCGCATTGAAGTTACTTACAATAGGACGACGTCGAATTCATCGGCTACCTCGGAGATGAGGGAGGCAACATCGTTCATGAAGGCGTTCCGATCAGGCGATGCACTCACTGTAGGGATTGGGGCGCCTTTGTCGTACACCTCG
Organism: Arthrobacter pasteuri; assembly: GCF_054510955.1. Lineage (NCBI taxonomy): Bacteria > Bacillati > Actinomycetota > Actinomycetes > Micrococcales > Micrococcaceae > Arthrobacter > Arthrobacter pasteuri. Next base: position 258,822 of record NZ_JBTNDO010000002.1, read on the forward strand.
TGTGCGATGAGTCGAGCTCGCTCGAATGTCGATCCATGACCGCGTAGAGCGTATGCGTCCATCCAACCGGCGCGGACGTCTTCCTTCAGCCGCTGTCGAGTGAGATCCATCAGCTTCTTAGTCACCGCGTTCTGGACCTCATCAATGATTGCCTGACGTTCGTCGTCACTGGGCTCTCCTCCCTGCCATCGGACGGGTTGCTGCAGCATAAGGTAGACCTGCCGTTGCAGGGCGTTACGTAGGTCAGCTACCGGCTTTAGATCGTCGTATTCGTCAGTTTGTCCGTCGGCAAGCCGCCGGCTGAGAGCTTTGACTCGGGTCCAGTGCTCCTTCGGAGCGTCGGGATTTACGTCCAAACCCAGCAATCCCCTCCAGCGGCGGTGGAAGTTTTTCGCAGCCTCGGTGACGGCCAGGGACAGGTTCATCCGGTCGAAGACCGGGCGGCTTGGGCCTGCCTCCGTAGCCGCCGCAGGGTTGCTCAAGAGGTCGATGAGTCCGTTGAATTGCGCGATCGATCGCGCTCCGACCTTCTTTTTTCGGTTGAGTGGCTCATGTATTCCGCCGACAAAGAAGCGGGCTCGGTCGAGGCGTGCGCGCAAGACACGTTCGGCTGCTGGGCCGAGGTCGTCACCGATTGACCCGAGCACGTTCTCGACCGAGGCGAGGACGTGTTCCTCTTGAGCCGAGAAGGTCGGCAAGTTGTCGCCCTTCACTTGATCGAAATGTGTGAAGAGGTAGTGCAGTTTCGTGGCGTTGCCGGATAGGGCAAGGCTCTTCAGAGCGGCGACCGGCGCAGCTTGCATTGGCTGGGCCGCGTTATCGACGAGAAGGATCGCGTCGGCCTCCTCGAGTTGAAGAACGATGTGAGTCGAAAGGGTTGCTGCAGATTTTGGCGTGTGTCCCAGGCCCTCGCCATCGATGAGCACCAGCTTCGGGGGTTGCTCAGCCCAATCAGGATGGAAGGGCCCACTGACCCTGATTCCGTTAACAAGAGGGGTAAGTAGTCGACCGAACAGCGGGGCGTAGTTGCTTGAGAACCGTGTGACGATTTTGATGAAGGCCTCACGATCCTCAGTCATCCAAGACCAGTTCACTGGCCAACCTTGCCGACTTTTCTTGAGGTGTCCGACGTTAAGGGTGACAAAGCGCTTCTCGATCTCGTCGATGAGGGAGTCCACAATGCTGTGGAACTCATCCGTCTGCCGGAGCTCTGAGTCGAGGTTTTCTTCCAGGTACTCGGCGATGACCCGCTCATCTTCCTTGCCGGCTTGGAGCTCGTCGCGGATTGTTTGGGCATGACGGTCCACCACCGTCCGCACTGACCTCACAGCATTAAGGACTACTTGGTTGGTGGTATCCAGATCAACATGCCCGTAGTCCTCGGGGTCGATGTCCAGCAAGTCCAGGTCGTCATCGTCGTCGACGTCGTCATTGTCGGTCTCCAGCACTGAGGTGCGTCCGAGGATGTAGCTGAAACGGAAGCGCTGATTGACGTGGTCTAGGAGCCGCCGGGTGATTTCGTGATCGTTTTTGCCATTGAACGCGGCGAGGGCGGCGTCCGACACGTTCTCTGTGAGGTAATCGATTACCTCGTCGCGAGGCGTGAACGTTACAGCTGCCGTGTACTCACCACCCATGGTCGTGATGATTTCGGTATCGGCAACGGTGGTCTTCGCCGTCGACGTGGAAGGAAATCGCTCAGTCTCTGGATCCGTTCCCAGAAGCTGACGAACTACCGTGGTCTTTCCTGCTCCAGTGGTTCCAAGAAGCAGGACCTTCCGGTACCCCTCCTCTTTCGACGGCAAGGGGATCATCGATTCCCGCAGAGCGGCGAAGTCTGTCTGCGTTGCTTCAACCCCGTCATAGAAAATATCCAGTACTCGTTCATCTGCTTGGCCTGCAGCACGACTGCGAGCAGACGGTTCCCATAGCTCAGGAGTCTGAAGAAGATCATTCAGCTGCGCCACTAGGGCAGTAGCCTCATCAAGGTCCCCTGTCCCGAGGCCCCTGCGAACACGACGGCCCGGCTTTCCAGTTCCCTGATCAAGCCTCACCGGATGCCTAAAGATGACGGAGTACCCTCCCCTGCCCTGGCTCCGGCTAAGTGTTGCAGTGTAAAACTTCATGACTTCCCCCTGATGCTCTGCGTGATTTCTGTTGTTCCTAGTTGTTCCTGATGCTGAGTATGGCCGGAGAGAGGAACTTGTGTCAAGCATTCTGGTACAACCTGGAACAACGAAAGTTTGGCGGGGGGCGGAACCGGTTGTTGAAGGGCGTCTACCCTACATTCACCCCAGATCGATAGGGACTCGTGGAGTGCAACGCGCCTTTCGTCTTGCGACTTATGGGAGGCCTACTTGGACTTCGCGGCCACCTGATGCCGGTGCCGCAGCCCCACCAGCATCGTGCGGTTACGTGCCCCGGTCTTCCGCAGCATGGCGCTCACGTGCTTCTCGACCGTCTTCACCGAGATAGCGAGCCGCGTCGCGATCTGCTTGTCCGCCAGCCCCTCGGCCAGGAGGTCACGCACCTCGAGTTCGCGGGCCGTCAGTGATATCGCCTCGCTTGTGTCCGCCGCGCGATTCTCCGTGAGCCGCGTGAACATTGCCCCGTCCAGCAGAGCGTCGCCGCGGGCGGCGGCGACGACGACGCGCGCCACCTCCGCCGGCGTGGAAGAAAGTGAAAGGAAGCCCCGCACGCCCGACGACGCGGCGGCCGCCAGCAGTTCGTCCGCGAAATGGTCGACGACGGCAACCACCGGCCGCTCGACGGTGTCCGTTTCCATTACCCGGGCTTCCGCGTACCGGGACAGCAGGTGCTCGTCCAGGACGATCATGTCCGGCTGCAGCAGGGACACCGACTCGACGAGGTCCTCGAGCGTCCCGAACTCGCCGAGTACCTGCACCGACGGCTCGGATGTCTCGAGCAGCCGAACGAGCCCGGCCCGGAGAAGTGGTTGGGTGCAGGCGACGAGGACCTTCCACCGCTCGCGGGAGGCGTCACCGTTCGAGGAGTAGGGCACCTGCGCTCGGATGCTCGTCCCCCAGCCCAGCGTGGACTCCATGTGGAGCTCGCCGCGCAGGTAGTGGGCCCGGGCTGCCATGCCGTGCAGACCGAGCCGGCTCCCCTTCAGGTCCGTGTTCTCCTGGCCCTCGAACCCGCGGCCGTTGTCCTCGACGACGGCCGTGATGCCGGTGGTGTCGTAGAAGATGCCCACCCGGCACGCGGTCGCGCAGGCATGCGCCACCGCGTTGGCCACGGCTTCCTGGATGATCATGAAGAGTTGATGGGCGACGACAGGCGCCAGTTCGTGAGGATCGCCGGTCACGAGGAGCGTCATGTCCATCGGACCATTCGCGCTCACCCGGTCGAGTTCCTGGCGGACCGCTTCCTCCAGTGAGCGGTCGGCCAGGCTGGAGGGACCGAGTCCCAGAACAGTACGGCGGGTCTCGAAGAGCGCCTCGTGGGCGAGTACCCGGGCGGAGTCGATGTGCTGGGTGGAGGGTGAGCCGCCCGGCGTCGCCTTGTCCGCGCGGTCGAGGTGCAGCAGGAGCGAGCCCAGGGACCGGCCGATCGTTTCGTGGACCTCCCGCACGGCACGCTCGCGTTCACCTGCGATGGCAGCCTCACGTTCCTTTGCAGCGGCGGCCTGGTGGAGCCGCGAGTTCATGATGGCGATGGCGGCGTGGTTCGCGAAGAGTTCCACGAGGGACGCATCGCCGAGGCTGAAGACGCGGCCTGGACCGTCACTGAAGATGGCGAACGTGCCAATGATGCTGCCGGCCCAGGTGATGGGGACGCCGATGACGGCACTTCCCCACCGAGGGTCCGCCGGGTCGATGTGGCCCATCGGCACAGACGCGTAGCGGTCGAGGATGACAGTGCCGCGGGTCTTGACGATCTGCCCCGTGAGGCCTTCAGTCAGGGGGAAGGTCTGGCCCTCGCGGCAGCCGACGCCCTGATCGACTTCCTTGCGGTAGTAGCCCTCGGTCTCGTGGACGATCGAGATGGAGCCGCTCTCACAATCGAGGAGGGCGGCGGCGTGCCCGAGGACGCGTTCGAGGAGTGGCACCAGTTCGAACTGCCCGGCGAGGTCGCCGGCAAGTTCGGTGATGCGGTCGAGCTGGGAGGGCGGAGGGTTCTGCTGATTTTGGGTGTTGCTGGGCGTGGGAAGCTGCTGCATGTACGGCACCTGTCTCCTGCAACCGGGCGCGACGCTGCGCACGGGCCTTCAGGATAGCGGGCCACGTCACGAGTCAATCGGACCCAGACGATCAGTACTAAAGCATCGACCGAAGGGAATCGGTCGACCGGTCAGTCAGCACGCAGTCCCAGCAGGCAGAACCGCTTTGTCCTCAACGACGCAGGTTTGCGAAAGGAAGTTGACCATAGAAGTTGAAGAACTCGGTCAGGAGTTCGTCCTCCACCTCTCGGGCTGAAGCATCGCGTACCTCCACCCAAGCGACCCTCAGTCTCTCAGAATCCGACAGCTGCCAGAGGTATCGCCCGCCCCAATGCCCGACCGGGCGCCCTTCGCCGAAGCGCGCAAGCTCCGTAACGCGCTTCTGCAATCCCCGGCCGGCGCTGACGCCACTATCCGCTTTACCGATATAGAGGGCATCGCTGGGACATATCAGGCGCTAAGCGACGATGCCGACGTCGACAGTGGGGTCCTTTCCCTTGAACCAGCCTCCCCCACTTCTCTCGAGTGCCTGATGATCAACGCCGAGCCCTCGAAGTACGACGTAGACACCGGCAGCACGAGGGATGCGTTCGATCGGCAGATTCTCGAACACTCGGAATCCGTCAAACCCCCGGCTCAGCAGGTCGGTCGCGCCAAACGGCTCCCCGGCACCTGGCTCAACTACCACTTCTCAGTCCCCTCCCGCGCCGAGACATCTTCAGCCAGATCGCGTGGTCGATCGACCATGCGGTGAGATCCAGCTCCCGTGCAACATCTCTAAGCAGGATCCTTGCCTCCTGCACCGGGACGCGTCGACCGAGGACATTACCTATCCACTTGAGGACATGGCGGTCTGGCTTCACCTGCTGATCGTCGCCGGCAAGCATCCAGAGGTAACTTGTTCGTACCCCCTGAGTTCCAGCACCTGGAACCTGCCGCAGCTGCTCCTCGACGCGGGCAGTCCGTCCGGCGTCTGCGAGTAGTTCTGCGACATCGCCGAGGATCTCAACCCGGTTGGTGACCAGGATATCGGCGATGCTGCGGCTGGCGGCACTCTTCAGGATCCCGCCCCGCGATGAGGTCCTGTTGCGGCTACCGAGCGCTTCCGCGAATTCCTCATCCGATAAGTTCTCGATCGAGGCGGCAAATTGTGTCAGAGATTGCTCGCCCTCCCGCGGGCTGATCTGTTCTTGCAATGGTTCGCCCTTGATCAGTACCGGGGTCAGGTTCTCCTCTGTCGCGTACCTGCGCACCAACGGAACGACGACCGCCTTGTACCGAAGCCCTATCGAATAGGTTGCGTCAAGAACGCAGAGCGAAAGGTGGGCCCACCGCGCGTGACGAGGTTGCGGTGAAAGAGCGGCTACCGCATCGGTCAACTTTGCCAACTCGACGTCGAGTTGCTGCAGGTACATTTTTCCCCCAGATCTTTTTGCAATGTCAGCGAAGCCTAACCGACCAGTCCGTATCCCTAGCAACTCGACGACCTCTACAGTAAGAACTCACCCGCGTCGCAGCGCATCGCCGTTGCGAGTGGCGGCTCGCCAGCGCCATCAAGATTGCAGCTTGCGATGAACCGAGATACGGGTCTTAAGTGAGGGCCGCAGTTTCCGTCGCACTGCCAATGCAGTTTATGTGGAAGCTCCTCTACGATGACTGTAGCGGCTGCAGCGGTGAGGATACCCGCATGCCGGACGAGCACAATTGGGGCGAGAGAAGGAAGACTGACCGATGGCGACTGAACAGAAGTTGGAGGCTGACCCGGTCACGCTAAACGTGCGGCTCGGCGATGACGTACAGCTGTACTGCCCGCTGTTCCAACGCCGGTATGTATGGGGCAAAGCACAGATCGACCGGTTGTGGGAAGACATCGATACCATCCGCGATGAAACCTACCCCCGGCGCTTTCTCGGTGCCCTCGTTTTCAATGAAGACCTGCCCGCCACTGCCACGCAGGCCGGACGGTACTGGATCATCGACGGCCAGCAGCGCCTCACCACCATGGTTCTCACCCTTGTAGCACTTGCAGCGCACGCCCAACATTTCGGCGACGGTGGGAAGGAGATCGCTCAGGACGTGTTTGACCAGTACTTAGTAAGCCGAAAAAAGAACAGCAAGAACCAGCCCAAGCTCTGCCCTACCCTCACCGACACACGGCAGTTTCACGACATCATGCGCTCCGCCTTTGGCTACGAGTTTGACCTAGAAATCGACATGGCCAGGGAGGCTGGAGATCCCGACGGAGACATGACCAAGGCGTATCAGATTATCCTCAAACACATCGTCAAGCGGACCTCAAGGCCCCAAGACGATGTAGAACTGGACAACGATGAGGCCGTAAGAAACATCGAGGAGCTTCGCGATGTTCTGCTGGAGTGCTTGGAGTTCGTAGAGATTCGCCTTGGGTCCAGCCATGATCCTAATGAAGTGTTCGACCGCCTAAACAACGAGGGGGTGAAACTGGGCATAATTGATCTCGTTCGAAATGACGTTCTCAAGAGGTTGGACAAGGACGGCAAACAGGCGCTGAAGCTCTACCAAAACGAATGGAAGCCATTCGAGGAAGCCTTCTCGGACAATGCCGCCAAGACCGGGTACTTCTTTCCCTTCGCTTTGACTGTCGATTCGACGGTAACCAAGGCCTCAACTTTCGCTGCCCTGTCCAAGCGATGGGCCGCATTGCTTGAAGATAGAGGCCTGGATGCTCGCGGTGAACTCCTTGAAATCATGAGCGACCTGCGTTCACACCAGGCCTCGTTCAACGCCATCCACTCAGGCCGTCTCGATCAAGTTGAGCCCGAACTTACGGAGTACGTGCGCCGCCTCGTCGCTCTGAACCGACCTGGTTCAACATATCCCTACGTAATGCAGTTGCTCACCAGCACCAGCAGCGGCGAGTCCAACACAGCTAACGCGATCAAATGCTTGCACATTCTGGAGTCATTCTTGGTTCGCCGCGGGCTCCAGGGCATTGAACCGACCGGTCTGCACGCTATATTCAAGAAGCTTTGGGAAAAAGCCGGTTCCGATCCGGCCGCGGTCAGATCAAATATTGTCTCATCGACCGTCAGTTTTCCTGACGACTCAGCGGTCGCCTCGGCAATCACCGCCGGAGATCTCTATCATAGGAAGATCAAGAATTATGTCATTCTTGAGTACGAGCGAGCCTTCACTAGTGGAGATATTCTGGAAACCTTTCCGCCAGTGACTGTAGATCACCTCATGCCCCAGAACCACACCGACGACTGGAAGAAGGTTGTGTCCGCCGAAGACCACAAGAGGCTGATCAATACCTGGGGCAACTTGGTTCCGCTCTCCCCCGGCGCTAACTCGACCAAGGGCTGTAAATCTTGGGCCGAAGCGCGCAACCTACTCCAGTCCGAGACTGTCTTCTCCACGACGAAGCAGGTGTACATGCACCGAGAAAGCTGGGACGCGGACGCGATAGAACACCGGTCCAAGGAAATTAAGGCCTGGGCTCTTGAGCGTTGGCCATATTTCGGGGAGCTACTTACTGGGCCCTAAGCGTGACGGCGGAGATCTGCTTGTTCGCCAGCCGGTCGAGCCCATCGAGTACTTCCAACGCTCTGACGCTCAGGTAGCCGACCCTTCGTCCACCTGAGTTGCCGCCCGTGCGATCTTACGGAAGATCGACCCATCCCTCAGTTCGAGGTGGCGGATGAGCTCGGCAGGATGAGGAACTGTGTGCCGGTGACGATGGTCTTCCAGCTCTCCTGAGTGGCAACGCCCTCCCCGGAGCACGATACCCTCGCACGGATGCTGGCGGCCCAGCCCGGACTCGAGTCGACAGACAGTTCGCCCCGGCGGCCGGGAGAACGGACCGCCATGCTGTGCAGCCGGACTTGACTGCTTTGGGCGCTTCCCTATGTTGCCCTCGATGTGCGGCGCTCACAGCTGCGCCCGTTGTCTTCGACTACGACGGTCAAGCTTGCTTCATCGTAGGAGAACTCCTACTCGGCACGGGGAAGCGCTGGTATGAGCGACAACATTGGCACGGCTTCCCGGGGCAGCTTCGAGAGTTGGTGCGCCGCGACGGGCGCCAGTTCGTCACGGCTGCCGGGGACGAGGAGCGTCAAGTCATTGGCTTAGTTGCTGTGACGTGACCCACCGCCGGTGAGGCGGCTCTCGAAAAGCGTTTCGTGGGCAAGGAAGCGGCCGAAGTCGATGTGCTGAGTGGAGGCAAAGCCACTCCACGTAGCCTTTTCGGCGGGGTCGAGATGCAACAGTAGCGATCCTAATGCCGGGCGATCGCTTCTTGGAGATCCGATACTGCCTGCTCGCGCTCACCGGCAACGGCAGCTTCCCGCTCCTTCGACGGCCGCCCAATTAAGGCTGAATTTCATGATGACGATGGCCGCATGGTTGGCGAAAAGTTTCACAAGGGAGATGTATATCGCGGTGAGGGAAAAGCCACGACCGTTGCTGAAGATGGCGAAGGTGCCGATGGGTACGCCGATGACGGGCCTTCCCACTGATATCGGTTGGATCTACGCGCTAGATGGTATGGAAGGCGTAGCGGTTAACAACGTCGGTCCCTCGCCAGGCAATAATCTGGCCAGTCAGACCTTCAGTCAGCGGGGAGGGCTGGTGGCAGCCGACGCCCTGGTCCACTCCCTTGCGGTATAACTCCTCCGCTTGGTGCATGATCAAAATAGAACTCCTTTCGCAGTCGAGGAGTGTGCCGGCGTGTTCACGCAGTCACTTGAAGAGCGGGACTAGTTTAGGAAAGGCCTGTTAGGGTCTCCGGTGACCTCGGTGATGCGGGCAAGCTCGGAGAGCGAGGTCTTTCTCGGGCAGATCTGCGACTCGTTTCGCGTGGGAAACTGCAGCATGTACAGGACCTGTCTCCTGCAACCCGGCGCAGACCTCAAGAATAGCAGGCACAATTCCACTGATAGTGAATGCAACTGACCCCGCAACCAGAGACACCATCAGTAAGCGCCCCAGGGATTTCTCAACTCGGGCTAGCAGCACCTGTCGCAAGCGTTACTAAGTCGGTCGATAAGACTTTGACAATCATGACTCGATGCTACTCACGCTTCTTGCCACACGCGACACACAACTGCTTACGCGGACATTGATAGTCTATTCTCGCAGAGTCTTGCCCACGATGCCTGTTCACTTCAAGACTAACAACCACTCAACGGACGAACTTGAGCGAACTCGGAATGGGATCGCTGGCCCCAGCGGGAACCAGTCGATCCAAATCAGCACGGAAGCGTACGCCACTAATGCCGGCCCCGTGAGGAACCGAGACACGAGGAATGGAGCGGGAGTCAAATAGCAGGAGTGGCTCCACTCCGATAGGAGCGAACGCGAAATCCTGAACTGATTCAATGTCACCTGCTACAGTTTCCAAAGCGATTCGATGAACCCGAGCAGCGAGGGTACGAGGAAGCTTATCTATTAGCTTCTCCAGCAGATCCATCACAGTATCTCCACTGGAGTCACTCGTTACTGTTATGGAAGCGATCCAAGTCGGCTTCTCGCCGCTGTAATCGAGTTGATCCAGGTTAAATTCATGGATGCGGCCGCGGCCGGCCGTGGTTTTCACCTCGATACGAGAGTGGGGCAAAGAGAAATCAAAACGATCGGCAGAACTGCCATGCCAAGCCGCGGCGAGCACAGCAGGCTCAACTGCGGACGCAATCATCCAGAGCTCACCCCATAAACCTGTAACCACAGATGCAGAAGCTAACTGCCGCGGTGCGACCAGCGCGACGAGACCATCGAGAAATTGAACGACGTCGGCGGCGGATGGGGTGTCCGCAAGAGTTGCGAGCAAGGTTGCAGTGACGGTCGCGAAGGAAGACGCCAGATCTGCATTGTTTGGGCGAAGAGCGACCATCGCAAACCGTCGTTCGACTGCTTCACCGGTTTCCGTATCAACAATGGAGAAACCGTCTCCACTCAGAACGCGAATTGATTTGAAGCGTCGCTCTTCGACTGAGGTTGACGACCCCACCTCCAAGAGCAAGAAAAGCTCACGACTTTCAGACACGGCAATATAGGTTCCACGCCGTCCAGGCACTCGCTTGGCGTCGAGTGAGCCGGCGGGAAGGGCACGATATCCTAAAACCTCAAACGCATCGAGAATGAATTCGGAGGTGGCGGCAATGTCAGTCAAGGCAGACTCAGTCAAGATCCACGAAGAGATCGCGAGAGATGCCATTAGGCACCCTGACCGCAAGCCATGGCACGGACGAGTAGTCTTCACCACTTGGCGCAGGGTCACTCAAACGCATCGTGCGCAATTGGATAGTCAACTCCGATTGAGAGCGAAACGCGTCATCACCAGAGTAAATTACATCCCTACCGGTCGCCCCAGTCGGGTTCATTCCCGTGTGGATGTTTTCTCTGACTACACTGAGCTTCCTACCAGCGCCTTCTGGTAAGTCTAGATTACGCATAAATACAAACGCCGCAGTTGTGGGATCTCCGTCCTGAGGGTACCGCACGACACGCGCTAGTTGCATGGTCAAAGCTGATAACAGCAGTGAGTCCTCAATAGTGGCAACACGCACACGCATTAGAAAATCCAGAGCCACTTCCAATGAAACCCCCGTGCTTGCCAGATTATGCCCGCTAGCTCGACGGTCTACTGCCCCAAACAAGGCTGCAGCGTCAACGGAAGTCTCCCGCAAACGACTCTGCGCTTCAGCGAACAATGCATGATTTGCCAATCGGACGTCAGACCCGACGTGCATAGACTTTGGCCAAGCCCAAGTTCGCCGAGCACGCCTGCGAACCACTCGGCGGCCGATGACACCCGTGCGAGTCGGTCTCGTGAACTGAGAATGAAGAATGAAGTCCCTCTTCCACTTCGCAAGGGGCTCGCCTTCATGTGCAAGAAGGCTCGAACGCAAAAACTCCTCATCGCCAACATAATCGACGAACGCTTGCTTCGCCGCGCCCAGCAGGTAGACGCGGCAATAATTGATATAAGAACTACGATACCCGAAGAACCGCGCGCGCTGCTGTAAAACATCTGCATTATCAGATAAGGGACGAGGCATGTAAGTAACGGTCAAACCTTCCACCGTGAATCCTCGATCAAGCTTCATGCCGCCAATCAGCAACCAGTTGTACGCAGATTTCCATTTGATGCTCTTTTCGGCTTGCGAGGTCGAGTTAACCTCCACCACACGTAACTCTTCTGTCCGCTCAGGAATGTTCGCGATCAGGCGATCAAAAGCTTCGAGATCTACAACGGTTCGAGCCAGTTCAAAGTAAGCAGGTCGGAAACCTTCGAGCACTTCCTCAGCATACTCGCCACCGGCTTCAATTCCCGCCTGCCAGTCTTCGAGAAGCGCACGGATCCACTGTCGATACACCTGGTGGGGACCAGTGTTCTGATGCGCCTGCACCATCATCGAGCGGTTTTCTTCAACACCCTTGAGATTAGCATCTGCAATACCCAGCAGGAAAAGACGAAGTGCGTTTTGCAATCCCTCAGGTGGCTCAACGAGTGGACTGTTAGGATTGAAGATCTCGGAGTCAGGCACGGTCTTAACTAACTCATCAACCCGCTCCTGAAAGAACGCCTTGCCGCCTGTGTAGTCAGATCCGCTTGACAAAACTTTTGCATAATCTGGATTCAGTCGGTCCGCAGTGGCAAGTAGTAGATTTGCTTGCGGAGTGGCCGTGTACTGGACGAAGGAGTGATGCGGGAGTGCCCCTCGAAGTGAAAGAACTGCAGCGTAGGTCGCACTCTCATCCTTTCCGCCAGTCTGACGATTTCGATGAGCTTTCGTATTCGGCGTCGCTTGATCGCTCTCATCGTCGATGATAAGTACGGGAACGCCCTCGAGATCCAACTTCCCCAGAGCCTTCGCGGCATTGTTGATGCGGCCGGCGTGTTTGAGCACTGACACGACAAGCGCCGGCTTTTCCTCCTGCGTCAGTCCATCACGCCGCCGCTTCCAACTTTTCAACGCAGATCTCATTTTCGGAAGCGCTGGACCTTCCAAATCTGGGTTCTCGAAAATTTCCGTCCAACCACGCTGAAGTTCGTCGAGCCCAAGGTCCTTCTCCAGCCTGTGTTGACTCTGCTGCTTCAAGTTGTTAGTTGTGCCCGCAAGAAGCAAGACCACACCGTAACCGTTATCACGAGCGAGGGAGGCAAGCGTAGTGAATGACAGGGTCTTTCCAGACTGAACGTATCCGACAACGAGCACGACGGCATCACCATTCGTCGCGGTGGGAGGCGCACAATGGCCGAGAATCGACTTCGCCTCCGCCAGGACCGTGTCCATATCAATAGGCTTGCTGCCACTCGAGCGGGACTCGACGAACTGACGTGTACGGTCCCCGATTTCAGGTATCCAACGGATTGATGAATCACCCATAGTCGACGGAACGATGGTAACGCTCAAAGTTTCTCCTTAGATTTCGACACAATAGAGAAGGTTTCTCGCGCCAATTCATTGATGCGACGAATGATGCTTTGCGACTTCGCGCCGTTTCTCGTGCCGAGAGCGAGCGCAAGCCCGATGGTGCTTGCGAAGGTAATGATCGTCTCCGCATTTTCGTTACTAGCCCCAAGAAACTTGCGGCTAAACGGGTGCGCCAGGCTAACGGTCACCGTGACTAGCATCTCATTTCCGCTTCCTCGGGAAGTCGGCGCTGGAATACTGGCACCAACAGCAATCCAATCTGCCACACCGTCCTCCAAAGTCGCTTCGACATCGACCACCCACACTTCGTCTTCGAGTTCCACGCGAACGCGTCTTGATATAGGTGCTCGAACTCCAACTGTCGCCGCTACCGCTGGGAGAGCTTCTTCTGGATCACGGTCGGCGAGAATTCGAGTCGCGACTGCATCAAAGTAGTCTTCCACCGAGCCTGCAACGTTCGAAATTGCATCCTCAATTGGTTTCCGATTATCAGCAATCGGCTGGAGACGGTAGTCGGACGCCTGAGCGAGCAAATCGAGATCCCCCTTGGTTAACTCCACCTCCAGGTATTTTAGAAAGACGTCCTCATACTCGTCCCACCGAAACCCATCCTTCGTATGACTTACTTCGAACCCTTCTAAAGTAAGTTCTCCATATAGGCGCTGGTAGGTGTGAGTTGTTGAACGTCCAAAAATCTCGACGGGCCGGTAAGTATCATCAGCACTTCCAACAATGAGTCGGCCCCGTCGCAGCAGGGCAAAGCCTGCTTCAGCCGTTGATCCTTTGGCTCGAAGCCCAGCGAAGCCGTAGACCCTATGTGCATTGTCAATCTCAAAGGAAACTGGCTTGACCCAGCGGACAGCTTCGCCCCCTCGGCTCCCTGCGCGAGCCGCCACAAGTGGCACCACTTCTTGGAAAGACAACCGTTCTCCTCGAAAGACAAGTTCGAGCATGCCGGCGCGCAAAAAGTCACGGTAGATGCTCGCGAGGTGACTTTTAATCTTCAGCAGAGTTTTTGTTTGCGGAAGATGGTTCAATCGGTAGAGTTCGACCGTCGTGAAGTGCGACGCCGAATCAGCCGGCCCTTCCCTCACGACTATTGTGCTGCGATTATTTTCCTGAATCTCGTCCAAGTCGAAATGTACGACGCGCTCGATAGGTTCTCCGGCGATGGATGTTGTGACTTTCCATTCTTTGGCGAACCAGGTCGCTGCGCTTTTCATGCCCATCCCGAATTCAGACAGACCCGTGCGGTCAGGCGGTACTTGAGCAGCTCTAAATGCTCTGGGGAAATCTGAAAATGCAATGCCGGCCGCGTTATCGCGGATGGTGATCCTCCCGCCGCCCTCAGAGTCCAATTCGATCACCACGCGAATGGGATTGACTTGATCTACTAGGCGATTTTGCATGGCACTTTGGATAGAATTATCGACGAATTCAGCGAGTGCAAACCATGGTTTGTAGTTAAGGTGGCGCAGCACTCCAAGAATGTTGACTTCTGGTCTTATATCAATTTCCGCGTCCGTGGTCTTGGACCTGGCCCATGTGGTCATGCTGCCTGCGAACTGCTTAGCAATTCATCTCGCCAACTGTGACCAGAAGTGATGAAATCCTGAAGCAGTGGCTCGGCTATCGCACGTACAACGCGCGCGTTCACTGCGTTGCCGAGCGCCTTATACGCATCAAGATCATTTGGCGGTAGCGTGATTTCGCCGAGGCTCTGCAATGATGCGCACTCCGTGGGCGTCATATAGCGGCGTTTCCCGGCAATCTCCGCTCCGAGAATGGGCACCTGAGTCTGAGTCATCGCGATGAGGCTCGGGGAAGTCGAAGTGCGCTTCACTCGAATACCCGAGGCTCGTACCTGAAGAACGTACTTGTCAATTCTTCGGACGCCCCCTTGCACGTTCCACTCAAATTTCTGCAAGCTGGAAGGAAGTCTCCATGGTTTCCATTTAGCAAGCCACGGTTCTATCCAAGTTCTGTTCTTCATGTAGAACTCACGGTTCTGTCGAAGGAAGGTCTGCTTCCATCCTGGAAATTCGTAGTCACCGCTGCGGCGAGAATGACTTGGAATAAGGTCGTACTGCTTCTCAGCGGTTACATCTTCGAGGCTGAAACCAAAACTCCCAAGGTACGGGCGAAGCCCATCGGCGCCTCTTTCATCCCATAGGGCCGGGGGAGTCGCATCCCTGTAAGGATATGTAGCGCCGAACTCCATGGACCAAATGGGAAATGACGGGAGCTTTACATGATCAGGCGAGCGTTGCAGAAAGTCGTCCCACATATCGATCGCTTTCAATGTCTGCGCAGGCACAACTCGGGTCGGTTCTGCATTCATATCAATTACAGAAGTGATGTCGGTCAGATCTTTGCGCGCCTGAGGCCAAATGAAGTTATCCAGACCATCTAACGAGCCGACAAAATATGCGCGCTCCCGTATTTGCGGTATGCCGAATTCATGAGGGGAGAATCGATGCACTTTGACTGTGTAACCAATTTCCTCAAGTTTCTCCAGAATCATCTTAGAGGTTTTCCCACCGTGATGCCTGAGGATGTTCGGCACGTTCTCAAGAATAAACTTCTTGGGACGCTTCTCCCTCAAAATTTCGAATACCTTAAAAAATAGTTGCCCTTGCAACGTGTGCTCAAATCCTAGTTGCTCGCCGGCCTTAGAAAAAGGCTGGCAGGGAAACCCAGCCGTAAGAACGTCGTGGTCAGCAATCTCACGTTCAATAATTGCAGAATTGGCGAGCATGTTGACGTCAGTCCAGGCGGTGAGATCAAAGTTCTCTTTATATAGTGTATTTAGCGTCGGATCCCATTCTGCCGCAAAGACCGCCTCCCCCCCGAGTTCACGGAGAGCAACATGGAAGCCGCCTAGACCTGCAAATAGGTCAATGAAGCGAAAACTTGCTGCGCTAGAAGACACTTGAATTCCTCTCTTTCGTCTCTGTTCAACCTACCCGTCCGGACTGACATTGGTGTTGAGGTAGGGCCGTCCGGCGCGTCTCCAGGTCACCTCAAACATGTGGCCTTGAGGAGTCGTTCGGTGGGCTCGACCCGTCCTTGTTAGGTCCGGATGAGTGCGCGTGCGTGGATGATGCAACGAGCACCATGTCCCATGCTCGGCCTAGTCGCACCTGCCCTGCCGAAGGACCTTGATTGTCTGGCGACAGAGTCGATGGCGTTGACGCAATGCGGATACCGGGTCATCCGGCTCTTCAACCAATAGCGCGTCCTTCGGCCGAAGCAGCAGGTGAGTAGGACTTCGCTCCGACAATAGGGCTAGATCGCCAAGGGCATCTTCGGATTCGACGCGAATACCGAGCTTGCCGAAGCCCGTTTCTTGCTACTGCTACAGCTACTCCTCGGCTTGATCGTCGGGACATTCGCCCCCGGCTTCCTCGAACTCGGCAGCTTCACCGCCGCCCTGTTTGCCGACTCGGCCCTGCCCCTCATCACCGTCCTGATCTTCGCCACCAGCATGCAGATCACCGCCAAAGCCTCCGGTCCCGTGCTTGCGACCACCGGCGTGGTCCTGCTGTTCAAGATCATCATCCCCGCCGCCCTCGTCTCGGGACTCGGTCTGCTCGTCGGGATCGACGGCGGCCTCTAGCTCGCTCTCAACGGTCGCTACGGTGACTACCGCGACCGCGGCGCCGACATAGCCTCGGCCATCAACGACGGCCCTTCTGCTCGATTGCGAACCTCACAAACGACGCCGGTGACAAACTCGCGTCGCTGTCGCACGTATGAAGCGGTGGCCGCAGCGGTTGACGACCTGTCCGGGCTGAGCGTGATGAACGACGCGTTCAGCGTGGTGCGGCCGTAGGGACGGTGAATGGGCCGAAGCAGTGAAGCGGACGGATATCCTGGCGGCGCGGAATGCGGCGGGTGGCGGGTACCGGCTGACCTCCAAGGGGGTAGCGGGTCGGGACCGAGCACCTTCGTCGGCGGGGTTAGGAGTTGACGGGCGCGCTCAGGGTGTTGGCCATCTCCCACCAGAGCCGGTTCACCTCGGCGTACCGGTCGGCGGGGTCGAGCGGCTTAGCCCACGGCTTGTCGATGATGTAGTGGATGTTCTTCACTGACGCCGGATCCCAGACACTCGCGTGCTGATGCGGCAGGGTCTTCAGCGCGTTGTACACGTAAGGCAGCGGACGCCAACGGGCGCGGTAGTACTCGTTGAGGAAGTCCTGTTCGGCGAACGGGTAGTGCGACAGGTCGTCCACGCCTGCCAGCCGCCTCACCATGTCGGCGAAGACCGCCTCGTCGGGCGACAACACGAGGAAGCCGCCGTTCAGGTAGTTGTCCGTCGCATCCGGTTCGGTGACGTGGTCCCCGCCCCGGCAGTGCGTGTAGAAGCAGGTCTCGGGTGTCCAGCTCGGCGGGTAGCTCGCGATCCGGTTGGGGTTGCACCGGCAGGCGTGGCAGGCGGCGATGGCGCCGTCGGCCAGTTCCAGCGAGAACAGCTCGTCCATGTTCCGGGTCACCAGCATGTCGGCGTCCAGGAAGACGATGCGCTCGAACTCCGTGAGGCCCCAGACGGCCAGCTTGGTCCACACCTCCGCGAACCGGGCGTTGGCATAGCTGTCCGCCGACCCCCCAGCCGGACGCAACGGTGCCACGTCGCGCAGGAGGCACCCGTCGTCCTGCAGGAGGCGCCGGGCCTGCTCGTCGATCCCCTCGGTCACCATGACCACGAGGGGGGCGGTGCTGCCGGAGGCCGCGAGCGACGCCCGCAGGGTCCGGACCCCGATCAGGTAGTCGGGTTGAGTCAGCAAGGTCACCCAGGCATTCATCGGTGGTGCTCCTGTCCTAGTGGCGGGGTCGAGTCAGTCGAGTAGCGCAACGGTGAATGCATTCGCAAACCGGTGCTCCGGGTCCAGCGCCTCGCGCACCCGGCGGAACGCTTCCCACTGGGGGTAGAGCGCCGGCCAGTCGTAGAGGGACTCGTCGAAGTACTTGCCCCAGTGGGGACGGCCACCCTCCTCGGCCAGGGCCCGTTCCACTGCTCGAAGGAAGCTGCTCCCCTCCTCGGACAGCGAACCATCCGCCGCGTAGTAGACCACAAAGCCGAAGTAGCAGGTGTCCTGGCCGTTGGATGGGCTCAGCCATCCCTCGGACGCGCCGGTGCAGCGCAGGATCACCGGGTAGTGCATGCGGGGGCGGGTCTCCGCATGCCAGTCCTTGATCTTCCTGATCACCGCTCCGGCCTGCGCGAGCGGGATCCCGATCTCCACGTTGATCTGGGGGGTCGCGATCCCCTTGCAGAACACCTGGTAGATGTCACCCGTGACGTCGGTGAAGTCCCGGAAGCGCGACACCGTTCGGAGCGACTTGCCGTTGTCGGCGACGCCCTTGCTGTCGTCGCGGAGGTGCTGCAGCGTTGCCTCGATCGTGCTGTTCATGGACGTATCGGTCGTCGCGTACTCCACGAGCTGACTGCCGCCGGCGCGGTAGCGGGACACCTCGTGGTCGGACGCCTCGTTGGCGGTCCACACCTGGACCTGGTTCTCCTGGGGGAACCACCACGCCTTGACCAGGATGTTCTCCCGGTTCCAGGTCTCGAGGTCCGTCTCGAGGGTGCCGGCGTCGACGGCCTTCTTCACGCAGGTGTAGATCATCGACTCCCGTGCACGCAGCGTCACGGCGGTGATCACGCCCAGTGAGCCGAGGCCGAGCTGGACGGCGGGGAAGTCCGGGTGGTCATGGTCGAACTCCGCGACCGTGCCGTCGGCCAGCACCATGCGGATGGCCAGCGCGGCGCCGGCGATCGAGCTCTGCTGCAGGCCCTGGCCGTGGGTTCCGGTGGACAGGGCGCCGGCCAGCGTCTGCTCGGCGATCACCCCGGGTGAGGCGTCCAGCATCTGCCCTCGCGCGGTGAGGAACGCGTACACCTCGGCCAGGGAGGTCGAGCCGGCGAAGGTCGCGGTGTCCTCGGTGCTGGAGATCAGGCCGCTGAGCCTGCTCAGGTCCAGGAGCGTACCGGCTCCGTCCGCGACCTCGATCATCCTGCCGGGCGACATCCGGCTCCCGATCATCCGGACCCGGCCGTCACTGGTGGACAGGAAGTCGCACAGCTCCGCCTCGGTGGCCGGCGCGACGACCGAGCCGGGCAGGCCCAGCCGGGAGTTCCTGGCCCAGTTGCGGAGCCGGATGTCCTCGCCGGTGAGCTCCGGCTCCTGGTGGGGGTAGGTGAGCTGTGTGATGGCCATGACGAGTCTCCTGTAGAAGTTCGGTTCTGCCTTCGAAGCCGCACTGACGGGCGCGGCTGATCCATCGGGCACGGGTGCTTCCGGCCACCATGGATGAATTTCTCAGTTCTGTAGAAGTCCTGCTGACACCATAGCCCTGCCTCGTCAAGGGAATGTTTACACTGACAAAATGACTGTCGTATGTGTGCCCGATCCGAATGCCCGCGATCTCCTCGGAGCCCTCCCCGACGAGGTCGAGGTGATCGTCTGGAACGGCGAGGGCGAGAAGCCCGAGCACTTGGCGGAGACCGTCTTCTGGGTGCCGCAGGTCGAGGACTCCACCAACCTCGCCGAGAAGTTCGCCGCCATGCCGAAGCTCGAGGTCACCCAGCTGACGAGTGCCGGCGTGGAGGACATCCTCGAGCACGTCCCGGACGGTGTGACCCTGTGCAGCGCGCGTGGCGTGCACGGCCCGGCTGTCGCCGAACTGGTCCTGGCCGTCGTCCTTGCCACGCTGCGTCGGCTTCCCCACTTCGGTGAAGCGCAGCGACAGGCCCGGTGGGACCCGATGGAGGCCGACGACCTGCGCGACAAGCGCGTGCTGATCATCGGCGCCGGTGACCTCGGAGAGCAGACCGCCCGCCGCCTGCGGAGCTTCGACGCCGTTCCCGTGCTCGTGGCGCACACGGCACGGGACGGCATCCACGCGACGTCGGAGCTGCCGGACCTGCTGCCCGAGGCCGACGTGGTGGTGCTGACCGTTCCGCTCACGGAGGCCACGACAGGTCTCGTCGACGCGGAGTTCCTGTCCCGGATGCCCGACGGCGCCCTGCTGGTCAACGTGGCGCGCGGCAAGGTCGTGGACACCCCGGCACTGCTCGCGGAACTTACGTCCGGGCGGCTGCGCGCCGCCCTGGACGTGATGGAGCCGGAGCCCCTGCCTGCCGACCACCCGCTGTGGAACGCGCCGAACCTGATCATCACCCCGCATGCCGCCGGCTCGATCGCGCAGTCCGGCCCACGAGCCTTCGCGCTGGTCAACGCGCAGGTGCGCCGTTACGTGGCCGGCGAGGACCTCGTCAACGTCGTGAAGGGAGCCGACTGAATCCTCACGCATACGCTGTGAAGTTCGGGCCGAGAGTGTCGAGCCAGGCGGCCGGATGCACGGCCACGGCGTCTGCGCCGGGCCTGGCCCATGCGGCCGCGACCGCCTCCTCCAGCGCCGCTCCGGTCCGGGCGAACGGGTAGCGGTCGAGCACCCAGCGGCGGTTCTCTGCGCGCACCGGCGCCAGGGCGTCGAGGTCCTGGATCAGGTCTGCCACCCGGTCGCGGATCAGCAGCGGTCGCTGGTCCGGGACCCGCCACGCGCCGGGTGCCTCGAACAGCTCGTGCCCGCCGCCGCCGTCGTACCCGACCACGAGGCAGCCCGAGGCCAGCGCCTCGGCGACCGGCAGACCGTAGCTCTCGGTGTGCCCGAGGGCGACGAAGACCGCCGAGCCCGCCAGGGTAGCGGCCACCTCCGCCCGCGGGGCCTGGACCAGTTCCACCAGCTCCACCCCCGAGAGCCGTGGCTCGTCGGCCAGCAGCCGCTTCAGCAGCGAGGCCTCCCGCGGCCGCTTCTTGGGGAACCAGCTCACCCGAAGCTGCCCGGCGGCGCCGGGGGCGAACAGCTCGCCGTCGACCGGGTTGGGCACCACGCTCACCGGCAGACCGGGCAGCGCGGCGGACAGCACGTCGCGGCTCTCCCCGGACACCACCCAGATGGCGGGCGCCGGTGACCACCCGGGGAAATCCTCGCCCGGCGCGCCGGCCGCGAAGGTGTAGAAGTGGTTCTGGTTGAAGATGACCTTGCGCGCTCCGGGTGCCGGATCGCGGCCCTGGACGGTCGGTGTCTCCGGCAGCACCAGGATGTCGTCGGCGCCGATCGCAGTGGTGGCGCCGAACAGCATTGGCACGTCGTCGGGAATCCAGTCGGTGCGGTCGTCCGCGTCGGGCAGCCACAACCAGGCCTCGTGGCCGCGCTTCCGCAGCAGCCGGACGTGCTGGGTCATCACGTGCACGCCGCCACTGTGGTGGCGCGTGGCGAAACCGGCGTAGAGGATCCGCCCCGGAGACCGCCCGGGAATGCTCACCATGCCGGAGCCGTCAGGTACCAGGACGCGCCGCTCCCGGTGTTGTGGGCGGGGAACGAGTCCGGGCCGAGCCCGACGTCCGCCCGCCACGCGTCGCCCCACTTGGCGTCCAGTCCGTGGAGGATCTCCGCCCGGTTGCCCTCGGAGCTCTGACCGGTCCGGTTCATCGTCTGCCGCCGCAGGTGCGAGACGTAGGCGCCCTCCGTGACCACGCACCGCAGGCCGGCCGCCCGCACGCGGATGGCCAGGTCGATGTCCGCGCCGTAGCCGTGCCGGGGGAAGGTGACCTCGTCCAGACCCCCCAGTTCGACGACGGAGGGCACGGCGAACGCTATGGCGGTGCCGTCACAGAAGTCGACGTCGCGCAGCACGTCGCGCGGGACGTACTCCGCGGCGGTACCCGGGATCGCCGAGGCCCGCTGGTGGAGCCAGAAATCGTCGTAGCAGGCCGCCGCGAGCGCGATGTCGTCCGCTGTGGAGAAGGGCGCGAGCAATCCGTCGAGGAACCCGGGCGACAGCCGGATGTCGTTGTTCAGCACCACGCAGACCGCATGTCCGTCGCGCGACGCCGTCTGCAGAGCCCAGTTGGCGGCGCCGATCCATCGCAGGTTGCGCCCCGGGCGGTGGACCTCGATGTTCCCCTCGGGGAGCACGTAGTCACCGGCGTTGTCGACCACGACGATGCGCAGGGCCGGGTGGAGGTTGCTCCCGTCGCGGACCAAATCATGCACCACCGCATCGGTCAGTTCCGGCGAACCGAACGCGGGGATGACCACGAGTGCCGAGGCGGCGGTCGTCGCGGGTGTCACTGCTCGGCGCGGGCGGCGCGGCCCCCGCGGTGGCCGTTCAGCGTAATGATCAACATCGGTTCCCGTCGGGTCAGGTGGACGTGTGCCACGGCAGTGAAGACTACTGAGTAGTTCTGCCAGGCCGGGCGAAAGGATGGCTCTTTCTTGTGTGATGTGTCCCACGCGGCCTACAGTAGATACATCGTGTCCGTACTAGTTGTACGTACTCCCCCGTTCACATACCGACCTCCCGTACAGAGAGAAGATTCGCCATGGCAGCCGAATCGCTTCCGAAATCCCGCATCCCCCTGTTCGACGGCATGAACCGCATCCCCGGCGGCCTCATGCTCATCCCCCTGATCCTCGGCTCCATCGTCGGGACCTTCGCCCCCGGCTTCCTGGAACTCGGCAGCTTCACCACCGCCCTGTTCGCCGAGTCGGCCCTACCCCTCATCGCCGTGCTGATCTTCGCCACCGGCATGCAGATCACCGCCAAGGCCTCCGGCCCCGTCCTCGCGACCACCGGCGTCATCCTGCTGTTCAAGACGATCATCCCCGCCGCCCTCGTCGCAGGCCTCGGCCTCGTCGTCGGCGTCGAGGGCATCCTCGGCATCTCGATCCTCGCCCTGCTGGCCAGCTTCGACAACAGCAACGGCGGCCTCTGGCTCGCCTTCACCGGCCGCTACGGCGACTACCGCGACCGCGGCGCCTACATGGCCTCGGCCATCAATGACGGCCCCTTCTTCACCCTGCTCTTCCTCGGCATGTCGGGCCTCGGCAACATCCCATTCCTCACTCTGCTCGCCGCCGCCATCCCCCTGATCCTCGGCTTCATCGTCGGCAACCTCGACGCGAAGTGGACCGAGGTCATGCGGCCCGTTCCAAACATCGTCATCCCGTTCTTCGCCTTCGCCCTCGGCACCGGCATCGACCTCCGCAACGTCATCGCCGGCGGCATCGGCGGCATCTTCGTCGGCATCGCCGCCACCCTGATCACCGGCGCCCTCGTCTACATCGGCTACCGCTTCGTCCTGCGCCGCGGCGCCAAGTCCGGCATCGGCATCGCCTCGGCGACCACGGCCGGCAACTCGATCGCGACCCCGGCGATCGTCGCAGCCGCGGACCCGAGCTTCTCCCCGTTCGTGGAGGTGGCGACGGCGCAGGTCGCCTCGGCCGTGCTGGTCACCGCAATCTTCGCCCCGCTCCTCGCCACCTGGGTGCTCAAGCGCCAAGGCGGACTGGATACGGACGACGCCGTCGCGGTCACCCCTACGTCCGCCTCCGAACTCCCGCCCGCCGGTGATCCGTCCGCACCGGTCACCCGACCGCGCCGGACGCAGGAAGACGACCGACCGTGACACCTTCCGCACCCATCGTCGGCATCGCGGCCGACGACGTCACCGGCGCCACTGACTCCGTGGTCCAGTTCTCCCGCACCGGCTGGTCCTCCCGGCTGCTGTTGGGGGAACTGCTCCCGGACTCGGTGGCACCGGGCAGTGCCCTGGCCGTGAACACCGACGCCCGCGCGATGGAAACCGCCACCGCCCGTCAGGCCACGGCGAGCGCCATCAGGAACCTCGTCACCGCCGGGGCCGACCGCCTGTACCTGAAGATCGATTCCACCATGCGCGGCAGCGTCCCGGCGCAGGTGGCCGGGGCCCTCGACGCATGGCAGGAGCGGCACCCCGGCTGCTTCGCCGTCGTGTGCCCGGCCTATCCGGCCATGGGGCGCACCGTCGAGGACGGTCTGCTGCGCGTCCACGGCGGACCGGTCGAGGACTCCCCCGCGGGCCGCGATCCGGTCACGCCGGTTCCGACGAGCGAGTTCTCGCAACTCCTGCCCGGCACGACGACGGTCAGCCTCAGCGGCTCCGCCGAGCGGGATGCGCAGGCGCTCCGGATCGCGGCGGGCGACGGCGTCGTGGTCGTCAATGCGACGTCCGACGACGACCTCCGCGCCCTTGCGGCAGCACTCGTCGTCGCCGGTCCGGCGGCGATCCCCGCCGGGTCGGCCGGCCTCGCCGCTGCGCTGGCAACAGCCTGGGCGGAGTCGGGAGCCGTGCGCACCTCCCCGGAACCGGCCCCGGCCGCTCAGGGGCAGCGGATCGTCGTCGTCGTCAGTTCGCTGCACGACGTCGCCCGCGCCCAGACCGACCACCTGCGCTCCCAGCTGGACCCGGCCGACCTCCGCATCCTGCAGCCCGACGAGTCGCTGCTCGACCAGCCGAACCGGCTCGCCCAATGGGCCGCCGGAGAGCTCGAGCTCCCGGAGTCCCTCCCGCGGGTGGTGGTCATCATCTCCCCCGAGGCGGTCGGCGGCTCCGCGACCCTTGGCGGTGCAGCCATCGCCCGCAGCCTTGCGTCCGTGGTGCAGCAGACCCTGTCCCGCGCATCCGTCGGCGCCCTCGTGCTCGTCGGCGGCGACGGAGCCCGCGCCGTCCTCGACGCCACCCGCGCCCTGGCGCTGCGCATCACCGGCGCCATCCAGGAGGGCATCCCGGTCGGCGTCGTCGAAGGCGGCACCGCGGCTGGGAAGATCGTCGTAACGAAAGCCGGCGGCTTCGGGGCCGTCCCCGCCCTGCTCGACACCGTCACCGAACTCACCCGAACCCTCACACCCACCCTCGCCCACTCCACGGAGGCATCCTCATGAGCATCCCCACCCTCGCCGTCACCCTCGGCGACGTCGCCGGCATCGGACCGGAGATCACCGCGAAGTCCCTCCTCGGGCACGACGACGTCCGGCAGGAGTGCGTGCCCGTCGTCATCGGCGACGAAGCCGCCATGCGCCAGGGCGTCACCAACGTGGGCGGCGATCCGGACAAGGTCCGCGTGCTGTCCTCGATCGAGGGCGCGACGAACGAGCCCGGCATCATCGAGCTCCTGCAGACCGGACCGTCATTGGCCGACGTGAAGCTCGGCGAGCTGAGCCCTGCCGCGGGCGATGGCTCCTACCGCTTCGTCGTCGAGGCCTGCCGCCTGGCCCGCGAGGGCAAGGTGCAGGGCATCGTCACGGCGCCGCTCAACAAGGCCGCGATGCACGCCGGTGGGCACAAGTGGCCCGGCCACACGGAGCTGCTTGCGCACGAGTTCGGCGTGGAGAACTTCAGCCTCGTCCTCTCCGCGGGCGACCTCTACTTCTTCCACCTCACCACCCACGTCTCCCTGCGGCAGGCCATCGAGGACGTCACGCCCGAGCGCACCACCAACGTCATCGAGCTCGTCAGTGCCTTCACGAGGGCGCTCGGCAATCCGGACGAGCCCATCGGCCTCGCCGGTCTCAACCCGCACGCCGGCGAGAACCGGCTCTTCGGTGACGAGGACGCCGACATCCTCGCCCCCGCCGTCGCCGCCGCCCGCGAGAACGGCATCAACGTGCACGGGCCCATCCCCGCGGACGCGCTCATCCCCGCCGCGGTCAAGGGCAAATGGAACATGGTCATCGCCTGCTACCACGATCAGGGCCACGCACCCTTCAAAGCGGTGTACGGCGACGACGGCGTGAACATCACCGTCGGTCTGCCCGTCGTCCGCGTCTCGGTGGACCACGGCACGGCGTTCGACATCGCCGGGCAGGGCATCGCCCGCGAGGCGAGCCTCGTGCTGTCGATGCGCCGGGCCGCCGCGCTGGCGCCGGGCTGGGACCACGTATGGCGGACCGCCCAGAAGAAGTAGCTGGCTCCGGACATCTAGGATCGAGACCATGACTAGCGACGAAGACCTCGACCCTCCCGTCCCCCGGTTCCTCGAGGGCATCGAGCTCAAGCGGGTCCACGACGGCAAGGTTCTCGAGGAGCACGACGACGACGGCTCGTCGCCCTCGGACAGCCCGGGCGAGTAGCTCCTCGACGACGATCCTGAACCGGAGCAGACCTCATGGCTGGAACAGAAACCCCTGGCGCTCCCGAGCGCACGCTCGACGCCGGGAGCAGCGAGCCGCTGCACCTGCAGCTCCGTGGTCACCTGCGGGCGCAGATCATGAACCACTCGCTACCGCCGGGGACGTCGCTGCCCAGCGAGGCGCAGCTGCAGGTGCGGTACGGCGTGTCCCGGTCCGTGGTGCGTCAGGCCCTCGGCGCCCTGGCGGATGAAGGGCTGATCGAGCGCGGCCGTGGCCGCGGCAGTACGGTCGCGCCCCGGCGCGAGCATCACCGCCTGGTGCACCGCACCTCGGGGCTCTCGGCGCAGATCGGGAGCACCGGGGCGACGGTGGGTACGAAGGTGCTCTCGCTGGTGGTGCAGGACGCCGATGCGTCGACGGCGGTCCTCGGGACGCCACAGGTCCTCGCCCTCGAGCGGGTGAGGACGGCCGACGGTGTGCCGATCGCCGTCATCCATACCTGGCTACCTGCGCCGGCATTCTCCTCGTTGGCCGCCGAGGATCTCCGGGACGCCTCGCTCCACGCCGTGCTCGGGGACAAGTTCGGCGTGCAGATCGCGTCCGGGAAGCGGCAGATCAGGGCAGTGCCCGGTGATCGGGACCTGCTGGGGCTGCTGCACCTGGACACGGGGTCGCCGGTCCTGCTGCTGGAGGGCACCAGCTACGACCAGGACGGGCGGCCTGTGGAGGTCTTCTCGACCTGGCACCACCCCGACCACGTGGTGTTCGACATCGACGTACAGGGAGAGCCCGGCGGAGCGCCGGCGTCGGCTACCGCGAGCTTTCCTGATTCTCTTTCCGACCGCGCGCGCCGTGTCAGCGAAGATCTCCTACGCCTTGCGGACGACTTGTCGGCTTCCGAGGATCACCGCATCTAATAGGGTCAAGTGAAGCGCAACCGCCGGCAGCGCAGACCAAGCGGAACCAGCTTCCTCAACCAATAGGGTGACTCGAGTGTCAGACAGCGAATCGATGGTAGAACCAATGCCGAAGTGGCACGAATTCATGCGGCCAGTGCTGAAGGTTTTGTCTGACGGGAGAACAAGGACTAGACGCGAACTGATCGCCGACGTGCTCGATCAGGAAGCCATTCCGGAGGATCAACGCGCAATTCTCCTCGCCTCAGGGCAGCCGAGCGCCGAGAATCGGATCGGGTGGGCGATGTCCGACCTGACACGAGCTACCGCAGTGGCCAAACCTGAACGGGGACGCTTCACCATCACCGATGTCGGCCGGCAGTTACTCGCTGCCAACGGGGAGAACATTACGAAGGAAACACTTCGAGCTATACCTGCGTATAACGACTATGAGCCAAGACGGCAGAATGTCTCAACGAACAACGCGGTTCAAACGCGGACTGATGAGGAATCTGAACTCGATCCGACTGAGCAAATTGAAGGTGGCATCGAGCTGTTGCGGGCCGACGTCGCCACAGATCTTCTAAAGCGACTTCAAGAACGGCATCCGGACTTTTTTGAAGAAGCCGTAGTGAAACTGCTTCTCGCGATGGGCTACGGAGGCGCAGAGAACCGCGGTCGGCGCATTGGCGGAACCGGGGACGGAGGTGTGGACGGAGTTATTGACCAAGACGCCCTCGGTCTTGATCAGATTTACATTCAGGCCAAACGCTACGCGGCGGAGTCAACGGTCGGGCGAGAAGCTATCCAATCATTCGTCGGAGCGCTGGCTGGCCGCGGTGCATCCAGGGGAGTGTTCATCACCACAAGCCGCTTCTCAACTCAGGCACTCGATTACGCTCGGGCCATCCCGACTCGCATCATCCTAATTGACGGTAAACAGCTCACCGACCTAATGATTAGGCATTCCGTGGGCGTACAGGTAGCGAAGGTGTACACCGTCGTCGAGGTCGACGAGGACTTCTTTGAGTAGCGGGCGAGCGCCCTCATATCTGCCTTACTGAGTCGCGGCAAAATTGTGCACACCAGCCCGGGTGCGAGAATCACCTCGGCGACCGCCCGCGTATCGCCAAATGGAGCACTTGACGCTCGTCACCGGCTTCCTACCACCAGCGGTTGCGGCACCCGCTTGCCTGGCACTCCCATTCGGGCGTTCCGCACTGAGAATCGCCGGTGGCAGGGTCGACACGCCACTCCTCGGTCATAACGCAGCCTGCGTAGACCACGCGCGGGTTCACTTCCTGCATGGATGGCGGGACCATGCCATAGGCGATCGGCCAAGCCTCAGACCCGCATCGAGGACACTGCTCAATAAGGGCGGACTTGTTCTGTTTCGTCGTCGTCATACCCAGAGGTTAGGCGGGCGCCGTGACGTTTCAGATTCTCCCCCGAGCCACTAGAAGTTTTTGTAAGTTGCACGCCGGCTGCCCCAACTTAGGGATAAAGGAGGGCCGACATAAGCGCGGTCCCACTGTCAACGACGACGGGCTTATTCGGAGGACCTGCATGTCGACCAGCTACCTAAGTACCTCGGGCTGCACGACGCCGGGTGACTGCTGCGACGGCGGTGTCGACAGCGATTCCGCGAACTGTTGCAGCGCTCCTGCTCCGATCCATAGCACCAGGGCCAACAGCACAAGACGCCACATGGCACCCAGACAGCTGGGCTCGTTCTTTCGACGTCGTCGATTGGTCGGTTTGACCGAGCGCATCCTAGGCGCCGCTTGAGGTCGATCGGCGAAAACCACGCGCGCTGCAGCCACACGCCGAGCTGCGAGAAGCGACGACTCGGGCTCCGGGCGATCGAACATCGCAGTTGTTGCCACCGCTGGACTTGTCGGCCCTGCCAGCAGCCCCTTCAGGTAGTCGTGAATTGCACTGACGAACACTTCCTCAAGGACCGGCGGTAGCGCAAGCACCGCATCGACTAGCCCGTCAATGCCGACCACTGTCACGCCGGCATTGGTCGAACCGATGAGGTCAGGTTGGCCCACCAGGCAGATCCATGCCTGTGCCGTGCTCCGATGCTGTGGTTCCAGCAAGGCTGCCACTGCTGCACACTGCTCGAGCGCCGACGCTGTCTGAGACTTCCGCGTGTAGCCGTTCTGACGGAGCTCCCCGTCACGCAAGTGCACGTCACCCGACCAGTTCTTGGCATCGATGACCAAGACGCCGCCGGGTCCGACAGCGATGTGATCGAGGTTCGCCTTCGGCCGGCCGGGCCAGTGCACGTCGTGAAGCATCCTCCAGCCCTGGATCTCCAGCCGGCGCAGGTGCTCGCCGACTCGCGCTTCGCCCTGGGCTCCGGCGAGCCATGCCTGCTGCGCCTTCCGCGCTTGCTCGAGATCGGCCTCCAGCTGCTTGAGTTCTGCTTCCAGCCGGGAAACACGCTCACCTATTCGCCGAGCCTGCTCCGCAGCGCCCTGACCTGCTTCCACGTTCTCTCCCCCATATGTCTGCTGAATAAGCCTAGGAGAGCTCAGGTGCGTGACTCTGAAGGAAAAGCACAGGAGTGCAGCAGGATTTCTCGGCTCGCAGGAAGGAATCGCTACCGCCGACAAGACGGGTGGACAGCTGTGAGCTGTCAGGACTTCTACAGCCCGACTGGCTCAGATTGAGGCTCCACGGCGCCCGAATCCGACGGCGCCGTGGACCCCGGCCTAGAAGTGCCGAAGATACCGGCCTTCAACCGTAGATCCGCTGCGCAGCCCCGTACCCCAGCGGGAGACCGCTCCCCCGAAACCAGGAAATGAATACCTCCACCACTGCTGCGAGGGTGAGATTCTGCGACTGGGCAGGGGCCGAGAAGGGCAGGTTGCCTGCATCGTCTGCCGCGACACCTAGTCCGATCCGCCAGTTACGCGTGATGCTGCCGTCCGTCTGCGCAACCTCCACCAGATACCCGGAACCCGTGTTCATCGCCTGGGCATACCGACCCGGCGCGTCTCCCCTGGTCTGTACCGTGAACCAGTCGCCCTCTCCGCCAACCATCTGGGCGATTCCCACCAGTTGACTGACCGATGTCAGCTCTTGCCAGTCGGTGTGGAGTCGGCCGATTTGGGCTTGCCATTCCAGGGATTCCTCCCACTGGAGGTCGAGCGTGAGTTCGAGGTGGGTATCGGTCAGTTCCGCTAGCTCGAGCATTCAGTCTCCATCGCAGCAGCTCCTGTATAGGACCATCGTCGGTGGCGGCACCGACATTTGAGCCAATGCAACAAGGACCGGCGGCGCGAATTGCGCCCTCGTGGGATTGAGCGGGTGGTGCAAGATCTCGTGGAACGTGAGTGCGCCTGAACCGTGCTGCATCGCAGGTAGACAGCGAAGCGCCCCGGGAGAATCGGCTCCTGGGGCGCTTCGGGGAGTCGCGGTCTATCAGGCGAGGCAACCCCCGAGCGCGATCGTTCCGTCGATGAGGGCGATCCTGTCCAGCACTGCTGCGTACTGGGTCTGCAGACCGGCTACGACGACCTTCTGGGCGGCGACCGCGTCGCGGTTGACCTTCTTGGCGCTTTCCAGTGTTCGGAGCGTGGCTGACTGGGTGACGATCTTGGCGTCAAGAGCGTTCAGGTCGGACTTGGCGGTAGTAAGTGCCGCCTCCTTCTCGCTGATCTGCTGAGTGAGCGTGTTCAGCGAGGTCTGCAGCGGCGTGAGCCGGTTCTGCAGCGACAGGATCGCTTCCTCCGCGGCAGTGATTTGGCTGTTCAGCCCAGCCAACTTGGTCACCAGCGCGTTGACCTCGCCGTCGAGGCGGGTGACCTCGGCGGTCTCCTTCGTCACCGCCGTGTTAGCGGCCGTCAGGGTGGCCTGCAGACCCGGCAGGGCGTCCTCGAGGGCCTTGAGCTCACCCTGCTTCGCGGTGATCTCCGCCTTAGCGGCGGTGAGGTCACCGGTCAGGCCCGGGAGCGCGGCCTCCAGGGCGGCAATCTCGGCCTTCTTCGCGGCCACGGCGGCGTTGGCATCGGCCAGAGCCTTATTCGCGGCGGTCTGCGCAACCTTGGCGTCGGCCAGAGTTTGCGTGGCACTTGTGAACTGCTGGTTGGCGCCGGCGAGGGTGGTCTGCAGTCCCGGGAGAGCCTGCTGCAGGTTGCTGGACTCCTGCTGCTTGGCCGACAGCTGGGAGTTCAGAAGGGCCAGCTCGCCCTGCAGCTTGGTGAGGTCACCGTTCAGGGCCGTTATGAGCGCCGTGTTGTCAGTGGTCTGCGCCTTCGCGGCCGTCAACTGCTTGTTCAGCTCCGTGATCTGGTCCTGCAGGCGCTGCTTCTCGGCGTTGTTGTTCGACGCCTGACGCAGCTCCCGCAGACGGGCGATCTCCGCCTCGAGCGCCGCCACCGTCGTGCTGGTTCCGGACGTGGCGGTCGCCGCGGCGATCTCCGCCTGCTTGGCGGCGATCTGCGCCTCCTTGGTGACGATGTCGCCCTTGAGGCCGGCGATCTCAGCGTTCAGGACGGGCAGCCTGGCCTCGATCGTGCTGATCTGCTGGCTCAGGGTGGTGACGCTCTGCTCGGCCAGGCGGAGGTCCTCCTCGGCCTTGACGACCGCGGCGGTCGCCGCAGCAGCGTTGGTGTCGGCGGTCTTGGCGGTGGCCTCCAGCCCCGGCAGCGCGGCCCGGACGTCGGCCAGCTTCTTCTCGGCGGCGTCCACGAGGACCTGGGCTGCGTCGCCCTGAGCGACCAGCACGGCCAGCTCCTGGGTGGCCTTCTCGATGGCGAGCAGCTGCGCGTTGACGGCGTTCTGAGCAGTGGTGGCGGCCGCGGTAGCGCTCTCCAATCGAGTAGTCGCAGTGGCGAGCTCACCCCTTTTGGTGACGAGGCTGCTCTCCACGCCGGCCTTCTGCGTGTTCAACCCCGCGAGGGTCTTCTGGGCGTCAGTGAGCTGGGTCTGCAGCGGCGTGATCTGGTCGACCAGCGCCGTGCGATCGCCCCGCAGGTTCGTGAGCTCGACCTCGGCGGCCTTGATGGCCGCGTCCAATGTCGCCCGATCCTCAGTCATCTTGGTCAGCAGCATCTCGGCGGCGGCGATGTCACCGTCCAGCTTCGCGTTCGCGGCGTCCAGGTCAGCAATCTGCTTCTCCGCCGCCGCGATCTGCCCGGCCAGCGTCGTCTGCTGCGTGACCAGTCCGGCGCGGTCGGCCTGCAGCTTCGCAATCAGCTCGGCGTTCTGCCGGGCCGCGGCCTTGAGCAGGTTCGGCTGCACCATCCCCCGGTGCGCGAGCTGGTTCGTCACACCGTTGCAGATGCCCGTGGTCGGGCTCGTCGTGGCTGAAGCCTGCGGGGCGAGAACCAGCATGCTGGTCAGGATCCCAGGCAGGATCACTACGCTTGCAACGCGACGGATAAGGACGGATTTCGCGGTGGGCCCGGTCGCGACGCGAGCTGAAGATTCCTTGCTCATGGTGTTCCCTCGTTCAGGCCCGTTTGGGCGTGCTGTATTGAGTAGAGAATTGGAAAGGCCGCGGAATGATTCTCATTCAGCGCGAGCAACCCTGCCGTTCAAGCGGATCAGCAGTGGCGGAAGCAATTCGGCAGGTGTATCAGCGGTCTGGGCTTCAGTCCGGTAGTGTGACAGCCGGCCTGTCGTAATGAGTTAAGGCTACGGCGAAACAGGACAGTAGAACCGTTCGCACGCGTTCAAATGCCTAAACGCTGGTTGCGGTCAGGAGCAGACAGGAAGCCTGCAATATCAGGGGCGGGCAGGACGCCCCTCCGGGGAAGTTCTGATAAATGAGTAACCTCCGGAGTGGTTTCGTGGCGGCGGGACCCCACTACCCCTTCAGGAGGTGGAAGGCGCTCTTCCTGTCCTTGACGCGAAGTTTGCGCAGGACCGTCGAGACATGGACACGGACCGTTGTTGGGGAGACGAACAGCTTGTGGGCGACATCCTCGGTAGACAACTCCTGGGCGAGGAGTTCCATGACCTCCTGCTCGCGCGGACTCAACTTGGCGGCGGCCGCCGACTTCCGGGGCAGGATGCTCCGACCAGGCGCTCTGAACTCCTGCAGGATGCGAGTGACGAGCGCGGGGGACATCGCCGCCTCGCCGGAGAGCACCCCGCGCAGCACATCGGGGAGGGTCGCGGGGGCCGTGCTCTTGAGCAGGTACCCAGAAGCTCCCGCCCGCAGGGAGTCGAAGAGATCCTCGTCGTCAGCAGACTGGGTGAGCATCACTACGGCGGCCTCGGGCAACGTCCTGCTGATCTGCTGAGCGGCGTAGATTCCGTTGCCGGGCATGTGGATGTCGAGCAACACCACGTCGGGACGATGCTTTAGGGCGAGTTGGATTGCTTCCTCGGCGGACGCTCCCTCCCCGCACACCTCCCAGCCGTCCGCTTCCAGCGTCTGGCGAACTTTCGCGCGGATCCGGGCATGGTCATCGACCATCACAACCCGTAGCCGGTGCTCGTCTACCATGCCACCGTCACCACGCTTCCCTCTCCCGGCTGCGATGTCACGTCAAGGGACCCAGGCAAGGCTCGTGCCCGCTCCTGCATGCTGATCAAACCATAGCCCGCGCCGATGCCCGTGGCACCGGCCACGTCGAAACCCGTTCCGTCGTCCTGAACCGCCAGGCACCGCCGGTCACCGTCCGCGCTCAGGCGAACGCGCAGATGTCCGGCCCGGCCGTGGCGAACTGCGTTCGCCACGGCTTCGCGGGTGATGCGAACCAGCGCGTGCTGCTGCTCGGCGCTGACTTCAATGGAGTCATCGACATCGACCTCCAGGCGTACCCGGTACCTCTGGGACAGCTCCCGCGCCGTCCGGTGCAGGACAAGTCCCAGGGCTTCGTCCCCGCCATGACCGAAGGCATGAATCGCAGCACGAGCCTCATCCAGCGCCCGATCGCAGCCTGTGAGGATTCGGTCCCTCGCTTGTAGGCCCTGCGGAAGAGAAAAACCTTCCATCCGCAGCAGCGCGAGCTCCTGAACCACCCCATCGTGCAGCTCTCGCGCGAGGCGCCGCCGATCCTCGAGCACAGCCACCCGGGAGTAGGCGTCCCAGTACTGCTTGATCTCACGGCTGGCCCCTATCAGGAGCAGCAGGTAGAAGCCGGTCCGCAACAAGTCGCCGGTATAGAACCAGTCTGTATACAGCGAAGGAAACAGGGCGTAGTTGACGCGGGCGAAGGCACCCAGGGCGCACGCCGGGCCTATCCAACGCAGCAGCCGGTCAGAGTGATCAGCCGCGCGTTGGGTGAAGACAATCGACGCCACCATGAAGCACACCGCCGCGGCCCCCTGGGCCGTCAGGAACAAGGGATGGACGGCGAGGAGCGTAGGTTGGGCGGCCGCGTCCACTGACTGGTCGAGAGCCAGGGGCAGCAGGAAGCGCCCTTCCCACATGACCAAAGACGTCACGACGACGACCACCATGGGCACGGCCAGCACCCACCACCCCGATTTGAAACGCACCTGGCGGGCCGGGCTTACCAGCGCGGCGGACGCGATCAGGACCGCCCCGATAAGCCTCAGCGTCAGTGGCAACCAGACATCGAAGGTTACGTCGCGATCTTCGCTCAAGGACTCACTCATCCACGACAGACCAGCCCCAGCAACGGCCAGGAGCACGAGACTCTGCGCGAGTAACAAGTCCTGCAGCCTGCCACGTCGCACGAACCGACCGGACAATAAATACGCCACCAGCAAGGCCACGCAGGAGTCAACCGAGTCCGCCACCAGATGCAGAGAGGGATTGCGGTACCCGAAGAACACGTCGGGGCTCCACAGAACGAGTCCGGTCACAACGAGCCCCATCGCCCATCCGGCCAGCGTCAGCCAGACAGCACCTCTAAAACTCTCCGCATCGGGGCGGTCTGCCACTGGGCTCGGTCTCCTCACCACACCAAAAGACGAAGAACCTACTTTTTCGGACTTACTTCAACCCGTTCTTACCCAGCCGTGAGACACATGTTATAGGCCTGCAGGCGCTGTGCCCTAGGTCTTTTCCATCTCAGGACCTGACCGATGAACGGTGCACACTTCATATGCGCATTCGCGGAATTTCGGGTTGAAGCAGCCTCGACCACCGAGGAGGATTGCTTCCGCCGCAGCAACGAGCCTGCTCGTCAGACTGCCAGCGATGGTCCCGACGCAGAAAGCAAGGTGTGGGTGGCGCTGCCCGCCGACAGCGCGCACCTTTCCGGGCGTCGCCGCGCCGCCGCGCCTATGCTGGGCTGGGTCGCGCTAACGCGCCCATCACATTGCATCTGCACAGGAGCACCGCATGACCTACGAACTCCGTACCTACACCGCCAACCCGGGCAAGATGGACGCCCTGATGGCGCGCTTCCGTGACAACACCATCGACCTCTTCACGGAGCACAACATGAAGAGCCTCGGCTACTGGACACCCGCAGGAACCGACGACGTCCTCCTCTACATCCTCGAGCACGAGGGCGATCCGAAAGCCAACTGGGCAGCTTTCCAGGCCGACCAGCGATGGATCGACGCGAAGTCCGCGTCTGAGGCGGACGGCGCCCTGGCGGCGAAGATCGAGTCGGTGATGCTCGAGCCGACGAGCCTGTACCCGATAGCCGTCGCCCGCTAATCCGCGTCAGCTGCCCGGGCCGCAAGTGGAGGCATCAGCGCCGTAGCATCCGCCGGTCTCGCCACGCTGCCGTGGACCACAGCGCCCAGAGCACCAGCACGGGCTGGAAGAACAGGCGGGCGAGCCGGGCGCCGTCGGTGTCCAGTCCGAACGCGCTCACGCCGTCGACATACTGGGCGATGTTGCCCGGGAAGATCACGACGAAGAACACCGCGACGACCCAGCCGACCAGCACGCGGTGCCGACCGAGGAACACCAGACCCGCTCCGAGCACCAGTTCGACGACGCCGGACACCACCACCACGACGTCGGCATCGATCGGCAGCCAGGACGGGACCTGGGCGGCGAACTCGAACCGCGCCACAGTCAGGTGAGCGATCCCGGCGACCAGGAGGAGGACTCCGAGGACGAGCCGCGCGATGGTCCGGTGCCGGGAGGTGCGCGCAGGAGAAGTCATCCGGCGGAGCCTAGCATCGAGTCGCGATCGACCCGCGAGCAAAAGGCAATCTGGACCACGGGATGCCACCTTCGACCTTCCTGATACACCATCAGAGGGGCAGGAAGCATCCCGTACGCACCCTGCCTGACGAGCGTGCCAGCTGGATATCGTTGGGATCGGCCGGAGCCGGAATCCCGCAGCCGCCACCGATCGTGATCCCCCGACGTCGAAGGAGTCCACCATGACCGATGCCGAGACCGCACCAGCCGTGGGAGACGAGTCGAAGGTCGTCCTGGTCGCCGGAGCGGGCGGGGTCATAGGTCGGCATGCCGCGGACGAGTACACCAGCCGCGGTGCCCTGGTCCGCGGGCTGAGCCGTCGACCCGTCCCTGGCGCCCGGTGGGACCACCTGCCCGTGGACCTGCTCGACCGGGAAGCAGCACGGACCGGCCTGGAAACCGCGCGGGACACGACGCACCTGGTCTTTGGCGCCTACATCGAGCGGCCCACCACCAGGGAGCAGATCGAGGTCAACAGTGCCCTGCTGGTCAACACGCTGGAAGGCCTCGCAACAGCCGGCGCACCGCTCCGCCACGTCACCCTGTACCAGGGCGGGAAGGCTTACGGCGCGCACCTGGGCTACTTCAACACCCCCGCCAAGGAACGGGACCCGCGGTTGATTCAGCCCAACTTCTACTACGAGCAGGAGGACATCCTCCGCGCTGCCGCAGCAAGGCACGGCTTCGATGCGACGATGCTGCGCCCGGAGGGTGTGGTGGGGTACGCCGTCGGCAACCCGATGAACATCCTCATGGTCATCGCCGTCTACGCGAGCATCTGCCGGGAACTCGGCCAGCCCCTGCGCTTCCCCGGCACCCACGCCGCCTACGACGCCCTGTACCAGGTGACCGATGCGTCTCTGCTGGCCCGCGCGACCGCCTGGGCAGGTTCGGAGCCGCGAGCCGCCGGAGAGGTCTACAACATCACCAACGGTGACCAGATCCGGTGGCGTCACCTGTGGCCGGTCTTCGCCCGCCACTTCGGCATGGACTATGCCGAACCGCAGCCCGTCCTGCTCTCCGAAGCGATGCCGCAGCACCAGGACCTCTGGCAGCACATGGTGACGAAGTACAGCCTTGTCCCTACCCCTTACGAGGACCTCGTGGGCTGGTCCTTCGGCGACTTCCTCTTCCGCTCGGGCTTCGACAACGTGACCTCGACCATCAAGGCCCGGCAGCACGGATTCGCCGACTGCCTCGACACGGAGGACCGCTTTATCGAGCTCTTCGACGACCTGGCCGCTACTCGGGTCATCCCGCCACTGGCCTGACAGGATCCGGCCGGGCGGGTCGGGGCACGCAATGTCGCCGCGGCTTCTCGTCATACACACCGGAAATTCCCAGCCTCCGATAAAATCAGGGTGCTGCCGTCCATCGCGCCAGCACCGAAGGCCTGCCCGGACAAGAATCCGTTCCCGGAAATAACTACCGTGCACGCGCAGATTCGGTGA
Organism: Arthrobacter pasteuri; assembly: GCF_054510955.1. NCBI lineage: Bacteria > Bacillati > Actinomycetota > Actinomycetes > Micrococcales > Micrococcaceae > Arthrobacter > Arthrobacter pasteuri. The sequence continues at coordinate 295,827 of NZ_JBTNDO010000002.1, forward strand.
TGATGGACGGCAGAACGCCGCAGAAAGCCCACGAAGGAGACCGCCATCGCCCCCCGGAACCGCACCAACGAACGACTCCGTGCCACCCTCGCCCTTCTGGCCGACAACCAGTCGTCCGGAACCGCCGTCGCACCCAGCGAGCTGCTGTCCCAGGCCGTGGCGAAGGTTCCCTTCGATGACAAGGAAGCCGAACTCCTCGGCGGGGGTGTCCCCCGCGGCTACAAAGCCCTGACGACGGCGACGGCGAAGCTCGTGAAGGCCGGCTGGCTCGTCAAGGGCCGCAGCGCCTGGACCGCCACGGAAGAAGGCGTTCGCGCCGTTCACGCCTTCACGGATCCGGAGCAGTTCGTGAACGCCATGATCAGCGGAGCTCCCGTGCCCGAACAGGCCGAGGCCCCCGCACACGCGCCGCAGGCACCGGAATCCCTTGGTGAAGAGGCACAGGCCGATCAGGCCGAGCGTGCGCCCGAGACGGCCGAAACCTCCGAGGTCTCGGAAACGATGGCGGACCTGGCGCCGTCCGGCCCTGCCTCCTCGTCGGGAGCCGAGGACCCCACTCCGCCGGATGTCACGCCGACCCTCGAGGTCTCGGACACCGCCCCCGAGCACGCGCCGACCGACACCCCCGCCGACGAGGCGTGGCAGGACCAGCCCCAGTCGGTGACCCTCTCGGGCGACTTCGACCCGCTGTTCGGCGAGGCCGGCCACTGGAGCACCAACCTCCGCGAGCTGCAGTTCGTGTGGGAGCCCACGGAGAACACCTGGAAGCAGACCCTCCAGCTGCCCGCCGGCAACTACCAGTTCAAGATCCTCGTCAATGGCTCCTGGGACGAGAACTACGGCCGGTTCGGAGTGCGCGACGGCGACAACCACGAGCTGCACCTGCTCTCCGACACCTCGGTGACCATCCGGTTCGACTACGCCACGAAGGACATCGAGACCTCCTAGGTCCGGATCCGGTCCCGGGCCCCGCCCGCTGCTCCGGCAGTGGGCGGGGCCGTCGTCGTCTTAGGGCGTACCGTTCAGCACGCGACGCGTGCGCCCGCCGGACCTGCCGGGCCGGAATGCACTCGAAGGCGTCCTCCCGTGTCGCAGAAAGTTGGGGCCCGACCCCCTAGATCGTCAGCAGGCTGATCACTATGGTTGGTCCATGACGGACCCCGGAGCGCGGCGTGCGACGCCGATGATCAACTCGGACATGGGCGAATCCCTCGGCCTTCACTCCTTCGGCAACGACCTCGCACTGCTGGACACCGTGGACGCCATCAATGTGGCCTGCGGCTTCCACTCGGGTGACCCGGACGCCATGGCCGACACCGTCGCCGCGGCCCACGGGAAGGGCGTCCGAATCGGCGCGCACCCCGGGCTCCCGGACCTCGTGGGCTTCGGCCGCCGCGAGATGAAGCTCTCCCCCTCCGAGGTGGAGCACATCATCCTCTACCAGGTGGGGGCGCTCAGCGCCTTCCTGCGGCGGGAAGGTGCGCCCCTCAACCACATCAAGCCGCACGGCTCGCTCTACGGCATGCTGGGCCGGGACCCGGAGCTCATGCGGAGCGCGGCTCGCGTAGCCCGGCTCTTCGACGTCCCGATCTACGGCATCGCCGGCACGGCACACCAGTCCGTCTGCGAGGAACTCGGCGTGCCGTTCGTCGCCGAGCTCTACGTGGACCTCAACTACGGACCCGCCGGCGAACTGCTGATCCAGCGCCGCCCGGAACCGACGGATCCGGAAGCGGCCGCACGGCGAGTGACCCGTGCGCTGACGGACGGCCAGGTCGAGGCCGCGGACGGCACCCTGCTCACCATCCCGTTCGACAGCATCTGCGTCCACTCGGATGCGCCCAACTCACCCGCCGTGGCGGCAGCAGTCCGCTCTGCCCTCGACTCGTTCTGACCCAACCTCCCGAAAGGACTCCCCGTGGCCGACATCGTCTCCCCACTGCCAGGCATCTTCTACCGCAAGCCCGGACCGGACAAGGACCCGTTCGTCAACGAGGGCGACGCCGTCGAGGCGGGTCAGACCATCGGTGTCGTGGAGATCATGAAGCAGTTCTCCGAGATCCGCAGCGAAGTCTCCGGCACCCTGGAGAGCTTCGCGGTCGAGGACTCTGGGACCGTGAATCCCGGGGACGTCATCGCCACGGTGTCGGAGGGCTAGCGGTGGAACGGGTGTTGATCGCCAACCGCGGGGAGATCGCCGTGCGGGTCATCCGCGCGGCACGGGAGTTGGGGCTGCAGACGGTCCTCGCGGCGAGTGAACCGGACCGCGACTCCTACGCGGCGTCCCTCGCCGACGACGTCCAGGTGATCGGCCCGGCGTCGGCAGCGAAGAGCTACCTCGACACCGCCGCCGTGCTCGCCGCCGTGGAGGCGTCCGGAGCCGACGCCGTCCACCCCGGGTACGGTTTCCTGTCCGAGAACGCGGGCTTCGCCCGGGCTGTCGCCGCCGCCGGGATCACCTGGGTGGGCCCCTCGGCCGACGCCATCGAACTGATGGGCAACAAGTCCCGCGCTCGGCAGGCAGCAGAGGATGCCGGCGTGCCCACGCTGCCGGGGAGCCACGGCGCCCTGGACCCCGACGTCGACCCCCTGCCCATCGCACACGACGTCGGCTATCCGCTGGTCGTCAAGGCGTCCTCCGGCGGCGGAGGACGCGGCATCCGCCTTGTGACCCGGGAGGAAGACCTCGTCGGAACCGTCGACGTCGCCCGCGCGGAGGCGAAGGCCGCGTTCGGCGACCCCGCCGTGTACCTGGAGCACTTCGTCCAGCGCGCACGCCATGTCGAGGTGCAGATACTCGGCGACGGCGAGCGCGTCATCCACCTGGGCGACCGGGACTGCTCACTGCAGCGCCGCCAGCAGAAGATCATCGAGGAAGCACCCGCACCCTCGCTGCCCGACGACGTCCGCGAGACCATCCTCGCCTCGTCGATCGAGCTCGGACTCCAGTGCAACTACTCCGGGCTCGGGACGATCGAGTTCCTCTACGACGCGGACCAGGAGCGGGCGGCCTTCATCGAGATGAACACCCGGCTCCAGGTGGAGCATCCGGTCACGGAGATGGTGACCGGACTCGACCTCATCCGGGAGCAACTGCTCGTGGCGGCCACCGGCAGGCTTCGGCTCCGCCAGGAGGACATCACCTTCCGGGGCCATGCCTTCGAGTTCCGGATCAATGCCGAGGATCCGTCGCAGAATTTCATGCCGAGCCCCGGCACGCTGCAGCGCCTGGAGTGGCCGGGCGGCCCCGGCGTGAGGATCGATTCCGGCGTCGTCGCCGGGTCCGCCGTCGCACCCTACTACGACTCGCTGCTCGCCAAGCTGGTGGTGTGGGACGAGAGCCGAGCCGAGGCCATCCAGCGGTCGGTCCGCGCACTCGGGGAGGTGCGGATCGAGGGCGTCAAGACCACCCTCCCGCTCCTGTCGACCGTCCTCCAGCGGCCCGAGGTACGGGACGTCACCCACCACTCGAAGTTCCTCGAGTCCACCCCCGACCTTCTCGGAGTCCAGCCATGACGCAGGTTTCCCAGCAGCTGGACGCCGCCCGCTACACCTGGGGCGGGGACGAGTTCCTCTTCGTCGAGATCGCCGAGAGCATGAGCCTGGCCGCCAACTTCAAGGCGAACGCCATGGCGACGCGGCTCTCCGCGCGGGCCATCGACGGCGTCGTGGACATCTGTCCGGCGAACGCCTCCCTCCTGCTGCGCTTCGATCCCGACACGGTGCCGCCGGACCGGCTGGAAGCGCTCGTCCGCGAGGTCGAGGAGGAAGTGGCCCAGCTCAGCGAGCAGACGCTGGAGACCCGCATCATCGAGATCCCGGTCTGGTACGACGACCCGTACACGCGCGAGACCGGCGCCCGCTTCCGCAAGGGCCACCAGCGGCCGGAGGGGACGGACCTGGACTTCGCGGCGGAGGAGAACGGCCTGTCCTCCCCGCAGGAGTTCATCCGCAAGCACCACGAGTCCCCCTGGCTGGTGTCCATGGTCGGCTTCGTCGCCGGGCTGCCCTTCATGTTCCAGATCGTCCCGCAGGAGGAGCAGCTCGAGGTCCCGAAGTACCTGAGCCCACGCACGGACACGCCGCCGCTGACCGTCGGCCACGGCGGCTGCTTCGCCTGCATCTACTCCGTGCGGGGCGCGGGCGGCTACCAGATGTTCGGGATCGCCGCGGCGCCCATCTTCGACCCGGCGCAGAAGCTCGGCGATTTCTCCGACTTCATGATCTTCTTCCGGCCCGGGGACATCGTGAAGTTCCGGCCCGTCGACGAGGACGAATACCGGGCGATCCAGGCCGAGGTCGACGCCGGCACCTTCACCTACCGTCAGGCTCCGGTCACCTTCGACCTGCAGAAGGCCCTGACCGATCCCACCGCCCACAACCGGGACCTTCTGGAGAAGCTCAATGGCCTTTAACATCCTCGAACCCGGCCTCGCCACCTCGGTCCAGGACCAGGGCCGGCTCGGCTACTACAACGTCGGCATCCCGCAGGGCGGGGCCATGGACCAGCTGTCCGCCTCGATGGCGAACGCCCTGGTGGGCAACGCCCCGACGGACGCCGTGCTCGAGTGCGCCTACCTCGGCCCGAAGTTCACCACCGACACCGACGCCGTCCTCGCCGTCACGGGTGCGCCCGTCCAGGTGAAGGTCAACGGCACGACGGCGGAGCAGTGGACCCGGCTCTCACTCGCTGCGGGGGACGAGGTGTCCTTCGGGATGCTCTCGGGCGGCACGCGCTACTACATCGCCGTCCAGGGCGGCATCGACGTCCCCGTAGTCCTCGGGAGCCGCAGCACCTACGCCCTCGGCGCGCTCGGGGGCCTGCAGGGCCGCACCCTGAAGCCCGGTGACACGGTTCCCGTCGGCGCCGTCGGCCCGTCGTCGGGATCTGGCAGGGACTCGATCCCGGAGGATCTGCGCCCGGTTTACGCGAAGGAGGTCACCGTCCGCATTCTGCCGGGCCTGTACGACCACCGGCTCACAACCGAGGGCATGGAGACGCTGCTCAGCGCCGCGTGGAAACTCACGCCCGTGGCCGACCGCACCGGCCTGCGCTACTCCGGCCCGGACATCGCATGGAAGCCGCGCACCCAGCCCTTCGGAGCCGGGTCGGACCCGTCCAACATCGTGGACGCAGGCTACGCGATCGGGTCGATCCAGATACCCGGCGGCAAGGAGCCGATCGTGTTGCACCGCGACGCAGTCTCCGGCGGCGGGTATGCCATGGTCGCCACGGTCATCAGCGCGGACATGGACCTCGTCGCCCGCAGCGCGCCCGGGACCGTGACGCACTTCGAGGCCGTGACCATGGAGCAGGCGCTCGCCGCGCGGGCGGACGCGGCGAGGATCCGCCGGGCCGTCTGGGAGTAGGACCTCGGGCGTAGGTCAGCCGACCGGGACGTGGCGTCCGGCGTCCTGCCCGGCGTCCTGCCTCTCCTCGGCGCTCTCGGCACCGGTTTCCGCGCCCTCCGCACGGGTGACGCGGGCCGACGCGCTGCTCTCGCGCACGAACAGCTCGGGGGCGTGGCGCACGGGGTCGACGTCCTCGCCGTTCATCACCCGCCGCAGCATGCCGACGGCGGAACGTCCGATCTCGACCATGGGGGAACGCACCGAGGTCAGCGGGATGGGCAGTTGCGCGGCCAGGGACGTGTCGTTGAACCCGACGACGGCGATGTCCTGGCCGACGACGAGGCCGGTGGCCCGGAAGGCCCCCATTGCACCGATGGCTGCGAAGTCATTGACGGCGAACACGGCGGTCGGCACGTTCCCCCGGAGGGCCAGCAGCTGATCGCCGGCCCGCCTGCCACCCTCAGTGTCGAAGCTGGAGTGCAGGATGCGGTTCCCCGGCACCTCTCCCCCGAGTTCACCCCACCGCTCGACGAACCCGGCCGTCCGGTCCACGCCCGTGCTGGCATAGGGCTCACCGGCGAGGATCGCGACGGACCGGTGCCCGGTGCTCCACAGGTGGTCCGCGACCAGGCGCCCGCCTGCCGTGTCGTCGCAGGTGGAGGAGGGGAATCCCGGGTAGCGGCGGTTCATGAGGACGAACGGCACATGACGGGCGGTGAGGTCGTCGACCAGGCTGCTGCCGGCATGGACGTCCCCCAGGATCAGCCCGTCGACCCGGCGCGCGAGCATGATCTCGGCCTTGCGGCGCTGCTCGTCCAGGTTGTCGTGGGAGTTCATCACGAAGGTCGAGTGGTTGCTCTCGGCGGCAGCCTCCTCGACGCCCTCGTACATGGTCGCGAGGACGAGGTCGGAGAGCCGCGGCACGATCACGCCGATCGCCCGCGTCCGGCGGGTGCGCAGGCTCGTGGCCTGGGGGTCGGGCGAGTAGCCCCGCAGCTTCGCGAGGTCCCGCACCTTCTTCGCAGTCTCCGTCGACGCCGCCCCGCGAGCCACATCAGTGTTCGAATGCAGCACCCGCGACACGGTGGAGACGTGGATCCCCAGCTCTGCAGCGAGGTCCTTCAGGGTCACCGCTGCACGTCCCTTGCCTGGTGCCTTCACGGCTGCCCCCTTTCCTTCCAGTGCCGGATGTGTTTCGCGTTCGTGAACTCTTGAGCAGTCCATTGACGAGACCCACCTCACATCCTAGGGTTTTCCTCAGCAAACCCAAACGTTTGGGTTCGCATTCGCTCCTTGGCAGGTAGCCCCACACAACTCCTTGTCCCTGATCGGGACCTTGGACCCCGTGGCGACTACCCAAACGATTGGGTAAGGGAGGACAGCATGGGAACCACCACCGGACAGGTCGTGCTGCTGGCGACCGGCGGCACGATCGCCTCCCGCACCGATGCCTCGGCCGGCGCGACCGTCGCCGCCGATGCGGGGCGCACGGTGCTGGCGGCGGCCGGGCAGGAAGCCTTCGCCGTGGACGTCGTGGACCTCATGCAGAAGGGCTCCTACCTCCTCACCTTCGACGACATGCTCTCGGTCTGCACCGCGATCCGCACCGCGCTGGCGTCCCCGGAGACGCTCGGCGTCGTCGTCACGCACGGCACCGACACCATGGAGGAGACGGGCTACCTGGCTGACCTCCTCCACGACGACCCGCGGCCCGTCGTGTTCACCGGCGCCCAGCGGGCGGCCGACAGCGAGGATCCGGACGGACCGGGAAACCTGCGGGCCGCCATCACCCTCGCGGCCTCGACCGAGGCACGGGGCAGGGGCGCCCTGATCGTGTTCGACGGGGAGGTCTTCGCCCTTCCCGGCACGCGGAAGACGGAGACGACGCGCCTGCGCGCCTTCGGCAACCCGGACCTCGGACCGGCGGGGTCGGTCTCAGGCACCGGGACGGTCGCGCTCGGCCCGGCGCCGATGCGCCCGGCACCCCTGGACGTCCCTCCGGCGGGCAGTTCCGTCCGGGTGGACATCGTCCCCTCCTATCCCGGAGCGGACGCCACCCTCTTCGCCGCCGCCCTCGGCGCCAGTGCCCGCGGGATCGTCCTCGAGGCCACCGGGCTCGGGAATGCCAATGCGGAGCTCTGCGACGCCGTGCGCGCGGCGGTACGGGACGGCGTCGTCGTCGTCACCAGCACGCGCGTCCATGCGGGACCGGTCCGCGGCGTCTACGGCGCCGGCGGCGGCAGGACGCTCGAGGACGCCGGCGCCGTCCCGTCCGGGCTGCTCCGCCCGTCCCAGGCGCGCACCCTCCTGCATGCGCTGCTCGCACTCGGACTGCCTCCCGACGACGTCGCCCGCCACGTCCGCGAGCGCGGAAACCCCTGACCGACCCCCCCCGTCCCCCATCCCCACCAGGAAAGGCCGTACCCATGACAAAAGATATCCAGATCGCCTTCGGCGTCGACGTGGATGCCGTTGCCGGCATGCTCGGCTCGTACGGCGGCGAGGACTCCCCCTGCGACATCTCCCGCGGGCTCTTCAGCGGGGATGTCGGCGGCCCCCGGATCCTGCGCCTCTTCGAGAAGTACTCCCTCCCCTCCACCTGGTTCGTCCCTGGCCACTCGATCGAGACCTTCCCGGACCTCACCCGGATGATCGTCGATGCCGGCCACGAGATCGGCGTCCACGGCTATTCGCACGAGAACCCGATCGCCATGACCCGCGAGCAGGAGACGGCGATCCTCGACAAGTCGATCGACCTCATCGAGAAGGTCTCGGGGCGCCGTCCCACCGGCTACGTGGCCCCGTGGTGGGAGTTCTCGCCGATCACCAACGAGATCCTGCTCGAGCGGGGCATCAAGTACGACCACTCGCTCATGCACAACGACTTCGAGCCCTACTACGTGAGGGTCGGCGACAGCTGGACGAAGATCGACTACACCAAGCCCGCCGAGGCCTGGATGAAGCCCCTCGTCCGGGGGCAGGAGACCGATCTCGTGGAGATCCCGGCGAACTGGTACCTCGACGACCTCCCTCCGATGATGTTCATCAAGGCCTCGCCGAACTCTCACGGCTTCGTCAATCCCCGGGACATCGAGCAGATGTGGCGGGATCAGTTCGACTGGGTCTACGCCGAGATGGACTCCGCCGTCTTCACCATGACCATCCACCCCGACGTCTCGGGCCGGCCGCAGGTCCTGCTCATGCTCGAGCGCCTCATCCAGCACTTCAACTCCCACGAGGGTGTCACCTGGCACACCTTCGACCAGATCGCCGACTCGTTCCTGGCACGCAATCCCCGAAAGGAATCGAACTGATGTCCATCAAAGAGGCGGGCGTCGATCTCTCGACGCCGACGAGCAATGAGCAGCGCACTTTCCCGGTGTTCTCGAAGAAGAAGACCAGCACGGCGACCGTCCTCGCCCTGCTGGCATGGACCGTCGCGGTCTTCGACTACGGCCTGTTCGGCACCCTGTTGCCGGCCATGCAGGAGGAATTCGGCTGGACGGCCCCCGAGGCCTACGCCGTCAACACGTGGATCGCGGTCGGAACGGCGATCGTCTGCTTCGGCATCGGCCCCGTGATCGACCGCCTCGGCCGGAAGAAGGGCATGATGCTGACGGTCGGCGGCACCGCCGTCGTCTCCGGCGTCACCGCCTTCATCCCGGCGACCCTCGGTGTCGCCAGCAACGCACTGCTGGTCTTCGTCCGGTCCTTCGGCGGACTGGGCTTCTCGGAGCAGGCCGTCAATGCGACCTACATGAACGAGGTCTACCAGGTCACCGAGGACGAGCGGAAGCGCAAGCGTCCCGGCTTCCACTACTCTTTCATCCAGGGCGGATGGCCGCTGGGCTTCCTCCTGGCGAGCGCCCTCGCCCTGGCGTTCCTGCCCCTCCTGGGCTGGCGCGCGCTCTACCTCATGGCTACGATCCCGGCGATCATCATCGTCCTGCTCATCAGCAAGAAGCTGAAGGAGACCCCGCAGTTCGAGCTGCACCAGCGCCTCACCGAACTGGAGAAGGGCGGCAAGAGCGACGAGGCCCACGCGCTCGCCGCCGCATACGGTGTGGAGCACTCCTCGGTGTCGCCGCTGAAGCGCATCTGGGAGGGCGAGTTCCGCCGCAACACGATCGTCTTCTCGCTCGCTTGGATCCTCAACTTCTTCGGCATCGCGATCTTCAGCGTCCTCGGCACCTCGGTGCTCGCCAACGCCAAGGACGTCCAGCTGTCCGACGCCTTCTGGATGCTGATCGTCATCAACCTCCTTGCCTACTTCGGTTACGTGTTCCACGGCTGGATCGGTGACAAGGTGGGCCGGAAGAGGACCATCATCGTCGGGTGGATCATCTCGGGCCTGTCCTTCGCCGTGATGCTGAGCCCGCTCGTGTCCAGCCCGTTCCTGATCATCCTCACCTACGGCACCGGCCTGTTCTTCCTGGTGGGCCCCTACGCCGCGATCCAGTACTTCATGGCGGAGTGCTACCCCGTCAGCTGCCGCGCCACGGGTCTCGCCTTCATCGGCGCCATGAGCCAGCCCGGGACGATCCTCGGCGGCGCCCTGTTCACCGTCGTCGCCGCTGCCGCAGGTACCGGTGCGGCGGCCCTCTGGGTCGGCGCCGTCGGCACCCTGCTCTCCGGTGTCCTGATGATCGCCGCCCGGCCCGTCGCGGCCGTCGCCCTCGAGGAGCCGCATGCAGCAGTCTGAGGTAGCCATCGTCACGGGCGCCGCCAGCGGTATCGGCCGCGCGCTCGCCGTCCACTACGCCAGCCGGAACGTCCGCACCGTCATCGGCACCTTCCCCGGCGACCCGCACGACCCGGAGGAGACCCTCTCCGGCGTGCGGGCCGCCGGAGGGGAGGCCGTCATCCACGAGGTCGACGTCCGCTCCACGGAATCCGTCGATGCCTTCGCCCAGCGCGCCCTCGACGAGTACGGACGGCTGGACTACGCCATCGCCAACGCGGGCATCCTCCGCAACGCTCCGCTCAACGAGCTGACGGACGACCTCTGGACTGCCATGCTCGACGTCGACCTGACCGGCGTGCTCCGCACGCTCCGGTCCGCGTCGCAGCGGATGGACGGACCCGGCGCGCTCGTCGCCGTGTCCTCCATCGCCGGCGGCGTGTACGGGTGGGAGGAACACGCGCACTACGCCTCGGCCAAGGCGGGTGTCCTCGGGCTCGTCCGGAGCGTCGCGTCCGAATTGGGGCCACGGCAGATCCGCGCCAACGCGGTGATTCCCGGCCTGATCGAGACACCGCAGTCCCTCGACCCGGTGAACTCCCTGGGCCCCGAGGGGCTCGAGCGGGCGGGCAAGGACATCCCTTGGGGGCGCGTCGGCCGGCCGGAGGAGGTCGCCGACGTGATCGGCTTCCTGACCTCGGACGCCTCCCGGTACATCACCGGGCAGTCGCTCATCGTGGACGGCGGCTTGACCATCAAGATGCGGGCATGACGGCGGTCGGCGGTCCCCGGGGCGCCGGTGGTCCCCGGACGGTCGTCGTGACCGGAGGCGCCAGCGGGATCGGGGCGGCGATCGCCGACGGATTCGCGGCGCAGGGAGACACGGTGGTGGTGCTGGACCGCTCCCCCGGCCCGGGGGTCATCGAGGTCGACGTCGCCCGCGAGGACAGTGTGCGGAGTGCCTTCGCTGCCGCCCGCGAGCGGGTCGGGACCATCGACATCCTGGTCAACAGCGCCGGGCTGCTCACCGAGTCCCCGATCGAGGACATGTCGCTGGAGCTCTGGACGGAGACCATCTCCGTCGACCTCACCGGGGTGTTCCTCTGCTGCCGGGAGGTCGTCGGCCCCATGCGGCAGCAGCGGTGGGGGCGGATCATCAACATCTCCTCCCAGCTGGGCATCAAGGGCGGTACAGGCCTTGGCCACTACAGCGCGGCGAAGGCCGGGGTGATCGGGATGACCAAGGCCCTGGCCCTCGAGGTCTCGGTCGATAACGTCCTGGCCAACTGCATCGCGCCGGGGCCGATCGAGACACCGCTCGTCGACGGCATCTCCGAGGACTGGAAGGTCGCGAAGCGTGCGGAGCTGCCGCTGCGGCGCTTCGGCGTGCCGGCAGAGGTGGCTCCGACCGCGCTGCTCCTCGCGAGTGATCCCGGCGGCAACCTGTTCGTCGGCCAGACCCTCGGTCCGAACTCCGGGGACGTGATGCCGTGACCCGGATCATGGGCTTCTGATGTGCGGGGCATGCGGCCGTACGGTCGTCGCCGATCCGGCGCTCGGGCCCGTGCGGACGACGCGGGACCTGCTGGTCGTGGGGCAGGTGGTCAACTCGATCACTGCCGGACTGCCCGGCGGGCCCGTGGTGCGGGTGAGCGGTGACGCCTGGATCCTCGCGGGACGAACGGGCACCAGCACCAGGTGCGACACCGTCGAGCAGCTGTGGACTGTGCTCCTGGACGGCTGGGGGCGGGCATCCGATCTGTCGTTGCACCTCGCCCGGCGGATCGCGCAAGGCTTGCCGGCGGCATCTCCGCTCGCTGATCGCGTGCTGCGTGAAGGACTCTCGGCCGGCTCCAGCTGACGGTCACTCGAGCTCCCAACCCGGTCCTGCCGATTCCGGCCCCGCTCGCTGCCTTCGCAGTGGGCGGGGCCGTCGTCGCTGGCGGGCCACTTGCGAGCCGGGCCCCAATCCGGACCGACGGGGTGCCCTGCGCGGCTTCGTGCACGCGTTTCGCTGGAAAAAGGCGTGTCGCACCAGGACACGCCGTCATCGGAGCAATCTGTCGGTGAAACGCGTGCACGACGCCGCACCCGGCCAAGCGGGCCGCACTCTGAGTCCTTGACCCCCGGCGGGCAGCATCCCTAGCGTGAAGTCATGACCTCCCCCGATATCCGGTTCTACTTCGACCCCGTCTGCCCCTTCGCCTGGATGACCAGCAAGTGGGTGCGCATGGTGTCGGAGCAGCGCGATTACGCGGTGGAGTGGCGCTTCATCTCGCTCCGCCTGCTCAACGCCGCCATCGACTACGACGCACACTTTCCCGTCGGCTACGAAGCCGGGCATACCGCAGGCCTGCGCCTGCTGCGGGTCGCCGCTCGCACCCGGGAAGAGCATGGGCCAGACGCCGTCGCTCGCCTCTACGAGCGACTCGGTACCCGGATCTTCGACACGCAGAAGGATGATTCCGACGGCGGACACCGCGGCACTGCGGACTTCCTGGTGCCGGTCCTCGCCGAGGCCGGGCTGCCCGGACACCTCGCTGACGCCCTCGAGGACTCCTCGCTCGACGCCGCCCTCCAGGCGGAGACGGACGAGGCCCTGTCCCTGACGGGCAAAGACGTCGGGACGCCGATCATCCATTTCGAGCCACCGGAGGGCGTGGCCTTCTTCGGTCCCGTGATCAGCCGTCTGCCCGATTCCGACCAGGCGGTCCAACTCTGGGACCACGTACTGGGCTTGGCGCGGTTCCCCGGTTTCGCCGAGCTCAAGAGGAGCCTGCGGGAGCGCCCCCAGCTGCGCAGCTTCGGGGTAGCGGCGGATGAGGCCGGGCGGCAGGAGGACTGGCACGGCGGGAGCCGCCGGACCAAGAAATGAATCTTTCGGCGGGCAGCGGGGCGCGGAATGGTAGCTGTCAAGACTGCTTTTGCTAAACGATCGAAGTAGGTTCCGCCGGAGGATACCGACGACGTACATTAGGCGAATGAGCAATGAAGCTTCCGCCGTGATCCTCACCCCGTTCGATCCGGACGGCGGGGACGACCAGCCTGCCGCAGCACTCGAGGCGCTCATCTCGTCGGTCGAGGCGGAAGTTGCGGATCTCCAGTTCACCCGCTTCACGAACGACGACGCCGTGGCGCTCGGGCAGCTCCTCGTCCAGCTCGGCGTCAGCCGCGACCTGCCGATCGCGATCAGCATCTGCAAACCGAACCACATCCTCTTCCGGGCCGCGCTCGACGGCGCCACTCCCGACAACGACTACTGGCTCGATGCGAAGAGCCGCACGGCGGCGCGCTACTTCGTGCCGTCGCTGCTCGTCGGCCTGCGCGCACGCCGCAACGGTGGCCACGCCGAGGACAACCCGATGTTCGACACCTCGACCCATGCCGCCCATGGGGGCTCGTTCCCGCTGTACGTTCGGGGCGTGGGACCCGTTGCCACCGTGACGGTGTCCGGGCTGCCGCAGCTCGAGGACCACAAGCTCGTGGTCGAGGCCCTGCGCACCTTCCACGCGGCCGACGGGCTCTAGCCCAGCACCGTGCGGCCGCGTCAGCGCGGCACCAGGATCACCCCTCCACGCGACGCTGACTCGCCAGGGGGAACTGCCGGCGGGCGTCCGCGACCGCCGGAAGGTGCAGGTCCACGGTCAGGACGTCCTCCGCCGGGCCGCACGAGCCCAGCACCTCTCCCAGGGGGCCGGCCACGACGCTTCGGCCGATCGACACCGGCTCGGCCTGGGACACGCCCGCCACGAATACGCCGTTGTCGAGCGCACGCGCACGGAGCAGCACCTCCCATTGGTCCGTCTTGCCCGGTCCCGGCACCCACGACGACGGCGCCAGGACCACCTGCGCTCCTGCGTCCGCCAGCGCCCGGGCCACTCCCGGGAACCGCAGGTCGTAGCAGGTGAGCAGCCCGACGACGGTGCCGTCCAGGGGAAAGGTGACGGGTCCGACGTCGGGCGCCGGTTTGATGTGCCGGGACTCATGGAAGCCCCGGCTGTCGAAGAGGTGGATCTTGCGGTAGGCCGCGACCAGGGACCCGGTGGGGTCCAGCGCGACGATCGTGTTGTAGGCACGCTCGTGTTCCTCGGAGGTCTCGATCACCCCCGCCACCACTGTGATCGTGTGCCGACGCGCCATCGCCGCGAGCGACCGGACCACGTCGCCGTCGAGCGATTCCGCGGCCGTGACGAACGAGCTGTCCACCCGGCTCTTCTCGTAGCTCGCGTACTCGGGGAAGACCGCAAGGGTGGAGCCCGCGTCGGCCGCCGCGGCCGCGACCTCCTCCATTCGCGCGAGGTTCGCTGCGGTGTCCGGGCCGGATGCGAGCTGCCCGAGGGTGATGCGCATACCTCCTATGAAACGACTTCCTTCTCCACCGACGCCAGTTCGGGTGGCGCGGAGCGGAAGCCGCGTGTGATGACGGCGAGCACGACGATGCCGAGCGCCAGCCAGACGAGGCCGAGCGTGATCGCCGTGGGGTCGAGCTGGGTGAGCAGGAAGGCGTCGACCAGGGCGCCGACGGCGGGGATCACGAGGTAGGAGAACAGGTTCAGGCTCCGCCCGGTCCGCTTCTCGCGCAGGTAGTAGGCGATGACGGCGACGTTGACCAGGGTGAACGCCGTGAACGCGCCGAAGTTGATGAACGAGGTGGAGGTGGCGACGTCGAGGAAGACCGCCACGAGTCCCACGATGCCCGTGATGACGAGGTTGACCACCGGTGTGCGGAAGCGGTCGTGGAGGTAGCCGAACACCTTCCGCGGCAGCACGGCGTCGCGACCCATCGCGTAGAGCAGTCGGGACGCGCTCGCCTGGGCTGCGAGACCGGAGGCGAACTGCGCGACGACGAGGCCCGCGAGGAAGATCGCACCGAAGAGCTGGCCGCCGATCTGCAGGGCGATGTCGGAGGCGAGTGAGGCGGAGTCCTCGAACGTGCCACCGGGCCGGATCAGCTGGGTCACGTACGAGACGGACACGAAGATGGCGCCGCCGATCAGCGCGATGAGCATGATGGCGCGTGGCATCGTCTTCTTCGGCTCCACGGTCTCCTCGGTGAGGGTCGTGACGGCGTCGAACCCGAGGAAGGAGTATGCGGCGATGGCCGCACCGGCGGCGATGGTGCCGAGGTTCGCCGTCGGGTTGATGAACGGTTCCGCGCTCACCAGCGCGCCGGCGCCCGACGTGCTGACGAGGGTCCCGATGGTCAGCGCCACGAAGATGCCGATGACGAGCAGCTGGAACGCCATGAGGAGGTAGTTGGCCTTCTCGGCGACCCGGATCCCGATGACGTTCAGCACGGTGGTCACGAGCACGAACGCGAGGATCCACACCCAGATCGGCGTGCCCGGGAACTGGGCGGTGAGGTAGGAGCCGCCGATCAGCCAGATGACCATCGGCAGGAAGAGGTAGTCGAGCAGGATGGCCCAGCCGACGAGGAACCCGACGCGGGCGTCGATGGTGCGGCGCACGTAGGTGTACGCGGAACCGGCGACGGGGAAGGCAACGGCCATGCGTCCGTAGCTGTGGGCGGTGAAGAGCATCGCGAGAAGTGCGAGCAGGTAGGCCGACGGCGAGGCGCCGCCGGTCGCCTCGGCGATGACGCCGAAGATCGCCAGGACGATCAGGGGCGTGAGGTAAGCGAGCCCGAACAGGACGAGCGAGGGCAGCCGGAGGGTGCGGGTGAGCTGGGACGTGGTCATGGCTGGTCCTGACGGGCAGGGGACGCGGGGGTCCAGGTGGCGGGGTCGATGCGGCCGGAGTACATGGGCAGCTCGATCGGGGTTTCGTGGGCGCGGAACTGGGACCACATGCGGTTCAGCCCGGCGGTGCCGTGCGTGCGCACGTGGTCGATACGCGACAGGTCGAGAGTGGCCGCCATCATCCCGGTACCGTCGTCGTCGAGAGATTCGAGGACCGTGCCCTCCGGGTCGACGATGAGGCTCTGACCGCGCCCGGTGGGGCCGGCGCAGTTGACGCTGACGATGAACACCTGATTGACGATGGCGTTGGCCCGGGCGAGGACCAGCTCGTGCTCGCGGTCCTCGGTGGTTGTCTTGACGACGTTGAGGATCACGTCGGCGCCGAGCCAGGCGAGCTGGCGGGTCACCTCGGGGAACCAGGCGTCGTAACAGATGGACAGTCCGGCGCGGCCGTAGCCCTCGAGGTCGACGGTGACGAAGGCGTCCCCGGGGTCGTACGGCTCGTAGGGACGCCACGGGAAGATCTTGCGGTAGCTCGCCTCGAGCGTGCCCTGCGGGGAGAACACGAGGGCGGTGTTGAACAGTTGCCCCTCGGGCCCGCGCTCGCAGATGCTCCCGGGTACGAGCCACACACCGAGGTCGCCGGCGAGCTGTGCGAGCTCCCGGACGAGGAGCCCGTCGAGGAGCTGCGCCGACTCCTGGAGGGCTTCCGTGCGCGCCTGGTCGGGGTACCCGTCGCCGAACAGGTGCAGTTCGGGGTAGACGAGGAGCCGGGTCCCGGGATGCGACGCGAGGGCGTCGGAGACCTGGGTGGCGAAGACCGAGAGTGGCTCGCCGATCGCGATCGGTTCGGACTGGACCGCGAGGAGCGGGAGGGGCTGTGACATGGGTTGCCTTGGCTTGCAGTGACGGGGCTCACGCAATATTAGCTCACATTGAACTATTATCAAGGCGGGACGACGTTAGGCTGAAGCCATGGCTGCTGAAGTGCGGGAACCGCCGGGTACGGCACTGCCGTCTCCCCTGCCGGCTGGCCTGCCGCCCGGCCACGGACGGCGCAGCGCCATCGACGCCGTCCGCGCCCGCATCGCCACCTCCATCTCACTCGGTCTTCTCCAACCGGGCGAACGGCTGCCGGACCAGGCCGACATCGCGCTGGGGCTGTCAGTCAGTCCCATGACCGCCCGGCGGGCGATGGCGAGTCTCGCCGACGAGGGCATCGTGGTCCGGCGGCGGGGACGCGATGGCGGCACCTTCGTCGCGGCGGACCCTCCCGCCGTCGCCCTGGAGCGGCTGACCCTGGGACTGCCGGACGCCGCGGCCGTCCACGACCTGGTGGACCGGCGCCTCCTCGCCGAGTGCGCGGTCACCCACTTCGCCGCCGTCAACGCCACCGAGGACGAGTTCGAGGTGCTGGAGGCACTCACGCAGCGCATGGCGGCGGCCACCGACTGGTCGGAATACCACCAGGCCGACGACGAATTCCACCGGTCCGTGGCTGCAGCATCCCACCTCGGTGCGGCCACCGCCGTGTACTCAGCGGTTCTGGGCGAGCTGTACGAGCACTTCGTTCCGTACCCCATCGACGCGCTGCACCGGGCGAACGAGGACCACATCGAGCTGGTCCACGCGCTGCGGAGACGCGACGCCACGGGAGCGGTCGCGATCGCCCACGCGCACGTCGACAGCCTGCACTCGACGATGTTCATGGAGCTCGCGCGCCGCGGCTAGCAGGCGGTCGCCGGTTGCGGCGCCCTGTTGCGGCGCCCTGTTGCGCTGCCGTCAGGTGATCATCGATCCGGCCATGGCAGCCACGCTGACGGCTGCGAGGCAGGACTCCACGACCGCCCGCGGCAGCGCACGCATTCGCCGGCCGCGGATCGGGGTCTGCGGGTGCAGCGCCCGATGGTGCTTCAGGGCCAGCACCGCCGTGTAGGCGAGGAGACCCCCGACGCCGACGGCCAAAAGGATCGGCAGGAGAGGCAGAACCTCGCTGCCGGTGTGGGCGTGCTCGGAAGTGGCGACGGCGTCGTGCCCGTGGCCTCCCGCGATCGTCAGTGCAGCCATCGCGATCATGGACAGCGAGCGATGCATGCCGAACCCGCAGTGGGACGGCCGGGAAGCCCGCCGATCTCCGGCCAGCAGCAGCGGACCGGCCAGCAGCATCAGCAGGCCCCAGACGACGCCGGGCAGGAGCTGCACGGCGTCGAGGACCATGTCCCCCATGGCCACGAGCATGACGGCCATGCCGACGACGGCGGTCACCGGAGTGCCGCCGCGTTCGGCATGGGCGTCATCCCTGCGCATTCCGACGTCGACCCGAAGCCTCCCGGAGCCGTCAGAACACCCGCCGCCGTCGGGCGATGAGCCGGCTGCTGTCCCCTTCTGGTCGACGTGCCGCCGCCCCCGGGGCACCAGTCCCCCGGCGCACACCGCGAATCCTGCTGCTGCTGATACCAGCATGATCGCGCTGAGCCAAGTGTTCATTGGACTGCTGCTCCCGAGGACGGCGGACGGTAAGGACGAGGGCGGGGACGAGGACTAGGAAACGCCGGGCTAGTGGCAGGAGCCCGCGGACTCTCCCTTGCCCGTGGCGCAGTGCCCGCTCGTGCTCGCCGGGATGTTCAGCACCGGGTTGCCACCGAAGAAGCCGTGGGGCTTCAGGGTGAACTTGGCGTAGTCCACAGGCATCACGGGCCAGTCCTCGGGACGCGGGAAGTGCGTGAGCCCGAAGGTGTGCCAGAGCACGACGTCCGTGTTCTCGAGGTTCCGGTCCGCGGCCATGTAGCGGGGCAGCCCGTCCCGGCCCGGGTTCTGGTTCACTAGGTCCCCTGCCGGGTAGCGCTCCTCCTGGTCGTACGCCGAGACCCACAGGTGCTTGGTGGTGTACGTGGCGCGGGACGTGATGCCGGCCTCCGGGTCGGCGAGCAGGGTGGGGGTCTGCTCCGGGTACAGCACGTACCCGGTCGGCTTCCCCAGCCGGTTCTTCATCTCCGGATTGATGATGTGCCACGTCCGGCCCACGGAGGCGTCGGCGACCCGGCCGCCCTCGGCCTCGGAGGTGATGGGCGTGCTCTTGTTGGTGAACGCGTTGCCGTACGGGTTGCCCGGGCCCATCGGGAGCCGCTGTGCGTCGACCTCCACCACGGTGTTGTTGACGCCGTCGACCGTCATGTCCAGGCGGGCCGAGAAGAGGTGCTGGTGGTAAGGCGCGCCGACCCCGGGGGCCACTTCCGAGGCGAACGGGTAGTCGCCGCCGGGGTAGGCCGAGGGGAAGAGGATGCCGGTCAGCTTGGCCTCGCACTCGATGGTGCCGTCGAGGTAGAGGTACCAGTAGAAGCCGTAGTCGTAGTTGCCCACGGTGGTGAAGAAGCTGATGACCAGGCGGCGCTGGCGGCGGACGTCGGAGGATCCGGTGAACAGGTCGTTGTGCTTCCAGAGGGTCCCGTAGTCCTCCTCGTGCATGCAGATCGCGTTCTTGATGGTCTTCGGGCTTCCCGACTCGTCGGCGATCGTCGCGTCGAAGTAGTGGATCTCACCCAAGCAGTCGCAGCCCAACTGCAGTTCGTTCGCGAACCGGCCGAAGAGGTACTCCCCCGTGTCGAAGTAGTTCTGCCAGTAGCGCGTGGGCGAGGGATCGGCGTAGGGGACCACCATCTCCGCGATCGAGCCGCGGTACATCACCGGGCGGTCCACGTCCTGGTCCTTGAAGCTGAGCTGGCGGAGGATGAGTCCTTCGCGGGCGTCGAAGCTGACGCCGAGTTTCCAGTTGGCCCACTCGATCCTCGAGCCGTCCACGCTGAAGGACGGTCCCTCCGGCTGGGTGATCTCGATCGGCTTCAGCGTGGTGAGCTCGGGGCCGCGGTAGTCGGCCAGGTGGAAGTTGCCGACCTCGGGCGGGAGATCGAACGTCTTGTGGTCGACGACGTCGAGCACGGTCCTGCCGATCGGGTCCACGTAGGCACAGAGGCCGTCGATGGGCCGGGCCCAGATGTTGTCCTCCACGTTCTCCCGGTAGAAGCCGAAGCAGCGGATGATGCGGTGCCCGTTCTCGCCGTCGTTCTCGTAGTACCCCGGTGAGAGCGGAGCCGAGATGACCTTCATCGGGTCCAGTCCCCGGGCTTCGATGGCGTCGCACCACGCCTTGTCGGCCTGCAGGATGGGGTCGACGATCTCGAACTCGGCTTCGAGGATGGGCAGCTGTCCGGTCGATCCGTCCACGATGGCGTTCTGGATGACGACGTCGGACGTCAGGGAGACGCGCAGGTCGCGTGCCTCGCCGCTGCCCAGGTTCAGCAGCATCACCCGGGCGATGCGCTCCGGGAGGGGACCGGTGCCTTCCTCGTAAGCGAGCACCTCGCCCTTAGCGGGCTCGATGAGCCCCACGTAGACGAAGCGGGTGTCCGCATCGGTGCCGCCGGCCGCGTGGACGAGGGCCTGCACCCTCGTGATCTCGGCGCCGTCGAGTCCGGCGAGGACGTCGACGCGTCCCGGGGCCTCCGTCGAGGCGAATGCGGTGGTGTCATCTACAACTGTCATGGTCTCTTTCGGGTCCTTACATCGGTGGAACGGGTGGTTTCAGGAGGTCGTGCCGTGCGGTCCTAGCCCGCGATGGCGTCGGCGATCCGGGCGTAGGCGGCGCCGTCCTTGCGCTCGAGGTAGCGGCCGCGGAGGAGGCCGGCCACCATCGTGAGCGGGATGGTGACCATCAGCGCGATGCTCAGGCCCCAGCCACCGCCGACGAGCATCGGGAAGTACGCGATGATGACCGCTCCGGCGAGGACGAGGCCCACCAGTGCCAGGACCGGGGCGATCCGGGTCCGCCAGCTGCCACCGGCGAGTTCGGCGTGGCGGCCGAAGTACGCTACGACCGCCAGGCACGTCTGGGCCATGAGCACGACGATCGCGAGGGTGGAGATGCCCGAGAGCCAGGTGAAGACCTGCAGGACGGGGTCCATCTGCAGCAGCGCGAAGGCGACGATCAGGACGGTCGCGGTGATGGTCTGCGCGAGGGACGACTTGTGGGGTGAGAGGTGGCGGGGGTGCACGTCGGCGAGGGACTGCGGCATGGTGCCGGCGGCTGCCATGGAGTGCTGGTAGCGCGTGATGACGTTGTGGAAGGACAGCACGCAGGCGAAGAGGCTCGTCAGGAGCAGGACGTTGATGGCGATGGCGCCTGCGGTCCCGAGGTAGTTCGCGGCGGTGACGACGATCATCCCACCCGGGTCGGCAGCGGCGGCCTGCACGACCTGCGACGGACCCCACGCCATGACCAGTGCCCACCCGCTGAAGGTGTAGAAGAGGCCGATGAGGATCACGGCAGCGTAGGTGGCGCGTGGGATGGTCTTCTCGGGGTCCTTCGCCTCGTCCCGGAAGATCGCGGTGGCCTCGAAGCCGATGAAGCCCGCCATGGCCATCATGAGACCGACTCCGGGTGCTCCGGAGACGATATTGACCGGCGTGAACGGAGCCGCGGAGAGGCCCTCAGCACCGCCGGTCGCCATGACGACGGCGGCGAGCACCAGGACGATGCCGATCTCGGCGACCAGCAGGACACCGAGCACCTTCGAGCTGAGCTCGATGTGCCGGTAGCCGAGCACGCCGACGAAGGCGATCATCGCGAGCGCGTAGAGCCACCAGGGCAGCTCCGGCAGGCCGAGGTTGGTCAGTGCGAGGTTGAGACTGAAGCCCAGGTAGCCGTACACAGCCACCTGGATGGTCGTGTAGGTGAGGAGCGCGAGGAACGCGGCCCCGAGGCCCTGCTTCCTGCCGAGGCCGTAGCCGACGTAGGTGAAGAACGCTCCCGGCTTGGGGACCACGCGGCTCATGGCGCTCAGGCCGACGGAGAACAGGAGGAGGATGAGCCCTGCGATGGCATACATGCTGGGATAACCCGGACCGTTGCCCAGCAGGATTCCGAGCGGCGCAGCGCCGCCGATGACGGTCAGCGGCGATGCGGCCGCGACGACCATGAACACGATCGATCCGGCGCCCAGCGTGCCTGTGAGGCGCTGGGTGCCGACGGCGGAAGCGGGCGCCGTGCCGGTGGAGGAAGTAGCCATGCGGCGATGCTTCCAACGCCCGGTTTCCACTCCGTCATCGCCCGGTAAAAGCTGTCGGCGTTCCAAATGAGACTCGTCGCCCGGACCTCCCGGGGCCGTTCGCCCGGGTGTGCCGCGGCCCCTGCGCCCGGGCCCGCTGGGCCGCCTTCGCCCGGGCTTGCTGGAGCCGCGCGTCATACAGCCGTCGCGAAACACGAGGGCAACACGGCGCACCTACTGTTCGCGGGGGAAAGGCACATCATGAACCCACTGCAGGACGCCGTCGCCAGCCCTCCTCCCGTCGAGGGGCTGGCGGACACCTCTCCCCTCCACGGCCTGGCCCGGCGCAGCCTCGGGCCCGTCGATGCCCTGGCGCAGTCCGTCTCCGCCATGGCGCCGGTCGCCGCGGCGGTCACGATGCCCGCCATGGTCACCGCTGCAGCAGGACGCTACGCCGTGGCGTCGATCCTCTGCGCGACCGTCCTGGTCCTGCTGGTCGGCTACACCCTGGGCCAGTCCGCCCGGCGGATGGGAGCGGCCGGATCCCTGTACAGCTACGTGGCCCAGGCCCTCGGCAGCACGGGGACGTGGCGTCCGCTGGTCGCCCTCGCGACGGGGTGCTCGCTGATCATCGGCTATGCCGGCGTCGCCATGTTCGCGTTGATCGGTTTGACCGTGCATGCCTCGGACTTCCTGGTCTCGTTCGGGCAGCCGCGGCTCGCCGGCCCCGCCGGCGCCGTCGTCGTCCTCGCGGTGGGCGGGACCTGCACCTGGCTGCTCCTGCGCGGCCTGCGCCTGTCCTCCCTCGCCATGCTCCTCGCGGAGGCATCGGCCCTGCTGGTCCTCGCCGTGCCGATCGTCCTGGTGTTCCTCGGGATACCCGGGGAGGTGGTACCCGGCATCGGTGTCCCGGAGACCGTGCCCGACCCCGGTTTCGGTGGCCTCGCGACCGGTGCCGTCCTGGCGCTCATGGGCTTCGTGGGTTTCGAGAGCGCGACCGTCCTCGGAGCGGAGACCCGCAAACCGCTCAGGACGATCCCCCGCGTGCTGCTCTGGAGCGCGGCGGCCGGCGGCGTGCTGTACGTGGCGGCAACACTCGCCCAGCTGAGCGTGCTGCAGTCCGGGCATCCGATGCGGCCGGAGGAGTCGCAGGTCTTCGGTCCCGCGATGCGCGCGGCCCGCCTGCCATGGCTGATCCCCCTCCTCGACGCGGGCGCCGCGCTGTCCTTCTTCGCGTGCGTGCTCGCCTGCACCACCGCACTGGCGCGGGTCCTGCTGACGATGGGCCGGGAGGGCATCCTGCCCGCCTGGCTGGGTGACGCGCACCCGCGGTTCCGGACACCTGCCGCCGCCGTCCTGGCGTCGGCACCCCTGGTCACCCTCGCGCCGGCAGCGCTGATGCTGCTCGGCGTCGGGACGACTGAGGCGATGAACAAGCTGATCGGCACCGCGGCCACGGCCTACGTCGCCGCCTACCTGCTGGCCTGCTGTACGGCACCCGTCTTCCTGCGGCGCATCGGGGAACTGACCCTGCGCCCGGCACTCGCCGCGGGGATCACCTCGACGGCGCTCGCGGGCGCCCTCATCACCTACCGGATCACCCTGGCCGGCCAGGGACGGAGTGCGAGCGGCTGGATCTACTGCGTCCTGCTCGCCGCCGCCCTGCTCTGGTACCTCTGGCACCGACGACGAGGGACCGCAGCACCGACACTGGGGCTGTACGACGTACCCACCCAGGACGCGGTGCTCGGGGGTGGCCGGCCTGCCGCGGGCGGAGCACCCTGATGCCGGAGCAGTCCGACGACGTCGGCCTGCGGGCGCGACAGCCCAAAGCGGTGCGCAGTGCGCTGGCCGTCCTCGAGGAAGTGGCGCGCTGCGGGCCGGGCGTCACGGGCCTGGAGGTGAGCCGTAACCTGGGGCTGCCGAAGGCGACGACCTACCGCCTCCTGAACCTGCTCGTCGAGGACGAGTACCTGGTCCGCCTGCCGGACCTCAGCGGGTTCGCGCTCGGCCGCAAGGTCGAACTCCTGGTGCAGCTGTCCGCCGGCGGCACGGGGTAGGACGGTCCGCCGCTTTCCCCTGACGGTCTCACCTGACCTCCTGTGACGGAGGGTGCTGGCGCAGCCAATGCCCGGTGCGCTTCATAAGCCCAGCACGGAGAACGCCAATCCCACGAGGGTTCGCTCAGACACTGCACGCGAACGCACACCCGGAGCTGAACGCAGGTCGATATCTGAAGCAAGTCGGCATCCAACCCACGCTGGTATCCAAACTCACGTCGATGGGCACCACAGCCATCCAAAGCGACACCATGCTGACCTGGTAGACACACGAAAGGCGACGCCCGAACAGCGCCGCCTGTCGTAGTCCTTACGACTACAGAGCGCCCTCGATGGCCTCCGCGATCGGCGTCTCGCCGCTGTTGAACTGGATGGTCTTGTCCACCGTTCCGAGCTCACCCAGCACGACGGCGGCCACATGGGCGACATCCTCGCGGGGAACGGAGTCGCGCTGCGGCTTGTCCGACACCTCGATCTTGCCGGTTCCAGGGTCGGTGGTCAGGGACCCCGGGCCCAGGATGGTCCACGCGAGTTCCGACTTCCGCAGGTGCTCGTCCGCCGCTGCCTTGGCCTCCGCATAGTGGAAGAACCCGTTGTCCTTCGGCACCCCGTGGTCCTTGCCGGCCCCGAGATAGGACACCATGACGTAGCGGCCGATCGAAGCCTCCTTCGCTGCATCCATGGACCGGATGGCTGCGTCCCGATCGACCGCGTAGGTGGCCTCGGGGCTGCTGCCACCCGCACCCGCAGACCACACGACGGCGTCATGCCCCCGGAAGAGATCGGCCATCTGCTTCACCGACAGCTCAGCAACGTCGGCCACGACGGGCGTACCTCCCGCCTGCTCGACGTCGGCAGCGTGGTCATGGTTGCGGAAGATCGAACTCACCTGATGGCCCTGACTCGTGAGGATCTTCGTCAGGTGCAGGGCTACTTTTCCGTGTCCACCGATGATGGCTACGCGTGACATGGGAACTCCTTCAGGTCGTCGACTGTCTTGCTTCCGACGCTAGTCCCCTCGCCCGAGGGCTGGCCACCCGCTGACGGGTGTTCAGCCCCCGGCGGAGCGTTATTCCCGGTTCCGCCCAGGTGTACTCAGGGGGCTTCGATCGGCAGCAGCAGGTCCTTCACCGAGGGATCCGTCCGCAGGAACTCCTGCACGGCGGGGTCTGCAAACGCCTCGGTGAGCTTCTTGATGTTGTCCGTGTCTACGTAATCGGTGCCGACCGTGAGTTGCGCGGCGAACTCGTCGGGTGCCGCGGGCGCGAAAATCTGCTTCTCGAGCGGAATCTTGGCTGCCGTGTAGTACTCGGTGTAGCCGACAGCGGCATCCAGGTCCGGCAGGGCTCGGGACTGGGCGCCGAAGTCGAGGAGCGTGAACTTCAGGTTCTTCGGGTTCGACGCGATGTCATCCTGTGTCGCCTTCCACTTGTCGACACCCTCCTTGAGCGTGATCAGCCCTGCCCGCTCCAGCAGCCAGAGACCCTGGGCCTCGTTCGCCGGATCCGAGTAGAGGGAGACGGTGCCGCCATCGGGGATCTGGTCCACGCTCGTGTACTTGTCCGACCAGATGCCGAATCCCCAGCGGAAGACGGGCGCCACGGCCGTCTCACGGAAGTCCGGGTTGGCCTCCAGCACCTGTCCGAGCCACAGCTCGTGCTGGTACACCGTCGCGGCGACCTCGCCCTCACTGACGGCCCGGTTGATGGTGTTGCTATCGCTCAATCCCTTGAACTCGATGTCGATGCCGTACTTCGGCGCGATATCCCGGTCGATGAACTCGATGAGCGCCTGCTCAGCGTGATTCCCTTCGGCGGTCGCGACGAGGAGAGTTGCACCTTCCGTTTCTGCCGCGGACTCGGACGGGTTGAGCAGTGGCACGGTGATGAAGGCGCCGGCGGCCAGGACGGCGACGGCCCCGCCTGCGATCCACGGCGCCTTGCGCCGCTTCCGGAGGGTGAATCCATGGTCCGCGCCGGCTGGTGAGGAACCTGTCGATGTTGGCTCAGGATTGGTGTTTTCGGACATGGCAATGCCTTTCTGGGCGCGCTCGAAGAAGCGCAGGGTGGGATGAGCATGAAGAAACGGGAGAGGATGGGCGAGGGTGATGCGCGGGGAACGTCAGGCGCGCTGCAAACGCTTCTGCGGCGTCGTGAAGCGTACGAGGCGGTCTCCGACGATCTGCACGAGGGCGACCGTCACCACCAGGATCACGATCGTCGCGAGCATGACCGTGTTGTCGAAGCGCTGGTAACCGTAGGTGACGGCCACATACCCGATACCGCCTGCACCGATGGTGCCCGCGATCGCCGAGTACTCGATCATCGCGATCACCTGGATGGTGAGCCCGCCGATGACCGCTGGGACAGCTTCGCTGAACTGCGCTGTGCGCATGATCTGCAGGTTGGACCCGCCGGCGGCCCGCGCCACCTGCACCATCGACGGCGGCACGGACCGCAGCGAATTCTCGACGATACGCGTGAAGAACGCGATGCCGGCCAGGGACATGGGGACCACGGCGGCCGCGATGCCGATGTTCGTGCCGGTGATGAACCGGGTGAACGGAACGATGGCCGCCATGAGGATCAGGAACGGAAGGGACCGCCCGATGCTGATGATCCAGCTCAGTGCCGTGTGGAGTGCTGGACGTTCGTAGAGGCCACCGGGCGCGACGTTGTGGAGGAGCACTCCGAGCGGTGTGCCGATGACGAGGACGACAGCCATGACGATGCCGACCATCGTCAAGGTCTCGCCATAGGCCGGCAGCAGCAGTGCCGGCAGGTCGACAACAGGAACGTCAGCGCGGGGAAGGATGAGGGCGCTCATGCCACGTCCTCCAGCACAGCCGTGGCCGCAAGGAGTTGTTGTGACTGTCTGCCTCCACCGCCGTCGGGCGTTCCGCTGAGTCCGTAGCGTGTGAGCGCACTACTGACTCGCGCGTCGTCGTCGGTTCCGATGCCGAGCGTCGCGCTCCCGGTGTTGACGCCATGGACCGTCTCGACGGAGGCACCCAGAAGATGCACCACGACACCGAGGTCCTCGGTGAGCCGCTGGATCCAGTCGCCGGGGACGTCGGTCGAGTCGTAGGTGACGTACCAGGTACGGGTTCCGGCTTCCGGTCCGGCATGGCCGCGCCGGGGCTGCAGCGACCGCCCGAGCAGCGAATCGTGCGAGGTCAGGAGTTCCACGAGGCCGCCCTGCTCGACGATGCGACCGTGATCCAGCCGCGCCACCGTGTCGGCGACCTGCCGTACGGTGTCCATCTCGTGCGTGATGAAGACGACGGTGAGGTCGAGGTCGTTGCGCAGTTGACGGATGAGGCCGACGACGGACCGCGTGGTGTCCGGATCGAGTCCGGAGGTTGCCTCGTCCGCCAGGAGGATGGACGGTCGCAGCGCGAGCGCCCGAGCGATTCCCACGCGCTGCGCCTGGCCGCCGGAGAGCTGGAACGGGTAGTGGCCGGCCTTGTCCGACAGCCCTACGCGGTCCAGCAACTCGGCAACACGAGCCCGCGCCTCGCCGGGAGTGACGCCGAGGTATTCGAGGGGCAGGGCGATGTTCTCCGCGGCGGTCCGGCGGCTGAGCAGGCTCGAGGACTGGAACACAGTGCCGATGCGGCGGCGCGCCTCGCGCAGACGCTTCTCCGGCAGGCCCGACAGCTCCTCGCCATTGACGACGACGGCCCCCGACGTCGGACGTTCGAGCAGGTTGATGCACTGGGCCAGGGTGCTCTTGCCTGCACCGCTCGGGCCGACGACGGCGGCGATACGGCCGGTGGGCACCTCGAAATCGAGGTGGTCGAGCACGGTGACGGCAGCGTGTCCGCGACCGTAGGTCTTCGTCAGTTGTCGAAGCGAGATCATGGGATTCCTTGGGCAGGATGCGGGTCGGAAGCGTCGAAAGGGTGGGCAGCAGGGAAGGGATGGACGGTGCTGCGGGTTCGGCCGCCGGGAACCCCGGCGGTCCGCGTCAGGTCAGTGGGGCGTCAGAGCCGGACGGATTCGAGCCGAAAGCGCGCTCCGCGGTGCTCCTCGGGAAGGCGGTCGCCCTTGCCGAACAGCTTGTTGCGCAGGGTTCCCTCGACGTATTCCGTCGGATAGGCACCCCGCTTCTGGAGTTCAGGAACCACGTACTGGATGACGTCCTCGAAGGAGCCGGGCGTAATGGCATACGCCAGGTTGAAACCGTCCACGTCGGTCTCCTCGACCCAGGCCTGGAGCTCATCGGCAACCTGCGACCCGGACCCGATGATGCGCGGACCAAGCCCCCCGATACCTGCCCACTCGGCGATGTCGCGCACGGTCCAGGGTTCGCCGTCGTCGTTCACCTTCTGGAAGTTCGCGACGGCGGACTGAATGGCGTTCGACTTCACATTGCCGATGGGCTCGTCGGGGTCGTAGACGCTGAGATCGATGCCCAGCCAGCCCGACAGCAGCACAAGGGCTCCTTCGTAGCTGACGTACTGCTGGTACTCGGCGTGCTTGGCCTGGGCCTTTTCCTCCGTCTCGTCCGTGATGACGGTGAGCATGGTGTAGATCCGTACGGAGTAGCGGTCGCGTCCTTCGGCCTCGACGGCGTCGCGGATCTTCTTCACGGCGTCCTTGAGGATCACTTTGGTGGGTGCGCCGACGAAGACCGCCTCGGCGTTCCCCGCAGCGAAGGCGATCCCGCGCGAGGAGGCACCGGCCTGGTAGATCACGGGCGTCCGCTGCGGCGAGGGCTCACTGAGGTGGATACCGGGGACCTTGAAGTACTTGCCGTCGTGGTTGATGTCGTGGACCTTGGCCGGATCGGTGAAGACGCCGGCCTCACGGTCACGGACCACGGCGTCGTCCTCCCAGGACCCCTCGAGCAGCTTGTAGAGGACCTCGAGGTACTCGTCCGCGTGGTTGTAGCGCTCGTCGTGCTCCAGCTGGTCCTCGTTGCCCATGTTCCGCGCGGCGGAGGGCAGGTAGCCCGTGACCACGTTCCAGCCGACCCTGCCATTGGTGAGGTGGTCGAGGGTGGAGAGCCTGCGGGCGAACGGGTAGGGGTGCTCGTACGCGGTGCCCGCCGTGACTCCGAAGCCGAGGTGCTCGGTGACGAGGGCCATGGCGGAGACGAGCAGGAACGGATCATTGACCGGGGTCTGCGTCCCCTGGCGGAGGGTGGCCTCGTTGGAACCGCCGTAGACGTCGTAGGTGCCGAGGACGTCGGCGATGAAGATGCCGTCGAACAGGCCCTTTTCCAGGGTCTTGGCGAGGTCGGCCCAGTACCGCAGGTCCTTGTAGCGCCAGGACTGATCGTCCGGGTGCCGCCACAGGCCAGGTGACTGGTGGCCCACGCAGTTCATGTCGAAGGCATTGAAGCGAATATGGCGCGGTGATGCGGGCATGAAAGATCCTCATGTCAGGGCACTGCCGTGAGGGTAGCGCCATACTTGCCCGCACGGTGCATGCCGGGCCGAATCCTCACCTGGGGCACCCCGCTACAGCGAGAGGGTTGCCGTCCAACAAACCAGGGTTTGACGTTGGAGCTCTTGATTCTGGTGATGAGCCTAGATGCCCGTCCGCGCCGGCGTCCATATGCATCCGTCACAGTGCGTCACGATCGGCAAGGCCTCGGCCGAGGAGACGGTTACCGAAGGTAGGACGCCCCGTTCACGTCGACCACGGTGCCGCTGACCCAGAGCGGAGCATCCGTGGCAAGCCATGCCACGGTCTGCGCCACCTCCTCCGGGGTGGCCAACCGATTGAACGGACTCTGCGCCCGGACCGCGTCACCCTCCGGACTGTCGAGCACCGTCCGGCCCATGTCCGTCTCGACGAAACCGGGCGCGACCGCCGCCGAGAGGATGCCCGAGGGTGCGAGCGCAACGGCCAGCGACTGGGTCATCGAATGAAGCGCAGCCTTGCTCGCCCCATAGGCAGGGTTCAGGGGTTCACCCCGGTAGGCGCCGCGGGAGCCCACGCTGATCAGCCGACCGCCCTCGGGTCCCGAGGGCCGATCCAGGAGGTGGCGCGCCACGAGCCAGGCCAGGTTCGCGGGCCCCAGCAGGTTGACGGCGAGGGTGCGGCGCCAGGCGTGCTGCCAGTCGTCGAAGGATGCTTGGGCAACAGGATGCGCCTCGAAGATCCCTGCATTGTTCACCAGGACGTCGACCCCGCCGAGTTCCCGCACGGTCTCCTCGACGATCCGCACGCACTCCTCCGGATCGGCGACATCACCGACGACGACGGCGTGACCTGCGCCGGGCAGGGCGTCACGAACCGCCAGAGCAGCCGTCGCATCGCGTCCCGCATGCACGGCGATGCGATGTCCCCGTCCAGCCAGGTCGTGAGCGATGGCGGCGCCGATCCCGCGACTCGCGCCGGTCACCAGAATGCTCAATGTCATGGATCAGACGCTACAGCCCGCATGGCACCGGGAGCCCGAAGCGCTCAGGTCGAGTCGGAACACCGACGAGGAGGCTGAACCACGAAGTCCCCCTTGGTACGCTGTCAAGCTACTGCTTCTACCTCCGGTAAAGGACCTCGATGGACCCATTCAGTGCGCACTTCGACAGGGGGATCTTGAAGCTTCGGTGGAAGCGCGGCGTCGAGATCACCTATGCGCATGCCGTTGCCGCCGCCCGCGCCCTGGCAGAATTCCACGGTCCCACCGCACTGCCGCTCCTGGTCCACATGCATGGCATCACCGGCATCACTCCCGAAGCACGCGTTGGAATGGCTGCATACCGAGGGTTCTCCAGAGTCGCCGTCGTGGGTGAGGACGTCGTCGACGAGGTGATGTCGGGGTTCTCCCACCGCTCCCCCACCGTCACGCGCTATTTCTGCTCCGAGACCGAAGCGCTCGCATGGCTGCTCGACGGCAGCACGGCCGAGCACGCTACGGGACCGGCTTCGCGCGACTAGCACCGGACCGCGGGAAGGGCGCATTGACCCGTTCTCGTGGTGAATGCGAAGGTGACAGCATGAACTCCGGGAACAGCGGGATCCAGGTCACGAACATTGAGGCGAAGAGCCGCTACATCGCGAACCTCGACGGAGACCCTGCGGGCATGGCGGCGTACGAACGGTCCGGCGACACCATCGTCTTTACCCACACGGTGGTCGACGAAGAGGTCGAGGGCCAGGGTATCGGCAGCACGCTGATCCGGTACGCCCTCGACGACGCCCGCGCGCAGCACCTCACCGTGGTACCCCAGTGCGAGTTCGTGGCGGCCTTCATCGGAGACCACCCCGAGTACCAGGACCTGGTGGGCTAGCCTGCCCGTCCAACCCCTTCACCCAGCGCCGCATCGATGAGCACTTCGGCCGCCCGACGCGCTTGCCCTGCCGCTTCCGGGGTCCCGGCGATTGCCGCCGTGGTCTGCGCGCCCTCTGCGAGGATCGACAGCTGTGCCGCGAGGTACGACGGCGCCCCTGCCTCCTCGGCCAGGCGCCCGACATAGTCCTGGAAGGATGCCTTGTGCTTTCGGGCGTACTCCGCGACGTCCGGGCTGACGGCTCCGAGTTCCGCGAAGCTGTTGATGAAGCCGCATCCGCGGAAGGAATCCTCGCCGAACCACTGCGCGAGGAAGTCGAAGATCGCGAGGAGCCGTGCACTCGGCGTCGGGGCCTCGCGCACCGTCGCATCCAGCCCTTCCGTCCAGGACCGGTGCCGGCGCTCGAGGACCGCCAGGACGATGCTGCCCTTCGACGGGAACTCCTGGTACAGCTTCTTCAGGGAGACACCTGCCGCCGCACGCAGCTCGTCCATGCCGACGGCCTGGATCCCCTTTGCGTTATAGAGCTCGTCGGCGGTCGCCACGATGCGGGAGCGGGCCTCGGAAATATCCATGCACCCATTCTACTTGTAGGGAGAACGATCGTTCTATACGATGTGATCACCGGGAGAGAACGAACGTTCTCTCACTTCGAGACAAGGACATGGTCATGGGCTTCATCGCAGTCGGCACCGAGAACACCACGGACATCGAGCTCTACTACGAGGACCACGGAACGGGCCAGCCCGTCGTCCTGATCCACGGCTACCCGCTGGACGGCGGCTCGTGGGAGAAGCAGACCGCCGCCCTCCTCGACGCCGGCTACCGCGTCATCACCTACGACCGCCGCGGTTTCGGCAAGTCGAGCAAGCCCACCACGGGCTACGACTACGACACCTTCGCGGCCGACCTCAACACGGTCCTCGAGACCCTCGACCTGCAGGACGTCGTCCTCGTCGGCTTTTCGATGGGCACCGGTGAAGTGGGCCGCTACATCGGCACCTACGGAGAGGCCCGTGTGGCCAAGGCTGCGTTCCTCGCCTCGCTCGAGCCGTTCCTCCTCCAGACCGAGGACAACCCCTCCGGCGTACCCTCGACCGTGTTCGACGGCATCCGCGACGCCGCCATCGAGGACCGCTATGCCTGGTTCACGAACTTCTACAACGACTTCTTCAACACCGACGACTTCCTCGGCAACCGCCTGAGCGAGGAAGCACTGCGCAACGCCTGGAACGTCGCCGCCGGAGCCTCCTGGTACGCGTCCTTCGCCGTCGTCGACTCCTGGCTGACCGACTTCCGGTCCGACGTCGAGAAGGTGACCGTCCCGTCGCTGATCGTCCACGGCACAGGAGACCGCATCCTCCCGATCGACTCGACCGGCCGCGAGTTCACCAAGCGCCTGCCCTCCGCGGAGTACGTGGAGATCGAGGACGCACCGCACGGCATGCTCTGGACGCATGGCGCGGAGATCAACGAGGTCCTGCTCCGCTTCCTCGCGAAGTAGCCTCGCCCCACGCCGCAGGGGCTCGGCGCCCTGCGGCGTGGGGAACACCGCTCCTAGAACTGGATGCCGCGGGTGAGGCCGCCGTCGATCAGGAGGTTCGCTCCCGTGGTGCGGCTGGACCGTGGGCTGGCGAGGAAGACGACGGCGTCCGCCACCTCCTGCGGAGTGCCCATGCGGCCGGTCGGATTAAGTCCCATCGCCGTGGAGAACAGCTCCGGATTCCCGCCCTCGATGCTCTCCCAGACTCCGCCCTCGTGATAGGTGTTGCCCGGCGAGACGGTGTTGGCCCGGATACCCTGGTCCGCGAGCTGGAAGGCCAGCCCCGCGATGTAGGCGATGAGCGCCGACTTCACGGTTCCATAGGGCCCCGAGGCGAAGTCCACCTCGCGCCCGGAGACGCTGGAGATCGCGGTGATCGACGGCGTCGAACTCCCCGCGAGATGCGGGAGCGACGCCTTCACGAGGCGCACCGTCCCCATCAGGTCGACGCGCAGGCTCGCCTCCCAGTTCTCCTCGGTGTCCTCGATGGCCAGGGCGCTGACGTTGCTGACCACGGCGTCGATGCCACCGAACTCCATCGCCACGGTCTGTACCCAGGCCGCAAGAGCAAGACCGTCACCGACGTCGACGACGTACCCCGCGACCCGCGCCGGGGACGAGGCGAAGGCCGCTTCGGTGGCCGCCACCTCTGCGGCATTCCGCGCGCAGAAGGCCACGTTCACCCCTTCCCGAGCGAACGACTCGACGACGGCGCGGCCGATACCCTTCGTGCCGCCGGTCACGAGGGCGGTGGTGCCGGCGAGGTGCAGATCCATGGAAGTCCTCCGGTAAGGGTCGGTGGTCGGAAAGGGCCCGCCCTGCCGGCGGAGCCCGGATTGTTCAGCGGAGTTCGGCGCCCTGCCGGCGCAGGTGGGCGTGGAGTCCGCCATAGGCATCGACTGCAGGAAAGAGCGCCTTGGGCGCCTTGACCACCACGCTGTAGTTGGCATCGACGGCGTTCGCGATCGGCGCGAGGGCCGTCTGGGTGAGGAGCTGGTAGGCGTCGAGCTGGTGCAGCCCGAAGAGATCCCCGAACCACCGCACCATCTCCAGCTGGCCGATGCGCCATGAGTCCTCCATGGGGCGTGAGGACCCGACCGCCATCCAGTGGTAGTCCGTCTCGAGCCGCGGCCAGGCGGGAGCACCGCCCTTGATGAGCTCGACGATGATCGTCGAGTGCATGGCACCTTCGACGGCCGTGCCGCACGCCTCTCCCTCGCCCTGACGGTAGTGCCCGTCCCCGACGGAGAAAAGGGCGCCTTCCACGTTGACGCCGAGGTAGACGGTGGTGCCCGGCTTCACGTCGGGTGCATCCATGTTGCCGCCGAACCGCTCGGGCACCAGGGAGGAGCGCACCTCGCCACCAGGCGGAGCGACACCGACGGTGCCGAGCATCGGCTCGAGCGGGAGTGCGACCTGGAAGTCGCCCAGCCGTGACTGGAAGCCGACCGTCCGCCGCTCGGTGTCGACCTGGTAGATCCAGGTGATGTCCGGCAGCGGCTCCTGCAGGGTCGCAGTGCGCTCCGTGCTGGTCAGGCCCCCGAAGAACGGGATGGTGGCGGACGAACCGTAGGAGCGGGCCGGTGTGAGGTCGACGATGTGCAGCGCGAGCGTGTCCCCCGGTTCTGCACCCTCCACGTAGAACGGGCCGGTCTGCGGATTGATGAAGTTCATGTCCACCTTTTCGCCGGACACGTCATCCACGGAGGTCAGCGCATTGTTGAAGGCATCCTCCGTCCAGAGCTTCAGCGCAGTACCCGGCTGGACCGTCATCACCGGGGCGCTGCCACCGAAGGTGTACACGAGCTGGTCCCGCCGCGGGTGGTACTCGATGATCTCCATGACCGGATGCTACGGTGCGGCCCCGGGCTGGACAAGGGCCCGAGGCCGCCCCGGATCGCGGGGTGTCAGCCGGCCAGAGCCAGCGAGGAGAGCACATCGTCGAGGCGCTCGTATCCCTCGTTTACGCCCTTCTCCATGCCGTCGCCGATCATCGCGTCCCTGGCCTCGACGGTGAGGAATGCTGATTGGGCCGAGCAACGGGTCCTGCCGCCGCCGAGGTCCTCGAGGACCATGCTCTCGACGCTGACGGAGTGTGGCGCGCCGTCGAACTCGAACGTCTGGATGATCCGCTCCGGCGCGAGGACGGTGTGGAAGATCCCACGGAAACCGTATGCATTGCCCTCGTCGTCGCGGTGGATATACGAGTACGCACCTCCGGTCACCGCGTCGAACTCGAGGATCTCCATGATCATGCGACGCGGACCGAGCCACTGGCGCACGAGGTCCGGCTCCGTGAATGCCCGGAAGACGACGTCCCGCGGGGCGTCGAGCTCACGGGTGATGTGGAGGGTCGGCTGGCCGGGTTCCGCCGTGATGGTGGTGGGATTTTTCATGACTGTTCCTTGGACTGGTCCTGCAGGGATGCGAGCACGCCGTCGAGCCTGCGGTACTGCCGTTCGGCTTCCAGGCGGTAGGTGTCGATCCAGCCCGTCAGAGTTTCGAGCGCGGCGGGGTCGAGGTGGCAGGGACGGCGCTGGCCGTCCCGCGTGCGGGTGATCAGGCCGGCCTGCTCGAGCACCTGGATGTGCTTGGAGACTGCCTGCTTGGTCATGGCGAAGGGTTCCGCCAGCTCGTTGACGGTGGCCGAGCTGCGCGAAAGCCGCGCGATGATGGCCCTGCGGGCCGGGTCAGCGAGCGCCGAGAAGGCGGCATCGAGATCATCGTCCTGCATGATCCACCTCCTCGTTTATCAACCAATCAGTTGATAAGGCGAGTGTAGGCCTGCCGGTGCGCCGGTACAAGGGGGAAAGCAGACGACGGCGCAGCGCCTGCTGCGGGTTCTTTCGCGGCAGGCCGCATCACCACGACGAGGCCGGGCAGCGTACCGCCAGACGCTTTGCTCAGGCCCGACCCTTCAGGATGAGGTTCCAGTACACCTTCGGCAACACGACCCGCTCCACGACGAACGTCGACCTGCGCTCGCGGGCCAGGTTCTTCCAGCCCGGCACGGTGGGCATCGGCGAGTACTTGTCGTCGAACTCGGAGAACACCACCGTCTTCCGGCTGACCACGAAGGGGCACGCCGAATAGTGGTTGTACTTCGAGGTGGGCTCCTTCCCCTTGAGAACGGCCTTGAGGTTCTTGGCGAGCACCTTCGTCTGCATGCGCAGCGCTGCTCCCGATTTGGAGTTGAGCGTCGAGGCGGCGTCCCCCAGGGACCAGATGGCGAGGAAACGCGGGTGCCGCAGGATGACGGGGTCCACCTCGACGAAGCCTCCGCGGTTTCCGGACGCCGGAAGGTCCGTGCTCTTCAGCCACTCCGGCGCGGACTGCGGCGGCACGGCGTGGAGGACGTCGTAGCCGATGGTCTCCGTGGTGTCATCGGTGGAGCGCCGAAGCACCACCGTGCGTGCCTCCGGATCCACGGACTCGAGCCGGGTGCTGTAGCGGACCTCGATCCCGTACTCGTCGATCTTCCGGTTGAGTTCCTCGTCGATGATCTTCATGCCGAAGATCGTGGGCGTGGATACGGCGAGGACCACCCGGATGTCCTTCAGGACGCCCTGGCGCCGCCAGTGGTCGCACGCGAGGTACATGGGCTTCTGGGCGGCGCCGTCGCACGAGGCCGGCCCGGGCGGCTGCGTGAAGACCACCGTGCCGTCGGTCAGGTTCCGGAAGAGCTTCCAGGCCTTGGGAGCCAGTTCGTACTCGTAGTTCGATCCCCCGTACGGACCCTCCATGGCCTCCTTGAGACCCGGGATGGACGTCCAGTCGTTCTGGATGCCCGGGCACACGACGAGGTGGTCGTAGGTGACGGCGGATCCGGACTCGAGCAGCACCGTGTTGGACTCTGTACTGACGTCGGTGGCCTTGTCCTGGATCCAGGTGACCCCCCGGGGCATCACGGCCGACTGCAGACGTACCGCCTCGAAGGCATCCGCGGTGCCGCCCGCGATATGCGAGAAGAGCGGCTGGTAGAGGTGCCGGCTCCGGGGCTCGATGACGGCGATGTCCTTCAGACGGTATCGCTTCAGACGCCCGGCGAGTGACACGCCGGCGTTGCCACCGCCGATGATGAGCACCTGGTGGTGGCGCTTCTCGCCCGGAGCGGGGATGACGGGGACCATACGGCCCGCCCGTGGAGTGCTCGTGCTGGATCCGATGGCAGCTACCTCTTCTGATCGCCCTGCGCGGCCTGTCCCCCGACAGTACCGCCCCGCACCGACGCAGGACAGGGGAGCCGGGCGAACGGGGTACGCACAGAGCCATGCCGCACCGGATCGGCACCTCGGCAATCGCGCCCGCCGGATCCCACCGGACGGACCCTGACGACTCCGGTCAGCCGCGTGCGTACCTCGTCACAAAGGTGCGCAGGATCGTCGCGGGCCGGTCCACCACCAGGGCACGGGCCCGCGCGATGTAGTCGTCGGCCTCCTCGGGCGGGAAGTAGCCGGCGTGGCGATAGGTCCGGATACGCCCCACGAGGGCCTCGACGTCGAGTTCCGGGTGGAACTGCGTCGCGTACACGTTCTCCCCCACACGGAACATCTGCACGGGACAGGTGGCCGACGACGCCAGCAGTACCGCCGATCCCGGCAGCATCGCACACGCCTCCTTGTGTCCCACGTAGGCGGCGAACGACGACGGCAACCCGGCCAGCAGCGGATCGGCGACACCGTCCTCGGTCAGTGTGACCTCGACGGCGCCGACCGGCTCGGAATAGGTGGAGTCGATGACGGCTCCCTGGTGGCGCCCCAGGGTCCCGACGCCGTAGCATGCGCCGAAGAAGGGGTAGTCCTCCGCGACGACACGGTCCAGCAGCCCGCCGAGCTCACGCTCCACACGGATCTGGACGTCGCTCTTCTCCTCCTCCGGGTCGGAGGAATTGAAGGGGCTGCCGCCGAGGAAGATCCCGGAGTAGTCGGCGAGGTCCAGCTCGGGCAGGGGCTCCGCCTCCAGCCGGATGCGCCGCAGGTCTCCCTCGGCCAGGCCGCCGTAGCGCAGGAAACTTAGATATTCGGCGTCGGCGGCATGGTTCTCGGCACGAGTGCCCAGGAGGAGGAACGGTTTCACCCCTCGATGCTACTGGCCCCGGTGCCGCCGTCGGAGCGTCCTGCCGTCGGCGGCCCGGGTAGCGGCACCATCCCCTGAAGAACGGCGACAGGCCACCGGGTTGCCCCGATGGCCTGGTGTCCGAGGGCGAATCAGAGGTTGGCGCCCGCGCGGTCGGACAGCTCGGCGTCCAGTTCGGACAGTTCCTGCGCCACCCGCTCCAGGTCCGCCTTGGAGATGGCCACCGGTCCGGCACTGTGACGGCCGCGGGATGGCTTCAATGCGACGACGTCGGATTCCCCCGCACCGTCCGCTACCTGCGCGGCGCCGGCCTCGCGTGCCGAGTGTGCAGCCGCTGGAGCCGCTGCGGACGGAGCGGCATCCTGCGCTCCGGCGACCGCGGGCGTGGTACCCGTTGCCGCGGGCGACAGGGAGGCAGCGGGGCCGGCGGGCGCGGCCTGGGCGAAGTCGACCGTACGCCGCAGCGGGGTCTCCTTGATGAACAGCACACAGACGAGTCCGAGGACCGCGATGACCGCCGTGATCAGGAAGATCAGGGCCGTGCTGTCGCCATAGGCAGCCCGTACGATATCGGCGATCGGCGCGGGGAGGTCGACGAGGTCGAGTGAGCCGCCGACAGCACCGCCGCTGGTGGGGATACCCGCCGCAGCAAGGCCTTCGGTGGTCTTGTTCTCCACCTGGGTTCCGAGGATGGCACCCAGGACGGCGACGCCCGCTGCACCGCCCAGCGAGCGGAAGAACGCGACGGAGGCACTGGCCGAGCCGATGTCCTTGACCGCCACGGTGTTCTGGACGGCGAGGACGAGGTTCTGCAGCATCAGGCCGAGGCCCATGCCGAAGATGAAGGTGTAGATGCCGACCACCCAGAGTTCCGTGAGGTGGTCGATCGTGCCGGCGAGTCCGAGGCCCGCGATGAGGAACAGGCCGCCCGCGATGAGGTACCTCTTCCACTTGCCGAACTTCGTGACGAGCTGACCTGCACCGATGGACCCGAGGAGGTTTCCGGCGATCATGGGCAGCGTCAGCAGGCCGGCCTCGGTGGGCGTGGCGCCGCGTGCCACCTGGTAGTACTGGCCCAGGTAGCTCGAGGTGGCGAACAGCGCGATGCCGACGGCGATCGAGGCGATGATGGCCAGGGCGGTGGTGCGCTCGGAGATGATCTTCAGCGGGATGATCGGCTCGGCCACTCGGGCCTCGACCACGAGCAGGAGCGCCAGCAGGATCACGCTGCCGCCGACCATGAGGGCGCTCTCCCGGGAGAACCACTCGTAGTAGCCCTCCTTGCCGGCGAAGGAGACCCAGATGAGCAGGAGGCTGACGCCGGCGGTGAGCAGGATGGAACCGAGCCAGTCGATCCGGGCCTTACGGCGCGTGTCGGGGAGCTTGAGGGTGACCTGCAGCAGGATCAGGGCGATGATGGCGAGCGGCACGCAGACGAAGAACGTCCAGCGCCAGCCGAGGGGCGAATCGACGATGAAGCCGCCGAGGAGGGGTCCGCCGGCCGTGGCGACGGCCATGACGCCGCCCATGTAGCCGGAGTACCGGCCGCGCTCACGCGGGGCGATGATGGTGCCGATGATGGCCTGGGCCAGCGCGGTCAGGCCGCCCATGGCGACACCCTGGATGACGCGCGCGGCGAGCAGCAGCGGGATGGTCTGCGCGAGGCCTGCGAGGACCGATCCCGCCACGAAGATCACGATGCTGACCTGCACCAGGATCTTCTTGTCGAACAGGTCGGAGAACTTGCCCCAGATCGGGGTGGTCGCCGCATTGGCGAGCAGCGCGGCCGTGATGACCCAGGCGAAGTCCGTCTGCGAGCCGTTGAGGTCGCTCATGATCGTCGGCAGGGCGTTCGCCACGATCGTACTGCTCAGGATTGCCGTGAACAGGCCGGCCAGCAGGCCCGTGAGCGCCTGCAGGACCTGCTTGTGGTTCATGGGCTCGGCAGCCCCGTGGTGCGAGGCCGGTTGCGGCGCGGGCGCTGCTTCCGCCGCGGTGGAATGGGTGGCCATCAGAGTGCTTCCTTCGTGATCTCGGACAAGGAGTCCAGGTGGTGACGGCCGTCATCGCCCGTGCGGTGTGCTGTGGTGCGGGGTGTTCTGGGGGCGTCCAGGACGGCATATCCTGCCACGCCCGATGCGGCGGAGCGGAGGGCTGCGGTGAGGTGCTGGACCGACGACGACGCCGCTTCGGCCTCGCTCTCGGTCCAGTCGGAGAGGATCTCCCGCAGGGTCTCGGCCCTGCGCTCGTAGGTCTCCGCGAGATGGCTCTGCCCCTCCCCCGACAGCGAGAGGAGACAGGCCCGGCCGTCCAGCGGATCCGGCGTGCGGATCACGAAGCCGAACTGCTCGAGGTCGGCAAGCTGCCGACTCAACGCCGAAGGGCCGATGCCGAGCTTCGCCGCGAGGGCCGACGCCCGCATCGGGCCGCCTTCGCCGATGAAGAAGAGGACCCCGGTGTGCGCGGGTCCCAGCTCCGAGTACTTCATGGTGGCAGCAGTCACTCCCCGCAGGGCGCGCTGCAGGTCGAAGATGTTGTGCACCAGCTCCGCAGCCGTGTGCTGTGCTACTGACATTCGGGACTCCCGGCCTCATTCACTTCGTTGCTCTAAGTAACTGTACGCCCGCCGTTTCGTTAGGTCAACTAAATAAACCCTCGGCGCCCCGCGGTCCCGGATCGCGTCAAGAATGCGGGGAAACGAGCCCGAATGCTTGCGGTTCCGGCCGTCACCCTGTTAAGCCTGATACACAAGGACAGTTGGATCACCTGTCGACAAGGGCCCGCCCCGGGCCACGGAAGAGGACGTTCGCCATGACGCGCAAGGAACCCCGCGTAGAGGAAGTCGACGAGAAGGACCTCAAGGTCGGGAAACGGCCGAAGGACTGGGCTGCCGGCCTTCCCGGGGTCTACCACTCGATGAAGCCCGCGATCGAGCACATGGGTATCGAGCGGACGCTGAAGACCGTCCTGAAGATGAACCACAAGGACGGCTTCGACTGCCCGAGTTGCGCATGGCCCGATCCCGACAAGCGGAAGACCTTCGAGTTTTGCGAGAACGGCGCGAAGGCCGTCACCTGGGAGGCCACCCCCGTCGTCATCTCGTCCGACTTCTGGGCCGAGCACTCGATCAGTGACCTCCGGCAGCGCTCGGAGTACTGGCTGGGCATGCAGGGACGCCTCGTCGAGCCCGTCTACAAGCCGGCAGGAGAAGACCACTACCGGCCCGTGAGCTGGGACGAGGCGTTCGAGATCCTCGGCAACAAGCTGAAGAGCCTCGACTCGCCGGACGACGCCGCCTTCTACACGAGCGGCCGGACCTCCAACGAGGCTGCCTTCCTGTATCAGCTCTTCGTCCGCGCCTTCGGCACCAACAACCTGCCCGACTGCTCCAACATGTGCCACGAGTCCTCCGGCTGGGCGATGGGCCAAACCATCGGTATCGGCAAGGCGACCGTGACGTTCGACGACTACGCGCACGCCGATCTCATCATCGTCATGGGCCAGAATCCGGGGACCAACCACCCGCGCATGCTCACCGAGCTCGAGGCCTGCAAGCGCAACGGCGGGCAGATCGTGGCCGTGAACCCCCTCCCCGAAGCCGCTCTCAAGCGCTACAAGAACCCGCAGCTGGTCCGGGGCGTCGTCGGCAAGGGCACGGAGATCGCCGACCAGTTCCTCCAGATCCGGCTCGGCGGGGACATGGCCCTCCTGCAGGCCATCTCCAAGCGGGTCTTCGAGGCCGAGGCGAAGAACCCCGGAACGGTGCTCGATCACGCATTCCTCGAGAAGCACTGCGAGGGACTCGACGAGCTGCGCGAGCACGTGCTGAAACTCGATGACGCAACCGTGCTGGAGGCCACCGGGCTGCGGATCGAGGAGATCGACGAGCTCGCCGCGCGGTACCTCGCCGCGGACAAGGTGATCATCACCTGGGCGATGGGTATCACGCAGCAGAAGAAGGGCGTCGCGACCATCAAGGAGATGATCAACCTCCTGCTGCTGCGCGGCAACATGGGCAAGCCGGGCGCAGGCGCCTCTCCCATCCGCGGGCACAGCAACGTGCAGGGTGACCGCACCATGGGCATCTGGGAGCAGATGCCGCCCACCTTCATGGACGCCCTCGGCAAGGAGTTCGGCTTCGAACCGCCCCGCGAGCACGGCGTCGATGCCGTCGAGTCCATCCGGCGCATGCGCGACGGGCAGGTGAAGGTGCTCGTCGCGCTCGGTGGCAACCTCGTCTCCGCCATCTCGGACACGCAGGTGGCGGAGCAGGCGTTCGAGAACACGGACATGACGGCGCAGATCTCCATCAAGCTCAACCGTTCGCACCTCATCACGGGCAAGGAGGCGTTGATCCTGCCCTGCAAGGGCCGCACGGAGATCGATCGGCAGGCCACCGGCGTGCAGTTCGTCTCGGTCGAGGACACGGTCTGCGCGGTCCACCCGTCGTGGGGCAGCGTGGAGCCCGTCTCCGAGAACCTGCTCTCCGAGCCGGCGATCATCAGCCGGCTGGCCCGCGCGACGATCGACGGGAAGATCGACGCGGACTGGGAGGGCTTCGAGAAGGACTACGACCTCATCCGCGAGCACATCTCCCACGTCGTCGAGGGGTGCCAGGATTACAACCGGAAGATCCGGCAGGAGGGCGGCTTCATCCTGGCCAACGGACCCCGGGACTCGCGCACCTTCAACACGCCGACGGGCAAGGCCGTCCTCACCGTCAACGACCTCGAGTACCTCGAGCGCCCCCAGGGAACGCTGATCCTGCAGTCGTTGCGCTCCCACGACCAGTGGAACACCACCATCTACGGCAACAACGACCGGTACCGCGGCATCAAGAAGGGCCGGCACGTGGTCTTCATCAATCCCGAGGACATCGCCGAACTGGGCTTGAAGGACGGCCAGAACGTGGATGTCCACGGCGTGCACGACGACGGCGTGCAGCGCGTACTCCGCGCGTACCGTGTGGTGTCGTACCCGACGGCGCGGGGGTGTGCCGCCGCCTACTACCCGGAGGCCAACGTCCTGGTACCGCTGGATCACGTCGCCCAGGGCAGCAACACCCCGACGTCGAAGCAGGTCATCGTGCGGTTCGAACCGAGCACGCACACGGCGCCCTCGGCGCACGACGTCGGAGCGACAGCCGAAGGGCCCGGCGACGAGGCGGACGGTTTCCCCGGAGGCGGCAAGGGCACACCCGTCAAGGAATCGGAGGCGGCGAACGCCTGACCCTCCGCAGGTCGGCTGCACTCAGGACCATTGGAACGATTGGCCGCGGTCGTTCCGGTGGCCCTGGAGCCTGTACGCGGTGACCGAGGCGGTGCCGGGCTTCGGTGGACCGCCCCGGGCACGGCGACCGTGAGGAGCGGATCCGATGGGCCAGCACGGGGAGCAGCAGGATCAGCAGCGCCGTGTCATCCGGGTGCTCGTCGTCGCCCAGATCCTGGGCGGCGTCGGAGCCGGCGCCACACTGTCCCTCGGGGCGCTGCTCGCCGCCGAGACATCGGGGTCGAGCGCCTGGTCCGGCATGGCCGCGACCATGGCCACGCTCGGGGCCGCTGCGGCCGCCGTCCCCCTCGCGTCTCTCGCTCAGCGCAGGGGGCGCCGCACAGGTCTCGCGACAGGCGCCGTCGTCGCCGGCTGTGGTGCGCTGCTCGCCATCACGGCAGCCTCGCTCTCGCTGTTCCCGCTCCTGCTCGGAGCACTGGTGCTCCTCGGCGCCGGATCGGCGACGAGCCTGCAGGCACGGTTCGCCGCCACGGACCTCGCCGACGAGGCCACCCGCGGACGCAGCCTCGCCGTCGTGGTCTGGTCAACCACCATCGGCGCCGTCCTCGGCCCCAACCTCTTCGAACCCGGCCAGGTCCTGGCAGGGGTGCTCGGCATCCCTCCCCTCAGCGGGGGCTTCGTCTTCTCCGCGGCGGCGCAGGCCGCCGCCGCGGCAGTCTACTCGCTGGGGCTGCGCCCCGATCCCCTCCTGACCGCCCTGCAGCGCGAGGCAGCGGAGCGCCCGGCAGGGAGCCCGCCGGAGAGGCGACGCGGACTGGCCATTCTCGCCCGGAATCCCGCTGCGCGTTTCGCCGTGGTCAGCATCGCGGTGGGCCATGCCGCCATGGTCTCCGTCATGTCCATGACGCCGGTGCACCTGCACGACCACGGGGCCGGACTCACGGTCGTGGGACTGACCATCAGCCTGCACGTGGCGGGGATGTACGCACTGTCGCCCGTCTTCGGCTGGATCGCGGACCGCTTCGGGAAGACGCAGGGCATCCTGTGCGGTCAGGTACTCCTGCTCGCGGCACTCCTGACCGCCTGGCGGGGCGCCGGGTCCGAGGGCTGGGTGACGGCGAGCCTGGTGCTGCTCGGACTCGGCTGGTCCGCGTGTGTCGTCTCGGCGTCGGCCCTGGTGGCCGGCGCCGTCGACGTCGCCGAGCGCGCGCCGGTCCAGGGCTCGTCGGACCTCGTCATGAACCTGGCCGGCGCCCTGGGCGGGGCCCTCGCGGGCACGGCCCTGGTGCTGCTGGGCTACTCCGGACTGAGCCTGGGCGCTGCCGTGCCCGTCGCCGTCGTACTGGTGTGGGCGCTCACGCGGCTCGTGGAAGCACGGACCCGGGCCGCGGCGCCGCCGTGACCAGGGCAGCTACTGCGCCGAGCCCGTCCAGCCCTTCTCCTCGTTGGTCTCCTCGTCCTTGGCGATGATGGTCATCACGGTGTTCGCGGCCTTCTCGACGGCTGCGCTCGTCTCCTCCCGGCCATCAGTGGTTACGGTGCCCGCCGCGTAGCCGACCAGGAAGGCACTGATCGCC
Organism: Arthrobacter pasteuri; assembly: GCF_054510955.1. Classification (NCBI taxonomy): domain Bacteria; kingdom Bacillati; phylum Actinomycetota; class Actinomycetes; order Micrococcales; family Micrococcaceae; genus Arthrobacter; species Arthrobacter pasteuri. The sequence continues at coordinate 340,331 of NZ_JBTNDO010000002.1, forward strand.
CCGGCGTGTGGGGACACGAAGGAGGAGGATCGCTCCGCCAGCTCGACGATCCTCGGGTGGTCCACTTCGAGATCGAGGATCTGCAGGGCCTGGGTCAGGGTGCGGCTCCACTCGCTGAGGGTGCGCTCTTCGTCGTCGGGCGTTGCCATGGGGTCTCCTCGGGTCGGGTACGGGCCGCGGTTGCCGATCGCGACCGGCAACACTCCCCCAAGCTTTAGCACCAGTGCCGCATCCCTTCAATGGCTGGCGCCCATCAACCATCCTTGACTTCCCTTCGTACCGGGGATGGAGTAGCTGGCCTTGGTCCTCGAGATACAACTTCCGCGGGCACGTCAGCGCTCGTGGTACCCGCCGCCGCTCCCCTAGCGGCCCGCATGCTTCCGGTCTCCCGCTGGTGCTTGCCAGTGTAGGCGCCGGCATCCGCCGCCCGGCCCGGGACCGACGGGCCCGCGCCGGAACGCACGGCACTCGGCGTCGCCCCGAACCACCGGCGCACGCACCGCGTGAGGGCCGACTGCTCGGACAGCCCCACCAATCCCGCGACCTGCTGCAGCGGCAGGTCGCTCCGCGTGAGCAACCGGAGGGCGGAGTCGCGGCGGACGTCGTCGAGCAGTGCCTCGAAGGAGGTGCCCTCCGCGGCGAGCCGCCGCTGCAGCGTCCGCGGGTGCATCCCCAGCAGCCGGGCGGCCGAGTCGATGCGGGGCGGCGAGGTGCCGAGCATGCGGTCGATGGCGTTCCGGACCTGCGGGGCGACGACCCGCCCCGGCTCGGGGAAGTGGCTGTGCAGGTAGTCGAGCGCGATCTCCCGCAGCGTGTCGTCGACTCCGGCGAGCGGACGGTCCAGGAGGCTGCGGGGCACGCGCAGCAGGGATGCGGCGGCACCGAAGCGCACCTCGGCCCCGAAGAATTCGGCGTACCGGGAGGCAGGAGCCTTCGGTGTGTGCGAGAGGTGCACCGAGTGCAGCCCGTAGGGTCCGTCGACCAGGAAGCGGATCATCCGATGCGAGAAGGCGAGGATGGCGTCCGTGGCCTGCCGCGGCGGCGTGCCCTCGGAGGACCCGTAGCAGAGACCGACATCGCCGGGACGGCCTTCCGGGTCGGACACGATCGTGAAGCGCAGCACCGGACTGTGGAGGAAGAGGAACTGGGACGCGCACTCCAGGGCAGCGCCGACGGTGGGCGAGTTCTGCACGGCCACGGCGAGCGGGCCGAGGATCCCGATGTCCTGGTACTCGGAGATGCGCAGGCCGAGGTCCGGGCAGGGCAGGACGCGAGCCGTACCCTCGAGGAGCTTGGCCATGGCGACGTCGGACACCAGGACATCGTCACTGTCGAGGGCCTCGACGGGCACACGGTACTGCGCCGCGAGCGCTTCGGCGTCGCCCCCGAACTTTGCGGCGACCTCACGGAAGCCGCGCATGCCGGCGGATCGGATCACGGAGCTCATGTCGTCCAAGGGTAAATAGGTGTCGCGCGAAGTCAAGCAGGAGGACCGGCCACCACCGAATAATGGACCTATGGACTCCTCCCTCGAACACCTCGACGTCGTGATCGTCGGCGCCGGGCTCTCCGGCATCGGCGCCGCCTACCGCGTCTCCACCGAACTTCCGGGCAAGAGCTTCGCCGTCCTGGAAGCCCGCAGTGCCATCGGTGGCACATGGGACCTCTTCCGCTATCCGGGCGTCCGCTCCGACAGCGACATGTTCACCCTCGGCTACCCCTTCCGTCCGTGGACCGAGGCCGAGGCGATCGCCGACGGCATGTCCATCCTCATGTACATCCGGGAGACCGCCGAGGATCCGCGGATCCAGGAGCGGATCCGGTTCCACACGAAGCTGGTCGGCGCGGCGTGGTCCTCCGACGACGTGCGGTGGACGCTGGAGCTCGACGTGACGGACGACGACGGCACCACCGAACGCCGACGTCTCACCTGCGGATTCCTCTACCTCTGCAGCGGCTACTACAACTACGAGCACGGCTATGACCCGACCTTCCCGGGCCTCGAGTCCTTCGAGGGCGAGATCGTCCGCCCCCAGTTCTGGCCCGAGGACCTGGACTACACGGACAAGCGCGTCGTCGTCATCGGCAGTGGTGCCACCGCCGTCACCCTCGTGCCGTCGATGGCCCAGGACGCTGCGCATGTGACGATGCTGCAGCGCTCCCCCACCTACATCACGGCCGTCCCAAGCCGCGACAAGTTCTCCGACGCCGCGCGCCGCCACCTGCCCGCGGGGCTCGCCCACCACGTCGCGCGGGCCAAGAACGTCCTCTTCACGCAGGCCTTCTTCCAGCTGTGCCGTCGCCGCCCGGAGCTCGCCAAGAAGCTCATCCGCTCCCAGACGGCGCGGATCCTCGGTAATGACACACTCCTGGACGAGAACTTCACGCCCGCCTACAACCCCTGGGACCAGCGGCTCTGCGTCGCACCGAGTGCCGACTTCTTCCGGGCCCTGAAGTCCGGCAGGGCCTCGGTGGTGACCGACACCATCGACACCTTCACACCTCACGGCATCCGCCTCTCGTCCGGGAAGGAACTCGAGGCCGATGTCGTCGTGACCGCCACCGGGCTGTCGATGCTGCCCCTCGGCGGTGCCAGCTTGACCGTCGACGGGAAGCCCGTGAACCTCGGCGACTCCTGGGTGTACCGGGGGCTCATGGTGAGCGGCGTGCCGAACCTCGCCCTCTGCGTGGGGTACACCAACGCCTCCTGGACGCTGCGCGCGGACCTCAGCTCGCGCTACGTCTGCCGCTTTCTCAAATACCTGGACCGCACCGGCCACCGCTACGGCGCCCCGGCCGTCGACAGCCGGATGAAGGCCCGTCCCATCCTCGACCTGACGTCGGGGTACGTGCAGCGTGCCGTCTCGGCCTTCCCCAAGCAGGGTGACAGGCAGCCGTGGACCATGAGCCAGAACTACCTGCTGGACGCCCCGACCGCACTGCACGGGAACCTCGCGAAGAACATGGTCTTCGACGCCCCCGCACCTCCGAGCACCCCTGCACCCGACCTCCAGGAGATCCACGCGTGAGTATCCGACCCTTCCAGTTCGCCGGCGCCACCGCCGTCCTCACCGGAGCCGCCGGAGGCATGGGCGAACACCTGGCCCGCAAGCTCGCCGAGCGCGGGAGCACGCTGCTGCTCGTCGACCGCGATGCCTCCCGGCTCGACGCCGTCGCGTCCTCCATCCGCTCCACCTATCCCGGCAGCAGGGTCACGACGTTCGTCGCGGACCTCGCGGACCGCGGTGCCGTCGAGCGCCTCGCGGCCGATCTGCTCGCCGCGACCGACACCGTGGACCTGCTGATCAACAACGCCGGGGTGGCCCTCGCGGGGAAGTTCGACCAGATCAGCCTGGAGGACTTCGACTGGGTGATGGCCATCAACTTCTCCGCGCCCGTGCTGCTCACCCACCGCCTGCTGCCGAGGATCTCCCCCGGCGGGCACATCGTGAACGTCTCCAGCCTCTTCGGCCTCGTGGGACCGAAGGGACAGACGGCGTACTCGTCCAGCAAGTTCGCCCTGCGCGGCTTCACGGAAGCGCTCCGCAACGAACTCCTCCCGCGCGGCATCGGCACCACCTCCGTCCATCCCGGCGGCATCCGGACCGACATCGCGCGCAACGCGCGCATCGGCGGCACCCTCAGCGAGGCGGAGGTGAGGAAGGCGAAGGACGACTTCGACAAGCTGCTCACCTTCCCAGCCGACCAGGCGGCCGAGCTCATCCTCGGGGCGGTGAAGGCCCGCAAGCCACGCCTGCTGATCGGACTCAGCGCCAAGGTGCCCGACGTCGTCGCCCGCGTCGCGCCGATGTCCTTCGGCACGCTGGAGCGCCGCGCGACAGCACTCCTCCGCCTGGCCGGGAAGGTGCGCCGATGAGCGGGGCGCGTGCCGACGTCGGGCCCTCGTCCGGTTCGGTCGAGTCCGCGTCGAGGTCCGCCGAGTCCCCGTTTCGTGCTGCCGCGCCGTCGTCCGGGAGCACGACGCCCGACGACGGCTTCCTGCGGGTCCGCGGAATCCGCGTACGCTACCGCGACGAGGGCGCGCGGGAGAAGCCTCCCGTCCTGCTGCTGCACGGCATCGGCCGCAGCCTCGAGGACTGGGAGGGACTGTACGGCCGGCTCACCCGCGACCACCGTGTCCTCAGCGTGGACCTGCCCGGCTTCGGGCTGTCCGAGAGGACCGAGGGACGGTACTCAATGGAGTCGATGGCCCGCTTCGTCCTCGCCGCCCTCGACACCCTCGGCGAGCACCGGCCCCTGCACGTGGTGGGCAATTCGCTCGGTGGCGCGGTCGCCATGAAGATCAGCACCCTCGAGCCCCAGCGCGTCCGGAGCATGGTGCTCGCGAACAGTGCAGGCTTCGGCAAGGAGGTGACGCTCGCACTGCGGATCCTCGCCATCCGGCCGATCGGCCGACGGCTCCTGAAGGACAAGTCCCGCAAGGCCGCCTATCGCACGGAGCGCTCACTGTTCTACGACAAGGCGTTCGTGACCGAGGAACGCCTCGACCACGCGCAGGAGGTGGGCAGGAATCCCGGATACGACGACGTCCTGCTCGCCGTCGCCCGGCACCTCGGCACCGTCCGCGGCGTGCGCCGGCGCTGGCGGACCCAGCTCCTCCGCACGGTCGCCGCCCAGCAAAAACCCACCCTCGTGGTGTGGGGCGACGAGGACCGGGTCCTCCCGGCGTCGCACCTGGAGCACGCCCGCACGGTGTTCCCGCATGCCGAGTTCCACCTGTTCGAGAAGTGCGGGCACATGCCGCAGATCGAACGCGAGAAAGAGTTCGACGCACTGGTGCGGCAGTTCATCGGCGGGGTCGAGGCGCAAGGCCAGGGCGTGCCTCCAGCTTGAAGCCAGAGTGTGATTGATCCGAGGACGGCACCGCCGCGGTAGGTGAGAATGAGTTTGTCGTAGCACCCATGCCCCGCCCGGGGACGCGCCGGTGGCTCAACAGGATCGGGAAGATCGGCGCGTGCCCCGCCTGGCCCGGTCGGCGTGAACTAGAGTCAGGGATTCGGGTGTGTCGACGGTGATGCTGACAAACCTGACCGCACTACTGTCACGACAAGAGATCAAGCAAAGGAAACCCACCGTGCCTGTCATCGCTATCATCGGAGCCGGACCGGGACTTGGGGCGGCAGTTGCGCGAAGGTTTGGACGTGAAGGCTTCTCGATAGCCCTGATCTCGAGGGACCAGTCGAAGCTTGACGTCATGGCCGCGAAGCTCGAGGACGGCGGCTTGACCGCGCGTGGTTATGCTGCAGACGTGCTGGTACCGGCAGCGTTGGAGGACGCCCTCACACGTGCCGCGGCCGAGCTGGGACCGATCACCACGTTGCAGTACAGCCCACTCCCATCGCGCGAGTACCTGAAGCCTGTACTCGACATGACTCCCGAGCTGGCGTTGGAAGCACTGCGGTTCTCGGCTCTCGGGCTGATTCACGCGGTGCGTACGGTATTACCAGCGATGCGGCAGGCAGGAGGTGGCAGCGTCCTCCTGATCAACGGCGGAACCTCGGTCAAGGCGCGCGCCGACTTCGCAGGCACATCGGTAGCGTTCCCGGCCGAGAGCGCCTACGGCGAGATGCTCCACGACGCACTCGAGGGTGAGGGCGTCCGTGTCTCGCAACTCGTGATCCCCGGGGGCATTCCCAAGCTTCAGCTTGCCAATGGAATCGACGACGTCGCGGATCGTATCTGGGGCCTCCATGCCGCAGCGGGTCCGTTCCGCACCATGCTCATCCCGCTCGAGGACGGTAGGGAGTAGGGGCAGCATCGACATCCTGAAGAGCGCGGTAAGCCCCTGGCCCCGGCGCCTCGTCGGTGATGGAATGAACCATGACGCGGGTCATCTATTACACGGCCTCCACGCTCAACGGCTTCCTGGCCGATGAGCACAATTCGCTGGACTGGCTCTTCGCCGTCGAACCTCCGCCACCCGGGCTCTACGAACGCTTCCTCGAGACGGTGGGCGTCCTCGTCGAGGGCTCGACGACGTACGAGTGGGTGCTGGACTTCGAGGGGCTGCTCGCCGATCCGGGGAAGTGGAGCACGCTGTACGGCGAGCGCCCAACCTTCGTCTTCACGTCACGTGACCTCCCGGTGCCGGACGGCGCGGACGTTCACCTCGTATCGGGCGACGTGCGCGCGGTGTTCGGGCAGCTCCGCGAGGCAGCGGGCGACCGCGATATCTGGGTGGTCGGAGGCGGCGACCTCGCCGGGCAGTTCCTCGCGGCCGGACTCCTCGACGAGATCCAGGTGTCCATTGCGCCCGTCGCGCTGACGGGAGGAGCCCCGCTGCTGCCGTTGCGGGTCGAATCGGACCGGCTCACGCTGCGGTCCGTGGAGCAGCAGGGCCAGTTCGCGTTCCTCACCTACGACGTCGCGCACGGCGCGCAGTAGGGCAGCTCCCTACATTTCCCTGTCCGGGCAGGTCCAGCGGAAACAGGGCGTCCTGGAGGACGGGAGCGTCAGTATGGCGCGGAGGCGCCGCCGTCGTCCGGAGCGACATCCCGGTGGCCGCCCGCTCCGGCCTCCGGGACGTAGGCGTCCCGCCAGCGCGCGAGTTCGGCGAAGAACTTGGACCGTGCCGGCTGCGGTGAGAGGGCGAGGTCATGGATGCCACCCTCGATGCGCACCAGGGTGACGTGCCGGCCGAGCCGCGGAGCCCGTCCCGCGATGTGGTCCACGTCGAGGACCACATCCGTCGACGAGATCCGCTCCGGCTCCCGCACGGGATTCGAGGTGGCGTCCGAACATGCGACGAACACCGGACAGTCGATGGCGAGCCCGCGGTTGAGGAGCGCATGGCCCGCCCGGATGGTGCGCAGCCAGCCCGCGACCACGGGGAACCCGCCGTGCGGCTTCCACGCCAGGTTGTAGTCCCAGTCCCCGCCGGTCTCCCGGTGCAGGTAGCGGCCGTAGGAGGTCCCGAGCTTCCCGACGACGGTTCGGGGCTTGAGCGTCCCGATCCGGTGGACCGCGGCCGTCCCCAGGGTGCGCTGGAACAGGCTGGCGTTGAGGTCGAACCAGGGGCTGTTGAGCACGAGTGCGTCCACGATTCCGCGGTCGCGCCGCCGGTGTGTCCAGAGGGAGGTGATCAGGCCACCGGTCGAGTGCCCCATGACCACGAGGACGTCGTGGCCTTCGTCCTCGCGGATGATCCGGGCGGCCTCGTCGAGTTCCTCGTCGTAGTCCTCGAGCGAGGTGACGTAGTTGGGTGTCTGGTGTCCGCCGATGGACCGTCCGTACTTCCGCAGGTCCAGGGCGTAGAAGTCGAACCCCGCCTCGCGCCATGCCTCGGCGAGATTGGTCTGGAAGAAGTAGTCCACGAAGCCGTGGACATAGAGCACTGCCCGGCGTGAGCCGCCCGGGAGGGCAGAGCGGACCAGCGTCGCGACGACCCGGCCCTCGTCGTCGGGCCGCAGCGGCAGCGTGCGCACGTCGTAGCCGGGACCGAGGAAGTCCTCGCGATACGCGTCCTGGTGCTCTGACTCCGTTGTCATGATGGTCCTTCCTGACCTGGATCCGGGCGGAAGGCCCGGATGGGCGCGTGTCGAACGGCGGACCTCTCCGTTCATCCGGGAGTAAGCCCACCGTTCCCAGTGTGTCACCGGTCACGGCTAAGCTGGCGCCACCGCACCACAACAGGAGCTGATTCACTGTGCCAGAAAGTTTCGTCAGGGGGCACCACCGCGCCATCGCGGCGGTCGCCTTCAGCTGCGTCGCAGCACTCGCACTCGCGCCCGCAGCAACCGCCGCACCCGGCGGAAGCAAGGGTCGCGAGGACCCGACGGCCACCATCACCGTTCTGGGGACCAGCGATCTCCACGGCTACATCGAGAACTGGGACTACTTCACCAATGCGGAGTACGACGACGCCGCCTCCAACGACGTCGGGCTCGCCAAGGTCTCCACCCTGGTGAACCAGGTGCGCGCGGACCGCGGCGCGGAGTCGACACTGCTGATCGACAACGGCGACACCATCCAGGGCACCTCGCTCACCGACTACTACGCCACCACGGAGCCCGTGAACGAGACCGGCGAGATGCACCCGATGGCCGCCGCCATGAATGCCATGGGATACGACTCCACCACCCTCGGCAACCACGAGTTCAACTACGGGCTCCCGCTCCTGCGGACCTACGAGGACCAGCTCGACTTCCCGCTGCTCGGCGCCAACGTCAAGGACGCGACGACGGGTGAGGATGCGTTCACGCCGTACGTGATCAAGGAGATCAAGCTCAAGGGCCAGAAGCCCATCCGGGTGGGTACCCTCGGCCTGACGACGCCCGGAAGCGCCATCTGGGACAAGAACAACGTCGAGGGCGAGCTGGAGTTCCTGGACATGGTGGAGCAGGCCAGGAAATACGTGCCCGAGATGAAGTCCGCGGGCGCGGACGTCGTGGTCGTCAGCTCGCACTCCGGACCGTCCGGCACCTCCTCCTACGGGACCGGCCTCCCGGTGGAGAACGCCTCCACCCTGATCGCCGAGCAGGTGCCGGGGATCGACGCGATCCTCGCGGGCCACGAACACCGGGAGATCCCGGAGCGGTTCGTCACGAACCGTCAGACGGGCGAGCAGGTGCTGTTGACCGAACCGAAGAACTGGGGCATGCGCCTGTCCGTGATGGACTTCGAGCTCACGAAGGTGCGCGGACAGTGGGACGTCACCTCGGCGAGCTCGGAGCTGCTCAACACGAACACCGTGCCGGCCGATCCGAAGATCTCCGCGATCGCCGCCGAGCAGCACCAGCGCGTCATCGACTACGTGAACACCCCGATCGGCACCGCGACGGAGACCATGTCCGCCGCCGATGCGCGGATTCGCGACACCGCCGTCATGGACTTCGTCAACAAGGTGCAGGCCGGCGCCGTCGACAAGGCCCTGGAGGGGACGCCGAACGCTGACCTGCCGGTGCTGTCCATCGTGGCACCGTTCAACCGGGCCGCCGTCATCCCCGAGGGTCCCGTCACCATCCGTGACATGGCCGGGCTGTACGTCTTCCCGAACACGCTGTTCGGCGTGGAGATGACCGGCGCCCAGGTGAAGGACTACCTCGAGTACTCGGCGAAGTACTTCACCCAGACCGCTCCCGGCGCTCCGGTGGACCCTGCGACGCTGACCAATGCCGCGGGGACGCCCGACTACAACTACGACATGATGTCCGGCGTCTCCTACGACATCGACATCAGCAAGCCCGTCGGTGAGCGCATCACCGACCTGAGCTACGACGGTGCGCCGATCGACCCCGCGCAGCGCTTCGCCGTGGCCACCAACAACTACCGGCAATCGGGCGGCGGGAACTTCCCGCACATCGCCTCGGCTCCGGTGCTGGTGAACCAGACCACGGAGATCCGCCAGCTGCTGATCGACTACCTGATCGCCGAGGGCACGATCGACCCCTCGACCTTCTTCGAGGAGAACTGGAAGCTGACCCGCGACGGCGTGCCCGTGTTCGGGTAACTCCTGCGGCACAGGCGCAGAACAGCAGGACGCGGACCGGGTGGTCCGCGTCCTGCTGTTCTTCGTCCTAGATTGGGAGCATGACCATCGACATCTCGACGGCGACGCCCGACGACGCCGCCGCCCTCGCGGCGTGTGCCGCCGTCGCCTTCCCGCTGGCCTGCCCACCCGATGCTGACCCGGACGACATCCAGCAGCACATCCGGACGCAGCTCTCCGCGGAGCGGTTCGCGGCGAATATCGCGGCCCCCGGGCACACGATCCTGTGCATCCGGGACGGCGACGGAATCGCCGGGTACAGCATGATCGTGCTGGACCAGCCGTCGGATGCGGACGTCCTGGCGGCGCTGTCGATCTCGCCGGCCGTGGAGCTCAGCAAGTTCTACGTGCATCCCGGCCACCACGGCCGCGGGTCCGCCGCCGCCCTGATGGCGGCGACCCTGCAACGTGCGGCCGCGTCCGGGCTGCCGGGCATCTGGCTCGGCGTGAACCAGGAGAACGCCCGCGCCATCCGCTTCTACACCAAGAGCGGTTTCCGCACCGTGGGCACCAAGCGGTTCCGGCTCGGGAACCGCTTCGAGGACGACTTCATCCTGGAACAGGCGCTACCTACCGGCGCGGACAGCGCCGCCTGAGCTCCAGCAGACTGAGGCTCAGCGGAGTGCCGTCCTCCCCGCAGGCCCCGGCCTTCCGGACCCTGCGCCCTACTCGACCGTCAGCTCTCCCATGCGGCCCCAGCCCTCGGCACCGATGCGCTCGCTGATGATCTCCGGGGTCTCCACGAGTGCCTGCGGCATGTCCTGCATGGCCTGGGAGAAGTGGTCGCTGTTGACGTGGGCTTCCGCGGCGTCGTCCTGGAACGCCTCGACGAGCACGAACCGGTTGGGGTCCTCGACGCTGCGGGACCAGTCGAACCACAGGTTCCCCGGCTCCCGGCGGGTGGCCTCCGTGAAGTCCCGCGTCAGGTCGATCCAGCGGTCGCTCCACTCGGGCTTCACGTTGAACTTGACGACGATGAAGATCATGGGATGGTGCCTTCCTGGTGGACGTACTGTGCTTGCGTACCGTTCCAACCTATAAGCTCCGGCGACCCGGCGCATGCGCTTCCCGCCTGCGGGGAGTTGTCAGAGCGCGAGGCTGGGGTGCAGCTTCTCCAGGGACCACGAGCGGTGCCGGTGCGCCGCGACGACGGACAGGCCCGCCGCGAGCACGAAGAAGACCAGCAGCTGCGCTGCCGAGAGCCAGACGATGCCGAGGTCCCCGCCGGCGATGAGGTGGCGCAGTCCGACGACGGCGTGCGTCATGGGCAGCAGCGGGCTCAGGAATCGTAATTGCGGGAGGGCGATATGACAGCGCGCACGACAACTGACAGCACGACGACGGGAAGGCCGCGGCGCCGCCCACGACGTGAGGACGTGCGCGGGGCTGCTCGTCGCGGCGCTCGAGGTCTTCGAGGAGATCGGCTACGTGGCCGCCCGGCTCGATACGATCGCCGAGAGGGCGGGCTACACGAAGGGCGCCGTCTACTCGAACTTCGGCTCCAAGCAGGAACTCTTCGCCACCCTGCTGAGCGAACGGCTCGCCGACACTGCCGCGGACGTCCTCAGCCAGGTGGATCACCTGACCTCGCTCGACGAGACCGTCCTGCACACCGCGCGCTACCTCGCCCGCGGCGTCCTGCGCGACCAGCGCTGGCATGCGCTCGTCGTCGAGTTCGCCCTCCAGGCGGGCCGGGACCCCGAGGTGGGTGCCGTGTTCCGCGAGCACCGCCGCACCCGGCGCTCGCTGCTGGCGACCACGCTGGCCGAGCGCGCTGCGACCTTCGGCGCGCCGTCGGACCCGGAGCACTACACGGTCTTCGCCACCATCCTGCTGGCGACGGTGAACGGCATGGCCATCGAGTGCGCCGCCGATCCCGGCGCCGTCACCGAGGACCAGGTGACCGAGAGCATCGCGGCCGTCCTGCGCGCCGCCCTCGCCACCCAGCAGTAGGGTGTTCACGGACGATCGCGGGAAGGGGTACGCAGTGGACTGGCAGGTGCTGCTGCAGGCCGCCGTCGCGATCCTCGCCGCCTACGGGCTCTTCCTCCTCTTCCTGGGCCTCTACGCCAGGCGGCACCCGGAGATCCTGTCGCTGACCGATGTGCTGCGTCTCGGGCCGGACCTCCTGCGGCTCATCCGCCGCCTCGCGGCGGACCGGACGGTACCGGGACGTGCCCGGTTCCTGCTGGGCGCCCTCGTGGTGTATCTTCTGCTGCCGATCGACCTCGTCCCCGATTTCCTGCCCGTCATCGGCTACGCGGACGACATCGTCCTGGTCGCCGTCGTCCTGCGCGCCGTCGTCCGGAGCGCCGGACCAGACGCTCTGGAACGGCACTGGCCGGGATCCGACGGTGGCCTCCGCCTCGTGCGCGGGCTGGCGGGCGTCAGCGGTCCGGATACCGCTGGACCCGGCCGCAATACTGCGTAACGCAATGTCATGAAGCGTCTTTGAACGGGCGTAATCTCCTCCGCATGGAGCATTCCACGGGATCGATCCCCACCCTTGACCTCAGTACCGCACGTTCCGCCGATGGTTCCTTCAACCCCGGCTTCATCGAGGAACTGCGCAATGCCGCGCACACCGTCGGCTTCTTCCACGTCGTCAACTACGGCGCCGCGCCCACGCAGGTCGACGACCTCTTCGATGTCACGCGCCGCTTCTTCGACCTCCCGCTCGAGGAGCGGCTGAAGATCCACAACCGCACCTCGCCCCATTTCCGCGGCTACGCAGGACTGGGGACCGAGATCACGCGCGGCAGGCCCGACGCCCGGGAGCAGATCGATTTCTCCCCGGAGCGCGAAGCGCTCAGCGACTACCCCGCCGACGAGCCGTACTGGCTGCTGCAGGGGCCGAACCTGTGGCCGCGGGAGACCCTCCCCGAACTCGAGGAGCAGGCGATGGCCTGGGCCGCGCTCATGTCCCGGGTCGGCGCCGAGCTGCTCTCGGCCATAGCCGTCGCCCTCCACCTACCCGAGGACTACTTCGCCGAGCCCTTCGAGCGGACGCCCGCCTGGATGGCGAAACTCGTCCACTACGTCGGCGGCGTCGTGGAGGGAGCCGGATCCCAGGGCGTGGGCGCCCACGCGGACTACGGCTTCGTGACCCTCCTGCTGCAGGACCAGGTGGGCGGCCTCGAGGTCCTCCCCCACAGCGCGAGCGAGTGGGTGCCGGTCACGCCGATCCCCGGGGCGCTCGTCGTGAACCTCGGCGAGATGCTCGAGGTGGCCACCGAGGGCTACCTCGCCGCCACCATCCACCGCGTCACCGCGCCCCCGGCGGGCGTCGACCGCTACGCCGTCCCGTTCTTCTGGTCACCGCGCCTCGACGCCGTGATCGCGCCGGTGCCGCTCACGGACGACCTGAAGGCCGCGGCCCGCGGCATCACGGACGACCCGGAGAACCCGATGCTGTCCACCTACGGATCGAACGTCCTGAAGGGCCGCGTCCGCGCTCACCCCGACGTCACGGAACTCCACCACCCCGAGCTCGCCAGGAAGTAGGCGCGGGTACGACGACGGCGGCACCCACCGGGTGCCGCCGTCTTCGTGATGTCCGGGATCACCCGCGCATCAGGACCGGTCGGGGCGGTCCACCCAGCGGATGCGGATGGGGCCGCGTGCCTCCGCCTCCACGGGCTCCCCGTGCTGCGTGACGTCCACGCGCCCCTCGCCGGCCAGCTCGAAGGCGATCCGCCGCGCTGCGGGCATCAGCTCCCGCCAGGTGCTCCCGCCGATGCTGCGGGCCGCGTCGGAGGGGCACAACGTCTTCTCACTCCCCCGCTGCTCGGCGATCCGCAGGATCTCCGCCCGCAGCATCCCGTCCGTCGGATGCTCACCCACGGTCGGGCCGCTTGGGGTGCAGCGCGTCGAGATCCTTCAGTGCGGCGGTCCAGCGGGCCGTCCGTTCGGCCTCGGACTGTTCCCACCAGGGGGTCCCCCGTTCGCCGAGCCCTTCCTTGGCCAGCTGGACGGTACGCCGTGCGCGGGGAAGTGCTCCGCCGTCGTCGCCCCTGGCGCTGTTGCGGACACCCGATCGTCCGCGACCCAGGTGGGACATCAGCCGCGCCTTGATGTCCTCGGGCAGCGACGGATCGGTCCTGCGCCAGCGGCGTCCGCCGGAGAGGAAGTACCGCTCGTCGTCGGTGGTGTTGCCTGGCTCGGTCATGGCGCGCCCGTCAGCTCGAGGATCCGGGAGGCCCGACGATCAGCAGCACGGTGAAGACGACCGAGATCCCGGCGATGGCGACGAGCAGTGCGGCGAGCGGGCTCCGCAGCACCCAGGCCTGCATGTTCTCGAGGGGGTTCCGGGGCGCCTCCGCGCCGGGGGCGAGCCGCCAGGCACGCGCGAGCCGCCCGTGGCGTTCGAGCCACCGCTCGTAGGGGATGGTGGCGAAGGGGACAACCGCCGACGCGAGCCCCAGCAGGCCCGTCGCCACGGACCAGCGCTGGTTGATCCAGACGAAGACCGTCGTGACCACGAAGCACAGGAAAACGAATCCGTGCACCGCTCCCGCCGGCGGCACGAGCGCCTCGGTGGTGCGGGCGACGTACTTGAAGAACATGCCGAGCAGCAGGAAGGCCCAGGTCACCGCCTCCGCGACGGCGACGGTGCGGAATAGCGTGCGGGGGTTCATGGCGGTTGCTCCTGGTCGGTGGTCGGTGCTGCCAATTCTTCCATCCCCCGGGATCGGCACCGAGCGCTCCCGCGCTGCTGTGGGCCGGGTCACACGAACGTCGGTGGGACATGATGGACTGGACGAGTCCCGGCAGCACGACGGAAGGTTCCGCAGCACATGTTCCTGCTCGACGGCGGCCCCGAGGCTTCCGGCCCCGATCTCGTGTTCTCCGCGACCGACCTCGTTCTGGCCTCTGAATGCGGCTACCGGCTCCTGCGCGTCCTCGACGAGAAGCTGGGGCGGGCCGAGCGCGCCGAGTTCACTGCGGACGAGATGCTGCAGCGTGCGGCCGCCCTCGGCGACCTGCACGAGCGCCGGGTGCTGGACGAGCTGGTGGCCGAGCACGGGCTCTGGTCGCCGGGCAACCCGACGGGCGTGTACGACGTCGAACCGGCCGCGGTGATGGACCGCGACGTCCTGGCGGACAAGCACGAGGAATCGATCCGCGCGCTGCGCTCGGGAGCATCCGTGGTGTTCCAGGCGGCCTTCTTCGACGGCACGTTCCACGGTCGCTCCGACTTCCTCGTCCGGCAGCGCGACGGCTCCTACGCCGTCTGGGACACGAAGCTCGCGCGCCACGCGAAGGTCGGCGCCCTGCTCCAGCTCGCCGCCTACGGCGATCAGCTGCAGGCGGCCGGCGTCCCGACCTCGCCCGACGTGACGCTCGTGCTCGGTGACCGTACGCACAGCGTCCACAGCCTGTCCGACCTCCTGCCGGTGTTCCGCGAGCGCCGCGCACGCTTCCTCGACCTCGTGCGCACCCACCGGAACCAGCCGGACCCCGTGGCGTGGGAGACGGCGGACCTCGCAGCCTGTGGTCGCTGCGACTACTGCGGGGAGCAGGTCGAGGCGACGCACGACCTGCTGCTCGTCGCCTCGATGACCGGGGAGCGCAGGGCGAGGCTCCGCCGGGAGGGCATCTCGACGATCGAGCACCTCGCCGCCATGGTGCCGCGCGTGGAGGATACGCCCCTCACCCGGCTGCAGGAGCAGGCGCGCCTGCAGCTCGGCACCGCGGAGGTCGATGGCGGAGTCACCTACCGCGACGCCGGAGGCCAGGAGCACACCGTCTCCTACCGCGTCCTCCCCAGCCACACCCTGGCGTCCCTCCCCGCCCCGAGCAAGGGGGACATCTTCTTCGACTTCGAGGGCGACCCGCTGTGGCAGGACCCCGCCGACGGGAGCTGGGGCATCGAGTACCTGTTCGGCGTCGTCGAACAGCCGGCCGACGACGCAATGGAGCCGCCCTTCCGTCCGTTCTGGGCGCACAGCAGGGCCGAGGAGCGCAGTGCCTTCGCCCGCTTTCTGGACTACGTGGCGCAGCGCCGCCGGCAGTATCCGGACCTGCACGTCTACCACTACGCGGCCTACGAGAAGAGCGCGCTGCGCCGCCTGTCCCTCGTCCACGTCATCGGCGAGGACGCCGTGGACACGCTGCTGCGGGACGGTGTGCTCGTGGACCTCTACGAGACTGTGCGCTCCAGCCTCCGGATCTCCGAACGCTCCTACAGCCTCAAGAAGCTCGAGCCCCTCTACATGGACGGCGACCTCCGCTCGGGTGATGTCACGGACGCCGGCGCGTCCGTCGTCGCCTATGCCGCCTACTGCACCGCTCGTGACGCCGGTGAGCAGGCAGCTGCGGCGGAAATCCTGGCGGGGATCAGCGACTACAACCGCTACGACTGCGTCTCGACGCTCCGGCTCCGGGACTGGCTGCTCGGTCTCCGGGGACGCCACGCGGGGCCGGACCCGATGGAACGGGAGGCTCCGGCCGACGAGGAGCGGCTCGCCTACGGGCCCGCCCCGGAGGAGGCGCGGCTGCTGGAACACCTCGCACGGCTGTCGCCCGAGGAGGCGAAGCACCCCGACCAGCAGGCCGTCGCCCTCGTCGCGGCGGCCGTGGGCTACCACCGACGGGAGAGGAAGCAGTTCTGGTGGTCGCACTTCGACCGCCTGGCGGCTCCCGCCTCTGATTCGGAGGAGTCCCGCGATGTGATGGTCTTCCGCACGCTGGAGGTCGTCGAGGACTGGGCCCGGCCGACGTACCGGTCCAACCCCGTGCGGACGCTGAAGGTCACGGCCCGCCTGCAGCCGGGAGCGGACTTCCGCGAGGGCTCCTCCTACTTCGCCCTCTACGACTCCCCCGTGCCCGCCGGCGCCGACGTCGCGGACAGCAGCGGCACCGGGCGCGGCGGATGGTTCGGCGTCGAGGTGACGGAGCTGTCGGAGGACGACGACGGCGTGACCGCGGTCCTCCGGGAGAAGCTGAAGCGCGGTGCAGAAGCTCGTCCCGACGTGCCCGTAGCCCTCGCCCCGGACCAGCCCCTCCTGACGAAGTCCCTCCAGGAGTCGCTGGTGGCGCTGGCGGACCGTGTCGGCCGGGCACTGCCCGGTATCCCCACGGGTCCTGCACTCGACCTGCTGCGGCGCGTACCGCCACGCCTCTCGAGCGGCGTCCTGCCTGCCGTCCCTCCGGGGAGTGACGGCTACGCGGAGGCGATCACCGCGGCGCTGCGACTGCTCTCGGACTCGTACCTCGCGGTGCAGGGACCGCCCGGCACGGGCAAGACGCACGTCGGCGCCGACGTCGTCGAACGGCTGGTACGGAACGGCTGGAAGGTCGGCGTCGTCGCCCAGTCCCATGCCGTCGTCGAGAATTTGCTGTGCCGCGCGATGGAGGCGGGGGTTCCCGCGCGCCTGGTGGCCAAACGGACCGAGGACCCCGACACGCCCTGGAACCAGCGGTCCGACGACGACGTCGCCCGCCTTCTCGGCGCAGCGGGTGGTTGCCTGATCGGCGGCACGGCCTGGACGATGACCGGCAGCAAGGTCCCGGCGGGCTCGCTCGACCTGCTGGTCGTCGACGAAGCGGGTCAGTTCTCACTCGCCAATACGATGGCCGTGGCGCAGGCCGCCCGTCGGCTCCTGCTCCTCGGGGACCCCCAGCAGCTTCCGCAGGTGACCCAGGGGACCCACCCCGAACCGGTCGATGCATCGGCCCTCGGCTGGCTCTCGGCCGGCCACGCAACCCTTCCGGCGGAGTTCGGCTATTTCCTGGCGGACACCTGGCGGATGCACCCGGACCTGTGCCGGGCAGTATCCGCCTTCGCCTACGAGGGACGCCTCACCACTGCTCCGGCCGCCCGCGGCCGCCACCTGGAGGGGCCCGGACCCGGCATGGAGTGCGTCTCCGTGGAGCATTCCGGCAATGCCACGTCGTCACCCGAGGAAGCCGAGGAGGTGGTCGCCCAGGTGCGGCGGCACCTGGGTCTTCGCTGGACCCCGGACGTGTGCGCCACCCCCAGCCCCCTCGCGCAGACCGACATCCTCGTGGTGGCCGCCTACAACGCGCAGGTGCAGCTCGTGCGGAAGGCACTGGCCGCCGCGGGATACGGGGAGGTCCGGGTAGGAACGGTGGACAGGTTCCAGGGCCAGCAGGCCGCCGTCGTGATCGTCACCATGGCGGCCTCCTCGGCTGCGGAGGCCCCGAGGGGCATCGGGTTCCTGCTCAACCGCAACCGCGTCAATGTGGCCGTCTCGCGCGGTCAGTGGCGGGCCGTCCTCATCCGCTCCCCCCGGCTGACCCACCACCTGCCGTCGACGCCCGCAGCCCTCGAGGAGCTCGGCGCCTTCATCGGACTCTGCCCCGGCGCCTCCTGACGGGCAGGAGGTCGCGTCCGATGTGGCCGGTTAAACGAAGAAGCAGGACGGACCGGGGTCCGTCCTGCTTCTTCGAAAAGATCTAGTTGAAGATCCGAGCCTTAGAGGGGCTGGATGTTCGACGCCTGGGGACCCTTGGGGCCCTGCTCGGTGTCGAAGCTGACCTTCTGGTTCTCGTCGAGCGAGCGGTAGCCGCTCGCGTTGATCGCGGAGAAGTGTGCGAACACGTCTGCGCTTCCGTCGTCGGGAGCGATGAATCCAAAGCCCTTTTCAGCGTTGAACCACTTCACGGTACCTGTTGCCATTTTTTGTTCATCCTTCTGAAATTCAGACGCGCTCCGACTTTCGGAACGCCCCAGTCGCGGCGTGCTTGTCCGCTTTTTCAGAGACGCGGCCTATCCCGCGAGGGCTAAACCGCGCGAAATTCAAATGCGCAACACTACAACTAGGTCCTACTTAACCAAACGTTGGAGGGTGATGGCAAGCAGAAGTGCGAGGTTCTTTTTTTAGCGACCCTCAGGCACCGACGGGAAGCATGGTGCCGGCCACCAACTCGAAGGAGCGCAGCCAGGCCTCGGTGCTGCCGGCCTGCGTCGCGACGATGAGCTCGTCCGCCCCGGTCTGGGCCGCGAAACGATCCAGGTAGTCCTGCACGACGGCGGCCGTTCCCACCGCGCTGTACCGGGCCATGTCGGCCATCTGCTGGCCGCCCGGAGAGGCGAGGATGGCCTCGGACTCCTCGCGCGTGAAGGTCTGGCCGCGGCCGAGGAGGAGGCTCACACGACGCAGCATCGCTTCGTGGAACTCGTGGTGCGCATCGTTCGCGCTGTCCGCTGCGATGACGTTGACCCCGGCGATGAAGTGCGGCGTGTCGGCCTGCTCCGAGGGCTTGAACTCCCGGCGGTAGATCGCCGCGGCGTCCTGCAGGGCCTGCGGTGCGAAGTGGGATGCGAAGGCGAAAGGCAGGCCCAGGGCGGCGGCCAGCTGCGCACCGAAGAGCGAGGACCCGAGGATGTACAGCGGGACGTCGGTGCCCTTGCCGGGGGTGGCCTGGACGCCGGGAACCCGCGTCTCGCCCGTGAGGTAGCCCTGCAGTTCGAGGACGTCCTGTGGGAAACTGTCGGCGGAGGCGGGATCGCGGCGCAGCGCGCGGGCCGTGAGCTGGTCGCTCCCCGGGGCCCGGCCGAGCCCGAGGTCGATGCGTCCGGGGTGCAGGCTCTCGAGGGTGCCGAACTGCTCCGCGATCGTCAGCGGAGAGTGGTTGGGCAGCATGACGCCGCCGGAACCGAGCCGGATGGTCGAGGTATGGGCGGCGACGTGGGCGATCAGGACGCTGGTGGCCGAGGATGCGATGCTACCCATGTTGTGGTGCTCCGCGTACCAGATGCGGCGGTAGCCCCACCTCTCCGCGTGCTGCGCGAGCGACACGCTGGACGCGAACGTCTCTGCCGGAGTGGAACCCTCGGCGACCTGCGCCAGATCCAGGATGGACAGGGGGACAGTCATGGATGCACCTCTCGATTTGCAGAACCACGACGGCGGTCGTGGGCCTGTTGAGGGAACGGTTGCCTCGGCGCATCTATTTCCTTGAGGGCCTCGCGCTGCAGGGCAGTGGCCGATATCACGCCGCGGCAGGATGCGCTCTGCGAGACTGGGAGCATGCCGAACACCGACCTGCCGACCTCCGAGACGGCGCTGCGCGAGCGCCAGGACTCCCTCGTCCGGGCACTCGCCGTGGAACAGAACACAGCGCGCCTGCAGTCCCTCAGCGACGAACTGGAAGCCGTGCAGCGGCGCCTGGAGCAGGTCCGCAACGGCTGAAGGGACGCCGGCGTCCAACCGGCCCTACCTGGACCTGCTCAGGCTGGTGCCCGCGGGGTCTCGATGACGAGGACTCCCTCGGCTCCCTCCGTCGACCCGTAGCAGTGCGCCGTGTCGCCGGGCCACGACCGCGACCCGCCGGCATCGACCGACCACTCCGCGCCCTGGGGCCCCACCCGGGCACTCCCCCGCACCAGCCGCAGATGCTCGGTGGTGCCCGGGGCATGCGGTGGTGAGATCCTCGTGCCGCCGGCGGCGATGGTGAGCCAGAAGACTTCCGTGGTCCCGCCGTCGTCGTGCAGGCGGACCGTCAGGAGCCGGGCGTCCACCACGCCGTCGGACACACTGCGGCCCGTCTCGTCCCCCACGAGGCCAGTCAGCGGAACTCCCAGCGGGCCCGCCAGCGCGTAGAGGGTCTCGAGGGTCGCGTTGCGGGTGCCGGCCTCGAGGTCGGACAGCGTGCCCTTGCCGATCCCCGCCCGGGCGGCCAGGCCGCTGAGCGAGAGGCCCTTCTCCCTTCGCAGGGCCGTGATGCGGCGGGCGACGGCGGTTCGCAGCGATACGGTCCGGTCGGGCTTGTCCTCGGGCATCCCCGCATCCTACGCTTGTCGTTCCATATACAGAACACTTCGACCGACGGGGCGCCCGATCGTTCCGGACAGGAGACCCCGGTGCACACGAGTACCGCCGTCCGGCCCAGCCTGCACGAACCGGTCCTCGCCGGGGTCGTCACGGCCCTCGTCGGCTTCACGTCGTCCTTCGCCGTCGTCCTGGCAGGGCTGCGGGCCACCGGCGCAACGCCGGAGCAGGCCGCGTCGGGGCTGCTCGCCCTGACGGCCGTCGTGGGCGTCGGGATCGTCCTGCTGTCGCTGCGGTACCGCCTCCCGGTCACCCTGTCCTGGTCCACCCCCGGCGCCGCCCTCCTGGCCGGCGCAAGCATCCCGGCGGGAGGCTGGCCGGCAGCGGTGGGCGCGTTCCTCGTCACGGGCGTCCTGATCGCCCTGACCGGGGCGGTGCCCTGGCTCGGCCGCCTCGTCGCCCGGATCCCGCAACACCTCGCCCAGGCCATGCTCGCCGGCGTACTGCTGCCCCTCTGCCTGGCCCCTTTCCAGTCCCTGGGCTCCATCCCCCTGCTGGTGCTCCCGGTGATCGCTGTTTGGCTCGCAGCCTCCGCCCTCGCCCCGAAGTGGGCCGTTCCACTCGCCCTCGCCGCCGCCCTGGCGGTGATCGGCTTCCAGCTCGCCCTCCACGGGACCGCCATCGAGCCGTCCTCCCTGGCACCCACGCTCACCGTCACCCTGCCGACCCTCGATCCGGCCGCCGTCGTCGGCATAGCCCTGCCCCTCTACGTGGTCACCATGGCGTCGCAGAACCTTCCCGGCGTCGCCGTCCTCGCGTCCTTCGGCTACCGGGCACCCTGGCGGCCCGCACTCGCGGTGACGGGACTCGGCACCGCCGTCGTCGCGCCCTTCGGCGGGCACGCGGTCAACCTCGCGGCCCTGTCCGCGGCGCTGTCCGCCGGCGAGGGCGCGGGCGAGGACCGGGACCGCCGCTGGATCGCGGCTTTCACGGCCGGAATCTCCTACCTGGTGCTCGCCGGAGCCTCGGGCGCCCTCGTCGTCATCGTTGGTGCCGCCCCGGCAGGGCTCGTGGAGGCCGTGGCCGGCCTCGCGCTCATCGGCACCATGGCGACGGCGGTGACAGCATCCTTCAGCGATGCGAGGGGCCGGATGAGCGGTGCCGTGACGTTCCTCCTGGCGGCGTCCGGCCTGTCCGTCCTCGGGATCGGCGGGGCGTTCTGGGCACTCGTCGGCGGGCTGCTGGTCCGGGCGGCCCTGGAACGGAAAGCTCCGCGCGGCTGAGCGGGTACGGCTAGACGGGTGTGTTCGGCGCCTGCGCCTCGTCGCCCTGTTCGCGCGCCTTACGCTCGCGTGCGCGATCCAGGGCGTTGATGATGGGCGCGGCCGTGATGCCATGGACCACGATCGACAGGACGATGACGAGTCCGCCGATCCGCCACAACGCGGTCTCGTCAGCCGTGAACTCGCCCTTCGAGAGCGCGTAGCTGAGGTAGTAGATGGAACCGATCCCGCGCACCCCGAAGAAGGCGAGGACACCCCTCTCCCGTGGGCCGGTCTTGCCGCGGGAGAGACTGAACCAGGCGGTGAGCGGGCGGACGAGCAGGATGAACGCGACGGCGACCACCACCTCGAGGGGGCGAAGCCCCTCGAAGAGCCCGCGGGCGACGGCGCCGCCGAGCAGGACGAGCACGACGACGGTCAGGAGCCGCTCGAGCTGCTCGATGTAGCTGTGGAGGACACCGTGATAGCCGTGGGTCTGCTCCGCCGCACGGATCGTGACGGCGCAGACGAAGACCGCGATGAACCCGTAGCCCTCCACCGCCTCGGTCACCCCGTACGTCAGGAACGTGGCTGCCAGCGCGACGAAGCCCTCGGAGTGATTCGCGAGCCGGACACTCTTGAACTGCGACCGGAAGAAGATGCGGCCCAGCAGTCTGCCCATGCCGAACCCGAAGGCACAACCGATGACCATGCGCCACAGCACGTCGAGCAGGATCCATTCCGGGAACCAGGCCGACGGCGCCATACCCACGGTGCTGATGAGGATGGCGAGGTAGACGAAGGGGAAGGCCAGCCCGTCATTGAGGCCCGCCTCGGATGTCAGGCCGAAGCGCACCTCGTCCTCTGCCTCGAGATCCTCCTCCGATTCGGATGGCTCCCCGACCTGCACCTCGGAGGCCAGGACAGGATCCGTCGGCGCCAGAGCTGCAGCCACGAGCAGGGCAGAGGCCAGTCCGAGGCCCAGCAGCCACAGTCCCATCAGGGTCAGGATGAGGATGCACAGGGGCATCGCGATGCCGAGGAGCCGCCAGGTGGTGGACCAGCTGCGCCAGCCGACCCTGCGGTCGAGCGCGAGCCCCGCTCCCATGAGCGAGATGATGACGCAGACCTCGCTGAGATGGATGGTGACATCGCTGTACTGCAGGGGGTCCGGGTCCGGCAGGTCGCCGGCGAAGGTGAAGATGAGGACACCCGCCGCGAGGAAGACCATGGGCATCGAGACGGGCGCGCGCATCAGCAGCCGGGGCAGCAACGCGGCGGCAAACACGGCGAACCCGGCCGCCGCATAGATGATGCTTGCTGCTTCGAACACGCTCGTCCTCTTCCGTCGTCCCCGCCATGCTGAATGTCAGTCCCCTTACCAACAGTAAGTGAGGCACCGGGTGCCGTTGCCCGCTTGCGTAATGCGGCATCAGCTGTCAGCGGACTCGGCCGCCGACAGTGGGCCATCTGTGGCCGGGCGCGTCACCGTCGCGTGAGAGCATGGAATTATGCCCAATTCCAGCCACCCCATGGTCGATGTCACCGACATCATCCGGATCGTGGGCGGGGCTGCGTTCCAGCGCGGACAGACCTACGCCAAGGACGGCGCCGTCAGTTCCCTCGCGTGGGATGCGGAGTCCAAGATCCTGACCGGAAAGGTCCGCGGCACCGCGCCCTCCGACTACCGGACCAAACTCCGCCTCGGGGTGAAGGGCGACGGCCGCTTCCGCCCGCTGGAGAACTTCTGCAGCTGCCCCGTCGGCGCGGACTGCAAGCACGTCGCCGCCACCGCCCTGCAGAGCAACACCGAGAACCTCCTCGCGCAGCACGAGCGCGAACTCGGCACACGGCCGGCGCCCCGCCCGTCGGTGCCGGAAGGCTGGCAGGTGTCCCTCCTCGACCTCCTCGAGGCCGACGGCTCCGACGAGAGCCCGGCGGCAGCGCTGACGCCCCTCGGGCTCCAGTTCGAACTGCGGACCCCCGAAGTGGCCGTCCAGCGGTGGGGGTCGGCTGCTGAGCGCCAGGGGCAGCGGACGCTCAACACGCGCCTCGGCGTGCGGCCGGTCAGCCAGAACGGCAAGGGCAAGTGGATCAAGAACAACCTGTCCTGGGGCAGCATCAGCTACCAGACGTACGGGTTGAAGCTCGACCCCGACCAGCACCGCTGGTTCTCCCAGTTCCCGGCACTGCACCGCGGGACGGGCGTCAACTACTTCGGCAACAACGACTCCTGGCTGTACCTCGACGACTTCAGCAATCCACTCCTGTGGCAGCTGCTGGACGAGGCGCAGCGCCTCGGGATCGCCTTCGTGGGGTCCAAGAAATCGGTGACCATCGAGCTCGCCGTCCGCGCCACCCTGAAGCTCGACGTGACGGAGACGGAGGACGGCTCACTCCAGCTCTGCCCGGCCCTCGACGTCGACGGCCGGCCCCACCCCTCGGAGACCGCCCACGTCATCAGCACCCACGGCATCTACACCGTCGCCCCCGATGACACCATCACGCTCGCGCCCACCTCGCGGAGGCTGACGCCCAAGGACATCGAGCTCCTGCAGCGCGGCCGTGCCGTCATCGTGCCCGAGGAGGAGAAGTCCCTGTTCCTGCAGGAGTACTACCCAAAGCTGCGGCAGACCATCTCCGTGGAGAGCAGCGACGGCTCGGTCGAACTGCCCGAGATCCAGCCCCCGGTCCTCGTCCTGACGACGGTCTACGGCGCCGACGGGTCCGTGACCCTCGACTGGCACTTCGACTACCCGCTGGGTGCCGCCGTGCAGCGCCGGCCGTTCCGTCGGGGCGGACCGGGCAGCGACGACGGATACCGCGACATCGATGTCGAGGACGCGCTCGCCACTGCTGTTCGCCAGGTCCTCGGTGCCCTGCCCCTGAAGTCCCAGAAGCTCGAGGACATGCAGGCCGTGGAGTTCGCCGAGGACGTGCTGCCGAGACTCCTGGAGCTCGACGGCGTGAGTGTGGACGTCGTCGGCGAGAAACCGGACTACCGGGAGCTGACGGAGACACCCACGCTGCGCATCAGCACCGTCGAGACGGACAACCGCGACTGGTTCGACCTCGGCGTGATGGTGACGGTGAGCGGGCGCACCATCCCCTTCGACTCGATCTTCCGCGCACTGGCGCAGGGCCGGACGAAGCTGAAGCTCGTCGACAACAGCTACCTGTCCCTCGAGCAGCCCGTCTTCGACCAGCTCCGTGAGCTCATCGAGGAGGCCCGCGCGCTGAGCGAGTGGGACCCCGAGTCCGGCCTGCAGATCAGCCGCTACCAGGCGGGGCTGTGGGCGGACTTCGAGGACCTCGCCGAGGAGACCGAGCAGGCGCAGTCCTGGCGCGACGCCGTGAGCGGCCTGCTCGAACTCAAGGATGTCGAAGCCACCCCGGCGCCCGCCGGCCTCGTCGCGGAGATGCGGCCCTACCAGGCGGAGGGCTTCAGCTGGCTCGCCTTCCTGTGGCGGCACCAGCTCGGCGGCGTGCTCGCCGACGACATGGGCCTCGGCAAGACCCTGCAGGCCCTCGCGCTCATGGCCTACGCGACGGAGCGCACGGGGCTCGACGCTCCGTTCCTCGTCGTCGCACCCACCTCCGTGGTGCCCAACTGGTCCAAGGAGGCGCACCGCTTCGCGCCCGGCCTCAAGGTCGCCGCGATCAGCGACACGCAGGGTGCCTCCGGCGTCCCGATCCGGAATCAGGTGGGCGACGCCGACATCGTCATCACCTCGTACACCCTGTTCCGGCTCGACTTCTCCGCCTACCAGGATCTCTCGTGGTCCGGGCTCGTGCTCGACGAGGCGCAGTTCGTCAAGAACCGCGCGTCGAAGGTGCATCAGGCGGCCAAGGACTTCGGCGCGCCCTTCAAGCTCGCCATCACCGGAACGCCCATGGAGAACAACCTCATGGAGCTGTGGTCCCTGTTCAACATCGTGGCGCCGGGGCTGTTCCCCTCCGCCCGGAAGTTCACGGAGGACTACCGGACGCCGATCGAGAAGATCGGCGACAACCGGCCGCTGGTGCGGCTGCGCAAGCGCATCCGGCCGCTGATGATGCGCCGCACCAAGGAAGCCGTCGCGTCCGACCTCCCGCCGAAGCAGGAACAGGTCCTCGAGGTGGAGCTCCATCCCGAGCACAGGCGCATCTACGAGACGTACCTGCAGCGCGAGCGGCAGAAGCTCCTCGGCCTGATCGAGGACATGAACCGCAACCGGATGATCGTCTTCCGGTCCCTGACCCTGCTCCGCATGCTCAGCCTAGATGCCTCGCTCGTCGATCCCGAGCACGAGGGCGTCCCGTCCGCCAAGCTCGAGGTCCTGTTCGAGAACCTCGAGGACGTCATTGCGGAGGGACACCGCGCGCTCGTCTTCAGCCAGTTCACGTCCTACCTCAAGAAGGCCGCCGAGCAGCTCGACGCCCGGGGCATCGAGTACGCGTACCTCGACGGCTCCACCCGCAGCCGGGGCGAGGTCATCGACTCCTTCAAGGACGGCAGGGCCCCCGTGTTCCTCATCAGCCTCAAGGCCGGCGGTTTCGGCCTCAACCTCACCGAGGCGGACTACTGCTTCCTCCTCGACCCCTGGTGGAACCCGGCCTCCGAGGCGCAGGCCGTGGACCGCACACACCGCATCGGGCAGACGAAGAACGTCATGGTCTACCGCATGGTGTCCACGGGGACCATCGAGGAGAAGGTCATGAAGCTCAAGGAGCAGAAGGCCAAGCTGTTCACCTCGGTCATGGACGACGACGCCATCTTCAGCGCCGCGCTCACCGCCGACGACATCCGGGGCCTGATCGAGGCGTAGCGCCGATCGGAGCCCTGATCAGGCTCGGTCGCGCAGCGAGGGGTCGAGCAGTTCCGCGAACGCGCGGGGTCGCGAGGCGATCCACCAGTGGCCCCCGGGAACGGTGGTGACGGTGAGGTCCTCCACCCACTCCTCCAGCCCGTCGACGAGGTGCGGGGACAGGAACGCATCCTTCCGGGGGACGATGACGTGCACGGGAAGCGTGACCGGGCGGCGCCGCGGAGGCTTCGCAGCAGCGCGGGACATGTTGGTCCGGTACAGGGCGAGGCCGCGGAGCGGATCGGCGCCCACGTTGCGCCGCGCCGCCAGCTCGTAGCGGCGGGTCAGGACGTATTTCCAGGCCAGCTCCGGCAGGGCAGGCAACTGGAAGGCCGCGACGTACCAGCTGCGCAGCACCTGTCCGATCCCCTGGGGGACCAGCCGCGGGTCGCGGAAGCGGCCGCGCAGCCAGCGGGAGAAATGGCGCAGGTCGGGACCCGAGATGCTCGTGTAGTGGGTGATCCTCCCGTCCGCGCGCTCGTCCTGCACCGCGGCCCAGCCCTGGATGGAACCCCAGTCGTGCCCCACGAGCCGGACCCCGGCGGGGGCGTCGATCCCGTCGAGGACGGCGAAGAGGTCGTCTACCAGTTCCGCCAGCGTGAAACCGGCCCCGTCGCGGGGGCGTGACCGGCCGGCGTTGCGCGTGTCGAACGCGACGAGTTGGCGTGTGGGTGCGAGCTCCCGCAGGACAGGGTGGAACACCCGGTGGTCGTCGGGGTACCCGTGCAGGAAGACCATCGTCGGAACGTCGGGGTGCGGGTCTCGCCCGTACTCGAACACCGCGAGGTCCGCGCCCTCCGTGCGGATCGTCCGATGCCTTTCACGCAATACGTCCATGCGTCCCACCCTAGGTGCTCACCGGCGCGGACGGGCCGTGTATCAGGGGGCGGAATCGATGCCGGCGCCGGGGATCCTGCCGT
Source organism: Arthrobacter pasteuri (assembly GCF_054510955.1). Taxonomy (NCBI): domain Bacteria; kingdom Bacillati; phylum Actinomycetota; class Actinomycetes; order Micrococcales; family Micrococcaceae; genus Arthrobacter; species Arthrobacter pasteuri. The sequence goes on from NZ_JBTNDO010000002.1 coordinate 367,607, forward strand.
CCTCGAGCGGGCTGCGTCCGGGGCGGCGCCGCGTCAGGAGGCGGGCGCCGAGCCGGTGCCGCGGACCCTGCCGTCCTCGAGCCAGATGGACCTGTGGGCGACGGTGTCGGCGAAGGCGGCATCGTGCGTGGCCAGGACGACGGCGCCTCCACCCTTGGCATGGCCGGTCAGCAGGGTGGCGAGCATCGAACGGGTGGGCTCGTCGAGGCCGGCGGTCGGCTCGTCGAGCGCCCACACCAGCGGACCCGTGGCCATCAGGGAGGCAAGGGCGACGAGGCGCCGCTGCACGAAGCTCAGTTCGTAGGGGTGCGCGTCCTTCAGTGCGCCCAGTCCCACGCGGTCGAGGGCCTCACCGGCCTTCCGGGTGCCGTCGGCCCTGCTCGACCCGGTGGCCAGCGGGCCGAAGGAGACCTCGCGCAGCACGGTGCGCTCGAAGAGCTGCTGGTCCGTGTCCTGGAACAGGTGGCCGACCGTGGTGGCGAGGGTACCCGTCGGCTGGCGGCGGATCGGGATCCCGCCCACCGTGACGGAGCCGCTGTCCGCCCGGTACAGGCCGTCGAGGTGCTGGAGGAGCGTCGACTTCCCCGAGCCGTTGGGTCCCCGCACCGCGACGATCTCGCCCGCCGAGATCGACAGGTTCACGCCCGTCAGGCCCGTCGGCGGGCGGGTTCCACCGGTTGCCGGGTAGCGGAAGGTGACATCGCGCAGTGCGACGAGTGGAGGGTTGGGTTCAGCGTCGAATTCGTGGTCGGGACCCGGGCGGCCCGGGGTAGCTGCGACCCCGGGGTCGACGCGGGGAGGCTCTCCTGCCGTGCCGATCCCGTAGCGCCGCAATCCCGCCCGGAGCCCTTCCTCCAGCGCGCCGTCGAAGACGGGAAGCCCGTCGGCCAGCCCGACGACGCGGGCGCCCGAGGGTGCGGACCGCGGGAGCATCGGCTCGCAGACCACCACGGCGGTGCCGTCCCGGCGAAGGGCCTCCAATGCTTCCGCGACGTCCTGTACGGCGTCGTCGTCGAGCCCCTGGAACGGCTCGTCGAGGACGAGGATCCGGGGTCGCTGGACCATGGCAGCGGCGATGAGAGTCCGCTGCAGCTGGCCGCCGGAGAGCCGGCGGGGGTCGCGGTCGAGCAGGGGTGTCAGCTTCAGGGACGCTGCGACCTCCGCGACGAGCCGGCGCAGCCGCTCCGTGGGGACGCCGCGGTTGGACGGGCCGAAGGCTATCTCCTCCCCGACCGTGGCGGACATCATGGACAGCTGTCCCCACGCTCCCTGCGCCACGTACGCGACCCTGCTGCTCCAGGCGGCGGGGTCGATCCGCGGATCCGTGGGGGTACCCGTGAAACGGATCGTCTCGCCGTCCAGTGCTATCGATCCGCGGAAGACGGACCCGGCATCGGCACCCGTCATCCCGGCGAGCAGCCGGGCCAGCGTCGTCTTGCCGGAACCCGAAGCTCCCGCGATGACGACGTACTCCCCCGGCCGCACCGTGAGGGTCAGGCCCGCAAGGAGCGGTACGCCGTCGTCGTAGGTGAACGTCTCGCTGTCGAGGCTGATCATGCGATCGCTGCGACCACGAGCCAGGCCGCCGAGAACACGCCGACGACGCCGACCATCGCGCGGCGGGCCCGGCGCTGGTGCGGGGTGTCCGTGTCCGGCAGGTAGCTCGTGCGTGCGCCCGAGGACGAGAAGCCCCGGGCCTCGAGCATGGCGTTGCGTTCCGATGCGTCCACGAGGAGCCCGATGACGAGCGGCGTCGTGACCGTCACCAGGGCCCGGAAGCGCGAGAGCGGGCCGCGGCCGACGACCAGTCCACGGGCCTGCTGGGCGCGCGTGACCTGCCGCGCCCGCAGGGCGACGTGGGGAAGGAGCCCGACGGCGGATCCCACGATGAAGACGAGTTTCCGGTTCCAGCCGCGATGCGTCATGGTGGCCAGCAGGTCGGGGATGTCCAGCGTCATCGCCGCCGTCAGCAGCACTCCCGTGAAAACGGTCATGCGCAGGCCCATTCCGGCCGCGAAGGTGAGGCCCTCCGCCGTGACCCGGGCGATGCCGAGGTCCACCAGGACGGTCCTGCCCTCGGGGAAGAACAGACCATGGAGCAGGAGCGACGAGAGGAGCAGCGGCCCGGCCACGAGCACGATCGCGAGGCCGATCGGGCGCGCCCTGCCGGACAGCAGCACCGCCGGGAGCACCCCCAACACCAGGACCGCGAGGGAGAACTCCCAGCGGTTCACCACGAGGACGAGCACCACCAGCAGGACTGCGGCGAGCAGTTCGGTCAGTGGGTTGTAGATCCTTCGGCGGGGCATGGCTGAGGCTACGGGCGCTATTTCCCCGCGGGCTGGACGGCAGCGTCGCCGGTCCGGGTGCCGGTCCGCGTCCCGAGGACCCGGTAGGTCCGTGCGAACGGGAACTGGCGGACGGCACGCTGCGGCAGGGCGTAGACGATCAGGGCCACCAGGACGAAGACCACGATCTTGTCCAGCGAGTCCGACAGCAGTCCCTGCTTGGTGGCGGCGACCAGCAGCTTGTCGCCCATCGAGCGGAAGGCGGCGATGATGGCGTTGGTGCCGAAGGTCCCGGCCGCGCCGAACATGAACACGGCGACCGGGGCTGCCACGAGCCCGCCGATGGCGCCGACGACGACCCCCGCCACGGGCGCGAGGTATACGCGGCGGAACGCGCCGTACCTGGCAGCCAGTCCTGCGAGCAGTCCGATGAGTGCGGCACCCGCCGCGAAGGGCAGTGCGAAGGGGTTGAAGAGCCCCCAGATCGCGTTGCTGATCGCGCCGGTCGCGGCACCGGCGGCAGGACCGGCGAGGACGGCCACGAGGACGGTCCCGATGGCGTCGAGGTAGATCTGCATTCCCAGGGAGCCCGCGATCTGCCCGATGGCGATGTTCAGGGCGATCCCGAGCGGCATGACGACCAGGGAACTCGTGGTCAGCATCGGCAGGATGCCGCCGACCAGCAGCGCACCCCCGCCGAGGAATCCGAACAGGGAGACGAGCGAGGCCGTGCTGCCCATCCCGCCGGCGATCTCCGCCGGCTGGACGGTCACGAGGAACAGGTAGGTAGCGACGATGAGCGCTCCGCCCAGGGCGAGGAGCAGGCGCCGCGGGCGCTGTGCGGTGGGCTCGGCTGCGAGGGTCAGGGATGAACTCACGATATTCCTTGGGCACGATGGAGGGAGGAGGACGCACCTCATGTCACCTCGGCACCGGCCGCGCAGCACTGCGGGCAGCTACCAGTGTACCGGGGCGTTGCGCCGCCGCGCCGGGTGCCCAGGGCCGGGGCAACGCCCCCACGGGTCTGCACCGCCGCGCCGGGTGCCCGCCCGACGCCGGCGGGGGACGCCCTACGGATCGTGTGCCGCCGCGCCGGGTGCCCAGGGCCGGGGCAACGCCCCCACGGGTCTGCACTGCCGCGCCGCGTGCCCGCCCAACGCCGGGTGCACGCCCGACGCCGCGCTGAGGTCCGGCCGGACAGCAGGCCTCAGCCGTGCATCCTCGCGAGGCTCGACAGCCGGCGGACCAGGAGCTCGAACACCGCGGCAGGGTCGTTCCCCGTGACGATCCGCGCATTCGGCGCCCGCTTCCACATCCCCGCGAAGTCCGCGACCGTCTGCCCGATGGTCAGCGGCGAGTCCGTCTCGACGTCCACGGTTGCGAGCCGCTCCTCGAAGCCAGCCTCCCCCGTCGCCACCATCGCCGCGAACGGGTCGTGCAGGTGCGCGATGTAGCCCTGGTCGTACAGGCGGTGGAACTCCATGTAGAAGCGCAGGGCGTCGGACACGCAGGCGACGACGGCGTTGTCGCTGCCGCTGCGGGTCCCCTCCGGTTCGTCCGGGTCGAGCACCTCGGGTCCGGCACCGGCCGCACGCGCGACGGCGTCGACGTGGGCCGGCGTGCACTCGATGCGCTCCGTGGTCTCGAGCGCGCACACCACGGGCAGCTTCTCCCGCGGCAGGCCTTCGTAGGCCGCGAAGACCTCCTTGGCCGCGTGGGGGTCGACATGGATGTTCCATTCGGCCACCGGCGTCGTGTTCCCCGGGTAGTTGAACGCCCCGCCCATGATCACGAGGCCCTTCAGGAGCATCGGCAGCTCCGGCTCGGCACGGAGGGCCAGGGCGAGGTTGGTGAGCGGTCCGGTGACCAGCCCGGTGATCTGCCCTGGATGGCAGCGGACGGCTTCGAGCCACACGTCGACGGCGTGGCGCCTCGAGATAGAACCCCGCGGCGACGGCAGGACGGCGTACCCGATGCCCTGGTCGCCGTGCGTCTCCTCGGTGGTGACGAGCGGGACCTCGAGCGGGACCTCACTGCCGATGGCCACCTCGACGCCGGCATGTCCGCACAGTTCGAGCAGGGCGAGGTTGTTGATGGCCACCTGCCGGGCACCGACATTGCCGGCCGTGCAGGTGATGGCCTCGATGCTCACGCCGGGCGTCGCGAGCAGGTACAGGAGGGCGACGGCGTCGTCGATGCCGGTATCGACGTCGAGCAGGAGGCGCTGCCGGGTATCCGCCACCCTCAGTCCGCCGCGGTGGTGCGGAGCAGCTGCAGCCGGAGCGTGCGGGCCGTCTCCATGTGCGTCCGGGCGATGGCGCGGGCGTCGTCGCTGCGCCGCTCCGCGATGGCGCTGATCAGCGACTCGTGCTCGAGGAGCACTTCCTGCCAGCGGTTCCCCACGGAGAGCGTGGACCGCGGCGTGTGGATGAGGTGGGTCGAGAGCCGCTGCAGCAGGTCCATGAGGATGGGGTTGCGCGCGGAGGCCCAGAGAGAGGTGTGGAATTCGAGGTTGTTGGTCACCCTGGTGGTGTCATCGGGGTCGACGACGGCGCGGTCGCGTTCCAGCAGCGCCTCGAGGCGCATGATGTCCGCCGCGCCGCGGTTGAGGGCTGCCTGGCCGGCGGCTTCCTCCTCGAGCATGACCCGGAGGTCGTAGATCTGGATGACCTCCTGGGCGTCGATCTGGGGCACCTGCAGGCCGCGGGCCGCTCTCTCGAGCAGCCGTTCGTGCTGGAGCCGGCTGAGTGCCTCCCGGACTGGAGTGCGCGACACCCCGAAACGCTCGGAGATGACCACTTCCCGCAGTGCCGTTCCCGGCGGATGGACACCGGCGAGGATCTCGCTCCGGAGGACGCGGAAGATGGCGTCTCCGTCCACGCGCGTCGAAAGATCTGTCGACTCTGCCATGGCGCCCCCTCGGTTCGTCGCGGATCGGGTCGCAGGGCGGATGCCCTGCGGACGGCCCGGGCCGGGAGGTTGAACTCCCGGCCCGGAACCATGCGGACGCTAGCTGGCGAGCTGGCGCAGCACGTACTGCAGGATGCCACCGTTGCGGTAGTAGTCCGCTTCACCCGGGGTATCGATGCGCAGCACGGCGTCGAACTCGACCGGCGTGCCGCCGTCGGCCGGGGTCGCGGTGACCTTGACCGTGCGGGGCGTGCGGCCCTCGTTGAGCTCCGTCACACCGCTGACCGCGAAGGTCTCCGTCCCGATGAGGCCGAGTGACTGCGCGTTCTGACCGGACGGGTACTGCAGCGGCAGCACGCCCATGCCGATGAGGTTCGAGCGGTGGATGCGCTCGTAGCTCTCGGCGATGACGGCCTTGACGCCGAGCAGCGCGGTGCCCTTGGCGGCCCAGTCACGCGACGATCCGGAGCCGTACTCCTTGCCGGCGAGGACCACCAGCGGGGTGCCCGCTGCACGGTAGTTCTCGGCGGCGTCGTAGACCGCGGCCTGCGGTGCGTCCGGCTGCGAGAAGTCCTTCGTGAACCCGCCCTCGACGCCGTCGAGCAGCTGGTTCTTGATGCGGATGTTCGCGAAGGTGCCGCGGATCATGACCTCGTGGTTGCCACGGCGCGAGCCGTAGGAGTTGAAGTCCTTGCGCTGGACGCCCTTCTCGGTCAGGTAGCGGCCGGCCGGGGTGTCCGACTTGAAGGATCCCGCGGGCGAGATGTGGTCCGTCGTCACCGAATCGCCGAGCTTGAGCAGGACGCGCGCGCCGTCGATGTCCTCGACCGGGCTCGCTTCGCGCTGCATGCCCTCGAAGTATGGGGGCTTCCGCACGTAGGTGGACTCCGGATCCCAGGCGAAGGTGTCGCCCTCGGGCGTGGGCAGGGACTGCCAGCGCTCGTCGCCCTCGAAGATCGTCCGGTAGCTCGAGGTGAACATCTCCTCGTCGATCGACTCGTCCATGACCTTCTGCACCTCGACCGGGTTGGGCCAGATGTCCTTCAGGAAGACGTCGTTGCCGGCGTCGTCCTGGCCGAGGGGCTCGGCGTCGAAGTCGAAGTCCATCGTGCCGGCCAGGGCGTAGGCGACCACCAGCGGCGGTGACGCCAGGTAGTTCATCTTCACGTCGGGGTTGATGCGGCCCTCGAAGTTGCGGTTACCGGACAGGACGGCGGTGACGGCGAGGTCGTTGTCCTGGATGGCCTGCGAGATCTCGTCCTCGAGCGGTCCGGAGTTGCCGATGCAGGTGGCGCAGCCGTAACCGACCGTGAAGAAGCCGAGCTTCTCCAGGTACGGGATCAGGCCCGACTTCTCGTAGTAGTCGGTGACGACCTTGGATCCCGGTGCCACGGACGTCTTGACCCACGGCTTGGACACGAGGCCCTTCTCGACGGCGTTGCGGGCCAGCACGGCGGCGGCGAGCATGACCGAGGGGTTGGACGTGTTGGTGCAGGACGTGATCGACGCGATGCTGACGGCGCCGTGGTCGAGTTCGAACGCGCGGCCGTCCTTCATGCTCACGCTGACCTTCTTGGAGGGACGCGAGCCCGCAGCGCCGGCGCCGACGGTCTCGCGCGGCTTCGTGTTCTCCTCGGTGACCGAGGCCGTCGTGCCGGGGGTGAAGCTCGGCGAATCCGATGCCGGGAAGCTCTCCTGCGAGGACTCGTCGACGGTGCCGCCGGGCGCGAAGTCCAGGTCGGGGTCGGTCGAGTAGTTGCGCAGGTCCTCGCGGAACTGGGCCTTCGACCTGCTGAGCTCCACGCGGTCCTGCGGGCGCTTCGGACCGGCGATCGACGGCACGACGGTGGACAGGTCCAGTTCGAGGTACTCGGAGAAGCGGATCTCGCGCGACGGGTCGTGCCAGAGGCCCTGCTCCTTCGCGTACGACTCGACCAGTGCGACGTTCTCGGCCGGCCGGCCGGTGAGGCGCAGGTAGTCCAGCGTGACGTCGTCGATCGGGAACATCGCGGCGGTGGAGCCGAACTCGGGGCTCATGTTGCCGATGGTCGCGCGGTTGGCGAGCGGCACGGAGGCGACGCCCTCACCGTAGAACTCCACGAACTTCCCGACGACGCCGTGCTTGCGCAGCATCTGGGTGATCGTGAGGACGACGTCGGTCGCGGTGGCGCCGGCGGGGATGTCACCGGTCAGCTTGAAGCCGACGACGCGCGGGATGAGCATCGAGACGGGCTGGCCGAGCATGGCAGCTTCTGCTTCGATGCCGCCGACGCCCCAGCCGAGGACGCCGAGTCCGTTGACCATCGTGGTGTGCGAGTCGGTGCCGACGCAGGTGTCGGGGTAGGCGCGGAGGACGCCGTCGACCTCGCGGGTCATGATCGTGCGGGCCAGGTACTCCAGGTTGACCTGATGCACGATGCCCATGCCCGGCGGGACGACCTTGAAGTCGTCGAACGCGGTCTGTCCCCAGCGGAGGAACTGGTACCGCTCGCCGTTGCGCTGGTACTCGATCTCCATGTTGCGTTCGAGCGCACCGGCGTTGCCGAAGGCGTCGATCTGCACCGAGTGGTCGATGACCATCTCGGCGGGCGCGAGCGGGTTGACCCGCTTGGGGTCTCCGCCGAGGTCCGCGACGGCCTCACGCATCGTCGCGAGGTCGACGACGCAGGGAACGCCGGTGAAGTCCTGCATGATGACGCGCGCAGGGGTGAACTGGATCTCGGTATCGGGCTCTGCTGCGGCGTCCCACTGCGCGAGTGCGCGCACGTGGTCGGCCGTGATGTTCGCGCCGTCTTCGGTGCGCAGCAGGTTCTCCAGCAGGACCTTGAGACTGAACGGAAGGTTCTCGGCGCCCTCGACCGCGCTTAGCCTGAAAATTTCGTATTCAGCGCCGGCGACATCGAGTACGCCCTTCGCGCCGAATGAGTCCGCGGTCGACATGACGTTGGCTCCCTTCAGAGAGATTGTGGAATAGCTTCATCCTATTCCACGTCCAGCGTCACTGTATACAGTCGTACACCGAGGCGTCTGTCAGCGACAGGAAAGCCTCCTGTGCGTCGCGAGGAGGGGTCCTAGGCGTCGCGGCGGGTCGGGACGTCGCGCCCGGCAGCGCCCTGCAGCCCGACGAAGACGTCCTCCCGGTTCGGCGATCCGATCCGGCTGTGGTCCACCACGGGGCCCGTACCGGCTATTTCCCGGATGAGTTCGATCCCGGCGATCGCCTCTTCCTTCGAGGCGTAATACGTGGAAACTGCGACGAGCGTTCCATCCGGAGCGGTCAGTTTCACGCGGAAACCGTCGTCATGTGCATCCACCAGTTTGAAGTATCCTGCCATCGTCCTACCTCCTTGTAAGGGGCATTCCCACCAACCTGCGGTCCCATATGATAAGCATACTTACCGACCTGTTTCGCGGGACCCGGTACCTGTTTCCGGGAGACGGACACCGCGTGGGAGTAGTGTTCCCGGTGCCACCTCCGTTTCGACCAGGCGCTGACGACGACAGCGCATCGACCAGAAGGAGCACGATGACAGAGTCAAGCAGCGCCGGGGACCCTGCCGGCGCAGCCCTTCCCGCTGATCACCCCCTCGGGCCCGCAGTACCCATTCCCCCCCTCGAGAAGGAAGCCCGGCGCAGCCGGCAGGACCTCTCACCGGAGGTCGGTACCGCGCCGACCGATCGCCCGGATTCCGGCTCCGCCGGGCATGACGACACTCCTGGACATGGTGATGGGGGGCGCCCCCGCCGGGATCGGCGCGAGAACGTCCTCGACCCCTCGGCGGGATCCGGCGGCCACCACGGAACCTCCATCCGGGACGAGCAGCACATACACGAAGCAGGCGTGGTGCCCGCCGCGTACGTCGGCGCGGGAACGCCGGGGCACCCGGACGAGAACCGCCACCCCGAGGATGCCGTCCTGGAACCCGATTCCTGGGACCGGGACACCGAAGAGGATTGACGCGAGGAGGATTGACGCGAGAAGTCAGCGACCCCGCTGGGCGAGCCGCGCCACGACCGACGACGGCGCGACCCGTGCCAGTGCCGTGAGCGCCTTGTAGCGGAGGCTCGGGATGGAGACGGCCCTGCCCGCGGCCGTGTCGTTCAGCGCTTCGCGGACCACGAGCCCGGCATCGAGCCACAGGACGGCCGGGACGCTCGCCTTGTCGGCACCCATCCGCTGGTGGAACTGGGTGTGGACGAAACCAGGGCAGACGGCCGTCACCCGGATACCCTCCGGCCCGTAGGTGAGGTTCGCCCAGCGGCTGAAGCTGATCATGGCCGCTTTGGCCGCGCCGTAAGTGCCCCTCGGGGTGAATCCGGCGACGCTCGCCACGTTGATGATGGTTCCGGCTCTGCGGGGGCGCATCGACTGCAGGGCCGCATGGGCGAGAGCCAGGGGCACCTCCACGTGGATCCGGAGATGCCGGACCTCGTCGTCGAGCGTATTGTCCGCGAACGGCTTGACCAGCCCGTACCCGGCATTGTTCACGAGCACCGTGATGGCGCCCCGTGCTGCGCCCGATCCCCCCGCAGCGGGCTCCCCCGTATCGGGCTCGGCCGCAGCACGGATCCGACCGAGTACCCGCGCCAGGCCGTCGTCGTCGAGCAGGTCCGCGGCCAGAGTCTCCACGCCGACGCCCCACTTCTCCCGCAGGGTCGCCGCCTCCTCCTCGAGCGGACCGGGAGCCCGGGCCACCAGGACCAGGTCGCAGCCGCGGGCGGCGAACTGCCGTGCGAACTCGGCTCCGATGCCGGAGGTGGCACCCGTGACAAGCACAGTCTCAGTCATGCAGCCACCTTCCCCCGGCTCGGCCACCGGCACAAGCCAGCCGGCGCAAGACAGCCTGCACAAGACAGCCTGCACAAGACAGCCTGCACAAGACAGCCTGCTGACGATGCAACGTTCATGCGACCCCCCGGGTTGTACGGTCGCGCTATCGGCGTGGTCGGGCAGTCATGCCCGACGTACGCCGGGTGCAGCGCCCGGGCACACCGGACCCACCACGTGCAGGCATGAGAGGAAGTTCCATGAGCGGTAACAGAGCTGTTGCGTACAAGGGACCAGGGAAGGTCGAGGTGATCGACACCGACTACCCCACATTCGAACTCAAGGACGGGCCGGGGGTGAATCCGGCCAATATCGGCCGGAAACTCAATCACGGCGTGATCCTGAAGACCGTCACCACCAACATCTGCGGCTCGGACCAGCACATGGTGCGTGGCCGCACCACGGCGCCGTCCGACCTCGTGCTGGGCCACGAGATCACCGGTGAGGTCGTCGAGGTGGGGTCCGACGTCGAATTCATCAAGAAGGGTGACATCTGCTCCGTCCCCTTCAACATCGCGTGCGGCCGATGCCGCAACTGCAAGGAGCGCAAGACCGGCATCTGCCTCAACGTGAACCCTGCCCGTCCCGGAGCCGCCTACGGCTATGTCGACATGGGTGGCTGGGTCGGCGGGCAGGCGGAGTACGTCCTGGTCCCTTACGCGGACTGGAACCTGCTGAAGTTCCCGGACCGCGACCAGGCCCTCGAGAAGATCCTCGACCTGACGATGCTCTCGGACATCTTCCCCACCGGGTTCCACGGCGCGGTGACGGCGGGAGTAGGGGTCGGTTCGACGGTCTACATCGCAGGTGCCGGTCCGGTCGGTCTCGCCGCTGCTGTCTCGGCGCAACTGCTGGGTGCCGCTGTCGTGATCGTGGGCGACCTCAACGAGGGCCGGCTGGCGCAGGCACGGAGCTTCGGCTGCGAGACGGTGGACGTGTCCAAGGGTGATCCCCGTGACCAGGTCGAGCAACTGCTCGGCACTCCCGAGGTCGACTGCGGCGTGGACGCGGTGGGATTCGAGGCACGCGGACACGGCAAGGGCTCGTCGAGCGAAGCCCCTGCCACGGTACTGAACTCCCTCATGGAGCTCACCGCGGCCGGCGGCGCCCTCGGCATCCCGGGGCTCTATGTCACGGGCGACCCGGGCGCGGTGGACGAGGCGGCAAAGGTGGGGTCCCTCTCCATCAGTCTCGGCACGGGGTGGGCGAAGTCACTGTCCTTCACCACCGGTCAGTGTCCGGTCATGAAGTACAACCGTGGACTGATGATGGCGATCCTGCACGACAAGGTGTCGATCGCGAAGGCCGTCAACGCGAAGCCGATCGGCCTCGAGGAGGCACCGCGCGGTTACGAGGAGTTCGATGCCGGGGCTGCGACCAAGTACGTGCTCGATCCGCACGGCTACGTGGCGGCCTGACCGGCGGGTCGCGCCTCGGGCACGGCGGATAGACGCCATTGTGAGGTGCCGGTGAGGCGGTGATCACGCCGTCTGGACGGAGCGGCGAGGGGCCCGGGCACGAGGTGTCCGGGCTCTTCCTGCGCCCTCCCTGGGCTGCAGAACGCAAGTGTGCCAGAGGAAACTCAAATGATCCACTTTTTCTTCCCTTGTTTTTCATCAATGTCAAGCACCGCACCGTACCGGTTTGGCAACGAATGAAAAATAATCTACGGTGGAGGTAGTTCCCCGCTCGGGGAAGCGAAAAAGCTGCCGAAAATCGGGCAGCCATGAATGCCCGGCGCCGCCCTCCACCGCTCGTTGCTCAACAGGCGGCTGCCGAACCATGACCTCTATATCGTCAAGGTGAGCAGCGGCGCGAAGAAGTCCGGGGACGGGCCTAGTGCGGGTGGCCTTTCGGAGCATCGTAACCCCATGAATACACACACCTTCAGCACCAGCGCACGTCGTGGACTCGCAGCAGTAGCACTCACCGGCCTCGGCCTCGGCGCAGCGGCTGGTGCAGCCAACGCTGCCCCCGCCAGCGACTGGGATGCACTGGCACAGTGCGAGAGCGGCGGAAACTGGGGCATCAACACCGGCAACGGCTTCTCCGGCGGACTGCAGTTCACCCCCTCGACCTGGGCAGCCTTCGGCGGCCAGGGCGCCCCCCAGGACGCATCCCGCGAGCAGCAGATCGCTGTCGCCGAGAACGTCCTCGCCGGCCAGGGCTGGGGAGCATGGCCCGCATGCTCGGCCAAGCTCGGCCTCGGCAGCGCAGCCGCTCCGGGTCCGGTCCAGTTCCAGCAGGCCCAGGCTCCGGCCGTCGTCCAGGCTCCCGTCCAGGCTCCGGTCGTCGTCGAGGCTCCCGTCCAGGCTCCGGCCGTCGTCGAGGCCCCCGTCCAGGTCCAGGCCCCCGTAGTAGCGGCTCCGGTCGTCGTCGAGGCTCCCGTAGCGGCTCCGGTCGTCGTCGAGGCTCCCGTCCAGGCTCCGGTACAGGCCCCCGTCGCGCTGAGCGGCCAGACCTACACGATCCAGGCCGGCGACACCCTCAGCACGATCGCCGAGAAGCTCGGCATCGAGGGTGGCTGGCAGGCACTGTTCGCCGCCAACACCGACACCGTGATCCACGCGGACCTGATCTTCACCGGTTCCGTCCTGCAGCTCCCGGCCTAGTCCGGCTGATCGGCGCCGAGCTGGCACCCACGCCCTCCGCGTGATCCGCCCGGTCTGATTCCGAACCGATCCCCCGTCTCCTCGAGACGGGGGATCGGTCGTTTAACGGCTACGCCGCTCGGAGACGGCTGCGCCGAGAGATGCCGGGAGTACGTGCCTAGCCGCAGGACGTGGCGTCGACGTCGATCGCCAGGTCGTGCGGTACGGAATAGTCGCGGTCGGGGGTGGAGTAGGCGACGAGTATGTTGTCCGCGCTCCCGTGGGTGACGCCCTCCGCCAGTTCGACGGTGATGATGATGTTGACGTGCGCGTCGGGCTCGAACGCGTAACCGTCCGCGGGCACGGGGGGACCGATCGGCTCCGGCGCTTTGCTCGGGGTCGGTGCGGCGGAGTGTTCCTCGTGGGCGCCGGTGGTCGATTCGGCGCCGGGGTGGTGGTGCCCTTCGCGATTCGCGGTCTGCACCATGGACGAGAGGACCACCAGACCCTCGGGATCGCCCAGCGTCATCTCACCGAAGGTGAAGGTCTCCAGGGTGGGATTGTGCAGCATGACCGTGTAGCGCAGGCGGCTGTCATCGGGCTGCACACCGCACAGCTGCGCGCCGTCGATGCCCACACCGAGCGGGTCCTCCCCGAGGTCCCCCACGGACACAGCCTGGCTGCCGTCCTGCGGAGCGCTCACGGCTCCCGATCCAGCCTGTTCCCGGCCCGCGGTGTTGACACCCAGGGGATTCTCCTCGGCAGTGCCGCAGCCCCCGAGTGCCAGCGAGGCCGACAGCGCGACGGCGAAGAGGGCGATCCGGCGTCCGGGCGGCAGTGCAGTTCCGAGGTTCACGATCGATCGACCAATCCTGTCAGCTGGCCGCCGGAGTGCGAGGCTCCGGCGCTGGTACCTGACATTCGTCGCACCGCCGGGCCCGGCTTGGTCCTGCTCCTGAACCATCCGGAGGACGCCCCGTCAGGCGAGCGGTTTGCCGCCCGTGACGCCCAGGATCTCTCCTGAGACGTACCGGGCGTCGTTGGAGGCGAGGAAGACGTAGGCGCCCGCCAGTTCGGCCGGCTGCCCCATCCGGCCGAGGGGCGTGTCCTCCCCGAACGACTCGAGCTTCTCGCTGGTGGTCGTCGCCGGCTGCAGTGGAGTCCAGATGGGCCCTGGAGCCACGGCGTTCACGCGAATCCCGCGCTCCCCCAGCAGCTGGGCCAGGCTGAAGGTCAGGTTGTTCAGCGCGGCCTTGGTGGCGGCGTAGTCCATGAGGCTCGTGGACGGATGGTAGCCCTGCACCGAGGTGGTGTTGATGATCGAGGAGCCCTCGCTGAGGTGGGGCAGGGCGGCCTGCGTCAGCCAGATGGTGCCGTAGACGTTCGTCTCGAAGGTGCGGCGCAGCTGGTCCGCGTCGATGTCGGGAAGACCCTGGGGCTGGGCGATGTGGAAGCCTGCGTTGTTCACGAGGATGTCGAGCCCTCCGAGCCCGTCCACCACCTGGCGGATCGCCGAGGACGCGTACGCCTCGTCGCGCAGGTCTCCCGGCACGGCCAGTGCTTTCCGCCCCTCGGCACGGATCAGTTCCAGGCAGCTGGCGCCGTCCTCCTCCTCCTCGGGAAGGTACCCGATCGCGACGTCGGCACCCTCGCGGGCGAACGCGAGGGCCACCGCACGGCCGATACCGGAATCACCGCCGGTGATGAATGCCCGCCGGCCCTGCAGCCGGCCGTGTCCCGTGTAGCTGTCCTCGCCGTGGTCCGGGCGCGGGTCCATGCGCTCCGTGAAGCCGGGATATTCCTGCAGTTCCGGAGACGCATCGACGGCGGGCCCTCTCGGGTCGTCCTGGTCGAGCGTGCCTGACGGATCGTTGCCCATGGTGCTCCTGATGGTGGTGGACGGGAATACTAAGCCTACTGTCATTGTGTTTGTCGCGTTAGTCCTCTAGTAATTGACCTATGACAGTGATCCTGAGGTCCCTTGAAACGGCTGTACCTGACACGGTCCTGGTGCAGTCCCAGGTCCGGGACGCGTTCGCGGCGCAGCCGGGACTCACGCGGCTGGGGCAGCGCCTCGTCGGGGCTGCCTTCGACTCCTCCGGCATCGAGACCCGGCACAGCGTCATCGGGGAGTTCACTCTCGGCAAGTCCTTCGACGACCCCGTCTTCTTCGACCGGGAGAACATGCTGGTCCTCTCGCCGAGCACCAAGACCCGCAACGAGGCCTACGCCGAGGAGGGTGCGAAACTCTTCATCGAGGCCGGGCGGAAGGCACTGGAAGCTGCTCCGGGCATCGAGGCCGCGGACATCACGCACGTCGTCACGGTCTCCTGCACCGGCTTCTTCGCTCCGGGCCCCGACTACAAGGTGGTGCGTGCCCTGGGCCTCAACCCGTCGGTGCAGCGCTCCCACCTCGGCTTCATGGGCTGCTATGCGGCCCTCCCCGCGCTGCGGTCCGCGAAGGCCTTCTGCGAGGCGGACCCGGATGCCGTCGTCCTCGTGATCTCGGCGGAGCTGTGCTCCCTGCACGTCCGCTCGTCGAACAACCCCGACACCATCGTGGGATCCTCCCTGTTCGCCGACGGTGCGGCGGCCGCCATCGTCTCCGCGCGGGACATCCCCCTGGAGGGGCCCGCCCTCAGCCTGGACCACTTCGAGACGGTCCTGACGCCCGTCGGGGAGGAGTCCATGGCCTGGAACATCGGCGACGAGGGTTTCGAGATGGTCCTCGGCACCTACGTCCCCCACATCATCGACGACCACATCGTGGGCGCCCTCGAACCGCTCCTGGCCCGGGACGCGTCGCTGCAGGGCCTCGACTACTCGGACATCGAGCACTGGGCCATCCATCCCGGCGGCCGCAGCATCCTCGACAAGGTGGAGGCGAAACTCGGCCTGAGCGAGCAACAGCTCGTCCCGGCGCGCGAGACCCTGCGCGACTACGGGAACATGAGCAGCGCAACCGTGATGTTCGTGCTTCGGAACATCCTCGATACGCCGGCCACCGACGGGAACAACCGGATCTGCTCGATGGCGTTCGGCCCCGGCCTCACGGTCGAGACCGCACTGCTCACCAGGATCGGCGCACACCCCTCCTCCGACGCCGCGGCAGCGCGCACGACGGCAGCGGGCACGACGGTCCGCGACGTGTCCGTCGCAGAGGACCTCAAGCCCGTTCTCGCAGAAGCCGGAGCATGAGCCGAGTCGGGTTCCTCGCACAGCGGGACCCGGAGGCCATCGAGGAGATGGACCGGCCCGACTGCGACCTACGGAAGCTCGAGCGGACCTACGCCCAGTTCGGAGTCGTCAACGCCGTGGTGTCGGGCTGGCGGCGCACCTACGCCTCGCTGCTCCGGCCGGCCTTCTCACGGGACCGCACGAACACTCTGCTGGACATCGGCTCGGGTGGTGGCGATGTACCGCGGGCGATCGCGCGCTGGGCTCGCCGTGACGGCTTCCGGCTCGAGGTGACGGCGATCGATCCCGACGAGCGCGCCCACGCCTACGCGTCGTCGCGCCCGCCCCTGCCGGGGCTGTCCTTCCGGCGCGCCCTGAGTGCCGAGCTCGTTGCCGAGGGCGCGGTATTCGACGCCGTGGCCTCCAACCACGTCCTGCACCACCTCGACCCCGCCGGCTTCACCGGCCTCCTCGACGACACGGAGCGGCTGGCACGGCGCGTCGCGGTCCACAGCGACATCGCCCGGCACCCGCTCGGGTACGCCCTGTTCTCGGCCGGCACGCTGCCGCTCCCCGGGTCCTACATCCGCCGGGACGGCCTGACCTCCATCCGCCGGAGCTACACGCCGGACGAGCTGCGCTCCTCGATCGCGGACCGCGACGGCTGGCAGGTACGCACGGCCGCGCCGTTCATCAACCTGCTGGTCCTGGATCGATCTCCCGGAGTACCGCACGGTGCATGATGTGATCGTCGTCGGCGCCGGTCCGGTGGGACTGTACACCGCACTGCTCCTGCGCCGGGCGGGCCTCGACGCCGTCGTGCTCGAACGCCGCACGGTACGCAGCCGCCATTCGCGGGCCATCGGGATCCACCCACCGGCGCTGCGGGCCCTCGCCTCGGGGGGCATCGCCGATGAGCTGCGCGACCGCGGGGTCCTCATCCGCGAAGGAGCCGCACGGAGCGCGGGACGGCCGGTGGGCACGCTGTCGTTCGGCACCCTGCCCGGCGACGAGAAGTACGTGCTCGCCGTACCGCAGGCCGTCACCGAGGAGGTCCTCGAACGCCGGCTCGAGGAGGCCTTCCCCGGCACCCTGCGGCGCGGCGTCGCCGTCGTCGGGACGCGGGACACAGGCGGTTCCGTCCTGGCCGCCACGAGGACCGAGCGGGAGGACGGCGTCCTCGCAGCAAGGCTCGTCGTCGCCGCGGACGGAGCCCGAAGTCCGCTCAGGGACGCCGCGGGGATCCGCGCGCCGGTGCGGCGCTACCCGGACTGCTATGTGATGGGGGATTTCCGGGACAGCACGCAGGACGGCGACGACGCCGTCCTCTACCTCGAGACCGGTGGCATCGTCGAGTCCTTTCCCCTCCCCGGCGGCATCCGCCGCTGGGTGGTCCGCGTCGGATGTCCGGTGGAACGCCCGACGGCGGAGGACCTCACGCAGCTCATCCTCGAAAGGACGGGCGTCGGCGTCGATCCGGGCACCAACTCGATGCTCAGCGCCTTCGAGGTCCAGTCGCGGCTCGCTGACCGCTTCGTCTCGGGGCGCATGGTGCTGGTCGGCGACGCGGCGCACGAGGTGTCTCCCATCGGCGGACAGGGCATGAACCTGGGCTGGCTCGACGCCGTCCGGCTGGTACCGATCGTCGCGGCGTCGGTGCGGGACGGGCGGGACGTCGCCGGGGAGCTCGTGCTGTACGAGAAGGAACGCCGCGCCGAGGCCACGGTGGCACGCCGGAAGGCCGCCATCAACATGGCGCTGGGACGTCCGCTGCCGGCGCCACTGATGCGTCTCCGCAATGCGGTCTTCGGGTCGCTCCTAAGGAGCGACGCGGTCGCCGGGGGCATCGCGCGCGCCTTCACCATGCAGTAGGAGACTGCGCCGCCTGCAGTTGCCCGCCGACGCAGAAACCCCCGCAGCGTACCGCCGCCTGCACCGGAGGGTGCGGAGCGGCAGGGGCGCTGCGGGGGTCAGCCGGGCCAGGAGACCGGAGGGCCTACTTCTTGAACAGGCCCTTCTTGACGTTCTCGGGGCGCTGCATCTCGCCCTGCTTCGCACCCATCACCACGACGATGCCGCTGATGAGGGGCAGGAGCCACTGGGTGACCTTGAGCTGCGACTGTGCCTTCGCCAGTTCGTCGCTGGCGCCGGGACGGGGCTCGGTCGCGCCCGCGCTACCCTGCTCGGCGAGCTCACCGACCTTCTTGCCGAGGATGCCCGAGTACAGCGAGAGCGCCATACCCAGGACGGTGACGACGGACTTCCAGACGGTGTTGGAACCGACGCTGTCCTGGGCGGCGACGCGACCCTTGTTGCCGAGGATCAGGCCGATGCCACCGACCGCGTGGGCTGCGAAGGCGGCGACCTGGACCGGGGTCCACTTGGCCCAGCCGAGGGACGAGAGGCGTGTGCGCTCCTTGGGGTCCTTCGCCTTGCCGGTTGCACCGTTGAGTCCGACAGCGCCCATCAGGGTGCCGCCGAACCATGCAGCGGCGCCGAGGTCGTGGGCTGATCGTGCCAAAAGGTTTCCTGCCATGATGTGAAGCTCCTTAGACGTTGGTTCGACCTACGCCTCTACATTTATCAGCATGCTTAGGATTAAGCTACGGGAAACCCGCCCGGAGAGACCGGGTGGGATCCTTCCCGGAGAACTGCTACGAGAGGCCGACGCGCATGAAGGACGATACGAACGATCTCGACCAGGTGTGGCCCGAGTGGAAGGATGCGGTCAACATGAGCGCCTCCCAGCTCGCGGCATGGCTGGACACCGAAGAATCGCGGTCGGTGGGCCAGAAGGAGTCGGACTCGGACGAGTCCGTGGGGCACAGATCGGGCAGGCGGATCATCGACATCCTGAACACGAAGCACGACGACCTCACGGACGACGACGTCGAGCACATGCACAAGGTCGTGGGCTACGTCCACCGCCATCTCGCCCAGCGACCCACCAAGGAGGACATCGAATCCTCGAAGTGGCGCTACTCGCTCATGAACTGGGGACACGATCCCCTGAAATAGCAGCAGAGAGGTAGCAGCAACCGGCACCCTCGAGGCGACGGAGGGCGCCCCGCTGGTGCGGGACGCCCTGCGCTGCGTCGGCCGGTTACTTCTTCGTCAGCGCGCTTTCCTTGTGCGCCGCTTTCTTGCCGGACTTCGAGCTCTCGACGGTGTAGTACGGCTCGTCCTTCGATGCGTTGAACTTCTGATCGTCGAACGTGAACTCCTTCTCGTGCTTCTCCACGACCTTGCCCTCGGTCGTGCCCTGGGACGTGTTCCAGGTGACCGTGTCGCCCTTGCGAAATGACATCGCGCTCCTTCTCCGAGGTGGTTGTGCTTCCGACACTCTCATCGGAGGAGAAGAAACGGAAGCCTACTGGTCGAGGTGCGTGGGCGCGAAGAGCCGCACGAGCGTCTCCACCACGACGACGTTGGGGCCGTCGGCCGCGAGGCTCTCGCGAAGGGCCGTGCCGATGTCCTCGGGTGCCACGCGGCGGGCCGGCACCCCGAAGGACTCGGCGAGGGCCACGAAATCGGGGCGCGCGAGTTCGGTCGCCGTAGCCTTGCCGAAGGCACCCTCCATGTATTCGCGGAGGATGCCGTAGCCGCCGTCGTCGACGATCAGCCACGTGACGGGGATGTCGTGCTGCCGGGCGGTCGCCAGTTCGGCGATCGAGTACATCGCCGATCCGTCGCCGGACACGGCGAGGACCCTCGCGGGAAGCCCCCGGGACTCCAGGCCGACGGAACCACCGATGGCTCCGGGGAAGCCGAAGCCCAGACCGCCGGCGCCCTGCGCGGAGTGGAACTGGCCCTCGCGGGCGTCCCAGCAGCTCCAGGCCCAGTAGGCCGAGATCGTCATGTCCCAGAAGGTCTGCATGCCCGCGGGGACGGCGTCACGGATGTCCTGGAGGAACGCCCGCTCCTTGGCGAGGTCCTGTGCGTCGAGCCTCGAGCGCACCTTCGCGAGGGTCCCGGCCACGAGTGCGGCGGCGTCGTACCCGGGCTCGCGGTCCCGGTCGAGCGGCTCGAGCGCGGCGTCGAGGGCGGCGAGCGCCTGCCCGGCGTCGGCCCGGATGCCGAGTGCCGGCCGGTTGGACTCGAGGACGCGCGGTTCGGCGTCGATCTGGATGATGCGTCCACGCGGTTCCAGGGTGAAGTAGTTGGAGGTGACCTCGCCGAGCGACGAGCCGACGACGAGCAGGACGTCGGCGTCCTCGAGCACCTCGGTGACGTGCCGGTCCTCGACCCAGGACTGGAGGGACAGCTCGTGCGTCCAGGGAAAGGCCCCGTTGCCGCCCGGCGAGCACACCACGGGAGCGCCGAGCTTCTCGGCGACGGACAGGAGCCATTTCTCGGCCCTGCCCCGCCGCGTCCCGCCGCCGGCGACGATCGCCGGCCGCCGGGAGTCCCTGAGCCAGGCGACGGCTTCCCGTACCAGTTCGATCCTCGGAGGATTGTCGAAGGGTTCCGCGAGTGCGTCCTCCACCGTCGGGACCATCACGGGATCCAGCAGGACGTTCTGCGGCACCTCGACCCACACGGGGCCCTGCGGGGACGAGACGGCCTCGGTCCAGGCGTCCTGGATGGCCGAGGGGATGCCGGAGGCGTGCTGGATCAGGCGCTGGCTCTTCGTGACGTTCGCCGCTGACGCCTTCTGGTCATCGAGCTGGTGCAGCATTCCCTTGCGTCGCGCCCCGAGTCCCTCGAGGGGGATCTGGCTCGCGACGACGACCATGGGCACGCCGGTCGCGTAGGCCTCCTGCAGTCCTGCGAGCGAGGTCAGCGCGCCGGGCCCGGTGGAGAGGAACAGGACGCCGACGTCGCCGGTGGCCCGGGAGAAGCCGTCGGCGGCGAAGGCCGAGTTGTTCTCGACGCGGGACGACACGAAGCGGAGGTCGGAACGGGACAGGGCGTCGAAGAGGCCGAGCGCGTGCTGGCCGGGGATGCCGAACACTGTCGTGGCACCCAGGGCGGACAGCGTCTCGACGACGAGGTCACCGCCGTTCCGCTGTCCATTGACGGGGCTGGGGGGCGCGGAGGCTGCGCCGCCGGTGACGTCCATCTACTTGTCCCCGGCGGCGGGAGTCAGGGTGTCGGCCATCAGCGTCACGAGGTCGTAGGCGACGTGGGAGGCTGCGACGCCGGTGAGTTCGGCGTGGTCGTAGGCGGGAGCGACCTCGACGACGTCGGCGCCGACGAGGTTCAGGCCGCGCAGTCCGCGCAGGATCTCAAGCAGTTCCCGGCTCGTGATGCCGCCCGCTTCGGGTGTTCCGGTACCGGGCGCGTGCGCCGGGTCGAGCACGTCGATGTCCACCGACACGTAGAGGGGGCGGTTGCCGATCCGCGTCCGCAGCTTGTCGACCACCTCGTCCACGCCCTGCCGGTAG
Source organism: Arthrobacter pasteuri (assembly GCF_054510955.1). Classification (NCBI taxonomy): domain Bacteria; kingdom Bacillati; phylum Actinomycetota; class Actinomycetes; order Micrococcales; family Micrococcaceae; genus Arthrobacter; species Arthrobacter pasteuri. The sequence goes on from NZ_JBTNDO010000002.1 coordinate 388,788, forward strand.
ACGTCGGAGGACGTCACAATGCCGAAGCCGAAGCGGCGGTCGTCCTCGAGGTCCCGGACGCCGTAGAGGGGGCCGCGCGTGCCGACGTGCGAGATGGCCTCGGTGTCGAGGATGCCCTCCTCCACGGCCCGCCGGAAGGGGGTGCCGTGGGTGTACTCGGCGCCGAAGTAGGTGTCCCAGGTGTCGAGGTGGGCATCGAAGTGCAGCATGGCGACGGGGCTTCCGGCTCGTTCCGCGGCTGCACGGAGCAGCGGCAGGGCGATGGTGTGGTCGCCGCCGAGGGTCACGAGGCGCGTCCCGTCCGCCGTCAGGTCCAGCGCGTTCTGCTGGACCGTCTCGATGGCCTCGTGGATGTTGAACGGGTTGACGGCCATGTCGCCGGCATCGGCGACCTGCACGCGCTCGAACGGCGAGACGTCGAGCGCCGGGTTGTACGGCCGCAGGAGGCGCGACGCCTCGCGGATGTGGTTGCCACCGAAGCGTGCCCCGGGCCGGTAGGACACCCCAGAGTCGAAGGGCACGCCGACGACCGCGATGTCTGCGCGGTCCACCTGGTCCAGGCGCGGCAGCCGCGCGAAGGTCGCCGCACCTGCATAGCGGGGAATACGGGAGGAGTCGATGGGGCCGAGGTGGCCGCCTCCGGTGACGCGCAGTTCTTCCACAGCTTCCATCCGATCCGAGCTTAAAAGTTGCCCAATATGCACCAAACGTTTTGCACAAGGCTATTCTCCTGCCCGAGCCCGGTCAAGGATCGGAACGGAGAGCGGTTGCATCAAGGAAGTGTTAAGACGCCCGGAATGCGACCGCCCCGGTCCTACGGTGATGCAGTGAGTTCATCATCGGTACGCACCCTACCGGCCCCGACGAGCAGGCGCCTCGAGCGCTGGCTGCTCAACGAGTCCAGCCAGCCCACCGCCCACCAGCCCGAACCGGAGCGGACGCAGTCCTGGTGGAAGGTGATGTGCCTGACCGGCGTCGACTACTTCTCCACCCTCGGCTACCAGCCGGCCATCGCCGCAGCCGCCGCCGGCGTCCTCTCCCCTCTCGCCACCCTCATCCTGGTGGCCGTGACGCTCTTCGCCGCACTCCCCGTGTACAAGCGCGTGGCAGCGGAGAGCCCGCGCGGCGAAGGCTCCATCGCGATGCTGGAGAAGCTGCTGCCCAAGTGGCGCGGCAAGATCTTCGTCCTGGTCCTGCTCGGCTTCGCCGCAACCAGCTTCCTCATCACCATGACCCTGTCCGCCGCGGACGCCAGCGCGCACCTCATCGAGAACCCCTTCGCCCCCGCCTGGCTGCAGGGCCAGGAGGTCCTGATCACCGTGGTGTTCCTCGGCCTGCTGTCCGCCGTCTTCCTGCGGGGGTTCCGCGAGGCCATCGGCATCGCGGTCGCGCTCGTCGCGGTCTTCCTGCTGCTGAACCTGTGCGTCGTCGTCGTCGCCGCCGTGGAGATCGTCGAGCAGGGCGGACTGGTGGGCGACTGGTGGTCCGCGCTCACCACCCAGCACGGCAATCCGCTCGTGATGGTGGGGCTCGCCGTCCTGATCTTCCCGCGCCTCGCACTCGGCCTCTCGGGCTTCGAGACCGGCGTCGTCGTGATGCCCCAGATCAATGGCAGGCCCGGCGACACGGACGAGAACCCCGCGGGCCGCATCGCCGGCGCGCACAGGCTCCTCACGTCCGCAGCGCTCATCATGAGCGGCTTCCTCATCGCCTCGAGCTTCGTCACCACGCTGCTCATTCCCGCCGAGGCCTTCGCCGAAGGTGGGCCGGCGAACGGCCGGGCACTCGCCTACCTCGCGCACGAGTACCTCGGCGACGGCTTCGGCACCGCATACGACGTCTCGACGATCGGCATCCTCTGGTTCGCCGGGGCCTCCGCCATGACCGGCCTGCTCAATCTCGTACCGCGCTACCTGCCGCGCTACGGCATGGCACCGGCGTGGGCCAAGGCCGTCCGCCCGCTCGTGCTGGTCATCACACTGATCGCCATCCTGGTGACCTTCTTCTTCCGGGCCGACGTCGAAGCGCAGGGCGGCGCATACGCCACCGGCGTCCTCGCCCTCATCACCTCGGCGTCCGTCGCCGTCACGCTCTCGGCCCGCCGCAGGCACCAGCGGGGACGGACCATCGGTTTCGGTATCGCCGCCGCGGTCTTCGTGCTGACGACGGCCGTGAACATGATCGAGCGCCCCGACGGGCTCAAGATCGCCACCTGCTTCATCCTCGGCATCATCGTCATCTCGTTCGTCTCCCGCTCGCGCCGTGCCTTCGAGCTGCGGGCCACGAGCATCCGCCTCGACGAGACGGCACTGTCCTTCGTCAGTGCGCAGGACGACGGCGAGATCCTGCTGATCGCCCATGAGCCCAAGCGCCTGAGCGGCTCCGCCTACCGTCACAAGCTCCAGCACGCCTGCGCGGTCTCCCACTTCCCGAAGACCGCCATGCCCCTCTTCATCGAGGTGACCGTCGACGATTCCTCGGACTTCGAGACGGAGCTGCAGGTGCGCGGCGTGCTGCGCCACGGCTTCCGCATCCTGGAGGTCCACAGCTCCAACGTGCCGAACACCATCGCCGCGGTGATGCTGCACATCCGCGACATCACCGGGCTCATGCCCCACGTGTACTTCCGGTGGACCGAGGGCGACCCCGTCGCCAACCTGTTCAAGTTCCTGTTCACGGGCGAGGGCGAGATCGCCCCGGTGACGCGTGAGGTCCTGCGCGCCGCGGAGCCGGACGTGACCAAGCGCCCGTGGGTGCACGTCGGCTGACGGTGCACCCGGGCGAAGACCGACTACTTTCCTGACGCCGCGGGCACGAGTGTCCACAGCACGACGGCTGTGCGCCCCTCCGGGTTCAGCCAGGTGTGGGGTTCGCGGCCCGGGAAGGTCACGGTGTCCCCGGCGTCCAGTTCGTACCGGTCGTTGGAGAAGATGAGCACGAACCGACCCTCGATCACATGCAGGGTCTCCACCTCGCAGTCCACGGAGTAGAGCTCGTCCTCTCCCCGGCCGTGCGGTTCGACGACGGCGCGGATCATCTGCAGCCGCCGCTCCGAGCGCGCCGTCATCAGTCGCTCGTTGATGCCCTCCCCGCCGAGGCTGATGCGCGGGGCTTCCGCGAGGCGCGTCAGGTGCGTCTCCGGCACGAGGAACAGGTCGCCGATGGAGATCGACAGGACCTGGCACAGCGTCACGAGCGAGGCGACGGACGGCGACGTGAGGTCCCGCTCCACCCTGCTGAGGAAACCCTTGGTCAGGCCCGTGGAGTCGGCGACCTGCTCGATGGTCATGCGCTGGGCCTGGCGCGCGGCCCGGATGCGCGAGCCTATGGCGACCGGCGTGTTCGTCGGCTCGACGGGCAGGGCCTTCATGCTTGTCCTCTCCTACGGCAATCCTGGAAGCTTACCCGTTCCCCGACGGTCATCCGGCTGACACACGAGCTTGCCATGATTGGCAAGTGACGCCCGTCACGAGTAGCTTAACGGTCAACAATAGTTGCCCTTAGGGCATCGGCAGCCAAAGGACCTCTTCATGCAAGCACTCAACATCGGCATCGTGGTGGCGTACCTCGTCGCCATGCTCGGCTTCGGATGGTGGGGCAAATCCCGCACCCGGAACGCCAGCGACTACCTCGTCGCGGGACGGCGCCTCGGTCCGTTGCTCTACACCGGGACCATGGCCGCCGTCGTCCTCGGCGGGGCATCCACTGTCGGGGGCGTGGGCCTGGGTTACCAGTACGGCATTTCCGGGATGTGGCTCGTGGTGGCCATCGGCACGGGCGTCCTGCTGCTCAGCCTCCTGTTCGCTCCCACCATCCAGCGGCTGAGGATCTACACGGTCTCCCAGATGCTCACGCTGCGCTACGGGCACCGGGCCACCCGGGTCTCGGGCATCGTGATGCTCGCCTACACGCTGATGCTCTGCGCCACGTCCACCGGTGCCTATGCCACGATCTTCGTGGTGCTCTTCGGCTGGGACCGGGCGGCGTCCATCGCCGTCGGCGGCGTGATCGTGCTGATCTACTCCACGGTCGGTGGCATGTGGTCCATCACCCTGGCGGACATGGCGCAGTTCGTCATCAAGACCGTCGGCGTCTTCGCCCTCATGCTCCCCTTCTCGCTGGCCGCGGCCGGGGGTTTCTCCGGGATCGCCGAACGGGCCGGGGACGAGTTCTTCAGCATCACGGGGATCGGCGCGCAGAGCATCATCACCTACTTCGTGGTCTACACGCTCGGACTGCTGATCGGCCAGGACATCTGGCAGCGCGTCTTCACGTCCCGCACGCCGGAGATCGCCCGCTGGGGCGGTTCCGCCGCCGGCATCTACTGCATCCTCTACGGCGTCGCGGGCGCCGTCATCGGCATGAGCGCCAGCGTCATCCTGCCCGCCATCGAGTCCCGGGACGACGTCTACGCGGACGTCGCCCTGAACGTCCTGCCGATCGGCGTCGGCGGGCTCGTCCTCGCCGCGGCCGTGGCCGCCATGATGTCGACCGCGTCCGGCGCACTGATCGCCGCCGCCACCGTCGCACGGACCGACGTCGTCCCCTTCGTTGCCGGCTGGTTCGGCAGGGAGACCGAGGAACGCGCGACGTCTGACCACGACGTCCGGTCCAGCCGCTGGTGGGTCCTCGGCCTCGGCATCGTCACGATCGCTCTTGCCGTGATCGTGCAGGACGTGGTGGCCGCCCTGACCATCGCCTACGACATCCTCGTCGGCGGGCTCCTGGTGGCGATCCTCGGTGGCCTGGTCTGGCGTCGCGGCAACGGCATCGGAGCAGGAGCGTCCATGGCAGCAGGCACGCTCGTCACACTCGGCGTCATGGCCTATCTCGAGATCACCGCGGAGAACCAGTACGACGGCATCTATGCCAACGAGCCGATCTACTACGGGCTCGCGGTGTCCGCGCTCGTGTACGTCGCCGCCTCGCTGGCCACGCGCCCCACGGCTCCGGACGTCATGGCGGCGTGGGACCGCCGCGTTGCCGGCCAGGTCCCGGACGACGTCCCGGTCGAAGCAGGCCACTGACCCGACAGCGCACGTCCGGGTCAGCTGACCTGGAACGAAGGAGGGCTACCGGCGGTTGCCGGCAGCCCTCCTTCGTTCCGCGTCCAGGGGACGCCCCTGAGCAGCCCTCAGCGACCTGCCGCCGAGGATCCGCCCCGGCTGCCGCCGGCATCGCCGGCGGACCCGCTGTCGAGGTCATCCTGCCCTTCGACCTTGCGGTGCTGGGTGCCCGGCCGCTCGGTCGATTCCTCCGCGGCGACGGTCGCGGCGGCCAACGCCTCGTCCTGCTCCTCCTTGGGCGTCGAGCTCAGGCCGTGCCCGGTCTCGTCCAGCGCCGTGAGCCGCTCGGCCTTGTCGACCTCGGCCTCCGTGATCTCGTCATCCTTCTCCTGGTTCCAGGCCTTGATCGCAGCCCAGCCGACCGCGGCCACGGGGACGGACAGGATGGCACCGATGATGCCGGCGAGGATGGTGCCGGCGGTGAGGGCCAGCAGGATCACGAGGGCATGCACCTGCAGCGTACGGCCCATGACGACCGGCTGCAGGAAGTTGCCCTCGAGCTGGTTGACGACGATCACCACGATGATGACCATCAGCGCCACGAACGGCCCGTTGGCCACGAGAGCGATCAGGGCGGCGAGGACTCCGGCCAGCGTCGCACCGACCAGGGGGATGAACGCGCCGATGAAGACGATCGCAGCCAGTGGCAGCGCGAGCGGGACCCCGAGCAACAGGAGCGCGACCCCGATGAAGACGGAGTCGACCAGTGCCACGATCGCCGTGCCGCGCACGTAGCCACCGAGGACCGCCATGCTGCTGTAGCCGACCCGACGGGCCTTCACGAGGCGCCTGCCCTTGAAGGCGCGGAGCATGAACGCCCAGATCTTCTCGCCGTCCTTGAGGAAGAAGAACAGGATGACCACCATCAGCAGTGCGCCGGCGGTGAAGTTACCCGCCGCGCTGAGGCCGGAGATCGCCCCCGCACCCACCGTGCTGCTCGTGGCGAAATCGACTGCCCAGTCCCGCGCCTGCTGGATCTGTGCGTCATCGATCGGGATGGGACCGTTCTGCGCGAATTCGTAGAGCTTGTCGAACCCCTCCGTCGCCGAGGACACGAGTTCACCGGCCTGCCCCATGACAGCGAACACGATGCCCGTGATCAGCCCGCCGAAGAGAAGCAGGAGCAACAGGAAGGAGACCGCGGTCGCCGAGGAGGCGCCCCAGCCTCGGCGGCGCAGCAGACTCACGAACGGACCGATGGCGGCCGCCAGGATCAGCGCCAGCAGCATCGGGATCACCACGAGCCGAACCTGGATCAGGGCGTACACGGCCACCACGGCGAGCACCAGGAGCAGGAGTACCTGCGCCACACGGATGCTGACGCGCCCCAGGGTGTCGTGCCAGGGGCTCTGTGGAGCGGACGTTTCCGCCCGCGCGTAGGGAGTCATCGATTGTCACCTTTTCCTTCGGCCCGAGGGCCATTGTCGAGCAATTGTGTGCGCACCTCGCGCCGGAGGACCTTGCCGATCAGGGACCGGGGCAGGTCCTCGGCCTGCACGATGATGCGTGGGACCTTGTAGGCGGCGAGCGCCGCCCGGCAGGAGGACCGGAGCGCCCCGGCATCGAGGACGGCGCCGGGTGCGAGGACGACGACGGCGGCGACGTCCTCGCCCCCGCCGGCCCGCGGGAGCCCGACGACGGCCGCATCCCTCACGTCGGGATGGGCCCTGAGCGCGTCCTCCACCTCGGACGGCGCCACGTTGAAACCGCCGGTGATGATCAGTTCCTTGATGCGGTCGACGATCGAGATGAAGCAGTCCTCGTCCATGCGGACGATGTCGCCGGTGCGGAACCAGCCTCCGTCGAGCAGGGCCGCGTGGGTCTCGTCGGGCCTGCGCCAGTAGCCCCCGAACACCTGGGGTCCGCGGATGAGCAGCTCCCCCGCCTCGCCCGGACCGCGGTCCCGGGTGGGGTCCTCCGGGTCGACGATCCGTACATCGGTGCCGGGGAACGGCACCCCGACGGTCCCCGGACGCCGGGTGGGACCGATCGGGTTGCCTGCCGCCACGGGCGAGGTCTCCGTCAGCCCATAGCCCTCGATCAGGTAGCCCCCCGTTGCCGCCTCCCAGGTCTCCACCGTGGACTGGGGCAGGTTCATCGCGCCGGAAATCGCGAACCGGATGCTGCGGAGGTCCGCTCCGCGTTCTGAAGCGCCCGCTGCGAGCCTGTCGTAGATGGGCGGTACGGCGGGCAGGAAGGTGGGCGGGCTCTTCCGTGCGGCGTCGAGCACCAGCCCGACGTCGAACCGGGGGAAGAGGACGAGACGGGCACCGATACTCATCGCGAACGTCAGGCACAGCGTGAGGCCGTAGGCGTGGAACATCGGCAGGACGGCGTACACGGTCTCGCGGCCCGCCTCGAGGCCGGGCACCCAGGCGCGGCCCTGGGCGGCGTTGGCCAGCAGGTTCCGGTGCGTGAGGATCGCGCCCTTGGGCGCGCCGGTGGTGCCGCTGGTGTACTGGAGGACGGCCGTGTCCTGCGGCGCCGGGCGGGGATGCCGGTGCGGCAGGGGGCGGTGGCGGAGCAGGTCCCTCCACGTCACCACGGTCCGGGGACCGGTCGGCTTCTCCGTCGTCGTGAGCGCGGCCCTCGCGTCGCGGGCCCGGCGGACAGGCAGTTTCAGGGCGAGCCGGCGGGATGCGGGCATGGCGCGGACGAGGTCGACCGTCACGACGGCGGTGACCGGGATGTCCCCGGGCAGCCGCTGGACGCGCGGGGCCACCCGGTCCCAGACGATCGCCACCTTCGCCCCGTGGTCCTCGAACTGGTGCCTCAGCTCGCGGTCGGTGTAGAGCGGGTTGTGCTCGACGACGATCGCCCCGAGGCGGAGGACGGCGTAGAAGGCGATGATGTGCTGGGGACAGTTCGGCAGCACGAGGGCCACCCGGTCGCCGGCGGTGACGCCGAGCGACCGCAGGCCCGCCGCCGCGCGCGCTACGGCGCCACCCAGGGTGCGGTACGTCGTCGGAGCGCCGAAGAATTCCAGAGCCGTCGCCGTACCATAGGTGCGGACTGAGGAATCGAGCAGGTCGGAGAGCGTGCCGTCGGGCACGTCGAAGGACCGGGGTACGCCGGGCGCGTAGCTCGCGACCCAGGGCCGGGCTGCCAAATCCATAAGCCTGCTTCCTGTTATCCGTTCGACTGTATCGCGGGTCTCCGGCTTCCGGTACCTGACCCGCCGGGAGGGAAGCTGCGGCCCGGCGGTCCGGGGCGGTCCGGTAGGATGGATGGTCGAAGGGGAGTAGCTCCGCGTCCAGAGGACGCGCGGCCTGTCGACATACTGGCGCCAGAGGTGCCCGGCAGTCCACCGGATCCACCCGGCGAGCGAGACCTTCGGCCGAATCAGCGCACCTGCGTTCCCCGGCCGGAGCCTCCCGCTTCGGCAGTGGTGCGCACGGGCACCCCGACCACCGGAGCATCCCCCGTGACATCCCCTGAGCAGTCCCCCTCCCGGAGCGACATCAAGCGCTGGCGCCAGTACCTCGCCGACGAGCGCGGCGAGGCTGCCACCTACCGCGACCTCGCCCGCCGCAGGACGGGTGAGGAGCGCGAGATCCTCCTCGGCCTGGCCGAGGCGGAAGGCCGCCACGAGGCGCACTGGCTCGCACTGCTCGGCAACGACGTCGGACGCCCCCTGAGGCCCTCCCTCCGCAACCGGATCCTCGGCGTGCTCGCCCGCCGCTTCGGGTCCGTCTTCGTCCTGGCCCTCGCGCAGCGCGCCGAAGGACGGTCCCCGTACGCGACCGACCCCTCCGCCACGAGCGCCATGGTGGCCGATGAGCAGATCCACGAGGAGGTGGTGCGCGGCCTCGCCACCCGCGGCCGCAACCGGCTGTCCGGGAACTTCCGGGCCGCGGTCTTCGGCGCGAACGACGGACTCGTCAGCAATCTCGCACTGGTCATGGGCATCGGTGCCACTGGCGTCTCTCCATCGTTCATCCTGTTCAGCGGGCTGGCAGGACTGCTGGCCGGCGCCCTGTCCATGGGCGCCGGTGAGTACGTGTCCGTCCGGTCCCAGCGCGAGCTGCTGTCGGCGACGCGCCCCACGCAGATCACCCTCACGGCGGCGAAGGAACTCGACATCGCGGCGAACGAGCTGGTGCTCGTCTACCGTGCGAGGGGAATGACGCCGGCCGCTGCCGAACATCGCGCCGCGGAGCGTCTCGGCCTGTACAGCTGCGACTGCGACCCGAGCTTCTCCCTCCAGCCCGAGGAGGACGACGCCGTCGACGAGCACGAGGCGGTCGGCACCGGCCTGGGCGCCGCGGCCTCGAGCTTCTGCTTCTTCGCCTCCGGCGCCATCATCCCCGTGCTCCCGTACCTGCTGGGGCTCAGCGGCGTGACGGCCGTCGTCGTCGCGTGCGTCCTGGTGGGACTGGCGCTGCTGGCCACGGGTGCGGTCGTCGCCCTGCTGTCGGGCGCCTCACCCCTGAGGCTGGCGCTCCGGCAGCTGGCGATCGGTCTCGGCGCGGCCGCCGTGACCTACCTGCTCGGCCTGCTCTTCGGCACCTCCGTGGCCTGAGCCGGCTCCCCCGGGCGACGCCGTGCGCCCTGCGCGAACGTCGTTACCCGGCGACCGCCGGAGTGCTGGAATGGTGCGCATGGACGAGCAGGAGGCGCTCGACGCGTACTCGGCGGCGATCGTGCGTATCGCCGAATCCACGCTGCCCTCGGTGGCGGCGGTGGCAGTGCACACCGCCCGCGGCTCCGGCAGCGCATCCGTGATCTCGACCGATGGGCACCTGCTGACGAGCGCACACGTCGTCGCCGGAGCGCAGCGTATCGAGGTCGCGTTCGGCGACGGATCGGTGCTGCCCGCCCATGTGGTGGGCAGCGACCCGCTCTCGGACCTCGCCGTCCTCGAGGCGGACGGCCGCACTCCCCCGCCGGTGCCGTGGGGGGACGCCTCGAGGCTCCGGGTCGGACAGCTCGTGGTGGCGCTCGGCAACCCGCTCGGCATGGCAGGCAGTGTCACCGCGGGAATCGTGTCCGCACTCGGCCGGTCCCGACGGTGTCCGGACGCGTGGTGGACGAAGTCATCCAGACCGACGCGACCCTGAATCCGGGCAGCAGCGGGGGCGTGCTCGCCGACAGTGCGGGACGCATGGTGGGCGTCAATACTGCCGTCGCCGGTATCGGACTCGGCCTGGCCGTCCCATCAACACGACGACGCGGGAGATCATCGACGCGCTCACCACCAGGGGGCGCGTGCGCCGTGCGTGGCTGGGCGTCGTCGGAGCCCGGATCCCGCTCATCCCCGAGATCGCGGCCCGCGTCGGTTCGCCCACGGGGATGCAGGTGGCATCCGTCGTCACCGGCAGCCCCGCCGCCGGCGCCGGAGCCCGCGCCGGGACGTGGTCATCTCGCTGGACCGACTACCTGTCCGTAGTGCCACGGGCATCCAGCGGCTGATGGTCGAGACCGCGATCGGCCGCCGGATGGAGATGACGGTGTGGCGCAACGGCGCCCTGGTGGACATCGTCGTGCAGCCCGAGGAACTGCGCGTCGCAGGACCGATGCCGCCGCCCTGAGCGACGGGCCGCAAGCACCTATGCGGCGTCCCGCTCCCGCAGCACGTGGTCCTCGAGCTTGCCGAGCGTCGCCTCGATGCTGGCCGGATGGCGGCGCGTGAAGCCGGTGAGCCGGAAGACGAACCTCCAGGGCACCGCCCGGCCGTCCCACTCCTCGCGCACCAGGGTGGCGTCGCCGCGGGGCTCGAGGGTGTAGCGCCAGACGTGCGCCGAGAAGTGCCGCCATGCGATGCGGCGGCCCTCCTCAAACTCGACCACGTGGTTGAGGATCCTGTACCGGCCACCCAGCTTCATCTCCATGCCGAACTTCGCGCCCGGCGACAGGCGCGACGGACCGTTGGGCTGCTCGCCCCGCACGGTCCCCGATCCGTCGATCACGCTGTGCAGGGCGGGCGTCGCGAGGACCTCGAAGATGCGGGCCGGCGGTGCGTCGATGAGCCGCTCGCGGGAGATGAGGTAGGCGGAGTCAGGACCGGGTGGAGTTGTCATGGCTTGAGCAGCACCTTGATGGCGCGCCGCTCATCCATTGCCCGGTACGCCTCGGCGACCTCCTCGAGGGGCATCTCGACGTCGAACACCCGGCCCGGGTTGATCGTCCCGTCCAGGACGTCCTCCAGCAGTTCGGGGATGTACGTGTGGGCGGGGGCCATGCCGCCGCCCACGGTGATGTTCTTCGCGAAGAGGAGGCTGACCGGCAGTTCGGGCCCGCCCGCGGGGACCCCGACGAAGCCGAGGTGCCCGCCCGGACGCGTGCTGCGCAGCGCCTGGTCCATGGACTCCTTGGTCCCCACGCACTCGAGGACCGAGTCCGCGAGGACTCCCCCGAGCAGTTCGCGCACCTTCGCCACGCCCTCGTCGCCGCGCTCCGCGACGATGTCGGTGGCCCCGAACTCGCGGGCGAGTGCCTGGCGGTCCTCGTGGCGGGACATCGCGATGATGCGTTCCGCGCCGAGGCGCTTCGCGGCGAGGACTCCGCACAGGCCCACCGCTCCGTCGCCCACGACGACGACGGTGCTGCCCGGTCCCACGTTCGCCGACACGGCGGCGTGGTGGCCGGTCGACATGACGTCGGAGAGGGTCAGGAGGCTGGCGGTGAGGGCCGCGTCGGGCTCGGTCACGCCCTCGACCCTGCGGAGCGTGCCGTCCGCCTGGGGGACGCGTACGGCCTCGCCCTGGCCGCCCTGCAGGAAATCGCCGTGCTCGTCGGTACTGCCCCAGCCCGCGAGGTGGTCGCAGGCGACGGTGACGCCGTTCAGGCACTGCGGGCACTTGCCGCAACTGTCGACGAAGGGGGCGATCACGAAGTCGCCGACCGCCAGGTCCCGGACGTCGTCGCCCACGGATTCCACGACGCCGACGAACTCGTGGCCGATCGCCTTGGGCTCCTTGGTGGGCCGGACGCCGCGGTAGGGCCACAGGTCGGATCCGCAGACGCACGAGGCCGTGACCCGTACGACGGCGTCCGTGGGACGGATGACCGTGGGATAGTCGCGGTCCTCGACGCGGATGTCGCCGGGTCCGTGGATGATGGTGGCGCGCATGAAAATCTCCTAGAAGCTTGCCTGACGCAATCGATGGTTCCCCTGTCGCCACCTTACAAGCAGCGAAGGTCCCGCCCTACCGCCCGGGGTCGTCCGCTGATTCCTTGCTCCGGCTCCGGGAGGGCCTTCCCGCCGGATGACGACCCACCCGACCGGGCCTCTGAACACGACAGCCTCCCCCGCACGGGCGCGGGGGAGGCTGTCGGGATGGGGCGTGGATCAGAGCGTCGCGTAGACCTCGCGGAGGAGCTTGGCGGTCTCGGAGGGCGTCTTGCCGACCTTGACACCGGCGGCCTCGAGGGCCTCCTTCTTGGCCTGCGCGGTTCCTGCCGAGCCGGAGACGATGGCACCGGCGTGGCCCATGGTCTTGCCTTCGGGAGCAGTGAAGCCGGCCACGTAGCCGACGACCGGCTTGGTGACGTTCGCCCTGATGAACTCGGCGGCACGCTCCTCGGCGTCGCCGCCGATCTCGCCGATCATCACGATCGCCTTGGTCTCGGGGTCTGCTTCGAAGGCTGCCAGGGCGTCGATGTGGGTGGTCCCGATGACCGGGTCGCCGCCGATGCCGATGGCCGTGGAGAAGCCGAGGTCGCGCAGTTCGAACATCATCTGGTAGGTCAGCGTGCCCGACTTCGAGACGAGGCCCACACCGCCCTTGCCGGTGATGTTCGCCGGGGTGATGCCCACGAGGGACTCGCCGGGGGTGATGATGCCCGGGCAGTTGGGGCCGATGATCCGGGTGACCTGCCGGCCGTCGGCGTCGACCTTCGACTGGGCGAGGGCCCAGAACTCGGCCGAGTCCTGCACGGGGACGCCCTCGGTGATGACGACCACGAGGCCGATCCCGGCCTCGATGGCCTCGACGACGGCGTCCTTGGTGAAGGCCGGCGGCACGAAGACGATCGACACGTCGGCGCCGGTCTCACGAATGGCTTCCTCGACGGTGCCGTAGACGGGGAGGGTGACGTCGTCGTGGGTGACGGTGGTGCCGGCCTTGCGGGCGTTGACGCCGCCGACGACCTGGGTTCCGGCCTTCAGCATGAGGGCGGTGTGCTTGGTGCCCTCGCCGCCCGTGATGCCCTGGACGATGACCTTCGAGTCCTTGTTGAGGTAGATAGACATGTGGGGAACCCTTTACTTTCCGTAGGCCAGCGCGGCGGCCTTGTCGGCGCCTTCGTCCATGGTGTCGGCGATGGTCACCAGCGGGTGGTTGGCCTCGGCGAGGATGCGGCGGCCCTCTTCGACGTTGTTGCCGTCCAGTCGCACCACGAGGGGCTTGTTGGCCTCGTCGCCGAGGATCTCGAGGGCGCTGACGATGCCGTTGGCCACGGCGTCGCACGCGGTGATGCCGCCGAAGACGTTCACGAACACGCTCTTGACCTGGCTGTCGTTGAGGATGACGTCCAGTCCGGCGGCCATGACCTCGGCGGACGCTCCACCTCCGATGTCCAGGAAGTTGGCGGGCTTCACGTTGCCGTGGGCCTCGCCGGCGTAGGCGACGACGTCGAGGGTCGACATGACCAGCCCGGCCCCGTTGCCGATGATGCCGACCTCACCGTCGAGCTTGACGTAGTTGAGGTCGTTCTCCTTGGCCTTGGCCTCGAGGGGGTCCGCGGCGTCCTTGTCCTCGAGGGCGGCGTGGTCCGCGTGGCGGAACCCGGCGTTCTCGTCGATGGTGACCTTGCCGTCGAGGGCGACGATGTCACCGGCGCCGGTCTTGACGAGCGGGTTGACCTCGACGAGCGTGGCGTCCTCCTTCACGAAGACGTCCCACAGCTTGAGGATGGTGGAGACGACGCCCTTCCGCAGCTCGGGGTCGAAGCCTGCGGCGTCGACGATCTCCTCGGCCTTGGCCTGGTCGATGCCGGTGCCGGCGTCCACCGAGATACGCGCCAGCGCCTCGGGACGCTCGACGGCGAGCTGCTCGATCTCCATGCCGCCCTCGACCGAGCACATGGCCAGGTAGTTGCGGTTGGACCGGTCGAGCAGGACGGAGAAGTAGTATTCCTCGGCGATGTCCGCGCCCTGTGCGATCATCACCGTGTGGACCGTGTGCCCCTTGATGTCCATCCCGAGGATGTCCGAAGCGTAGGAATAGGCCTCGTCGGGGGTCTTGGCGACCTTCACGCCGCCGGCCTTGCCGCGACCGCCCACCTTGACCTGTGCCTTGACGACGACGACGCCGCCGATCTTCTCGGCTGCTGCCTTTGCTTCTTCTGGGGTGTGCGCCACGATGCCGGCGAGCACGGGAACTCCGTGTGCCTCAAAGAGATCGCGCGCCTGATATTCAAACAGGTCCACGGGCTAGAGTCCTTCTACGTCGAAGTAGGTTTACAAGAGGGAACTTTAGCCCCTCGGCCCTGAGGCCTTCCCCAGAGTACCGGTTTAGTGAGTAAGGCCACACTTCTATCTTTTGTAGAAGAAATGCCCGGAATTGGCCGGTTTTCTGCCCCCGGGACCCGCGCCGGAGGCAGCTGCGGAACCGGTGTCAGGCGACCTTGGTCAGCGGTGCGTAGCGCAGCAGCAGCCGCTTCTCCCCGACGTCGAACCGCACCTTCGCCACGGTCTTGTCGCCGGCCCCCTCGACGGAAAGGACAGTGCCGTTCCCGAAACTGGCGTGGTTGACCCGGTCCCCGACGGCGACCGAGACGACCTCCTTCTGGGGCTGCACGCGTCCCACGCTCTTCGACGGGGCCGGGGCACCGCCGTTGAAGCCGCCACCACTGGCACCCCAGTAGGACCCGCTGAACCGCGGCCCGCTGATGCTCCCCCCGGAGGTCCAGGCCGGCTTCGCCGCGCCCTCGCGCTTCCAGGAGATGAGCTCCTCGGGGATCTCGCTGACGAACTGGCTGGCCGGGTTGTACTGGCTCTGGCCCCACATGCTGCGCACCTCGGACCGGGTGATGTAGAGGCGCTGGCGGGCCCGGGTCAGGCCCACGTATGCCAGGCGGCGTTCCTCCGCGAGCTCCTTCGGATCGGTCGCGGACCGCTGGTGCGGGAAGATCCCCTGCTCCATGCCCGTCAGGAACACCACGGGGAACTCCAGTCCCTTGGCGGTGTGCAGCGTCATGAGGGTCACGACCCCCTGCCTGCGGGCCTCCTCGACGGCGCGCTGCACGTCGGCTGCGGAACCGTCGGGGGCGTCGGGGATCGAGTCGGCGTCGGCCACGAGGGACACCTGCTCGAGGAAGTCGCCCAGCGTCCCCTCCGGGTTGTCCCGCTCGAATTCGCGCACGACGGCGACGAGCTCGGCCAGGTTCTCCACCCGGGATTCGTCCTGCGGATCGTTGCTGGTCCGCAGCTGTTCGAGGTAGCCGGTCTGCTCGAGGACGGCCTCGAGGGCGGCCGAGGCGCCCGATCCGCTGGCGACCTCCGCGAGGTCGTCGATCAGCTTCACGAAGCCGGTCACGGAGTTCACCGAGCGCGTGGCCATCCCGGGTGCCTGGTCCGCGCGCCGGAGGGCCTCCATGAAGCTGATCCGCTCGCGCTCGCCGAGCGCCGCGATGGCGTACTCGGCACGGTCGCCGATGCCGCGCTTGGGCTCGTTGAGGATACGGCGCAGGTTGACGACGTCGTCGGAGTTCACGAGGACCCGCAGGTAGGCGAGCGCGTCCTTGATCTCCTTGCGCTCGTAGAACCGGGTGCCGCCGACCACCTTGTAGGGCAGGCCGACGCGCAGCAGGATCTCCTCGATGGACCGCGACTGGGCGTTGGTCCGGTAGAACACGGCGACGTCCCCGGGGCGGAGGTTCTCCTCGTCCTGCAGCCGGTCGATTTCCTCGGCGATGAAGCGGGCCTCCTCGTGCTCGTTCTCGCCCACGTAGCCGACGATCTTCTCGCCGCTGCCCTCGGCGGTCCACAGCCGCTTCTCCGGCCGGTTCGGGTTGCGGGAGATGACCGCGTTGGCCGCGCTGAGGATGTTCTGGGTGGAACGGTAGTTCTGCTCGAGCAGGATGGTGCGGGCGCTCGGGTAGTCGTTCTCGAATTCGACGATGTTGCGGACGTCGGCGCCCCGGAAGGCGTAGATGGACTGGTCGGAGTCGCCGACGACGGTCAGCTCCGCCGGGTCCTCGGAGGACTCCCCCGGGACGCCGACGATCTCGCGGACCAGGGCGTACTGCGCGTGGTTGGTGTCCTGGTACTCGTCGACGAGGACGTGGCGGAACCGCCGCCGGTAGTAGTCGGCGACGCCGGGGAACGCCCGGAACATGAAGACCGTCTGCGCGATCAGGTCGTCGAAGTCCATGGCGTTGGCCTGGCGCATGCGCTGGGCGTAGCCGGTGTAGACCTCGGCCACGGCCATCTCGAAGGGATCGGACGGGTCGGCGTCGGACGCGAAGGTCTCCTCGTCGATCAGTTCGTTCTTCAGTGCGGAGATCTTGTGCTGGATCGCCTTGGGCGCGAACTTCTTCGGGTCGAGGTCCAGCCCCTTGGCGACCAGCGTGATGAGGCGCAGCGTGTCCGCGGAGTCGTAGATGGAGAAGTTCGAGTTCAGGCCGACGGATGCGGCCTCCCGGCGGAGGATGCGGACGCAGGAGGAGTGGAAGGTGGAGATCCACATGCGCTTGGCGACGTCGCCGATGAGGCCCTCGATGCGCTCGCGCATCTCCGCTGCGGCCTTGTTGGTGAAGGTGATGGCCAGGATCTGCCCGGGGTGGGAACGGCCGGTCGCCAGGAGGTAGGCGATCCGGTGGCTCAGCACGCGCGTCTTGCCGGAGCCCGCACCGGCGACGATCAGCAGCGGACTCCCGCCGTGCTTCACCGCCTCCTCCTGCTGGGGGTTCAGGCCCTGGAGGAGCTCGTGCGCACGGTGCTCGTCGACGCCGACCCGCGAGGGGAGGTGCCCGGCCGCGGGATCCGCGGACTCGGCCGATGCCGCCATCGCCGCCTCGCGTGCACGCTTCTTCTCGGCGGGCGTGGGCGGGGAGACGTAGGGATCGAAAAGCATGTCCATGGTCCTCCAATTCTAGGCGGTGCCCCCGACACTTCCTCCCGGCCCCGGAGACGCGACTGCCCCCGCCGGGCGTGTCGACGGGGGCAGCTGCAGGACGTGTAGGTGGAGGTGCCGCTACTTCTCGGTCCGGAGTTCGTCCTTCTCGATGCCTAGTTCGAGCAGCTTGCCGCTCTTGCGGTCAGCAAGGTAGTCCTTCATCTCCCGCTTGATGACCGGTAGCAGGAAGTAGACGCCGAGCAGGTTCACGAACGCGCAGACGAACAGGGCCGCGTCGGCGAAGCTGATGACCTGGGTGAAGGTCAACACGCACCCGGCGACGGTGAAGAACAGGAAGATGATCTTGTAGATCAGTTCTGCTGTCTTCCCGCGACCGAAGAGGAATTCCCAGGCTTTGAGCCCGTAGTAGGACCAGGTGATCAGCGTCGAGTACGCGAACAGGATCACTGCGATGGCGAGCACGATCGGGAACCACGGCAGGACTGTCGCGAACGCATCCGACGTCAGAGTCACGCCGTCAGGGGTGGGCCCGCCGCCCTGCACCTGGTCGATGCCTGCCTGCAGGCTCGGCGCACCTGCGATGATGATCGCCAGCGCCGTCATGGTGCAGATCAGCACGGTGTCGACGAGTGGTTCGTACAGGGCGACGAACCCCTCGCTGACCGGGCGCCGGGTCTTCACGGCGGAGTGGGCGATCGCAGCGGATCCGATGCCGGCTTCGTTCGAGAAGGACGCACGCTGGAATCCCACGATCATGACCCCGAGGATTCCTCCTGCGATCCCCTGCGGGTTGAATGCCCCTCCGATGATGGAAGCGAAGGCCGCGGGCACCTGCTCGATGTTCGCGATGATGACGAACAGGCACGCCAGGACGTAGATACCGCCCATGGCGGGCACGAGCCGGGAGGTGGTCGCCCCGATCGACTTGATGCCGCCCAGGATCACGATCGCTACCAGGAAGGCGAGGATGACGCCGAATATCAGTGCTGCGCCGGCACTGCCGAGGAAGCCGTCCTCGCCGCCGGTTACGTTCTGCACCTGGGCGAAGGTCTGGTTGGCCTGGAACATGTTGCCGCCGGCCAGGCCGAAGATGAGGATCGCGACGGCGAAGATCCCTGTCAGGATTTTCGCGGGGATGCGGCCCAGTTTCTTGAAGGCGATGGGGAGGTACTTGAAGGGACCGCCGCTGACCGTCCCGTCCGGGTGCACTTCGCGGTACTTCACGCCGAGCGTGCACTCCGCAAATTTCGACGCCATGCCGATGAGCCCCGCACAGATCATCCAGAAGGTGGCGCCGGGGCCGCCGAGCGCCATCGCGGCACCGACACCGGCGATGTTGCCGAGACCGACGGTACCGGAGAGCGCCGAGGTGAGGGCTTGGAAGTGGGGGACCTCGCCTGGATCGTCCTTGGACGAGTAGCGCCCACGGACCACTTCGTAGCCGACCTTCAGGCCGCGCAGCTGGGGCACCCCGAAATAGATCGTGAAGACCACGCCGGCAATGATGAGCCACGCGACGACAGCGGGGAAACTCACGTCGCCGATGGTGATGGGGAAGAACACGATGGTCGAGAAGATCTCGGTCGGTTTGGCGAATGCGGTGTTGATCGCCTCGTCGACGGCCGCCAGCCATCCGACGTCCTCCACGACTGCCATGGGTAGTGCTGAGGAAAGATTCATTTCACTAATGAACCCTGCTTTCGGTGTTGAGGCAATCACAAACCGGACCGACTGCGCAGATGACAGCGTCGGCAGCGCGATTCACGCACCGCCGGCACGGCAACGGGACAGGTCACCGGCGTCGCCCATACTGGGAGGGTGGCGAAGACGAGGGCGCAGATCAACCGCAAGCACGCAGCCGGCGCAACGGCGGCCGTACCCTCCACCCCGCCTCCCGAGGGCCGGGCGGAGCGGAAGGACAACGGCAGCCTGATCCTCATCGCGGCAGCCGTCGCGTCCCTGTTCCTCTTCTGGTACTTCCACCTGCTCACGCTGGGCCAGATGACGCAGCTCTCCGATGGCCTCGCCATGCCGGACATGAGGCTCGGCGGGTACGACGTCGGCTCCGTGGAGCGCCTGCGCGGGACGATGGACGACGACGCCCGCGGCCAGTTGAGCTATCTCCACAAGACGGCGGGCACGCTCTTCCCCCTGATCTTCGCGTTCGCCTGGCTCCTGCTCGTCCAGCTCCACGTGGGATGTCGCCGGCTGCGCTGGCTGCTGTGGTCCCCCGTGATCCTGTTCGTCGTCGTCGACCTGTGGGAGAACATTGCGATCGACGCCATGCTCGCGCAGGCACCCGATGCGGGCGCCGTGGCACTCGCCTCGACGCTGACCGTCCTGCGGTGGGTGCTGCTCGCCGGGAGCCTGGCAGCAGGCGCCCTGTCGGTCTTCCTGCCGCGGCGCGTGCGGCATCCGCGGACCGGCGCGGAAAGCAGGGCGAAGAACGGGTAAGCTGGGACCGCCGGATCGCATATCAGCGGATCCGCGCCTCTGTAGCTCAGTAGGATAGAGCGTCCCTCTCCTAAAGGGAAGGTCGTCGGTTCGATTCCGGCCAGGGGCACAGGTATCCCGGGACGACCGAGAACGACGTCGCCGGGACGAGGAGGATGGGCACCCGCGCCCATCCTCCTTCCCTTTAACCACCAGGAGCAACCGCCAGGAGGCCGGACCGATGACCGACGTCCCGACGATCACCGTCACCGCGCTGTGCCTGCTCGACGACCGCCGCCTGCTGCTCGTGCGCAAGCGCGGAACGACGATGTTCATGCAGCCGGGAGGGAAACCGGAGCGGGGCGAGACGCCGGCGGAGACCGGCGTGCGTGAACTGTTCGAGGAACTGGGCCTCGTCGTCACGCCCGGGGACCTCACCCTGGTCGGCTCGTGGGAAGGCCCGGCCGCCAACGAGGCCGACACCCGGCTGGTGGCCACCGTCTTCCTGTGCCCGCTGGCCGCGGAGCCCCTGCCGGCCGCCGAGATCGAGGAACTCGACTGGCTGGACGTGGACTCCGAGCAGCACCGGCAGGACCTCGCACCGCTGCTCACGGACTTCGTCCTCCCGGCGCTGCGCGGCGGAATCCTCCCCCGGGCATCCTCCTAGACGCCGCTGAGGGCTTCGGGCTCCTCGTCCATCGCCACGTTCTTCTGCACGGCGAACTGCGTGCGGTGCAGTTCCTCGTACCGCCCGCCGAGGGCCAGCAGCTCGTCGTGCGATCCCCGTTCGACGATGGTTCCACCCTCGACCACGAGGATCACGTCCGCACTGCGGATGGTCGAGAGGCGGTGCGCGATGACCATCGCGGTACGACCCTCGAGCGCCTCGCTGAGCGCCGCCTGCACGGCCGCTTCCGACGTCGAGTCCAGTGCCGCCGTCGCCTCGTCGAGGATGACGACGCGCGGCTGGGCGAGGAGGAGGCGCGCGATGGTCATCCGTTGGCGCTCACCGCCCGAGAGGCGGTAGCCGCGCTCGCCCACCATCGTGTCGAGCTGGTCCGGCAGCGACCGGACGAGGGACTCCAGCCGGGCACGGCGGACGGCGTCCCACACCTCGTCCTCGGTGGCGTCCGGCCGGGCGAGCCGGAGGTTCGAGAGGATCGTCTCGTGGAACAGGTGGCCGTCCTGGGTCACCATGCCGAGCGTGTGCCGCATGGACGCGAAGGTCAGGTCCCGGACGTCGGTGCCGGAGAGACGCACCGCGCCGCTGTCGACGTCGTACAGGCGTGCGAGGAGCTGGGCGATGGTCGACTTGCCCGCACCCGAGGTGCCCACCAGGGCCACGGTCTGCCCGGGCTCGATCCGGAAGGACACCCCGTGGAGCACCTCCTCGCCGCCGCGCGTGTCCAGCGTCGAGACCTCCTCGAGCGAGGCGAGCGAGACCTTGTCCGCGGACGGGTAGGCGAAGCGGACGTCGTCGAACTCGACCGAGACCGGTCCGGCAGGGACGACGACGGCGCCCGGCTTCTCCCGAATGAGCGGTTCGAGGTCCAGGATCTCGAAGACCCGCTCGAAGCTGACGATCGCGCTCATGATCTCCACGCGCGCGTTGGCCAGGCTCGTGAGGGGCGCGTAGAGGCGTGTGAGGAGGAGTGCGAGCGTGACGACCTCGCCGGTGTCGAGCTGTCCGGCGAGGGCCAGGAAACCGCCCAGCCCGTACACCAGGGCGAGCGCCAGCGCGGAGACGAGCATCAGGGCCGTGAAGAACACGAACTGCAGCATGGCCGTGCGGACGCCGATGTCGCGCACGCGTGCGGCGCGCACCCGGAACTCCTCGGCTTCCTCGTCGGGTCGGCCGAAGAGCTTCACCAGGGTGGCGCCCGGGGCGGAGAAGCGCTCGGTCATCTGCGTGCTCATCGCCGAGTTATGGTCGGCGGCCTCGCGGCGGAGGGCTGCGAGGCGGCTCCCCATCCGGCGGGCCGGTACCAGGAAGATGGGCAGCATGACGACGGCGAGCACCGTGACCAGCCACGAGGTGCTCAGCATGACGGCCAGGGTGAGGACGAGGGCCACGGTGTTGGTGACGACGCCGGAGAGCGTGCCGCTGAACGCCTGCTGGGCGCCGATCACGTCGTTGTTGAGGCGGCTCACCAGGGCGCCCGTGCGGGTACGCGTGAAGAAGGCGATCGGCATCTTCTGGACGTGGTTGAAGACGGCGGTGCGCAGGTCGAGGATGACGCCCTCGCCGATGCGCGCCGAGTACCACCGCGTCACCAGGGACACCGCGGCATCGGCCACTGCCACCAGCGCGATGACGAGGGCGAGCCACACCACCGTGCGGACCTCCCCGCGGGCGACGATCACGTCCACGACCTGACCGGCGAGCACCGGTGTCGCCACCGCGAGAAACGCGCCGACCACGGACAGCAGGATGAAGAGCACCAGCTTCGCCCGGTAGGGCACGGCGAACGTGAGGATCCTCCGCACGGACTCGCGGGAGAACCCGTGCGTGCCGTTCTTCGCCGTCGATATCTTGTACAGCGAGCTCCAGGCCGCGCCTTCCATGCTCATAGCAATTCCTCCCGTGCCAGTTCCGGCCCGGATCCCCGGTGTGTGGACCCGCACCGCAATACTTCGGAACAATTAGTGCATGCCCCGGTGTTCACCCCAGTAGTGTTCTACTCCGGTCCCGGCCGGGTGGAGTGGAGGTACCTAGGGTTCAAGCCATTGGCGCCCCCTTCTATTTCCCCCGCCCGGCGCGCCCGTCCGTCCGAAACCGAAGGAAGTCCCATGACCAACCGCCTGTCCATCCTTGGTGCCGCTGCCGCCCTGACCCTCGCGCTCGCCGGCTGCGGGTCGTCGACCCCCGCGAACGAGGGTGGCTCCTCAGCGCCGGCGGAGTCCGGGGTGTCCACCGCCCTGCAGGAGATCCAGGACTCCGGCGTCCTGACCGTGGGCACGGAGGGTACGTACAAGCCCTTCAGCTACCACGAGGAAGGCAGCGGAGAGCTCACCGGGTACGACGTCGAGGTCATCACCGCCGTCGCGGAGAAGATGGGCGTCGAGGCCGAGTTCCAGGAGACGCAGTGGGACGCCATCTTCGCGGGTCTGGAGGCCGGCCGGTTCGACGTGATCGCCAACCAGGTGTCCATCACGGACGAGCGCAAGGAGACGTACGACTTCTCCGACCCGTACACCGTCAGCTCGGGCGTGATCGTCACGGCCGCGGACAACGACGACATCTCCTCCTTCGAGGACCTCGACGGCAAGACCACGGCCCAGTCGCTGACCAGCAACTGGTACGAACTCGCGCAGGAAGCCGGCGCGAACGTCGAACCCGTCGAGGGCTGGGCGCAGTCCATCACCCTCCTCGAGCAGGGCCGCGTGGACGCGACCATCAACGACGAACTGACGTACCTCGACTACCAGAAGACGAACAACAACGAGGGCATCAAGATCGCGGCGACCACCGACGAGACCTCCGAGAGCGCCGTCGCCGTCGCCAAGGGCAGTACCGAGCTCGTGGACGCCATCAACACCGCCCTCGGCGAGCTGCGGGAGGACGGTACTCTCGCGGAGATCTCGGAGAAGTACTTCGGCTCCGACGTCAGCGAGTGATGCGGCTGCTGGGGGACGGACCGCGCCCCGGAACACGGGAGGACGCCCTGGCCGGAGGAGCTGAGTAATGGACTGGGAGCTGCTGCGCACCTCCTTCTGGCCCATGCTCCAGGGCGGCCTGGTCGGCACCATCCCGCTGTCGATCACCTCGTTCGTGCTCGGCCTCGCACTGGCCCTCGTCGTCGCGCTCATGCGGATCAGCGGGCAGCCGGTCCTCGCGGGCATCGCACGGTTCTACGTCTCGGTGATCCGCGGGACCCCGCTGCTCGTGCAGCTGTTCGTGATCTTCTACGGCCTGCCGTCCGTAGGACTGACCATCGATCCGTGGCCCAGCGCGATCATCGCCTTCTCGCTCAACGTGGCGGGGTACGCGGCCGAGATCCTGCGTGCCGCCATCCTGTCCGTCCCGAAGGGCCAGTGGGAGGCCGGACACACCATCGGGATGTCCCGCACCCTGACACTGCGCCGCGTCATCCTCCCCCAGGCGGCACGCGTCTCGGTGCCCCCGCTGTCCAACACCTTCATCAGCCTCGTCAAGGACACCTCCCTGGCATCGCTGATCCTGGTGACGGAGCTGTTCCGCGAGGCACAGCAGATCGCCGCGTTCTCGCAGCAGTTCATGCTGCTCTACCTCGAGGCCGCCGCGATCTACTGGGTGTTCTGCCTCGTCCTGTCCAGCGGCCAGTCCGCACTCGAGAAGAGGTTGGACCGCTATGTCGCCCACTGATCCGCTGCATCCTCCCGCCACCTCTGGCCCCCTGCTGACCGCCACGGCACTGCAGAAGTCCTTCGGCGACAACCAGGTGCTGAAGTCCATCGACCTGCACATCGACAGCGGGCAGGTCGTCGCGCTCGTGGGTCCGTCCGGGTCCGGCAAGACCACCGTGCTGCGCTGCCTCAACGGACTCGAGACGCCCGACGGCGGGATGGTCGACTTCCGCGGCGGCCCCTTGGTGGACTTTGGAGCGAAGGTGACGAAGAAGGAGGCCCTGTCCCTGCGCGACCGCAGCGCCATGGTCTTCCAGAACTACAACCTGTTCCCCCACAGGACGGTCCTCGAGAACATCATCGAGGGTCCGGTGCAGGTGCAGAAGCGGCCCCGGAAGGAGGCCGTCGCGGACGCGGAGCGGCTCCTGGCCCGCGTGGGGCTCGCGGAGAAACGGGACGACTACCCGTTCAACCTCTCGGGCGGCCAGCAGCAGCGCGTCGGGATCGTCCGCGCACTCGCGCTGCAGCCCGATCTGCTCCTCTTCGACGAGCCGACGTCGGCCCTCGATCCGGAGCTGGTCGGCGAGGTCCTCTCCGTCATCAAGGAGCTCGCCGAGGAGAAGTGGACCATGGTGATCGTCACCCATGAACTCGCCTTCGCGCGCGAGGTCGCCGACCAGGTGGTCTTCATGGACGGCGGCGTGGTCGTCGAGCGGGGCCACCCCGACCAGGTGCTGCGGAATCCGCGCGAGGAACGGACCCGCCGCTTCGTCCAGCGCCTGCTCAACCCGTTCTAGCGGGCGCTTTAGCCCCTGCGGCTTCGTGCACGGCTTTCGCAGCGACACCTCCCAGACGTCGGCGTGTCGCGCGACGACACGCCCTTGCGCGCCGGAACACGTGCTCGACGCCGCACTCGCCCTGCGCTGAGGCCCCGATGACCCGGGCCCAGCGCCCGACCCGGTCCGGCGGGCGGTCAGGCGGCGATGCGGTCCGGGTGCGAGTAGCAGTTCAGGGATGTCCCGCGGCTGAAGCCCACGAGCGTGAGCCCGGCGTCGTCCGCGAGGTCCGCAGCCAGTGACGATGGGGCACTGACGGCGGCGAGCACGGGGATGCCCGCGAGCTGCGCCTTCTGCACCAGCTCGAAGGACGCCCTGCCGGAGACCTGCAGCACCGTTCCCCTGAGGGGCAGCAGGCCTTCGCGCAGCGCCCAGCCCACCACCTTGTCCACGGCGTTGTGGCGCCCGACGTCCTCCCGGAGGCAGAGCAACTCCCCCTCGGCGGTGAAGAGGCCCGCGGCGTGGACTCCGCCCGTGCGGTCGAAGAGCTTCTGGCTCTCACGCAGCCGGTCGGGCAGGGACGCGAGCACGCCGAGGTCCACGGACGAGGTATCGGTACGCAGGTCGAAGCGCGAGGACTTCCGGACGGCGTCGATCGAGGCCGTCCCGCAGATGCCGCACGAGCTCGACGTATACACGTGGCGCTCCATCGCCGTCTCCGGCAGGACGGTCCCGGGCCGGAGCTGGGCCTCCACCACGTTGAAGGTCTGCTGCCCGTTCTCGTCGACGCCCGCGCAGTAGCGCAGGCTCGGCAACTGGCCCGGCTCCCAGACGACGCCCTCGGAGACGAGGAATCCCGCCACCAGGTCGAAATCGTCGCCGGGGGTCCGCATCGTCACGGTGAAGGCGCTGCCGCCGAGCCGGATCTCCAGCGGTTCCTCGCCCGCCAGGACATCCTCCCGGCGCCCGGTCTGCGCTCCGATGCGGAACTTCGTGATGCGGCGTCGCTGTGTAACCCGGTTCATCCGGCACTCCTTAACCTCGGCCCTAGGACGAGGTTAGTTGACTCCAGCCACCTCCCGGCACCGTCGTCCACCGGACGAGGAGGTGGACAGCACGGGAGGGACGGGCGCCGGGGCGGAATCCCTCCGGCGAAGGGAGCGCCCTGGCTCCCGCATCGCCGCCCGGGTCAGCCGACCCAGGGCAGCGGGAGCGACGGGACGTCGTCGCCCGGCTCGCAGCCTGCTGCAGGAACGACCATCACGCCGTCGGCCCCGGCCAGCCCGCGCAGCATGCCCGAGCGCTGGTGGGTGCTCGGGACGGCCCTCCCGGACTCGAGCCGGTAGGGCACCAGCCGGCTCCTGCCCTGCAGGGGCTCGAACGCGTCGGCGCTGGTGACGGCGACGGGTTCCTCGAGGGCGGTGCCCCTCAGGCCTGCGAGCAGCGGTGCGGTGACGGTGAGCATCGCCATCATGGCGGCCAGGGGGTTGCCGGGGAGTCCCACCAGGAAGCGGCCGTCGGGCAGCCGCGCGAGGAGGGTCGGGTGTCCCGGCCGCATGGCGATACCGTCGATGAGAAGCTCGGCCCCGAGTTCGGCGAGGGCGCGGCGGATGTGGTCGGCCGAGGAACTCCCCGTCCCGCCGGTCGTGATCAGGACGTCACCCGATGCCCGTGCGAGCGAGGACTCGTCGGTCGGCTCCGCGCTGATCGCCGCCACGACGTCGTCGAGGTCGTCCTTCGCCCGGCTGGCGACGTCGACGTGGCCGCCGAGCATCGCGACGAACCCCGGGAGCTGCGGCCCGAAGGTGTCACGGACCTGACCGGGATGCGGCAGGCCGTGATCGATGACCTCGTCGCCGGTCATGAGCAGGGACACGCGCGGTGCCCTCAGGACAGCGAGCGTGTCGTGCCCGCACACCGCGGCCAGCGCGATCTGCGCCGGGTTGAGGACGACGCCGGCGGGAATGGCCATGGAGCCTTCCTCTGCTTCCTCGCCTGCCGGCCGGATGTGCTCATGCAGCGACGGCTCGCCGGGCCGGGCGGCCTCGTTGCGGTCCAGCAGGTCCCCGCGGATCGATCCGTGCTCCGTGCGGAGGATGCCGAGGGTGTTCCGGGGAACCACGCCGCCCGTGAGGATGAACGTCGCCTCACCCGGGGCGAGCGAGATCCCGCCCGAGTCGGCGTGGGGTGCGGGCCTGCCCCGGGCATGGTCCTCCGCGGGGCGCACGAGCTTCCACGGGGGCTCCCCGTTGACGGCCCAGCCGTCCATCGCCGACGACGCATAGTGCGGAATGGCCTGCAGGGCATGGACCGGCTCGGCGAGCGTCTGACCGAGGGCATCCGCGAGGTTCACCGTCTGGAACGGCAGCGGGCGCCCGGCTCCGTGCGCCAGCGCGCGGGCGGTCCTCCAGTCGACGTCGCGGGCTCCGGTGTTCTCGCTCATTCCGGGCTCCCTTCCGCCGCGGCCTTCGCGCAGAGCGCGTCGGCCACAGCCATCGCCGACCGCATCGCCAGCTTCTCGTCGGCCTGTCCGCTGCCGACGGCGAGGCCGGCAGCGTAGCCGACGACGAAGGTGGTCAGGGGGGCCGCCGGGCGGACGACGCCGTGCGCCGCCTTCCCCGCCAGGCCCAGGACGGCGTCGATGTCCACGTCCGTCCCGTCGATCTCGAAGGCGGCGAGCAGTTGCTCGGTCCAGTCGTGCAGCAGCTTGTTCCGATCGTCCATGGGCCCTCCGGGCGTTACTAGGGGACGTCGATTCCCAGCGCTCGGGCATCGTTCCAGGTGTCGACGTCGTGCGTTGTGCCCGGCGCAACCGGGACTGGTCTTGTCTTCACACTAGCAAGGAGGCTGCGCATGGACAGGTTGTCGGCAGGTCCGTGCGCGAGGACGGCGTCGATGGCGGCCGCGAGGTCGGCGCTCCGGTACAGCGCGGCCAGCGGCTGTTCACGCCCGTCGTCGACCGCGACCAGGGACTCCGGTGCTCCCGCGGCAGCCTCCCGGAGCAGCACCTCGAGAAGGACGGCGATGCGGGGCATGTCGCAGGCGACGACGGCGCACCACGGCGCCCTTCGTCCTGGTCCCGCCCGGAATCCGGCGACGACCGCCGCTGCCGGTCCCGCGAAAGCGGGTTCCTCCCGCACGAACACTGCCGCAGGGGGAAGCCGTCCGGCGTCGTCGGGCTCCGGCCCCACGACCGTCAGGCGCCCGGCGCAGGCGAGGGCTGCGCAGGTGCGCTGGAGCAGGGTCGTGCCCTCCAGGACCAGTCCGGCCTTCGGCACGCCGCCGAGCCGGGAGGACCTGCCACCCGCGAGGACCACGGCGTCGAACTCCGGTACGTCGAGGATCACGCAGCGGTCTCGCTGAGGAACTCGTTCCATTGCGGCGCCGGCTTCTCGAGCTCGCGGATCTGCCACTGCGGTCCCCGCGGAGGCATCGGCACGATGCGCAGCTTCCAGCCGAGGCTGCCGAGGGTCTTGTCCCCCTTGGCGTTGTTGCACTTCAGGCAGCAGGCCACGAGGTTCTCCCAGGTGTCCCCTCCGCCCCTGGAGCGCGGCAGGACATGGTCGATGGTCGAGGCGGTCTTGCCGCAATAGGCGCACAGGTGGTTGTCGCGACGCAGCACCCCCCGCCGCGTGGCTGTCAGGTCGTGGCGGTACGGGATCTTCACGTAGCGGTTGAGGAGGATCACCGAGGGTCTCCCGAGGATCTCGGTGGGGCCGACGACCGGTTCGCCGTCCTCGGCGACGACGCTCGCCTTCCCCGTGAGCACAAGCACCAGCGCCCGGCGGAATGTGATGACCGCAAGTGGTTCATACCCAGCATTCAGAACAAGAGTGCGCATGCGTTGGCCTCATTGCTGACCTGTTCCCCGCAACCGGTTGCCATCCCGGGTACGGGAGAAGAGCTTCGGATTGACACTGCAAGGGTAAGCCGGAGACCCGCCTGCGGCGAACCCCGGCCGGGCGGGCTTGACGTACCGCACCCGGGCTCCTCCTGCGACCGCTTAAACGCAGGAAACCGGCACAGCGTGCCGGTTCCCTGATCCTGGTGCGTGCGGTGATCAGCCGCCGACGCGGATGTACACGCCACCCGAGCCGAGCTCGGCCGGTGCGATCACCGTGGTGTTGCCGTTGAATCCACCGTGGACGGCCTGGCCGCCACCGATGTAGACAGCGATGTGGGCTGCGCCCATGCCGCCGTCGGCGTAGTAGATGAGGTCGCCCGGGATGGCCTCGCCGGCGCTCACGGTGCGGCCCAGGGAGAGGTAGCCTGCCGGCCAGCCGTGGAAGTTGATGCCGGCAGCGGCGAGGGAGTTGCTGGCCAGGCGCGTGCAGTCCTGCATGACGCCGAGCTGGCCCTTGGCAGCGGCGGCGATCGTCGCGGCGACACCAGAGGAGACCGCAGGGGCGGGAGCAGGTGCGGGTGCGGGAGCAGGTGCGGGTGCGGGAGCAGGTGCAGGGGCGGGGGCAGGTGCAGGGGCAGCTGCGGGAGCCGGCGCGGGAGCAGCGACGGCCTGGACGGCAGCGGCAGCCTGGACGGCGGGAGCCGGAGCTGCGGGAGCCTTCACGACGGGAGCGGGAGCGGCGGGAGCCTCAGCAGCAGGAGCCTCGACGACGGGAGCCGGAGCGACGGGGGCTTCGACGACCGGGGCCTTCTTGGCGACGACCGGCTTGGCGTGGACCTTCACCGCGGTCCTGTTGAAGGACACGACGGTCTTGGACGACGCGACGACGGCCTGGCGGGCCGAGGGAAGGGTGATGCTGGAGGATGCGACGTCGCGCTGCGGCTGGAGATCGGCGGCGTTGGCTGCAACTCCGCTGGTCAGCACGAGGCCGGAAGCCGCGGCGATGACGGCGGCCTGGCGGCCGACCGATCCTGCGTTCGACGCTACTGCGGCGGAAAGAGCGGTCAGCGGGTTGGCGTTCTGGGGCGCGCGGTGGCGGCCCAGCAAAGAGCTGGTGGACACGTTGGATTACCTCTCCCAACGCCTGCGAGGTGAGCTGTCGGATTCGGATGGGAGTCACCCGGCCGCTGCGGTAACAGCGACTTCACCCCAAGGATTTCTCGAAAGAAACCCGAAACTTGGTTCCCCCGCCTCTGCCATGCGATGGTGCGGACGGACCTCGAGCAATGGCAGAGCTAGGCGATTTGCAGGAGGGTGCCGGATCTAGAGCGAATTTGGCACGAAATGAACCGTACAACACGAATGCCGGTTATGTCACATTCTGGTCACAGAATGGTGTGTTATTGGTGACGGCGGTTACGCCGCGATGGATACGAACACGTGGGACGCCACCTCGGGAGGTAGTTCCAGCGCTCCCTCGACGCCGGGCACGCGCACGGAGACGTACCCTCCGACGGACTCGAGGTTCAGCTGCGCGCCCGGGCGCAGTCCGCCCTCGTCGAGCTGCGTGAGGAGTTCCGGATCCACCTGGATCGGCTCGGCCAGCCGCACGAGCGTGACCTGCTTCTCGGGCGAGTACGTGCCCATCGCGGAGAGCAGCGTGACGACGCCGTCGGTGAACAGCTCGGACTGGACGCCGCCGATGGCCTCGAGCCCCGGGATCGGGTTGCCGTAGGGAGATTCGGAGGGCTTTCCGAGGAGTTCGTAGAGCCGGCGCTCCACGCGCTCGCTCATGACGTGCTCCCAGCGGCAGGCCTCGTCGTGGACGTAGGCCCAGTCGAGTCCGATGACGTCGCTCAGGAGCCGCTCCGCGAGGCGGTGCTTCCTCATGACCCCGGTGGCCCTGCGGCGCCCCAGTTCGGTCAGTTCGAGGTGCCGGTCGCCGGAGACGACCACGAGTCCGTCGCGTTCCATGCGGCCGATGGTCTGGGAGACGGTCGGACCCGAGTGGCGAAGCCGCTCGGCGATGCGGGCGCGGAGGGCAACGATGTTCTCTTCCTCGAGCTCAAGGATGGTCCGCAGGTACATCTCGGTGGTGTCGATGAGGTCCGTCATGCGGTTCAGCTCCTTGGTGCGGTGAGGTCGCGCGGCTGGAATGCCTCACGCCGGTGGGGGTGCCACGGCCGGCACAGCCAGCTCCGCCCCACGCCTCCCAAGGTTAACCCATGGCGCGACGCGCCCGGCAATCAGCCAGGAGCCGCCGCCGGCCGGCGCAGGGGTGTCCCGCTCCGGCGTTCACAAATGGAGGGCCGACCGCCGCTGGGGCAGAATGAGGGCGATACCCGCCACCGACACAGCTGGAGCGACCATGAGCGACCTGCCCCGCATCCCCGAACACCTGCTGCCCGCGGACGGGCGTTTCGGCGCAGGTCCGTCGAAGGTGCGAAGCGGGCAGATCGACGCACTGGTGGCCGCCGGGCCGTCGCTGCTGGGGACCTCCCACCGCCAGGCTCCCGTCCGCAACCTGGTGGGGCGGGTGCGTGAGGGGCTCAGCACCTTCTTCGGCGCCCCCGAGGGGTACGAGGTGGTCCTCGGCGTCGGCGGGTCGACCGCGTTCTGGGACGTGGCGGCGTTCGGCCTCGTCGAACGGAAGGCGCAGCACCTCTCCTTCGGCGAGTTCGGTTCGAAGTTCGCCTCCGCGACTGACAAGGCGCCGTTCCTCGACGCATCGAGCATCATCACCGCCGAGCCCGGCACCCGCCCCGACCCCGTCGCGGAGGACGGCGTCGACGCCTACGCGTGGCCGCAGAACGAGACCTCGACAGGGGTCGCGGCTCCCGTACGGAGGGTGGAGGGGGCGGACGACGGCGCCCTGGTCCTCGTCGACGCCACATCCGCGGCCGGCGGCCTCGACGTCGACGTCTCGCAGGCCGACGTCTACTACTTCGCCCCGCAGAAGAACTTCGCTTCCGACGGCGGCCTGTGGCTCGGGCTCTTCTCCCCCGCCGCGCTGGAGCGTGCCGCGCGGATCAACGCCGGCGACCGGTGGATCCCGGACTTTCTGAACCTCCAGACGGCGATCGACAACTCCCGCCTGAACCAGACCTACAACACCCCGTCGCTGTCCACGCTGGTCACGCTGGACGCGCAGGTCGAATGGCTGAACGCCCAGGGCGGCCTGCCCTTCGCTGCAGCCCGCACCGCGGACTCCGCCGGGCGCATCTACTCGTGGGCGGAGGCCTCACCGGTGGCGAGCCCCTACGTGGCCCGCACCGAGGACCGCTCCAACGTGATCGTGACGGTGGACTTCGACGACACCGTGGACGCGGCACGCATCGCCGCCATCCTGCGCGCGAACGGCATCGTCGACGTCGAGCCCTACCGCAAGCTCGGCCGCAACCAGCTGCGCATCGCCACCTTCGTGGCCATCGATCCCGAGGACGTCTCGGCGCTCATCGCCTGCATCGACCACGTGGTCGGAAACTTCCTCTAGGAGGTCCCGTCCGTCGCCTCGTGGTCCAGCCGGAGCCGGCGGGGCGCCGAACGGTCGTAGCGCAGCCGCACCTCGTGGTACCGCCAGGCCCAGAAGATGCCCGCCGCGGCCGCAATGAGCCCCGAGGCGGCGGCCACCCCGAGGCTCCACCTCGGGCCGAAGGCGTCGGACACCCAGCCCACGACGGGCGCGCCCAGCGGGGTCCCGCCGAGGAAGATGGCGAAGTAGAGGGCCATGACGCGACCGCGCATCACCGGGTCCGTGGTCGTCTGCACGTAGGCGTTGGCGCTGGTCATCAGCGTCAGCGCGAACAGCCCCACCGGCACGAGGGCCGCTCCGAACAGCCAGAGGTTCGGGGCCACGGCGGCGAGGATGCAGGCGACGCCGAACGCGGCCGATGCCCCGAAGATGAACCGCAGCCGTGGTCGGTCCCGTCGGGCGGACAGCAGGGCTCCGGCGACCGACCCTACGGCCATCACCGATGACAGGACGCCGAAGACCCCCGCATCCTGCCCGAACTCGGTGCGGGCCATGGCGGCGATGAAGACGGCGAAGTTGAGCCCAAAGGTGCCGACGATGAAGATCGCGAGCATCACGATCAGCAGGTCCGGCCGGTGGCGTACGTAGCGGAAGCCCTCACGGATCCGGCCCTTGCCCGGCGCCTGCCGCGGCTGCCGGTTCAGCTCCGACGCCCGCATGGCGAGGAGGACGTAGACCATCGCGCCGAAGGTCAGGGCATTGATGAGGAAGACCCAGCCCGGGCCCACGCCGGCCGTGAGCAGGCCTGCGACGGCGGGCCCGACGAGGCGGGCTCCGTTGAAGGACGCACTGTTGAGGGCCACGGCGTTGGGGAGGTAGTCGTCGCGCACCAGCTCGGAGACGAACGCCTGGCGGGCCGGTGCGTCGAAGGCCGACACGACCCCGAGCGCCAGGGCGAAGGCGTAGACATGCCACAGCACGGCGACATCGAGGAGGACCAGCAGGCCGAGACCCACTCCGAGCAGGGCCATGGCGACCTGCGTGGTGGCGAGGAGGCGTCGCCGGTCGACCGTGTCCGCGATCAGCCCGGCCCAGGGGGCGATGACGAGCTGCGGCCCGAGCTGGAGCGCCATCACGATCCCCAGGGCGGACGCGTTCTGCGGTGTGAGGATGTCGTAGACGAGCCAGTCCTGGGCAGTACGCTGCATCCAGGTACCGATGTTGGAGATCAGTGCTCCGATGAACCAGAGCCTGTAGTTGTGGATCCCGAGCGATCGGAAGGTGCTCAAGCCCCTCCTCTTCGGTTCCGGCGCCACTGCTGCATCACCCGGCGTCGGGCTGCCCTTCGGCGTCGCGGCTCGTCGCGTCATCGGTCCGGTCCGCGGACGTCCCAGCGGCACCGTCCAGGGGGCCGGCGTCGTCGCCGTCCCCTGCTTCCTCGCGCGACCCCGCGTCCCGCCCGGCGTCCTCTGCGGATGCGTCGTCCGGCGCCTGGTCCTGATCCGGAGCGGCAGGAACCTCGTCCGACGGCGTTCCATTCGAGGGCGTCTCGTCCGGCTCCGAGTCCTCGGGGCGGACCCGCTCCGACCACGGCAGCCACTCGGGTGCCAGCAGCGAAGCCGCAGAGGGCAGCAGTCCCACCTCGCAGACCGTCACGTCCTTGCTGCGGGCGACCCGGGCGACGCTGGCGTACCACTGCCAGCCGCCGTATCCGGGCACGAAGGCCTCGAACCGGTGGGTGACGAGGCGCTCGCCCTCGATCGTGGCGGACACATGACGGCCCACCTGCGCCTCGGGAGCGACCTCGAGCACTCCGCGGCGAGCCCTGTCAACGGCCGCTTCGAGCACGGCGTCGGACTTCGGGATGCGGCGCGACACCCGCGGTTTCCGCGCTGCTTCCGCGGGGGTGGCCTCAGTGGGTGCGGCTCCGGCGTCGGTCGGAGCGGCGCCGTCGGCGGTCTCCAGGTTGCTCGAGGTCATGGTGGAAGCCTACGCGTCGAGGTCGTCGGCAACCGCCCTCAGGACGGCGGCGACCTTCGAAGCGTGGGACTTCTCGGGGTAGCGCCCCTTGCGGAGCCCGTTGGACACTCCGTCGAGGAGTTTGATGAGGTCTTCCGTGATGACGGCCATGTCATCCGCACTCTTCCGCGTCGCCTTGACCACGGACGGTGCCTGCTCGAGGATGCGCGCCGACAATGCGGAGGGTCCGCGGCGGCCGTCCGCCACACCGAACTCCAGTTTGGTGCCGACCTTGACCTCGCTCACGCCGGCGGGGAGCGCGGAGGCGTGCAGGAACACCTCCTTGCCGTCATCCGTGGCGAGGAATCCGAATCCCTTGTCCGCGTCGAACCACTTCACTTTGCCGATGGGCACGTCGTTACCTCTTCTTAGCTGTACCGGGCGGGATGCGCCTGCGGTTCCGGTCCCGGGTGCGGGGACACCACCTGGTGCCCAGGCGCACCGCCACCGCCGGGGAAGTCTGTGTCTCCTAGGATATAGCTTTTCCGGCGGCTCCCCTGCCGGGGTTCTTGTAGTCTGGGACGGCTATGATCCCGAACGAACCGGCACCGCGCCCCTCCCCCGAGCACCCCCTGCAGGGCACCGGCGGTGGGTCCGGGCAGTCCTCCCGCCTCCGTCGGGCGCTGATGGTCCTCGCCGTCGCGTTCGCCGCTATCGGCCTGGTGTCGCTCGCCGCGATCCTCCTCACCGCCTTCCTCCAGGGGGCGGTATGGCCCGGTTTCGTGCTCGCCACCTACTTCTGCCTGCCGATCGCCTTCCTGCTGATGGCCGCGGCCGTCGTCTCGTCGGCCGCCTCCCGCCGGAGGTCCTGACCGCTTCGACGGCAGCAGCCCGGCCCCACCGGCAGTAACCCGGCTTCGTCGGCAGTAACCCGGCGGAGCAGGGATTCCTCGCCCTGTCGGAGGCGCCGGGTAACCTTGAGGGGATGTCCGCGATCCGAGCACTGGCCGAACAGCTGGCCCTCCGGAGCGATGACGAACTGCGGAGCCTGCTTGCCGTCCGGCCCGACCTCATCCTCCCCCCGGTGCCTGATTTCGCCGCGCTCGCGGCGAGGGCATCCACCAGGGTCAGCCTGCAGCGCGCCCTCGACAACGTGTCGCGCCCCCAACTCCAGGTCCTCGAGGCAATCGTGGTCCTCGGCGAGGACGACGGCACTGCCGTGACCCGGGAGCGCCTGGTGTCCGCCTTCACGACGGCGCAGGCCGAAGCGCTCGATACGATCCTCGCCGACCTCGGACGGAGGGCCCTCGTCGTCGGTTCTGCGGAGGATGGCTTCCTGCCGGTCGGAGCGCTGGCCGATGCCCTGGGACCCTACCCCGCAGGTCTCGGGCGGCCCTTCCGCACCCTTGCCCGGTCGGTCCCGCGCTATGGACCGGCGCTGGTCCATGCCGTGGCCCTCGTCGACAGCGGAACGCCCACCGACGCGATGACCGCTGCGTCCGCCGCGCAGGTGCTCGACGGCGTCGTGGCCGATCCGGCTGCATGGCGCCGCCTCCTGGCCGGCGCTCCCGAGGACGCGGAACCGCTGCTGTACCGGCTGCGCGATGCCCCGGTCGGCTCGACGGCGACGGGGGGCGGGGGCGGGGCCTCGCCCGCCGTGCGCTGGCTGCTGGACCGCTGCCTGCTGGCACCGCTGGACGCCCTCCACGTCGAACTCCCGCGGGGAGTGGGCATGGCGCTCCGCGGCCACGTGGTCTTCCCGGCCCTCGAGGCGACCCCGCCCGTCGGGGCGGAACGGATCACGCGCGCGAGCCTGCGGGACAACGCCGCCTTCGGCGCGATCGCGGAGACCCTCCGCGTCGTGACCGCCCTCCTCGGATCCGTCGCTGCCACCCCGGTCTCCACGCTCCGCTCCGGAGGAGTCGGCGTGCGGGAGCTGCGACGCGTCCGCGAGGCGCTGCGCAGCGACGACGGCGAGGCCGCCTGGCTGCTGGAACTCGCGGCCGCCGTCGGGCTCCTGACCCTCGACCCCGACGATTCGCGCTGGAAGACCTCGCGCCTCGACGCCTGGGAAGCGCTGGACCGCGAGGCCCAGTGGCTCCTCCTGGTCGAGGGATGGCTGGCCGTGGACCGCGCACCGGCCCTGGTCGGTTCCCGGCTGCCCGACGGGACGGCCGTCAACGCCCTCGCCGCCGAGGCGTCCCGTCCCGATGCACCGATGGTGCGCCAGCGGTTCCTGGCCGTGGCCACCGACCTCTCGGGTGCCGGCCCTGAAGAGGACGGCGGGCCTGCGGCCGGCCCGGCCGCGGTGCCGGTCCTCACCGAACAGTCCGTCATCTCGCTCGCCACCTGGCACCAGCCGCGGCTGCACCGGCGCTTCGCCCGCCTGATTCCGGGCATGCTGACCGAGGCGGCGTCACTGGGCCTGACGGGAAGCGGTGCGCTCACCGACGCGGGGCGCCTCGTGGCGGAGGGACGCTTCGAGGAGGCCGCCGACGGCATCCGCCGGGCCCTGCCGGCCCCGGTGTCCCACGTCGTCCTGCAGGCCGACCTCACCGCCGTCGCTCCCGGGTACCTGCAGCCCGAGGTGGCACGGGGGCTGCTGCGGATGTCCACACCGGAAGGACAGGGACCGGCCACCACCTACCGCTTCTCCGCCGACTCCATCCGCTCGGCGCTCGACGCGGGCGAGGACGCGGAGTCGATCCTCGCCTTCCTGCGCACCTCCTCCGCCACGGAGATCCCCCAGGCCCTGACCTACCTCGTCGAGGACACCGCCTCGCGGTACGGCAGCCTCCGGGTCGGGCGCGCCGGGAGCTACCTGCGCACGGACGACGACGCGGTCGCCGCGGCCGTCCTGGCGGACCCTCGTGCGACGGCGCTCGGGATCCTGCAGGTGGCGCCGACCGTCCTGGTGTCGGCCGCCTCTCCCCCGGAACTGACCGCGCTCCTGCGGGATCTCGGGTTCACACCGGCAGCGGACGCCGTGGCTGCCGTCGCGAAGGCGCCCTCCGATGCCGAGCCGGCGCCGGCCGCCCGGGTCTCGCCGGAACAGCTCCGGTCACGGCTCAACCCCTGGTCGGTCGCCGAGGAGGAGATCGCGGCACAGGTCAGCGTGCTGCGCTCGGCGCGGCCGGGGCCCGCCGACTCAGCGTCCGGTTCCGACAACGAGGTCCTCCTCGGACTGGAGACCCTGCGGGCGGCCATCCGGTCGCGCAGCCGCATCCGCCTCGGCACCGCCGACAGCGAAGGGAATCACGTGCGCCAGGTCCTTGTTCCACTCTCGGTATCGGGAGGGCGCCTGCGGGTGTTCGATCCCGAGAAGCAGGTGGAGAAAGTCGTGTCCGTGCACCGCGTCATGGACGTGGAAATCCTTGAAGGGAGCCCCGCAGATGGCTGACGGGCCGCTGATCGTCCAGAGCGACAAGACCATCCTGCTCGAGGTGGACCACGAGCAGGCCACCGAGGCGCGCCACGCGATCGCCGCGTTCGCCGAGCTCGAGCGAGCCCCCGAGCACGTGCACAGCTACCGGCTCACGCCGCTCGGGCTGTGGAACGCACGTGCCGCCGGACTGGATGCCGAGCGGGTCCTCGACACGCTCCTGAAGTACTCGCGCTTCCCCGTGCCGCACGCCCTCCTCATCGACATCGAGGACACGATGTCGCGCTACGGCAGGCTCCGCCTCGAGAAGGACCCCCAGCACGGCCTCGTGCTGCGGACCTCCGACTATCCGGTGCTCGAGGAGGTCCTGCACGCCAAGAAGATCCAGCCCCTGCTCGGGCCGAGGATCGACGGCGAGACCGTCGTCGTGCACTCGTCCCAGCGCGGACAGCTGAAGCAGCTGCTGCTCAAGCTCGGGTGGCCCGCCGAGGACTTCGCGGGCTACGTCGACGGGACGCCGCATCCCATCGCGCTGGCCGAGGACGGCTGGACGCTGCGCCCGTACCAGCAGCTCGCCGTCGAGAACTTCTGGTCCGGCGGCTCCGGCGTCGTCGTCCTGCCGTGCGGAGCGGGGAAGACCCTCGTGGGGGCCGCGGCCATGGCCACGAGCCAGACCACGACGCTCATCCTCGTCACCAACACGGTGTCGGCCCGGCAGTGGAAGGACGAGCTGCTCAAGCGCACCTCGCTGACCGAGGACGAGATCGGGGAGTACTCGGGGGCCGTGAAGGAGGTGCGGCCGGTGACGATCGCGACCTACCAGGTCCTCACGACGAAGCGCGGCGGGTTGTACCCGCACCTCGAGCTGCTCGACGCGAATGACTGGGGCCTGATCGTGTACGACGAGGTCCACCTCCTCCCGGCACCGATCTTCAAGATGACCGCCGACCTCCAGGCACGCCGCAGGCTCGGGCTCACGGCGACCCTCGTCCGCGAGGACGGCCGGGAGGGAGAGGTGTTCTCGCTCATCGGGCCGAAACGGTACGACGCGCCGTGGAAGGACATCGAGGCCCAGGGCTACATCGCACCCGCCGACTGCGTCGAGGTCCGGGTGGACCTGCCGCGGGACGAGCGCGTCGCGTATGCCATGGCCGACGACGCCGACAAGTACCGCCTGTGCGCGACGTCGGACACGAAGTCGGACGTGGTGGAGAAGCTCGTCGCTGCCCACCGGGGCGAGCAGCTGCTCGTGATCGGCCAGTACATCGACCAGCTGGACGACCTCGCCGCGCGACTCGCGGCCCCCGTCATCAAGGGCGAGACGACCGTGCGGGAACGCCAGCGGCTCTTCGACGCCTTCCGGGCGGGTGAGATCCACGTGCTCGTGGTCTCCAAGGTCGCCAACTTCTCGATCGACCTCCCCGAGGCATCGGTCGCGATCCAGGTCTCCGGGTCCTTCGGATCGCGGCAGGAGGAGGCACAGCGCCTCGGCCGGCTCCTCCGGCCGAAGAGCGACGGCCGGGCCGCACGCTTCTACACCGTCGTCGCCCGGGACACCCTCGACCAGGACTTCGCCGCCAAGCGCCAGCGGTTCCTCGCCGAACAGGGGTACGCCTACCGGATCCTCGACGCAGCGGCGATCGGCGACAAGGAGCCCAGGGACTCCTGAGCAAGTCTGCAGCGACGGCTCAGCCAATTCACAGACAACGTGCGGATACTGGTGCCGTGAAGAAAACAGTCCCCGAAGCGAAACTGCTGGTCGTCGACGACGAACCGAACATCCGCGAGCTCCTCTCGACCTCGCTGCGGTTCGCCGGCTTCGACGTCGTCGCCGCCGCGAACGGACGCGACGCCCTCGCGGCCGCCGAGGCGCACAACCCCGATCTCGCCGTGCTCGACGTCATGCTCCCCGACATGGACGGATTCACCGTCACCCGGCGCCTGCGGGCCGCCGGCCGCCACTTCCCCGTCGTCTTCCTGACGGCGCGGGACGACACCGAGGACAAGGTCACCGGCCTGACGGTCGGCGGGGACGACTACGTCACCAAGCCGTTCAGCCTCGACGAGGTGGTCGCCCGCATCCGTGCCGTCCTGCGGCGCACGCACCCGCTCGAGGACGACGACGCCGTGATCCGCGTCGCCGACCTCGAACTCGACGACGACGCACACGAGGTCCGGCGCGGAGGAGAGACGATCGACCTCTCCCCCACCGAGTTCAAGCTCCTGCGCTACCTCATGATGAATCCCAACCGCGTCCTCTCGAAGGCACAGATCCTCGACCACGTCTGGGAATACGACTTCAACGGGGACGCGTCCATCGTGGAGTCCTACATCTCGTACCTGCGCCGGAAGATCGACCGGAACTCCGACGCCGTCGCCCTGATCCAGACGAAGCGCGGCGTGGGATACCTGCTCCGCTCCGCCGACAAGCGGTAGCGCCCCTCCCTTGATCAAGCGTTGGAACGCGGCGTCCCTCCGCTCGCAGCTGGTCGCGATCATCATGCTCCTCATGATCGTGACCGTCGGCATCACGGGCCTGGCCACCGTGTCCCTGCTGCGGCAGGGACTCGTGGACAGGCTCGACGCCGACATCCTCACCAACGCGAAAGTGGTCTCGGAAACCATCTATTCCGAGGTCCCCGCTGATGACGGGACGGTCCTGCGCTACTACGCGGCGATCCTCGACCGGGGTGCCTCCATCGTCGCCGAGAACCAGTCCTCGGACGCCGCGGACGTTCCCGAGCTGGACGGACTCACCCCGGGCCGGATCACGGACCTCGAGAGTTCGGGCTTCGACGTCCCGGGGACCGCCCCCTCGAGCCAGGGCTGGCGGGTGCGCGTCTTCCCGTTCGCCAACGGCGAGGGGTACCTCGCCATCGCCTCCCGCCTGAACACCGTCAACGAGTCGGTGCAGGAGTCGACGGAGATCATCTTCACCTCGGGCCTGGTCACGACCGCGCTCGCCTCGATCATCGCCTTTCTCGCCGTGACGCGGCAGTTCGCCCCGCTCGCCCGGGTGGAGCGGACCGCCGCCGCCATCGCCACCGGGGACCTCTCCCGCCGCGTCGCCGTCGAGCGCCCCGCGACCGAGATCGGGCGGCTGTCGCGGTCCCTCAACGCGATGCTCGCGCACATCGAGCGGGCGTTCGCCGCCAGGACCGCCTCCGAGGCGAAGATGCGCCGCTTCGTCGCGGACGCCTCCCACGAGCTCAGGACGCCGCTCGTCACCATCCGGGGATACTCGGAGCTCTACCGGCACGGGGCCCTGCAGAAGGACGAGGACATCGCCACCGCGATGGGCAGGATCGAGAGCGAGGCGATCCGCATGGGCCAGCTCGTCGAGGACCTGCTCACGCTCGCCAGGATCGATGAACAGCGGCCCCCGGAGGTGAAGCCCGTGGACCTCATGGTGCTCGGCCACGACGCCGCCTTCGACGCTCGCGCCACGGCGCCGGACCGGTCCATCACCGTCATCGGCCTCGACGGCGGGAATCCGCGCTCCGCTCCCACACGCGGTGACGAGGCCCGTCTCCGCCAGGTGGTCGCCAACCTGATGACCAACGCGCTCCGCTACACCCCGGAGGGCTCTCCCATCGAGATCGCCGTCGGCGTCGCGCCGGTACTGCACGGCACCAGCGACTCCGTCCTCGAGGTACGGGACCACGGCCCGGGCATCTCCGAGGACGACGCTGCCAAGGTCTTCGAGCGGTTCTACCGGGCGGACACGTCCCGCCACCGCGAGACGGGCGGAACGGGGCTCGGACTCGCCATCGTGGCCGCACTCGTCGCGCAGCACGACGGCACGGTGCGGCTGGAGGAGACACCCCGGGGCGGTGCCACCCTGTCCATTCGGCTCCCCCACGTGCCGGCGGACGAGCCGGACGACGATGCTGGTGTGGAGGACAGTACGGGCCCCGCCTCCGAACCCGT
Source organism: Arthrobacter pasteuri (assembly GCF_054510955.1). Lineage (NCBI taxonomy): Bacteria > Bacillati > Actinomycetota > Actinomycetes > Micrococcales > Micrococcaceae > Arthrobacter > Arthrobacter pasteuri. Next base: position 429,999 of record NZ_JBTNDO010000002.1, read on the forward strand.
GTACTCGAGCGGGATCACCCCGCCGCACGCTCCGTCGACGAAGCCGGTTATCCACAAAGGCCGCGACGACCGCTGACCCCTCGCCGCCGTGCCCTAGCGTCGGACGCGTCAAGGAAGCGCGAGCACACGGGAGCACAGCATGGCATTCTTCAACGTAGACACCGACAGCTTGGCGGCCAAGAGCAACCAGGTGCAGGGCACCATCACGAGGCTGCAGGCGGAGGTCAACTCCATGCAGGCCGGTCTTCGTGAACTGGAGGGGCTGTGGACCGGGCAGGCGGCCACCAATTTCCAGCAGCTGATCCTGCAGTGGCGGGCCACCCAGCAGCAGGTCGAGGAATCCCTCGCCGGCATCAATGCCGCCCTCAACGTCGCCAGCCAGCAGTACGCCGACGCCGAGCAGAGCAACGCGCGCATGTTCCTGAGCTGATTCACCGGGTGCGGGCGCGATCCTGTCGGTGTCGACATCGGAAAAGGGCGGCACCCCCTTTCGGGAGTGCCGCCCTTGTTCGTATTGTGCGCGGGTGGCGCGACCAGCGATGGGGACTAGAAGCCGCCCATACCGCCCATGCCGCCCATGTCGTCGCCGCCGCCGCCGGCAGGAGCTGCCTTCTCCGGCTTGTCGGCCACGACGGCCTCCGTGGTGAGGAACAGGCCCGCGATGGACGCCGCGTTCTGCAGCGCCGAACGGGTGACCTTCACGGGGTCGTTGACGCCGGCAGCCAGCAGGTCCTCGTAGACACCGGTAGCGGCGTTCAGGCCGTGACCGGCGGGGAGACCGCGGACCTTGTCGACGACGACGCCCGGCTCGAGCCCGGCGTTGAACGCGATCTGCTTGAGCGGTGCGTCGATGGCGACGCGGACGATGTTCGCACCCGTTGCCTCGTCACCCTCGAGCTGCAGGTTGGCGAAGGCCTTGGCACCGGCCTGGATGAGTGCGACGCCGCCACCGGCGACGATGCCCTCTTCGACGGCAGCCTTGGCGTTGCGGACTGCGTCCTCGATGCGGTGCTTGCGCTCCTTGAGTTCGACCTCGGTAGCGGCACCGGCCTTGATGACTGCAACGCCGCCGGCCAGCTTGGCCAGGCGTTCCTGCAGCTTCTCGCGGTCGTAGTCGGAGTCGGAGTTCTCGATCTCGGCGCGGATCTGGGCCACGCGACCGGCGATGGCGTCGGCGTCGCCGGCTCCCTCGACGATAGTGGTCTCATCCTTGGTCACGACGACCTTGCGGGCGGTGCCGAGCAGGTCGAGGGTGGCGGTCTCGAGCTTGAGGCCGACTTCCTCGGCGATGACCTGGCCACCGGTGAGGATCGCGATGTCCGCGAGCTGCGCCTTGCGGCGGTCACCGAAGCCCGGGGCCTTGACGGCGACGGACTTGAAGGTGCCGCGGATCTTGTTGACCACGAGGGTGGCGAGGGCTTCGCCTTCGATGTCCTCCGCGATGATCAGCAGCGGCTTGCCGGACTGCATGACCTTCTCGAGGACGGCGACAAGGTCCTTCACGTTGCTGATCTTCGAGTTGACGATCAGGATGTAGGGATCCTCGAGGACCGTCTCCTGGCGCTCGGCGTCGGTGACGAAGTAGCCCGAGATGTAGCCCTTGTCGAAGCGCATACCCTCGGTGAGTTCGAGCTCGAGGCCGAAGGTGTTCGACTCCTCGACGGTGATGACGCCTTCCTTGCCCACCTTGTCGAGGGCTTCGGCGATCAGGTCACCGATCTGCGTGTCACCCGCGGAGATGGAGGCCGTAGCCGCGATCTCCTCCTTGGTCTCGATCTCCTTCGCGGAGGCGAGCAGCTCGTCGGTGACGGCCTTGACGGCCTTCTCGATGCCACGCTTCAGGCTCAGGGGGTCAGCTCCGGCCGCGACGTTGCGCAGGCCTTCCTTGACGAGGGCCTGGGCAAGCACGGTGGCGGTGGTGGTTCCGTCGCCGGCGACGTCGTCCGTCTTCTTGGCAACTTCCTTGACGAGTTCTGCGCCGATCTTCTCGAACGGGTCGTCGAGCTCGATCTCCTTGGCGATGGACACGCCGTCGTTCGTGATCGTGGGGGCGCCCCACTTCTTCTCGAGTACGACGTTGCGACCACGGGGGCCGAGCGTTACCTTGACGGCGTCAGCGAGGATATTGAGGCCTCGCTCGAGGCCGCGTCGGGCCTCTTCATCAAAAGAAATGATCTTGGCCATAACGGCTTAGGTCCTTTCGGGACGGTTGCATTTCAGCACATTAATGCTTGCCTGCGTGTGGTGCCCGCGACGGCCGGGCGATGCCGGAACGATCTCTTTCACGTTCCTGCTCCACCCTCACCACAGAGGTTTGCCTGCTTCACCCGTCACGCGCTTCTTAGCAGTCTGCGCGCGCGAGTGCTAACTCAATAATTAGCACTCCCACCCCGTGAGTGCAAGCCGATTGGGCGCGTCGGAGAACCCTTGCCCCGCTGTCGCAGGGTGCACTCCGGGATGCCGTTCCGGCCACCTCTCGGACTGCAGGTTACTGGAACTCGGGTCCGAGCACGACGGAGATATCGGGCGAGACCTCGGCGCTGTCGACGAGGTTCGTGATACCCAGGTCCTCCGCCAGCGCCTCGGCGCCGGCCCGCTGTGCCTCGCCGTTGTAGAAGACCACGGAGGCGTCCACGGGAGCGCCGGCCCAGTTCCCGGGAAGCGCCGAGGTCCACCCGGCGGATGCCAACCGGCCGGCCGCCACGGAGGCCAGGCCGGGGGCGCCGGTGCCGTTGAGGACGTTCACGGTCTGTGCCCGGTCGGAACCGTCCTCGTCCGCGTCCTCGTCCGAGGCGGAGCTGTTCGAGGAGGGTTCCTCCGTCGCATCCGTGCTCGCGTCGTCGTTCCCCGCCGGCGACGCATCGGAGGCCGGGCCGGACGCGGTGGACTGCCCGGTTGCCGACACCGAGGTACTGCCACCTCCCGCGAGGCCCAGCCCGGGAAGGATGAAGTAGGCGCCCAGGCCGACCAGGAGCGCGAGGACTCCCACGGCGATCTTGAGGCCGAGACCGCTCGATCCGGCAGGGGTCAGCCGCTCCCGGTGGACGCCCTGGCGCGCTGAAGCCTCCGGGACCCTGTCGAACTCGTCCCGCGGGTGCTCGGTCATGGGTGAGGGCGGTCCTTCGCTCGTCGGGGTAGCGGGCAGTTCTAGATGTCCGCGCCGAGACGGCGTGCGGAGCGTGCCTTCTGGCGGGTGGACCTCAGCCGCCTCAGCCGCTTCACGAGCATGGGGTCGTGCGCGAGCGCCGCCTCGGTATCGATCAGCGCGTTGAGCACCTGGTAGTAGTGCGTGGCGGACATGTTGAAAAGGTCCCGGATGGCCTGCTCCTTCGCGCCGGAGTACTTCCACCACTCGCGTTCGAGTGCGAGCATGCGCTGCTCGCGGTCGCCCAGGGCCAGTTTCGCGTCCTGTCCGGAGGCCGCGTCGGCAGGCTGCCGCATCGGCTCAGCCATGTCCACTACCGCCTTCCTTCAGTTGGCACAACTACTACCCAATGGTAGTGGGGAATTACAGGCATGTCATTCGAGCGGACGGCGTCGCGGCGGCGCGGAAGAATGGTGCCATGACCCACGACGACGGCGCCCTCTTCGACCTCCCTGCCTCCTCCACCACGGGTACCGTGCGAAAGACCGGTGGCGGGAGGACACCGACCTCCAACCCGCCCTCGCCGAACGAATCCGTCTTCCCGTTCGCTGCTCCCGCAGGCATCGAGGAGCTGGTCCCCGAGGACTGGGCAGCCGCGCTCAAGCCCGTCGAACCGGTCCTGCACCAGCTCGCGGCATCACTCGCGGCAGATCTGGACAACGGGCTGCGGGTCCTTCCGGATGCGCCGCACATCCTGCGGGCGTTCACCACCCCGCTGGACAGGGTGCGCGTGGTCATCGTGGGGCAGGACCCGTACCCGACGGTCGGGCACGCCGTCGGGCTCAGCTTCGCCGTCGATCCCGCCACCCGGCCCCTTCCCCGCAGCCTCGCGAACATCTATCGGGAGCTGGCCGCGGACACGGGGGCGGCCCCACCCGCCACCGGCGACCTGTCCGGATGGACGGAGCAGGGCGTCCTGCTGCTCAATCGGGTGCTGACGGTCCGGGCCGGCGATCCCGCCTCGCATCGCGGCCTGGGCTGGGAGCTGGTGACGGACGCCGCCATCCGCGCGCTCGTGGCCCGGGGCGGTCCGCTCGTCGCCATCCTCTGGGGCAAGGACGCACTCCGCCTGAAACCGCTACTCGGGGGGACGCCGACCGTGGAGTCCGCGCACCCCAGTCCCCTCTCGGCCTCCCGCGGATTCTTCGGCTCCCGGCCCTTCAGCCGTGTCAACGACCTGCTGGCGCAGCAGGGCGCAGAGCCGATCGACTGGTCACGGACCACGGCCGGCGGCAGGGCAGGCTGACCAGGGCCGCAGCGGGCGGCGAGCACCGGCGCCACTGCAGGCTGCGCAGGCCAGCGCACGCAGCGCGACCCAGGGCGGCCCAGCGCATGCAGGGCGGCCCAGCGCACGCAGCGCGACGCAGCGCGGGCCAGGGCGGCCAAGCGCGACCCGGCGCGGGCAACGCCCGGCTATCGCCGCCGGTTTCGTTGCCGCTCGTTCGAGCTGAGCTTGCGCGTGAACGGTCTCGCCAGGTTGTCGCCGAGGACGACTCCGGCGGCGATGGCCAGCACCACGGTCAGGGCATTGAAGAGGCCGAGGGCGCCGTCGGACACCAGTTCCGAGTCGAGGGTGAGCATGTACATCGAACGGAAGATCGTCAGCCCGGGGTAGAGGAAGAGGACCGCGGGAACAGCCACGACGAGCTGGGGCGCACCGAGCCGGAGGGCGACGACGCGTGACAGCGCTCCGATCAGGATCGCGGCCAGAGCCGGTGCGAGGCGGTAGCCGACGCCTGCTGTCATCGCGCTGATCAGTAAGAGGTACCCGGCCACCGCGACGAGCGACGTGGGGATCACCAGTTTCACGTCGGTCTGCTCGGCGATGCAGATCATCGCGACGGAGATGAAGACCAGCACCGCCACCACGGGCCACGGGTACTGGCTGCCCGATGAGTCGAGGACCTCGAGTTCGGGTATCCCGAGCGCCGTCCCGGCGACGAGCGCGACGGCGATGCCGGCGACCAGCGCCGCGAAGATGAGGATCGCCGAGAGGAACCGCCCGGCGGCCGTGACCGGGAAGCCGTTGATGGCGTCCTGCGTCGCGGAGACCAGCCGGCCGGTCGGCAGGAGCAGGAGGATGCCGCCCACCACGACGAGGGCCGGGGCGATCGGCACCTGCAGCCACCAGAACAGCATGGCGATCAGGGTGACGAGCGCGGACGAGGTCGCGACCGAGAAGAACTCGGGTACGCGCCACTCTCCGAGCTTCCGGCTCACCAGATCCACGAGGATGCAGCTGACGAAGCCGATGAGGGATGCCAGCACCGTGCCGCCGGTGAAGGCGACGATCGCCGCCGCGAAGATGCCGAAGGCGGCCGTGACCATCCAGCGCGGGAAGGGCTTGGGCCGGTGGGTGATCTCGTCGAGCCGCTGGACCGCTTCGGTGCGGGAGACGCCGCCGTCCGCGATATCGGAGACGAGGCGGTGGATGGCGGTGAGGCCCGCGTAGTTGTTCGTCCACGACCGGACCACCCGCAGCACCGTCGTCGGTGTCTGGTCCTTGGCCGAGTAGTTGAGCACCACCGACTGGTTGGTGATGTCCACCTCGATGTTGTCCAGGCCGAAAGCCGCCGTCACGGCGATGATGCTCGTCTCGACCTCGAGTGCTCCCGCGCCGTACCGGAACATCGTCTCGGCCAGGTTGAGCGCGAAGTCCAGGGCCTTGCGGGCGCTGGCATCGGGCCCGGCGACCTGGACCATCGGATTCGCGTAGGGGCTTCCCGCCAGCCGCTCGACGATGCTCATGGCCTGGGTGGGCGGGGATTCCCCCTGCACCAGCCGGCGGAGCATACTGCGGGCAGCGGCATTGGGACGGCTCGACGACGGTACGCGCTCGGGCGTGGTGGGCAGGGCGTCCGCGGGCCGCGGAGCGGACTGGCGCTGGCGGCCCTGCCGAGGGGTCCTGGGCTCCGTCGCCGGGCGCTTCTTCGCTGGAGCGGCAGCCGCCCGCGCCTTCCGGCCGCTCACCCTGCCGGCGGCGAGCTTCTTCTTCTCGTTCTCACTCGGATCGAAGGGCCGCTGGATGACGGGGAGTGCCTCCGCCACAGGCGAAGGGTTGGTGGAAGGCGATCGGCCATCCTCCGGGGTGGAACCGTCTTTCACAGCGGCCTTTCATTCCTCACGCACCGCGGTGGTCCGCGGGCTCTTCCTCAGTAGAACGGCTGGTGCGTGCGTCGCCAGTACACCTGGCGCGCCACGCGCTCCGCAATCGTGTTCCACACACGATACTTCCAGCCGCTGACCACGAAGTCGTAGCAGCCGACGAAGTCCGTGACGGTCTTGGTGAAGCTCGTCTTGAAGAGCCCCAGGCCGTGGTGCGGGTGGTCGGTGTCCTTGAGCCGGTCGCTCGGCGGAGTCCCGCAGAAGTCGTACTCGACGATCCCGAACTCGTCCTTGAGGTCGTTGATCGCCCTCCACTGCACGAGGTGCGAATCACCGTACTGTGTCCGCCCGGGCCGGGAACCGCCGTCCTTGTAGGTCCCCTTCGACCCGTAGTTGATGACGAACGCCCCCACCGAGGGTTCGCCGTCCTCGAACACGAAGTAGAAACGGCCCTGGCCGGCGTCCACGAAATTCTGCCAGAAGCGGCTGTAGTACTCGAAGGAGCGCATGCGGGCCGCGGAACGGTCCTCGATGTGCGCCATCAGGGAGTACATCGCCCGGAAGGTCTCCTGCGTCGGCTCCATGCGCTGGACCTCGACGCCCTCACGTATGGCCCGACGGACGGCGTTACGGCCCCGCGAATGCAGGTTCCGCAGCAACTGGTTGGAGTCCGGAGTGGTGTCCAGGATGGCCGTGCTGTCGTTCGGCTGCAGGTTGAACGTCTTGACGAAGCCTGCTGCACGGAAGACCTCACGCACCTCGGGACCGTCCACGAGGTCGGGTTCCACCTTGATCGCGAAGACCCGGTGCCCCTCGCGCCGGGCGAGGTCGGCCACAGCCCGCACGGCCGCTGGGACGTGATTCGCCTCGGTGACCGCCGGACCCTTGATGAGGTACCAGAGGGCTCCGAGCAGGGGCACCCTCTTCTCGAGGACGAGGTTGTAACTCGTCGAGTCCGGTCCCTCGAGGACCAGGAACCGGGGCCGCCACCCGTGGTGCGCCTTGACCTCCGCGAACGCCGCGGACTGGAGCATGTTGCCGCCGCCCGGATTGGACGTCACCAGTGCGTCCCAGTCCTGCTGCTCCGTCGTGGTGGCGAAACGGGCGCTGAAGTCGGCCAAGATTCCTCATTTACTGGTGGGCGGCGAGCGAAGGACGCCCTCAAGTCTAGCGGCTGCGCACCTGCCTCCCGTGGAGCCGGCGTCAATGTTGCCTGGGGGAACCGTTCGTCCTGTACTCGCTTCCCAAGGGTGGTTAGCATCAGGACCATGGACTTCAGATACCTCGGCAACAGCGGCTTCAAGATCTCGGAAATTACGTACGGCAACTGGCTCACCCACGGCTCGCAGATCGAGAACGACGTCGCGACGCAGTGCGTGCGCGCCGCACTCGACGTAGGCATCACCACGTTCGACACCGCGGACGTGTACGCGAACACGGCGGCGGAGACCGTGCTCGGCGAGGCACTGAAGGGCGAGCGTCGCCAGTCGCTCGAGATCTTCACGAAGGTCTGGGGACCCACGGGCCCCAAGGGCCACAACGACGTGGGGCTCTCCCGCAAGCACATCATGGAGTCGATCGACGGCTCGCTGCAGCGCCTCCAGACCGACTACGTGGACCTCTACCAGGCGCACCGGTACGACCACGAGACGCCGCTCGAGGAGACGATGCAGGCCTTCGCCGACATCGTGCGCCAGGGCAAGGCCCTCTACATCGGCGTCAGCGAGTGGACCGCCCAGCAGATCCGCGACGGCGCCGCCCTCGCGAAGGACCTCGGCTTCCAGCTCATCTCCAACCAGCCCCAGTACTCGATGCTGTGGCGCGTCATCGAGGGCGAGGTCATCCCCACCTCCGAGGAACTCGGGCTGTCCCAGATCGTCTGGTCCCCCGTGGCCCAGGGCGTCCTGACCGGCAAGTACGCACCCGGGCAGCAGCCCGAGCAGGGCACACGCGCCTCGGACGACAAGGGCGGCGCGGACATGATCAAGCGCTGGATGAGCGACGATGTCCTGACCGGCGTCCAGAAGCTCGCCCCGATCGCGGACGGCGTGGGCCTCACCATGGCGCAGCTGGCCATCGCGTGGGTGCTGCAGAACAGCAACGTGGCCTCGGCGATCATCGGAGCATCACGCCCCGAGCAGGTCGAGTCCAATGCCGCCGCTGCCGGCGTGAAGCTCGAGGACGACGTCCTGAAGGCGATCGACGACGCGATCGGCGGCCTCGCCGAGACGGACGTCGCGAAGACGGTGTCCCCCGAGACGCGGCCGGTCTGATGGCGGGCCCTGCACCACTCGACGTCGCACCACTCAACGTCGCGGTCACCGGTTCCAACGGCAAGCTCGGGCGGAGCGTCGTCCGCGGCCTGCGCGAGGCCGGTCACACCGTCCTGGAGCTCGACCAGCACGGCGAGCGCAGCCCCGAGTTCCTGCGGATCGACCTGCGCGACTACGGCCAGGTCCTCGACGCCCTCCTCGGTGTGGACGACCGGCACAGCGGGCTGGACGCCGTCGTGCACCTCGGCGCGATTCCGGCTCCGGGACTGCAGGCCGACGCGGCGATCTTCCACAACAACATGACGGCCACGTACAACGTCTTCCAGGCATGCCGGCGGGCCGGGATCAAGCGGATCGTCTACGCGTCGAGCGAGACGGTGCTCGGCCTGCCCTTCGACACCCCTCCCCCGTACCTCCCTGTGGACGAGGAGTACCCCGCGCGGCCCGAGAGCACCTACTCCCTGGTCAAGCACCTCGAGGAGCAGCTTGCCATCGAGCTGGCGCGCTGGGATCCGGCCGTGAGCATCACCGCCCTGCGCTTCTCGAACGTCATGGACCCCGAGGACTACGCGGAGTTTCCTTCCTTCGACGCCGACGCGACCGCGCGCAAGTGGAACCTGTGGGGCTACATCGACGGCCGGGACGGCGCGCAGGCCGTGCAGAAGGCCCTGCAGAACGCAGGGCCCGGCTTCGACCGCTTCATCATCGCTGCCGCGGACACCGTGATGAGCCGTGCGAGTGCGGACCTCGCCGCGGAGGTGTACCCCGGCGTCGAGGTCACACGGGACATGGGTGAGCACGAGACACTCCTCTCCATCGACAAGGCCCGGCGTGTCCTGGACTACGAGCCCCGCCACAGCTGGCGCGACCACCCCTAGCAGGACCTGCGCCGATCGGGGTGGCAGGGAGGAACTGTCGCCCCGACCAATTCATCAGTAGGCTGATGATCGAAGGATGCACAGCACCGATGAAAGGCAGAGATGATGACCGAGAACCTTCCCGATGAGGAACTGACCATCGTGGGCGAAGAGCCCGACGTGCCGAATGACTCGCTTGCTCCCGAGGCCTTCGATCCGGTCCTCGAGGGCCAGCCCGACGACTACCCCGACGCCGCGGAGAACAATCCGGACCGGTGGCAGGATGATCCCCTCCTGCAGGACGAGCCCAGCGCGACCGGGAGCGGCGACGACGAGAACGGCGTCAGCGCGATCGGTGAGGAGGGCTACCTGAGCGACCAGACCCTCCGTGAGGAGACGGCCGAGGCCCGCTACCGGCACGGTGACGAGCAGTATCCGCCCGAGGAGCCGATGCTCGGCGAAGCCGCCGCGGACGTGGACTTCGGCATGATGGAGGACGACGAGGTCGACGCGAGCGACGACCCCGCGAACCGTGGCGGATCGCCGCTGAGCGCGATGGACGAGCAGGACATCAGGTAACGCCCCTCGAACGGAACGCCGCGAAGCCCCGGGAACTCCCCGGGGCTTCGTCATGTCCGGGGGTGCCCGCCCTGGCCGCCGCGCGCCTCGCGGAGGGCGCCGGGAGCCGCCGGGGTACCGCCGACGGCGCAGTGCCTCGGGTGGTCGGCCTCCGGCACCCCGGGGTTCCGGATGCTGACGGCGGCCAAGATCCCGCCCACCACGAGCACTCCGGCGCCGAGAAGGCATGCGGTATCGAATCCGGCCTCGAAGGTCCTCGGGTCGTCGTAGGCCTCTCCTGTCAGACCTGCAGCAGCCGGCAGGACGGCGATCGCGATGAGGCCCGCGGCCCGCGCGACCGCATTGTTGACACCGGAGGCGAGCCCCGCCTGGCGTTCCGGCACCGAGGACAGCGCCGTCGACGTCAGGGGCGCGACGAGCAGCGACAGCCCGAGGCCGAGCACGATCACCGGCGGAAGCACGTCCCGGAGATAGGACGCCTCCGTGCCGATCCGCAGCATGAGGACCAGCGACACGGCGCAGATGAGCGGCCCGACCGCCATCGGGATGCGGGGGCCGATCCTGGAACTGAGTGCACCTGCCCGAGGTGACAGGACGAGCATCAGCGCCGTGATCGGAAGCATGGCGGTGCCGGACGCCACCGGGCTGAAGCCCACCACGACCTGCAGATGGACGACGAGCAGGAAGAAGATGCCACCGAACACCGCGTAGATCAGGAACGTGACGGCGTTCGCCGCACGGAACTGTCGATTGCCGAAGATGTGCAGGGGCAGCATCGGATTCTCCGTGCGCCGCTCCACCGCGAGGAAGGCTACGGCCGCAGCGAGCCCCAGGAGCCCGGACGTGAGGACTCCGGCCGAACCCACGCCGTGGTCGGGCGCTTCGATCAGCGCGTAGGTCGTGCCGGCGAGCGCCAGCGCCCCCAGGGTCGCCCCGGCGATGTCGAGCCTGCCCGTCACGCCCGGGTCGCGGGTCTCAGGGACATGCCGCGCGGCGATCCAGACGACGGCGGCCGCGACAGGGACATTGATGAGGAAGACCCAGCGCCAGGAGACGCTTTCGACGAGCCAGCCGCCGAGGAAGGGCCCGATGGCGGTGGCCACGCCCCCCAGCCCGGACCACGCCCCGATGGCCCGCGCACGGTCCTCACCGGAGAATGCGGCCTGGAGGATCGCCAGGCTGCCCGGCGTGAGCAGGGCCCCTCCGACGCCCTGAAGGGCACGCGCCGCGATAAGCAGGCCGGCGTCCGGGGCCAGCCCGCACAGCAGGGAGGCAAGGGCGAACCAGATGACACCGACCACGAAGACGCGCCGCCGCCCGAACCTGTCCCCCAGTGCCCCGCCGAGCAGGATGAAGGAGGCGAGCGTCAGGGTGTAGCCGGTGACCATCCACTGCATGGCCGAGAAACCCGCGCCCAGGTCCCGCCCGATCGTCGGCAGGGCCACGTTGACGACGGTGGCATCGATACCGGCAATACCCGACCCCAGGACCGTCGCGACCAGGATCCATCGCCCGGAGGCCGTTCCCATCCGGATTCCACTCATGGCTCACCATCCGTCCACGGTCCGCGGTGCCGCGGGCGCACGCACAGTGTGGCACCGCTGTCGCCCATCCTCCAGTCCGCTCGGCTGCGTGCCCGGCGGGTGACACGGGACACATCCGGAATAGCACCCTGCCGGTGCCGGTTACCGCCCGGTAGGACACCGACCCGGAAAGTAGGAACGCATGAAGCTGTTCTCCCCCCTGACCCTCGGCACGCTCGAACTCCCCAACCGCGTGGTGATGGCGCCGCTCACGCGCGTCCGCTCGGGTGACGCGGGGATCCCCGGCGACATCGTCGTCGAGCACTACCGCCAGCGCGCCTCCCTCGGGCTCATCGTCAGCGAAGGAACCTACCCCAGCCATGCCGGGCAGGGCTTCCCCGGGCAGCCGGGCCTGGTCGAGGACGAGCAGCTCGCGGGCTGGAAGCGCGTCACGGACGCCGTGCACGCGGACGGCGGTCGCATCGTCGCCCAGGTCATGCACGCGGGCCGCGTGACGCACCCCGACACCAACGGCGGCTACGAGGTCGTGGCCCCCAGCGCCATCGCCATCGAGGGGACCACGCGGACCAGCACGGGCAAGCAGCCCTATCCGGTGCCGCATGCCCTCGCCACCGAGGAACTGCCGGGCATCATCGAGGAGTTCGTGACGGCCTCGCGCAAGGCGATCGACGTCGCCGGGTTCGACGGCGTCGAACTCCACGGAGCCAACGGGTACCTGCTGCACGAGTTCCTCTCCCCCGAGTCCAACCAGCGTGAGGACGCCTATGGCGGATCGCCCGAGAAGCGCGCTCAGTTCGTGATCGAGCTCGTCACCGCCGTGGCGGCGGAAGTCGGAGCCGAGAAGGTCGGCCTCCGCATCTCGCCCGCCCACAACATCCAGGACGCCCTGGAGACCGACGCCGCCGATGTCCTGGCGACGTACGGAACGCTCGTCGACGCCCTCGCGCCGCTGAAGCTCGCATACCTCAGCGTCCTGCACGCCGAACCGACCGGGGCCCTCATCCAGGACCTCCGGAAGCGCTTCGGCGGACCCTTCCTGATCAACAGTGGCTTCGGGCTCATCACCAACCGCGAGGAGGCTATCGCCATCCTCGAGGACGGCGTGGGAGACGCCGTCGTCGTCGGCCGCCCGGCCATCGCGAACCCCGACCTCGCCCGCCGCTGGCGCGAGAACCTGCCGGAGAACGAGCCGAACCCGGCCACGTTCTACTCCACCGGACCGGAGGGCTACACGGACTACCCGTTCTACGACAGCTCGGGCAGCAGCAACTAGGACACCACCTGGACAGGCCCGGACAGGGCCTGCCTGCATCGCAGGAAGGCGCTTCCGTCACGCGACGGGGGCGCCTTCTTCCGCCGGCACGCCGTGCCGGCGATGCCCCCGCCCGGCTGCCCATGTCGCGACGTGCGGGTATCGGGCCGCCGCCCACCCGACCAGGAGCGCTGCCGCCAGGTGTGTATGCAGCAGGAGCATCACCTCGGGTGAATGCCCTTTCGTAGTCCCGGTCCCCACCGGCACATCGCCGCCATGGTGGCCCCCCGTGCCGGGAACGCCCGACGACGGAGCATCCGCGAGGCCGCCGAGCAGCCAGTGCAGGACCTGCTGCGCCGCTCCGAGGAGGAGCAGGAGCGTCCAGGCGGGGAACCTGCCCTGAGCCACGATCGCCGCAGCCAGCACTGCGAGCGCGGCCAGCCCGCCGAGGATCGGCGCGCTCGGCAGGATGCCACCGGAGACCGCATGTGCAGTGAGTCCCAGAGCCAGCGACGCGAGACCAGTCGCAGCCGCCCCCACGATCCGCGTGCGGCGCAGCACATCCGCTCCGCCCGTCTCCTCCTGTGTCTGCATCCCACGATAGTAAGCATGCTGATGACGCCGCGTCACGCGGAGCATCCCGCTTATGTACTGGCCGGCGGATCCGTACACTGACGGTAAGGGAGCTTACTTTCCCCCGAACCGAGAGGACCAGTGCATGTCAGAGAAGCCGAGCGACGACGACCGCATCCACAACGAAGCACCTGCCGAGGGCGACCAGGAGGCCGCCACGGAGGACATCCGCGTGCACGCCGAGGATCCCGCCGAGGGCGCGGATCCCGACGCCCAGGATGGTGCTGGCAGCTAGTACCGCCTGCCCGAGGAGAACCTCGTGACAGAGGGAAGCGCCGGTCATCGACCGGCGCTTCCCTGCGTTACGATCCCGCCTCGCGCGGACTGTGTGGGAACACCTCGTACCTCACGGGGGGTGTCGGGTGGCGTGTCAGCGCGTCCCTTCGACGATCTCGCCGAACGGGACCTCCTTGGACGTCTCGGCGCCACGGTCGAGAGCCTGGTTGCTGATGAGGATGCCGTGCTTGCCCTCGGCGACCGACTGCTTCATGACCATCAGGACCGTCTCGGCGAAACCCTCGTCCTGGGCCTCGAGGTAACGGATGTACGCGGGCGGGAAATTCTCGGGAACTGTGAGCATGACCCCACGCTACCTGCCGCCACCCACGCCTGCCGAGTGATTTTCAAGCCCGATGGCGCACCCGCCGATCCTTCTGAGCCACCGGTCAACGGTGATAGACCATGAGGGTCCTCGGCATCCCTGGTGGATCGCGTTCACCGGAGGCGACCTCCCACTGACATGACAGGGGCTCTTCGTGACGCACCTACTCAAAGACCATGCCCTCCTGTTCGAACTGCCCGACCCCTAAAAACCACCATCTATGTCGAGGGCATCACCGGCACGGTGGACGGCCTGGCGAACGACGAGATCCTTCCGCGCAGCGTCGCCCAGTAGACGGTGTGGAAGATGACCTCCTGCAAAGTCACGTCCGAGATCGACCGCATCTCCGCGGAGCACGACGCACAGCTGATCGCCGTCGCCGGTGACGTCCGTGCCCGCCAGATGATCCACGACGAGGTGTCGCAGGAGTCGCGCGCGAAGCTGCTGCACGGCCAGCAGGACCACACGTGGCGGGAAGAGGTCGAGGAGCAGGTGTGCCGATGGGACCGGGTGTCCACCGAGCGCGCCATGACTCCGGCGGACCCCGTGAATCCCGAGCGCGTGGTGCATGAACTCAACGCCCTCCTGCCGCGGGATGCGCAGGTCGCCGTCGATGTCGGAAGCTCCGTGTACTGGTACGCGCGGCAACTCCGGCTGCCCCGGGGCGTTCCTGCCCACCTGTCGAGCACGCTCGGGTGCATGGGCGCGGGTGTCCCCTACGGCATCGCCGCGAAGCTCGCCGGCCCGAGCCGTCCCGTCGTCGTACTCGCGGGGGACGGAGCGATGCAGCTGGCGGGACTCGCAGAACTCGTGACGGTCGCCAAGCTGTGGCGCGACTGGGCCGATCCCCGCTTCGTGGTGTGCGTCTTCTCCAACCGGGACCTCGCGGAGGTCTCCTGGGAGCAGCGGGAGATGGAGGGCGAGCGCCGCTTCGAAGCCAGCCAGGCCTTGCCCGACGTCGACTGCGCCGCCCCTGCGCGGCTGCTCGGCCTCGATGGCGTCCGCGTGACGGACCCGGACGACCTCGCCGAGGCCTGGCGGCGGGCCTCGTGCAGCGCTATGCGGACATCGAGGAGGGTACGGGCAGGTCCTAGGACCTGCCCGTACCCTCCTCCGCCCCGCTCTTCCACCGATCGGCCACCGGATTCCTTCGATTGCTGTCCATCCGGCCCTTGGGTAGCGTCGGAATCGTGCGCGGGCCCCCGCGCCACTCGAGAAGACCAGAGCCTGTGAGGAGAACTGCATGACCGATGTCGCCAGCCAGCCGCCCGCCGAAGGTGATGACCGCGCCGTCCTGACCAACCGGCAGGGCCACCAGGTCTACGACAACCAGAACTCCCGGACCGTCGGCGCCCGCGGCCCCGCCACGCTGGAGAACTACCAGTTCCTCGAGAAGATCAGCCACTTCGACCGGGAGCGGATCCCGGAGCGTGTCGTCCACGCCCGCGGGTTCGTCGCCTACGGCGAGTTCGAGGCGACCGGGATGTGGGGCGAGGAGCCGGTCGCCGCCCACACCCGCGCGAAGTTGTTCTCCGAGCCCGGGAAGAAGACCGAGGTCGCCATCCGCTTCTCGACCGTCATCGGCGGACGCGACTCCTCCGAGGCTGCCCGTGACCCGCGCGGCTTCGCCGTGAAGTTCTACACGGAGGACGGCAACTGGGACCTGGTGGGCAACAACCTCGCGGTGTTCTTCATCCGCGACGCCATCAAGTTCCCCGACGTCATCCACTCCCTCAAGCCGGATCCGGTCACGTTCCGGCAGGACCCGGCCCGCATTTTCGACTTCATGTCGCAGACACCGGAGTCGATGCACATGCTGGTGAACCTCTTCAGCCCCCGCGGCATCCCGGCGGACTACCGCTCCATGCAGGGCTTCGGGGTGAACACCTACAAGTGGGTCAACGCGGACGGGGACTCGAAACTGGTCAAGTACACGTGGCAGCCGCACCAGGGCGTGAAGAGCCTGACCGAGGAGGACGCCGCCAACATCCAGGCGACCGACCTCGGGCATGCCTCCAGGGACCTCTACGAGGCCATCGAGCGCGGCGACTACCCGAAGTGGGACCTGTACGTGCAGCTGATGGACGACGGCGACCACCCCGAGCTGGACTTCGATCCGCTCGATGACACGAAGACCTGGCCGGAACAGGATTTCGAGCCGAAACTCGTCGGCACCATGACGCTCAACCGGAATGTCACGGACCACCACAACGAGAACGAGCAGATCTCTTTCGGTACGGGGGTCCTCGTCGACGGGCTGGACTTCTCGGACGACAAGATGCTCGTGGGCCGTACCTTCAGCTACAGCGACACCCAGCGCTACCGCGTGGGTCCGAACTACCTGCAGCTACCGGTGAACTCTGCGAAGAACGCCCCCGTGCACACCAACCAGCGCGGCGGGCAGATGTCCTTCGGGACGGACCTCGCGCCGGGGCAGAACCCGCACGTCAACTACGAGCCGTCCATCACGGGCGGGCTCCGCGAGGGGCAGTACCCGACGCACGACGAGCAGGGGCCGGAGATCTCCGGGCGCCTGACGCGCAAGCGCATCCCGCTGACCAACGACTACCTGCAGGCGGGCCAGCGGTACCAGTTGCTCGAGCAGTGGGAGGAGGACGACCTCGTCGCCAACTTCGTGACCCTGATCGGGCAGGCGGCCCGCGCCGTGCAGGAACGCATGGTGTGGCACTTCTACCTCGTCGACGACGAACTCGGAGCCCGCGTCGGGGAAGGACTCGGCATCGGCCTCACCGAC
This sequence comes from Arthrobacter pasteuri, assembly GCF_054510955.1. Taxonomy (NCBI): domain Bacteria; kingdom Bacillati; phylum Actinomycetota; class Actinomycetes; order Micrococcales; family Micrococcaceae; genus Arthrobacter; species Arthrobacter pasteuri. Next base: position 446,743 of record NZ_JBTNDO010000002.1, read on the forward strand.
GTCAAGGACCTGCCTCCGCTCGCCAGTCAGACCCTCTCCGAGGACGAACTGGCCCGTCTGAAGAACCTGGGCAACAACGGCCCCCGCAACGTCGAGGGCCTGACCATGACCCACTGCGTGCCCAACGAGCACGTCGTCGTGAGCCGCTAGGCGGGTCAGGTCCGGCGAAGCGCGGCGCGCGGGCGTGCCCGGACCGGGGCGGGGAGGCTCAGCATCCCGCCCCGGTCCGGGTTCGACCCCTAGGCGAAGGTGGCGGCGTCGATGACGAAGCGGTAGCGGACGTCCGAGGCGAGGACGCGCTCGTAGGCGTCGTTGATCTTCCCTGCAGGGATTACCTCGATCTCGGCACCGATGCCGTTCCTGGCGCAGAAGTCGAGCATCTCCTGCGTCTCGGCGATGCCCCCGATCATGGAGCCGGCGAACGAGCGGCGACCGCCGATGAGTGCCATCGCGTTCACCGGCAGCGGCTCGGCAGGCGCGCCGACGTTGACCAGGGCACCACCGACAGTCAGGAGTCCCAGGAAGGCACTGATGTCGATTCGGGCGCTCACCGTGTTGATGATGAGGTCGAACGACCCGGCCAGCTCGATGAACGTGCCTTCGTCGCTGGTGGCGTAGTAGGAGTCCGCTCCCAGGCGCAGGCCGTCCTCCTGCTTCTTGAGGGACTGCGAGAGGACGGTCACCTCGGCGCCCATCGCGTGGGCGATCTTGACAGCCATGTGGCCGAGGCCGCCGAGGCCGACGACGGCGACCTTCTTGCCGGGGCCGGCGCCCCAGCGGTGCAGCGGCGAAAAGGTGGTGATGCCGGCGCAGAGCAGGGGGGCGGCGACGTCGAGCTCGATGCCCTCGGGGATCCCCAGCACGAAGTCCTCGGTGACGACGACATGGGTGGAGTAGCCGCCCTGGGTGACGGTCCCGTCGCGGTCGGTGGCGCCGTAGGTGCCCACCATACCGTTGACGCAGTACTGCTCGTCGCCCGCCGTGCAGTTCTTGCACTCCCCGCAGGAGTTCACCATGCAGCCGACGCCGACCCGGTCACCGACGGCGTGCCTGGTCACCTCGGAACCGACTTCCGCGACGATGCCCGCGATCTCGTGGCCGGGCACCAGGGGGTAGGGCTGCGGCCCCCAGTCCCCGCGCACGGTGTGGATGTCGGAGTGGCAGATGCCAGCGTACTTGATCTCGATCAGGACGTCGTGGGGACCGACGTCGCGGCGTTCGATCGTGGTGGGGACGAGGTCCTTGTCGGCGGAGGGTGAGGCGTAGGCGTGGACGGTGGTGGTCATGTGTTTTCTCCTTCGAGGGGCGTTCAGGTGTTAGGTGCGGCCGGTCGGCCGTAGTCCCGGTCGGTGACGTGCTTGACGTGGAGCATCCGCCCCTGGGTGTGCCAGGCCGTGCGCGCCTGACCTGCGGACCATCCGGTCCGCAGGGGGCGCGTGGTGCCTATCGCTTCCTGGTCTTCTTGAGGTCGTCCACCAGGGAGCGCGCTTCGTCCGACAGCTGTGCGGCCCTGGGATCGTCGCCGGACTGGACGGCCCGCCAATAATCGATCTTCAGTGCGACGTAGCGCCTCCGCAGGGCGATCGACCTCGCTTCGAGTGCCAGCTGTTCCTGCTGGGCCTTCAGCAGTTCGATCTGCTCCGGGGCAGCGGCCGCCCCGAGCGCCCCGTTCCCGATGTAGCGGCGCATGTCGCTCACGGACATTCCCGTCGCGCTCAGGCAGGAGACCCAGGTCAACAGATCCAGGTCCTCCGGCGTGTAGACCCGATGCCTGCTGCTCGCACCGCGACCGATCGGTGTGATCACGCCGATCGATTCGTAGTAGCGCAACGTACTGGCCGGCAGTCCCGTCAGAGCTGCCGCTTCCTTGATCGTGTACGTTTTCCGGATGCTCGGTGCGCTCACACCATCAACGATAGGAACTTCAAGTACTTGAAGACAAACGGCCCCTACCGGCGGCTGGGATCGACGTCCTAGCGCCGGCGCCTTTCGGCTGTCTGCCGCCCCAGCTCGGCGACGGCAGCGGCCGCGATCACGAGGGAGAGCGCCACGATGGCGAGCATGACGTAGAGCAGCACGAGGATGGTCATCGGCGAGGCGGCGGTGTGCAGAATGCGCAGCCCGCTGAGCAGCCCCACGGCCCAGAAGATCCCCACTCCCGCGAGCGCGTACGCTGCCCGCTTCCGACCGCGGTCGAACCCCATACCCCGGGCGCACTGTGCCAGGAGGCCCTGCCATTGATCCATACCTCAACTATGGAGGGGCACCCGCAGTGCGGCGCCAGCGTGTTTTATCGTGTCGCTCACATTGACAGTGGCGGAAGTACATGCTTGAGGCAGAAGGTGCTGGTGTTCCTTTTAATGTGTCCCGTCACCGCCCGGGAGTGCGCCGCAGCCACGGGAGGATCCGCCAGCCACCGGTCACACCCGTGGCCTTCCGATCCGCCTCGAACAGGTTGCCGGGCGCGGGCGGCAAGAATCCTTTCTTCAGCGCCAGTGCGCGGTAGGCGACGGCCACCGCCGGTTCGTATGCGGCAGGCGCCAGTGCCCGCGCGTAGACGAACATCGACTGGACCCGGCCCACCTGTGTGAGGCGGCGGGGCCGGCGGGAGACCCGGACGATCGCCCGCGCCACCCGGACCGGATCCACGACCGGCGGCAGGGGACGGACGGGCCGCCCTGTGTAGTTCGCGGCGTGCTGATGGATGGGGGTGTCGATCGTCGCCGGGAGGACTGCGCAGACATGGATGTCCGGCGCATTCCGCGTCTCCATGCGGAGCACTTCGAGGAACCCGAGGAGCCCGAACTTGCTGGTGACATAGGGACTCACCAGGGGTGTAGTGATACGGGAGTACATGGATGCCACGGACACCAGCACTCCCCTGCCCTGCCGCCGGAAGACCCGCAGGGCGGCACGCGCTCCGTACACCTGGCCCAGCAGGTTGACCTCGATGATCCGGTCGAACACCTCCGACGGTGTCTGCTCGAACGTCCCGAAGCTGTACAGGGAGGCATTGCCCACCCAGACATCGATACCGCCGAAATGCTGGACGGCCGCGTCTGCGAGCCGGTCGACGTCGTCCTCGGACCCGACGTCCGTGGGCACGGCCAGTACCGCCGCACCCCTGTCCCGGCATTCCGCCGCGACGGCCTCGAGCGTGTCCGCATCCCGGCCGGCGAGGACGAGCCGCGCGCCGCCGTCCGCGAAGAGGCGTGCCGTCGCCCGCCCGATACCACTTGATGCACCCGTGATGACCACGGTCGCCGCACTCCGCATCCTGCCGCCTCTCCTCGATCTTCTCCCGCCCGTTGACGGGGTCTCCACGTGCAAAGGGAGTCCCAAGAGGAGGACTCCCTTCAGTGGTTCCGGACGGATGTCGTCACTGACCCCGGCGCGAATCCCTGTCCGGGGTGACATCGGGGTCCAACTCGTCCGCAGCCTGGACGTGGTGCGTCACCTTCTCGCGCATCTCGGCAGCACGATGCCGGTCCCGCTTCTGCGCCGAATCCGCCTAGCCGCCGAAGCCACCCAGGCCGGGGATCTTGCCCAGCAGGTCCTTCGGGGTGATGCCGAACTTGGCAAGGAGATCCGAGTGCTGCTCCGGATCCACCTGGTCGGGGAGCTCGGACTGCGCCTGGTCGGCGTCGCCGTCCTTGCCCTGGCTCTTCAGCAGGTCGATGATTTGGGACTTGTCAATCTGCATGCTGCCTTTTCGTGGAACCACGCCCATTAGTAAGCGTGCTTATGGAAGCATGGCATAGGGCCCCCGACTTGTCACGGGTGCCCGGGGACAGCGGACAATGGGCTCCATGCCCCTCACCCTGACGCTCCTGGCCGACACGCATCTGCCCAAGCGCGCGAAGGAGCTCCCCGCCGAGGTGTGGGCCGCGGTCGAGTCGTCCGACGTCGTCGTGCACGCCGGGGACTGGACCGACGTCTCCCTGCTGGACGAGCTGGAAGCCCGCGCCGACCGCCTTCTCGCGTGTTACGGGAACAACGACGGCGCCGATCTGCGAGCGCGCCTTCCCCTCGTCGCCCGGGCGGAGTTCGACGGCGTGCGTCTCGCCGTGGTGCACGAGACGGGGCAGAAGCAGGGCAGGGAAGCACGCATGGCCGCGCTCTATCCCGACGTCGACGTCCTGGTGTTCGGGCACAGCCACATACCGTGGGACACAGACACCGGCACGGGACTGCGCCTGCTGAACCCGGGTTCCCCCACGGACCGGCGCCGCCAGCCTTTCTGCACCTACATGACGGCGGTCATCGACGGAAGTGCGCTCCAGGTCGAGCTGCACCGGCTGCCTCCCCGGTAACTGCGGATCGTCTTCCTGTCCAGCAGCACCGGAGAACGAAATCACCGCCCTTCACATATGTTCGTCAGGTCAACAATTCGCCTAGGGTTTCAGGGTGAGTACCGCGAGGACAGCCGGCAGGACCGCCCGGCGATCGAGTATCAAGTACATCCTGATGCTCGGTGCGCTCGCTGCGCTGCCGGCCGTCACCACGGACATGTACCTGCCATCGCTGCCGACGGTCGCAGAAGACCTCGATGCGACGCAGGCGGCCGTGCAGTTCACCATGTCCGGGATGCTGCTCGGCGCGGGCGTCGGCCAGTTGGTCATCGGGCCGTTCTCCGACCGGTTCGGACGACGGCTGCCGCTCCTCATCGGCATCTCGCTCCACGTCGTGACCTCGATCCTCTGCTCCCTCACCCCGGACATCGGCACGCTGATCGGGCTCCGCATCTGCCAGGGCTTCTTCAACGCGGCCGCGTCGGTCGTGGCGATCGCCGTCATCCGGGACCGCTTCGTGGGGTCGGACGCCGCGAGACTGCTGTCCCGGCTGATGCTCGTCATCGGGGTGGCTCCGCTCTTCGCACCGACGGTCGGGCAGGCCATCGCCGGGGCCTGGCAGTGGAGGGCCGTGTTCTACGCTCTCGCGCTCATCGGCCTGGCTCTCGTCCTGATCGTCTGGCGCTTCATGCCGGAATCCCTTCCACCGGCACAGCGCCGCCCCGGCAACCCCCGGGAGGTCGCCCGCGGCTACCTGTCCCTGCTCCGCGACCGGCGCTTCATGGCGCTCGCGGTGGTACCGGGTCTCGGGCTCGCCGTCATCATGAGTTACGTCGTCGGTTCACCCTTCGTCTTCCAAAACGAGTACGGCCTGAGCCAGGGTCAGTTCGCGGTGGTGTTCGCGCTCAACGGTGTCGCCCTCGTCGGCTCGGCGCAACTGAACGCGGCCCTGGTGCGTCGTGCGGCACCCATCCGGGTGCTGCGGATCGCGGTCCTGGTGCAGATGGGCTGCGCGCTCGCCCTCCTCGCGATCGTGCTCACCGGGTTCGGGGGCATCGCGGGGCTCATGGTGGGGCTCTGGCTCGTCCTCGGGATGCAGGGGCTGACCGCCGCGAACGCCTCGGTGCTCGCGCTGCACAACTACGGGCACATGGCCGGGACTGCGGCGGCGGTCATCGGATCGCTGCAGTCCGGCGTGGCCGGACTCGTCAGCCCGTTCGTCGGCCTCCTCGGGGGCGGTTCGGTGGCCATGGTGTGCGTGATGCTTGCAGCGGTGTTCCTCACCCTGCTGGTGCTCGCCATGGGAACACCGACGTACCGCAAGGGTGGCTGGCGCGAACTCGACAGCATGGAACCCGGGGCGACGACGTCGGACGCGGACACCGAACAGCGCCAGGCCGAACAGGTGGAGGCGCAGGGCCCGGACCAGCGCAGCTGACGCGCAGGGACAGCGCAGGTCTGGCACATGATCAGCTCACCTGCCGCTTTTCCGCCGGCCTGCGGGGTTCCGGGCGGTACACTGGCCGACGCAGGCAGAGGGCCTGTCGAAGACCCGGGAGTCCCTTGAGCAAGCATCTGAACCGGACCGTGTCCGCCGTCGCCATCGCCATGCTCGGCGGCCTCACCTTCGGCGCGCTGCCCGCCCAGGCCGTGGACTGCACCATCGGCGACGGCGCGAAAAAGTGCCAGAACGAGGTTGTCGCTCCTCCTACGCCGAGTCCTCGGTCCACGACGCCGGCTGTCACCCCGACACCTGTGCCCACGGTGGCCCCGACCACGCCCCCCACTCCGACGCCCTCCCCGACACCTGCACCGACGGAGGAGCCCAGCCCTGCTCCCGTCCCGGTTCCACCGCCCGCTCCGGAGCCCTCCCCCACACCGGTGCAGAACCTCCCGGCCCCTGCTCCTGCCCCTGCCCCTGCTCCCGTGCCGGTACAGCCCGTGGAGCAGGCCGTGCCGGAAGTCCTCCTGCCGCCTGTTCCCGAGGTCCTGCCGGAGATCGTGGAAGCACCGATCGAAGAACCCACCGAGGCCCCGAAGGCTTCGAGCACTCCTACCCCCTCACCGACGCCGTCGGCTGCCGTGACGACGCGCCCCCCGGCGTCAGCCGAAGCCAGCCCGGAGGCCGTGGCGCTCGAACGCACCGAGATGCGCAAGGGACCGAACTTCCCGCTGCTCGCCCTGCTCTCGGTCGTCATCATCGGCTGCATCGCCGGACTCGTGAAGGTCATCGGGCTCCCGAGGAAGGCCACCGGGCTTTCCACATGGAGGCATTAGGGGCCGGGTGTTCCTGGAAGTAGGTCGGCACGGCTGCAGCGAAGGCAGGCACGGCGCAGCGCAGCGCAGGCAGGCACGGCTCAGCGCAGCGCAGGCAGACGACCCTGTTCACGCCCCTTCCGTCGTGGGTACCATGAAGTCCACCGGCCGATCGGGCCGGACGAGAGGTTCACGAGGAGGTGGAGTCATGAAGAAGGCCATCGTCGCCGCGTTCTGCGCCGCACACGCCCCCATGAATTCCGCCTCTCCTGCGACCACGTATTAGCCGCGCCCTGCGGGAGGCTTCCGCAGAGGATCCCGATGAACACCCTCACGCAGTACGGCTTCACCGACTCCATCGACGCTCTCTTCACCGTTCACTTGCCGCCCCCGTCCGGCGCGCGGCCTGCGCGGGTGGTCCGCACGGACCGCGGACGCGTCCTGCTCGCCTCGCAGGACGGACTGTTCCACCTCGGCAGCCACCACCTCGACCGTGACCACCTCGACCGTGACGGCGCGCTCGTGACCGGCGACTGGGTCGCCGTCGCGGGCGGAGAGCCGGACACCGGCGGTGACACCGTCCTCGGTCTCCTGCCCCGCTTCTCCCTGCTCAGGCGCAAGCGGGCGCATGACCCGCTGTCCGAGGTGCAGCTGCTCGGCGCCAATCTGGACCTCGTGGGCGTCGTCGTGCCCCTGGACAGACCCCTGTCGACCAATCGACTCGAACGCACCCTCGTGGCGGCCCGTGACTCCGGCGCCGTTCCGGTCGTGATCCTGACGAAGGCCGACCTGAGCACCCGCTTCGATGACGTCGTCGCCGAGACGATCGACCGTGCCCGCGGCGTCGAGGTGGTCACCACCTCCGCCGCAGCGTCCGACGGGCTCGACGAACTCCGGGGACGGATCGGCCCGGGGCAGACGATGGCGCTGCTCGGGCCCTCAGGCGCGGGCAAGTCGAGCCTCGTCAACGCCCTCACGGGCAGTTCCCGCCAGGGAACGGGCCCTGTCCGGGCGGGTGACGGAAAGGGCCGGCATACGACGACGGCCCGCGAACTGGTCCCTTTGGGAGACGGCGCCGTCATCATGGACACACCAGGGCTGCGTGGCTTCGCACTGTGGGATGCCGAGGACGGATTGGCAGATGTTTTCACCGACGTCGAGGAACTTGCCACCGGCTGCCGCTTCAGGAACTGCGCCCATGACCGCGAGCCTGGCTGCGCGGTCCGGTCGGCCATCGAGACCGGCGCCCTCGCGGAGCGGCGCTGGCAGAGCTACCGCACGATGGAGCGCGAGCTCGCGGGCCTCCACCGTCGGCAGGAAGTGGCGAACCGACGACACTCCCCCAGATCCGTCCGGCCGGTCAGGGATTCAGCTCCAGCAAAGGACTACCGGCACCTGTTCGGAGACAGCTGAGGACCCGGGGATCTCGCCTGCCCGTCCAGGAAAGCTCCATGCCGAAGAGATCCCGAACAGGAGGAGAATGCCCACGTTCACGGCTCTGGCCATGCGGCGGGGTCGGGAGCAGGATGAGTGCAGGGATGTAACGGCTCAGGACAGGCTGAGCCCCTCCACCGAACGTCTGGAGCCCGGTCATGGCAACGTATCTGCTCTGCAGTTCCCCCATCTACGGGCACGTCATGCCCCAGCTCGAGATCGGGCGGTATCTCGCAGGTCGGGGCCACACCGTGCGCATGCTCACCGGTTCCCGGTTCGAGGACACCATCACCGACGCCGGCCTTGGATTCATCCCGTTGCCGGCCGCCTGCGACTTCGACGACCGGGACCTCGATGCTTCCTTTCCAGGGCGTGCGGGTAACAAGGGGCTGAATCGGCTCCGCTTCGACATGACGGCGGTCTTCGTCGATGCCCTGCCCCACCAATACCGCGCCCTGCGGGAAGAGTTCGATCGGGCACCCGTCGACGCGGTGCTTGCCGAGCCCGGCTTCGTCGGTGTCGTACCGCCGTTGCTCCTGCAGCACCCGCGGCCTCCGATCCTCTTCATCGGTGTCATTCCGCTCCTCTTCTCCAGCAGGGACACCGCGCCGTTCGGGTCGGGCCTGCCTCCCCTTCCCACCAGGACCGGCATTCTCCGCAACCTGCTCCTCAACGCGGTGATGCAGAGGATCGTCTTCCGACCCACGCAGCGCGAGGCGGACCGACAGATGGAAGCCATCACGGGGATGCCCCTGCCGGTCCACTTCCTCGACTCGTCCTCCCTCGCCGACCGGTTCCTCCAGCTCACCTGCCCCGGCTTCGAGTACCCCCGGAGCGACCTGCCGCGGAACGTACGGTTCGTCGGCCCCATCCTCCCGACACGGAGTGGTGGGTTCACCCCGCCCCCCTGGTGGAATGACCTCCAGGACGGCCGTCCTGTCATCCATGTCACCCAGGGGACGATCGACAACAAGGACCTGACCCGGCTCATCCTGCCGACCCTCGACGCACTGGGGGACATGGACGTCCTGGTGGTCGCGACAACCGGCGGTGCGTCGCTGCCCACCGACAAGATCCCGACCAACGCCCGCGTAGCCGCTTTCCTGCCGTACGAGCACTTGCTCCCCCTTGTCGACGTGGTGGTCACCAACGGCGGGTACGGCGGCACCCAGTGGGCCTTGGCGCGGGGCCTGCCGCTGATCGTCGCCGGGGACCGGGAGGACAAACCAGAAGTGGCCGCCCGCGTGGCGTGGACAGGTGCGGGTATCAATCTCCGCACGGGAACGCCGACACCGGCCGCTATCGGGAAGGCTGTCCAGGAGGTCCTCTCCGACCGTTCATACCGTCAAGCCGCTGCACGGCTCGCCAGTGAACTTGCCCTCCACTACGCCCTGCCGATGATCGCCCGGGAACTGGAGACCACCCGGGCGGGCGTTCCGCAGGGCCGCCACGTCCCCGCGGCGCGGGCCCGCCACGACATGAAAAACCCCTCCTGACAGGTATTCACCGGTCGGGAGGGGTTGATGGAGCCCCCTGTCGGATTCGAACCGACGACCCCCGCTTTACAAGAGCGGTGCTCTGGCCAACTGAGCTAAGGAGGCGTGCTGGCCAGGCCAGCGGGCGCTGTCGTCGACCGCCGCCGCAGAGGCAGCAGGAATCGACGCTGAACGCTCAATAAGGGTAGCCCAGCCCCGGCAGCGCGGGAAATCAGGCACGCCGCCGGGTGCCGCTGACGACCGGAGCGCCGAACCCGCGGAGGCGCGAACCGATAGAGTCAGGTCAGAAACCACCTACTGCCATGGAGCCCGTTTTGAGCGCAGCACAACCTTCGACCACAACCGGCGTCAACCCCACCTTCTCGGCGGACGGCCAGTTCGGGGATTTCGACTTCATCGTCGTCTCCAACCGGCTGGCGGTGGACCGCGTCGTCGACGAACACGGCGAGAGCTCGTGGCGGCGATCGCCCGGCGGCCTCGTCACCGCGCTCGCGCCGGTCATGGCGAAGGCCGACGGCGCCTGGGTCGGCTGGCATGGCGCCCCCGACGAGACGCTCGAGCCCTTCGACGAGGCGAACATGCGCCTGGTCCCCGTGCCGCTCAGCGAGGAGGAGGTGGAGCTGTACTACGAGGGCTTCTCCAACGCCACGCTGTGGCCGCTCTACCACGACGTCATTGCATCGCCGGAGTTCCACCGCACCTGGTGGGACTCCTATCGGAAGGTCAACGAGCGCTTCGCGGAGGCTACGGCGTCCGTCGCTGCGGAGGGCGCCACGGTGTGGGTACAGGACTACCAGCTGCAACTCGTGCCCCAGATGCTGCGGCAGGCCCGCCCCGACCTGAAGATCGGCTTCTTCAACCACATCCCGTTCCCGCCGCTGGAGATCTACGCTCAACTCCCGTGGCGCCGGCAGGTCATCGAGGGACTCCTCGGCGCCGACCTCATCGGGTTCCAGCGCCCGAGTGACGCCAGCAACTTCCTCCGCTGCGTGCGCCGCTTCAAGGGCTACACCATCAAGGCCCAGCAGGTGCAGATCCCCGAGGGCGACGACGGCACTCCCGCCTACGTCTCACGCGCCGAGGCGTTCCCCATCTCCATCGACACCGCGTCGATCACCGAGCTGGCGCAGCGCCCGGACGTCATCGAGCGATCGAAGGAGATCCGGCGCGAGCTGGGCGACCCCCAGCACATCCTGCTCGGCGTGGACCGCCTCGACTACACCAAGGGCATCGGCCATCGGCTCAAGGCCTACGGCGAACTGCTCGAGGACGGCGCCATCACCGTGGAGGACGCCGCCCTCATCCAGGTCGCCAGCCCGAGCCGCGAGCGCGTGGAGCAGTACCGGATCCTGCGCGAGGACATCGAGGGTGCGGTCGGCCGTATCAACGGCACGCACGACACCATGAAGAACACGGCCATCCGCTACCTGCACCACAGCTACCCGGTCGAGGAGATGGTGGCGCTGTACCTGGCCGCCGACGTCATGCTCGTCACGGCGCTCCGCGACGGCATGAACCTTGTCGCCAAGGAATATGTGGCGGCCCGCACCGGCAATACGGGCATGCTCGTCCTCAGTGAGTTCGCGGGCGCGGCGGACACCCTGCGCCAGGCGATCCTCGTCAATCCGCACGACATCGACGGCCTGAAGAGCGCGATCGTCTCGGCGATCACCATGCCGAAGACGGAGGCCATGCGGCGGATGCGGCTCATGCGTCGCCAGGTCGTCCACAACGACGTCGAACGCTGGTCGCAGGCATTCCTCAACGCCCTCCACTCCGGAGGCCCCGGTCATGGCGCTTGACGCGGACCTCCAGAACGCGCTGCGCGCCCTTGCGGCCACACCACGCCTGCTGGTCGCGCTCGATTTCGACGGGACACTCGCCCCGCTGGTACAGCGGGCCGAGGACGCGCGGGCACTTCCGGCGTCCGCGGAGGCCGTCCGTGCCCTGGCCGGCCTTCCCGATACGACGACGGCGCTGATCTCCGGACGTGCCCTGGGCAGCCTGCGGGCCGTGGCAGAGCCGCCGGTGGACACCATGCTGATCGGGAGCCATGGCGCCGAGACCTGGACCGGACCCGACGGCGCGTCCCTCACGCTGACACCGGAGCAGGATGACCTCCTGGCACGGGCCGTCGACGTCGTCGAACGTATTGTCGCCGATCACGAGGGAACACGCATCGAGTTCAAGCCGGCCGGCGTCGTCCTCCACACGAGGACGGCGGCCGATGACGTCGCCGACACCGCCGTCTCCGTAGCCCGGGCAGAACTCTCGCGGATCGAGGGCCTCAGCGTGACCGACGGCAAGCGCGTCCTCGAGATCTCGGTCGTCACGGCGGACAAGGGTCAGGGGCTCGCACTGCTGAGGGAGGCGTCGGGCGCCACCGCGGTCCTCTTCGCCGGTGACGACGTCACGGACGAACACGCCCAGCGGACTCTCGGTCCCGACGACGTCGGCATCCGGATCGGACCCGGTGACACTGCCGCGTCCTTCACCGTCGCGACACCTGAGGACTTCACCGAGGTCCTGCAGGAACTCGTGGCGTTACGGTCATCAGGTGCGCACAGCCAGGGAACGTGTCATACTACGGGGGCGTGACCAAGGCCACCGGTACTGCTGGCTGGGCACGCGCCACAACTGAATAATCTTCCATTCACTACGGATCGTCGGGCACGTACCTGCCCGTGAAAAGGAACCAAAACCATGGCAACGGTAACGTTTGACCAGGCCACGCGCCTGTACCCGGGCACCGAGAAGCCCGCTGTCGACAAGCTGAACATCGACATCGCCGACGGCGAATTCCTCGTCCTCGTCGGGCCCTCCGGTTGCGGAAAGTCCACCTCCCTGCGCATGCTCGCAGGCCTCGAAGACGTCAATTCAGGACGCATCCTCATCGGCGACCGCGACGTCACGGATGTTCCCCCGAAGGATCGCGACATCGCGATGGTCTTCCAGAACTACGCGCTGTACCCGCACATGTCGGTCGCCGACAACATGGGCTTCGCACTCAAGATCGCCGGCGTCTCGAAGGAAGAGCGTGCGGAGCGCGTCCGCGAAGCCGCAAAGCTCCTCGACCTCGAGGATTACCTGGACCGCAAGCCGAAGGCACTCTCCGGCGGTCAGCGCCAGCGTGTCGCCATGGGCCGCGCGATCGTCCGTAACCCGCAGGTCTTCCTCATGGACGAGCCGCTGTCCAACCTGGACGCCAAGCTCCGCGTGCAGACCCGCACCCAGATCGCCTCGCTGACCCGGCGCCTCGGCGTCACCACGGTCTACGTGACGCACGATCAGGTCGAGGCGATGACCATGGGTGACCGCGTCGCGGTGCTCAAGGACGGCCTCCTCCAGCAGGTCGATACCCCGCGGAACCTCTACGAGCGCCCCCGGAACGTCTTCGTCGCAGGCTTCATCGGCAGCCCGGCCATGAACCTCCTGGAACTGCCCGTCGCAGACGGCGGTGTGATCTTCGGTGGCATCACCTACCCCGTCCGCAGCGACATCCTGAACGCCGCTGCAGGCAACACCGTCACGCTCGGTGTCCGCCCCGAGGACCTCGTGCTCAGCAGCCCGGGTGAGGGCCTGCAGGTCGAGGTCGACGTCGTCGAGGAGCTCGGCGCCGACGCCTACATCTACGGCCACACCACGCTCGACGGCAAGAACCACGACATGGTGGCTCGCGTCGACGGCCGCCGCCCACCGATGAAGGGGGACACGGTCTTCGTGCGTCCCGAGCAGGGCCACGTGCACCTGTTCGACACCTCCACGGGTGAGCGCCTGGCCGAGACGGTCTAGCTCCTACACGGACTGCGCTCTACGTACGACGACGACGGCGGTGGCTCCACCGGGCATCCTCAGGACGCCCGGTGGACGCCACCGCTTCGTTTAACGGCAACTACGCTTGATCCAGGACCCCTTTCCCGCCCTGATACGAAGGCAGCACCATGACAGAGACCTCGAACGCCCAGTGGCATGACGAGCCCACTGACTACGACCAGACGGGCAAGCTGCCGAGACTGCGGCCCGCTTCCTCAGAAGGCCCGAGTCTCGGGTCCCTGAACATCACCGCGGCGGCGACCGACCCCGAGCTGCTCGACCTCCCCTGGCACATCGCGCTCGAGCAGTGGCCGGCCAGCGCCCTCGCGGCGCTTCCCCGCGGTATCTCCCGGCACATCGTGCGCTTCGCCCACCTCGGCGGATCCGTCATCGCGGTCAAGGAGACCAGCGAGCATATCGCCCGCCACGAGTATCACATGCTCCGGAAACTCCAGCGGCTGGACGTGCCCTGCGTGGAGCCTGTCGCCGTGATCTCCGGTCGCACTACTCCCGAAGGCGAGGAGCTCGATCCTGTCCTGGTCACGCGGCACCTGAAGTTCTCGCTTCCCTACCGGGCCCTGTTCTCGCAGACCCTCCGGCGCGACACCCTGACGCGGCTCATCGATGCCCAGGCACTGCTCCTCGTCCGCCTCCACCTCATCGGCTTCTACTGGGGCGATGTCTCGTTGTCGAACACCCTGTTCCGGCGCGACGCGGGGTCCTTCGCCGCCTACCTCGTCGACGCCGAGACCGGCGAGCTGTACCCGGAGCTGTCGACCGGACAGCGGGAGTACGACCTCGAGATCGCCCGCGTGAACATCGCCGGCGAACTGATGGACCTCGCTGAGGGCGGACTCATCGAGGAGAAGGTCGATCCGCTCGCGACGAGCGAGCTGATTATGGACAGCTACCGCCGGCTCTGGAGCGAGCTCACGGAGAAGGAGTCGTTCGAACTCGGTGAGCGCTGGCGGGTCGGAGCACGCATCCGCCGGCTCAACGAGCTCGGGTTCGACGTCGAGGAGTACGCGATCAAGACGGCGGCGAACGGCACGCAGATCCAGCTGCAGCCGAAGGTCGTCGACGCCGGGCACCACAGCCGCCGGCTCCTCCGCCTGACCGGACTGGACGCGCAGGAGAACCAGGCGCGGCGCCTCCTGAACGATATGGACGCCTACCGCGCGGACAACAACCCCACCCTCGATGAGGAGTTCAGCGCCCACCTCTGGGTAAACGAGGTCTTCGAACCCATCGTGCGCGCCGTCCCCCGGGAGCTCGGCGGGAAGCTCGAGCCTGCGGAGGTCGTGCACGAGGTGCTGGAGCACCGGTGGTACATGTCGGAGCGTGAGGACCGGAACGTACCCATGGCGGAGGCGGTGCAGTCATATCTCGACGACGAACTGCGGCACCGTCGGGACGAGGCGGCGATCATGCTGACGGCTGACGCCAAGACCATCGGGATCGACGAGGACTCGGAGTACGGCGACAACTGAGGCATAAAAGAAAAGGACCGGCTGCCCTGGGGCTGCCGGTCCTTTCCTCGAGGTCCTGCTACGGGCATTCCACCGGCTGGCCCTGCACGGTGACCGGGGTGCCTGTCGGCTGCCCTTCGCACGCCTGGAGGATCTGCTGTGTGAGATCAGCGGCGAAACTGGCGAAGAGGATGAGCCCGATGACCCCCAGGATCGTGAACAGCGCGCCGATGATGATCCCCGCGAGGGCGAACCCGTTGCCCATCCTGGCACGCCGGGATTTCACGAGGGCCACGATGCTGATGATCAGGCCCACCGGGGCGATCAGGATGGCCAGGATGAACCCGATGATACCCAGCGTCCTGCCTGGATTCTCCGCGGGCTGACCCTGATAGCCCTGCTGGCCGGGGTAGTTCCCCGTCCCTGAGCCGTACGGCCCCTGCTGGCCGTAGGGCGAGGCACTCTGCCCGTACTGAGGCGGATTCTGGCCGTACTGAGGCTGGTTCTGCCCGTACTGGGGCGGATTCTGGCCGTACTGGGGTGGATTTTGGCCGTAGGGCGAGTTGCCCTGCGATCCCGGATTGTTGTCAGACATGGCGCCCCCAAGGGAAGAAGTGGAAAGTGACGGAATTCCGGCAATTTCCTGAACATTATCACTGGGCTGATGCACCTACCGGAGCTGCAGGGCAACAATCAGGAGACGATCGCCTTACCGGGATTGAGGATGCCGAGGGGATCGAAGACCTGCTTAATGCGCGCCTGCAGCTCCAGGATCTCTGGCGACTGCTCCCATGGGAGCCACCGGCGCTTGTACTGGCCCACGCCATGCTCTCCGGTGATCGTCCCGCCGAGGTCGAGTGCACACCGGACCGACTCATCCAGCGCTTCCTCCAGTCGCTCCTGTGCCCGCTCGCCTTCACTGCGGTCGACCCAGAACGTGGGATGGAGGTTGCCGTCCCCGGCATGCGCAACGACTTTCAGGCGGACGTCGTGCCGGGCAGCCATGGCCTCCAACTCCGCGACATAACGCACCAGCTGCGATTTCGGTACAGCGACGTCCTCTCCCACCCTGTAGAGATCGTCGACCTCATCTCCGCGGCTGTGCCGCCTCAAATCGACGAGCCGGTCGGCTTCCTCGGATCCCTCGTCGCTGACGCTCGCCCCCAACCCGACGAGTGCCGTGCGGATCGCTTCCGCTTCTGCCGCAGCTCCGTATCCGTCGGTCCGGATGAGGAGGAGCGAACCGCCGCGCTGGCGGAGGTCGGACCCGTGGGCTCCGTCCAGTGCCTCGAGCGTCCTGCCGTCGAGCAGTTCGAGGATGGCGGGCTGCACCCGGGCACGACCGATGGCGAGCACACCCGCGGCGGCCGCCGGGAAACTGTCGAAGAACGCCGCCAGGGTACGCACCGCGCTCGGCAGGTAGCGAAGGCGCACCGTGATACCGACGATGACGCCGAGCGTTCCTTCGGAACCGGTCATCAGTGCGGTCAGGTCATAGCCAGCCACACCCTTGAACGTACGGTGACCGGTGGACACCAGGGTCCCGTCCGCCAGTACGACGTCGAGTGCGAGGACCGAGTCACGTGTCACACCGTACTTCGCGCAGCGGAGGCCGCCGGCGTTCGTCGCAACGTTTCCGCCGATCGTGGACCAGCGGTAGCTCGCGGGATCCGGGGCGTACATCAGTCCGTGCTCCGCAACAGCAGCATTGAGGTCCGCGTTGATGACACCGGGCTCGACGACGGCGGTCTCGTCGTCGGGGTTGACCTCCACGATCCTGTTCATGAGTTCCAGTGACAGGATCACGCTGCCTGTTGTCGCATGGGCGCCGCCCGAGAGACCAGACCCAGCGCCTCGGCTGACGACGGGAACACCATGCCGTGTTGCCCATCGAAGGAGTACCTGTACGTCCTCGACGGACTGTGCCCTGATCACCGCGCTCGGAAGGATCGCCTGCAGAACCGGGCCCTGGTCGCGCGAGTAACCGGTCAGGTCGGCCGGTGACGTCGACACCCGCCCCGGCAGGCAGGCTGCCAGTTCATCGGTAGCTGCGTCGCTGATCATGATCCCCCCATGAAGCGCTGGTAACGGGCGAGGGCCTCGGGCCAGAACTCCCGGTAGAAGTCGTAGATGGCTTGCGGATCGGCCGTGGTCCATCCGGTATGGGTCAATCTCAGCGTGGTGCCGTCATGCCCGTCCGCCACACCGGTCACCTCGAGCCGCACCACCGTCGTCGAAGCCGAACCTGCATGCTTCCACCTCAGTTCGAGCCACTCCCCCGGCTGGCCGCCGGTCATCTCGCCCCACACGTTCTCGTCATCCTGAGCTGAGGTCTCGACCAGGGCATTGTCCTCCAGATCGAAGAAACTGTCGTCTCCCCAGCGACTCAGCTCCCCGGCGGGCCACCACAGGTGAAGGTGCTCCGTCAGGCCCGCCCACGCATGATCAGCCGGGGTGGGCACGAACACCGCCACCCGTAGGTCCGGCCTCTCGCCAGGGACGTCAGGTGCGGCGGAGGGATGCGAGAACAATCCAGTCATGATCCGACCCTACCGTCGCCGATGGACAGCCCAGTCCCGGTCGACCTGGAGGGATCGGGTCAAGCCCAGCCAGCCATCATCCGATACCAGCTGACCGCTCGAGGCCGACCGGCCACACAGCGCCACACCCACTGGACGGGCACTCGGTGCCCGGTGCCGGGCGGGGTGTTCCGACACAGACCTTCCGGTGGCACGGACCGGCTCTGTACTGTGAGGGCGTGATCGTCCCGGATGTCTCCCAGAACGCCGTGGCGGTCGCCGATCACTACGACGAGCTGGATCCGATCTATCGTCGGGTCTGGGGCGAGCACGTCCATCACGGGCTATGGTCGACGGGTCGCGAGACGTCGGTGGACGCCGTCGAGGCGCTGGTCGACACGGTCGGCGATCGTCTCCACCTCGTGCCCGGCGAGGCCTGCGTCGATATCGGCTGTGGCTATGGCTCCACCGCTCGGCAGCTGGCGGAGACACGCGGAGTCCACGTCACCGGGTTCACGCTATCCGCCGAGCAGGCCCACTACGCCGCTGCGCATCCTGTAGCCGACGTGGACATTCAGCTCCGCGATTGGCTCGTCAACGGGCTGCCCGATGCCTCGGTCGATGCTGCATGGGCGATCGAGTCGAGCGAGCACATGGTCGACAAGCCGAGGTTCTTCGCCGAGGCTCATCGGGTGCTGTCACCCGACGGCCGCCTCGTCGTGTGCGCGTGGCTCGCCGAGACCGATGCCAGTCCTTGGAAGGTTCGCCACCTGCTCGAGCCGATCTGCCGCGAAGGGCGCCTGCCCTCGATGGGCACGCGCGAGGAGTATGAGGCCATGGCACGAGAAGCGGGCTTTGTGGTCGCTGACTATGAGGACGTCAGCCGCCGCGTCGCGCGCACCTGGACGATCTGCGGCCGTCGCCTTATGCGGGCCATGCTCGTCGATCCCGAGACCCGTCGACTCGCCCTCGCCGGGCGCAATCGTATCTCCGTTCTGATCTTCCCCCGCCTGATCCTGGCCTATGCAACCGGTGCGATGCGATACGGGATATTCACGCTGTCGAAGGCGAGGGACGACGGGGCGCACCCGGAGCACGGCGACTCGACGCAGCAGGAGCGGGCCTGATCCCAGCACCGACATGGGGCTCGAGTGAGCCGGTCGTGGTGTGTCCTGGGCTACGGGGGTCACCCGGGGCTGATGCCGGCGGGGTCCTTGTGTGCGGTCCGGGGTGCCGTGTACGGGTGCCGTGTACGGGTGCCGGCGGGGTGCGTACCGGCCTGCGGTGGGTGTGCCCGGTGCATGTGGTGGGGTGTGGTTTAAGTGGGGAAGGCCCCGCACCTGGTGGTGCGGGGCCTTCCCGTGAGTGGTTGTCCGGCGGTGTCCTACTCTCCCACACTCTCTCGGGTGCAGTACCATCGGCGCTGTGGGTCTTAGCTTCCGGGTTCGGAATGGGACCGGGCGTTTCCCCCACGCTATGACCGCCGTAACCCTTGCTACCTGACGCGCCTGCCGTGCCCCGCGTGGTGCCGGGGGTGGTGGTGCCGGTAAATCTGTGGGTTACATCTGTCGTGCTGGATGTAATTGGGCTCTGTTCAGCCCGGTATTGAGTTGTCCCACCGGTGGCCCCGATCCTCCTGTGCTGGTCCTGGTGGGGATCGGGCACGGGGTGGTGCGGTGCTGGTGGTGGTTCCTGTTGTTGGTTGGGAACCGCATAGTGGACGCGTAGCATGTGTGATCTTCACCCTCCCTGGTTCCGCCTGGGGTGTGCAGGTCCGTTACGGGGGTGCCCGTTGCCGGGTGCCCTTGTGGGGTTCCTGTCCGCCCGTGGGTGGGGGTGGGTGTG
>NZ_JBTNDO010000003.1:0-280213 GCF_054510955.1 Arthrobacter pasteuri
TCATCGTTCGACTTGCATGTGTTAAGCACGCCGCCAGCGTTCATCCTGAGCCAGGATCAAACTCTCCGTAAATGCATTACAGACACAAGGACACCACCCGGGAAAACGGGCAACACCCCTGCACAAAATTCGAAACCAGCCAAAAAAACCAGCCACCACACGGGGTGCGGCAACCAGCAAATTCAACCAATCAAAAAACAATCGGTATCAACAAACTTGGCACACTATTGAGTTCTCAAACAACAGGAGCTACCGGCACCAAACACAACCAAACCGCTGTGTCCTCGCTCCGAAGCAACTTTTCAAGCCTACCCCGCTGCTTCCGTTTCTCCAAATCGGCCGGTTCCCGCATCCTTCGGTCCCTGTTCCAATCCATACGGATAGGAGGTGATCCTCGGTTGTGTGGTTGTCGGCCGACCAGATGTCTTCATCAGCGCGGATATAAACAGTAGCACCGGTCGGTCCGGAATGTAAAACGGCGGCGGACCCCCTTCTGGAAGGGGGTCCGCCGCCGGGCCTGCCGGCCTCCGATCAGGAGGTGGCCGGCTTCAGGTAGAGCACTCCGAGGGGCGGGACCCGCACGTCGCCGTAGGCCGGCTGACCGTTGTGCGCGCCCTCGTGGGCGGTCACGAGGCCGTGGTTCCCGACCCCCGACCCACCGAAGTCCTCGGAGTCGGTGTTCAGGACCTCCGTCCACTCCCCTGCCCAGGGCAGTCCGACCCGGAAGCCCTCGTGCGGGCCCCCGGCGAAGTTGGCGATGCACACGAGCGGGTTCCCCTGGTGGTCCCAGCGGATGAAGGACAGCGTGTTGTGCTCGCCGTCGTTCTCGTCGATCCACTGGAAGCCGGCCGGCTCGTTGTCCCGCGCATACAGCGCCGGCGTCTCCTTGTAGATCGTGTTGAGCGTGCGGACGAGCTCCTGGACACCCTTGTGCGAGGGGGTGTCGGTGAGCCACCAGTCGAGGCTGTGATGCTCGGCCCACTCGGATTCCTGGGCGAACTCCGATCCCATGAAGATGAGCTGCTTGCCGGGGTGGGCCCACTGGAACGCGAGGTACGCGCGGACGTTGGCCAGCTGCTGCCACCGGTCGCCCGGCATCTTCCGCAGCAGGGAACCCTTGCCGTGCACGACCTCGTCGTGGCTGATGGGGAGCATGAAGTTCTCGGTGTAGGCGTACACCATGGAGAACGTCGCCTTGCCGTGGTGGTGCACCCGGTTGATCGGGTCCTCCGAGATGTACTGGAGGGTGTCGTGCATCCACCCCATGTTCCACTTGATGCCGAAGCCGAGGCCTCCCGAGCTGGTGGGCCTGGTCACGCCGTCGAACGCCGTCGACTCCTCCGCGACCATGACGATGCCCGGCGCCCTCTTGTAGGCGGTCGCGTTGACCTCCTGCAGGAAGGAGATGGCCTCGAGGTTCTCACGGCCGCCGAACCTGTTCGGACGCCACTGGCCCTCCTCGCGGGAGTAGTCGAGGTAGAGCATCGACGCGACGGCGTCGACGCGCAGCCCGTCGATGTGGAATTCCTCCAGCCAGTAGAGGGCGTTCGCGACCAGGAAGTTGCGGACCTCACGGCGGCCGAAGTCGAAGATCAGCGTGCCCCAGTCCTGGTGCTCCCCGAGGAACGGGTCCCCGTGCTCGTACAGGGTGCCGCCGTCGAAGTTGGCCAGCGCCCACGCGTCCTTGGGGAAGTGCGCGGGAACCCAGTCCATGATGACGCCGATGCCGGCCTGGTGCAGCCTGTCGACCAGGTACTTGAAGTCGTCCGGCGAACCGAAGCGCGAGGTCGGCGCGAAGTAGGACGTCACCTGGTAGCCCCACGAGCCGCCGAAGGGATGCTCCGCCACCGGCATGAGCTCGACGTGCGTGAAGCCCTGCCAGGACACGTACTCCACGAGCTGCTCGGCGAGTTCCCGGTAGCTCAGCCCCTGGCGCCAGGACCCGAGGTGCACTTCGTAGACGCTCATCGGGCCGTTGTGGGGATCGCCGGCGGCACGCGCCTCCATCCACTCGTCGTCGCCGAAGACGTAGGTCGACTCGACGACCTTCGACCCGGTGAGGGGTGGCACCTCGGTGCCCCGCGCCATCGGGTCGGCCTTCTCGCGCCAATGGCCGTCGCTGCCGAGGATCTCGAACTTGTAGCAGGTGCCCGCCCCTGCCCCGGGGATGAAAATCTCCCAGATGCCGGAGCTGCCGAGCGCGCGCATGGCGTTGACGGTTCCGTCCCAGCCGTTGAAGTCGCCCATGACACGCACGGCGCGCGCGTTGGGGGCCCAGACCGCGAAGGACACTCCATCGATGTCGCCCAGGGTGGACGAGTAGTGGCGGACGTGCGCACCGAGCGCGGTCCACAGTGTCTCGTGCCGGCCCTCGCCGATCAGGTGCATGTCGATCTCGCCGAGCGTCGGCAGGAACCGGTACGGGTCGTCGACGATGTCCGGTTCGCCGCCGTAGGCCACCTCGAGCCGGTAGTCGGGCACGTGCCCGGGGTTCTCGGCCGGAAGGGCTCCGACCCAGATGCCGTTGTGCTCGTGGTGCAGCTCCGTGCGGCCGGAAGCGGTGACGACGACGACGGACCGGGCCAGGCGGCGCAGTGTCCGGATGGTGACGACGTCGTCGTTGCCGAGGTGTGCGCCCAGCACGGCATGCGGCTGGTAGTAGCTGCCTTCCGAGACCTGGTGGAGGACGGACGGGTCGACCGGAACGGGGGTCAGGTCCGCCGCTGCGGACCCGGTGGAGGTCTCGGGGACGTCGTCCTGCCCGGAGGAGGCGACCGCCTCCTTCGCCTTGACGGCCAGTCCTGCCGTTGCGCTCTTCGCCTTGCCGGCCACGGCCTTCGCCGTGCCTGCGACGGCCTTGGCCGCCTTGCCCGTGATGGTCTCTTCGCCTGTGCCCTCGTCGGGGCCGGAGTTCTTCGGGGGGTTCATGTCAGCTGCTTTCGTAGCGTCCGCTCCGGGCTGTGCACCCAGGGCGCGTCGGACATCCCGGACGGGCATCTCGACCCAGTCCGGCCTGTTGCGGATCTCGTAGACGACTTCGTACAGGGCCTTGTCGAGCCAGAGGGCGCGGAACAGCGGACCTGTCGTGTCGACGGGCACCCCGGCCTCCTCCGCGTATCCCTGGAGGAAGGCATCGCGGGCCGCGTCGGACCACTGTTCGGTCTCGGCGGCCTCGCGGGAACCGACCGGAGCAGCCCCGCGGGAGGCAGCGGCGTACTCCAGCGAGCGGACCATGCCGACGACGTCGCGCAGGGGGACGTCGGGGACGCTCCGCTCCGCGGTGGGCCGGAGTGGCTCCCCCTCGAAGTCGATGATGAGCCACGTGCCGTCGGGGGCCTGGAGGACCTGGCCGAGGTGGAGGTCGGCGTGGATGCGCTGCAGGGGCGGGATGCCCCCGAGGCTTTCGATGTCGCTGATGATGCGGTCGACCTCGGCGCCCAGGGGCCCGACGGCGTCGCCCGCTTCCTCCCACGCCCAGCGGATGCGCTGTGCGAGCGCGTCCTTGAACTCCTTCTCCTCGGCGTCACTCGCCGTGCGGCTGCCGAACGCGCCCTCGAGCTGCCGGTGGATCCGGGCGACGGCCTGGCCGAGACCGCGTGCCTGGCTGGTGAAGTCCGTGGCGGACGACGCCGCGGAGGACGCCGTACGCCATGCATCGGTGCTTCCCTCGACGAAGTCTCGCAGGACGCTGACGTGGCCCGTCACGTGGTGGCCGGGCGCCCCGTGCGGTTCCTGCCAGGTGCCCGTGATCCATCCGAAGGTGTCCGGGGTGTCGGTGGATCCTTCGGCGGTGAGCCCGGCGCTGATGTGCACGTCGGGGCTCTCACCGGCGGCGAGGACGCGGAAGAACTTCACGATCATGGATCCGGGGCCGGTGCCGTAGACGACCGAGGTGTTCGACTGCTCACCCTGGAGTACTTTGACGGGCTGCGCCGTGCCCGGCTCCTGGTGGTCGGGCGCCTTGATGACGACGCCTTCGAGCCTCCCGTCGGGGGTGCTGCCGCCGCGCAGGAGGAAGTCGACCCACAGACGCACGAAGTCGGCGTCGTGGGTCGCGTCGTAGGCCCACTGCGGACCGAGGTCAGGATGCTCGACCTGGCCGATGAGGCCGGACGCGGCGTCGTCGAGCGGCTCGCTGCGGTAGCTGATCGGCACACTCACGACGTCGGTCCGCCGTCCGGAGTCGACGGCCAGGAAATGCACCTCGAAGCCGGCGGCACCGGCAGGATCCTCCAGGACCGTTCCGCCGACGACCGTCAGGTCCACCGACGGTCCCTTTGCAGGGAACCACCGCTGGGACGGAAGCCATTCCGTGAGGATCTCCGGGACGAAGGGGATGTGGGACGTCATGAGCGAATCGCCTCCGGGAGGGGGATGACGGGCATCGCTTCCGTGTGGGGGGACGACGTGTTGGAGCTCGCGGACCGCACGCGCAGCCAGAAGAAGTCGTGGCTGCCGAGCGTCAGCGTGTTCTCGCCGTCCTCGGCGAAGGCCGGAAAGATCGCCCCACCGAAGAGGTCCCGCAGGCCGCGGCCCGCGAATTCCGGGAGTCGCATCTTCACTGCCACGGGGTGCTGCGACAGGTTGAAGATGCACAGGACGGACTCTGCGGGCTCGCCTTCGGCATTGTCCGCGTCGACCTCGCGGAGGAAGGCGAGGACGTGCTCCGAATCGACGGGGACGTTGCGGTAGGTGCCGAGCCCGAACGCCGGGTGGGCCTTGCGCACGGCGAGCATCTGCCGGACCCAGTGCAGGAGCGAACTGGACGTGGCCATCTGCGCTTCGACGTTCACGTGGTTGTAGTGGTACACGAGCGACTGGACGACCGGGAGGTACAGCTTGCCGGGGTCCACCGGGGAGAAGCCCGCGTTGCGGTCCGGGTTCCACTGCATCGGGGTCCGGGACGCGTCACGGTCCTCGAGCCAGATGTTGTCGCCCATACCGATCTCGTCGCCGTAGTAGAGGAACGGGCTGCCGGGCAGGGACAGCAGCAGGGCATGGATCAGTTCCACTTCCGCCCGCGAGTTGTCGAGCAGCGGGGACAGCCGCCGGCGGATGCCGACGTTCGCACGCATGCGGGGGTCAGGCGCATACCAGCCGAGCATCGCCTCGCGCTCCTCGCTGGTGACCATCTCGAGGGTGAGCTCGTCGTGGTTCCGGAGGAAGGTGCCCCACTGGGCACCGGCAGGGATGTCCGGGGTGTCCTTCATCGTCTCGATGATGGGCGCAGCCTTCTGGTCGCGCAGCGCGTAGAAGAGCCTCGGCATGATGGGGAAGTGGAAGGACATGTGGCACTCGGGGCCGTCCTCGTCACCGAAGTACTCGACGACCTCGTCCGGCATCTGGTTCGCCTCGGCGATGATGACGCGGCCCGGGTAGTTCTCGTCCACCATCGCGCGGAGCCGCTTGAGGAACTCGTGCGTCTTCGGCAGGTTCTCGCAGTTGGTGCCCTCCTCCTCGTACAGGTACGGGATGGCATCCGCGCGGAAGCCGTCGATGCCCTGGTCGAGCCAGAACTTCACGACGTCGAAGATGGCCTCCTGCACCTTGGGGTTCTCGAAGTTGAGGTCCGGCTGGTGGCTGAAGAAGCGGTGCCAGAAGAACTGGCGACGCACAGGGTCGAACGTCCAGTTCGATTCCTCGGTGTCCACGAAGATGATGCGAGCGTCCTGGTACTTCTCGTCCGTGTCGCTCCAGACGTAGAAGTCGCCGTACGGGCCTTCGGGGTCCCTGCGGGACTCCTGGAACCAGTGGTGCTGCTCCGAGGTGTGGTTGAAGGGCAGGTCGATGATGACCCGCACGCCGCGGGCGTGGGCCTCGGCGACGAGCCGCTTGAAGTCACCCAGGGAGCCGAACTCGTCGAGGACGTCGTAGTAGTCCGAGATGTCGTAGCCGCCGTCGCGCAGCGGGGACTTGAAGAACGGTGGCAGCCACAGGCAGTCGACGCCGAGCCACTGGAGGTAGTCCAGCTTGTCGATCAGGCCTGAGAGGTCGCCGGAGCCGTCCCCGTTCGCATCGGCGAATCCGCGGACCAGGACCTCGTAGAAGACCGCCTTGCGGTACCAGTGGGGGTCGTGGGCCAGTCCGGGTGCGTTGAGCTGGAAGGGGTTGGGCACTAGCGCTGCCTCCTGATCGAGAGAATGTGGGCGGGCTCCACGTGGGGATCGAGCCGGACGTAATTGTGCTCGCCCCAGGTGAAGGTCTGGCCGGTAATGAGGTCGTCCACCAGGAACGTGCCGTTCTCGTCGAAGTCGGCGGCGTCCAGCCCCAGCTGGCTGAGGTTCAGGGACACCGTGCTCTCCCTCGTGCTGTGCGGGTCCACGTTGACGACGACGATGATCGTGTCCTTGCCCTCCGCCGTCTGCTTGTGCTTGGCGAAGACCACGGTGGCGGTGTCCGTGCTGCCGTGGACGGTGAGGTTCTCGAGGTCCCCCAGCGCCGGGTGCGCCCTGCGGATCGCGTTCAGTCTGGTGATGAACGGCGCCAGGGAGCGTCCCTCGGCCTCGGCGGCGGCGTAGTCCCGCGGCCGGTACTGGAACTTCTCGTTGTCGATGTACTCCTCGGCACCCGGACGGGCGACGTGCTCGTGCAGCTCGTAACCCGAGTAAACGCCCCACAGCGGACTGGCCATGGAAGCGAGCACGGCCCGGATCTTGAAGGCCGCGGGCCCGCCGTACTGGAGGTACTCGGTGAGGATGTCGGGGGTGTTGACGAAGAAGTTGGGCCGGAAGTAGGCGGGCGAGACCTGGCTGATCTCGGTGAAGTACTCCTCGAGCTCCGTCTTGGTGTTGCGCCACGTGAAGTAGGAGTACGACTGCTGGAACCCGGCCCGGCCGAGCGCATGCATCATCGGCGGCCGGGTGAAGGCCTCGGCGAGGAAGATGACGTCCGGGTGCTTCTTGTTCACGCGGGCGATCAGCCACTCCCAGAACTGCACCGGCTTGGTGTGCGGGTTGTCGACCCGGAAGATCTTCACGCCGTGCTGGATCCACATGAGGACGATCCGGAGGACCTCCTTCGACAGGCCCTTCGGATCGTTGTCGAAGTTGATCGGGTAGATGTCCTGGTACTTCTTCGGGGGGTTCTCGGCATAGGCGATGGACCCGTCGACACGGGTGGTGAACCACTCGGGATGCGAGGTCACCCAGGGGTGGTCGGGTGAGGCCTGCAGCGCGAGGTCGAGGGCGACTTCGAGGTTCAGCTCGTTGGCACGGGCCACGAAGGCGTCGAAATCCTCGAAGGTCCCGAGGTCCGGGTGGATGGCGTCATGGCCTCCGGCCTCGGAGCCGATGGCCCAGGGCGATCCGGGATCGCCGGGGCCGGCGGTCAGGGTGTTGTTCGGCCCCTTCCGGTGCGTCCGCCCGATGGGGTGGATCGGCGGGAGGTACACGACGTCGAAGTTCATGGCCGCGACCGCGTCGAGGCGTTTGGTGGCCTCGCGGAAGGTGCCTGACGTCCACTCGGCCGTCTCGGGATCGTAGGTGGCGCCCTCGGAGCGGGGGAAGAACTCGTACCAGGCGGCACGGCCTGCCAGTTCGCGCTCCACATTGATCGGGTACGCCTGTGAGGCGGTGACCAGCGACCGGATGGGCTGGCGTGCGATCGCCTCGTGGATCTGCAGGGACAACCCGGCGGCGAGGCGTGCCTCGACACTCTGGGACGTGTCCGCGAGGGCGTCGGCGGCACGGCGGAAGAGTGCGGCGTCGCGCGCCGAGCGCTCCCCGGCCGCCCGGGTGAAGAGGGCGGCCCCCTCCGCCAGCATCAGCTCGACGTCGACCCCTGCCGTGATCTTGATCGTCGCATCGTGCTCCCAGGTGCCGAAGAGATCGGACCACCCCTCGATGGTGAAGGTGTGCAGGCCCTTGGTGCGCGGGGTCAGGGTGCCTGCCCAGCGGTCCAGCCCGGATCCCACTGGCGTCATGCGGACGCGCTGCACCTCCTTGCCGCGGGGGTCGTAGAGGACGGCTGACACGCCCAGCTGGTCGTGGCCTTCCCGGAACACGGTCGCGCCCACAGCGATGTCAGAGCCGGGGATCCCCTTGGCGGGAAAGCGGCCGTCCTCGATAACAGGCGTCACGGCCGTGATGGGGATACGGCCAAAACGGAGTCCCTCGGGATACTGGACATTTCGGTTCTGCTCGGTAGTGGTCGTCACCCGTACGACGTTAGCGAGTAATGGGCGGAAATGCTAAGGGGGCTTTGCGTAACATCGCGAAGGGCTCCGTATTACGCACGCCGTTGCACGGTGCGCCCTCCCGCGCGGCCGTGCAAGTGCGCTAGCGTAACCGGGGTGAAGGCAATCCGCAGATTTACCGTCCGAACCGTCCTCCCCCAGAACATCGCGCCGCTCGGCAAACTGGCGGGAAACCTCCGCTGGTCATGGCACCTGCCGACCTCGCGTCTCTTCGAGGAGATCGACCGCGCCGCATGGGAGGAGAGCGGCCACGATCCCGTGGCCTTCCTCGGCTCCGTCACCCGGGAGAAACTGCACCAGCTCGCCGCCGACGAGAAGCTGGTGCAGCGCATCCAGGAGCTCGGCGCGGACCTCGACGACTACCTGACGGCGCCGCGCTGGTACCAGGGTCTCGGTGACGACGCCCCCCGCAGCATCGCCTACTTCTCTCCCGAGTACGGCATCAGCGCCGTCCTGCCCCAGTACTCCGGCGGCCTGGGCATCCTGGCCGGCGACCACCTGAAGTCCGCCTCCGACCTCGGCGTGCCCCTCATCGGCGTCGGACTGCTCTACCAGGCCGGCTACTTCAAACAGTCCCTCTCCCGTGATGCCTGGCAGCAGGAGACCTATCCCGTCCTCGACCCCGACGGCCTGCCGCTGACGCTGCTCCGCGAGGAGGACGGCTCCGCCGCGAAGGTCGTGCTGCCCCTGCCGAACGGCCGCCAGCTGTCGGCTCACATCTGGCGCGCCGACGTCGGCCGCGTCCCCCTGCTGCTTCTCGACTCCAACGTCTCCGAGAATGACGAGGCGGCCCGCAACGTCACCGACCGCCTCTACGGCGGCGGCGGGGACCAGCGCCTGCAGCAGGAACTCCTCCTCGGCATGGGCGGCGTCAAGGCACTCCGCATCTTCCAGCGGCTCACCGGCACGCCCGCTCCCGAGGTGTTCCACACCAACGAGGGCCACGCGGGCTTCCTCGGCATCGAGCGCATCCGCGAACTGATGGACCCCTCGAACGAGTCTCCGATGAGCTGGGAAGAGGCGCTGGCGGCAGGCCGCGCGTCGACGGTGTTCACCACGCACACGCCGGTCCCGGCGGGTATCGACCGCTTTGACCGGTCCCAGATCGAGCACTTCTTCCACGCCGGCCTGGCGCCGTCCGTGCCCACGGACCGCGTCCTGGCCCTCGGTGCCGAGAACTACGCCGACGGCGATCCGTCGAAGTTCAACATGGCCGTGATGGGCCTGCGCCTCGCGCAGCGCGCCAACGGCGTGGCGAAGCTGCACGGCGAGGTCTCGCGTGGCATGTTCTCCGGTCTCTGGCCGGGATTCGACACGCGCGAGGTCCCCATCACCTCCGTCACCAACGGGGTGCACGTCCCGAGCTGGGTCGACCCGCAGATCGCCGACTTCGCCCGCGCCAACTTCGGCGCCGAATCGGTCCTCGATCCCCAGTGGAGCAAGGTCTACGACGTCCCCGACAAGGACATCTGGGCCCTGCGCCGCAGCCTGCGGTCCAACCTCGTCGACGACGTGCGCCAGCGACTGCGTGCCTCCTGGAAGAAGCGCGGCGCCGCCGACGCCGAACTGGCCTGGACGGACTCGGTGCTGGACCCGGACGTCCTCACCATCGGCTTCGCCCGCCGTGTACCGACCTACAAGCGGCTGACGCTCATGCTGCGCAACCCGGCACGCCTCAAGGCGCTGCTCCTGCACCCGGAGCACCCGATCCAGCTCGTGATCGCCGGCAAGTCGCACCCTGCCGATGAGCAGGGCAAGCGCATGATCCAGGACCTCGTCCGCTTCACGGACGACCCCGAGGTGCGCCACCGCATCGTCTTCCTGCCCAACTACGACATCGCCATGGCCCGCACGCTCTTCCCCGGCTGCGACGTCTGGCTGAACAACCCGCTGCGCCCGCTCGAGGCGTGCGGCACGTCCGGGATGAAGGCCGCCATCAACGGCGGCCTGAACCTGTCCGTCCTCGACGGCTGGTGGGACGAGATGTACGACGGCGACAACGGCTGGGCGATCCCCACCGCCAACAACGGCGCCTCGGCCGACGAACGCGACGACATCGAGGCGGCGGCGCTGTACGACCTCCTCGAGACCCAGGTGGGTCCTCGCTTCTACTCGCTGGTGCCCGCGGAGGGAGCAGGAGCCGCCGGCCCCTCGGAGCCCTCCCGCGACGGCGTCCCCCACCAGTGGATCGCCATGATCAAGCACACGATGGCGACCCTCGGCCCTGCCGTCTCGGCGGACCGTATGCTGCAGGACTACGTCGAGAAGCTGTACCGCCCGGCCTGGCGCTCCGGCCAGGCTGCCGCGGCCGACTCCTTCGCGCTCGCGAAGAGGACCGCCGCCTGGCGCTCACGCGTCCAGGGCAGCTGGCCCGCCGTCCAGGTGGAACACGTCGACTCCACGGGCGTCTCGGAGGACCCGCAGATCGGCGATTCGCTCACGGTCAACGCCTACGTGGCGCTCGGCGGGCTGAACCCCGACGACGTCTCGGTCGAGGTGGCCTACGGCCGGGCCCTCGACAGCGACGAGCTGAGCGACGTCACGGTCGAGGACCTGGACGTCGCCGAGAACCTCGGCAGCGGACGCTACCTCTTCACAGGCGGTATCCGCATCGACCACTCCGGGTCCTTCGGCTACACCGTGCGGGTGCTCCCGAAGCATTCGACCCTCGCGACGAAGGCCGAGCTCGGGCTCGTCGTCAACGCCTGATCATCACCGCCCCCGACGGGGCGGGCGGGTCAGCAACGGTAGATACGGATCGAGACGCCTGCCACGGTGTCGGCCTCGCCCGACCGCAGCCGGGGGATGCCGGACGACGGCTGCCATGCGGCCGAGTCGAAGGTCTGGCTGAACCAGCGCGGCTGCTCCCCGTCGACGCCCTGCCCCTGCAGGATCCAGGCAGAGGGAAGGTGGATCCGCGTCTCGTGGGGCGAGCCGTTGATCACGACGAGCCCGTTGATGGTTCCGCCCGGAGAGCCGAGCAGCAGCTGGACGGTCCGGGTCCGCGGGTCGTCCCATTCGTGGGCGGTCATCGGGAGTCCCGCCGCACTGAACCACAGCAGTGCCGACTGATCGTCGGGGGTGGGGAACGAGGGGGGCTGCGCGGCCAGGAAGTCCCGGCGGATGGACAGGAGCGCGCGGGTCGCGCCCAGCATGCGCCGCGAGGGCGCGTCGTCGGGCCAGTGCACCCACTGCACCCAGCCGAGCTCGTTGTCCTGGCAGTACGCGTTGTTGTTGCCGTGCTGTGTCCGGCCGAACTCGTCGCCCGCCGTGATCATGGGAACGCCCAGCGAGATCAGCAGGGAGGCCATGAGGTTCCGCGCACTCTTCTCGCGGGCCGCGAGGATGGCCTCGTCCTCCGTGCGCCCCTCGGCACCGTGGTTGTAGCTGCGGTTGTCGTTGTGCCCGTCGCGGTTGCCCTCGCCGTTGTCTTCGTTGTGCTTGCGCTCGTACGCCGTCAGGTCGGCGAGCGTGAAGCCGTCGTGGGCCGTGACCATGTTGATCGAGGCCAGCGGGCTCCGTCCGGACGAGGCGAACGTCTCGGCCGACCCGGCGAGCTTGCCGGCCAGGCGCCCGGGCGAGGAGGCCGTGTGTCCGGCCGTGATCGCGGCGACGTCGTGGAGCCAGAAGTCGCGGACCGTGTCACGGAAGCCGTCGTTCCAGTCCGCCCAGCCGACGGGGAACTGTCCCGTCTGCCAGCCGTCCGGCCCGATGTCCCAGGGTTCTGCGATGAGCTTGGTGTTGTGCTCGGCGGCGAGGTCGCGGACCGCCGCGAGGAAGGGGTGGTCCGGCGTGAAGGTGTTGTGCTCGTCCCGTGCGAGGGTGACCGCGAGGTCGAAGCGGAACCCGTCGATCTGGCATTCGTCGACCCAGTAGCGCAGCGAATCCAGCGCGAATTCCACGACCCGCGGCTGCGAGAAGTCCAGGCTGTTGCCGCAGCCGGTGGTGTCGATGTACCTGCCTGCGTCGTCGTGCCGGTAGTAGTCCCTGTCCCCCAGCCCGCGCCAGCACAGCGCGGGACGGTACTGCGGGCCCTCGGCGGTGTGGTTGTACACGACGTCGAGGAGAACCTCGAGGCCCGCTTCGTGGAGCGCGCGCACCATGCCCTTGAACTCGTCGAGCACCGCAGCCGGTCCTGCCGCCTGTGCCGCCGCGGTGGCGTAGCAGGTCTGCGCCGAGAAGAACCCGAGGGTGTTGTAGCCCCAGTAGTTGCTGAGTCCAAGGGGCTCGAGGTGCGGCTCGTCGATGGAGAAGTGAATGGGCAGGAGTTCGACGGCGGTGATTCCGAGCTCCCGGAGGTACGCGATCATGACCGGGTGTCCCAGGCCGGCGTAGGTGCCCCGGAGGTCCTCCGGCACGTCGGGATGGAGTTTTGTCAGGCCCTTGACGTGGGCCTCGTAGATGACGGTGTCGCGCCAGGGCGTGGAGGGGCGCTCGCTCTCCCCCCAGTCGAACACGTGCTGGAGGAAGACGGAGTAGTAGGCGCGCGCCGGCGGCTCGTCGGTCCCGGAGGCGGTGTCGATGGTCTCCACTGCGCGCGCATACGGGTCCAGGAGCAGTTGTGCCTCTCCGACCGTGCCCGGGAGCTCCTTGCCCGTCGGCCAGAACGCGTAGAGGGCGCCCGGCGCGACCGGCCCCACGACGCCATGGTGCACCCCGTCGTCGAGCCCCACCAGCGTCTCGGAGGTCCACGAACCGTCGGCCCGCTGCCAGTGGACGTCCAGAGAGTCGACGGCGGGGGCCCAGACGGCGGCGTTGGCGTGCGCGTCCCGGATCCAGGTCCCCCTCGTGGCGTGGAGTCCGAGCGGGAACTCGCGGGAGTCGGCGCGGGAGTGGGGCGGCAGCGCCTGTGCGGGTTGCGTCACGCCGGGGTCACGCCGACCGCTGGCGGGACACCTCGTAGAGCGTGATTCCCACCGCCATCGACGCGTTGAGCGACTCCATGGCGGAGTCGATGGGGATGGAGACGATCTGGTCGCAGTTCTCGCGCACGAGCCGGGAGAGACCCTTGCCCTCCGAGCCGACGACGATGCAGATCGGGTCGCGCCCGAGGGACAGCGCGGGGAGCGAGACGTCGCCGTCGCCGTCGAGGCCGAGGACGAAGATCCCCTTGTCCTTGAAGGACTTCAGCGCCGAATTGAGGTTGCCGACGCGCGCGACGGGGACACGGACGGCCGCACCGGCGCTGGTCTTCCAGGCCGACGCCGTCACTCCGACCGAGCGGCGCTCCGGCACGATGACGCCGTGGCTGCTGAACGCGGACGCCGAGCGGATGATGGCCCCGAGGTTGCGGGGGTCGGTGATGCCGTCGAGGGCCACGAAGAGCGGCGCGTTCCCGATGTGTCCCCGCTTGTACCGATCGATCGTCTCGTCGACGAGGTCCAGCGCGTCGGCGTACTCGTAGGGCGGGATCTGCAGCATGAGGCCCTGGTGCACGGCGCCGTCCGTCATGCGGTCGAGTTCCGGCTTGCCGGTCTCCATCACGGGGATGCCGCGCTCGGCGGCCATCTTCAGCGACTCGCGCACGCGGTCGTCCATCTCGATGCGGATGGCGACGTGGAGTGCCTTGGCCGGGATGCCGGCGCGGAGGGCCTCGACGACGGAGTTGCGACCTGTGACGACCTCCTCGGCGGCCTTGCCCTTGGTGCGTCCCGTTCCGGCGCTCTTGCCGCCGGCACGCTTGGCAGCCGAGCGCTCCGACAGCTCCTTGTTCTTGAACGCCTTGTGGTACGGGCGGTCCTCCGCCTTAGGAGTGGGGCCTTTGCCCTCGAGCGACTTGCGTCCGTGTCCGCCGGTGCCGATGGTGGGGCCCTTTTTCGTTTTGCGAACCGCGCCTGGACGTCCGTGACTGGCCATGGAAGAACACCTTTATATAGAAGAAGAATCTTCTCCAGTTTACGCGGAGCCGGTGCCGTATACCGGCACCGGCCGGAATACGAGCGCCGCGGGCGGGCGGACCCGGGCCGGCGCCTGGCGTGCTAGTCCCCGGAGAGTGCCCAGCGCGCGCCCTCCGCGGAGTCCTCGATGGTGATCCCTGCTGCTGCCAGGGCGTCGCGGATCGCATCCGCCCTCGCCCAGTCCCGGGCGCCCCGGGCCTCGCTGCGTTCGGCCAGCCGGTCTCCGATGAGCGCGTCGAGCGCCTTCGTGACCCCGGCTTCCGCCGCGATCGCCGTGGCCGCCGGGTCCCCGGCGTCGTCGAGCCCGAGGACACCGGTCATCGCGAGGACGGCGGCGAGGCTGCTGCGGACGGCATCGTCGTCGCCCGCAGCGAGGGCCGTGTTGCCGCTGCGGACCGTGGTGTGGAGCACGGCGAGGGCCTGCGGCACGTTGAGGTCGTCATCCATCGCCTCGGCGAAGGCCTGCGGCAGGTCGGCTGCGCCGGCCCGTCCCGGTGCGGGGGACGGTCCTCCGAGGCGGGCGGAGGCCTTGGCGATGAACCCGTCGATCCGGGACACGGCAGCGCCCGCTTCCTGCAGCGACGTCTCCCGGTAGTCGAGCACCGACCGGTAGTGGGCCTGCCCGAGGTAGTAGCGCACCACCCGGGGGCCGGCGGCGTCGACCATCTCCTGCGGGCTCACGGTGTTGCCGATCGACTTCGACATCTTCTCGCCGCCGTACGTCACCATGCCGTTGTGCATCCAGAAGCGCGCGAAGGCGTGTCCCGCGGCCTGGGACTGGGCCATCTCGTTCTCGTGGTGCGGGAACCGCAGGTCCAGGCCACCGCCATGGATGTCGAACTCGGTGCCGAGGTACTTGGTGACCATGCTCGAGCATTCGAGGTGCCAGCCCGGACGCCCGGCACCCCAGGGGCTGGTCCACGACGCCGTGGCCGGGTCCGTGTCCTTCGAGCCCTTCCACAGCGCGAAGTCGCGCGGATCCTTCTTACCCCGCGGGTCGGCGTCGGGCGCGGCCTGCATGTCGTCGATGTCCTGCCGGGTCAGGCTGCCGTAGGCGGGCCAGGAGCGCACGTCGAAGTAGACGTCGCCCGAGTCGTCCAACGCCGGATACGCATGGCCGCGGTCGATCAGGAGCTGGATGAGGGCGTGCATCTCGGGGATGTGGCCGGTGGCCCGGGGCTCGTACGTGGGCGGGCGGACGCCGAGGGTCGTGTAGGCGCGCTGGAATTCCTGCTCGAACCGGTAGGCCAGGGCCCACCACTGCTCCTCCGGCACGACCGACGGGTCACGCTCGGCGGCGCCCTCGCGGAACGAGTCGGAGGACTTGGCGAGGATCTTGTCGTCGATGTCCGTCACGTTGCGGACGACGGTGACGCGCAGGCCCCGCGCCTCCAGCCACCGGGTCAGCTGGTCGAAGGCGATCGCGGACCGCACGTGCCCGACGTGCGGCATGCCCTGCACCGTGGCACCGCAGTAGTAGAGGCTCGCCCTGCCCGGTTCCAGTGGCTCGAAGGGGCGCACCTCGGCGCGGGCGGTGTCATAGAATCGCAGGCTCACCGCTCCAGATTACCCGTCGGGTCCCGTCAGCCTTCCGGACGAGCGGAGGCCGCACGGGACGAGGACCGCACGACGACGGCGGTGGCGATCGCTGCGACGCCCTCTCCCCTGCCGGTGAGCCCGAGGCCGTCGGTGGTGGTGGCCGAGATGCTGACCGGCGCCTGCGCGGCGTCGGACAGGGCTGCCTCCGCCTCGGCGCGGCGGGGCGCGAACTTGGGGCGGTTGCCGATGAGCTGGACGGCGATGTTGCCGATGTCGAATCCGGCGTCCCGGACGATCGCGGCGGCCGACGACAGCAGGGTGGAGCCCGAGGCGCCGGCGTACTCGGGTCGGGCGGTGCCGAAGTGCGTTCCGAGGTCCCCCACGCCCGCGGCGGAGAACAGCGCGTCGGCTGCCGCGTGCGCGACGGCGTCGCCGTCGGAGTGGCCCGACAGCCCGCGCTCACCCTCCCACAGCAGGCCCGCGAGCCACAGCGGAGCGGGGTCCCCGTCGGATGCGTAGGCATGGACGTCCACGCCGATCCCGGTGCGGGGAAGGTGGAGGTGTTCATTGAGGTACACGGCTGCTCCTGCTGGTCGGCGGTGGGAGTGGGTGCGTCAGGGTGCCGCGGGCGGCGTCCTGGGCGGTGTCTCGGGAAGGGTTTCGCGGTGCCTCCCGGCCGAGGTCCCGGACTCTGTCCTTGGAGGCGTCCCTGGCGGCGTCCCGGGCAGCATCTCGGCCGGGGCGCCCGGCGATGTCCCGGCCTGCCGTGCAGCGAGGACCGCCTCGGCGATGACGAGGTCCAGGGGCGTGGTGACCTTGAAGGCGAGGGCGTCCCCTTCGACGACGCGCACCATGGCGCCCTGGGCCTCCAGGAGCATGGCATCGTCCGTCACGCCGGGGTCGGAGGCCGTGACGCTCTCATGGGCTGCCCGCAGCGCGTGGGCGTCGAACCCCTGGGGGGTCTGCACGGCGCGCAGGACGGCGCGGTCGGGCGTCGCCGTGACGACATCCCCCGTCACGACCTTCACCGTGTCCACCACGGGCAGCACCGGAATGACCGCGGGCGCGCCTGCACGGACGGCGGCCGCGACCCGATGGAAGACCGCGGGCGGGGTGAGCGCACGGGCGGCGTCATGGACCAGGACGACGGCGGTCGACGGCGGCAGCACATGGAGGCCCGCACGGACGGAGGCTGCCCGTGTCGCTCCGCCGGCCACCGCCGTGATCCGCACCGTCCCGTCGCCTGCGGCACGCCGCCCTGCCTGGTCGACGACGGCGGACAGGACGGCGTCGCCTGCGGGGAGGACCACGACGACGGACGCCGCGACGCCCGACGCGACGACGGACTCCAGCGAGTGCTCGAGGAGGGTCCGCCCACCGCACAGCACGCGCGCCTTCGGGATTCCCTGCCCGAGCCGCTGTCCGGACCCGGCGGCGACCAGGACGACACCGACCTCGGCTCGGACGGACTGCGGATTCTTCTCGGACACTCCGTCACCCTATGACAGGGCAACAAAAAAGAGGGACCCGAGGGTCCCTCTTTCGCGTCGAGCACGTCTCCTAGGAGGCGAGGACCTCGTCGAGAACGCTTGCGGCCTTCTCTTCATCGGTCTTCTCCGCCAGGGCGAGCTCGGAGATCAGGATCTGCCGCGCTTTCGCGAGCATCCTCTTCTCACCGGCCGACAGGCCGCGGTCGTGGTCGCGGCGCCAGAGGTCGCGGACTACTTCTGCGACCTTGATGACGTCGCCGGAGGCGAGCTTCTCGAGGTTCGCCTTGTAGCGGCGCGACCAGTTCGTGGGCTCTTCCGTGAATTCGGCCCGCAGGACGTCGAACACATGCTCGAGGCCCTCCTTGCCGACTACGTCACGAACCCCTACGAGGTCAACGTTCTCTGCTGGTACTTCTATCGTCAGATCACCCTGTGCCACCTTGAGCTTGAGATACATCTTCTCTTCGCCCTTGATGACGCGCATCTTGATCTCTTCGATCTTCGCTGCGCCGTGGTGAGGGTAAACAACTGTTTCGCCGACCTCAAAAACCATGTGGACTTTCCCCTTTCCCGTCAATCAGTTTATCACGGCAACGACACGCCCGACGATGCGTTTTCGCAGGTCAGAGGGCCGAATCAAGCTCAATTGGCTATCATTCGCCTCTTGACGCGGGGGCCTTTTGGTGATCCGGGTGCCTCCCGGCGGACGAAACCAACACCACGATTCCGCGCCATTGCCGATAGTCTGTTGGGTAGGTCCGCACCGGATCGCACCCTTGTCCCGCCTGTTGAACCCCAGGAGTTTGTGCTGTGAATTGTGCACCGAAGAACCGAGCGCAGCAGGCCGTTGCTGCCGGCGCCGTGCTGCTGATGCTGGGTGTCTCCGGCTGCAGCTTCACCACGGACCAGTCGACCACGGCGCCGTACGCAGCGTCGGACGGCATCGTGAAGGACATCGGGCCGGTGCTGCTGCGCAACGTCCTGGTGGTCGGGCGCGACGACGAGACCGCAGGCCGCCTGGTGGGCACCGTGTTCAACACGAGCGACCAGCCGGTCGACCTCTCCATCCAGGCCGGCGGCGCGGCCACCAGCGTCACGATCGCGGGCCAGGGCGAGTACAGGTTCGAGGACGAGTCGGCGGACGACGCCACGCTCGAGGGACTGCCGGACACCCCGGGTTCGCTGATCGACGTCGACTTCGCGGTCCAGGGCGACGAGGCGACCTTCGAGGTACCGGTGCTCGACGGGACGCTGGAGGAATACCGCGAGTACGTACCCGGCGGATACACTCCCCGGCCGAGCGAGCCCGCCGCGACAGAGGAAGCCGCCGAAGGAGCTCACGGGGGCTAGGAACCTCTCCCCGCCCGCACCTCCAGCAGCCGAAATGCCCGCCTCCGATCGATCGGAAGCGGGCATTCCTTTCTCCGCGGCACTCCGCCTGCCGTGAAGGCTGCCGTGAAGGCCGCCGAAGGGCAGAAGACTCCCCAGGGGTCCCTCGACCGGTCATTCCTGTCGTCCCGAGCCGGAGGGAAACGCGGGGTGCGGCTCAGGGCTCGTACTTGTAACCGAGGCCGCGGACCGTGATGAGGTAGCGGGGGTTCGAGGGATCAGGCTCCAGCTTGCTGCGCAGCCGCTTGACGTGCACGTCGAGGGTCTTCGTGTCCCCCACGTAGTCCGACCCCCAGACACGGTCGATCAGCTGGCCGCGTGTCAGGACCCTGCCCGAGTTCCTGAGCAGCATCTCCAGCAGCTCGAACTCCTTGAGCGGGAGGGCCACCTGCTCGCCGTCGACACTCACCACATGGCGTTCGATGTCCATCCGGACGGGCCCGGCCTGGACCGTGCTGGAGACGAGCTCCTCGGGTTCGCCCTGGCGCCTGAGCACCGCCCGCACGCGGGCCACGAGCTCGCGCGAGGAGTACGGCTTCGTGACGTAGTCGTCGGCGCCGAGCTCCAGCCCCACCACCTTGTCGATCTCCGCGTCCTTCGCCGTGAGCATGATGACCGGGACATTGGAGCGCTGGCGCAGCTGGCGGCAGACCTCCGTGCCGGACAGTCCCGGAAGCTGGAGGTCCAGCAGCACGAGGTCCGCGCCCGCGCGGTCGAACTCGGTGACGGCGTCGAGGCCGTTGTCCACCACGGACACCTCGAAGCCTTCCTTGCCGAGGAGGTAGGACAGCGGGTCGCTGAACGACTCCTCGTCCTCAACGATCAGAATGCGGCTCACGCCTTGACTCCCTGCTCCTGGACAGCGGCGCTGCCCTTCTTGACGGTCTTCCGGTCGGACTGCTGCCCCGTCGACCCGGCTCCGCCGTCATCGGGGGCGCTCTCCATCTCGGGTAGGCGGACGGTGAAGGTGCTTCCCTGGCCGGCCTGCGACCACACCGTCACCTCGCCGCCGTGGTTGGACACGACGTGCTTGACGATGCTGAGGCCCAGGCCGGTGCCGCCGGTCTGGCGGGACCGCGCGGCGTCGATGCGGTAGAAGCGTTCGAAGATGCGTTCCTGCTCCTCGGGCGTGATTCCCGGACCCTGGTCGGTGACCGAGACCTGGACGAGGCCGTCCCGGGACCGGACACCCACGCCGACGCGGGTACCCTCCGGCGAGTAGCGGATCGCGTTGTCGATGAGGTTGCGGAAGGCCGTCATCAGGAGGTCGCGGTCGCCGTACACGGGCAGGGAGACCGAGCCGCCGACGACGATGTCGATCTGTTTGCTCTCGGCGGGCAGCTTGTTGCGGTCCACGGCCTCGGCGATGACCGAATTGACGTCCACGGGCTTCCCGCGGCGCACGACGTCGGCGCCCTGCAGCCGGGAGAGCTCGATGATGTCCTGGACGAGGGCGGACAGCCGGCCGGACTCCTTGTGCATGCGCTGGGCGAACCGGCGCACGGCCACCTCGTCCTCGGCGGCGTCGTCGATGGCCTCCGCGAGGAGGGAGATAGCCCCCACCGGCGTCTTCAGCTCGTGGGACACGTTGGCGACGAAGTCGTTGCGGATCTCCTCGCTCCGGGTGATCTCGGTGCGATCGTCGGCGAGGATCAGGATGTATTCGGTGCCGAGGGCGGCGACGCGGACCTGCACCACGATGGTCCCCTGCCCGAGGGGGCCACGGGGAAGCTCGAGCTGCTCCTGCTCGATGACGCCGTCTCGCCGGACACGTGCCGTGAGGTCGAGCAGTTCGGAGTGGACCACGGTGTGTCCGCGGACGAGGCCGAAGGCGTAGGCGGCGGGACTCGCCCGCACGACGCCGTCGATCGCGTCCACGATGACGTAGGCGCGCCCGATGATCGAGAGCACCTCGGCCGCACCGTCGGGCAGCGAAGGCTCGTCCTCATAGCGGAGCCGGAGCCGCTGCGCCTCGCTCGCCCGGAACGCTGCCATGCCGCCCACGCCGAGGGCCAGGCCTACCAGCCCGGCCACGAGCGTCAGGAGAAGGGGGTCCACGGACCTAGCTTATGCGCTGCGATTTCGGGCCCCGGCCCATCCGGTGGCAATAGGTAAGGGGTTCAACTAACGTTCACGTAAAGCGGGGAAACAGTTCACCGCTGGCTGGAATGCTCGTCGGCAGAACTGTGACAACGGTTGAACCGATATTTCCAGGGAAGGACGCCCACGTGCGCAAGGTTTTTCAGGCCGAGCTACACCACATCGGCGAGGAGCTGATCGAGATCTCGCAACTGGTGTCCGAGGCCATCCAGAAAGCCAACAGCGCTTTCCAGGGTGCCGACACCGAGCTCGCCCAGGAGGTCATCGCCGCCGACGCGCGGATCGACTTCCTGCAGAACTCCCTCGACGAGCGGGCGATCGACATCCTCGCCCTCCAGGGACCCGTGGCCTCCGATCTCCGCATGATCGTCGGTGCGCTGAGGATGAGCGCGTCGCTCGAGCGGATGGGCGACCTGGCGCGCCACGTGGCGCAGCTCGCGCGCCTGCGGTACCCCGCGAACGTGATCCCGGAGGGTATCCGGCCGACATTCGACGAACTCGCCGAGCTCGACGTGCAGATCGCACTCAAGGTCACGGAGCTCCTCGAGACCCGGAACCTCGAGCTGAGCAACGAGATCAACGCCGCGAACGCCCGCGTCAACGAACTGCACGCCGGCGTCTTCAAGGCCGTCGCCGCGGAGGACTGGAACGAGACCGCGCCGACGACCGTCGATGTCACCCTTGCCAGCCGCTACTACGAGCGCTTCGCGGATCACGGCGTCTCGGTGGCCCGCAAGGTGGCCTACCTCGTCACCGGCGAATGGCAGCCCAGCGCTCCGCTGAGCTGAACTCGCCGGACCTGCAGTGAACGCAACGACGGCGGCCCCGAGGGGTCGCCGTCGTTGCGTCTGATACCCGAGGATCCGTCGGGGCGATGCTAGTGCTTGCCCTGGTTCGCCACGGCCTCGATGGCTGCGGCTGCCGCGTCGGCATCGAGGTAGGTACCGCCGGCCTTGACGGGCTTGAGGTCCTCGTCGAGCTCGTACACGAGCGGGATGCCGGTGGGGATGTTCAGCGCCGCGATGTCCTTGTCGCTGATCCCGTCGAGGTGCTTCACGAGGGCACGGAGGGAGTTTCCGTGGGCGGCGATCAGCACAGTCCTGCCGGCCCTGATGTCCACGGTGATGTCCGACTCCCAGTACGGCAGGAAGCGCTCGAGGACGTCCTTGAGGCACTCGGTGCGCGGGACGTCGTCGCCGAGGTCCGCGTAGCGCGGGTCGTCGGCCTGCGAGTACTCGCTGGTGTCGTCGAGGGGCGGCGGCGGGGTGTCGTAGGACCGGCGCCATTCCATGAACTGCTGCTCGCCGTACTCCGCGAGGGTCTGGGCCTTGTCCTTGCCCTGCAGCGCTCCGTAGTGGCGCTCGTTCAGGCGCCAGTTGCGCTTGACGTCGATCCAGCTGCGGTCGGCGGCCTCCAGCGCGAGGTTCGCGGTGATGATGGCGCGCTTCTGCCGGGACGTGTAGACGATGTCGGGAAGGATGCCGGCCTCGGTCAGGAGATGGCCTCCGCGGGTGGCTTCCTCGCGGCCCTTCTCCGTGAGGGCGACGTCCACCCAGCCGGTGAAGAGGTTCTTCTCGTTCCATTCGCTCTGCCCGTGGCGCAGCAGGATCAGTGTGTAGGTCATGGCTCCTAGTCTGCCGTATCGCGCTGCGCCGGTCATTCCGGCCCACCCTGTTCCGCCAGTGTTACCAGTGTTAAGCGGCGCTGTTGAGCTGTCCGGATCAACAGTGCGATCGGTCGCGTGCCCTAGCCTTGATGGGTGCCCCCGCGTCCCCGTCCCCCGAAGCCGCTCGGGACCATCACCCGCGGCACCACGAACCCGAACCGGCTCCGCCGGGTGGACCGCTGGCTCGCAGGGCCCCAGGGGCACCGGCTCCGTCGGGCCGCCGATCCGCTCGTGGTCGACCTCGGGTACGGCGCGGCTCCGGTCACGGCCGTCGAACTGTTCACGCGCCTGCGGTCCGTGCGGGCCGACGTCGAGGTGGTCGGGATCGAGATCGACCCGGCGCGCGTGGCGGCCGCCGAACCCCTCGCACGGCCCGGGCTGACGTTCCGGCAGGGCGGCTTCGAGCTTCCGCTGGATGGCCGGCTACCGGTCCTCGTGCGCGCGTTCAACGTGCTGCGGCAATACGGGGAGGACGAGTACGCGGCGTACTGGGACGAGGTCCGCTCCCGGCTCGCACCCGACGGGCTGTTCATCGATGGGACGTGCGACGAGATCGGGCGGCGGTCCACGTGGGCTGCCCTCGACACCGGCGGACCTGTGTCGCTGAGCATCTCGCTGCGGTTCGGCGCGTTCACCCTCCCCT
The DNA here is from genome assembly GCF_054510955.1 of Arthrobacter pasteuri. NCBI lineage: Bacteria > Bacillati > Actinomycetota > Actinomycetes > Micrococcales > Micrococcaceae > Arthrobacter > Arthrobacter pasteuri. Next base: position 22,919 of record NZ_JBTNDO010000003.1, read on the forward strand.
CCGACGTGGCGGAACGGCTGCCCAAGGCACTGATCCACCGCAACGTGGAGGGCGAACCGGTCCACGCCTACCTTCGGGCCCTCGACCGGGCCTGGCTCGACGCCGCAGCCCTCGCGTCCTTCGGCCACCGGCAGCGGTGGGTGGCGATGTGCGGCGCGCTGAAAGCGGATGGCTGGCCGTTGCTGGACGGCGCATCACGCTGGCGCCTCGGCGAGATCACCGTGGCATGGGAGGCCGTGAGGCCCGGCTAGTGTCCTACCAGGGTCCGTAGGGGCCGTAGTTGCCGCCGCGGCCCGAGGTCTGGCTGACGGCCGGCTTCACGTCCGCGAGGTACACGCATGCCGCGACGATGGCGACGATCTGGAAGAGGTTGAAGCCGCCGCCTCCGAGTGCGGACAGCAGGCCGACGACGACGGAACCCCCGGTGAGGGCGAGCCAGAAACCCTTGGTGCGCTTGAAGGCGGCTTCGAAGGCCGTCCCGGGACGTCGCAGGCAGTCGGAGAAGGCCCATACCTCGATGCCCAGGGCGATCAGGCCGAGCACGAGGTACAGGTAACGCTGGATTTCGAAGACGAGAGCCACGGATCCAGCTTACCGGGCCTGCCTGCAGCGGTGCACCGCCGATTCCGACCCTGCATGCACAACCTGTCCGAACCGGCCGCCGACCTCTCCGCGCTTCCGGAGGGTCAGAGCCCGCCGTCGCGTAGGCCGGCCGCGACGCGGAGCGCGGAGTCGAGGTCCGCCCACAGGTCCTCGGGGTTCTCGATGCCGACGGACAGGCGCACGAGGGCCTCCGGTACCGTGACCGGTTCGGCGGGCTGCCGCCGTCGCCGTTCGACCAGCGATTCCACTCCGCCGAGCGAGGTGGCCGGCAGCCACAGGCGGACGGCGGCGACGAGCGCATCGGCCGTGGCGACGTCGTCGAGCTCGATGCTGACGATGCCGCCAAAGCCGTTGAACTGCGCGGCGGCGCGCTCGTGCCCCGGATCCGTGGGGAGGCCCGGGTAGCGCACGCGGCGGACGGCGGGGTGGTCCGCGAGCCGGAGTGCCAGCGAGGCCGCGGTCCCCTGGCTCCGCTCCATGCGCAGGGCGAGGGTGCGCAGCCCGCGCAGGGCGAGCCACACCTCGAACGGACCCGCGATGGCACCGTGCAGGGTCCGGTGCGCCAGGAGCCGGTCGCGGAGCGCCGCATCCGAGGTGATCAGCGCCCCGAGGACGACGTCGGAGTGACCGGCGAGCCACTTGGTGACCGAGTGGAGCACGACGTCGACCCCGGACTCGAGCGGCCGGTGGACGATGGGCGTGTTGAAGGTGTTGTCCGCGACGACGACGGCGCCGGTCGCATGGGCGGCGTCGGTCAGGACGGACAGCTCGGCGACCTCGAGCATCGGATTCGTGGGGCTCTCGAGCCACAGCATCACCTGGCCGGCGTCGAACCGGGCGGCGAGCGCGTCGAGTTCCGCCAGGACGGCCGGGGTGTCCGCGATGTCCACGGTGCGCAGTTCGAAGCGGCCCTGTGCGGCGAGGTCGGCGGCGAGGCTGATCGATCCGGCATACGCATGGCGCGGCATGACCACGGCACCGCCGGTGGGCACGAGGGACAGCGCGGCCGCGGCGGCGCCGAGCCCCGACCCGAAGACGAGTGCCGGCAGGTCGGCGCCCTCGAGGGCCCCGAGCGCCTCCTCGAACGGGTCCCAGGTGGGGTTGGAGCCGCGCGCGTAGATGCGGTCGCCCGCCTCCGGCGCGCGTGTCTCGTGGTAGGTCGTCGAGAGGATGAGGGGTGGGTTGACGGGCGCATCGTGCTCGCGGGGAGGACGTCCTGCGGCGACGGTGAGGGTGTCCGGGGCGAGGGCGGAGCGCTCAAGTTCCATGGCACGAGCCTAGTGCCGGGCTCGACGGCGCCCGCAAGTGTTACCGGGAAAGGTCGCCCGCACTCGGTAGGCTTGGCGCGTGACCTTTCCCCTCCCGCACGGGCTTCCCGGGCTCTTTCTCGCACTCGAGGGCGGCGACGGTGCCGGCAAGTCCACGCAGGCGGCACTGCTGTGCCGCGCTCTCGAGGACACCGGCCGCACCGTGGTGCGCACGCGCGAGCCCGGCGGCACCCCGATCGGGGAGACGCTGCGCTCCCTCGTGCTCGAGCACGGTCACGGCGATATCGATGCCCGGACCGAAGCCCTGCTGTTCGCGGCCTCGCGGGCGGCGCACGTGCACCAGGTGATTCTCCCCGCCCTGCAGCGCGGCGAAGTCGTGGTGTGCGACCGCTACATCGATTCCTCCGTCGCGTACCAGGGAGCGGGCCGCGGCCTCGGACAGCAGGCCGTCCTCGACGTGAACCTCTGGGCCACCGATGGCCTCCGCCCCGACCTCACCGTGCTGCTCGACGTCGACCCGGCGGAGGGCCGCAGCCGCCGCACCGCCGGAGCCGCCCCGGAGGACCGGCTCGAGTCCGAGCCCGACGGCTTCCACGCCAGTATCCGGTCCGCCTTTTTGGACCTCGCGCACCAGGAGCCCGGACGCTACCTCGTGCTGGCCGCGTCCGCTCCACCCGAAGAACTCCACCGCGCCATCCTCGACGCCCTGCCCCGGGTCACTGCATGAGCGTCGTGTCGCACGGCCTTCCCGCGACGGGCGTGTGGGCGGAACTGCGCGGGCAGGAGCAGGTCGTCGAGCAGCTGCGCCGCGCCGCCCAGTCCGGTGCCCCCACCCACGCCTGGCTCTTCACCGGCCCGCCGGGCTCCGGGCGCTCCAACGCCGCCCGTGCCTTCGCCGCCGCGCTCCTCTGCGAGCGCGAGGCGCTCGACGAGCGGGGCTGCGGCACCTGCAAGGCCTGCCACACCGTCCTCTCCGGCACGCACGCCGACCTCACCAACGTCACCACGGAGAAGGTGACCATCAGCATCGACGAGGCCCGGGAACTCGTCCGCAAGGCCCAGGACAAGCCCTCGACGGGGCGCTGGCGCATCATCATCGTCGAGGACGCCGACCGCATGCAGGAGCGCAGCACCAATGTGCTGCTCAAGGCCATCGAGGAGCCGCCGCCGCGGACCATCTGGCTGCTCTGCGCGCCCAGCCCGGGCGACGTGCTCGTCACCATCCGGTCCCGCTGCCGGTCTGTGGGCCTCCGGCTGCCACCCGTCCAGGATGTCGCGGACCTGCTCGTGGCCCGCGACGGCATCGACCCCGCGACGGCGGAAGCGGCCGCGCGCGCAGCCCAGAGCCACATCGGGGTGGCGAAGAGACTTGCTACCGATGAGGGCGCGCGGGAGCGGCGCAACCAGATCGTCCGGCTGCCGCTGACGCTGCGCTCCGTGGCGGGAGCCATGCGCGCGGCGGCGGACCTGGTGAAGCTAGCCGAGGCGGAAGCGCAGAGTTCCTTCGAGCAGCGCGACGCCGAGGAGCGGGCCGCGCTGCTCGCAACCCTGGGCGCCCCGGAGACCGGCACCCTGCCGCCGTCCATGCGGGCGCAGATCAAGCGCCTCGAGGAGGACCAGACGCGGCGGGCCAAGCGTTCCAAGAACGACTACTTCGACCGCGCCCTGACCGACCTCATCTCCTTCTACCGGGACGTGCTCATGCTGCAGGTGTCCAGCGGGCAGTCGCTCGTCAACGAGCCCCTGCGGCCCGAGCTCGAGGAGTTCGCCCGCCGGGAGAGCGCGGAGGACACCCTCCTGCGGCTCGAGGCGATCAACGAGGTCCGCACGAGGCTCGTCAGCACCAATGTGTCCCCGCTCCTCGCGATCGAAGCGATGGCCGTGAGCCTCCTGTCCCGGAAGGACCTCGACCGATGACCCTCGGGCCGCTCCACCGACTCACCTCTGCCGCCGGGGCCCCCCGCCGTCGTGCCGTCAGCGCCCTGGCGGCCGCCGCCGTCGTGCTCGGCCTGTCCGGGTGCTCGCTGCTCGCCCCCGAGGACCGGGCGGAGTCCCCTGTCGCCGGTGTGGAGACAGCCGAACCCTCCGCGATCGGTGAGATCGACGAGGACCTCCGCGGCTTCTACACGCAGGAGGTGCAGTGGGAGACCTGCGAGGGGTCCTTCACCTGCGCCACGGTCGAGGTACCGCTGGACTACAGCGACCCGGCCCGCAGCAGCATCGACATCGCGGCCATCCGGGCCGGCGCCACCGGTGACGCCCAGGGCACGGTCCTGGTCAACCCGGGAGGGCCCGGCGGCTCCGGCGTCAACATCGTGAAGAACTCGCTGGACTACGTCGCCAGCGACCGGCTGCGCGAGGACTACGACATCCTCGGGTTCGACCCCCGCGGGGTCAACCGGTCCAGCGCCGTGAAGTGCTACACCGACGCGGAGGCCGATGCAGCGCGGCAGGAGAGCTACCCGTCCGACGCGACCGACGACGAGCTCCTGGCGCTCACGGCGGCGGACGCGAAGGAGTACGCGGACCTGTGTGCCCAGCGCACGGGGGAACTCCTCGGCTTCGTGGACACCGAGTCGGCGGCACGCGACATGGACATCCTGCGCGCGGTCGTCAGCGACGAGAAGCTGAACTACCTCGGCTTCTCCTACGGGACCCAGCTCGGGGCGACCTACGCCGACCTGTTCCCCGAACGGGTGGGACACCTGGTCCTCGACGGCGCCATCGACCCGTCGCTCAGCAGCGAGGATGTCACGCTCGACCAGGCGCGCGGCTTCGAGAAGGCAGTCCGGGCGTACGTCGCCGATTGCCAGCAGGGCGCCGAGTGCCCCTACCCGGGAACGGTCGACGACGGCGTACGCCAGATCCAGGAGCTGTTCGCCGCCGTGGAGCGGCAACCGATGAAGGCCAAGGACGGCCGCCTCGTGCCGGTCTTCACCTTCGTCCAGGGCTTCATCCTGCCGCTCTACGACAACGGGAACTGGCCCACCCTGACCCAGGCGGTCAGCTCGGCGCTGGACGGCGACGCCACCAGCATGCTGTACCTCGCCGACCTCTCGGCCGAGCGCGGGCCGGACGGCACCTACGCGACGAACTCGTCGGCGGCCTTCCTCGCCGTGAACTGCCTCGACTACCCGATGACCAGCGACCCGGACCAGATGCGGACGGACGAGCGGGAGCTCATCGCCACGTCGCCCACGTTCGGCCGGTTCCTCGCCTACGGCGGTCTCACCTGTGCACCGTGGAAGTACCCGCCGGTCCTCGCACCGGCCCCCGTGCGGGCGGAGGGCGCGGACCCCATCCTCGTCATCGGCACCACCGGCGATCCTGCCACCCCCTACGAGTGGTCCACAGCGCTCGCGGAGCAGCTCGAGTCCGGCGTGCACGTCACGTGGGAGGGTGAAGGACACACAGCGTACGGCCGGTCCAACGACTGCATCCTGGACATCGTCGACTCCTACTTCACCGACGGGACGGTCCCGGAGGACGGGGCGCGCTGCTGACCGCCCAGCGCGTCCGGCCGGGGCCTCGGATCGGCTCATTTTGACCCCGGGCCGGAACCTCCTATAAAGTTGTCGCTTGTGGATCGGCCCCGGGCATCGCCCGGACCAGGAAGCATTGCCTCCTTAGCTCAGTCGGTAGAGCGTCTCACTCGTAATGAGAAGGTCGCCAGTTCGACTCTGGCAGGAGGCTCCACCAAAGCCCCGGACGGTACGCCGCCGGGGCTTTTTCTTGCCCTGTCCCCCGGCGCGACGAAGGCGGCGGGTACCCGGAGGTACTCGCCGCAGCGTGGTCGGCCCCCGTCAGCTCATCGCGGGACCGGACTCCAGGACTTCGTGAGTTCGCCGAGGAACGCGTGGCATCGGGCGGCGCGCTCCGAGTCCTCGGACATGACCTGCTCGAAGAAGTCGGCGATGTCGTCACGTCCGGCGTTCCGCGCATCACGGACGTACTGGCCGTAATCGTGCCCGGCCTTCAGCGAGTGGTACTGCAGTGAGATGAGGTCGAACGAGACGTCGTCGAACCCGGTTTCTCCAGTGGCCATGAGGCACCTCCATGCTTGGTGTGAACAGGTGGTGAGAGGCTAGGTCGAGCTGATTTCGATCGGCAACGGGGGATTTCCGGCACCCGGATCCCTCGCCGGTGTGCGGAGAGTCTGTTAGCCCCGGACCCGACGCGCGGCCCCCCGGAGACGAAGGAGCCGCCCGGCACTGCCGGGCGGCTCCTCTGGGTCGGCAGGTGATACCCGCCAGGGACGGGTCTAGGCGAAGTCGGACGTCGCGGGGTCGGCGCCGATGCGTCCCGCGGGTCCCTTGTCGAGTCCGTTGATGGCCTCGACGTCCTCGTCCTCGAGCGTCACGTCGAGGGACTCCCAGTTCTCGACGATGCGTGACTCGGTGACGGACTTCGGGATCACGACATTCCCGAGCGCGAGGTGCCACGCGAGGACGACCTGCGCGGGAGTGGCGTTCCGCTTCCGGGCGATGTCCTGCAGCACGGCGTCGTCGAGCAGTCCCTTGCCCGAGCCGAGGGGCGACCAGGACTCGTGCAGGATGCCCTTCTCGGCCTCGAAGGCCCGGAGCTCGGACTGGTTCAGGTACGGGTGGGTCTCGACCTGGTTGATCACAGGAACCACTCCGGTCCCGTCGATGATCTCGTTGAGCGCCTCGATGGTGAAGTTGGAGACACCGATGCTCTTCACGCGACCCTGCTTCTGCAGTTCGATGAAGGCCTTCCACGTGTCGAGGTACTTGCCCTGCTTGGGCTGCAGCCAGTGAATGAGGTAGAGGTCGAGGGTCTCGAGTCCGAGGCGTTCCATCGACTCGTCGAACGCCCTGAGGGTGCTGTCGTAACCCTGGTCCGCGTTCCACAGCTTAGTGGTGATGAACATCTCGTCGGAGCTCAGGCCCGAAGCGGCGATGGCACGGCCGACACCGGCTTCGTTGCCGTAGATCCTGGCAGTGTCGATGTGACGGTATCCGGCCTTGAAGGCCCTGCCCACGACGTCCTCGGCAACGGTGTCCTCGACCTGCCACACTCCGTACCCGAGCTGCGGGATCTCGTGGCCGTCGTTGAGCGTAAGATTTGGTGAAGTAGTCATACAGGCGGGAACCAGCGGCGGCTCCCATTTATTTCTGTTCCCCCTGACAACTATCAGCCTGCGGAGCATTCGGTCCCAGAGGAACCGAGCGCGCAGGCCGGATATCGGCTGGCGGCGGGATATGCAGGCAACGGAAGACAGGGTGCGGGCAGCCCTCCACGACGACGCCTACCGGTACGCCTACCGGCGCTCGCTGTCCACGCGACTCGCCTCGGAGGTGGCGCTCGAGGCGGTCGAGGCGCTGGACGCCGGAAGCCCGGCGATACGGGATCCCACCGGCGGCATGGCCCTCGACGGCATCCCCGGGCGCCTTCCGGTGCTGGCGACGGCGCATGCAGCCCTCGAACGGTACCTGCCACCGGCGCTTCCTCCCCGCGTGCAGGGCGTCCCGGACCTGCAGTACGCCCTGGCATCGCTCTCCCCCGGCGAGCGTGAACTCCTCCTGCTCCGTCACTGGGACGGCCTCAGCGCCGGGGAGGCCGCACGTGCCTCGCAGCAGGAGGCCGGCCTGCTCCCCGTCGTCGAAGCCGCCTGCGCACGGCTGCTGTCCCCGGAACCGGCATCGGTGGAGGCCTTCACCGCCGTCCTCTCCGCCGCCGACCCGGCCCGTGCCGTGACGGCGGAGGATCTCGCCTTCGGCACCCCGCTCGCTGCCGCGCCGACCGATGGCCACCCAGCCGATGCCCCTCCGGCGCTGGGAACGTTCGAGGACCCGGACCCGGCCTCCCCACCCGGCGGCGGGCGGGCGGCGCGGAGCCGGAGGAGCCAGGCGATCGTCGGCGGCTCCTGCCTCCTCACGCTCGCCGCGCTCGCCCTGGCCCTGAGCCTGCGCCAGACCCCCAGCCCCGCCCAGGAGACGGCACGCCTGTTCGCCCTCGCCGACGTCGTCGCCGTCGTGGTGCAGTCCCGGGTGGAGCCCACGCTGATCAACGGCCAGATACGGATCCTTCGGCACGCGTCCGTGGTGCAGATCGTGAAGGGCGAGGGGGCGCGGGACGTCCTCACGCTGGACGTGACCGGGCGGAGCAGCCTCGAGCGCCCCCACACCCGGGACTTCTTCCCGCCCAACCAGCTCCTGTTCCTCGTGCGGGACGCCGACGGCGACCTCGCCCCGATCGAGGGGAACGGCTCGGTGCTGACGCTGATCGACCGCAGGTCCCCGAAGGCGACGACGGTCACCGGGGATCCCGCTCCCCTGCCGGACGAACTGCGGGAGGCCATTCGGGCCCTGCCGGTCGAGGAACTCCGGCTGGCGACCAGTGGCGAGGCGCCGGGGTCCCTGGATCCGGCAGCGATCATCGGCATCCGGCCGCCGCCGAGCCGGGACGCGCAGAACCTGCCGGCGGACCAGCTCGGCACGTTCCACGCGAGTGCCCGGGACGGGGAGGCATGCGTCTGGTTCGAGTTCAACGACCGCGCGGTCCTCATCCGCTGGCCCGAGGGCTTCTCGGCGTACCAGCGAGCATCGTCCCTCCGGACCGGCGTCGGCGACCCGCCGGACCGGCGCGTGCTGACCGTCCTGAACGAGCGCGGCTACCCCTATGTGGACGAGGGCCGGCCGATGCCGTTCATCCGTGCTGTCCCGACCGGCGAGCGAGGCATGTGCGGCGAGCGGGAATTCGGGGTATGGGACATCGCGGTCGCTCCGGCGAGCACACTGCTGTCCTACTGAGCCGTCCTACCGAGCCGTCCTACTGAGCCGTCCTACCGGGCTCTCCTACTGACTGCCGTCCTCCCGGGCGCCCGGCATGCAGCGCTCCGCCTCCTCGACGTCGTCGGCGACCAGCTGGGCCCGGCGTCGCACGTTGTCAAGCCCCGAAGATGCGATGCCCCACCGCTCGCCGTCGAGCCTCGTCATCGCGGCCGCCTCGGCCGTCGTCGCGAGGGTGTTGCCCGCGCGGGACAGCGCCCGGTGTACCTGCAGGAGCGCGCCGGGGATGTCGAGCCCGGCACTCGGGGAGGAGGCCTGGGCGCTCACGCAGATCGCTCGCACGCGGGGCAGCATGGCGCCGAGGTCGTTGGCGACGACCACGAGTTCGTTGTAGACGTCGTCATCCTCGATGCCTTCGAGGATCTGGTGGTACCGGTCGAGCCCCCGACGGAAACGGTCGTGCGCCCGCCGCCACACCCCGGTGCCCAGCTCGGCGTCGTCCTTCCGTCCCTGCCGCGCCGCCGCGAAGAATGCCACCTGGGCGTTACAGGTACTGGCCGGGCCCGTGGCTGTCCGCCGGGGCCGCCTGGGCATGGCGTGCAGGTGGAGTGCGTCGGGGTTCGCCGTCCTCACCGATGACGACTCCGGGGGCGATCACGGTGCCGGGAGGGAGCTGGCGAAGCTGGAGCCGCGCGGCCAGTTGCTGGTTGGCCATCTGCTGCGCAGCGAGCGCCGCCTGGATCCCGTGGAACAGGCCCTCCAGCCAGCCGACGAGCTGGGCCTGCGCCACGCGCAGCTCCGCGTCGGTCGGTACGGAGTCGTCGCCGAAGGGCAGATTGATACGGTGCAGCTCCTCGACCAGTTCGGGTGCGAGGCCGTCCTCTAGCTCCTTGACCGAACGCTCGTGGATGGAGGCGAGCAGGGTACGTCCGGCGTCGTCGAGCGGTGCGGTGCGGACCTCCTCGAGCAGCTGCTTGAGCATGGTACCGATGCGCATGACCTTCGCGGGTTCGTCCACGAGCTCCGCGAGCGATGTGGGGCGCCCGCCCGGAGCACCCTCCGTCTGGCCGCCCGTCGGTCCGTGCCCCGTCGTGCCCGCCTGAGCACTGCCCGGGGCGTCGTGCACGGTACCGGGAGCGGGGTCGAAGGGACTGGCCGGCTGCTGTTCCGTCATGACGCTATGCTCCCACAACCGCGCCGCACGCCGGGCACTCCGCATGCGGTCCCTGCTCCCGGGTGATGCCCGGACGCGACGAAGCCCGGCGCTCCCCAGGGATGCGCCGGGCTTCGTGCAGAGCCGCTCAGCAGCAGCGGCCCTCCGGGTTGGTGTCCTGGCGGTCGGTCTTGTCCCGCCAGAACTCACGCTCGGTCATGGGCGGCCCGCCGGGGTGGGTGCGCCCGTGGTGGTCGAGGTAGGCCTGGTAGGCGTTCTCCCCCATGACCCCCTTGAACAGCCAGGCCAGCTCGCGCGCGGTGTCCCGCGCCCGGTGCAGGACCTCCGGCACGCTCATCAGTGCCCGGCCCTCGCCGGACGTCGGCCCGGTTCGAGGGCCGCCCACTGCGCCTCCAGCTCCTTCTCCGCCGGGGTCGCCAGGAGGCCCGCCGGAGCGAAGATGCGCGACGCCGTCGGGGTGTCCTCGGTCTCCGTCCCGCCGCCGTTGCGGTAGGCCTTGATGGTCGCGAGGATCGCCGTCACGATGACGATGATCGCGAGCGCCACGAAGAAGATCGACAGCGTGCCCTGGATGAACGTGTTGCGGACAACGGCCTCCATGGCGGCGACCGTCTTGGCCGTCCCGAAGCTCTCCTCGCCGGCGGCCAGCGCGTTCTTGAAGGCCGTGTGCTGCGCCCAGTAGCCGATCGCGGGAGTGGACGAAAAGATCTTCTGGAACGACGCCGTGATGGTCACGACGGCGGCGAAGGCCAGCGGGAGCGCCGGGATCCACAGGAACCGGAAGAGTCCGCGCTTGGCGCAGATCGCCATGCAGACCGCGAGCGCGATCGCCGCGAGCAGCTGGTTCGCGATGCCGAAGAGCGGGAAGAGCGTGTTGATGCCGCCGAGCGGATCGGTGACGCCCATGATGAGGATCGCCCCCCAGCCGGCGACCATGATGGCCGTGCAGATCCACGCCCCGGCACGCCAGGAGGTGTCCCGGAAGCGGGGGACGAAGTTGCCGATGCTGTCCTGCAGCATGAAGCGGGCCACGCGGGTGCCGGCGTCGACCGCCGTGAGGATGAACAGCGCCTCGAACATGATGGCGAAGTGGTACCAGAACGCCATCATGCCCGCACCGCCGAAGACGCCCTGCATGATCTGGGCGATACCCACGGCGAGCGTCGGGGCCCCGCCGGTACGGGAGACGATCGATTCCTCGCCGACGTTCGCGGCCATGGTGCTCAGGGCCTCCTGGGTGAGGTTCACGCCGGTGAGTCCGAGCCCGTTCACGAAGGTCACCGCGCCCTCGATGGTCCCGCCCGTCGCTGCAGCGGAGGAGTTCATCGCGAAGTAGATACCCCGGTCGATCGACAGGGCGGCGACGAGCGCCATGATCGCGACGAAGGACTCCATGAGCATGCCGCCGTAGCCGATGAAGCGTGTCTGGCGTTCCTTCTCGATCATCTTGGGGGTGGTGCCGGAGGAGATGAGTGCGTGGAAGCCGGACAGCGCACCGCAGGCGATGGTGACGAAGAGGAACGGGAACAGGGTGCCCGCGACGACGGGACCGGCGCCGGAGGTCGCGTACGGGGTGACGGCGGGGACGCTGATCTCCGGGCGCGTGATGACGATCGCGACGGCGAGCATGAGGATCGTGCCGATCTTCATGAAGGTGGAGAGGTAGTCGCGGGGGGCGAGCAGGAGCCAGACGGGCAGGACGGCGGCGATGAAGCCGTAGATGATGATGCCCCAGGCGATGGTGATCCGATCGAGCGTGAAGAGCTCGGCCCCCCAGGCCGTCTCCGCGATCCAGCCGCCGCCGATGATGGCGAGCAGCAGGAGGACGAAGCCGATGAGGGAGACCTCGGTGACCCGTCCGGGACGCAGGTAGCGCAGGTACACGCCCATGAACAGCGCGATCGGGATGGTCATCGAGACAGAGAACACGCCCCAGGGGCTCTCGCCGAGCGCGTTCACGACGACGAGGGCCAGGATGGCCACGATGATGATCATGATGGCGAGGGTGGCGATCAGTGCGGCGGTGCCACCGATGACGCCCAACTCCTCGCGTGCCATCTGGCCGAGGGACCGGCCGCCGCGACGCATCGAGAAGAACATCACGAGGTAGTCCTGGACGGCGCCCGCGAAGATGACGCCGATGATGATCCAGAGCGTTCCGGGGAGGTAGCCCATCTGCGCTGCGAGCACCGGTCCGACGAGCGGGCCGGCTCCGGCGATGGCGGCGAAGTGGTGGCCGTAGAGCACGCGCCGGTCCGTTGCCGCGTAGTCCTTGCCGTCGGCCTTGTACTCGGCGGGGGTCGCCCTGCGGTCGTCGGGCTTGAGGAGGTTGCGCTCGATGAACTTCGCGTAGAACCGGTATGCGATGAGGTACGTACAGACGGCGGCGAACACGAACCAGATAGCATTGACGGTCTCACCGCGCACGATGGCCAGCATGGTCCAGGCGATACCGCCCAGGAGTGCGACGCCTACCCACAGCGCGATCTTCGCCGGGGTCCACCGGCGATCTTCTGCTTCAGCCTGCTGCGGGTCGACGGCGACCGCGGGCAGGGCCGGATCCGTCACCAGCACGTCGGCGTGCCGGTGGGATCCGTTCTGCTTCTTACTCATGATGCTCCTCGGGTGCGAGAGTGTGATGCACACGAAGGTAGCAACGTAGTGAGGACTGCGTCACATGGCAAGCCTGCTGGGCAACGGAATGCGCCGAACGCACCCGCCCCTGCGGCAGGTGGGCCGGCGCTCCCTCACCCGGTGAGTCAGGACGACCTGCGGGGCCCGTCGTCGTCGCCGAGCACGGCGGGCGGCTCGTCGTCGTTGGCATTCATGCCCTCGCTGATGCTCGCGTGTGTCCTGGTACGGCTGTCGGCGGGCTCGTCCGCGTCGTCGGTCGGTCCATTGTCGATGCCGTCGGGCACCTGGTCGCCGAGGTTCTCGGCGAAGCTGTCGGCTGCCTGCGACAGGCCGCCCTCGTCCCCGTCGTGGCCGTGCTGCGTGCTCACTGTCCTGCTCCTTCCGGTTGACTGTCCTGCAACCTTTCCACAGCTACGACGTAATCGAAAGCATGCTGATGATGCCTCTCCACCAGCCGTCCGGGCCGGGACGGGAGTAGGGTTGATCGGTGGCTTCCCGCCATCCGATGCCAGCGGCGCCGTCGATTCCTCCGACCGAGAGCCCGCAGTCCGTGCACCTCCTCCGCGACCTGGTGAGCTTCACCCCCTCCGCCGACGACCACCACCCGGCACTCCGCTGCGCGATCGGCGTGGGCGTCCCCTTGCTCGTGGTGCTGCTGATCGGACGCCTCGATCTCGCCATCTTCGCCACGTTCGGGGCCTTCGCCGGCATCTACGGGCGGAACGAACCGCACCGCCAGCGCCTCGGAACCCAGATCCGTGGCGGCGGGCTCATGCTCGCCGTGATCCTGGCGGCCGCACTGGCCTCGCGCGGCGACGTCGGGCCCTGGGGACTCGTCCTGCTCACCAGCGCGATCGCCGGACTCGGGACCTTCACGGCAGGACTGTTCCGCCTCCGGCCGGGAGGCTCCCTGTTCCACATCTTCGCTTTCGCGGCGATCGCCTCCGTCCCCCAGCAGCCACCGCTGCTGCTGGGACTCGGCACGGCGGTGGCCACCGTCGTGTTCGCGGTGCTCCTCGGGCAGGCGGGCGCGCTCTGGCCGCGCCACCGCACGGGCTGGCAGCGCCCTGCTGCGGACCGGCCCACGGTGCGGCACCTTGCAGCCCTGGCCCGGGAGTCGGCCCTGTACGTCGTCGCGGCCCTGCTGGCCGGCAGTGCGGCCACGGCGCTCGGGATCGGCCACACCTACTGGGCGATGGTCGCCGCGACCGTGCCCCTCGTGGGCCAGACGGCACGGGCGCGCACCAACCGGGGGCTGCAGCGGATCCTCGGCACGGTCGCCGGGCTAGCCCTCACGGCGCTGATCCTCCTGCCGGGGCTGGCTGCGTGGCAGTTCGTCCTCGTCATCGCCGTCGCCCAGTTCGCGGCCGAGATGTTCATCCTGCGGCAGTACGCCCTCGCGCAGGCGTTCGTCACGCCGCTCGCCCTGGTCAGCACGGAACTGGCGCACCCGAGCGATCCGGCGGTGCTCCTCGCGGACCGTGCCGTCGAGACCCTCATCGGGGCCGTGGTCGGCATCGCGCTCGTGCTGGCCCTGCATCTCCGGCAGCGTGCCGTGCAGCTTTCCGCGCGCGGCGCCTAGTCCGTCGCAGGGACGGGGCTCACCTCGTCCAGGTACTGGAGGGCGATCAGCAGTTCAGCCCGGACCTGCGCCCTCCCGAGGTCCATGCCGAGCAGTTCTGCCACCACGCCGATCTGCCGCCGGACGCTGTTGCGGTGCAGTTGCAAGCGTTTGGCGGCACCGTCCCAGCTGCCGTTCTCGTGGAGCCAGCCGTTCAGGACCGCGAGCAGCGGGTCGCGGCGGTTCGGGTCCAGGGAGAGGACCGGGTGCAGGAGGCGCTCGGCCAGGGCGGTTCCGGCCTCACGGCCCAGGAGCCCTGCCACCGACCATGTCACGTCGTCCGCCCGGACACTCCTCCCGCTGGACTGCACCCGCGTGCGCAGGGAGCTGACCCGCTGGTAGGCGGCAGTCAGGCCGGAGAGTTCCGTCCCCTCGCCGACGACGAGGCGCCAGCCCATCCTCTCGATATCGGCCAGCAGGGAGGAGTCCACCCGAAGCCGGGTGATCGCGGTGAATCCGTAGTCCGTGATCTCCACCAGCTTGGTGTCGAACAGGCGCCGCCACTGCAGCAGTTCGCGGATGGGGCCGTCACCCGCAGGACCGCCGGCCGGATCGACCCTGATGCCCTGTACCACCCGCATCGGCGCGGAGCGTGTCGAGGAGAGGCTCTGGGCGAGCAGGTCCTTCAGCACGTTCAGGTGCCGGGTATCACCGTTCGTGAGGCTGTCGGGGTGCAGCAGGACGGCCGTTGCCAGCTGGCTCGGGGCCAGGGAGCCGCTGGTCCTCTGCCGCACCAGGAGCTCCAGCAGGCCGATCGCCGCCTGGACCACGCTGTTCTGGGCGGCCGTCAGGGGTGCGTCGCAGCCGAGGATCAGGGCACCGAGGTTGGCGTCCTTGGTGCTCCGCAACGGGTGGCCGTACACCAGCGCCGAACCCGGCTGCTCGAAGCCGTCCATCTCCACGCGGGGTCCGCTACCCGAGAAGAGCCGCTCCACCAGCGGCGCCAGCAGTGCAGCGTCGATCTCCGGGGTGTTACCGCGTGCACGGATCCGGCCGTCGGTCCCCACCAGGAGGGCCCACACGGGTACCTTCTGCACCAGCGCACCGAGGAGTTCGTGTTCGGGCCTCGGGGAGAGCACCGCCCGCATGAGCTGCCGGTTGGTCTCCGCCAGCTGGCGGAACGCCCGGGCGTTCTCGG
Organism: Arthrobacter pasteuri; assembly: GCF_054510955.1. Taxonomy (NCBI): domain Bacteria; kingdom Bacillati; phylum Actinomycetota; class Actinomycetes; order Micrococcales; family Micrococcaceae; genus Arthrobacter; species Arthrobacter pasteuri. Next base: position 38,109 of record NZ_JBTNDO010000003.1, read on the forward strand.
ATTCGAGCAGCTGCGAGAATTCGAGTCCGATGGCCGCGAACGGCAGTGTGGAGGGGACTTCGAACAAGGTCAGGTTCAGCCGCCGGCAGGCGATCACCAGTACGTCCGGGACCGCATCGAAGTAGGGCTGGATCCCGAAGCCGAGCGCCGGAACACCGGCGTCCACCAGGCGCCGGACGTAGGCATCAACGCCGGCGTCCGAGCCGCCGTCCCCCAGGAAAGGCAACCCGCAGGTCAGCAGGAACTCGCCCTCGGGAAGGTACGGCGTCGGATCCTCGAGTTCGCTCGGCTCGACCCATCGGAGCAGCTCGGAGCCGCTGCCGCCGTCGTGGAGCAGCCTCAACTCGGGCTGCAGCTGCTCGACGAACTGCTCGAGCGTGACGAAACCCGGACGAGCCGGGGCGGGAACCTGCTCGTCCGGTGTAATACGTCCCATGGGTGACCACTCTAGGTCATTTCGCACCAGGGTGAGACTCGGCTCACATGCCATGGTGGTTCCCGGAAAGAAACTACTGTGAAGGGACGTCCACAGGTGACTGTGCCTATGAACGCTGAGAAGACCATCATTCCGGGCACCGGCCGGCCGGGCCTGGGCGCCCAGCTGCTCCGGCGGAAACCGATCGACCAGATGGTCCGCGAAGCCGGAAGTGATGGCGGGGGTACGCCACTCGTGCGCAGCTTCGGGGTCCTCCAGCTGACCATGATCAGCGTCGGTGCGACGCTGGGCACGGGCATCCTCGTGATCCTGGGGGAGTCGGTTCCGCTGGCAGGTCCGGCGATCTGGATCTCCTTCGTCCTCGCCGGCCTGGCCGCGTTGTTCTCCGCCGCCTCCTATGCCGAGATGGCCGGGCTGGTTCCCGTTGCCGGCTCCAGCTACTCGTACTCCTACGCGACCATGGGTGAAGGGATGGCCTGGATCTGCGGCTGGTGCCTGGTGCTCGAATACGCGGTATCCGTCGCCGCTGTCGCGGTCGGCGCAGGCCAGTACGTCAACGAGACGCTGGCCGGGTTCGGCCAGTTCCTGCCCGCTGCACTGTCCCAGCCCCCGGGCGACGGCGGCGTCGTGAACATCCCCGCGATGGCGATCGTGCTGCTCTCCATGGTCCTCCTGGTCCGGGGCGCGCGTGAAAGCGCCCGGATCAACACGGCCATCGTCGTCATCAAGGTGTGCATCCTGCTGTTCTTCTGCGCGGTGGCCTTCACCGCCTTCGACGCCGGCAATTTCGAGCCGCTCCTGCCCATGGGTGCGGCCGGTGTCTCGGCCGCGGCGTCCCGCGTGTTCTTCTCCTACATCGGCTTCGATGCCGCCTCCACGGCGGGCGAGGAAGCCCGGAACCCCACACGCGATCTCCCCCGTGCCATCCTGCTGTCCATGCTCATCGTGACCAGCGTGTACGTCCTCGTCGCCGTCGCCGCCATCGGGGCGCGCCCGTGGGGCTGGTTCGATGGAACGGAAGCGGCCCTGGTGCAGATCCTGCAGGAGCTCACGGGCCGGCCCTGGATCGCCCTCGTCTTCTCCGCCGGTGCCGTGCTCGCCATCGCGAGCATCGTGCTGACCGTCCTGTACGGCCAGACACGCATCCTCCTGTCCATGTCCCGCGACGGCCTCGTTCCCCCCGTCTTCGGACGGGTCTCACGCCGGACGGGGACCCCCGTCGCCGGAACGCTCATCGTCGGCACCGTCGTCGCCGTGACCGCAGGACTGGTTCCGCTGGGAGAGCTCGCCGACGCGACCAGCATCGGAACGCTCTTCGCGTTCGCGCTGGTCAACGTCGCGGTGGTCTACCTGCGCCGCAACCGGCCGGACCTCCCGCGCAGCTTCCGCGTCCCGTTCTATCCCGTCACACCCGTGCTGGGAACGCTGATGTGCGCCTACCTGATGGCCAACCTCGGCGCCGCCACGTGGATCGTCTTCGGTGTGTGGATGCTCGTGGGCATCGCCATCTACATGGGCTACGGACGCCGGAACTCCAAGGTCGCGGCCCTCAGCGAACTGGACTACCGCACACTGACCGCCAACCCCTCGACCAGCAAGGAGACGCACTCGTGACCACCGCCACCGAACTCCCGGCCGACGATCTCGCGGCTGCCCGCCAGGCAGCTTCCCCGATCACCATGCTGAACCCGGACTTCCCGTTCAGCTACGACCACTACCTCGCCCATCCCGACGGCCTCGGGTCGGTCCCGGAGGAACTGCTCGGGACCGAGGTCGCGGTCATCGGGGCCGGACTCTCCGGCCTGGTCACGGCCTACGAGCTGATGAAGCTGGGGCTGCGGCCGGTGGTCTACGAGGCGGACCAGATCGGTGGACGCCTCCGGACCGCGGCCTTCCCCGCGGCACCCGGCGTCGTGGCGGACCTGGGCGGCATGCGCTTCCCCGTGTCCGGCAGGGCCTTCTACCACTACGTGGATCTGCTGGGAGTGGAGACCGAGGACTTCCCCAACCCGCTCTCGTCGGCGTCCTCCAGCACGGTGATCGAACTGGCCGGCAAGAAGCACTACGCCACCACACCGGAGGACCTTCCCCCTTTCTTCCAGGAGGTGGCCGCCGCCTGGAAGGCAGCGATCAACGACGGCGCCAGGTTCGCCGAGATGCAGGCTGCCATCCGCTCGCGGGACACGGGCCGGATCAAGGAGCTCTGGAACGACCTGCTGCCGCTGATGGACGAGCAGACCTTCTACGGCTTCATCGCCGCGAGCAAGGCGTTCAAGGAGGCAGGGTTCGCCCATCGGGAGGCGTTCGGGCAGGTGGGCTTCGGCACCGGGGGTTGGGACACGGACTTCCCCAACTCGATCCTGGAGATCCTCCGGGTGGTCTACACGGACGCGGACGACCAGCACCGCCTCATCCGCGGAGGAGCGCAGCGCCTGCCGGAGGCCCTGTGGCACCACGCGCCGTCGGGGATGAAGCACTGGCCGGAGGGGACCTCCCTCGCGTCCCTGCACTCGGGTTCACCCCACGGCGCCGTGGGCAGGATCAGCCGGGACCCTGACGGCGACCTGCGCATCCGCGAGCGCTGGGGCCGCGAAGCCAGCTACCCGGCCGTCGTGACCACGTGCCAGTCCTGGTTGCTGTCCACCCGGATCCACACCCAGGAAGCGCTGTTCCCTGCCGAACTCTGGACCGCAATGGAACGGTCGCATTACATGCAGTCGTCGAAGACCTTCGTGATGGTGGACCGGCCCTTCTGGAAGGACATCGATCCGGAGACGGGTCAGGAAGTCCTGTCCATGACCCTGACCGACCGGCTGAACCGCGCGACCTACCTGCTGGACAACGGACCGGACAAGCCGGCCGTCATCCTGCTGTCCTACACCTGGAACGACGACGCGCTGAAGTGGCTGGCCCTGGACGCGGACGAGCGCGTGGAACTCATGCTGCACTCGCTGGAGCAGATCTACCCGGGCGTGGACATCGCCGGCCACATCGTAGGTCAGCCCATCACCGTCTCCTGGGAGGCGGACCCGAACTTCATGGGCGCCTTCAAGGCGAACCTGCCGGGTCACTACCGCTACCAGCAGCGACTGTTCACGCACTTCAAGCAGGACGCCCTCCCGGAGGGCCAGCGCGGCATCTTCCTGGCCGGAGACGACATCTCCTTCACCGCCGGCTGGGCGGAAGGCGCCGTGACGACGGGCCTGAACGCCGTGTGGGGCGTGGTGAACCACCTGGGCGGGTCGTCCGCACCGGGCAATCCAGGTCCCGGTGACCTGCTCGACGCGATCGGGCCGATCAGCCTCGACTGACCTGGTCATCAGCGCGCCGGCACCACCCCGCCCCAGAACGAAAGGCCTTCCCATGCTGTCGTCCGTCCGCCCCGCTCCTCCAGCAAACCCCCCGGCGCTGTCCTCCGACGACCGGATGCCGCCGGCGGATGCGCCCTGCACGCCCCGCTGCGAGTACTGCTTCGGCCCCGAGACGGACTAGCCCGGCCGGCCCCGGGCAGCCCGGTGCATAACGACCAGGAACGACAAGGGGCCTTCCGCGGAAGGCCCCTTGTCGTCAGGCGCTGTTCTCCCAGGCCCTGTACACCTCGGGGCGGCGCTCCCGGAGGTAGGGGACGTCGTCGCGCGCGGCGCGCACGGCGTCCGCGGTGATGTCGGCGAACAGGAGGGTTGGGGCTTGTCCGGCCGCGGCGAGCAGGGAGCCGTCAGGCCCGGCGATGACGCTTCCGCCCTCGAAGTCGTACACGTCCTCGCGCCCGCTGTGGTTCGCGTACGCCACGACGAGCTGGCTCTCCAGGGCCCGGGACCGGATGATGACCTGCGGCACGGACTCGAACCCGGCGGACAGGGCGGTCGGTACCAGCAGCAGCTCCGCGCCTCGTGTGGCCGCAGCCCGCACCGCCTCGGGGAACTCGACGTCGTAGCAGATCAGCAGGGACGTCCGGACTCCGTCGAACTCGACGACGCCGGGAGGGTCCTGGGCGGGGACGAACGCTGCACGCTCCTCAGCCCCGAAGAGGTGCACCTTCCCGTAGTGGAGGACCGGAACCCCGTCGGCGTCCAGGAGGGTGGCCGTGATCTGCCACCCATTGCCGTCGGAGCTGCCGTCGGAGCTGCCTGCGGAGCTGCCGTCGGAGCTGCCTGCGGGCTGCTCCGGCGTGGCGGGAAGGCTGTACACCAGGCCGATGCCGTGCCGCCTCGCGATCCCGGCGAGGCGCTGCCGAACCCCCGGCAGCACCTCGGGATCCAGTTCGGCGGCGAGCCGCTGGGGTGCATACCCGACCGGAAAGAGCTCCGGTGTCAGGAGGATGCCCGCTCCTGCCTGCGAGGCTCGCCCTGCTGCCTCGTCGATGGTCCGGAGATTCGCCTCCACGTTCAGGACGTCGGCATGGGCCTGCAGGACGGACAGCAGCATCGGTACCACCTCGGTTGTGCCGGCCCCGGAAGAGGCCAGGAGTGCTCTCCCCAGCTTAATCGGCGCGGCATCCGCTGATCGGGTCATTTCGTCCCACGGGCACGAGCCTCCGGGCACATCGCCCGCGGTGGCTGCACGCGGGAGGCGCTCCTAGGGCATCAGCAGCAGGATCTTGCCGGTGTGCTCCCCCGCATCGAAATAGGTGTGGGCCTCGGCCACCTGCGCGAGGGGGAAGGTCCGGTTCACGAACGGGCGAACGGCACCGGTCGCCACGAGCGGCCAGACGCCCTCGCACACCGCCGCCATGATGGTTGCCTTCTCGGCGACGGGCCGTGCCCGCAGAGTGGTCCCCGTGATGCTCGCCCGCCTGCCCATGAGCGTTCCGAGGTCGAGCTCGGCCGTCGCCCCGCCCTGCAGTCCGATGACGACGAGCCGCCCCCCGGTCGCGAGGGCCTGGATGTTGCGCGCCAGGTATTTCGCACCCACGACGTCGAGGATGACGTCGGCGCCCCGGCCGTCGGTCGCCGCCATCAGCTCCTGAACGAAGTCCTGCTCCCGGTAGTTGACGAGGGTCCGTACGCCGAGGGAGCGGGCGACATCGAGCTTCGCGGCGGAGCCGGCGGTCACGTGCGGCACCGCCCCCAGGGCGAGGCTCACCTGGATGGCCATCACGCCGATGCCGCCGGACGCGCCATGGATCAGGACGTCATCGTTCGGTGCGAGGCCGGCCTGCAGGACGAGGTTCGACCACACGGTCGCGGCGGTCTCGGGAAGCGCGGCGGCCTCCACGAGGTCCACGCCCTCCGGCGCCCTGACCACCTGTCCGGCCGGCACCGCCACCTTCTCCGCGTACCCCCCACCCGCCAGCAGGGCGACGACGGCGTCCCCCACGGCGAACTGCGAGTCGCCCGGGTCCGCGATGATGCCGGACACCTCGAGGCCGGGCACCGGGGACGCACCCGCGGGCGGCGGATAATAGCCGCGTCGCTGCTGCACATCGGCCCGGTTCAGTCCGGCTGCGACGACGTCGATGAGCACCTCGCCGGCGCCAGGCACCGGATCGTCGACCTCCTGCACGGAGAGGACCTCCGGCCCGCCTGCCCCCTCGATCACCACTGCGCGCATGCGATCCTCCAGTCCCTCGGTATTTGGGCGTCACCGCCCTTCGTGAAACACTAGCGGCGGGAAGGTTGTCCGAGCGGCCGAAGGAGCTGGTCTTGAAAACCAGTGGGCGGTTACCCCGTCTCAAGGGTTCGAATCCCTTACCTTCCGCCCATCAGGAGGCCCCGCATGGCGGGGCCTCCTTTTTTCGAGAAGAACCGGACGTCGGCCGGGAGAGGCGTGCGTCGTCGAGAACGCGGCCGGCATGTCGCGGCGGACCTAGCGGTGGACGGAACGCCCAGGGATGGGTGGAGACAGTGCTATGCGTCCACGAATTCCCGCCGATAGCTCATGGTGTTCCGGGCCCTCTGGCTTTTCAGTAACCCATTGTTAACGATGTTCTGGTTGGCTCCTCCCTGGGACGGAATTGTCACCTGCGCTCCATAGGGTGCTTCTACCAACGCGCCCACCGTGAAGGGTGGGCAGGTCTCACTCGCGGCTGCTGCGCAGCCATCGTCAAGGAGAAGAACGAACGAATGGGTAATTCGTCATGGAAGGGAGCGCTCGGTGCGGCGCTGTCGGTGTGGCTGATCGCCTCACCGATGATCGCACTGCCGGCCATCGCGGTGGAGACACCCCCGGCTACGGCGTCCGTCACAGGAGACGGCGTCATCATCAACGAGGCCTACGTCTCGGGCGGGTCCGCGGGCACGCCGTTCACCAACAAGTACGTGGAGCTCTACAACCCGACCGATGCACCGGTGAGCCTTGACGGGTGGTCGCTGCAGTACCGCGCCCCTGGTTCGACCGCCACCCCGGGCCCTGTCGCGCTTCGGGGCACCATTCCTGCGAAGGGATACTTCCTGGTCCAGGGCGGATCCAACGGCACGGCCGGGTCCGCCCTGCCCGTCCCTGACCTCGCGACGGGCCTGAACCCCGGCGCCGCGGGCGGCGTCCTCGTGCTGTCCGATCAGGCCGCGACCGTCGGTGCCCTCCGTATCGGCAGCATCGTCGGCACGCCCGGCGTCGTCGATGCCCTGGGCTATGGCACGGCCAACGTATTCGAAGGCACGGCCGCACCGACACCCGGCGCCGGAAGCACGAAGTCCGCCAACCGCACCGGCTTCGCCGACACGGACAACAACGGTGCCGACTTCGCGCTGCAGGACACGACGCCCATGAACAGCGCATCGACCGCCGGCTCCACACCGACGCCGACGCCTACTCCGACGGTTCCTCCCACGCCGGGCGCGGTCGTCCCCATCCGTGACATCCAGGGCACCGGGACCGCCACGCCGCTCTCCGGCCAGACGGTCACCACGCGCGGCAAGGTCACCGCGGCCTACCCCACGGGCGGGTTCGCCGGCTTCTACCTCCAGACCGCGGGCAGCTCGGCGACGGCGGACCAGACGGCGTCCGACGCGATCTTCGTCTACTCCCCTGCGACGGTCGGATCCGTCACGGTGGGTGACTACGTGGAGGTCACCGGCACGGCCGGTGAGTTCTTCAACCTGACGCAACTCACCGTTCCGGCGGGCGGCACGGTCAAGGTCACCGAGCCTGCAGAGGAGCCGAAAGCCTCCGCCATCGCCCTGCCCGCGACGGAGGCCTCCCGCGAGGCGGTCGAGGGCATGCTCTTCCAGCCCTCGGGCGACTTCACAGTGGCCGACAACTACACGCTGAACCAGTACGGCGAGGTCACCCTGGCCGCCGGCACCGAGCGGCTCCTCCAGCCGACCGACGTCGCGCGTCCGGGCACTCCCGAGAATGCGGCCGTCGTGGCCGACAACGCGGCCCGGGGCATCCGCCTCGACGACGGTGCATCGACCAACTTCCTCGCGCAGGCCAACCGGGGCAAGGTCCTTCCGTACCTCACCCCGGCGCAGCCCGTGCGCGTCGGCTACAGTGCACGGTTCACCTCCCCCGTCGTCCTGGACTACCGCAACAGCGCCTGGAAGTTCCAGCCGCTCGCGGAGCTCGACGGAGCAGCCCCGGACGGAGTGCAGCCCGTGCAGTTCGCCGGCGAGCGCCCGGCCGCGCCCCAGCCGGTCGGTGGCACCGTGAAGATCGCGTCCTTCAACGTGCTGAACTACTTCCCCACCACCGGTGAGGAGCTCGCCGGGTGCAGGTACTTCACGGACCGCGCCGGCAACCCGATCACCGTCGACGGCGGCTGCGACTCCCGCGGCGCCGCGAACAAGGAGAACCTCGAGCGCCAGGAAGCGAAGATCGTCGCCGCGATCGATGGCCTGGGCGCCGACGTCGTCACTCTCATGGAGGTCGAGAACTCCGCCAAGTTCGGCAAGGACCGCGACTTCGCCCTCGCCACCCTCGTCGAAGCGCTGAACGAGAAGGCTCCCGGCACCTGGGACTACGTCCGCTCCCCCGCGGCCGTCCCCGCCCTCGCCGACGAGGACTTCATCCGCACCGCACTGATCTACAAGAAGGCGGTCGTGGAGCCCGTGGGTGAGTCCGTCATCCTCAATGACGATGTCGCCTTCTCCAACGCACGCAAGCCCCTCGCGCAGGCCTTCAAGCCGGCCGGCGGTACCGAGGACGAGACGTTCCTCGCCGTCGTCAACCACTTCAAGTCCAAGGGTTCGGGGCCGAGCTCCGGAGCCGACGCCGACACGGGTGACGGGCAGGGTGCCTGGAACGCCGCGCGCGTGACCCAGGCCAAGGCCCTCGTCGCGTTCGCCGACTCGATGAAGGAGTCGGCCAGGACCGACAAGGTCTTCCTGACCGGCGACTTCAACTCGTACACGAAGGAGGACCCGATGCAGGTCCTCTACGACGCCGGGTACGTCAACCAGGGGGAGAAGGACGACAGCTACTCCTACGTCTTCTCGGGCCTGAGCGGCTCCCTCGACCACGTCCTGGCGTCGCCCGCCGCGGATGCCACGGTGACCGGGGTCGACACCTGGCACATCAACTCCGTCGAGTCGGTCGCCCTCGAGTACAGCCGGTACAACAACAACATCACCGACTACTACGCTGCTGATCCCTACCGCGCCAGCGACCACGATCCCGTGATCGTGGGGCTCGACCTCGAGCCGGCTGACGCGACGGCCGAGGTCAACCTCCTGAACATCAACGATTTCCACGGGCGGATCGACGCCAACACGGTCCGGTTCGCGGGCACGGTCGAGAAGCTGCGCGCCGAGTTCGGCGAGGACGGTACGGCCTTCCTCTCGGCCGGAGACAACATCGGAGCGTCACTGTTCGCCTCTGCCCTGCAGGACGATCAGCCGACCCTCGATGTCCTCGACGCCCTGGACCTCCGGGCGTCGGCCGTGGGCAACCACGAGTTCGACAGGGGCTTCGGGGACCTGACCGGACGCGTCGCCGACGCGGCGGACTTCCCCTACCTCGGTGCGAACGTCTACGCCAAGGGCACCACCGAGCCGGCACTAGGTGAATACTCGATCATCACCGTCGACGGTGTCGACGTCGCCGTGATCGGCGTCGTCACCGAGGAGACGGCGTCGCTCGTCAGCCCCGGTGGCATCGAGAACGTCGACTTCGGCGACCCCGTGGAAGCGGTCAACCGCGTCGCACAGGAGATCGAGGAGCAGGACCTCGCCGATGTGATCGTCGCCGAGTACCACGAGGGCGCCGGTGACGGCGTCGTCGAGGGCGCGACCATCGAGCAGGAGATCGCCGCGGGCGGTACCTTCGCCCGCGTCGTCACGGAGACCACTTCCCTGGTGGATGCCATCTTCACTGGCCACACGCACAAGCAGTATGCCTGGGACGCACCCGTTCCGGGTGCGGCAGGGGAAGCCCGGCCGATCCTGCAGACGGGTTCCTATGGCGAGTTCATCGGCCAGATCACGCTGACCGTCGACACGGCAACCGGCGACGTCGAGTCCTACACGGCCCGCAACGTCGCCCGGACCACGGAGGCGGATACCGCACTCGTGGCGGCCTTCCCCCGGGTCGCCGAGGTCAAGACCATCGTCGACGCGGCCCTCGCGCAGGCGGCGGTCATCGGCAGCCGGCCCGTCGGATCGGTCACCGGGGACATCACCACGGCCTTCACCGGCACCACGCGTGATGACCGTACCTCCGAATCGACGCTGGGCAACCTCGTGGCCGACTCCCTGCGGGCCAGCCTCTCCCCCGCCGAACGTGGCGGAGCGCAGATCGGCGTCGTCAATCCGGGCGGGCTCCGCAACGAGCTCTACTACGCCCCCGACGGTGTCGTGACCTTCGCAGAAGCGAATGCGGTGCTGCCGTTCGTCAACAACCTCTGGACCACCACCCTCACCGGTGCGCAGTTCAAGGCGATGCTGGAACAGCAGTGGCAGCCGGACGGCAGCTCGAGGGCCTTCCTGGCACTCGGACTGTCGGACAACGTCAGCGTCACCTACGACCCGTCACTGGCACGGGGCTCGAGGATCACCTCGGTCCTGATCGACGGCGCGCCTCTCGACCCCGCGAAGGCCTACAGGATCGGCACCTTCAGTTTCCTGGCGCAGGGTGGCGACAACTTCACGGTGTTCCGTGAAGGGACAGACACCCGCGACTCCGGACTGGTGGACCGGGACGCCTGGATCGACTACATCCGGGCCGACAGCCCGCTGTCGCCGTCCTTCGACCGCCGGAGCGTCCAGGTTCAGGGCGCGCCGACCACCGTGAAGGCAGGCGCCGCCGTGTCCTTCACCGTGTCGAAGCTGGACCTGACGTCGCTGGGCAGCCCGGTCAACACCACGCTGGCTGCGGACTTCGTCGCTGCCGACGGCACCACGACGCCGCTGGGCTCCGTCCCCGTCACCGGCGGCAGCGCCACGGTGGATCTCACCGTTCCGGCCACTGTGAGCGGGCAGGGACGCATCGTCCTGACGGCGGCACCGAGCGGAACGACGGTGACCCTTCCGGTCGCGGTCGAAGCGGTCACCCCGGTCGAACCGCCCAAGCCGGGCAAGCCGGAGAAGCCCGGTAAGCCGATCAAGCCGGGCAAGCCCGCCTGCTCGGAGCCGGCACTGCCTGCCGAGGGCGCGAACAACGGCAGCTGGGCGAGCTACCGTGCCCACCTGGCGAACTACCACCGCTGCCTCGAAGGCTAGTAGATCGCCGGGCTCCGGCCCGCAGAATCAAGGGGACCTTCACCATGGTGAAGGTCCCCTTTTTCGGCATCGGACCCGACGTCGGGAGCACGTGCCGCATCCGGTTCCCGACGGAGGCGTGTCAGGCGGCTGCGGTCCGCGCCAGGATGGCCCCTGCAATGGCGTCGGCATCGAGGAGGGTCCTGCCACCCGCCTCCAGGGGCGCTCCGGCCTCCGCCGCGATGGCCGTCCCCCACTGGACCGATGCGAGCTGGAGACCTATCACGAAGAGCGATTCCTGTTCCTTGCCGGTGCGGTCGACGGCGCGGTAGGGAGGAGCGGAGACGTCGAGCCCGGCCGACGTCACCGGGACTCCGTCCTCGGCCATCGAGGTCCTGGGCCGAACGGTGCCCGTCGCCAGGAGGCTGCGCATGAGCGGGGAGAGACTCGTCGAGACCCGGTTGGCGGGCATCATCGCCTCCACGAGGTAGCGCCCCGAGAACGAATCGCCATGGACCCAGGGGGACGTGGCGCGGAAGAGCCCCTCGTCCGGGTCGAAGCCGAAACTCGGGTTCGGCCCGACGAAGCGCACGATCCCGGCGCGGACGAGCGCCGCGAGCTGGGCGATGCGCACCGGTGGCGGCCCGCTCGCGAGACCCTCGACGAGCGGTTCGAACCATCCCCGCAGTTCCGTATCCCATGACGTCGCGGAGATGCCGCCGTCCGCCACGGCCTGCTTGATGACCGACCGGCCGGCGTTCATGGCACCGATCGCCATCTTGAGCGGGTCGTCCTCGCCCCGGGCCGAACCGGCGGCATCTGCGTCGAGGTAGGCGAGCACGGCCGCGGCGAACTCCTCGCCGTCCTCGAAGCGGCGCCCGGCGAACGGGTGCGCGAGGGCTTCGACGTCCAGGCGCAGGTCCTCCGGCACCCGGCGCGCGACGACGGCACCGGCTGCGGCTTCCCACCCGGGACCCTCCAGGGGCAGGGCTCCGTCCAGTTCCCCGAGGAACTCCTCGCTGGACCGCAGCACCCGTGCCTCGGTGCGGCAGAGCGTCGAGTAGTAGGCCCACAGCACGTCGCGGTGCAGCAGGGGCCAGATGTCGTGATCGAAGCCCGGCTGGACTCCCGACTCCCGGAACGCGAGCACACGCTCGGGTGTGCAGAAGCGCAGTGTGACGCTGCGCGGGATGTAGGAGTCGAGCTCGGCCTTCGCCCGATAGGGCACTCCGCGCCGCGAGGCCGCGACGAGCCGGGGCTCCCTGCCTGATGCCTCGTAGTCCAGCCGACCGTCGTCCCGCTGCGAGAACCGTCCCCCACGGCCCTCCGTCAACTGGATCATGGCGTCGAAGAAGTTGAGCCCTAGCCCGCGGATCAGCACCGTCTTCCCGGCGGGCAGCCTGTGCCAGGCGACGTCCGCCGGGACGGCGGGCGCCCAGTACTGCAGTCCGTGGCGGGCTGCAGCGTCCTGCAGCTTGTCCTGCTCGGGGGTGAGGGTAGCGGCGAGGTGGCCGACAGCCAGGACGACGTCGTCGACCTCGAGCTGCGACCCGTCATCGAGGACGATCCGCCAGCGTCGCGCAGCCCCGGCTGCAGCGCCGCTCCGCCCTGTTCCATCCGCTCCAGCCGCGCTGTCACCGCCGTGGTCACCGCCGTGGTCACCGCTGTGGTCACCGCCGTCGCCGTCGCCGGTAGGCCCCATACCGACGGCTTCCTTGCGGTGGTGCACCACGCTGACCCCGGGCCCTGCCTGTCGCACCAGCTCGCCGAACACCCAGGCGAGGTACCGCCCGTACAGTGCCCTGCTCGGGAAGTCCCTCGAGGAGAGCCTCGCGCACTCCTCGACGTCCGCGTCGTCGAGGCCGGGAACGAGGCCTTCCTTGCCACGGACCCGCCATTCATCGAAGGACACCGCCACCGGTCCTGCGGCGACACTCCCGGCCACGGAGCCGACCGGCACCACGGTGGGATAGAGGCTCGGAGTGTTCATCAGGAACAGCCGCGACTGGCCGGCCCTCCAGATGTGTCCAGGACCGGGCTCGTAGGGCTCGATGAGGTGTATGACGATGTCCGGAGCAGCAGCACCGAGAGCCCGGTGCCTCGCGATCAGTCGTTCCACCACCGAGGTGCCGCGGGGTCCGCCTCCGACGACGGCGACCTGCGTTGCCTCCTGGTTCTTCACCCGTCAAGACTATCCAACGCGGCCGCGACCCCCGGCCGGGTCGGGGACCTCTCCGCGGTGCTGTGCGTCCCGGGCCCTGCATAGGATGGGCCCATGACGCACGCGACGGACACCACCGCGACCACGGACGACCCCTTTCTCTGGCTCGAGGACATCTACGGGAACCGACAGCTCGAGTGGGTGCGCGCCGAGAACGCGCTGACCGAGGACGCCCTCGTGACACCGGACTTCGAGCAGCGGGAGCAGAGCATCCTCGAGGTGCTCGACTCCACCGACCGCATCCCGATGGCGGGCAAGCACGGCGACTTCTACTACAACTTCTGGCGCGACGCCGAGCACCGGCAGGGCATCTGGCGCCGCACGACGTGGGACAGCTACGCGTCGGAGGACCCCGCATGGGAAGTCCTGCTCGACGTGGACGCGCTGAGTGCCGCCGAAGGCACCGAGTGGGTATGGGCTGGCGCCCTCTTCCTTCGTCCGGCCGAGGGCGCGCCCCACGAGCGGGTCCTCGTCGCCCTCTCCCCGGACGGTGGGGACGCGACCCGCTACCGCGAGTTCGACCTCGGCGCGCTGGCCTTCGTCGACGGTGGCTTCGACATCCCGACGGCGAAGAGCCGGATCAGCTGGGCCGGCCCGGATGCCCTGTACGTCGGCACGGATTTCGGTCCCGGCTCCATGACGTCCAGCTCCTACCCCCGGACCGTCCGAATCCTGCCGCGCGGCGGAGACCTCGCCTCGGCCGAGCAGTACTTCGACGTGGACCAGGACCACATGATGGCCCTCGTACTGCACGATGCGACGCCCGGCTTCGAGCGGGACCTCGCCGTTGACTCCATCGACTTCTACACGCGCCGGACCTACCTGCGCCAGGACGGCGGGTGGCGCCTCCTCGAGGTCCCCGAGGACGCCAGCATCTCCCTGCACCGGCAGTGGCTGATCGTCCGGCCCCGCACCGACTGGACCACCGGGGGCAGCACGCACGGAGCGGGATCCCTGCTCGTCATCGATCTCGCGTCCTTCCTCGACGGGGACCGCTCCTTCGTGACGGTCTTCGCCCCGGACGCCTCGACGTCCCTCCAGTCCTGGAGCTGGACACGGAACCACCTCCTGCTCAACCTGCTCCACGACGTGTCCTCGGAGATCCGCATTCTCGACCCGGCGAGCGACTGGGCCGCCGACCTCCTGGACGCCTGCCCGCCCCTCCACTCGGTGGACGCGTACGCGGTCGACGACGAGGACGAGGACGCCGGCGACGACTACTGGCTCGTCGCCACCGGCTTCCTGACCCCGTCCACGCTGTACCGCGGCACCATCGGCGGGAACTCCACCGCGGTGAAGTCCTCACCGTCCTACTTCGCCGAGGACCGGTACAGCGTCGAGCAGCACTTCGCGGTGTCGAGCGACGGCACACGGATTCCCTACTTCCAGATCGCGTCGAAGGACCTGCAGCTCGACGGCGCCAACCCCACCCTGCTGTCCGGCTACGGCGGGTTCGAGCACTCACTGACCCCCGCCTACAGCGGCGTGATCGGCCGGGGCTGGCTCGAACGCGTGACGGAGGACGGCAGGCACGGCGTCTACGTCCTGGCGAACATCCGGGGTGGAGGAGAGTACGGACCGCAGTGGCATTCCGCCGCCCTGCACTCCAACCGCCACCGCGCCTACGAGGATTTCGCTGCCATCGCCGGCGACCTGGTGCAGCGGGGTGTCACCTCGCCCGCGCTGCTGGGCTGCACCGGCCGGAGCAACGGAGGGCTGCTCGTCGGCAACATGCTCACCACGTACCCGCACCTGTTCGGCGCGATCTCGTGCGGGGTTCCGCTCCTGGACATGCGCCGCTACACGAAGCTGTCGGCCGGGTTCTCCTGGATCGCCGAGTACGGCGACCCCGACAAGCCCGAGGAATGGGAGTACGTGCGGACGTTCTCGCCCTACCACCTCCTCCGGGACGACGTGGCGTATCCCAAGACCCTCATCTGGACGGCGACGAGTGATGACCGGGTGGGCCCCGTGCAGGCACGCAAGATGGCGGCGAGGATGAAGGACCTGGGCGTCCAGAACGTCTGGTTCCACGAGGCGCTGGAGGGCGGACATGCCGGCGCGTCCGACAACCGGCAAGCGGCGAGGATGCACGCCATGAGCTTCGAGTTCCTGTGGCGTGCGCTCACCGGCTCACTCTGACGGACCGTTCTGCCGGCGCCGTCCTGCCTGGGCCGGCCTGTGGGCGCTTTCGCGGCACAGCCGGGACCGGACCGGGCGTTTTGCTCTTGCCCTCCCCTTCTGGGTAACCTTGGGAGGCTAGAGATAGCCGATGGAGACGTGCCAGAGCGGCCGAATGGGCTTCACTGCTAATGAAGTGTGGGCCTAAAGCCTACCGGGGGTTCAAATCCCCCCGTCTCCGCGAACGGACCCCCTGGAAACAGGGGGTCCTTTGCGTTCCGGAGCCTGGTGCACGGGCCTGTTGCCCCGGAACCGGCCCGCTTAGGCCTTCAGCGCCAGGGCGAACGGAAGCACGCCCGAGGCTCCTGCAGCGCGCAGGGCCCTGCCTGCCTCGGTGATGGTCCACCGGCTGTCGGCGAAGTCGTCCACGAGCAGGACCGGTCCCGGGTTCGCTGCGAACCAGGCGGCACCCTCGGGCGGAACGGCGAAGTGGTCCCAGACGGAGGCGAGACGGAACGCACTGTTGCCTCCGGGCTGGCCCTGCGGGAAGCCGTTCGGCATCGTCAGCTGCCCGAGGTAGGGAATCCGCCCCACCCCGGCGAGCGCCTGCGCCAGGGACCCGATGAGTTGCGGGCGCCGCCGTGAGGGCACGCTGACCACGGCGACGGGCCGCTCGTCCCAGCCCCATTGCGCCAGGACCCGCACGACGGCCTCGACGATCGCCGGATCCAGTGGTGCGTCGGGCGTCGCGTCCGACATCAGCTCCCGGAGCCGATTGCCCCAGCCGAGGTCCGTCAGGCGAGCCAGGGCCCGGCCGGACAGGCTGACCTCGCCGGGCTTGAGCTTCCCCTTGAGGGGCACACCCAGCTTGTCCATGCCGCTGGGCCACTGGCCGCGCGGCTCCAGCTCCACACCGACCCTGCTGAGCGCCTGGCTCGCGGAATCGGACGCCGCGTGCGCCACCTCGTCGGAGTACCAGGGGCCCGCGCAGTTGTCGCAGCGGCCGCAGGGCGTCGCGGCGGGATCGTCGAGGGATTTCGACAGGAATTCCATCCGGCAGCCCGGAGTGTTCTCGTAATCCAGCATCGCCCGCTGTTCCACGACGCGGGCCTCGCTGATGCGGCGGTACCGCTCGGCGTCATAGGTCCAGGGTTCGCCGGTGCTCTCCCAGCCGCCGGTGACCTTGCGGACCGCACCGTCGACATCGAGCACCTTGAGGAGGAGTTCGAGGGGCGAGCGCTTCAGGTTGACCCGCGTCTCGAGTGCCGGCGTGGACAGGACGACACCGGGTTCCAGGGCGCCGAGAACCCGGAGCGCTGCATCCTGGGAGGGCATCGACGCGGTGGCGAAGTACTCCCAGATGTCGCGGTCCTCCGCGCCGGGCAGCAGGAGGACGTCGGCGTTCGGCGTCCCGCGGCCGGCGCGTCCCACCTGCTGGTAATAGGCGACGGGCGAGGAGGGGGCACCGAGGTGCACCACGAAACCGAGGTCGGGCTTGTCGAAGCCCATGCCGAGGGCGCTCGTGGCCACGAGTGCCTTCACCTCGTTGTTCTTGAGGGCGGCCTCCGCGGCCTCGCGGTCCGCCGGGTCGGTGCGGCCCGTGTAGGCGCGCACGGCGTGCCCGTTCTCGCGCAGCAGGCGGGCGGTGTCCTCCGCGGCCGAGACCGTCAGCGCGTAGATGATGCCGCTGCCCGGCAGATCGGACAGGTGCGTCAGCAGCCAGGCGAGGCGCGACCGCGGACTCGGCAGGCGGAGCACCCCGAGCCGCAGCGATTTGCGCGCCAGCTCGCCGCGCAGCGTGAAGACGTCCGTGCCGCCCGCCCCGAGCTGCTCCTCGACGTCCTTCACCACGCGGAAGTTCGCCGTCGCCGTGGTCGCCAGCACGGGAACGCCCTGCGGGAGCCCCAGGATCAGCTCGCGCAGACGCCGGTAGTCCGGCCGGAAGTCGTGCCCCCAGTCGGAGATGCAGTGTGCCTCGTCGATGACGAGCAAGCCGGTGCGCCGCATGAGTTCGGGCAGGTACAGCTCACGGAAGGACGGGTTGTTGAGGCGCTCGGGCGAGACGAGGAGCACATCCACTTCGTTCGCCTGCAACTTGGCGGTGATGTCCTGCCACTCGGTCTGGTTGGCCGAGTTGATCGCTTCCGCGCGGACGCCTGCCCGTGCCGCGGCGGCGACCTGGTCCCGCATGAGCGCGAGCAGCGGCGAGACGATCAGGGTGGGACCCGCACCCCGCCCGCGCAGCAGCAGGCTCGCCACGAAGTACACGGCGGACTTGCCCCATCCCGTCCGCTGGACGACGAGTGCCCGCCGCCCGCCCTCGACGAGGGCCTCGATGGCCTCGAACTGCCCCTCGTGGAACTGCGCGTCCGGCGACCCGACGAGGGTGTGGAGGAGGGAGGTTGCTTGCTCGTTGAGCGTGGTGGTCGGCGACATTTCCCCAGTATCCCAGCCGCCTCCCCCACTCCCTGCGAGCGGGTCGCACCTGTGCACAGCCCGCGCCGTGACACCACCCGATACACTTCGGAACGTGAATACAACCCTCGATCTTTCTGCATCCTTCAAGGCGTACGACGTCCGCGGCATCGTCGGCGAGACCATCACTGTGGACTCGGTCCGCGCGGTCGGAGCAGCCTTCGTGGACTCGCTGGAACTCGCCGGGGAAACCATCCTCGTCGGCGGTGACATGCGCCCGTCGTCCCCCGAATTCTCGAAGGCCTTCTCGGAAGGCGCCACCCTGCGCGGTGCGAACGTCGTCCTCCTCGACCTCATCTCCACGGACGAGCTGTACTACGCCAGCGGCACCTTGAACGCGGCCGGCGTGACGTTCACCGCCAGCCACAACCCCGCCCAGTACAACGGCATGAAGATGACGCGCCCCGGGGCGGTCCCCGTCTCGTCCGAGACCGGCCTCAACGACATCCAGGAACGGGCCGAACAGTACCTCGCGCAGGGCACCATCCCCGCCGTCGAGGTCCGGGGCGAGACCGGTGTGCGGGACATCCTCGAAGAGTATTCACGGTTCCTCCGAACCCAGGTGGACCTCTCCTCGTCCCGGCCGCTCAAGATCGTGGTCGACGCCGGCAACGGCATGGCGGGCCTGACGACTCCCGCCGTCCTCGGTGATCGCCTCCTGCCGGCCCTACCGTTCGAGATCGTCCCCCTCTACTTCGAGCTCGACGGCACGTTCCCCAACCACCCGGCCAACCCTCTGGAGCCGGAGAACCTGCGCGACCTGCAGGCCGCCGTCGTCGAGCACGGCGCAGACATCGGGATCGCGTTCGACGGTGACGCGGACCGCTGCTTCATCATCGACGAGAAGGGCGAGCCGGTCTCGCCGAGCGCCATCACCGCGATGGTCGCGCGCCGGGAGATCGCGCGCGCGCAGGCCGCCGGCGAGTCCGAGCCCGTGATCATCCACAACCTCATCACCTCCCGCGCCGTCCCGGAACTGATCCGGCACGACGGCGGCCGTCCGGTCCGCACGCGTGTGGGCCACTCCTTCATCAAGGCCGTCATGGCCAAGGAGGGCGCGGTGTTCGGCGGTGAGCACTCGGCCCACTACTACTTCCGTGACTTCTGGAACGCCGACACCGGCATGCTGGCCGCCATGCACGTCCTGGCCGCCCTCGGCGAGCAGGACGGCCCGCTGTCGGACCTCGGACGCGAGTACGAACCCTACTTCTCCTCGGGCGAGGTCAACTCGAAGGTGGCCGACCTCCAGGGCTCGATCGCCCGGGCCCGCGCCGAGTTCGAACAGGAGGGCGTGGTGGTCGACGACCTCGACGGCCTCACCTTCACTCCCGATCACGCCAACTGGTGGTTCAACCTCCGCCCCTCGAACACCGAGCCCTACCTCCGCCTCAATGCCGAGGCCGTGGACCCGGAGACGCTCGAGGACCTCGTCCAGCGCGTCCTCGCCGTCATCCGCGCGTAGCCGTCCCGGGACCGCCGAGCGCGTGCCAGAACGACGAAAGGCCCCTTCCGGCGGAAGGGGCCTTTCGCGTGTCCGGCAGCCGGATCCCTGGCTGGATCAGCGCGCCGGATCAGGCGACGTGGAAGCGTTCCTTGAGTTCGGCGAGCTGGCCCTTGAGCTCCTCGGGCAGGGAGTCCCCGAAGCGGCCGTACCATTCCTCGATGCCCGCCAGTTCCTGGGCCCATTCGACGGCGTCGACATGCACGGCGGCCTCGACCTCGGCGGGGGTCATGTCCAGGCCGGTGAGGTCCAGGGCATCCCCGGTGGGGACGTACCCGATGGGGGTCTCGACGGCGTCCGCGGTGCCCTCGAGACGTTCGATGACCCACTTCAGGACGCGGGAGTTGTCGCCGAACCCGGGCCAGGCGAAGCCGCCGGAGGCGGTGCGGCGGAACCAGTTGACCAGGAAGATCTTGGGCAGGCGGGACTGGTCCGCCGCCGCGCTGAGGGTCAGCCAGTGACGCAGGTAGTCCCCGGCGTCGTACCCGATGAAGGGCAGCATCGCCATCGGATCCCGGCGGACCCGGCCCACTTCCCCGGCGGCGGCGGCCGTGGTCTCCGAGGAGAGGGTGGAGCCCATGAAGATGCCGTTGGCCCAGTTGCGTGACTGCGTGACCAGAGGGATGGTCGTCTTGCGGCGGCCACCGAAGAGGATCGCGGAGAGTTCGACGCCGTCGGGCCGGTTGAACTCCTCCGCCAACATGTCGATCTGGTCGATCGGGGTGCAGAACCGGGCGTTGGGGTGCGCGGCGGGGTGGTCCATGTCCGGCGTCCAGTCCCGTCCCTGCCAGTCGGTCAGGTGCGCCGGCACCTCCTCGGTCATGCCTTCCCACCACACGCCGCCGTCGTCCGTGAGCGCGACGTTGGTGAACACGGAGTTGCCCTTGGCGATAGCACGCATGGCGTTCGGGTTGGTGTGCCAGCCGGTGCCGGGGGCGACGCCGAACAGTCCCGCCTCGGGGTTGACTGCACGCAGCTCGCCTTCCTTCCCGAAGCGCATCCAGGTGATGTCGTCCCCGAGGGTCTCGACCTTCCAGCCCTCGATGGTCGGGTCGAGCAGCGCGAGGTTGGTCTTGCCGCACGCGGAGGGGAACGCCGCGGACAGGTAGTAGGTCTTGTCCTGGGGGGAGGTGAGCTTGAGAATGAGCATGTGCTCGGCGAGCCAGCCCTCCTCGCGTGCCATCACGGAGGCGATGCGCAGCGCGTAGCACTTCTTGCCGAGCAGGGCGTTGCCGCCGTAACCGGAGCCGTAGGACCAGATGGAACGCTCCTCGGGGAAGTGCACGATCCACTTGTCGTCGTTGCACGGCCACGGCACATCCGCCTCGCCCTCGGCCAGCGGCGCCCCCAGGGAGTGCAGGGCCGGGACGAAGTCGGCGCCGAGCTCTGTCATCCTGTCCAGGACCGCGGAGCCGATGGTCGCCATGATGCGCATGGACGTCACCACGTAGGCACTGTCGGTGATCTCGACCCCGAACTTCGGGTCCTCGGCATCGAGGTGGCCCATCACGAAGGGGATGACGTACATGGTGCGCCCGCGCATGGCGCCGGAGAACAGGCCTGTGAGCTTGGCCTTCATCTCTGCGGGGTCCATCCAGTTGTTGGTGAAGCCCGCTTCCCTCTCGTCCTTCGAGCAGATGAACGTCTGCTCCTCGACCCGGGCCACGTCCTTGGGGTCCGAGAACGCCGCGAAGGAGTTGGGAAACGTCTCAGGGTTCAACCGCACGAAGGTCCCGGCCTCCACGAGTGCGTCCGTGAGGCGCTTGTTCTCCTCCGCCGACCCATCGATCCACACGACGTCGGCAGGCTGCGTCAGTTGCTGCACGTCCCGCACCCAGGAGAGGAGGGCCGCATGGGTCGTCGGCGCGGAACCGGAAGCATCCGGCAGCGCCGCGTCATGGGGGCTCGTGGCTGGTGTGTCGACCTCAAGCTGGCGCACAGGATCGCCCATTACTCTTCCCTTCGTTGGGTGCTAGGTGTATCGATGCTAGGGGTGGCACATTTCGGACAAGGGCACCCATTTCGAAACATTCGGAGCGCTGGCCTCACGAAGCGCGGCATCACAAGGATGTCGAGCGCTTACGTAACACCTGCTTGTGACCAAGGTCACGTAGACCGGTCTAGGTAGTCAGGATGTAATGGCTCGATTAGGCGTCCCGATCGATTTCGGCTAGAGTTGTCTACGGCCAAACGGCCAGCTTGTAGGACTCATCCGCACTGCGGATCGATGGACTACGGATGCGTGCGTAGCTCAACGGATAGAGCATCTGACTACGGATCAGAAGGTTGGGGGTTCGAATCCCTTCGCGCGCACCACGGTTCCTATGAACCTACTTGAAAGGCCCCGGCTTCGGCCGGGGCTTTTCTCGTTGTTGCTCCGCCCGCCGGTCCAGTGGGAGGCTCAGCCTATGAGTGAACCCCGCACCATCGATGTCATCGTGATCGGCGCCGGCGCTGTCGGCGAGAACGTAGCAGGACGGGTGGTCCAGAAAGGCCTCTCCGCAGTGCTCGTCGAGTCCGACCTCGTCGGCGGCGAGTGCTCCTACTGGGCCTGCATGCCGTCCAAGGCGCTCCTCCGTCCCGGCACCATCCTCAATGCGGCCCGCAGTGTCGCCGGCGCACGCGAGGCAGTGACGGGCACGCTCGATGCCCAGCAGGTGCTCGAGCGCCGCACGTCGTTCACGTCCGACTGGGACGATTCCTCCCAGGAGGAATGGGTGGCCTCCGCAGGCATCGAGCTGCAGCGCGGCTGGGCGACCCTCTCCGGTGAGCGCGAGGTGACCATCTCCCACGACGACGGCTCGACCTCCGTATTCATGGCTACGCAGGCTGTCGTCCTCGCCACCGGCTCGACGCCGATCGTCCCGCCCATCGACGGACTGCACGACCTGGACTACTGGACCACCCGGGAGGCCACCTCCGCCCGGGAGGTACCCGCGAGCCTCGCGGTGCTCGGCGGCGGGGTGGCCGGCATCGAACTCGCGCAGGCCTACGCCCGGCTCGGCGCCGAGGTCACGGTCATTGCCCGCAGCGGCATCCTCGGCAACTACCCCAAGGAGGCCTCGGACCTCGTCCTCGACGCGCTCCGCGGCGAGGGAGTCATCATCCTGACGGACACGGCCACGAACGCGGTCCGCAAGGAGGACGGCAGATTCGTGCTCGAGGTCGGTGGAGGCCGGACCGTCACGGCGGAGAAGCTGCTCGTCTCCACCGGCCGCCACCCGCACACGTCGAACGTCGGCCTCGAGGCCCTGGGCCTGGACCCGAAGAAGCTGAGCCGCGACGACACGGGGCGTGTTCCCGGCGCCGGCGGCTGGCTGTACGCCGTCGGCGACGTGGGCGGGATTGTCCAGCTGACACACCAGGGCAAGTACGAGGCGCGCATGACCGGTGACGCCATCGCGGCCCGCGCCCAGGGCATCCTCGGGGACTCCGCCGCGGAATGGAGCCCCTACGCCTCGACGGCGGACCGGGGCGCCGTCCCCCAGGTGGTCTTCACGGACCCCGAGATCGCCATGGTGGGCCGCACCCTCGAGCAGGCGCGGAAGGACGGCGTCAACGCGTCGGAGACCTCCCTCGAGATCGCGGTCGCCGGCTCCTCCCTCCACTCCGACGGGTACAAGGGATGGGCGCAGATGGTCGTCGACGAGGACAGGAAGGTGCTCGTGGGCGTCACCTTCGCGGGACCCGAGGTGTCCGAGATGCTGCACGCCGCCACGATCGCCGTCGTCGGCGAGGTGCCGCTCGACCGCCTGTGGCACGCGGTGCCCGCCTACCCCACCGTCAGCGAGGTCTGGCTGCGGCTGCTCGAGAAGTACGGGCAGTAGCCGGCCAGGCGTAGCGGGTCAAGCATCCGCGCCCTGTTCTATCTGCCTACTCGGCGGGCAGTAGCCCGAACCCCGAAGGGATGACCGGATGAAGGGATCACAGGGCGGCGTCGAGGGTGACGAAGCCGTAGCCTGCCGCCCGGAGCTGGGAGATCACCTGTGGGAGGGCCGCGGCGTCGAGCGTCGAGCCGTCGGTGGGGTGCGAGCCGATGTGCATCAGGACGATCTGCCCGGGCTGCGCGGTAGCCATGACGCGCTGGACGATGAAGCTCGGGCCGCGGGTTCCGTTCATGGTGCCTTGCCAGCCCAGGGTGTCAACGGTCCACCGGAACGCCGCGTAACCGGCGGCGTTGACGTCGGCAATCGTGCGGGAATCGCGGGCGCCGAGAGGGAAGCGGAAGAACGGGACCGACTCGCCTCCAGCGGCCCTGATGGCCCTCTGCGCGCCGCTGATCTCGGTCGCGATCTGGGCGTCGGTCAGGGTCGTGAAGTCCGGGTGGGTCATGGAGTGATTGCCGATCCGGTGGCCCGCGTTGTAGATCAGCGCCAGATCGGAGGGGAACTGGTTGACCCAGTTCCCGGTGGGAAAGAATGTGCCTGGAACGCCGTTGGCTGCGAGGGTTGCGAGGACCGATCGGAGTGCGGCGTTACTTGCGCCGGCGTCGAACGTGAGCGCGACAACCTTCTGCGTGGTCGGAATGCGCTCGAGGTCCACGCCCAGGAGCCTCGCCGGGACGCCGGCGTAGATGACCTCGGTCCTGCCGCTGGCCGCGTGCCACAGGATCGACCCGCGCTGGAAGTCGCTGCGGCGCCCGCCCGTGATGCCGTACTCGCCGCTGGTCGGGTAGCCGAGCCGGCTGCGCTCCCAACCGAGGGCCACCCACCGGGCTCGGATGGCTCCGTACACCTCGCGGGCTCCCGTCGCAGGCGACCAGTAGATCGACGAGCCGGCGTTCTTGCCGCTGAAGTGGTTGTACCGGCCGATCCCGTCGGGGGTGGCGGTCTCGTCCGTGAGCGGGAAGCCCAGGACGCCGGCCGGACCGCCGAGCAGAAGATAGCGTCCGCGGATCGCCCCGTGCACCTCGTGCGCTCCGGTGCCGGGGCTCCAGTAGACGGACCCTCCGGCGAAGTCGTTGTACTGACCAGCGGCGCCCGGAGTGGCGGTCTCGTTCGTGAGTGGGAAGCCCAGGAAGCCGGCCGGTCCGCCGAGCACGAGATAGCGTCCGCGGATCGCCCCGTGCACCTCGCGCGCTCCGGTGCCGGAGCTGTAGTAGACCGACCCTCCAGCGAAGTCGTTGTACCGACCAGCGGCACCCGGAGTGGCGGTCTCGTCCGTGACCGGGAAGCCCAGGAAGCCGGCCGGCCCGCCGAGCACGAGATAGCGTCCGCGGATTGCCCCGTGCACCTCGTGCGCTCCGGTGCCGGGGCTCCAGTAGATCGTGCCGGCGGTGTAGTCCTGCGCGCGACCCCCAGCGATGTCGTACACGCTGCCGACCGGCGTGCCGAGAATCGATGCGCTGCCGCCGAGCTGCCCGTAGTGCTGGACGATTGCGTCGTCGCCGGCCTGCTCGACCGCCATCAACGCCGGAACGCTCCGCTGCCCAGCCCCCGCCGATACGGCGGCCGCGGACGGTCCCAGAGCCGTGCCCCCGAGGCCACCACCGAGGGCGAGGGCGAGGGCCAATGCCATTCCGCGGACGGCGGATCCAGACCGGCGCATTGCGACCCCTTCGTGCAGATGGAGACATGCGAGCTTTGGTCGAGACGCTATGCCCCGGGGGCGTGCCCGGGTAGGGCCATAAGTCCCGAACAACGAGATGATGCAGCGCTACGTCATCCCCCGGCTGCCTCGGCCACGGGTGTTGGTCGCGTCAGCGGAGGCTCGACGCCCGGCGCACCACGAAGTCGGTGACGTCGGCGTCACGCCCGTCGAGTGCAGCCCAGTCGCCGTCGTATGTCAGAACGGTGAGGCCCGCGGTCGGGTAGTCCGTGGCGAGGTCCATGACGGCCGGCTCGCTCGACCGCACGGAGGCGAGGCGCATCGCGAGCTCCTGCACACCGGGATTGTGGGCGATGACGAGCAGACTGGTCACGGTCGGCGGCACATGGTTGATGAGCGTGAGCATCTCCGTAGGCCGCGCCGCGTACAGGTCGTCCTCCAGCTTCGGCGTGGGCGCCTTGTCCCCGAGCTCCTTGCAGACCCAGGTACAGGTCTGGCGGGCACGCAGTGCCGTGGACACGAGGATGAAGTCGGGGACGGCGTCATGCTCGAGCATCCAGCGGCCGATCAGCGGTGCGTCGGCATGGCCCCTCGAGCTGAGCGAACGCTCGTGGTCCGGCACGCCCTCCTGGAACTCGGCCTTCGCATGGCGCAGCAGCAGGAGCTTCTTCAGGTGGGCGGCCATGCTTCAGAGCCTAAGCCAGGACCGACTAGATGGAGTACTCGGGTGCCGCCCAGACGACCACTTCGGGGTGGTCGTAGAACCGGTAGCCCTGGCCGCGCACGGTCCGCACGGTGTTGGCCAGGCGTCCGAGCTTCGAGCGCAGCCGCCGGATGTGGACGTCGATCGTGCGCTCGTTCGGCACCTCGTCGGCGTTGCGCCACAGCCCGCTGAGCAGTTCCTCGCGGCCCACGGTCCGCGCCGCGTTCTCGACGAGGTAGTTCAGGAGCTCGAACTCCTTGAAGGTCAGGTTCAGCGTCTCGCCGTCGAGGTGCACCTCGCGGCGCGACAGGTCGATGAGGACACCGGTGGGTCGGGCAGGCTGGGCCTGTGACGGGGCGGGGACCGCTTCCGGCCGCGGGCGGCGGGTGACCGTGGGGTCGCCCAGTGCCGCACGGACGACGTCGATGTCGGACCCGCGGGCGTCGGCCGGGGCGAGGGCCACCGCAGCGTGGCTCTCCGCCGTCGGCACGAGGGTCCGCACGTAGTTGCGGACGTCCTGGGCCAGCTTGGAGAACGTGGTGCCTGCGGCGGCAGCCGTGGCCTCGTCGAGTGCGACGTAGAGCACGAAACCGCGCGCCGTCGTATCGCCGGTGACGGCCTGCGGCCCGGGCACTCCGTTGGGTGCGACGACGGGAACCGGTTCGCTCATCGGCCGTGCCGCGTCCCCGCCGGGCAGTGCCTGGAGGCGGGAGTGCTGGTGGGGAACCTGCGGGGCGTGCGCGGTGTAGGACGGCGCGAACTGCTGGCGTGCCTGCCGGTTCTGGGGGGAGCGGAGGGAGATATGGACGTAGCCCGGATTTACTGACATGGAAGCGACCTCGTGAAGTGTGCCGTCATCGCGGCTCGAATGCGGGATGTGCCCGGTCGGGATGAAGAGAATTGCCCGCCGTTGGGCTGAAAGTGCGTAAGGAAGGTCTGGGTATGACCGTTACGCGTGCATTCGACAACAGCGGAAGTTCGCTACGGACGGGACGCCCGAGGAAACTGCGGCTGCAGATGCGAGTGAGTTCATGTTCACGTGTCGAATTATTGCATGTAACAATCCGCTACGCGCAAGTAACATTGCCCGACGTCCAGTATGTGGACCGGTCGGGTGGTGGACGGACCGGCAACAGCGGGCCGCACTGCAGCGCTCCCCCTACGCGATGTCCAGTACGAGCCGTCTTCGGGCGCCTCCCGTCCAGATATCGCAGGTCGGGGGAGCGTACTTTACAGCCTGGAACAGCGGTACCAGACAGTGCAGGAAGACGGGGAGACCGGGAGGGCGTCCGACCGGGACAGCCTTCCTCCGCTGCGCTAGCGCGCGATGCGCTCCTCGCGCTTCCGGCCCGCGCGTGCCGCGAGGTACAGCACCGACCCGACGACCACATACGCAACAGCGCCCAGCCATACGACCCCCGTCTGCTGCGTCAGCATCGCGATGCTGGCGATGATCGCGAGTATCGGCACGATCCGGGGTACCGAGAAGTGGGAATGCTCGACCTTGTCCTTCTTGAGGACGAGCACACTCACGTTGGCTGACAGGAACACCAGGAGCAGCAGGAGCACGGTGGTCTCGGCCAGCGTGGAAAGCTCCCCGGTGAGGGTCAGCACAATGGTCAACGCGGCGACGACGACGATCGAGACCCACGGCGTACGCCGGTTGGGCAGCACGCGGCCGAAGAGACGTGGAAGGAGTTCCGCTTCCGCGAGGCCGTAGCCGACCCGGCTGGCCATCACCATGAACAGCAGGGCGCCGTTGGCGATGGCGACGAGTGCGATCAGGCTGAACAGCCAGGGCGGTATCCCGACGCCGCTGGCGTTCACCACGTCGAGCAGCGGCCCGGTGGACACCGCGAGGTCGGCCGGCGGCAGGACGATGACAGCGCCGAGCGCGATCAAGAGGTACACGACAGCCGCGGTCCCGATGGCGCCGAAGAGGGCCCGGGGATAAGCCTTCGACGGGTTGCGTACTTCCTCGGCCATGTTGGCCGCAGCCTCGAATCCCAGGAAGGAGAAGAACGCGATGACGGACGCCGCGAGGGCACCCTGCAGGGGAGCCACGTCCGGAGCGAACTCCAGGAGCCGGGCCGGCTCCCCGTTGCCGCTGCCGAGCACGAAGGCCGCGAGCACGATGACGAGCACGAGCCCGCTCACTTCGATGACGGACGCGACGAGGTTCGCGGCGAGGGACTC
Source organism: Arthrobacter pasteuri (assembly GCF_054510955.1). Classification (NCBI taxonomy): domain Bacteria; kingdom Bacillati; phylum Actinomycetota; class Actinomycetes; order Micrococcales; family Micrococcaceae; genus Arthrobacter; species Arthrobacter pasteuri. Next base: position 65,883 of record NZ_JBTNDO010000003.1, read on the forward strand.
CCGTACGCCGCGGAGGTTGATCACCGTCAGCAGGATGATGAAGACCACGGCGGCGGGAGCAGCGGGTACGTCGATGAGCGCGGCGAGGTAGTCGCCGGCGAAGGCGTTCGCGAGGGCGGCGGCGGTCGTGATGCCCGAAGCCATCATCAGGAATCCCACGAGGAACGACAGGTAGGGGATGTTGAAGGCCCGCTCGATGTACCGCGCCGCACCACCGGCGTGCGGATACTTGGTGATGAGCTCCGCGTAGGTCCCCGCGGTGAGGAGCGCCAGAACCAGCGCGATGAGCAGCGGCAGCCAGATCACACCCCCGACGTCGGTGGCCATGGTGCCAACCAGCGTGTAGATGCCGGCCCCGAGCGTGTCACCGACGATGAACGCGAACAGCAGCGGTGCGCCGATCGCCCGCTTGAGTCCGGTGGGTGCATTCGACTCGACCGCGCTGATGTCCTTTGTCATCGCACCATTGGAGTCCGTCGTCCCGGGTTGCACAACCCTCTGGCGCATTTTCGACGAATGTTGCGCAGGTGCTGCCAAGAACGGTCCGGACTGGTACAGGAAGGCCTCCCGCCCGGAAGGCGGGGAGAACCGCCTAGCCGACGACGCCGTACAGACGGTCTCCCGCATCGCCGAGGCCGGGCACGATGTACGACTTCTCGTTGAGTTTCTCGTCGATCGAGGCGAGGACGATGGTGACGTTGCGGCCGTCCAGCTCCTCCTGCAGGGTTGCGAGACCCTCGGGCGCGGCCAGGAGGCAGATGCAGGTGATGTCTGCGGCACCACGGGCGAACAGGAACTTGATGGCCTCGCGGAGGGTGCCTCCGGTCGCCAGCATCGGATCGAGCACGAACACCTGGCGTCCCGTCAGATCGTCAGGCAGCCTCTCGGCGTAGGTGATGGCCTCGAGGGTCTCCTCGTTGCGGGCCATGCCGAGGAACCCGACCTCCGCGGTCGGCACGAGGCGCGTCATGCCCTCGAGCATGCCGAGGCCGGCACGGAGGATGGGGACCACGAGGGGTGTCGGCTTCACGAGGCCCGTCCCCTGGGTGGTGGTCACGGGGGTCTCGATGGACACGGTCTCGACGCGGACGTCGCGTGTGGCCTCGTAGGCCAGCAGGGTGACGAGCTCCTCCGTGAGGAGTCGGAACACCGGTGACGACGTGTTCTTGTCCCGGAGAACCGTGAGTTTGTGGGCTACCAGGGGGTGGTCGACTACCAGTACGCGCATGGGTCAAAAGTACCATTGAGCCCATGACCCCCTTCCGTCCTCCCGTCGATCCCGAGCATCGGGCATGGATGGGACTGGCGCTGGACGCGGCCGCGCGGGCCCACGCGAGCGCAGACGTACCCATCGGTGCCGTCGTCGTCGGCCCCGGCGGCCGCGTGCTCGGCACGGGCTGGAACCAGCGCGAGGAACTCGGCGACCCGACGGCGCACGCGGAGGTGCAGGCCATCCGCGCGGCGGCAGCGCTCCTCGGCACCTGGCGGCTCGAGGGCTGCACCCTGGTGGTCACCCTCGAACCGTGTGCCATGTGCGCCGGAGCATCCGTCCTGGCCCGTATCCCCCGCGTGGTGTTCGGCGCCTGGGACGAGAAGGCGGGAGCATCGGGGTCGGTCTTCGACGTGCTCCGCGAGCGCCGGCTGAACCACTGGACCGAGGTCTTCGCCGGTGTGCGCGAGGACGAATGCGCGCTGCTGCTCAAGGACTTCTTCTCGGCGCAGCGGTCCGGTTCCGGCTCCCGGTGATCCTGCGTAGGCTGATGAAATCCGCAGCAGACCTCACGAAGGAGTAGACGTGGCAGACCAGCAGGACGGTTTGAAGGAAGTACAGCACATACTCGACAAGGCCGACATCGCGATCCTCACCACCGTGAGCCTGAACGGGCAGCTCGTGAGCCGGCCGCTCGCACTGCACGGCAAGGACTTCGACGGCGACCTCTGGTTCTTCACCGAGGACCCCTCCCCCAAGGCCGACGAGATCCGCGCGAACCCCCAGGTCAACGTGTCCGCGAGCACGGGCAAGGGGTACGTCTCGATCGCAGGCACGGCCACCCTGTCCAGGGACCAGGCGAAGATCGACGAGCTGTGGGGCCCCTCGGTGTCCGCGTGGTTCGAGAACGGCCGCGACGACCCCGCCGTCGCCCTCATCCACGTCGACGCGCACACCGCCGAGTACTGGTCCATGGACGCCCCGCGGGTCGTCTCGGCCGTGAAGATGGTCAAGGGCCTCGTGACCGGCAGCAAGCCCGACTCCGGCAAGAACGACGTCATCGAGCTGCCCTAGCGCCCTGTGCTCGACGCAGGCCGGGCCCCGTTTTGGGACTCGGGCGTCCCACCCGGTAAAGTAGCGGCGTTGGTGACGTGTCCGAGCGGCCGAAGGTGCAACACTCGAAATGTTGTTTGGTGTAAAAGCCAACGTGGGTTCAAATCCCACCGTCACCGCCACCTGAAAGACCCCGCTTCCCTGTAGATCCAGGGAAGCGGGGTCTTTTGCTGTGCATAGGGAGGGAACCCGCGGAGCGGACGCCGCGCATCCCCCACGGGTCCACCAGCTGTCAGTCCTCGTCACCCGCCGAAGCAGCCTTGACCGCATCCTTCTCGGCGCGCAGGGCCTCCGCCTCGTGCTGTTCCTCGGCTTTCTCCTGGTGAATGACCACCGCGAAGAGCTTCTCCATCTCCTTGGCCACGCCCGCTGCCGACGCAGGGTTCTGACCGGTTACAAGCCGATCATCGACTACGACTTTCTCCTCGAAGACGTCCGCGAAAACGTGGGTTGCGCCCTGTTCCTCGAGGCGGTCCGCCAGGAAGAAGGGGATGACCTTGTCCTTGCCCGCGGCGACCTCCTCGTCATTGGTGAAGGCGGCCACCGTGCGACCCTCGACGAGGCGGAACCCGTTGTCCAGTTCCACGTTCACCAGCCCGGCGGGCCCGTGGCAGACTGCGCCGACCAGGCCGCCTCCGTTGTGGACGCCGGCCACGAGCTTCTGCAGGCCCTCGCTGTCCGGGAAGTCCCACATGGCGCCGTGCCCGCCCACGAGGTAGACGGCGTCGTACTGGGCGGGATCGACGACGTCGACGCGGGCCGTGTTGTAGAGGCCGGCGCGTGTGGTCTCGTCCTCCGTGAAGGCGACCTGCACGGGGTCGGAGGTGTCCACCTCGTCGCGCGGGGGCTGCCCGCCCTGGATCGACGCGAAGTCGACGAAGTGCCCGGAGTCCTTGAAGACCTTCCAGGGATGTGCGGCCTCGGCCACGTTGTAGCCGGTCTTCTCCCCGGTGTCGCCGATCTCGGAAACGCTGGTCAGAACCATGAGAATCTTCTTCATGGAGTGCTCCTTTCGTGGGCTCCCCACCCTACGCCCGGGCACCGGGCACTCCGGCCGTCGTTCACGGGAACCGCAGTGACGAAGCGAGCCGTCGCAGATGTTCGCCGCGGTTGCAGGCGGCGAGGCTGGGGTGCGGTTCTCCGACGGCTGCGGCGGGGCGCTCGCCGTCCACAGTTTGCGGCTCACCGTCACGGCCGCGCAGCCCCCATGACCTGAGCGGTTCCCGGCTGCTCAACGGCGTGCCGAACTCCCCGGGGCCGCCCCCGCGTCAGCTGCAGCAAGCCGCCGTCGCACCTCCTCCGGCGCCACGTACTCCCCCACCGTCGCGAAGGATCCCAGGGTCGCGAAGGACGTGACGATCGTGTGCGGATAGACGTGCACCAGGTTGAAGCCCTGCGCACCATCCATCCCCCGGATGCCGCCCACCGGGACGTTGAGGTCCTGGGTGTAGCAGGTCGACGACGCCACGGAGACGGGGACGCCTGCGAACAGGGCCGAGGACGGGAAGTGGACGTGCCCGGCCAGGATCAGCCGAATGTCCCTGCCCGCCACGATCTCGGCCAGCCGGTCCTGGCGTCGCAGTTCCGTCAGCACCGCGAGGTCCTGCACCATGGGGATCGGTGGGTGGTGCAGGGCCAGGATGCTGCCCTCGGGCGCGGGCCGGGACAGCTCGGCGTCCAACCAGGCGAGCTGCGCGTCGTCGAGCTCTCCGTGATGGTACCCGGGCACGGAGGTGTCGAGCGTGATGACCCGCAGACCGCCGAGCTGGTAGCTGCGGTACAGCGGCGCCTCCTCCGGCGGCTCCCCGAGCAGTTCCCTGCGCAGGGCCGGGCGCCTGTCATGGTTGCCCATGAGCCAGATCACCGGCGCGCCAAGTTGTTCGGCGAAGGGCTCGACGACGCCCCGCAATGCCGCGTACGCGTCCGGTTCCCCGTAATTCGCAAGATCGCCCGTGAAGATCAGGGCGTCCGGCCGGACCCCGGACTTCCCGACCTCTGCCAGGAGCTGGACGAGCCGTTCACGGCCGTCCACCCCGCCGTAGAGCAGCCCGTCGGCCACGAAGTGGGTGTCGCTGAAGTGGAGGAGGAGGTGGTCGGCGGGAGGATGCTCCCGGGAATGGGGTGCATCCTCCCGCCTGCTGGGAGATGGCATGGGCGCTAGGCGGTTGCCTCGGCCGTGGCGCGCTCCGGCGTCGACCGCTCCTGATCGAAGATCAGCTTGTCCATCAGCTCCGCGATCCTGGTCCAGTCGTGCCGTCGGAGCAGTCTGCGCAACTCGGGCGACGGCAATTCACCGGCGCGACCCCGCAGGGCCTCGCAGGCGGCGGCGAAGCCCTCGGCGTCGTCCTGCAGGTCGACGACGCCGGGGAAGTCCGCGACGACGTCGGCCACGCGCGTGGAGACCACCGGCAACCGGGACGCCAGGTACTCGAGCGTCTTGGTGGGGCTGATGGATTTCGTGGCCTCGTTGAGGGCGAAGGGCATCAGGGCGACGTCGAACTGCGCCATGTGGCCCGGGAGGTCCTCGTACGCCTGCTGGCCGAGGTAGGTGATGTTCGGTGCCTGCGGCAGGTCCGACTCCTCGATCTTGCAGATGGGGCCGACCATGCGGATCTCCCAGTCGGGCAGGCGCTCCGCGAGACCGGCGACCAGGTCGAGGTCGAGACGCTCGTCCAGCACGCCCACGTAGCCTGCCACGGGCCTGTTGCGGTCGGGGTCCGCTGCCCGTGCGGCGGCGGCGTAGTGGCCCACGGACACGCCACTGGGGACGAGGTGGGCGTCCTCCCTGCCCTGCTTCACCACGGAGCGGTGGAGGGAGCGGCCGCCGGCGAAGACGACGTCGGCGGCGCGCAGCGCCTGGCGCTGCCGCACGAGGAGCTCGGGCGCCGCGTTCTTGAAGGCGGCGAGATCGTCCATGACGTCGAATACGAGCGTCGTCGGTTCGAGTGCGAGCGCCGCTTCGAGTGCCAGCGGAGTGTAGATCCAGACGACGCGGTCGCCCGAAGGGGGCCCGATGAGCTCGGGCAGCTGCGCGACGTAGTCGGGCATGACCTCGTCGAAGAAGCCGACGTGCCTGCCCTGCTCGGGGATCTCCAGCCAGACCCGCGTAAGTCCGTCCACCTCCGCGGTGCCCAGGCGGTTGTGCGGAACCTCGACGCCCTGCGGCGTGAGGGGTTCCTCCACGAACCAGGTCTTCCGTCCGGGCGCCTTGTTCAGGCGCGACACGAGCTGTTGAGGTCGCTGCCAGACCCAATCCCACCGCAGGTGCGACAAAACTATGAGTTCACTTTGCATCGACGATCCTCAATTCCATTCGGGTAGTTGTACGGGGAAGACTCGAACCGACATCGGTTCCGGGAGGCTGTTGCCAGTCCCAGTGGGCCATCTGGGATCGATAGCCCTGCAGCCAGGTAGCCACGGGTTCAGCGAGCACGTAGGCAGGCAGGTCGCCCGAGCGGGCGCCCCCGGCAGCGAGCGCGTACGACGTCGACATGACCGACGCGCGCCGCTCGAGGTCCTCGTCGAGCCAGTACACGCCCACAGGATCCACGGAACCCTCGCAGCGGAAGAGCAGCGAGTTCCAGTCGGTGGAGTCCACTACGGGGAACCAGCAGATGCCGTCCATCACCACGCCGCGTGCGGAGGCCTCCTCGCACTGCTCGAGCACGTACTTGAGCCAGGTGGCGCGGTCCGAGGTGTGCCCGCGGACGTTGGTCTCGGTGAGCATGCACGGCAGGGAGTACCGCTCCCAGTACTGCTGGATCTGGTCGGCTAACGGCAGCGGGGTGGGCGTGGGTGCCGTTCCGCCCTCCTCCGAGAAGTTCCACTGGCAGTGCGCGTAGTAGTCGAGGCCCAGCACGTCGATGCTGCCGGCGGGCAGGGACAGCAGCCGTTCCCCGCCGACGGGGGCGAGGTCCCGTCCGAGCTGGCTGTCGACGTCGTACCCCCTGCCCAGGAAGGCGTCGATCACCAGGAAGCGGCGGTCGTTCGCCATGTCCGCGTACCGCTGCCCCGACCCGTCGGAGCCCGTGTGGAACTCGCACGTGTCCACCCAGACGTGGCGGGCGCCCGGCAGCAGCTCCCGGTACAAGCGGCTCGCTTCGGCGACGGCGGGCATCACGTTAACGATGAGGTCCACGAATCCCTGCAGCCCGGAGTGGTACGGGGGCCAGATGGCCTCGTGCCCGGACAGGAACAGCGTGGAAAACGGCTCATTGAAGAGCGTGTACTCCTCCACCCAGGGATAGCGGCGGGCGAAGGCCTCCGCGTACCGCAGGTAGGCGGGACCGAAGCGGGTGTCGGCGAAGCCGTCGGTGAGCCAGGCCGGGTAGCTCGTGTGGTGGACGAGGTCGACGATGGGCCGGAAGCCGTGCTCCCGCAGGTGGCCCATTACCTCGTCGGTGGAGGACCAGTCGTAGCTGCCCTCGGTCTCCTCGATGCGGTGCCACCGGATGGGGTAACGCAGCCTCGTGATGCCCGACCTCGCGAGCAGGTCCAGATCCTCGCGCCAGCGGACATCGTGTTCCGTGGTCTCGAAGATGTCGCGGTCGTGCGCGGGCATGAAGGTGCTCTCGAAGCCGCCGATGATCTCCAGCGGGGGCCGCTCCTCGTAGGCGGTCATGATGTTCCCTCCCGTCCGGGGCGCCGTGCGCCCAATTCCTCGTAGACGACGTCGAGCAGCTCGGCCGCCCTGAGATTGAGCCGGCGTGACTCGTCCAGGTCCGCGTCGAGGCGGACGAGGTCCGCGTCCAGGCGGACGACCTGCGCTCGCAACTGCTCCACCTCGTTCCGGAGCGCCAGGAAGGGCTCCGCGACACCGCTCCATCGTGCGAACCGCTTGCCGACCTTCCATACCGTGGTCTGCGTCATGTCATCTCCCTCCTCACGAGCACGCGTCGGCCTGTCGCCGCGCCTGCTCCGTCGTCCTGCTCCTCGGCACTCAGCGAGTACCTGCGCAGCTGGTCCTGGAATCTCGTCCAGTCGACGGGCCGGTACTCGGACCAGCTCGCCGATCCTTCCGTCTCGGCCACCCCCACCTCGATAAACGCACGGCTGCCGGGCACCGCCAGGAGGTGCTTGATGAGCAGCAATGTGGTGTCCCAGCCGAGCGGGCTGAGCGCGTTGAACAGGTGGTTGGCGTGGACGTGGACCGTCCCGCCGAGTTCCGCGCACCGCTTCCGCAGGTGCAGCGCGGAGCGGGCCATGGTCAGGTTGGCGCGTTCGAACAGGACGGCGCCGTCGTGCCCGAAATTCTCCTGCGCCCAGACGAGCGCCGGCCGGCTGAAGTCGGCGGCGAGGACGCGGTGTCCGCGGTCCGCAAGGTATCTCGCGTCCGCGCCGAGCCCGCAGCCGAGGTCCAGCACGGTCGACGACGGCGGCAGCTGCTCCGCGGTCGTGACGGCGAGGCGCGACGGCGTCGTGGCGGGACCGGCCTCGATCTCGGCGCGGTGGTGGTCCTCCCAGTTCTCGCGGTCGACGTCGAAGTGGTTGAGCCACCAGTAGTACCGGCGGAACGCGGCCGGCGGGGTGACGAACGTGAAGGTGGGGTCGGGCACCTCCCAGGACGGCCCGTAGATCGCCGCGAGGAGCTGTGCGGGCTCCGCCGGACCGGGCAGCAGCCGCCCGTTCACGGGAAGCGGCGTGATCGGGTGGATCGTGATCCTCTCCGCGCGTTCGCGTGCGTGGAAGGTCCCGTAGAACCAGCCGTTGCACTCGAAGTAGGTGAAGATGTCGAGGTAGAAGCGGTCGGTCACCGTTCCGCCCGGGAACATGAGCTGGAGGTGGCCGTTGGAATGCCGCACCACCTCGTACCCCTGGTCGACGAGTACCCTCTCGATCCGGAAGCTCTCGAGCATCACGTCGGACGGATTGGTGGAAGCGCTGAGGTACGCGAGGTCGGCGTCGTCGTCGTGCGCCATGATGCGGCCGTTGCGGACGGGCCCGAGCAACGTGCCCCCGGTGACGAACAGCTCGACGCCGACCGTCCGGCGCAGCACCTGGATGAGGTGCTCGGCCTCGTCCAGGACGTGCTCGACGAGCGCGGCATCGCGGCCCTCGAAGGACCGTGCGATCCGGCCCCACTTGTTGACCACCAGGGGGATGCCCGTGCCGGGTTCGCTCAGGTCGAAGTCGGAGGCGTCGTCCTCGAACACGACCGTCGACGCGGCGATCTCACGGCCGGCATGCTCGACCGCGAGCCGCGCACTGCCCGTGAAGCGCTCGGAGAGAGCCGGCGGCCAGGGGACGCTGAGCACGCCGTCGTCGTCCGGGCGGGGCGCCCGGACCGTCCAGATGCGGCGTCCGCCGAGCAGCACGGACAGCGCGTCACCGGAGGGAATCCGCGCACCGGTGATCACCAGCCGATCGGTGTCGGCTGTCAGGGCGGGGGCGGTCACCGGACACTTTCAAGCTGTGTCGGTAGCGGATCGACCTGCGGCAGGCGGACATCGAACACCTGCCCCGTGATGTCGGAGGCGAGGACCTGGGCGCTGACGCGCGCGACGTCGGCGGCCTGCACGAGGGTGGTCTCGTCCTCGTGGCCGAACGCCTTCTCGCGCATCGGCGTGGCCGTGCGGCTGGGACTGATGCAGTTGACGCGGATGGAGTCGCCGCTCCATTCGTCTGCCAGTGCCTGCGTCAGGTTGACCAGCGCAGCCTTCGTCGCCGAGTACACCGTGTACTTGGCACGGCCGCGGGTGTAGGAGCTGGAGGAGAAGAGCAGCAGCGATCCGGAGGACTCGGCGAGGTAGGAGTGGGCTTCCTGCGCGACGACGAACGCAGCCATGAGGTTGACGCCTACGTCGTGCTGGAGCTGCTCGTCGGAGAGGTCCACGAGGTCGCCGATCGTCAGGACGCCTGCGGTGAGCACCACGTGGTCGATGCGTCCGTACTGCGCCGCGGCGCCCGCGAGCGCGCGCGAGACGGAGGCGCGGTCCTCCACGAAGGTGCCGCTGCCGGTCCTGCTGTGGGAGACCACGTGCGCGCCCTCGTCCTGGAGCTGCCGTCCGAGTTCGCCGCCGATGCCTGAGCTGCCGCCGAACACGACGACGACGGCGTCGCGCAGGGACGCGGCGGGGAACGGCACCGGATCGACGTGCTGGTGCTTGAGCTGGAACAGCTTGTCGGCCAGGTGGATGTCGATCGGATGCGTGATCTTGATGTTCGCCTCGTGGCCCGGAACCACGATGATCGGGACGTCCGGGCAGTACTTCAGGACGACGGAGCAGTCGTCCGTGGCGGCGAAGTCCGCATCGGTGCGGGCGTGCCCGTAGGCCTCCATGAGGGTGTCCCACCGGAACGCCTGCGGAGTCTGGCCGCGGCGGAGGGAGGCGCGCGGCGGTACCGCGCGGATGATGTCGTGCTCGTCCACCTCGATGATGGTGTCCGCGGAGGGGATGCCGGTATCGACGGCGTCGTAGGTGTCGAGTGCGTCGACGCAGGCGCGGATGATGCTCGGATCGACCAGCGGGCGCACGGCGTCGTGGAAGACAACCTTGGCGCCGGGGGTCGCGATCTCCCGCAGGGCCAGATAGGAGGTCTCGTTGCGGTCGCGGCCGCCGGGGAGCAGGCCGGTGAGCTTCGGGAAGCGCTCACGCGTCACCAGCTTCTCGGCGCGGTCCATGGATCCGGGGTCCATCATGACGATGATCTCGTCGATGAACGAGCACTGCTGGAAGATGTCCACGGTGTGCTCGAGGCTGGTCCGGCCGGCGACGGGCACCAGCTGCTTGGGGATCTCCAGCCCCATGCGCGTGCCGACGCCGCCCGCGAGGACCACGCCGACCGTTCGTCGTCGGGAGCGTGCCTCGTTGCCCGCTGTATTTACTGCGCCCATTCCGCCGGTGATGGTCGACATTGCCGCCCCCTTCGTCCCATTCGTGGTTCTCCCAGAATTCAGCCAGCGTACTGACGGGGGAGGTGGTTGGACAGGTTAAGTTCGGGGGGCGAAGTACTTGTGCAAGCGCTTGTTCTTTGCCAAGTGTTCGGCGGCCGTTCACTCTTCCCGGCCTGTGTCCGTCGCTTTCCAAGGGCTTCTCGCCCGCTTCCAGGGGCTTTTCACCGCGTTTTCGGCGGGTTTCCCACCCGATAACCTGAGGACATGGCAATCCGGGTGCTCGCAGTGGGCCGCAAGCACGAGAGCTGGGTATCCGAGGGGATCGAGCGCTACGCGAAGCGGCTGAAGAAGCCCTTCGACCTGTCCTGGCAGCTGATCGCCCATTCGGCACGGGAGCACGACGCCGCCCGCAGGGAGGAGTCCGAACGGCTCCTCGCCCGGCTCGGCAGCGACTTCGTGGTGCTGCTCGACGAGCGCGGCAAGGCCATCGATTCCCCGACGCTGTCCCGCACCCTGCTGCGACCGCTCGAAGCATCCCGCAGCGTCACGGTGATCATCGGCGGCGCCTACGGCGTGGACGAGGAGGTGCACAAGCGGGCGGACTTCGTCTGGTCCCTGTCACCGCTGGTGTTCCCTCACCAGCTCGTGCGCCTCATCCTCGCCGAACAGGTGTACCGGGCCCAGGAGATAGCCGGTGGCCGCTCGTACCACCACGAGTGAAGCCCCGCCGATAACGATCGTGGTACGCCGCGGTCCGCCTGCCGGACGCGGAGAGCGCCGGCCATAGGGTGAGGCCATGACTAGTCTGCTGAGGAGCAAACCTTGGATCACGGCCGTTGCGGCCACTGGAGCCGTCATCGCGCTGAGTAGCTGCGCGGTGTCCGGGCCGGCCGGCTCTGCCTCGTCGTCCGCGGCGACCCAGGCGTCGAGCGAGGCGTCGAGCCAGGGGCCGACGGCGGTGCCGAGCGCTACCGCGGCATCGGATCGGGCGCCTGCCTCGTCGTCCGCGTCCGCGTCTGCGTCCGAGCCGGCGGGTGCGTCCGACTCTGCGTCCGAGCCGGCGGGTGCTTCAGCGAGCGCGTCCGCGTCGGAGGGCGCGGTGCCGTCGCCCTCCCCCAGCGTGTCCGACTCTGCCCCTGCGGCTGCCGGACCCTGCTCCGCGGCGCAGCTGACCGGCGCGGTGGAGGACCAGCCAGGTGGCGGTACAGCGGGCAGCGTCTACCGGACGCTCGTGCTGACCAACGCCTCCGACCAGGAGTGCGTGGTCGACGGCTACCCCGGGGTGTCCTTCGTCGATGCGTCCGGCACCCGGATCGGTGCCGCCGCGGACCGCGACGGCTCGGCGACAACCCCGGTGACGCTCGCTCCTGGAGGGTCCGTCACGACGACCCTCCGGCAGACCAACGCCCAGAACTACGGCGCCGGCTGCGGTATCACGCCGGCCACCGGACTCCGGATCTACCCTCCCGGCGCCACGGACTCGCTCGTCCTGCCGCAGGAGATCCCGGCCTGCTCGGCGGCGTCGATCGTCCTCATGACCGTGGGGGCGCTGCAGCCCGCCTCCTAGCCCCACCGGCCCCCGCGGGGCCGCCTGCTCCTCTGCCTGCTCCCGGTGCACCTCCGCATGCCTCCGCCATCCGCGTCCCTGGAAGCATGCCCGTGCACCTCCCGGTTCCGGGACGCGGACCAAGTGTCGGTGGGCTGGGGCATGATGAGGGAGTGACGCAGGTGCTGACGAGGTTCACCCCCGCAACCTCTGAATGGTTCGCGGGGGCCTTCTCCGAGCCCACCCCTGCCCAGGAAGGCGCCTGGAGGGCCATCTCCGCGGGCTCGAACGCGCTCGTCGTCGCGCCCACCGGATCCGGCAAGACGCTCGCAGCCTTCCTCTGGGCCCTGGACCGGCTGATCGCCTCGGGTGAGGGCGGCAACGACCCGGACGGCCCGGAGCCCGCGGCGCCGGCGAAGGGGCGCAAGGCGGCTGCGCCGAAGCGCAGCACCCGCGTGCTGTACATCTCCCCCCTGAAGGCGCTGGGCGTCGACGTCGAGCGGAACCTCCGGGCTCCGCTGATCGGCATCACCCAGACCGCGAAGCGCCTCGGCCTCCCGGCGCCGAGCATCACCGTGGGAGTGCGGTCCGGGGACACCCCGCAAGCCGAGCGCCGTGCCATGCTCACGCGACCGCCGGACATCCTCATCACGACCCCCGAGTCGCTGTTCCTCATGCTCACCTCCAAGGCACGCGAGACGCTCCTGGAGGTGGACACCGTCATCATCGACGAGGTCCACGCCGTCGCCGGCACCAAGCGCGGGGCACACCTCGCCGTGTCACTGGCGCGCCTCGATGCACTGCTCGAGAAGCCCGTGCAGCGCATCGGCCTCTCCGCGACGGTCGAGCCGAAGGAGACGGTGGCCCGGTTCCTCTCGGGCAACGCCCCGGTCGAGATCGTGGCCCCGCCCTCCAGGAAGCAGTGGGACCTCACCGTCACCGTGCCGGTGGAGGACATGACGGAACTCGGCGGGGCGGCCGCCAACACCGACGACGGCGACGCCGTCCCCCAGGCGAGCATCTGGCCGCACGTCGAGGAGAAGATCGTCGACCTCATCGAGCAGAACAGATCGACGATCGTGTTCGCCAACTCCCGGCGGCTCGCGGAACGCCTGACGGCCCGACTGAACGAGATCCACGCCGAACGGCTCGAACGCGAGGCCGTGTGGGCCGCAGGCGGCGAACCGGCCGCTGTCGAGCCTGCCGAGGCCGCGCCGTCGTTCGCCTACACCACGGCGACGCCCGCGCAGATGATGGCGCAGGCGGGGCAGACCACCGGTGCGGAGCCGCTCCTCGCCCGGGCCCACCACGGTTCCGTCTCGAAGGACCAGCGCGCCCTCATCGAGGACGACCTCAAGTCGGGGCGCCTGCGCTGCGTCGTCGCCACGAGCTCGCTGGAACTCGGGATCGACATGGGTGCCGTGGACCTCGTCGTGCAGGTCGAGTCACCGCACTCCGTGGCCAGCGGCCTGCAGCGCGTCGGCCGAGCCGGGCACCAGGTGGGCGAGGTGTCGCAGGGCGTCCTCTTCCCCAAGCACCGCGGGGACCTCGTCAACACCACCGTCACGGTCGAGCGCATGCTCGCGGGGCAGATCGAACCCCTGTACATCCCCACCAATCCGCTCGACATCCTGGCGCAGCAGACCGTCGCGGCCGCGGCGCTCGGCACCATCGACGTCGAGGAATGGTTCGACGTCGTCCGTACGTCCGCGCCGTTCGCCACCCTGCCGCGCTCCGCCTTCGACGCGACCCTCGACCTCCTCGCGGGCCGCTACCCGTCGGACGAGTTCGCCGAGCTGCGGCCGCGCATCATCTGGGACCGCGTCGAGGGCACCATCACGGGCCGGCCCGGCGCCCAGCGGCTGGCGGTCACCTCCGGCGGCACCATCCCCGACCGCGGCCTCTTCGGGGTGTTCCTCGTCGGATCCGAGGGCGAGGGACCCCGCGCGGGCGGCCGCCGCGTCGGTGAACTGGACGAGGAGATGGTGTACGAATCCCGCGTGGGGGACGTCTTCGCGCTCGGGGCCACGAGCTGGCGCATCGAGGAGATCACGCACGACCGCGTGCTGGTCTCCCCCGCGTTCGGGCAGCCGGGCAAGCTCCCGTTCTGGAAGGGCGACTCCCTCGGCCGGCCCGTCGAACTCGGCAGGGCCCTCGGCGCCTTCGTCCGCGAGATGTCCGGGGCCACGCCGGAGAAGGCCCAGGAACGCTGCGCGAGGATCGGACTCGACGCCTGGGCCTCCGGCAACCTGATCACCTACCTGACGGAGCAGCGCGAGGCCACGGAAGTGGTTCCGAGCGACCGGACGCTCGTCGTCGAGCGTTTCCACGACGAGCTCGGCGACTGGCGCGTGGTCCTGCACAGCCCGTTCGGCATGCCGGTGCACGCACCCTGGGCGCTCGCCGTCGGGGCGCGGCTCGAGCAGCGCTACGGGATGGACGGCTCGGCGATGGCGTCCGACGACGGCATCGTGCTCCGGGTGCCGCTCATGGACGACGAACCCCCCGGCGCCGATCTCTTCCTCTTCGAGGCGGAGGAGCTCGACGGCATCGTCACCGCCGAGGTCGGCGGATCCGCACTCTTCGCCTCCCGGTTCCGCGAATGCGCGGCGCGGGCCCTGCTGCTCCCCCGCCAGAACCCGAGCAAGCGGACGCCGCTCTGGCAGCAGCGCCAGCGCTCGGCGCAGCTGCTCGACGTCGCCAAGAAGTACCCCACGTTCCCGATCGTCCTCGAGACGGTGCGCGAATGCCTGCAGGACGTCTACGACCTCCCCGCACTGAAGGACATCGCGGCATCGCTCGAGCGCCGGGAGCTGCGCATCGTCGAGGTCACCACCCAGCAGCCCTCCCCGTTCGCCCGGTCCATGCTGTTCGGCTACGTCGCGTCGTTCCTCTACGAGGGCGATTCCCCGCTGGCCGAGCGCAGGGCCGCCGCCCTCTCACTGGACCCGACCCTCCTCAACGAGCTGCTCGGCCGTGCGGAGCTGCGGGAACTGCTGGACGCGCAGGTCATCGCCGATACCGAGCTGGAGCTGCAGCGCCTGAAGCCGGACCGCCTGGCGCGTGGGCTCGAGGGCGTCGCCGACCTGCTGCGGCTGCTCGGACCGCTGACGATCGACGAGATCTCCCGGCGGCTCGAGGCCCCTGCCGAGATGCGGGGTGGGGTCGCGGCGGTGTCCTCCCAGGCTGCTCCGTCCACGGCGTCCGCCCCGGAGGACGACCCCGAGTCGCTGCCCGACGGTTCACCCTCCGATGATTCTCCTTCCAGCGATTCTCCTTCCGTCGGCGCCGCTGGTCCTGCCCCCGGGCGCGCGTCCGCCGACGTCGTCGGGGAGCATGTCGCCGCGCTGGTCCGGGCCAACCGCGCCCTGACGGTGCACATCGCGGGCGTGGAGCGCGTCTCCGCCGTCGAGGACGCGGCCCGGCTGCGCGATGCGCTGGGCGTCCCGCTGCCCATGGGCATCCCCCTGGCGTTCATCGAACCCGTGGCCGATCCCCTCGGGGACCTCGTGGGACGGTACGCCCGCACGCACGGGCCGTTCACGGCGGCGGAAGCGGCCACGCACCTGGGCCTCGGGGTCGCCGTCGTCGCGGGTTCACTGCAGCGCCTGGCAGGCGCCGGGCGTGTCATCGAGGGCGAGTTCCGGCCTGCGGAATCGGTCCCCGTGCTCGACATCTCCGCGGCGTCCGGAGCGGCTCCGGGCACCATCACCGTGCACGCTCCCGCCTCCAGCGAATGGTGCGACGTCGAGGTGCTCCGCCGGTTGCGCCGTCGCTCCCTCGCCGCACTGCGGCAGGAGGTCGAACCCGTCGACCCCACGGCCTACGGCCGGTTCCTGCCGGTCTGGCAGCACATCGGCTCGGGGCTTCGCGGCCTCGACGGGGTGATCACCGTCATCGACCAGCTGTCCGGTGTGCCGATCCCCGCCTCCGCGTGGGAGCCGCTGATCCTCGCGCAGCGCGTGGCCAACTATGCCCCGGCCATGCTCGACGAGCTGACGGCGACGGGCGAGGTCGTCTGGTCCGGCGCGGGATCGCTGGCGGGCAACGACGGCTGGATCGCGCTGCACCTGGCCGAGAACGCCCCGCTGACGTTGCGGCCCGACCCCGCGTTCGAGCCGTCCTCGCTGCACACGGCGCTGCTCGACCTGCTCGCCGGGGGCGGCGGCTACTTCCTGCGCCAGCTGACCAACCTGCTCGACGTCCAGGAGGCGTCCTCGGACACCGCGGTCGTGACCGCCCTCTGGGACCTGGTGTGGGCGGGCCGGATCAGCAATGACACGTTCACGCCCGTGCGCTCGCTCCTCGCCAACGGCAAGACCGCGCACAAGCAGCGGCCCGTACCGGCACGCGCACGCACCTCGCGTGCAGGACGGCTGGGCCGCGCGCCGGGCAAGTCGCTCACCGGAGCATCGATGCGGCTGGGCGCTGCCGGGGACGACGCCGGGAGCGGGGGCTACCAGCGCGCGACGCCTCCCCTGGCCGCGGGCCGCTGGAACATGCTGCCCGCGGTGGAAGCCGAGACGACGCTGCACGCCCACGCCACCGCGGAACTGCTGCTCGACCGCTACGGCGTGGTCACCCGCGGCGCCGTCGGCAACGAGGGCATCCCCGGCGGCTTCGGCCTCATGTACAAGGTGCTGGCCCGGCTCGAGGAGATGGGCCGGTGCCGCCGCGGCTACTTCATCGAGCACCTCGGCGCGGCGCAGTTCGCCGTGCCCGCGACGGTCGACCGCCTGCGCTCCTTCAGCGCGGACAACCAGCTGCCCACCGCTCAGGACGTCCTCGGTGGTGAAACCCCGCCCCTGAAGGCCGTGGCACTGGCGGCGACGGACCCGGCGAACCCCTACGGCGCGGCGCTCAGCTGGCCGCAGGCCGAGGGCGGACACCGCGCCGGGCGGAAGGCGGGGGCCCTCGTAGTGCTCGTCGACGGGGCACTCGCCCTGTACGTGGAGCGCGGCGGGAAGACCCTCCTGACGTTCACGGAGGATGCCGACGTCCTGCGCGCCGCGGCGCTCGCCCTCGTCACGGTCATCCGCCGGGGGGCGGCGGACAAGATGGCGTTGGAGAAGGTCAACGGCGGCGAGATCCTGGACACCGACATCGGACGCGCCCTCGCGGACGCCGGTTTCTACACGACGCCGAGGGGGCTGAGGATCCGTGCCTGAGGGAGACACCGTCTGGCGTGCAGCCCGCGAACTGCACAGCGCCCTCGCCGGGAAGGTCCTCACGCGCTGCGACATCCGCGTACCGCGTTTCGCGACCGTGGACTTCACCGGCGACACCGTCCAGGAGACCGTCGCCCGCGGCAAGCACCTGCTCATCCGGGGCGGGGGCGACGACGGCTGGGACATCCACTCCCACCTGAAGATGGAAGGGCTCTGGCACGTCTACGCGCACGGGGAGAAATGGCGCAGACCCGCGTTCAAGGCCCGCTGCATCCTCGAGACGGACGACGCCGTCGTCGTGGGGTTCGAACTCGGGTTCCTGCGCGTGATCCCACGCGCCGAGGAAGAGGACGCCGTGGGGTACCTGGGGCCGGACCTCCTCGGGCCCGACTGGGACCCGGACGAGGCGCTGCGCCGGTTGCTCGAGCAGCCGGACCGGCCCATCGGCCTGGCCCTGCTGGACCAGCGGAACCTCGCCGGGATCGGCAACGTGTACCGGTGCGAACTGTGCTTCCTCGCGGGCGTCCACCCGCTCACCCCGGTCGGCAGGGTGCCCAACCTCCCGCGCATGGTCGAACTGTCGAAGAAGCTCCTCGAAGCGAACAAGGCGCGCAGCACGCGGGCCACCACGGGCCGGCTGCGCGGCGACACCCTGTGGGTCTACGGCCGCTCCCGGCGGGGTTGCCTGCGCTGCGGTACGCCGGTGGCGCTCGAGCAGCTCGGGGACAAGGACACCGAGCTCCGGGAGCTGTACTACTGCCCGCACTGCCAGCCCCGATTGGAAGCCCCGGCAGGAGCGGCACTACCCTGACTGAGTGGACGGAACAGGACCGGTGATGCGCTCATGGCGATGAAGTCCCCCCTGCCCGTGCGCAACGGGGTCAACGCGACACGCCTCCGCCTCCCCTCCGAGGGCCCCTGGGGCACCGCCCTGGAGTACATCCTCGACCGCTTCGACCACGTGGATCCGGAGGGCATCGGCGAGCGCTTCGACCGCGGCGAGGTGATGGCGCTCGGCGGGGAGGTCCTCACGCGGTCCACTCCCCTCGGCGAGCACACCTTCGTCTGGTACTACCGGGAACTGCCGGTGGAGGAGCGCCTGCCGGTCGAGCTGTCCGTCCTGTACCAGGACGACCATCTGCTCGTCGTCGACAAGCCGCACTTCCTGCCCACCACGCCGGGTGGCATGTACGTGGCGGAATCGGCCCTCGTGCGGCTGCGGGTGGAGCTGAATCTCCCGGACCTCATTCCCATGCACCGCCTGGACCGCATGACGGCGGGCATCCTCATGTTCTCCGTCGACCCGGAGACGCGCGGCGCGTACCAGCTCCTCTTCGAGAACCGGCGCATCCGCAAGGAGTACCGGGCCGTCGCACCCGTGCGACCGGACCTGGGCCTCGGTGCCGCGTCGCTCGACGTGCGGAGCCGGATCGTCAAGTCGCGGACCTACCTGCTGGCACAGGAGGTGGAGGGACCCGTGAACACGCACACCACGGTCAGCCTGCTCGACCAGCGCGGCGACCGGGGCCTGTACCGGCTCCAGCCGCACACGGGCAAGACCCACCAGCTTCGGCTGCACATGGCGTCGCTCGGGCTCGGAATCGTCAACGACCCGTTCTACCCCGTCCTCCACCCGCAGGCGCCGGACGATTACGCCAGGCCCCTGCAGCTCCTGGCGCACAGCATCGCCTTCACCGACCCCGTGGACGGCACGGACCGGAGTTTCGAGTCGGGCCTCACACTCGCCGAATTCGCCTGAACTTCACGCGATCCTCAGGGATTCCGGTTTCCGGCCGGTAGATTTGCAGGGTGGACCTGCCCGGTACGGACATCCCAGCACCGCTCTACCTCCTCGTCATGTTCGCCGTCATCTTCGTCGACGTGGTGATTCCCGTGGTGCCCTCCGAACTCCTGGTGATCGGTGCCGGCACCATGTCGGCCCACGGCATCGTGCTCCTTCCGTTCGTGATCATCGCCGTGTTCGCCGGCAGCTGGATCGGCGACGTCGCCATCTTCCTGCTGTTCCGCCGCAAGCTGACGCACTTCCTCGACCGATTCCGGTGGGGCCGCTCCATCCATCGCGGGTTGCGCAGCGCCATCGCCAAGGCCGGCACCTCGCCCACCTACGCCGCCGTCGTCGCCGTCCGTTTCCTTCCGGGTGGCCGGACCGCGAGCGTGGCGGCCGCGGGCATCGCCGAACTTCCGCTGCGCCCGTTCATGCTCGCGGCGGCAGCCGGCGGTGTCCTCTGGACCGCATGGCTGGTAGGACTCGGTTTTGTCGCCGGGGCGTCCACCGGCTTCCCCGCGGGAGTCAGCGCCCTGCTCGGAATGGCTGTGGGTACGCTGGTGGGAGCCATCACGGCGGCAGTCCTCGCCCTCAAGAAACACCGGAAGGCCAAAAAAGCGCATGAGCACCCCGAAGAACCCGGGCCGCAGGCTTCCTGACATGCCGGTCGGTCCGCCGACGATCGCCGGTGGAGCTCCTGCAGCCACCCCGCCGACGAGCGTCCTCGAACGCCTGAAGGCCGCGCAGCCCGTCGCCCGCGGGGCGGTCGAGGGCGACGTAGCCGGAGTGCGCTCCGAGGTGGCGACCGCCGGGACGGGAGCCGTCCGGACGGCGATGCCGGGTGACGCGGGCGCCGGGAACGGCGGCCGCCCCTCCGGGGAAAGCGGTGCGGGCGACGGCGCCACCCGGGGGAAGGGCGCTCCGAGCCCTGGGGCCGACCGGGGAGGGCTTCTCCGCGCCGCGGCGGCCCGGAGTGAGCAGCTTCGCCTCGCGGCCGTCCGGAGCGAGCGGCTCCGCCTCGCGGGCGAGAAGGCGAGCGCTGCGGCACGCGTCACGGGTACGGCGATCCGCCGCGGCAGCACGGCCACGGTCCGCCACGTCGGGTCCTGGCACCCGGATACCGTACGGCAGTCCGCCGTGACCCTGTGCGCGGTTGCCTGCATCCTCGGGTCGGCGGCAGGCGTCGGGGCCTTCGGCGGTCCGTCCATCCGCGACGCCGCCGGCGGCCTCTTCGCTCCGGACGCGACGCTGCTCGCTCCGTCGTCGTCGGCCTTCTCGATCTGGAGCGTCATCTACGGGGGGCTCGTGGCCTACACGGTGTTCCAGTGGCTGCCCTCCCAGCGCACGAGCGAGCGCCAGCGACAGCTCGGCTGGGCGGTCGCTGCCTCGATGCTCCTCAACCTCGCATGGATCCTCAGCGCGCAGGCGGACCGCCTGACACTCAGCCTCGTGGTCATCCTGCTGCTGCTCGTCGCCCTGGTGTCTGCCGTCCGCACCCTGAACGACCACCCGACCGAGACGCGCCTCGAAGGTGCGCTCGTGGATACGCCGATCGGCCTCTACCTCGGGTGGGTGCTCGTGGCCGCCGCGGCCAATGCGGCGGCGTTCCTCACGGACAGGAACACCGACCTCTTCGGCTGGAAGGGCAGCACGTGGGCGATCCTCGGCATCCTCGCGATCCTCCTGACCGCCGCCGTCATCTGCTCCACGGACCGGGGGCGCCTCTCCGTGGCTGCGGCAGTCTCCTGGGGGCTGCTCTGGATCGCCGTCGAGCGGGTGCTGGGCGAACCGTTCGCGGTGAACATCGCCTTCGCGGCCGCCCTGGCCATCTTCCTGCTGCTGATCACCGCCGGATCGCGCCGGCACCGCGTGGACCACGCCTACCGCCACTGGCTCCGGGCGGAGGAGGACGCCAAGCGCGAACCCCTCGACCTGCTGGGCGGCTACGAGGACTCGCGCCGCTGAGCTTCGCCGGCCCGGGAGCGTAGCGCCGCGCGTCCCGTGCTCCCGCCCGGGGCCCCTGGTGGAGGATGCATCACTCCACCGGGCCCCGCGCAGTGCTCCCACCCGCGCTCAGCCGTCGGCGTGACGCGCGGTCAGCCCTCGAGGGGGCACCGTCTCTGCCCGCAGTCAGCCCTGGTCGCCGACGGTGACGGCGATCTTGCCGCGCACGTGGCCCGCGATGCTGCTGCGGAAGGCGTCTGCAGCGCGCTCCAGCGGGAAGGTCTCGGCGAGGACGGGCTTCACGCTGCCGGCCTCCACGAGTTCGGTCAGGGCGAGCAGATCGTCCGGGTTCGGCCGGACGAAGATGTAGCGCCCGCCCCTGTCCTTGACCTCTGCATCGACCACGGAGGCGACCCGCCCGGGAGTCTTCAGGTGCTCGAGGGAGGCAGTCACGTCCTCACCGCCGACGAAGTCGACGACGGCGTCGAGCCCCTCGGGAGCCGCGCCGGCGATGCGGTCCGCGAGTCCCTCGCCGTAGGTCAGCGGCTCCGCACCCAGGGATCGCAGGAAGTCGTGGTTCTTCTCGGAGGCAGTCGCCAGAACGCGCGCACCCCACGCCTTCGCGATCTGGATGGCGTAGGTCCCCACACCGCCCGCTCCGTTGTGCACCAGGACCGTGTCACCCTCGCCCACATCGATGGACCGGAGCGACTGGTACGCCGTGAGCCCGACCAGCGGCATGGTGGCGGCCTCGGCCCAGGAGACGTTGCGGGGCTTCCGGGCCAGCGCCCGCACGGGCGCGGCGACCTGCTCAGCGAACGTTCCGAACGCGACGGTGTCCATCCGGACGTACCCGATGACCTCGTCGCCGGCCTGGAACTCCGTCACCGACGGACCGGGCTGCGCGACGACGCCCGCGACGTCCCAGCCCGGGATCACAGGGAAGAAGGTCGGCAGGGCACCGTCGAGGTAGCCCGCGGTGACCTTCCAGTCCACCGGGTTGACCGAGGACGCACGCACCTCGACGAGGACCGAGTCCGGCCCCACCTTCGGATCGGGCTGGTCCCCGTACTGCAGGACGCCGGGATCGCCGTACTTCTCGTAAAACACTGCCTTCATGGTGCTCCTCCTTGCAGATGGTCCGGCCGGGCCGGTGTCAGCTTCCAGAGGCGGCAACCGGCACGTCCCGACACGTATTCCGGCGGCGCGTGTCCCTCGCCCGGGGAGGGACACGCGAGGGCGGGGATCAGCCGGTGTTGCGCATCCCCGCAGCGACCCCGTTGATGGTGATCAGCATGGCCCGCTGCAGCTGCCCGTCGGGCCGGCCGCCGTCGGCCTCCGCCCGCATCCGGCGGAGCAACTCGACCTGCAGGTAGGAGATGGGATCGAGGTACTGGTCCCGGACCGCCAGCGACCGCTTCAGCACGGGCTGGTTGTCGAGCAGTTCATGCTCGCCCGTGAGCTGGCGGATTTCCGCGAGGGTCAGCTCGTACTCCTCGCGGATGACGCCGAAGAGGTGCTGCAGTTCGTCCGGCACCAGGGCGTCGACATAGTGCGCCGCGATCTCGAGGTCGGTCTTGGCGAGCGTCATCTCGACGTTCGAGACCACGGTACGGAAGAAGTGCCAGCGGTCGAGCATCTCGGCGAGCAGGCCCTCGTGGCCCGCCTCGCGTGCGGCCCGCAACCCGGAGCCGACGCCGAACCAGCCGGGGACGATCTGCCGTGACTGGGTCCACCCGAAGACCCAGGGGATGGCCCGGAGCCCACCCAGGCCACTGCCGGAGTCCGGCCGCTTCGAGGGACGCGACCCGATGTTGAGCGAACCGAGCTGTTCCACCGGCGTCGACGCGAGGAAGTACGCCGGGAGGTCCTCGTGATCGATCAGGGAGCGGTACCGGGTGAAGGCGGCATCGGACACCGTCTCCATCACCTCCGCCCAGCGGTCGCGGTCGTCGTCGGACGTACGGGGCGTGCGGTGCAGGGCCGACCCCTGCATGACGGCGGCGAGGGAGAGTTCCAGGTTCTCGCGGGCCAGTGCCGGCAGCGAGTACTTGTCGCTGATGACCTCGCCCTGCTCGGTGAACTTGATCTCGCCCTCGAGCACGCCGTTGGGCTGGGCGAGGATGGCGTCGTACGTCGGGCCGCCGCCGCGGCCCACCGATCCGCCGCGTCCGTGGAACAGGCGGAGCCGGACGCCGTGCTTGGCCGCGACGTCGCGCAGGCGGCGCTGGGTCTTGTGGATCTCCCACAGGCTCGTGAGCACGCCCGACTCCTTGTTGGAGTCCGAGTACCCGAGCATGACCTCCTGCAGGTCACCGCGCAGACGCACCACCTCGCGGTAGGTCGGGTCGGAGAGCAGGGTGTCCACGATCTCGGCGGAGACGCGCAGCTCGTCGACCGTCTCGAGGAGGGGCGCGAAGCCGATCTTCGCGAAGGCCCCCGAGTCCGGGCCGCCGGAGCCGTCGCCGACGACGTCGACGAGTCCCGCCTCGCGCGCCAGGACCACGGGCGCGAGGACGTCGTCCGCCCCTCGGGTCATGGACACGATGTAGGTCTCGATGACATCGGGGCCGTAGGTTCCCAGCGCCGAGGCGATCTCACGGAAGACGTCGAAGGTGCGCCGTGCTCCGTCGTCGAGCGGTGGGTTGACCGTGGCGAGCGGGCGCCGGGACGCCAGTTCGCGGGAGAGCGCGCCCAGGCGGGCCTCCCGGTCCAGTTCGAGGTAGGGCACCTCCAGTTCACCCAGCCGGTCGGTCAGCTGCGCGACGACGTCGTGGTGCATGTCCGCGTGCTCACGGATGTCGAGCGTGGCCAGGTGCAGGCCGAAGGACGAGATGACGCGCGACGCCGTCGCGAGGGCGCCGTCGGCCGCCAGGCCCGCGGCGTGCTGCCGGAGCGAGTCCCCGACGAGCTGGAGGTCCGCCAGCACCTGGGCGGTGTCGTTGTAGTCGCGGCCCGGCTCGTGCGCCGTCTGGTTCTGGACGCGCGTCGCGGTGTTGAGCAGCTTGGCCTTCACACACGTCAGCTTGAGCCGGTACGGCTCCTGGGCGTTGAGCTCGAGGATCCGCTTGTCCAGGCGCGGGAGGCTGGCGAGGTCCCGCTCGATGGACGCCGTCAGCTCGGCGGACGCTCCGACGATCGCGGTCGACGAGGACAGCGAAGAGATCAGCCGGTCGACGAAGTGGATCGCGATCCGTACGGCCTGCTGGTTCTGGATCTGCAGGATCTCCCGGGTCACGGCGGCGGTGACGTTGGGGTTGCCGTCGCGGTCCCCTCCGATCCAGGAGCCGAACTTCACGGGCGCTCCGGCGGCGGGAAGGGCGACGCCGTGCTCGGCGAGGAGGTCCGAGAGGTCCTCGAGCAGTTCGGGCATCGATGTTGTCAGGATGTCACCGAGGTAGTAGATGGCGTTACGCGCCTCGTCGATCGGCGTGGGCCGTACCTGGCGCAACTCGTCCGTCTGCCAGATCAGGTCGATCACCTCGGCGAGCCGGCGGTCCTGGCGGCGCCGCTGCTGCGAGCCCTCCGCCGTCGCCTCGGCGAGGATGTCGGAAAGCCGGCGCAGCTTGTCGAGCACGGAACGGCGCGAGGCCTCGGTGGGGTGGGCCGTGAAGACCGGGCGGACGTCGAGCTCCTGGACGACGTCCGCGAGCGCTCCGGGACCGGCGTCGGCCGCGATGCGGGACACGGTCTGCGCGAGCCAGCCGTCCTCCTCGGAGCGCGTCCGCAGTCCGCGGACGCGGTGCACCTGCTCGGCCGCGTTGGCGAGATGGAAGTAGGCGGCGAAGGCCCGGACCAGCTCGGTGGCCTGATCGATGGGAAGTGCCGCGAGGAGCTCCCGGACCTGCTCCGCGAGTACAGCGCGCTCGCCGGCGTCGCTGACGTTGCCGGACTCCTTGGACTCCTTCGTGAGCAGGCGGACGCGCTCCACGAGGTCGAGGAGATCCTGCCCGTGCTGCCGGACGAGCGATTCGCCGAGCAGGGTACTGACACGGCGGACGTCGGCGCGGAGATCGGAACTGAGATCTCCCACGGTCTCGCCGAACTGGTCGGCGGCTTGCGCGGGGGACACTTCGAGGGGCACTGTCACAACAGCCTGCTTTCAGGGCACGGAAAACGGGGCGTATGCGGCACTGGATACGACGGATTGCTGTTGGGATACTACCCAGTAATGTGGCGTGGGCCTCACTCGGTCCGTCATGTGAACCGGACCGGCGGGCGGGCGGGCGGTCCAGGATCGGCGTGACCAGGTTGCTGCGGCGTCGTGCATGGCTTCACTCGGCGAAAGGGCTCGAACACCGGCGTGTCGTCGCCCGACACGCAGTTCCCCGCCGAAACGCGTGCACGACGCCGCGGCCTCGGGCACCGGCCGCTCCGCTCCGCCGTCGTTGCCTGGTTGCTGACTGCAGTGCGCTCGAACGCCGGCATCCTGCCGCCCGGCACGCTCCTCGAGGCCAAGAACCGGGAACGACGGCGCGACGCCGGGAGAAAAGCCGGGGGGCGCGTCAGGCGAAGGCGGAGATGCCCGTCAGCGCCCTGCCCACGATCAGGCTGTTGATCCCGTAGGACCCCTCGTACGTGTAGACGGCCTCGGCATCCGCGAAGATCTTCGCCATGGCGTAGTCCGTCACGATCCCGTTCCCGCCGAGGATGCCACGCCCGAGCGCGACCGTCTCCCGCATGCGCGCGGTCGTGAAGGACTTGGCGAAGGCTGCCTGCACCATGTCGGACATCCCGCCCTCCTGCAGCTGCGCGATGCGCGCCATGACGGCCAGGCTCGCCGTCGTGTTGCCCATCATGGTGACGAGCTGGTCCTGGACGAGCTGGAAGCCTGCGATCGGCCTGCCGAACTGGTGGCGCTCGACCGCGTACTGCCGGGCGACGTCGAACGCGGCCAGTTGCTGTCCGACGGCCTGCCAGCCGACGAGGATACGCGATCCGAGCAGGAGCTGGCGGGTGTCGTCGAAGGACTCGATCCCGGCGAAGCGGTCCGCCTCGGGGATCCGCACGTCCGTCAGGGTGATGTCGGCGTTCTGGACCGTCCGCAGCGCGATCTTGTGGTCGATGGCCGTCCGGGTCACCCCGGGCAGCGAGGCGTCGAGGATGAAGCCCCGGATGGCCCCTGTCGCGGTGTCCCGCGCCCAGAGCAGCATGTAGTCGCAGAACGTGCCGTTGCCGATCCACCGCTTCGCGCCGTTGATGACCCAGCTGTCGCCGTCGCGCGTCGCCGTCGTGGTCATGCCGCCGGCGACGTCGGACCCGTGCTGCGGCTCGGTCAGGGCGAACGCACCGGTGATCCTGAGGTTCATCGCGTCCTGCAGGAGGCGGGCCTTCTGCTCCTCGCTGCCGAAGGTGTGGAGGGCCTCGACGAAGAGGTCGTGGTGGACCAGGAAGAACGTCGCGATCGAGGTGTCGGCGCGGGTCAGTTCTGCGATCACGAGTCCGCTGAACAGGTGGCTGTACCCCTGCTGCACGGGCGTGCTCAGGTTCAGCGAGGCCAGCTTCGGCAGGATCCCGGAGGGGAACTCGGCCCGGTTCCACCACTCGATGGCGTGCGGCGAGACCTCCTTGGCGAGGAAATCCCGGACGTCCTGCAGCTTCTCCCGCTCATGGGCGGCCAGCAGGGACTCGAAGCCGAGGAGATCGGCGGTGGGCAACTGGCTCTCCATCGAGCCGTCCTTTCGGTTGGGACCGGGCGGTCGGGGAACGGCTACTTCGGCGCCATTCGGATGGCACCGTCGAGGCGGATCGTCTCGCCGTTGAGCATCTGGTTCTCGATGATGTGCGCTGCCAGCGTGGCGTATTCGGCAGGCTTGCCGAGGCGCGACGGATGCGGCACCTGCGCGCCGAGCGAGTCCTGGGCCTCCTGCGGCAGTCCGGCCATCATCGGGGTCTCGAAGATCCCCGGGGCGATGGTAACGACGCGGATCAGGGAGCGGGCGAGTTCCCGCGCGAGGGGCAGGGTCATCGCTGCGACGCCCCCTTTGGAGGCCGAGTAGGCGGGCTGCCCGATCTGGCCGTCGAAGGCGGCCACGGAGGCGGTGTTGATGATGACGCCGCGCTCCTCCGACCCGCCGAGCCCGTTGACGGTGCCGGTCGCCGCCATGGCCTCGGCAGCGAGCCTGAGGACGTTGAAGGTTCCCACCAGGTTGACGGTGATGACGCGTGTGAACTGCTCCAGCGGGAGGACGCCGTCCCGCCCGAGAACCTTCCCCGGCGTGGCGATGCCGGCGCAGTTGACTACGATGCGCAGCGGGCCGAGCTCCGACGCCGCGGTGACCGCGGCCTGGACCTGGGCGGGATCGGCGACGTCGGCGGGGACGAAGCGGACGCGTGTCCCGGCGGGGTCGAGGCCGGCTGCCGCATCGGCACCGGCGGACTGGGGAAGGTCGACCAGTACCACCGAGGCTCCGTCGTCGAACAGCCTGCGGGCGGTGGCGAAGCCGAGTCCGGATGCACCTCCGGTGACGAGGGCTACTGCTCCCCTGATATCCATGCCTGATCCTTCCACTGCGGGAGGGCCGCCATTGGTCCATCCACGCGCCCAGCGTACTGTGATGCGGACCACTGCGCACCCGGACGACGATCGATTGCGCATCCTGCCCAACGCGGGGGTCACGGGCTGGAACTAGGGTGGTCATATGCCCATTCCCGACGAGGCCGCCGCGTCGGCCGCCCACAGCGTGCGGCACCTGTTCTCCCGACGGAGCCTGCAGGTCCCCGGAACAAGGCTCGGAGCGATCGCCTTCCCTGCCCCGAGCGGCCGCCGGCACCACTGGCACTACTGGTGGCAGGCACACTTCCTCGACTGCCTGCTGGACCAGCACCTCCGGGACCCGGCGGGGAACGCCCTGTCCGAGGCCCGCAAGCTGGCCCGGGGTATCTGGCTGCGCAACGGCGGCCGATGGCGCAACTCCTACTACGACGACATGGCATGGCTCGCCCTGGCCCTCCAGCGCCTCGATGCGATGGAGGGACGGCGTCGGCCCCGGTGCGGCGTGCGCGTCCTGGGGGATGCCCTGCGGTCGGCGCATACGGACGAGCTCGGTGGCGGCATCTTCTGGAACACCACGAGGGACTACAAGAACACCGCGACCACGGCTCCGGCAGCCCTCTTCTTCGCCCGCGCCGGTGAATCCGGCCGGGCGCAGGAACTGCTCGACTGGCTCCGGACCCGCGTCCACGATCCGGTGACGGGGCTGTACCTGGACGGGGTGAAGGCGGACGGGTCCGCCAGCGGCGTCGTCGACCGGAGGGTGTTCACCTACAACCAGGGCACCGTGCTCGGCGCGCTCGTCGCCGTCGGCGGCCGGAAGAACCTGGAGCATGCGGCGGACCTGGTGGACGCGGTCTCCCGCTCCACGGCGGACGACGACGGCGCACTGCCGTTGGGATCCAGCGGTGACGGCGGCCTGTTCACCGGGATCCTCGGACGCTACCTCGCCCTGGCGGTCTCCACGCCCGGGATCGGCGCGCGCACCGCGGCCACGTGCCGCTCCCTGCTCGGCGCCACGGCGGAGCGGCTCTGGACGGGCCGGATGCAGGCGGGCCCTGATGTGTTCCGCTTCCCGCCGCGGCAAGAGGGTCCGGTGAGCCTGTCGTCCCAACTCCAGGCCTGGACGGTCCTGGAGGCCGAGCGGGCGTGCCGCTAGCCGTCCTGTTCCCTGCCCTGTTCCCTGTCCTGCTTCCCGCCCTGGTTCCCGCCCTGCGGGTAGAAGGTCTCGCCGCGGGCCAGCATGGCGACGAATTTGGCGATGTTCCGCTCCTTCGCGGCGTCCGTTCTGAGCTGGGCGAGGCGGAAGATCAGCGCGTAGCGGTTCTGGGAGGACAGGGTGCGGAACGTGGCGAGCGCGGCGTCGTCGGCCTCGATCGCGGCCATCAGGTCGGGCGGAACCTCGGCCGTCGCCGGCCCGGCGTAGGCCCGCTCCCACCGGCCGTCGGCCTGCGCTGCCGCGACCGCCCGCTCCCCCGCCGCGTGCATGCGCCCTTCGGCCCGCAGCCGCTCGATAAGGCCCTGGTTGCGAATGGACCAGATGCTGCGCGGGCCGCGGGGCGTGAAGCGCTGGAAGTAGCTGCCGTCGTTCCGCGCCCGCGCCTGCCCGTCGATCCAGCCGAAGCAGAGCGCCTCGTCAACCGCCTGCGCATACGTAAGCAGCGTCGTCGTTCCACCCTTCTTGTGCTCGATCAGCCAGACGCCGGGCGAGGCGTCGTGGTTCTCCTCGAGCCAGCGCCGCCAGGCCGCCGCGTCGGGCAGCAGGAGTTCGGGAAGTTCGGCCTTCATGCGATCACCCTAGGACGCCCCGGGCCATCAGGGAACCGGGTTGCATGCGCTTCCCGCCGTGACCGAGGATTCCAGGAGGCGGCGGACCGCAACTCCCCGTCCGTATCCCCCTGCAGGCGCTCCCTGCCCACATCCGAAGGAGGACTGATGCTCCGCGTCCGCCCCGTCGTCTCCACCTCCGACCTCGCCGGCGGCGCCGTGTTCCTCCGCGCACTCGGACTCACTGCGGCCCAGGACCCGGCACCTGACGATGCGTACGCTGTGTTCGACGCCGGGAGCGGCCGGCTGGCGCTTCGCTCCTGTCCGGCCGGCAGTCCCGGGGACGGCATCACGACCCTCGCGTTCGAGGTCGGCGACGTGCGGGAATTCGCGCGGAGGACCTCCGAAGCCGGCACGCCCGTCGATCTCTCCGAGGAGCGCCACGGCCTCGTCGCCCGGATCACGTCACCGGACGGGACCTCCCTCCGCGCCGGGGCGGGTCCGCGCGGGACCGGGGCTCCGGCGTCGCCCGTGGCGGTCGTCGCCCTCTGGCACACGCCCGACGTCGCCTCCGCGGTCCGCGTCCTGAAGGACATGGGCGCCAGGCCCCGGAACAGCGCCGGCACCCGGCACGACTTCACCACGAAGAACGGCGGACTCGTCGCCGTCCACCACGCGGAGCGCGCCGGGACGGAGCCGGCCTTCGAGTACGACGGCGATGTGCGGGACCTGGCCGCGGACCTCACCTCCGCAGGCTTCGAACCCGTGGTCTCCGGAGAGAGCGACGAACCATCGCTGCGCGTCCGCGCTCCCTGGGGCGCGGAGCTCCGGATCAGCGAACGACAGCAGGACCTCCAGTCGTGGTCGTGACCTTGTCACCGACCCAGGGCAGCCGCCAACTTCGGTGCGTACACCCTGGCCACGGCATCGTGACCGGCCTGTGCCAGATGGACATTGTCCAGGTATTGGGCGTCAGCCGTACTGGCGAGGCCGGCGACGGAAATGAAGGTGACACCCTCCTTCGCGGCATTGGCCGCCAGCACATTGTCGATGTGACGCCGCTGGACGTGCGAGTCGTCGCTGCGGGACATGACACCGTTGACGACGATCCTGCTCTGCGGGTACATGAGCTTCAGCTTGCCCCACAGGGCTGAGCTGTCAGCGATGACCTGTGCATCGGTCTTCCAGGTCGTTGCGTCGTTGCCGCCCAGGGTGACCAGGACCAAGCCCGGAGTCCCTCCTGGGAAGGGAACCAGCCCCTGCTGAACTGCGGTCCAGCCGGTTCCACCGGCCCAGGAGCTCGAGGTCGAGTAACCCATTCCACCGAAGGCCAAGTGCGAAGCGTGGTCGGTGAAGCCCAGGGCACGGGCACCCTGCTCGCTCCAGGAGTCGCCGTCGAGCTGGGAATCACCGTAGAGCACCACCGACGCAGCGGTGGCCTGGACATCGGTGAACGGGTAGACGGAGCTGACCGGCGCCGGAGTGACAGGAGGCGGGGTGACCGGAGGCGGAACGACCGGAGGCGCCCCCGTCGTGATGATGCCCGTCTGGAACTGGGTGTGGGTACCGGTGGCATCCTTCCAGGTGTCCGTCGTCGGCCAGCCGTACCTGCCGAAGTCCACAGCCAGCGTGTTGAAGTGGCCGGCATCGATGCTCCTGGCACCGGCGTTCGCACCCCAGGTGATCACGGCACCCTGGAAACGCTGGTAGTAACCGCCCTGCCAGGCGGTCTTGTTGCTGGTCGGCAGACCCAGGTAGGACTGTGCGCCGCCCTTGTTCTCGTAGTAGGTCTGAATATAACCGCCCGTGGTGGTGAATACCCGGCCGCTGGAGCCTGACCAGTACACCTTCCCGCCCTCGTAATCCTGCCGAACGCCGTTCGGGACGGCAATCTCCTCGGATTTGGGGTACCCCAGGAAGCCCCGCTCGTACCGGTTCGCTGCGTAATATCCTTTGATGGCGCCGGTGACCACGCGGGCCCCGGTCGCAGGCGACCAGTAGATATAGCCGTTCTGGAAATTCTGGACTGCTCCGCCACGGACTGTCAGCCTGAATTCATCACCTGTCGGGTGGCCCAGGAATCCCCTGGTCCACCCCGCGGCCGAATACCGCGCACCGATCGCGTAATTGAGCACCATCTGGGCGCCGGTCTTCTGGGTCCAGAGCACGTAGCCCTTCTGGAAACGCTGTGAGCAGCTGACAGCGTCGCAGCCCTTGCTGCCGATGGGGTTGCCAAGCGCGGCGCGGTTGGCATTCCACTTGATGTAGGTCAGGCCGTCGACGCTGTAACCTGCCACTGTCACCGTGGGCCCTGCAAGTGCAGGTGCAGCTGATGCGTGCGGTGCAAGCGGGAAGACACCGCCGGCGCTCAGAAAGAGTGCGAATGCCGTGACGACGATGGCGGCGATCCGGTTCATTCCAGGCATCCCGAACTCCCTGTATCACGGACGTATTCCTGATACCCGCGCACGGGTTATTCATCGCCCAATCGTCTCTCTCGTCCGGGCTTTCGGTGAGGGCCCGAGGTACTTGGATCTCTTCATCCACCGAATGGGGTAATCGACCGGCCCATCAGGTGCAACCGCAGTGACCGGCCATCCAGCAGCATGGCCGAATGGTCCGGTGTCCGGGCGGTCCATCTCCACGAGTCAGGCGATTCTCCGGAGGACGCGCGCGGCCCGCGCCGTGGCGGGTGTCTGCTAGAACTGGGGTATGAACGTACGCACCCCTGACCCCAATCCGGGCTGGCTCTCCGAAGATGACCTGTACGAGGCCCGCCGCCGCCTGCCGATGGTCTACGTGGAGGCGATTCCCGTTCGGTGCGACGCCCTCGGATACGTCAATCAGGTGGGGCTGCTGCTGCAGGCCAACGAGCAGGGCGAAATGGTGCGGACCTTCGTCTCCGGGCGCGTGATGTACCGGGAGACGATCCGGGCGGCCCTGCTCCGGCATCTCGAGAAGGACCTCGGCCCGCTCGCCCTCCCGCAGCTCCCCCCGTCACCGGTGCCCTTCACCATCGCGGAGTACTTCCCGTCCCCCTCCGAGACCGGGCTGACCGACGACCGCCAGCACGCCGTCGCGCTCGCGTACCTCATCCCCGTGACCGGCGAGTGCAGTCCCCGCCAGGACGCCCTCGAATTGTCCTGGCTGACCCCGTCCGAAGCACTCAGCCCCTCGATCCAGGCGGAGTTCTCGGGTGGGCGCGCGGACCTGTTGCGGCAGGCGCTCGCGCACGCCGGCTGGGGCCGCTAGCCGTACCTCCCGCCGGAGGATCACCCGCCGGGGGCCGCGTTACCGTATCGTGAAACGGGCGCGCTGAGCGCTGGCGACATCCGGGGGGCTACTGGCAGAGGTTGGCACGACGTACATGATGGTGGGCAGATTGGACAGGACTGGGCTGCGCGCAGTTCCGGCAGAGGTACTGGCGGCAGGGAACGTACTCGCGCTCCCCGACGGCGACGACGCGGCGGAGGTCACCGCCGTCGCCGTCGAGAACGACGACTTCGGAGTACCCGCCCTCGTGATCGCGACCGTGGCCGGAGGGCGCCGGATCTCCATCGCCACCGGATCGATGGTCTACGTCGAGCCGGCCGACGCCGAGATCGGTGTCTCGGCCGTCGCCGCGGACCACGGATCGCCGGAGGCGCTCGTCGCCCAGATAGCGCAGGCACACACGGACAGCGGCGTCATCCAGGAGATCGCCGCCCGCCTGGCGCGGGGCATCAACCTCAAGGCCGGCAGCAACCTCCAGGACCTCCAGCAGCTCGCCCTCACGCTGTTCATCGACGAGGGCGACACCGCCGCTGCCCTCACCATCGCCGACCTGCTCGCGGAACTCCCGTTCGACGGGAACTTCGGGCGGTGGAAGTGGATCGAGGGGGGACTCGCGATCGCTGCGTACCTCACCCGCCACGACGAGGAGCGCTCGGCCCGGTACTCCGCGGCCATCCGCGCGGCCGACGACGCCGAGACGGACCCGTTGCGCGCCAAGACCGCCGCGATGTACCGGCAGCGCCAGCTCAACGAGCCCAACGTCTACGACCCGGAGATCCTGCGGGCCTCCGCTGCCGGCAGCATCGACGTCGAACGCGACTGGCGGGTCCTCCGCATCGGCGTCCTGCTGTACCTGCGGGCGCATGGCGGGTCGGAGACCCTGAGCCGGGAGGTGCTCGAGCGCCGGATCGCCGCGGAACTCGCCGCCGTCGCCTCGCTCAACGCCCAGCTGGCCGGGAGCTGACTCCGCGGATCGGCGACCTGCCGCGGGCTGGCAAAATAGGGTGGTGCATCCACAGTCCCAGCAGTCCTCGTTCTCCTTCTCCGTCCACAACCGCCTCGAGGACACGACGCCGGGGGCCGGGAACGGTGGGTACCGGCACGGGCGCACCGGGACGATCGCCACTCCGCACGGCGAGATCCGGACGCCGGCCTTCATCCCCGTGGGCACCAAGGCGTCGGTGAAGGCGGTCCTCCCCGGAGCCATGGCCGAGCTCGGCGCCCAGGCGCTCCTCGCGAACGCGTACCACCTCTACCTGCAGCCGGGAGCGGACATCCTCGACGAGGCCGGCGGCCTCGGCGCCTTCATGAACTGGCCCGGCCCCACCTTCACCGACTCCGGCGGATTCCAGGTCATGAGCCTCGGCTCCGGGTTCAAGAAGGTCATCACCATGGACGTGCCCGTGGATGCCGACAAGGCCGGGGCCGACGACCGCATCGCCGTCGGCAAGGAGCGCCTGGCGCACATCGACGACGACGGCGTCTGGTTCAAGTCGCACCTGAACGGCGACCGGCACCGCTTCACCCCCGAGATCTCCATGCAGGTACAGCACCAGCTCGGAGCCGACATCATGTTCGCGTTCGACGAGCTCACCACCCTCATGAACTCGCGCGGCTACCAGGAGGAGTCCCTCGAGCGGACACGGCTCTGGGCCCTGCGCTGCATCGCCGAGCACGAGCGGCTCACGGGCGAGCGCAGCCACCGCCCCTACCAGGCCCTGTTCGGCGTCATCCAGGGCGCGCAGTACGAGGACCTCCGCAGGAAGGCCTCCGCGGACCTCGGGGCCATGAACTTCGACGGTTTCGGGATCGGAGGGGCCCTCGAGAAGGAGAACCTCGGGACGATCCTCGGCTGGTGCAGCGACGAGCTGCCCGAGAACAAGCCGCGCCACCTGCTGGGCATCTCCGAACCGGACGACCTCTTCACGGGCATCGAGAACGGCGCCGACACGTTCGACTGCGTCTCCCCCACGCGCGTGGCCCGCAACTCGGCGTTCTACACCCCGGACGGCCGCTGGAACCTCTCCAACTCGCGCTTCAAGCGGGACTTCACCCCGCTGGTCGACGGGTGCGACTGCTACACCTGCACCCACTACACCCGGGCGTACATCCACCACCTGTTCAAGGCCAAGGAGATGGTGTCGGCGACGCTGATCTCCATCCACAACGAGCGCTTCGTGGTGCGAATGGTCGATGACGCGCGCGCCGCCATCGATGACGGCACCTTCTACGAGCTGAAGGACGAGGTGCTGGGGCGGTACTACGCCTAGCGCCGTCGTCGGGGTCTGTTGTCGCCCAACGTGTCACCGTCGGGCCGCCGCGCCGGGTGCCCGGACCCGTGGCGGCGCCCCACCGCCACGGGGCCCGCGCCACGGGTCTGGCCGCAGCCGAACGCTTTCGAGCCGAAGCTGTTTATCCACATCGGACGACGCCGGACCCACCAGCGGCGCGCGCCCTGCCACTGTCACAGCATGCCTTCACCACTGGATGCGACTGCGACCCGAACGCTGTGGCGGTACCGGGAGCTTCTCGACGAGGGGCTGAGCCGCCAACGGATCCAGCGACTGGTGGCCCACGGTGATCTGCGACGGCTGCGGAAGAACTGCTACATCCCGGAACTCCAGTGGACCGGGCTCACCACGATGCAGCGGCTCGCACTCCAGGCCGAGGCGCATCACCACTCACTCGTGGGCCTTCCCACGGCACAGCACGTCTACAGCCATGAGACGGCCGCTGTGCTCCACGGCCTCAGCCTGTGGAGGCCCGGCACCGCGGTCCATGTCACCCAGCCGACGCGCACCTCGAACGCGAGCCACGGCGCGGACGTGCTGAACCACAGCGCCCGCCTCGCCGCGGACGACGTCGTCCTCCTCCGCGGCCTGCCCGTGACGTCGCTCCTCCAGACCACAACCGACTGTGCGCGGACCCTGACGTTCGACAAGGCCCTGATCGTCGCCGACCAGGGCCTGGCTCGCGGCGTCTCGCGGATGGCTGCCATCGCCCACCTCGAACTGCTCGGGCCCGCCAAGGGAGTGGCCCGGGCGCGTGCCGTGCTTGCCGCGTCCGATCCGTTGTCCGAGTCACCCGGCGAGACACTGACCCGGAGCCGTCTGTTGCATTTCCGGCTGCCCCCTGCCCGGTCGCAGGTCGATGTCCTGACCCGACTCGGCCGGTATCGGCTCGACTTCGCCTGGCCGGACCTGCTGGTGGGACTGGAGTTCGACGGGAAGGTGAAGTACTTCGGCACCGCACCGACGAGCGACGTCCTGTACCAGGAACGACGTCGTGAAAAGGCGCTGACGGAGGACGGCTGGACGGTGCTTCGGCTCGAGTGGGCCGACCTCTTCCGCGAAACGGAACTGGAAGCACGGCTCCGTTCCGCCCTCCACTGCGCCGCCACCCGGGCTGCACGGACTCCACGATCCTGACGGCGCTGCCGTAGCCGCAGATTCCCCGTCCGAGGGGCGCGGGCGACCAGGCGGCAGTCCGCCTCCTCCACATCCAACTGGACGCTTCCGCGGGCAGCCGCGCGCAGACCCGTGGCGGAGTGCCGTTCCCGGGGAGGAGAACCAACGGGTCTGGGCGCGCGGCGCGGCGGCATACCGAGGTGGAGGAGGACGTGCCCGCGCCACTCCGGTCTGAACATGTTCAAAACAGCACTACACTTCGAAATGAACATGTTCGAAAGGAAGATCGGTGCCGACCCCCACAGCCAAGAGCGAAGCGACCAGGGAGCTGCTGGTGTCCACCGCGCTCCGGCTGTTCCGGGAGATCGGCTACGAGAAGACCACCATGCGGACCATCGCCGCCGAGGCCTGCGTCTCAACGGGGAGCGCGTACTACTACTTCGCCTCGAAGGACGACCTCGTCCATGAGCTCTACCGCAGCCTGCAGGAGGAGCACCGCGCCCGCGCCCTGCCGCTCCTCCGTGAGGGACAGAACCTCGGGGAACTCCTGCGGATCGTCCTGAACACCAACGTCGACGTCATGGACCCGTACCACGACTTCGGCTCCAACTTCGTCAGCATCTCCATCCGGCCGTCCAGGACCACGAGCCCCTTCGGCAGCGAGTCCGCCGTCGCCCGAGCCCGCGCCATCTCGCTGTTCCGGCAGGCGGTCGCCATGTCGCGGCCGCAGCCACCCCTCGCCATCCGCGACGACCTGCCCGAGCTCCTCTGGTACGCATCCATGGCCATCACCCTGTTCTGGGTGTACGACTCCTCGCCCGGCCAACTCCGCACCCGCCGGCTGATCGACCAGGCCGCACCGCTCATCTCGAAACTCGTGATCCTCTCCCGGCTTCCCGTGGTCCGGAAGATCGTCGAGGACATCGTCCAGCTGATCCGGGGCACGCGGCAGTGACCCCCGACGACGTGAACGACGATCTGGACGACGACGATCTGGACGACGACGCCCAGGACGACGACGGTCCACCGCCGCGCCACCACGTCACGTTCGGACCCGCCGCCGTCGTCGTCGGATTCCTCGTCGGGCTGTCGGTCCTCGCGCTGGTCTTCTCGCTCCCGTGGGCGGGGGACATGGCGCCGGGCGTCTTCGTCCTGGCCCTTGCGTACGGGGGCCTGCTCGGCGCGGTCACGGCTCTGCCGCTCGGCGTGGCGCTCGGGTTCCTGCTCCGGCCCGTCCGCAACCAGTGGGTGCACGTCGGGGCCTTCTTCGGCGTCTTCACGCTCGTCGCCTTTCTCATCATCACCCTGCTGTCGCCCTCCCGGGTGGTGCTGGAGAACCTTCCCATCGCCCTCATCATCGGTGGCGCGGGCGCGGTGGCCCGCGCCAGCGTCTGGAAGATGGTCCGCGTGCGCTGAGCAGCACCACCGGAGCAATCACCGGAGCGCACATCCAGCCGCCTGATTCACCGGTCACCGGAGTCGACGCGCGGCCGGCCGGTCCTGCGACGCGGCCTACCCCACGCCGGGGCAGCGCTCCACGGGATCCGTACACCGGATCGGGTGGCAGCCGCGGAGCCGGTTCGGGCAGACTAGGGAAATGCCCGAGACCCAGACTTCCGCGTCCCCCGCCACCACCCTGACCATTGCCGGATCGGAGGCGACGGGCGGCGCCGGCGCCCAGGCCGATCTCAAGACGTTCCAGGAGCTGGGCGTGTACGGCATCGTGGCCCTGACCTGCATCGTCTCCTTCGACCCGAAGAACGAGTGGCAGCACCGCTTCGTACCCGTGGACCAGCAGGTCATCGCCGACCAGCTCGAGGCCATCCAGTCCTGCTACCCCCTCCGGACGGTCAAGCTCGGCATGCTCGGCACGCCCGCTACCATCGACACCGTCGCCTCAGCGCTCAAGAGCCAGGAATGGGACAACGTGGTGCTCGACCCGGTGCTGATCTGCAAGGGGCAGGAGCCGGGTGCCGCACTGGACACGGACCAGGCCCTCAAGGCGAACATCCTTCCGCTGGCTACCTTCGTCACGCCGAACCACTTCGAGGCGGAGTCGCTCTCGGGCATCACGATCGAGTCTCTCGAGGACCTGAAGGAAGCAGCACGCATCATCCACGGCCAGAGCGGCGCCGTGGTCCTCGCCAAGGGCGGCGTGCGCATCGAGGGGCCCGACGCCGTCGACGTCTACTTCGATGGCGAGACGCTCGAGGTCCTGTCCGCTCCCAAGGTGGGCGAGGTGGCCGTCAGCGGCGCCGGCTGCACCCTCGCGGCGGCGATCGCGGCCGAGCTCGCGAAGGGTGCGGCACCGCTCGACGCCGCCCGCACCGCCAAGGAGTTCGTCACCGAGGGCATCCGGAACCGGGTCGGATCCAACGCCCCGTTCGACGCCGTATGGCAGGGTGGCGCGCGATCGTCCAGGTAACGGTCGGAACAGGACGGTGAGCAGTCCAGCGGGCGCGGCCCGCGACGGAACGGCGGGTATCCCGGGTACGGCAGCCTCGGGGCCGGGGGATGGCGATCCCCCGGGCCCGGACGCGGCACCCCGGAGCGCTGATCCCCCGGGCGTTGCGCCGGACGACGACGGGCGCGGCGAGAGCCGCAACCAGCGCCTCGACCGCAACTGGCAGGAGATGCTGCAGGAGCTGCGCGTCATGCAGACGGGCATCCAGATCCTGACAGGGTTCCTGCTGACGCTGCCCTTCCAGAGCCGCTTCGCCGAGCTCGACGACGTGCAGGTCCTGGCCTACCTGTGCCTCGTTGGTCTCTCGGCGCTGATCACGGCGATGGTGCTCTCCGCCGTGAACCTCCACCGTGTCCTGTTCGGGCTGAGGGTGAAGGATGCCCTCGTGCACCACACGGGCAGGATCATCCAGATCACCATCGCGATGGTGGGGCTCGTCCTCGCCGGGACCGCAGGCCTGATCTTCGACATCGTGGTGAACCGTCCGGCCGGACTCGTCGCCGCCGGCGTCCTGCTGCTCGCGGTGCTGCTGCTGTGGGTCGCCTACCCGCTCGCCGTTCGCCGTCGCGCGGTGCGCCGCCGCACCTGAGCTGACGACGCCGTCCCGTCCTGCACCCGGCTGCCCTACGGTGCCGTGGGCGTGG
This sequence comes from Arthrobacter pasteuri, assembly GCF_054510955.1. Classification (NCBI taxonomy): domain Bacteria; kingdom Bacillati; phylum Actinomycetota; class Actinomycetes; order Micrococcales; family Micrococcaceae; genus Arthrobacter; species Arthrobacter pasteuri. The sequence continues at coordinate 104,532 of NZ_JBTNDO010000003.1, forward strand.
GAGTCGCTGCCCCCTCCTCCGGGGCGCAGGTCAGCCCTGCCGGCGTGATGTCGACGGCCTCCGGCGGGACGAGGTCCTTGTAGGAGGAACCGAGGATGACGTCGACCGATCTGTCCTCGCGCTCGTCGGCCACGTAGATCGACTCCGGAATGGCGCGCTGCACCGTGAAGGCGTTGGCTTGTCCGTCCTCCCCCGAGACGATGATCGCCGTCATCCCCGTGGCGCCGACCTCCCGGTTGCCGATGTCCTTGACCGCGAAGGCGCGCCCCCGCAGCTGCTCGGCCGCGGTCCCGGCGAGTCCGTCGATGGTCGTGCTGTTGTAGACGTTCACGGTGATGGAGCTCGGGTCCTGGTAGTCGAACGGCCCGGCGGGGCAGTCCGACGTCGGGGCCGGGGAGGCGTCGGAGTCGCCGAGGGCACCGATGCTGATGTCACCGCGCGCCAGTGCGAGGGCGATGTAGACCGCTGCTGCCAGGAGCCCCAGTAGGAGCACCAGCACGATGCCGTGGCGGATCCTGCGCATCGATACGCGGCGGGGGCGCGCGTCGTCGTCGGGCTCGAAGACGGCGCCGAGGTCGGTCTCGGTGACGATCCGGTGGCCGTGCCACTCGGTCGGATCGCGTTTCGCCTCCGCCCGCTGCAGGCGCGGCGAATCCTTCTCAGTCATCGAGCACGAGGACTCTGGCGTGCAGGATGGTCCGCTGATGCAGCGCCGTCCGGACAGCGCGGTGCAGGCCGTCCTCGAGGTACATCACGTCGTTCCACTGCACCACGTGCGGGAAGAGGTCACCGAAGAACGTCGAGTCCTCGGCGAGCAGCGCTTCGAGGTCGAGCGTGGTCTTGGTGGTCACGAGTTCGTCGAGCCGCACCTGCCGGGGAGGCACTTCCGCCCAGTCCTTGGGGGTCACGTGTCCGTGGTCGGGGTATGGGCGGCCGTCGCCTACTGCTTTGAAGATCACTGCTACAGCCTAGGTAATTCCGTCTGCCAATGAAACGCGGGTACCCGACGTCCGGCATCTCGTGGCCCAATGGTTACGCAGGAGCCGGCGGGCGGTGCCTAGAAGTCGACGCCGCACCGCAGGACGACGTTGGCGTACGGCGTCGCCTCACCTGTGCGGATGATCAGGCGCGCGGCGGGCAGGAGACCTTTCAGGTCCTCGTGGGGGATCTGCCGGGGCGTGAGCCCGCGGTCGGTGAGCCAGTCGCCGACGGCGGACCCCTCGGCTTCCTGCGCGGCCATGCTCGCCTCGACCACGATCTCGCCGAGCACGGCGTCGAGGACCTGCACGAAGGACGGCGTGCCACGCACGAGGGACAGGTCGACGACGGGTGCCGACGCCGGGACCGGAAGGCCGCAGTCGGCGATCACCACGAGGTGACCGTGGCCGAGGGTGGCCAGTGCTCCACTGAGCGGGGCGTTGATGATGCCTGTCTTCTTCACGTACTCGTTTCCTGCTGAGGTAGGGCGGGGAGCTCGTCGCCGAGCGACGGGTAGGAGGGCTGAGCCCCCGCGTGCTGGACGGCGTAGGAGCCCACCCGGACGGCGAACCGGACGGCGGCGTCGAGAGGCTCGCCGGCCGCGAGCTGCGCGGCGAGCGCTCCGACGAAGGCGTCACCGGCACCGGTCGTGTCGACGGCGCGGACGCGCGGGGCCGGCACCCGGCGGACCGGGCCGCCGTCGGACACCAGCGCTCCGGCTCCCCCGAGCGTCATCACGACCGATGCGAAGCCGCAGGCGAGGAGGCCGGTGACGACGGCCTCGTGGTCCGCGTGCACGGCGCCCCCGAACTGTGCGAGGACCAGGGCCCCCTCGTGCTCGTTGACCACGAGCGGGTCCGCCCGCAGGAGCGTGGCGCGGTCGACGTCGATGACGGGAGCCAGGTTGACGATCACGCGCCCGGCGGCGGCCCGGATGGCGGCCGCCGTCGCGTCCGCGGGCAATTCGCCCTGGACGACGACGACGGCTGCGCCCCTGATGGTTCCGGCCGAGGCTTCGACGAGGGCGCCCGTCACCTCGGCATTGGCACCGGACAGCACCACGATGCTGTTCTCGCCGTCGTCGGACACCTCGACGACGGCGACCCCCGTGCCGCCGCCGGTCCGCCGGACCGCGGCCAGGTCCGCGCCGGCTGCTGTCAGGGCCGAGAGGGCGACGTCGGCATAGGCGTCGGTCCCCACGGCACCGATCATCGTGACGTCGGCACCGAGCAGGGCTGCCGCCACGGCCTGGTTGGCACCCTTGCCGCCGGGCAGCACCGTCATCGATCGGCCCAGCACGGTCTCGCCCGGCTGGGGGTGGCGTTCGAGGGTGACCACGAGGTCCGCGTTGATGGACCCGACGACGACGATGCCCGGCGCGGTGCTCATCCCGCGAAGTCCGCGACGTTCTCGGTGGTGACGGTGGTGACGGGGACCGGGATGGCTTCCTCGACCGTCTCGTCATTGAGCAGCTGCACGAGTACCTCGACCGAGCGCTTGCCCAGTTCGGCGGGCTGCTGGGCGATGGTCGCCGTCAGGGTGCCCGCCTCGATGGCGGCGAGGCCGTCGGTGGTGCCGTCGAAGCCTACGACCTTCACCTCCGCCCCTGCGCGGGCGCCGAGCGCCTGGATGGCTCCGAGGGCCATCTCGTCGTTCTCGGCGAACACCCCGGTGACGCCCGGGTTCGCCTGCAGGAGGTTGGTGGCGACGTTCAGGGCTTCCGCTCGGTCGAAGTTCGCCGTCTGCTGGGCGACGATCTCGATGTCCGGGTAGGCCTTCATGCCCTCGGCGAACCCTGCTCCGCGATCGCGGCTCGCCGAGGTCCCGGCGACGCCCTGGAGCACGATCACAGTGCCCTTGCCGCCCATGGCCTTCGCGAGCTCGTCGGCGGCCTGCTTGCCGCCCGCCACGTTGTCGCTCGAGACGAGTGACTGCACCTCGGCGCCGTTGACCGCGCGGTCCACGGCCACGATCGGCGTGCTGCTGGAGACCAGCGGGGCGACGGAGGCTGCCGCGGCGTCGGAGTCGACGGGGTTGATGATGACGCCGTCGGTGCCGCTGGTCGCCGCCGTCGCCAGCTGGTTGGTCTGGGTCGCGGAGTCGTTCTGCGAGTCGACGACGTCGAGCTCGACTCCGGCGGCCTCCGCGGCTTCCTGAGCGCCGTCGCGCAGTTCGACGAAGAAGGGGTTGTTCAGGGTGGACACCGCGAGCGTGACGCTCTGCGCGTCGCCGCTTGCTGCGTCGCCGCGGTTGCATGCCGTGGTGCCGAGCAGCAGCGCGAGTGACATGGTGGCGGCCGCGGCCCGGGTGGTGGAGGAGAACTTCATCGTTGGTTCCTTCTGCTGGTTTCTTGGATTGGTGCGGGGAGGGCTAGTGGTTGCCGGACTTGCGGCGCAGGGAGTCGATGCCCACGGCCAGCGCGATGACCACGCCGATCACCACCTGCTGCCAGAAGGAGGACACGTTGAGCAGGTTGAGCCCGTTGCGGATCACCACGAGGACGAGGGCCCCGATCAGGGTGCCGCTGATGCGGCCCACTCCTCCGGCGAGGGAGGCACCGCCGATGACGACGGCGGCGATGGCGTCCAGTTCGTAGCCCGCGGCGGCCTGGGGCTGGGCGGAGTCGAGCCTGCCGGAGAGCAGGAGGCCGGCGAGCGCGGCGAAGAGCCCGGACAGGGCGAAGACCGTGACGAGCACACGGCGCACCGGGATGCCCGAGAGCCGCGCGGCCTCGGTGTTGCCGCCCACCGCGTACATGTAGCGGCCCATCACGGTGTAGTTGAGGATCAGCGCCGCGACGATGCCGGCGAGCACGAGGACGACGATCGGCATCGGTACCGGTCCCACGTTGCCTCCGAGGAAGGACACGGCGGGAGCGGTGGCGATGGGCCGTCCGTCGGACAGGACGAGTGTCAGGCCCCGGGCCACGCTGAGCATCGCGAGTGTCGCGATGAAGGAGGGCAGGCGTCCGTAGGCGACGGCGAGGCCGCTCACCGCTCCGGCGAGTGTGCCGAACAGGAGCCCTCCCACCAGGGCGAGCCATCCCGGCAGCGCCGCCGTGCTGAACATGTAGGCCGATCCCATCGCGCTGAGCGCTGCGACGGAGCCGACCGACAGGTCGATCCCGCCGGCGACGATCACGAACGTCAGGCCGAAGGCGAGGACGGCGATGACTGACGCCTGGATGCCGATGTTGAGCAGGTTGGGCCCGGTGAGGAAGTCCGGCGTGGCGATGAAGAGTGCCAGCCCGAGGACGAAGAGCCCCACGAGCGCCCCGTTGTCCGCGAGGAACTTCGTGCTCCTCGTGCCGCCGGCGGCGGGCTTCAGTACAGCTATCGCGTTCATGCCTCGTCCTTCATCTGCTGGTCCTCAAGGTCCCTCTGCACGTCGCGGACGGCGAGGGACATGACGGCGTCCTGGGTTGCGGTGGTGGCGTCGAGTTCGCCGGAGATGTGGCCACCGCTCATCACGAGGATGCGGTCGGCCATCCCGAGTACCTCGGGGAGTTCGCTCGAGACCATGAGGACGGCTCCGCCGGCCGCCGTGATCGCATTGATCAGTTCGTAGATCTCGACCTTCGCGCCGACGTCGACGCCGCGCGTGGGTTCGTCGAGCAGCAGGACGGAGGACTCCGCGAGGATCCATCGCGCGAAGACGGCCTTCTGCTGGTTGCCGCCGGACAGTGCGCCGACGGGCTGGTCGAGGTCCCGCATACGGATGCGGAGGGTCTCGGCGACGCCCTGGGCGCGGGACCGCTGGCCCGCGAAGTCGACCACCCCGGCCTTCGCTGTCGACGCGAGGGTCGCGTAGCCGATGTTGTCGTTCACACTGGCCCCGAGCACGAGCCCCTGGACCTTGCGGTCCTCGGGTACGTGGCCCACCCCGGCTCGGATGGCGGCACCGACGTCGAGCTTGGGCAGTTCCGTGCCACGCACACTCACGGAGCCGCTGAGGTAGGGGTCTACGCCGGCGATGGCGCGGACCACCTCCGTCCGGCCGGCCCCGACGAGTCCGGCCAGCGCCACGACCTCGCCCGCCTGGACGTCGAAGGACACGCCGTTGACCATGCCCTTGGTGGACAGGTCGCGGACGGACAGGAGCGTCTCGGGCGATCCCCCGTACTCCCGGCGGCGCGGGAACTGCTGGGCGATGTCGCGGCCCACCATGAGCCGGACCAGTTCGTCCTCGTGGGTCGTCGCCGGGACCTCCGCGATGAACCTGCCGTCGCGAAGCACGGACACGGAGTCACCGATGGCGGCGATCTCGTCGAGGTGGTGCGAGATGAAGACCATGCCGACGCCGCGCGCACGGAGGTCCTCGACGACAGCGAACAGCGCTGCGATCTCACGCTTGGTGAGGGCCGCGGTGGGCTCGTCGAGAATGAGCATGCGGGCGTTCAGGCTCAGCGCCTTGGCGATCTCCACGAGCTGCTGCCGGGCGATGCCCAGCTCGCCGACGTGCTGGTCGACGTCGAGCTCGAGGCCGATCAGTGCGAGGACCGCGCGGGCGTCCTCCTTCATCGTCCGGCGGTCGACGAGTCCGAAGCGCTTCGGCATGCGGCCGAGCGAGATGTTCTCCGCGATGCTCATGGACCCGACCAGGTTGAGTTCCTGGTGGATCGTGGCGATGCCGAGCGCTTCGGACGACTTGGTGTCGGGAAGCGTGACCGGCCTGCCGTCGACGAGGATCCGGCCGCCGTCGGGCTGGTAGACCCCTGCCATCATCTTGATGAGGGTGGACTTCCCCGCCCCGTTCTCGCCGAGGAGGACCTGGACCTTGCCGGGGTGGACGTCCACGGAGACGCCGTCGATGACGGTGACCGGGCCGAAGGACTTGGTCACGCCGTCCAGCGACAGGATGGGTGTGCTCATGCGCCGGTTCCTTTCGAGAGTTCGGGTGTGGAGCCGCGCACGATCAGCCGGCTCGGCAGGACCCGCGACCGCGGAGGCTCTCCGGCGATGACCTGCACCAGCATGTCGACCGCGCCCCGGCCCATGGCATCGACGTCGTGGGCGATCACGGTCAGGGCCGGGTTCAGCAGCGCGAAGGCCTCGATGTCGTCGTAGCCGACGAAGGCCAGGCCCGCGCCGATGGAGAGGCCGCGCTCGTTGCAGACCCCGATGGCGCCGATCGACATGAGGCTGTCCGCGGCGAGGAGTGCCGTCGGAGCGTCAGGAAGGTCCAGGAGGGCCTGCGCACCGGACGCACCGCTGGCGGCCTGGAAGTCGCCGATGTACACGAGCTCCCCGGCGTCGTCGGCGGGCGATTCCCGGATGGCCTCCTGGTACGCCTGCAGCCGCTCGCGGCCGGTGGACGTGGACTGCGGGCCGGCGATGTACCCGATGCGCCGGTGCCCCAGCCCCGTCAGGTGCGCAACCGCCTCCCGGATGCCGGTGCGGTTGTCGGGGCTGAGGCTCGGCACACCTGCGCCATCGATGACGCGGTCCACGAAGACCGTGGGGAGCCCGCTCTCGAGGATGCCGGCCAGGCTCGCCCTGTCTCCCTGCGGAGCCGCGATCAGGCCGTCCACGCGCTGCGAGAGCATGACGTCGAAATAGCGGTCCTGCTGCTCGACGCTCTCGTTGGCGTTCCCGAACAGGGTGAGGTAACCGAAGTCCCGGGCCCGCTGCTCGACGGCGTGGGCGAGGTCGGCGAAGAACGGATTGCGAATGTCGGGCAGGAGCAGCCCGATGGTCTGCGTCGTGGTCTTGCGCAGGGACCGTGCCTGCGCGTTGGGCCGGAAGCCCAGCTCCGCGACGGCGTGCTCCACGGCGGTACGCGCGGAGGGCGAAGTACTCGGATGGCCGGAGAGCACGCGGGACGCGGTTGCGATGGACACTCCCGCCTTCTCGGCGACGTCCTTGATCGTCACTGACCGCACGCTGCTCCCTACGTCGTTGTGGAATCGATTCCATGGAATCGATTCCACAAGTATGGGACAGATCACTTCCGTCGTCAAACGCGGAGTTCCCGACCGCGGAGCGTCCTCGGGCCTGTGCCTGCCTCTGAGGGGCAGAGGACCACCGCTGGCCCGCCGTGATCGGTGACGTCATCGTCCCCACGGACGACAACCATGGCACCGCCGCGTACCTGAGAACGATGTGTCAGCTGCTTCCGGCCCCACCGCAGTTCCTTCAGATTCACGGCGTTTCCTGTTCACCGACTGGTCGAAGAACCGATACCTGTCTGCCGCCGGACGATCAACACCGGTTGGAACAGTGGACGGGTGAGGATTGCAATCGTCGCCGAGACCTTCCTGCCCAGTGTCAACGGGGTCACCCACTCGATCGAGAGGATGCTCGACCATTTCGCGGACCGCGGGGATGACGTGCTGGTGATCGCGCCGTCCAGCGCGGACCCGGTCGAATCCGGACTGGAGCACAACATCCGCGTCGTGCGGCTGACGTCGATTCCGCTGGCGGGCTACAGCAGTGTGCGGGTAGCGGTCGGCGGAGTCAGCAGGGTTCGGCGGATCCTCGCGGATTTCGCACCGGACGTCGTCCATCTCGCCTCACCGTTCGAGTTGGGCTGGCGTGCGCTGCGCGCGGCCGCAGGCCTCGGTATCCCTGTGGTCGCGGTGTACCAGACGGACATCCCCGGGTATGCGGCACGGTACGGCCTACCCCTCCTCGAAAGCTGGGCCTGGCAGAGGGTCGAGCACATTCACTGCGGAGCAACCCGCACCCTGGCACCCTCGACATCGGCCATACGCCAGCTGGAGCTGCGCGGCATTCCCAATGTCCGGTTGTGGCGGCGCGGGGTGGACACTTCCCGGTTTCATCCGGACAAGCGGAGCCTTCCCTTCCGGGAGAGCATCGCACCGCAGGGAGTGAGACTTCTGGGGTACGTGGGGCGGCTCGCTGCCGAGAAGCAGGTCGATGACCTGCGGGTTCTTGCGGATATCGAGAACAGCCGCCTGGTGATCATCGGTGACGGCCCCCTCCGGCCGGCTCTCGAAGCCGCCCTTCCCGGTGCCCATTTCACCGGCTTCCTCGGCGGCGAGGAACTGGCCACCGCGGTGGCCAGCCTGGACCTCTTCATTCATCCCGGTGAGCTGGAGACCTTCTGCCAGACCATTCAGGAGGCGATGGCCTCAGGAGTTCCCGTCGTGGCCACGGGACGGGGTGGTCCCCTCGATCTGGTGGACTCGTCAAGGACCGGCTGGCTGTACCACCCCGGAGACCTGGCGCAGCTGCGAAGCCAGGTGGTCGACCTCGTGGGTGACGACGCGAAGCGTGCCGCGTTCTCCGAGGCGGCCTTCGCCAGCGTGCAGGGACGGACCTGGCCCGTGCTCTGTGAATCGCTCGTCCAGCACTACGAAGAGACCATCTCCGAACATGCCCTGCTTCGCCTGTGACCCGGAAGGAACCCCATGAAAATATCTGTGATCGGTTGCGGCTATCTCGGAACCGTGCACGCGGCCGCCCTGTCCTCACTGGGCCATGTCGTCACCGCTGTCGACACGGATGAGGCAAAAATCCATCAGCTGTCCCGCGGCGGCGTGCCGTTCTTCGAGCCCGGACTCGCGCGGCTGCTCGACGCCGGCCGGAAGGCTGGCACCCTCGAATTCACCTCCTCCTTCGCCGACGTAGCCGACTGTGAAGTCCACTTCCTCTGCGTCGGTACGCCGCAGCAGAAAACCACCCATCATGCGGACCTGACCCACGTCGTTTCCGCCGTCGATGCGTTGACCGAACACCTCCACGAGGGATCCGTCGTCGTCGGTAAATCCACCGTACCGGCGGGCACGAGTGCGGTGCTCCTCCGACTGCTGGCCGGCACCGGAGCCCAACTGGCCTGGAACCCCGAATTCCTCCGCCAAGGCACCGCCGTCGACGATTCCCTGCAACCGGACCGGCTTGTGTACGGGGTGGCGGACGGGGACGCCGGGGTCAGGGTGTCCGCGGTTCTGGACGAGGTCTACGCGCCGCTCCTCAAACAGGGCGTCCCCCGCCTGGTCACCGGCTTCACGACGGCGGAGCTGGCCAAATCGGCGGCGAATGCCTTCCTGGCCCTGAAGCTTTCCTACATGAACGGCATCGCCGAGCTCTGCGACAGAGTTGACGCTGACGTCTCGGCACTGGCCGAGACGCTCGGCCTCGATCCCCGCATCGGTGGACGATACCTGGGCGCGGGGGCCGGATTCGGCGGCGGCTGCCTCCCCAAGGACGTCCGGTCACTTCGCGCGCAGGCACAGGACGCCGACGCACACTCCTTGGCGACGCTGCTTGGCCTCGTGGATGACATGAATACCGAAGCTCGACGACGGATTCACGACCTGGCAAGGCACATGTGCGGTGGTGACCTGTCAGCGCGCCGGATCACCGTCCTCGGCGCGGCGTTCAAACCGCACACCGACGACGCCCGGGATTCGCCGTCCATCGACATCGCGCTTCGGCTGGCAGCATCAGGCGCTGAAGTGACCATCACCGACCCGCAGGCCATACGAAACACGTGGTTGAACTACCCGCAGTTGCGCTTCGAGGCAGACACCCTCCAGGCGCTGCGCGGCGCCGAGCTCACGCTTCTGCTGACCGAATGGCCGGAGTTCTGTTCGCTCAGCCCCGCCGACGCGGCGTCAGTAGTATCCCGCACGGCGATTCTGGACGGGCGGAATGCTCTTCCGGCCGACATCTGGCAAGCCGCGGGATGGCAGTACCGGGGAATCGGACGCGGAATCGGCAACAACGGCGTGGCAGGAACCGTAAGCGCCAACGCTGCAGTCTGATACGAAGATGACATTGCCGGCCGGCCGGTACGTGGCGCTGGGAGATTCCTTCACCGAAGGCGTGGGAGATCCGAACAAGCATCTCCCCAACGGCGTGCGAGGCTGGGCCGACCGTGTGGCGGAGAAGCTGGCCAAGAACCGACCCGGATGGGAATACGCGAACCTCGCGGTCCGCAGTAAGCGCCTGCGGCAGATCGTGGCCGAGCAACTCGACCCGGCTTTGGCCATGGAGCCCACCCTGATCACGCTCTATGCCGGCGGAAACGACATTCTCGACGCTCGGACGAACATCACCGAGGTGCTCCAGCAATATGAGGAGTTGGTCGCCGGCCTCACGACGACCGGAGCCACGCTGCTCCTTTTCACGGGGTACGACGTCGACGTCACCCCAGCGCTACGGATCTTCCGGAGACGGAACCATCTGTACAACGACGGCGTCCGCCGCATTGCCCACCAGTACGACGCCGTCCTGGTGGATTATTGGAGCTTCGAGGCATACCGGGACCGGCGCCTGTGGGCCCCGGACCGCCTCCACATGTCCAAGGCCGGCCACAAGTACCTGGCATCCAAGGTCCTCGACATCCTGGGTGTGGGGCACTCCATGACCCTGCTGGACTGGCAGCCCCCTCAGTCGCGAACCCTGGTGCAATGGGAGCAGGCACAGCGGCGCTGGATCAATGACTGGGTAGTACCCCTCGTCCACAGGAAGCTCCAGGGCGTGACACTCGGTGATGACCTGGGGCCCCGCTGGCCCGTGCCGGTTCCAGTACCTCCCCAGGGTGGCCTTCGCCGGCTGGTGAAATCCGGCTCGGCCGACGACGCAACCAGGAAGTGACCTCCCCGACCATCAGGGCGTGCTGAAACCGCGGGGCCTCCGGGGCCTCCGCGGAGGATGCTTTCGAACTCCCGGGCGGTCGACCGAGACGATCGCCAGAAGGATTGCCTTGGCGGCGACACGGTGTATCGCCGCGACCAGCTGACCGCGCCCGGATTGCGCCACACGGCTCCTGCCGCTGCCTGCATCCACCCACAAATGCTGGTGCGCATGCTCAGCATCCCGCAGGTCCAGTTCCTCACGGAGTTCCTCGAGACGGAAGGCGATTTCCTGGTCCAGTGTTCCGTGATCCGTTGCCGCATCTACGGCTCGTTGCGCCCTGCTGTGCAAGACCGCCAGCTCGATCGCACTGAGCATCCGCAGGCTCGAGGGGAAAAAATCTTCGGGGCTCATCTGGCTCGGGCCGATGGCGGGTCCCGGCGCAGCGCGCCGCATCGCCGGTTCCGCTACCTCGTCGTGTCCCCCGCGCCCCTGATGGGGCCGCGGCGGAGTGGGAAACCACTCCTGGCGGCGGCCGGCGGCTCTACCTGCCACAGCGAGGTGCACATCAGTCCGGTATGGGGGATCGGGCAGTTCTGGGAGTTCATTCACAGCGGGCCTCCACGATAGGCGTAGGTCTCAAGCTAGCCACGCCGTGCGCTGGCGCCCTAATGAACACTCGCTGGTGCACTGATGAACAAGAGGCGACCTGCCGGCCCGGTGACCCGCAGCCCATCCGCTCACCGTCTCAGCCTGCGTTATCGGGCTCCTCCACGGAAGATCCGCACAGCTCGTACATGACGCGCGCAGTAACCACCGCCTGACCGGCTCGAATGGGTGGAGGGCGCACCTCCGGAACATAATGGGATCATGCCTACGGACGCCCCCATCGACCTGTTGCCCGACGCCCCCGCCGCTCCCGCCGCCCAAAGGGGGAATCCCGTCCAGGGACTCCTGCTCGACGTCGACGGGCCCGTGGCCAGCCCGGTCACCCGGACGGTCCCGGCCGGGATCATCGCCGACCTGCTCACGCTCGCCGCCGCCGGCTGGCCCGTCGTGTTCAACACGGGGCGCTCCGACTCCTTCATCCGCGAGCAGGTGATGCGGCCGATGCTGGCCACGGGCATTCCGGCCGGGATCACCTTCCATGCGGTCTGCGAGAAGGGCGCCACCTGGTTCTCCTTCACGGCCGACGGGGCCGGAGAGGTCTTCGTCGACCGTGAGCTCGCACTTCCGAGGAGCTTCGCCGACGACGTACGGGACCTCGTGGAGGAGAAGTACGCGGACCTCATGTTCTTCGACGAGACGAAGCTCTCCATGGTGTCGGTGGAGCAGTCGCTCGATGCGACCAACGCCGACTACCTCGCGGCCCAGCGCTCGTTCGATGACGACGCCCTCGACATTCTGCACAGCCACGACATGGGTGCTCGCCGGCTGGACCGCGAGGAGCCGGACAGCAACGGGGACATCGCCTACCGGGTGGACCCGACCATCATCTCCACGGACATCGAGTCCGTGCGCGTGGGCAAGGACCTGGGGGCCGAGCGCGCGCTGACGCTCGTCGCACCCCTTCTGGACATCCCCCGCACCTGGCACACCGTCGGCGACTCCCGCACGGACTACGCGATGGCCGACTACCTGCACGGGCAGGGCTTCGACGTCGCGCACGTCGACGTGCGACCCGCGGACGGCGTGCCCGCGAAACCCTACGAGATTCTCACGGAGGGCTCGCTCATCCACGAGGAGGCAGGGGCCGCCTTCCTCGCGCGCTGCGTCGCCTTGCTGGGCTGAGTCCCGCTCCTCCACGCGGAGCGCCTGAAAGGCTCAGGCAGCGGCGCGTGCCAGGGCGTACTCGATCGCGGCGACGACCTCGGGCGCATCCGGCTCCACATTCGGGGCGAAGCGCGCCACGATCTCGCCGTTGCGGCTGACGAGGAACTTCTCGAAGTTCCACTTCACGAGCCCGGGCAGGGCCCCGTTCTTGAACGTGGTGAGCTGCCGGTACAGCGGGTGCTGATCCTTGCCCCGCACATCGCCCTTGGCCAGGAGCGGGAACGTCACGCCGAACGTCGTCGAGCAGAAGGTGGCGATCTCGTCGTCGTTCCCCGGTTCCTGGCCCAGGAACTGGTTGCAGGGCATCCCGAGGACCACCAGCCCATCCTCGGCGAACCTGCCGTACAACTCCTCGAGGCCGGCGTACTGAGGGGTGAACCCGCATTTCGACGCCACGTTCACCACCAGGACCGGGCTGCCGCGAAAATCGCCGAAGGACTTCCGGCTGCCGTCGTTCATGGTGAGGTCGATGCCGTACAGGTCGGACGAGGACATGGCTACTCCTGGGAGGTCGGTGTGCTCCTGCTTCGTACCGCACCGTATCGCGGATGGCTGGAGCGCGGGGCGAATGCTGACGGAGCGGACCGTTGCGGAGCAAATCGGCGCGGGGATGCGTTGGAAGGAACGGCGGCCGCGAGCGCAGGGCGCCTGACCGGCCGCAGGTCATGAACAGGATGGGTCACGCATGGGAATCATCGGCACGTGGAAGACACAGCTCCGGACCACCTTCACGGACGGCGATCCCGCCATCCCGCAGTGGCAGTTCGAGTTCGAGAAGGGCGACGATGCCGGCTACTTCCCGGTCGGATCGGCCGTCTGGACGGTGCACAGCTCCATGACGCCGACGGTCGCCGGCATCCGTGCCCTGCTGCTCCAGGCCCTGCATCCCGGCGCCATGGCCGGGGTGCATGCCCACTCGAGCTTCCGGGAGGAGCCGCTCGGCCGGCTCGCCAACACCATCCGCTGGATCTTCACGGTGACGTACGGCTCCAGGGTCGCGGCGCAGGAGGGCTCGGCCTTCGTGCAGCGGCTCCACACGAGGGTGCACGGCACCTACGTCGACAACCGGGGTGCGGAGACACCGTATTCCGCGGCCGACCCCGACCTCGTCCGCTGGGTGCACCTCGCGTTCACCGATGCGTTCGTGGCCGCCCATGCCACGTACGGCGGACCGATCCCGGGTGGAGTGGACCAGTACGTGGCCGAATGGGCGCAGGCCGGGGAGCTGATGGGGCTGGAGGACCCCCCGCGGTCCGAGGCCGAGCTGCGGTCCCAGCTCGCGGCGTTCGATGGAGAGCTCACCACCAGCGACCAGGTGCGGGAGGCACTTACCTACATCCGGCGCCCGCCGCTTCCGTGGTCCCAGCGCCTCGGGTACCAGGTGCTGTTCGCCGGCGCGGTGGCGACGCTCGAGCCGAGGCACCGCGAAATGCTCGGCCTGAGGGTGCCGTCGCTCGGACCGGTCGCCCTGCCCCTCCGGACAGCGGTGCGGCTTGTACTCGGGATGATCCGGCTGGGCCTCGGACCGGAGGGCCCTGCCGAGGCGGCGGCGAAGCGCCGCATCCGCCGTGTGACAAGTGCGACGGCCGGCGGCGCGTCCGGGGTGGCATCGGCTTAAACAGCAGGACCCCGGCCGGAGCCGGGGTCCTGCTGTTTGTAGCAACAAGGCGGAGGATGGGGGATTTGAACCCCCGAGGGCGTTAACCCAACACGCGTTCCAGGCGTGCGCCATAGGCCGCTAGGCGAATCCTCCTCATTTGGAGCAGATACCAGAATACCCATACAACCGGATACTGCCGAATCGTGCCCTTTCGGAGCGGTTCGCGCCGATTCGAAAGCGACCCATCCGACTGTGTAGACTATTTCCCGGCCCCTCATGTGGTGTCATCCTGTGAACTCCCCCAGGACCGGAAGGTAGCAAGGGTAAGCGGGCTCTGGCAGGTGCATGGGGGGTCTTCACTTTAAGGACATGCGCAGCGGGAGGTTGGAAGGTGGCACACCAGGGCGCCGGCCGGTTCGCTCCCAGCCCGTCGGGGCAACTCCATATCGGGAACCTCCGCACCGCCGTCCTCGCCTGGCTGTTCGCCCGCTCCACGGGCCGGGACTTCCTGGTCCGCGTCGAGGACCTGGACCGCGTCCGCGCCGGAGCCGAGGCCGACCAGCTGGCCGAACTCGCCGCGCTGGGGATCCGCTCCGACGCACCCGTCATCCGCCAGAGCGAGCAGGGCCACCGCTACGCTCAGGCCCTCGACGACCTCCTTCACCGCGGCCTGGTCTACGAATGCTTCTGCACGCGCCGGGACGTTGCCGAAGCGGCAAGCGCGCCCCACGTCCGGCCGGGCTTCTACCCGGGCACCTGCCGCCGCCTGAGTGAGACCGAACGCGTCCTGCTGCGCGTGCAGCGACGTCCGGCACTGCGCCTGAAGTCCGGCGTCGGGTCATGGACCGTGCAGGACCTGCTGGCAGGCCGCGTCTCCGCACCGGTCGACGACTTCGTGCTCCGGAGGAACGACGGCGTCGTCGCCTACAACCTCGCGGTCGTCGTCGACGACGCCGTGCAGGGCATCGACCAGGTGGTGCGGGGGGACGACCTGCTCGATTCCGCCCCGCGGCAGGCCTACCTCGCCTCGCTGCTCGGCCTGCCGGTCCCCGTCTATGCCCACGTTCCCCTCGCGGTCTCGCAGGACGGGCGCCGCTTGGCAAAACGGGACGGCGCTGTGACACTGGAGGACCTTGCCCGGCTGGGCTGGACGCCGCCTGCGGTGTTGGACGTCGTCCTGGCCTCCCTCGCGCTTCCCGGCGGGTCGCTCGAAGCAGCCCTGGCCATGTTCGATCCCGGCCGGATGCCCCGCGATCCGTGGGTCGTGGACCCCTCAGCCCTGTTCCCTCCGGCGCCTGCACCGGCATGCAAACCGTCAGTACCAACCGATAAGGTTTCTTCGTGAGTACAGCCCTTTACCGCCGCTACCGTCCCGAGACCTTCGCGGACGTCATCGGCCAGGAGCATGTCACCGAACCCCTGATGGCGGCCATCGACAAGGACCGCATCAACCACGCCTACCTGTTCTCCGGCCCGCGTGGCTGCGGCAAGACGACCTCCGCCCGCATCCTCGCCCGGTGCCTCAACTGCGCCCAGGGCCCCACCTCCACGCCGTGCGGCACCTGCGACAGTTGCGTCGAACTGGCGCGCAACGGATCGGGCAGCCTCGACGTCATCGAGATCGACGCCGCCAGCCACGGTGGTGTCGACGACGCCCGCGACCTCCGCGAACGCGCGACCTTCGCCCCGGTGCGTGACCGCTTCAAGATCTTCATCATCGACGAGGCGCACATGGTCACGTCGGCCGGCTTCAATGCGCTGCTGAAGATCGTGGAGGAGCCGCCCGAGCACATCCTCTTCATCTTCGCGACCACGGAGCCGGACAAGGTCATCGGCACCATCCGCTCGCGCACGCACCACTACCCCTTCCGGCTGGTCCCGCCGGAGCCGCTTCTGGCGTACCTCGAGCTGCTCTGCCACCAGGAGAACGTACCGGTGGCGCCCGGCGTACTCTCGCTCGTGATCCGGGCCGGGGGCGGCTCGGTCCGCGACTCCCTCTCGGTCCTCGACCAGCTGATGGCCGGGGCCGGCGAGAACGGGCTGGACTACGAACTCGCCGTCTCACTCCTCGGCTACACCCACGCGACGCTCCTCGACGACGTCGTCGACTCGGTGGCCGCCGGCGATGCCGCGACCGTCTTCAACGCCGTCGACCGCGTCATCCAGACGGGCCATGATCCCCGCCGCTTCGTCGAGGACCTCCTCGAACGGTTCCGGGACCTGATCGTCATCAACGCCGTGCCGGAAGGCGCCGCGTCCATCCTCCGCGGCGTGCCCAACGACCAGCTCAACCGCATGCGCACCCAGGCCAACCAGCTCGGCGCCGGCGAACTGTCCCGGGCGGCCGACGTCACCAACACCGCGCTCACCGAGATGACGGGGGCCACCTCGCCGCGCCTGCACCTCGAACTGCTGTGCGCTAGGCTCCTGCTGCCCGCGGCTGACGCCACCGCGCGCGGCACCCTCGCCCGGGTGGACCGCATCGAGCGACGCCTCGAGTACGCTGCCGGCACTCCGGTGGCCGCTCCGGTGGCCGAGGTGGACGACGCACCGAAGCCACCGGCACGCACCCGGCTCGACGGCGTACCCCGCACCGCCGAGGAAGCCGCCGCCCGCTGGTCGCTTCCCGCCGCGGAACCAGCAACCGAAGCCCCGGCGGTTCCGGCCGCTGTGCCCGGCGTCCCCTCCCCCGCGGCACCGGCCGCCTCCGGCGCCCAGCCCTCGTCCGGCACACCGGTCCGGGATTCGTCCCCCGATTGGGGCGGCAGCTGGGGCGTCTCCACGGATTCGGCGTTCTCCGATCCCGCGCCGTCGCAGCCGGCGCAACCGTCTGGGCAACCGTCCGGCCAGCCGGCAGCAGCCGGCCCGGCGAGTCCCGCCGGGCAGACCCCGCCGGTAGCGGACGCTCCTGCGACGGAGCGCTCGCAGGAGCGCCCGCAGGAATCGTCCGGTCCCGGGCCCACGGCTCCGTTCGGCGAGCAGGGGCCACCGGCCGTGCAGGTCACATCGGGTCCGCCCTCCACGCCTCAGCAGCGGCAGCCGGCGGTGCACCAGCCGGCGGCGCAGGGGCAGCAGCCCGGTGTGCCCGCAGCGGTCCGACGACCGGACCAGGACGACGCTCCGCAGCAGGAACCCTTGCAGGGAGGCCAGGGGCAGCAGCAGCAGGAGGTCCGTCGACCCGACGCGGCCCAGCAAGGCCGGCCTGCTGCTTCCGGGGGCAACGTCGAGATGGTTCGTCGTGCATGGCCGGAGATCATGGACGAGGTCGCCCGGATCAAGCGGGCCACCTGGCTCATCGTCAACGTCGCAGCGAAGCCGCGATCGTTCGAGGGCAATCAGCTGGTCCTGGCCTTTGCCAATCAGGGCAATGCCATCGGGTTCCAGCGCGGGCCCCACATGGACAACCTGAAGCAGGCTATTCACAAGGTCCTCGGTCTCACCTGTTCCATCGAGGCGGTCCACGACGCCGGCGGGGCGGGTGAGTCGGGCCCAAAAGTACCGGCCGGCCAGACGGCTCCGGGTAGCACCCCGGGCCCGGATTCCTCCGCGCCCTCGGCACTCCGAGGGGGCTCGTCGACGGCCTCCGCCGGTTCCGCCGTGCCCCTCGGCGCCGGTTCCCTGCAGCATCCGGAAGGCCGAGGTCCTGCAGGTCAGCCAAGCCCTACGGCTGCCCCCGGGAGTAACCCCGGCGCACAACCGGACCCTCGGCCCCGCGCACAATCCGACACCCGATCCGAGAGCCAACCCGGCCGTCAGCCCGGTGGTTCCGCAGTACCCCTCGGCGTCGACGCCGGCCGACCGGCCGGCCCCGCTGCGCCCGTAAGCGGCGTCCGGGAGCCGGTGGGCAACCCCGCCGGGGACACCGACGCCTCCGCCCTGCCGGCATCAGCCATACCCGGGCCTGGCCGAACGCCCGTCAGCGCTGCATCACGTGCCACCGGGCCCGAGGGCCAGGCACCTGCCGGCACGCCCGGTTCCTTCGGGTCCGATGCCCTGGTCCCTGCCCGCACGCCGAGCCCCTCACAGCCGTCGCGCACCGGCAGCCACCCGGCAGGAGCACCTACGCTGACGTCGGACCCCTCGGGCGGTCCGTCCGGCGAGCGCGGACTGCAGGAATCCCGTCCTGCAGCGCCGGCCACCGGAAAATCCCGTAGTGCCGGCGGAGGACCTGCAACCAGCGACCCGACCACCGAAGCGGTCAGCGCCTGGGACCCGTCCATGTCGGATGACTCCTGGGCGCTCGTCGAGCCGCCGGAAGAGGCCTTCGATCCGGGGCCCGGCTGGAATGCAGTCCCGGAGGATCCCTACGAGCCCCGGAGTGCGGGCGCGCAGGGGACAGCAGTCCTTCCGTCCGACGGTCCGGCACCTGCTCGGAGTGGTGCAGCCGTTCCGACAGCGTGGGCAACGCGGCGCTCCGGTGCGCAGGTGCCAGAACCCTCCGCCGGCGTAACGGCCGGCCCCTCCGTCACGCCTGAACGAACGCCTGAACGAACGTCCGCACCGAGGTCAGCACCCGCCCCCGCACGCCCTCCCGCACATACTGCCGCGCCCGGGACTCCCGGACCTGCGGGCCTACCGCAGGTTCCTGAGCCTGCGGCCTCCCGGTCGGTGGTGTGGAGCCCCTCCATCGAGTCGGCGCCCTCGGCTCCGGAGGCCGGCACGGTTCCGTCCCCGACAGGTCCGACAGTCGGCGTCGGCGGGAGCGGATCGCCGGTGGCTCCTGCCGGTCAGGGGAGCGCAACCGGCCCCCGTTCCGGCAGCCCGGCACCTGCCGGGCCCGGCGTACTTGCGCCGGATCGCCCCGTGTCGGCCGAGAACATCCGGCAGAAGCCCGTCAGCCGCTACCAGCAGCTGCTCGATGAGGCCGAACGGAAAAGGGCTGAGGAGGCGGCTGCCGCCAGGGGAACCGCCGACCTCCGTTTCGTCGAGGACGAACCCAGCGCTGATGACGAGACCATCGAGGAGTCCGGGCTGGTCGGCCGCAAGGCGATCGAGCGCATCCTCAATGGGCGCCTGATCGAGGAACGCAGCCTCGACGGCCAATGACCTCCCTGCCGACGGGCAGCCGGGCGGGCAACGCTGAAGGCGTAAGCGCGGCGCTGCGCGGCGACTCATCCGCGGCTCGGCAGGGCGGACAATGGAAGGGACACTCCCTGCCACCGCGCCGGAGAAGTAGGGCGCCCGGCGGTATCGCCGGCACCATCACCTGAGAGTAGAAGAGGAAACACCGTGTACGAAGGCGCAGTGCAGGAGCTGATCGATGAGCTCGGACGCCTTCCCGGCGTGGGACCGAAGTCGGCCCAGCGCCTCGCGTTCCATATCCTGGAAGCGGACGGGGATGACATGAAGCGCCTTGTCACGGCCATCACCACGGTCAAGGAACGCGTCAAGTTCTGCACCATCTGCGGGAACGTGGCGGAGCAGGAGCAGTGCGCCATCTGCCGCGACCCGCGCCGCGACCCGACCATGATCTGCGTCGTCGAGGAATCCAAGGACGTGATCGCCGTCGAGCGCACGCGATCCTTCCGCGGCAGGTACCACGTCCTCGGAGGCGCCATCAATCCGATCGCCGGAGTGGGCCCGGACCAGCTGCGCATCCGGGAACTGCTCGCCCGGCTCTCCGACGAGCAGATCCAGGAGATCATCATCGCCACGGACCCCAACCTGGAGGGCGAAGCGACGGCCACCTACCTGGTACGGATGCTCAAGACCATCGGCATCCCGGTCACCCGACTCGCCTCCGGCCTCCCCGTGGGCGGAGACCTCGAGTACGCCGACGAGGTGACCCTCGGCCGGGCCTTCGAGGGTCGTCGCGCCATGTCCTGATCGAGCCCTGCCCACGCCGTCTCACGGATCGCAAGGGCAGCTGAGGACGATCAGGAGGAGCTAGGCGATGCGCGTCCCCTGCGCGAGGCGCTTCGCCGGCATCGTGAGCCTGCGCCGGGCGACCATCAGCAGCCCGGCCGCGAGCACCAGCTGGATCCCGAGCCCGAGGGGCCAGATGGGCGCCTCCTGGGGCAGCCGCCGCATGGACTGCGCGAACTCCTCGCAGGTCTGGTCCAGATCGGGTCCGGCCTGCGCCGCCCGCACACCCTGGCTGATGGTCTCCATGACGCCCGGGATGTAGTAGGAGTCATCCCCCGCGAGCGGTTCCAGACCGGGTCCCTCCGGCATCTCGCCGTAGGGCACGGCGTCGGCGACCACCACGAACGGGTTCGCGGCGAGCAGCCAGGCGATGTATTCCGTCCGCGGGACCTCCACCTGGCTGGTCTGGCGGACGCATTCCATCTCGGAGCCCGCCTCGGGCATGCCTTTGGCGTCGATGCTGCTCTTCGAGTAGGTGTAGTAGGAGGTCGTCATGGTCCGCTCCTCCATGACGAGGGTGGTGCTCAGCCCGAAGACGATGACCGTGCCGATGGCCAGCAGTGCCACCAGCATGTAGGTGCTGACGATCGAGAACAGGGGGCGGCTGGCGATCGCGGAAACACCGACGCCGATCGCGCAGACGACTCCCAGTTCGACCGCGAGCATCAGGAGGGAGACGAGGGCTTCCTGCGCGTCGACCCCACCGAGCGCCAGGGCCCAGAAGATGAAGGGGCTACTGAGCAGGAGGAAGGCCAGCGAGCCCACCCAGGACGCGAGCCACTTGCCGGCCAGGAGTTGGAACGGACTGACGAGGGTGACCTGCAGGATGGCCAGCGTACCGCCGGCGCGGTCGCCGTTGACGGCGTTCGCCGACAGTCCCGGGGCCACGAGGAGGCCGAAGAGCAGGACGAACCCGACGACGAGGTCGAAGAGGATACCGCCCTCGTTGTCGGTGGTTCCTAGGAGGGACGTTCCGAGCACGAAGATGAAGCCGATCACCACGAACCAGGTGCCCAGCATCCAGTACCAGCCCCTCCCGCGCAGGCGCTGCCTCATCTCGAGGGAGAAGACGGTGCGGGTCGCCGACCAGAAGGGCAGTGTGGTGGCCGCGCGGACGGGGTGCGGGGTGGACGGTTCGGTCGCGGTGCTCATCGTCGATCCGTATCCAGGCTCATGTAGGTCTCCTCGAGCGCGCCGCCGGCGGGCGCGAAGGCGGTGACGACGACGTCGCCCATCACCAGGGTGCGCAGCAGCCAGGCCGCCTCGGCGGTGCTGCCCAGCTGGACGAGGAACTCCTCGCGCCGGGAGTCCCCACGCACCTCGAAGCGCACCCCGAAGCTCTGGAGTGCGGCGGCGAGCGCCGCCATCGGCTGCGCCTGGATGTAGTAGCGGCGCACCTGGGTGCCCGCTTCGTCGAGCGTCTGGCTCTTGACCGACTCCCCCCGGTTGACGAAGACGGCGCGGTCCGCGATCTCGTCAAGTTCGGACAGGACGTGGCTCGATACGACGATGGTCTTACCCCCGGCGGCGAGGGACCGCAGGAGTGACCGCAGTTCCACGCGGGATCCGGGGTCGAGCCCGGACGCGGGTTCGTCCAGCAGCAGGACCTGGGGGTTGTGGATCAGGGACCGGGCCAGGCTGAGCCGTTGCTGCTGTCCGCGCGAGAGGACCCGCGCCGGCTGGTGGGCGAATTCGGTGAGCTCGACGGCGACCAGCAGTTCGTCGGCCCGGCGCGTGCGCTCGGCCGCGCCCATCCCGTACAGCGCACCGAGCGTTGTCAGCACCTCGAGCGCCGTGAGGGACTCCCACACGCCGAGGGTGTCCGGCATCCACCCGACCCGGCTCCTCACCTCCCCGGGCTGGGTGACGGGGTCGAATCCTGCCACGCGCACGGTGCCGAGATCGGGAGCCAGGAGGCTCGCCAGAATCAGCAGCAGAGTGGTCTTGCCGGAGCCGTTGGGACCGATCAGGGCGGTCACTTCCCCGGGCGGGGCTGCGAAATCGATGCCGCGGATGGCTTGCACGGAACCGAAGCGGCGCGAAACTCCCTCGACAACTATTCCCCCGGATTCGTCGGTCATGGTATGAGGGTATGCGACAATAGCCCGCCTGGACCCGGCGGAGGACGAGGTATTCGCGCAGGGGACGCTGTTCTTATTCGGACCCAGACTTTGGGCGGGCAATTGCCGCGCCGCTACACTGGCACGGGCCCGGTTCCACGCTCCCGAGGCGTCGTGCCGCCCGTCAACGTCCAGCACGGCGGGCCCACCGCCGCCGTCCTTCACCAGTGAGCGAGTGCATGAGCCTCATAGTCCAGAAATTCGGCGGATCGTCGGTCGCCGACGCCGAGGGCATCAAGCGCGTGGCGCAGCGCGTCGTCGACACGCAGACCGCCGGCCACCAGGTGGTGGTCGTCGTCTCCGCGATGGGCGACAGTACCGACGAACTGCTGGACCTCGCAGCCCAGGTGAGTCCGGCGTCGTCCGATGCCCGCGAGATGGACATGCTCCTCAGCGCGGGCGAGCGCATCTCGATGGCCCTGCTCGCCATGGCCATCCACGGCATCGGAGCGTCGGCGCAGTCCTTCACCGGCAGCCAGGCCGGCATGATCACCGATGCCATCCACGGCAAGGCACGCATCATCGACGTCTCACCACACCGCATCCGGACCGCCATTGAAAAGGGCGACATCGCCATCGTCGCCGGATTCCAGGGCATGAGCCGGGACAGCAACGACATCACGACCCTCGGGCGGGGCGGCTCCGACACGACCGCCGTCGCGCTCGCGGCTGCACTCGACGCCGACGTCTGCGAGATCTACACCGACGTGGACGGCGTCTATACGGCCGACCCCCGGGTCGTCCCGTCGGCGCAGAAGATCGACACCATCTCGAGCGAGGAGATGCTGGAGATGGCCGCATCGGGTGCCAAGATCCTGCACCTGCGCTGCGTCGAGTATGCGCGGCGCTTCGGGGTCCCCCTCCACGTCCGCTCCTCCTTCAGCCATAACGAGGGCACATGGGTCCTGCCCAGCCCCGACGACCAGATCAAGATTCAAGAGGGAGAACCCTTGGAACAGCCCATCATCTCCGGTGTCGCACACGACCGCTCCGAAGCGAAGGTCACCGTCGTCGGCGTGCCCGACATCCCCGGGAAGGCCGCAGAGATCTTCGGCATCGTCGCGGGAACCAACACGAACATCGACATGATCGTCCAGAACGTCTCGACGCACGGTTCGGGACGCACGGACATCTCCTTCACCCTGCCGATCGTCGACGGCGCCGAGGCCCTCGCCGCGCTCGGCGAGGCGCAGGACCGTGTCGGCTTCGAGAGCGTCGAGTACAACGAGACCATCGGCAAGCTCTCCCTGATCGGCGCCGGCATGCGGTCGAACCCTGGCGTCTCCTACCGCTTCTTCCGGGCCCTGTCCGACGCCGGCGTGAACATCGACATGATCTCGACCTCGGAGATCCGCATCTCCGTGGTGACGGGGGCCGACCTCCTCGACACCGCGGTCCGCGCCGTGCACGCAGCCTTCGAGCTTGACGGCGACACCACGGCGACCGTCTACGCGGGCACGGGGCGCTGACCTCCCCTCCAGGGAACGCGAAAGGCCGGTGGATCATCGATCCACCGGCCTTTCGCGTTCTTCGGTCGGATGCTGCTACTTGTCCCCGGTCGGGGTCACCGCTTCGCGGGGACCCGTCAGGAGCTTGTCCGCCGGATCGACGGCGGGAAGCTCGGCCTTTGCCTTGGCTTTGTCCTTCCCATCGACGACGACCGTCACGTAGGTGACGGCCGACGACCCTGTGTAGGACACGCGGCCCACATAGGACCCGGGCTTGAGTCCGGTCCAGTTGAGGGTGACCGCCCCCGTGCTGCCGTTCGCCAGGACGAGCGGGTTCGGGGTGAGCGTCGCGTTCTTCGCGTCGCCGGCGAGGATGGCAGCGTCGATCGTGCCGGACGTAGGCCGGTTGTCGGTGCTGGCGTAGAGATTGGCGATGATGCGGTACTTGCCCGGTGCCGGATCCTCGATCGTGATCGTCTCACTCGCGTCGGCAGTCGCCACCTGGGTGACGGTACCTGCAGGGGTGATGAGGGCCATGTCGAAATCTGCCGTCGGATCATCCGACAGGACGGAGAACCTCGCCACGGACGTGCCTTTTCGGACAGTCACGTCCTTGACGGCGTTCGAGGCGTTGTTGCCGTTGGTCACACCACCGGGCACCAGGCTGATCGCCGTCGAGTCAGCCTTCGAGAGGCCCTCCAGCGTCATCTGGATCGGGCTGTTCGTTCCCGAGGTGATGTCGAAGGAGCCGCTGCCATCGCGACCCGCCGACTCGAAGGCCACCTCGGCGGGGGCGTTGACGGCCTGCGGGCGAACGGCCACCGGGGAGGTGACGTTCTTGCCCTGGCCTGACCAGGACAGAGAGCCGGCGGCGAACTGACCGAACGGAGCACCCTGGTTCTCGAAGGTGACCTTGAAGGTGCGGGTCTCTCCCGGTGCGCTGAAATTCAGGATCGACGGCGTGACCGTGACCGCCACTCCGGGCACGTTCGCAGTGGCGCGGTAGATACCCGGCGTGATCGCGGTGACCGTACGGGTCACCTCGGTGCGTCCGGTCAGGTTGCCGAGTGCGAAGGACGGCACGTTGGTGTTCTTCGCCTCGACGGGCTCGATGCCCTCGATACCGAGAGCGACACCCGTACCTTCGATGAAGCGCAGGTAGTCGTCGACGTCCTGGTCGTAGACCAGTCCCGGGCTGAGGACGGTGGCCGGGTCGATGTGGCCCGCGCCCACGGCGAGGACGTCCGTCTCGACGCCCCCGGTGGCGGTCTTCAGCGGGTAGGCCGTGGTCATCATGGCGGACTTCACGGTTGCCGGGGACCAGGCGGGGTTCTTGCCGAGGACAAGGGCCGCGAGACCGGCGACATGCGGCGACGCCATCGACGTCCCGGACATGAAGCCGAACTGCGCACCGTTCGAGCCGACCGTCGAGACGCCTGCAAGGACTGCGACACCGGGAGCCGTGACGTCAGGCTTCAGGAGGTCGGAGCCGGTCGCGAGCAGCGGGCCGCGCGAGGAGAAACCTGCGACCTGGGGTGCAGGAGGCAGGGGCTTGCCCGTGGTGTCCGTGGGCTGCAGGGCAACGGTGAGTGCCGGGTTGGCGGCGACCTTCGCCTTGAGCTCGAGGGCTTCAGGAGCGTTGACATGCACGGTGGGCACTGCGTGCTGGTCCGTGTCCGTCGAGGAATCGACGAGGTTCACCAGGATCATGCCGACGCCACCGCCGCGTGCGACCTCGGCGCTCTTGTCGGTACGGGCGACGACGCCGCGATCGCAGACCACGATCCTGCCGGCGACCTTCGCGGGATCGAGCGTGTTGGGACCGCAGAGGTTCGGGTTCACCGCGCCTGCTGCGGCAGCGTCGGCGGCGAGAACGACCGGACTGGCCGGCACACCGGTACGCATGATCGAGGCCCCTCGGTACTTGGTGCCGTCGGAGAACTCTGCGGTGCCCTGCAGTTCGTAGCTGAACGTGCTGGCGGCCACCGTCGTCATCCAGGGAGCCCCGTGGTTCACGGTGCTCACGGTGGGGCCCGAGTTGCCGGCCGAGGCTGCGACGAAAATGCCTGCGGAGGTCGCCGAGAGGAAGGCGAGGGACACGGGGTCCGTCGTCGTCGTCGCGCTGCCCGAGATCGAGAAGTTGAGGACGTCGACGCCGTCGAGGACAGCCTGGTTGATGGCCGCGATCGCTGCGGAGTTGTAGCAGCCGCCCGTATCGGGATCGGTGTCCTCCCAGCAGACCTTGTAGACGGAGACCTTGGCGGCAGGAGCGACGCCGGAGGAGACGCCGAAGTCCCGGCCGTCGACCGCCTGGGTCACGCCCTGGTTACCCGCAGCGGTGCTCGCGGTGTGCGTGCCGTGGTTGTCGATGTCCACCGGGGAGAGGACTTCCTGGGGTGCGCGGTCGGCTTCGGGCACGCTGTCGAGGAAGGCGTCGGCGA
Source organism: Arthrobacter pasteuri (assembly GCF_054510955.1). Taxonomy (NCBI): domain Bacteria; kingdom Bacillati; phylum Actinomycetota; class Actinomycetes; order Micrococcales; family Micrococcaceae; genus Arthrobacter; species Arthrobacter pasteuri. Next base: position 130,359 of record NZ_JBTNDO010000003.1, read on the forward strand.
AGTAGCGGGCCGAGAGGACCTTCGAGTTGCAGAGCGTGCCGTCGAAGTCCTCGCCCACCTGGCACTCGCCCACGAAGGTGGTGCCGTCGGACTTGAGCATCGCGATCCTGCCCGCGGCGTTGAGGTAGGGCTTGCCCACCTCGGGCTTGGCGGTGGCGCTCAGCGGCGCCACGGGATCACCGGCGAGGAAGGGGTTGTCCGGGGCGTACCCGGTGTCGATCACGCCGACGACCGTTCCGGCGCCCGCGTTCGCCTGACCGCCGAACTGGGTCTCCCAGGTCCCCTGGTCGCCGTTCAGGCCGAGGAAGTCGATGCTCGAGTAGTCCGGGGCGTGCTCGACGTCGGGTGCGACGAGGAGGACCTCATCGCTCTTGGCGAGTTGCACGGCCTGGTCGGTGCTGAGGTCCGCGGCGAAACCGTTGAGCGCCGCCGTGTAGGTGCGCTTGATCTCGACGTTCTCCTCGGCGGCGACCTCCTGCTGCTTGGTCTCGAGGAACTCCGAGTACTTCTTCACGTTGTCGGCTGCGGCGTCGAGCTTGCGGCCCTGCTCGGGTTTGGTCGGCGCGATGCCCTGGACGCCGCCCTCGTAGGTTGCCACCGGCTTGTCGGCGAGCACCACGATGTACTTGCCGGCCGGATACTCCGCGGGGTCCAGCTCCGTGGCAGGCGCCTTCTGCGGCGTCACCGAACCGGCCGGGGCTGGAGCTGCGAAGGCAGCAGGTACCACTGCCGTCGAGGCCACCAGTAGCGGCAGACCCAGGACGATTGCCGCGGCAGCGCGTACGGCGCCGCTTCCCCGTCCGTCTTTTCTCCGTCGTGTCATAGGACAGTGAGACCTTTCATGAAGTGCGGTCCGGCCACGGCCGTTCCCCCGATACCGCGGTCTCCCGAATGGGACCGATCTGTGACGATGCCCACAGACGCCACGGCGACTTCAAACTTACCCGAGGCAACTCATGGAGTCGGCCCGAATGCGTGTACGCCGGGCACAATTTCCGCGCAGTATTTACCGATTCAACTCGCGGTGATAATGGAAGGATGTCCGACGTCCTCCTGCCCCGCCTGCAGGCGGTCGACTGGCAGGATCGTGAACGGCGGCACCAGGAACGTGCCGCCCGCTTCGCCGACCCCTATCTCGACCGCCGGTCCCGCGGCACCAGGCATCCCGTCGAGGACTTCCTCTTCACCTACTACAACCAGAAGCCGGGCCAGCTGCTGCGCTGGCATCCGGGAGCCGGTGTGGTGCTGGCGGGAGCGGCGGCGGCCGGACGTGCCACCTGGAAGTACTACACGGCAGACGACGACGGCGTCCGGGTGGATGTGCGCAGGTTCGCGGCGGAACGGCGCGAGTCGGTCGACTTCGCCCGGCTGATCCTCGCCCGGACAGCGGCACGGCCGGCGCAGTTCGGCTGTTTCGGGCTACACGAGTGGGCCATGGCCTACCGGTCGGCAGTGCACGGAGTGCGGCACGAATACCTCCGGCTCCGGTTGGGTACCGCGGGCACGGACGACGTCGTCGAGCAGTCCCGCATCCGGTGCACCCACTTCGACGCCTTCCGTTTCTACGCGCCGGAAGCCGTGCCCCTCAATGAGCATGCACCCACGCGGGAGACGCAGCGGGACCTCGAACAGCCGGGCTGCCTGCACGCCAACATGGATCTCTACAAGTGGGCCTACAAGCTCACTCCCCTCCTGCCGAGCGAACTGGTGATGGACTGCTTCGAGCTCTCGTGGCGGATCCGCACGATGGACATGAGGGCATCGCCGTACGACCTCGCGGACTGGGGGTACGCGCCCATCGCCATCGAGACGGCCGAGGGCAAGGCCGAGTACGTCCGCCTGCAGCGCGGCTTCGCCGAGGAATCACAGGCGCTCCGGGCGCGACTGCTGGACCACCTCGAGAGGGCCCTCGGCGGGCCGTGACGGCGCCGGTCCTCGCCGGGCCCCGACGCCGCCCCCATCCCCGATCCCCAATCCCCGACCCTCGGCAGGCCGTGACGATACGCGGCGTCGACGGTCCGGACCGGGACGCTCCGCCGTCGTCCCTCGTTGAGCCTTCACCAGCCAGTACGCTGGCAGGCGAGGGGGACCACCATGACGACGCTTGTCCTGAACCGAGCAGCCCGGCCACGCCGAGGGGCCGTGCGGCTCGCGTTCGTCCTCGCCGCACTGCCGCTCGCCCTCTCCGCATGCGGCGGGCCAGCAGCCGAACCGACAGAGCAGGAGACCGCCGTGCAGTCCTCCCCCGATCCCTTCGGGACACCCGGGGCGCCCGAAGCCTCCGGGACACCCGGAGCCTCGACGCCGATGCCGGACGGAAGCGCGGTGCCGACGGTACCTCCCGCCGCCTCGGGCACCACCGCTCTGCTGACCATCTCCCTCCAGCAGGACGCGTCCGCGGAACCCGTGCAGTATGTCCTCGAATGCGTGAACGGCGCGCCTGGTCCCGCCTCGACGCTCCCCGGCGCCGAGGCCGCCTGCGCCGCCCTCGCCCGGCTCGGCGCGGAGTTCTTCACGGCCCGCCCCAACAAGGACATCATCTGCACCCAGCAGTACGGAGGCCCCCAGACCGCCAGCATCACCGGCATGCTGGACGGAACGTCGATCCTCGCCTCCTTCGCCCTGACGGATGGCTGCGAGATCTCACGATGGAACAGGGTCCGGGACATCCTCGGGGCCCCTGGGGCGCTGTAGCGCCTGACCGCGCGCCGCGCACCGTCCGGGCGGATTCGGCCCTACCCGCCCGTCGGGAGTGGGAGATCCGTCTTCTGTCTTCCGTGGAGGCGTCCGGGGCGGACGGGCACCCGGCGAATCCCCGGTAGACTTGTAGGGCAAGCTCGCGGAGCGCCGGTGTCAACCCAGATGCGGCGTGAGACGGCACTTCCGGGCTACTGCATTTAATGCTGGAATCCCCAGCACTTGCCGCTCACGCACAGGAGTTGCCGGATGTCCCGGATTGTTGTCGACGTCATGCCCAAGCCCGAGATCCTCGACCCGCAGGGTAAGGCGATCGCCGGAGCCCTCCCCCGGATCGGCCTCACCGGCTTCGCCGGTGTCCGCCAGGGCAAGCGCTTCGAGTTGACCGTGGACGGTGACGTCACCGAGGAGATCCTCGAGCAGGCCCGCCACGCCGCCGCCACGTTGCTGTCCAACCCCGTCATCGAGGATGTCACGCGCGTGGAGGTTCTCGAGGAGGACGCACAGTGACCACCTCCAATATCGGGACGCCCCTCATCGGCGGCCCGCAGCCGGTCGCCTCGAACAACGAGGACAGCCCGCTCAACGGCGTGAAGGTCGGCGTCGTCACGTTCCCCGGCTCGCTCGACGATCGCGACGCCGTCCGCGCTGTCCGCCTCGCCGGCGGCAGCGCGATCCACCTGTGGCACGGTGACCACAGCCTGCAGGACGTCGACGCCGTCATCATCCCCGGTGGGTTCTCCTACGGGGACTATCTCCGGGCAGGCGCCATCTCCCGCTTCGCCCCACTCATGGAGCAGATCACCGCAGCAGCATCCGGCGGGGCCGACGCCCTTCCCGTGCTCGGCATCTGCAACGGTTTCCAGGTCCTCACCGAGGCGCACCTCCTGCCCGGCTCGATGATCAAGAACAACGATCTCCACTTCATCTGCCGCGACCAGCGCCTGCGGGTCGAGAACGCGGACACGTTCTGGACGTCGGAATACGCGCAGGGTGAGGAACTCGTCATCCCGCTCAAGAACCAGGACGGCCAGTTCGTCGCGGACAACTACACGCTCGACGAACTCGAGGGCGAGGGCCGTGTGGTCTTCCGCTACGTCGACGGCAACCCCAACGGCTCGCGCCGCGACATCGCCGGCATCTCGAACGCCGCGGGCAACGTCGTCGGGCTCATGCCCCACCCCGAGCACGCAGTGGAGGCGGGCTTCGGACCCGACTCCTCGGCGCGCGGGGAGGTCGAGGTCCGTGGAGGCACGGACGGTCTCGGCATCTTCACATCGGTACTCAAGAAACTGGTTGGTTAAGGTGACTGCAGAGGCAACGTCCAAGAAGTTCAACATCGACACCGTCGCGAACGCCGAGGCCACCCCCGGCCAGGCGCTCCCCTGGGCCGAACTCGGCCTGAAGGAGAACGAGTACCAGCGCGTCGAGGAGATCCTCGGCCGCCGGCCCACCGGCGCGGAGCTCGCCATGTACTCGGTGATGTGGAGCGAGCACTGCTCCTACAAGTCCTCCAAGGTGCACCTGCGCCAGTTCGGCGACAAGGTCACCGAGGCCATGAAGGAGCACCTGCTCGTGGGCATCGGCGAGAACGCCGGTGTCGTCGACATCGGGGACGGCTGGGCCGTGACGTTCAAGGTGGAGAGCCACAACCACCCGTCCTTCGTGGAGCCCTACCAGGGTGCCGCGACCGGCGTCGGCGGCATCGTCCGCGACATCATCTCGATGGGCGCGCGTCCCGTCGCCGTCATGGACCCGCTGCGCTTCGGTGCGATCGACCACCCCGACACTGCGCGGCTCGTCCACGGCGTCGTCTCGGGCATCGGCGGCTACGGCAACTCCCTCGGCCTGCCGAACATCGGCGGTGAAGTGGTCTTCGACTCCGTCTACCAGGGCAACCCGCTCGTCAACGCCCTCGCGGTAGGCGTGCTGCGCCACGAGGACATCCGCCTCGCCAACGCTTCCGGCGCCGGCAACAAGGTGGTCCTCTTCGGCGCCCGCACCGGCGGCGACGGCATCGGCGGCGCGTCCGTCCTCGCGTCCGAGTCCTTCGATGACGCCAAGCCCTCCAAGCGCCCCGCGGTCCAGGTGGGCGATCCGTTCGCCGAGAAGGTGCTCATCGAGTGCTGCCTCGAACTGTTCAAGGCCTCCGTGGTCGAGGGCATCCAGGACCTCGGCGCCGCGGGCATCTCCTGCGCGACGTCGGAGCTGGCGTCGAATGGCGACGGCGGCATGCACGTCGAACTCACCAACGTGCTGCTGCGCGACCCCTCCCTGACACCGGGCGAGATCCTCATGTCGGAGTCGCAGGAGCGCATGATGGCGGTCGTGACGCCCGAGAACGCCGCGGCGTTCGAGGCGATCATGGACAAGTGGGCCGTGGAGTACTCCTGGCTCGGCGAGGTCACCGACACCGGGCGCCTCATCATCGAGTGGGACGGCCAGAAGATCGTCGACGTCGATCCGCGCACCGTCGCCCACGAGGGACCCGTCTACGACCGCCCGTACCACCGGCCGGAGTGGCTGGACGGCGTCCAGGGAAACTCCTTCGTCCCAGAGCCCGGGGACCTGCGCGAGGCCGTGCTCGAACTCATGGCCTCCCCCAACATGTGCGCGAAGAACTGGGTGACGGACCAGTACGACCGCTACGTGCAGGGCAATACGGCGCTCGCCATGCCCGACGACGCCGGAGTGGTGCGCGTGGACGAGGAGACCGGCCTCGGCGTCGCCATCTCGACCGACGCCAACGGCCGCTACTCCTACCTCAACCCCTATGAGGGCGCGCGCCTGGCCCTCGCGGAGGCCTACCGCAACGTGGCCACCTCGGGCGCCGAGCCCCTCGCCGTCACCGACTGCCTGAACTTCGGGTCCCCCGAGGACCCCGAGGTCATGTGGCAGTTCGCCGAGACCGTGCGCGGCCTCGCGGATGCCTGCCAGGAACTCGGTGTGCCCGTGACCGGCGGCAACGTCTCGCTCTACAACCAGACCGGCGGCGTCGCCATCCACCCCACCCCGGTGGTCGGCGTCCTGGGCGTGTTCGACGACGTCGCGCGGCGCACGCCGTCGGGCTGGCGCGAGGACGGCCAGGCTGTCTACCTGCTGGGCACGACGGCGGACGAGCTGGACGGTTCCGAGTGGGCCAACCTGCGCGGCCACCTCGGCGGCCAGCCTCCCGCACTGGATCTCGCGGCGGAGAAGACCCTTGCGGCGATCCTCGTCAACTGCTCGCGTGACGGCATGATCGACGCCGCGCACGACCTCTCCGAGGGCGGCCTGGCGGCCGGCCTGAGCGAGATGGCGCTGCGGTTCGGTGTCGGTGCGCGGATCGGGCTCGACGAGCTGTGCGAGCGCGACGGCATCGACGCGTTCACCGCTCTGTTCAGTGAGAGCCAGGCACGCGCCGTCGTCAGCGTCCCCCGCTCGGAGGAAGTGCGCTTCAACGACATGTGCACGGCCCGGAACTTCCCGACCATCCGCATCGGCGTGGTGGACACGGAGAACCAGGCGCTCGACGTGCAGGGCTACTTCAACCTGCCGCTGGACCAGCTCCGGAAGGCACACGAGGAAACCCTGCCGAAGCACTTCGGCTAGTCACACGACCGGCAGCACGCCCGACCGGCAGGAGGCCGCCACCCGACGGGGTGGCGGCCTCCTCCGTCTTCCGGGCCGATCGGAGTCCATCGCGGCGGGCGTGTTGGTTGGGAGCTGCTTGTTGGGGCTGCTTGTTGGGGCCGGGCCGCCGCGCCGGGTGCCCCAACCCGTGGCGGCGTTCCACCGCACCTGAGCCGCAGCCCCGGGTTTGCAGCCCGACGACGACGGCTGCCTGCTCCGTCTCCCGCCGGTATCGCGGCGGTGGCGAAGGGCAGGACTTATCGGGCTGAGCCGTGGCGGGTGCCCCAACCCGTGGCGGCGTTCCACCGCACCTGAGCCGCAGCCCCGGGTTCGCAGCCCGACGACGACGGTTACGAAACCGGGCAAGGGCGGCAGGTAGGCCCAGTGCCGAGGCCGTCATCCCACGCGGGTGGCAGCCTCCACCGTGACACCGAAGCGCCGTGAGGCCGAAGCGAAGGGCGGGCTGAAGAGAAGGGCGGGCCGGCTCAGGCAGTCTTGGGCATCGCCGTGACGACGACGTTCTTGCCCCAGGGGTCCTCGGTGTAGCAACTGATGAGGACCACCCGGTTCGGGACGATGTTCCAGATGTCGCTGTCCTTCAGGGTGTCCTTGTCGTGCGTGAGGACCGAATCGACGACGTACGTGATGTCCCCGGTCTGCGTGGTGAGCGTGAACTCGCTTCCCACGAGCGATTCGTCGCTCAGCCGGTTGAAGGGTGCGTCCTGGCCGTCCCAGCTGTGCCCGGCGATGTAGGTGGTGTTGTTAGAACCTGCGCCAGGAACCCCGTACGGCGTGAGCCAGTACGCATCGAGGGTGAGCGGCGGCACCAGCGACTGCGCTGCCAGGTCCGCGTCGCTGGGGGTCAGCGGGAGTACGGCCATGTCGATGTCGGCGGCGGCGAAGGACAGCGCAACGGGTTGGGAGGCGGCCGGCCCTGGATCCACAGCGGGCGGCGTCGCCGCGGGAGCCGCTGAAGGGGCTGCCGAAGGCGTCGCGACGGCGGACAGAGTGCTCGACGGCGCGGCTGATGGCGCTCCGGAGGAGTCCGGCGGCAGGACAGATACGGCGATCGCGAGGCCGGCCGCCGCGACGAGCGGAAGCGCCATCCACCGCTTCCGGGACCGCTCGGGGGCCCCGCTGCGCGCAGGGGTGCCGAGCTGCTGGCCGGACGGTTCGTCGACTCCGTGCTGTTCCATGCGTTGCGCTGTCCTGGGGTGGTGAGGGATGGTGCACCGTCCCGGCCCGGCGAAGGGTTGTGGACCAGATCGCCGGGCCGGGACGGCCCTGTGCTAGCGCTGTGCGCGCGCGAGGCGTCGCATGCGGGCGGCGGTGGCCACGGGCACAGCGACACCGACTGCCAGCAGTGCGGCGAGGAGGGCAACTGCCGGGCTGTCGTCCTCGGTGGCGACGGCGGTCTGCACGTTCAGGCCCTTGTTGGTCGCGACAGGAGCGACAGGGGTGACCGGGGTGACCGGGGCGACTGTCACGGGCACAACCGGGGTGACCGGGGCGACCGTCACGGGTACAACCGGGGCGACCGGCGCCACCGGAACAGGAACCACGACGGGCGTAACGGGGTCGACGCCGATGGCGCCGGCGTCACAGGCGGCAAGGAACGCCTTGAACAGGGCGATGAGCTCTGCTGCAGCTGCTTCATCCCCGCTGAGCTGGGTGATGAGCGCGTCGGCGGTGACCGATGCGCTCTCGAGGGCGTCCTCCGCGGCCTGGACCGCGGGGGTGTAGATAGCCACCTCATAGGCGGCGGCTGCGGCTTCGGCGGCGTTGAGTGCCGCTGCCTGCGCAGCGAGTGCGACGGTGAGCTCGCCCTGCGCCGTGACGACGGCTGGGACGGTCACGTCCCCTCCGGCTGCTAGCAGGGCGGCGTCGTACTCGGCCTGCTCGGCTGCTGCCAGCGCGAGGGCGGCCTGGTAGTCCTCGTCAGCCTGCGCCAGGACCGCCTCCGCATCCACCGCAGCCTGGGAGGTCACTGCGGCCTCGCTGACCACCTCGTAATTCTCCGCAGCGGCGACGACGGCCGCCGTGGCGAGCTCGAGCTGGCTGACGAAGGCGACGTCGATCCCGGCGGCACCGAGTGCTGCGTTGAACTGGACGGATGCCTGCAGGCAGGCTGCGTCACCCGGTGCGGCTGAAGCCATCGGGGCCCCGAGGAACAGTCCACCGGCGAGAAGGGTGGCGGTCGATCCTGCAGCGATCCATTTTTTGGTAACGATCATGTGTGCGCGTCTCCTGACAACACGTAGTTTCCCCCGGGCCGTTCCCGACGGCGCAGCCTGCGGCGCCACACGCAAGCGGCGTCCTCCCTTGGAGGGCGCCGCGAGACAAGAAATCGGAATCCGCCGATCGCTGTTCCAGGGCGCTGATCCCGAAATGCTGGGACTTCCCTGGGCGATCACTGTGTTCCTCAACCTAGGGCCGTTCGGTGTCTGAAGCAATGAGTCGGTCGACCAGGCGTATAACGGTTCGGTAACAGCGCACATCGGAGGATCGGAGATCCAGTCGCCCGGACTGGGCCCCGGATGATGCCGGCGGGATCCGCAGGGTCAGGCGCCCGCCGCCAGCTCACGCGCCGCCCTCACATAGCGCGACAGGACGTACCGCTGGGTCAGCCGGGTGACGGGCGCGGCGAGCCGGAACAGGAGGCTTGCGGGCATGCTGTAGGCCGAGCAGATGAACAGCAGGCGGCTGTCCGCGGTCAGCTCCGCATAGAAGCCCTCCTCGCCCCGCACGGGATGCCCGGGCAGTGTCCCGTATCCGAATCCGCCGCGCTGTCCCGGGACGGCCCTGCCCGCGCCGTCCAGCTGGGCCGCCTTCGCCCAGATGACCCTGCAGGGAGCCTTGATCCGGGCGGGACCCACACCGAAACCGGAGACGACACGGAGGCCGGGCGCCGCCCGTTCTGCATCCGGCTCCATGGTGAGGCCTGCACGGCGATGCAGTTCCCACCCGAGGATCCCCTCGGTGAGGGCGGCGAACGCCCCGGACGGGTCGTCGGTCGGAATCTCGTGGGACTCGACCATCACGGTATAGCCGGCGGGCCAGCCCCCCTCGAACGGCTCGGGGAAGGGCCTGTCTGTAGCGCCCTGCTCCTCGTACGTGAACTGCTCCATGCTGCTCCCCTTCCGATGCCCGCCGACGTGCTGCCCCAGGGGCCTCCGTCCCAACCTAGTGGACAGGAAACGTACCGGGGTGGCCGGAGCAGTGGCAGGATGGTGTCCAGACCGGACCGGGCCCGCACCTGCGGCGTACGCGTCCGCCGATCCGGCAAGGAGGCGGGAGCACCATGGCACCGAAGACGGCGTCCAACAGGTCATCGAAGAAGCTGGGCCATCCATCGGCCGGGAAGAACGCCCGGAAGAATGCCGGAAGGGATGCCGCGGACAGGGCATCCGACGCCGCCGGGGAGGTCGTCAACTCGAAGGGCTTCGAACTCGCTGCCCGGGCCGGCTATGTGGCGGCAGGTATCCTCCACTTCCTGATCGGCCTGATTGCCCTCGGGCTGGCGACCGGCCGCTCGGGGAGCGCGGACCAGAGCGGTGCTATCGGGCAGCTTGCGGGCAGTCCGGGCGGGACCTTCCTCCTGTGGTTCTGCTTCATCGGGTGCATCGCCCTCGCCCTGTTCCAGCTCAGCGAGGTGTTCCTCGGCGCCAGGGGTGGGAGCGACAGGGACAAGCTCAAGTTCCGGCTCAAGAGCGGGGGCCAGGCCGTCGTCTATGCAGCAATCGGTGTGACCTTCGGCAGGTATGCGCTCGGCGGCTCGAGCAACAGCAGCAGCAGCACGAAGGGGCTGACCGCGTCGCTGATGTCGAACCCCGCGGGTACGGCCCTCCTCCTCGCGATCGGCGTCGGCATCCTCGCGGTCGCCGGCTACTACGTCTACAGCGGCGGCACCCGGCGGTTCCTCAGGAAACTCTCGGGCCTCCCTTCCGGAAGTACCGGCAGCGCCGTCGTCGGGCTCGGGACCGCGGGCTACATCGCCAAGGGATTCGCCCTCGGAGTCCTCGGGATCCTCGTCATCGGCGCCACGGTGACGAACGACCCCGAGAAGTCGACAGGGCTCGACGGCGCCCTCAAGGCGCTGCGCGACCAGCCGTTCGGTCCCTGGCTCCTCGGCGCCGTCGCAGTAGGCCTCATGGCCTACGGAGTCTTCATGGTGGTGAGATCGAAGTACCAGCGCATGTAGCTAGAGGCCGAGTGCCGGTGCCTCCATCGCGGGGCACGTGTCCATGACGACATCGAGCCCGGCGTCGGCCGCGCGCCGGGCAGCGTCCTCATCGATGACGCCGAGCTGCAGCCACACCGCCCTGGCACCGACGGCGATCGCCTGGTCGACGACGGCGCCCACCCGGGACGAGTTGACGAAGCAGTCGACGACGTCGATGGTTCCCGGGATGTCGGCGAGCCGTGTATAGCCCTTCTGCCCGTGGACGTCGTCGCCCTTGAGGCTCACCGGGATGACCTCCATCCCGAGCCCGTCCATCAGGAACCGTGAGACACCGACGGCGACGCGGCGCGGGTTGTTGGACAGACCCACCACCGCCCAGCGGCCGTGCTCCCTCAGGAGCCTCCGAATCACCTGCGGATCGTTCTGGTGTGCCACGGCGCCTCCCTCGACTTCCGGTTTGTTACAGCCTTTGTTACACGCCCTATTTTGCTCCTCCCCCACTGCGGGCGTTTCATAGGAGGGACCATCCCGAGCGGCCGAGAGACCTGGATCGATGAAGCCGCAGCAACCCTGGTTGTCCGCATCCCCCTGATGCCGGGCAATATCGAGGCCCGAGCCACGGGCACCACCGCGAACGGTGGCGAAGGCTCGTACCGTAGGGTGCTACCGCCAGGACCGATGGAGACACCATGACCGCAGTTCTGGCACCGGGCAGCACCAAGCCCCACCACAAGCAGGCCCTCGGCGTCAGGTTCTCCGGCCTCGGGCGCAGTTTCGGCTCGTCCGGCGACCGGCGGGTCGTGCTCAGGGACGTCACCGTGGAAGTGAAGCCGGGCGAGATCCTCGCCATCCTCGGCACCAGCGGATGCGGTAAGTCCACCCTTCTGCGTGCCGCCGCTGGACTCGACATCCCCGACAGCGGGGAGGTCATCATCGATGGAACGCCCGTGACCGGCATCGATGAGCGGTGCGCGGTCGCGTTCCAGGAACCCCGGCTGCTGCCCTGGCACACCCTGCAGGCCAACGTCGCGATCGGGCTGCCCAAGTCCTCCAGCGCGAGCGCCGGCAAGGCGAAGGTCCTCGAGCTGCTGAAGCTCGTGGGCCTCGACACCTTCGCGAAGCACCGGCCGCGCGAGGTCTCCGGTGGCATGGCCCAGCGCACATCGCTGGCCCGCGCCCTCGCCCGCAACCCCGGCGTGCTGCTGCTCGATGAGCCCTTCGGAGCCCTCGACGCGCTGACGCGCATCAGGATGCAGGACCTCCTGCTGGACATCCACCGCGCGCAGCCCACCACGGTGCTGCTCGTCACGCACGACGTCGACGAAGCCCTGCAGCTCGCCGACCGGATTCTCGTCCTCGGACGCGGCGACGCCGACCAGCCCGGTTCCACCATTGCGGAACTCGTGACCGTGCCCGGTGCACGCCCGCGGGACCGCAACTCCGCCGACCTCGGGGCGCTCCGAAGCTCGCTGCTCTCCCTGCTCGGCGTCACCGGACACTAGCCCGGTTCCCGCCGCGCCCGGCGCTGCCGGACCGCGGCGCCTTCCTGCCCTTTCGCACCACCCACTCAAAGGACCACCATGAACCGCCGCGCCTTCCTGCCCACCCTCGCACTCGCCACGGCACTCTCGCTCGGCCTCACTGGCTGCCTGGCCGGCGAGAACGCAGCCGACACCGAGACCGCTGCCGCCGGTGAAGCGACCCAGGGCGGGACCCTCAACATCGACTTCGCCACCTACAACCCCCTCAGCCTCATCATCAAGGAGCAGGGCTGGCTCGAGGACGAACTAGCGGACCAGGACATCACCGTCAACTGGGTACAGTCCGCGGGATCCAACAAGGCGAATGAGGCCCTGCGTGCCGGAGCGATCGATGTCGGTTCCACGGCCGGTTCCGCCGCCCTGCTCGCGCGCTCGAACGGCTCCCCCATCAAGGCCATCGACATCTACTCCCAGCCCGAGTGGGCGGCCCTCGTGACGCTGCCGGACTCCGGCATCACCAGCGTCGAGGACCTGCGCGGCAAGGCCGTCGCCGCCACCCGCGGCACCGACCCGTACTTCTTCCTGCTACAGGCACTCGAGGCCGCGGGCGTGGAGCAGTCCGACGTCACCATCGAGAACCTGCAGCACGCCGACGGGCGCGCCGCGCTGGCGAGCGGCGCCGTCGACGCCTGGTCCGGGCTGGATCCGATCATGGCCGCCGCGGAGCAGGACGGCGCGCAGCTGTTCTTCCGGGACATCGACTACAACACCTACGGCTTCCTCAACGCGACGGAGGACTTTCTCTCGGAGAAGCCCGACGTCGCGCAGACCGTGGTGAACGCCTACGAGAAGGCCCGGGAGTGGGCCAAGGAGAACCCCGAGGAAACGGCCTCGATCCTCGCGGAGGTCGCCGGCATCGACCAGGCCGTGGCGAACTCGGTGATCATCGACCGCACCAACCTCGATGTCGATCCCGCCCCCGGCGATGCCCAGCGCAGCGTCCTCGAGAAGATCGGCCCCGTCTTCGTGGAGACCGGTGACGTGCAGAGCCAGGACCAGATCGACGACGCCCTCGACTCCCTCCTCGATGCCTCGCTCGTGGAGAAGGCGGACCCGGCCGCCATCGGTTCCGGCTCATGAGTGCGGAATACCTGACGGGCAGCAGCGCGACTCCTCTCAGCAAGGAGGGCCTCGAGGCCACCGGCTTCCCGGGAACCGGGTCCGCGGCCAAGGGCGACGGCGGACGGACGCGCCTGCGAGGGGGGCGCCGCGCCGGCGTGGTCCTGCTCGGGCTCATCGTCCCGGCGCTCATCCTGCTCGCATGGCATCTCAGCACCGCCTCGGGGTACTTCCGGGCGTCGCAGCTGCCCTCCCCGGCATCGGTCCTCGCGGCCGCCGTCGACCTGGTGCAGCGCGGACAGCTCGCCAACCACATCCTGATCTCCACCCAGCGCGTGCTGCTCGGGTTCCTCATCGGCTCCCTGCTCGGGGTGCTGGCCGGCGCCCTGCTGGGACTCTCCCGCATCGCCGACATCCTCCTGACGCCCACCGTCGGAGCCCTCCGCGCGGTTCCGTCCCTCGCCTGGGTCCCGCTGCTGGTGCTCTGGATCGGCATCAACGAGGACTCCAAGGTCACGCTGATCACCATCGGCGCGTTCTTCCCCGTCTTCACCACGCTCTACCTCGGGCTGCGCCACGTGGACCGCAACCTCGTCGAGGCTGCGCGTGCCTTCGGGCTGAACGGCGTCCGCCTGCTGACCACCGTGCAGCTTCCCGCCGTCGTCCCCGCCCTGTTCTCGGGCCTGAGGCTCGCCCTCGCGCAGTCCTGGCTGTTCCTCGTGGCGGCGGAGCTCATCGCCTCCTCGATGGGCCTCGGCTTCCTGCTGACGGATTCCCAGCAGAACGGCCGCGTCGACCGGATCATCCTAGCGATCATCCTGCTGGCCGTCATCGGCAAGACCACCGACGCCCTGCTGGGAATCGCGGAGCGCTGGGCGGTGCGGCGGTGGGCATAGGCACGACCACGACGGAAAGGGACGCTGCAGTGGAAGCTGACCGACTCGCCTTCTGGGCGGAGCAGGCAGGCCGGCTCGAGTGGGACGCCCCGTGGCACACCCTCCACACCTTCGACCGGGCAGTCCCGCAGGAGGACGGATCGCTCAGCGTCCCCGTCATCGAGTGGTTCGCCGGGGGCACTCTCAACGTCGCGGCGAACTGCGTCGACCGGCACGTCCGGGCCGGTCGCGGCGACCGGGTCGCGCTCCACTTCGAGGGCGAACCCGGGGACCGCCGCACGGTCACCTACGCGCAGCTGCAGGACGAGGTGTCGCGCGCGGCCAACGCCCTGCTCGCCCTCGGCATCGGCAAGGGCGACCGCGTGGTCATCTACCTCCCCGTCCTCGTCGAGACGGTCGTGATCACCCTCGCCTGCGCGCGCATCGGAGCCGTGCACTCCCTCGTGTTCGGCGGCTTCTCCGCAGAGGCCCTCCGTTTCCGGGTGGAGGACACCGGGGCCAAGCTGCTCGTCACCACGGACGGGCAATTCCGCCGCGGCGCCGCCGTCCCGGTGAAGGCCAATGCCGACGCCGCGGTGGCGGGTACGAACAGCATCGAGTACGTCCTCGTGGTGCGCCGTACCGGCTCCGACGTCAGCTGGACCGAGGGGCGCGACGTGTGGTGGCACGACGTCGTCGACACCGCTCCCGCGCACCACGAGCCGGAAGCTTTCGACGCCGAGACGCCGCTGTTCATCATGTACACCTCCGGTACGACCGGGAAGCCGAAGGGGCTGGTGCACACCTCGGGGGGCTACCTCACCCAGGCGTCGTGGAGCTTCGAGCACCTCTTCAGCAATCCCGATCCGTCGCTGCGGGACCGGGACGTCCACTGGTGCACCGCCGACCTCGCGTGGGTCACGGCGCACACGTACGAGCTGTACGGGCCGCTGTCCAACGGCGCCACGCAGGTCATCTTCGAGGGCACCCCGAACACACCGCATCCCGGCCGCCACTTCGAGATCATCGAACGCTACGGCGTCACCAGCTACTACACGGCGCCCACCCTGGTCCGGTCACTGATGGGCTGGTTCCCCGACGGCGTCCCGTCCTCCTACGACCTCTCCAGCATCCGCGTCCTGGGGACGGTCGGTGAGGCGGTGAACCCCGAGGCGTGGCGCTGGTTCCGGAGGAACCTCGGCCGCGACGAGGTTCCCGTCGTCGACACGTGGTGGCAGTCCGAGACCGGGGCCACGGTCCTCTCACCCAGCCCCACGGACACCGACTTCAAGCCCGGCTGCGCCGCGCGCCCCCTCCCGGGGGTCAGCACCCGGATCGTCGACGAGGAAGGCCGGCAGGTGCGTCCCGGGGTACAGGGCCTGATCGTCGTGGACCGCCACGGCCCGGCCATGGCGCGCACCGTCTGGGGCAACCCGCAGCGCTACCTCGACTCCTACTGGCGGAAATTCGCCGCGCAGGGCTGGTTCCTCGCCGGCGACGGCGCGCGGTACGACGACGACGGCGACACCTGGATCCTGGGGCGCGTGGACGACGTCATCAACGTCTCCGGCCACCGCCTCTCCACGATCGAGATCGAGTCGGCGCTCGTGGCGCACCCGCTCGTGACCGAAGCCGGAGCCTGTCCGGTCCCCGACCCGCTGACGGGCCACGCCATCGCGGCCTTCGTGGTGCTGGCGCCGGGCGCGGATCCGGACACGGACGTGTCGGCCACGCTGCGCGCGCATGTCGCGGAGGCCATCGGACCGATCGCGCGGCCCTCGGCCGTCGTCGTCGTGCCGGACGTGCCCAAGACGAGGTCGGGGAAGATCATGCGTCGCCTGCTGACGCAGCTGTACGAGGGCACCCCGCTCGGGGACACCACCTCGCTGCAGAACGAGGGCTGCATTCCCGGCATCCAGGACGTCCTGGCCGGCAGGCGCTGACCCGCGTCGAAGACCGGCCCGCGTTAAAAGAGGAAGCGGCAGGCGCCCCGTCCAAGCACCTGCCGCTTCCCGCGTATGGTCCGTTCCGGTACTAGCCCGCTACCCGAACGAAGGATGCCCCCGGGAGGTCCGAGAGGGGGTGCTGCATGGTGAGGTTCGAGCCGTTCATGCCGCTGCTGATGACCTGGCCACCGCCGACATAGATGGCCACGTGCCCGGCCGTGATGACGATGTCGCCGGGGGCCGGGGTCGCCACGGTGGAGCCGAACTGGAAGAACTGCGACGGGCCGAGGTCGCCCACGGAGATGCCGGCGGCACGCAGCGCCTTCTCGACCAGCACGGTGCAGTCCTGGATCGCGCCCGCTGAGAGCTGCGCCTGGGCCGACGCCACAAGGGTGCCGGCGACGCCGCTGGAGGAAGCGATCGGGGTGATGTCCGCCGAGGCGAGGTACACGCTCGATGCGGGGGCAGCGGCGACCGAGGCCGGCGCAACGGCTGCGGCCTGCTGGACCGGCGCTGCCGGGGCGATAGCGGGTGCCTGCTGGGTGACCGCTGCCGCAGCGTTGGCCACGGGAACGGACACGACGGGAACAGACACGGTCTGCGCCGGGGCCTGCGCTCCGCCTCCGGTCGGGATGGCGATGCTGTCGCCCGGGAAGATCACCGATGTGAGCAAGAGGCCGTTGGCTGCGAGGACCGCAGTCAGGTCCACCCCGTAGGCGGCCGAGATCGCGCCGAGGGTGTCGCCGCCGACGACGGTGTGGATGGCGCCCGATACGGCAGGTGAAGCGGCGGGTGCCGGAGCCGGTGCAGGGGTCGGTACGACCGACGCAGCGGCAGCAGCGGGAACCGAGGCCGTGCGCTGGTCGGAGTATTCACCGGCGTGGGCGGTGCCCACCGCGCCGAGCGCGAGGCCCGAGGTGACGGCGACGATGGCGATCGGACGGCCGACGGCGGTGGCGTGGGCCTTCGCTGCGCGGGACAGGCCCGTCAGCGCGATGTTGCCGTCGATGTCGGCACGGTGGCGCGCCGGGGAAGTCTTTCGTGACATGGATGTATACCTCTCCCATGCCTGCGGGGTGAGCTGTCGGGTTCGGATGGGAGTCACCCGGCCGTGGGCATCAACGGTTGGTGATGCGATACGACTTAACCCCGAGGACGCTGACAGGTGGTCCTGCGCGCCCGGTGGAACTGTGGTTCCCCCGTCCCCGCCTCGGTGATGTGCGTATCCCGTTCGGCGGCAGGGCTCGGCAATCCATCCGGGAGGGCCTCCTATGAACGGAGGCACGCGACGACGATACCCAGCGCTCCCCGCGTTTGTCACATTTGCATAACGGCCCGTACCCTATGCGCGGCATGACGGCCCGTGCCCTACGCGCGGAGGGACCGCCAGCGACGGAAGGCGAGGACCGTACCGCCCGCACTGAGAGCCAGCAGCACCCACTGCTGCACATAGAACCAGGCGGAGGCCGCCGACCCGGCACTGCCCGCGACCAGCAGGATGCTGCTCCCCAGGGTGACGGTCAGCACGACACCGACGCAGAAGAGCGTGTTCCAGAGCTTGCGTTCCTGCGTGCGTCCCGCGGACTTCCAGCTATCCATTCCTCCACCCTAGGCAGGAGAGCTCACACCCGGTGATGCATCCCTGCCACTGGGCGACATATTGTTTGGATCTGCGGCGCCCCGGTGTCACACTCGACGTGACCATCCCGAGCGGCTGAGAGATCTGGCTCACTGACGCCGCAGCAACCCTGGCCCCGCACCATCGCGGCGACATTAGGGTGCTACTGCCAGACCGATGGAGGAAACCATGAGCATCGCCGACCTTTCCACGCCCCTCAAGTTCGCCTACTGGGTCCCCAACGTCAGCGGTGGCCTGGTGGTCTCGACCATCGAGCAGCGCACCAGCTGGGACTTCGACTACAACAAGAAGCTCGCTCGCATCGCCGAGGACGCCGGCTTCGAGTACGCCCTCTCCCAGACCCGCTACGCCGCGTCCTACGGCGCGGACAAGCAGCACGAGGCGACGTCGTTCTCCCTCGCCCTGCTGGCGGCCACCGAGAAGCTGAAGGTGATCGCCGCCGTCCACCCGGGCATGTGGCACCCCGGTGTGCTCGCGAAGTACATCATCACCGCCGACCACATCTCGAACGGCCGCGCCGCCGTCAACATCGTCTCCGGCTGGCTGAAGGACGAGTTCACCAACTTCGGCCTCGAATGGCTCGAGCACGACGAGCGCTACGTCCGCACCGAGGAGTTCATCCGTGTGCTGCGCGGGCTCTGGACGGAGGAGGGCTACAGCCAGGCGGGCAAGTACTACAACATCAACGACTTCACCCTGAGTCCGGCTCCCGTGGACGTTCCGGGGCGCCCCCACCCCGAGGTCTTCTTCGGCGGGAACTCGACGGCGGCCCAGGCCACCGCGGGCCGCGTGGCCGACTGGTACTTCTCCAACGGCAAGGACCTCGAGGGATTCAAGGACAACATCGCCGGCGTCCAGGCGTCCGCCGAGCAGGCCGGGCGGCGTCCGCGGTACGGCCTCAACGGGTTCGTCATCGCACGCGACTCCGAGAAGGAGGCGCGCGACACCCTGCGCGAGATCGTCGAGAAGGCGCACCGCCCCGCGGTGGAGGGCTTCCGCGACGCCGTGCAGGAAGCCGGCCCCTCGACGAAGGACGGCAAGGGCATGTGGGCCGACTCCACCTTCGAGGACCTCGTGCAGTACAACGACGGCTTCAAGACTCAACTCATCGGAACGCCCGAGCAGATCGCCGAGCGCATCGTGGAGTACAAGAAAATCGGCGTGAACCTCTTCCTCACCTGCTACCTGCACTTCCAGGAGGAAGTGGCCGCCTTCGGCACCGACATCCTGCCGATCGTGCGGGAACTCGAGGCGGATGCGGCCCGCAGCGCGGGAGTGGACTTCGACCCCGACGGTACGCTCGCCGTCCCCAGCAAGGCAGGTGTCTGATGGCAGAACGTTCCTTCGGTTTCCGCACGCGGGCGCTCCACGCCGGCGGCACCCCGGACGCCACCCACGGCGCCCGGGCCGTCCCGATCTACCAGACGACGTCGTTCGTCTTCAAGGACACGAACGACGCCGCCAACCTCTTCGCCCTGCAGAAGTACGGCAACATCTACTCGCGCATCGGCAACCCCACCGTCGCGGCGTTCGAGGAGCGCATCGCGTCCCTCGAGGGCGGCATCGGCGCGGTGGCGACGGCGTCGGGCATGAGTGCGGAGTTCATCACCTTCGCGGCGCTCTGCCAGGCAGGCGACCACATCGTCGCCGCCTCGCAGCTGTACGGCGGGACGGTCACCCAGCTGGACGTCACGCTGCGCCGTTTCGGCATCGAGACCACCTTCGTCCCGGGAACGGATCCGGCGGACTACGCGGCGGCGATCCGCGAGAACACCAAGGCCGTCTACGCGGAGGTCATCGCGAACCCCTCGGGCGAGATCGCGGACCTCGCGGGCCTGGCCAAGGTGGCGCATGACGCCGGCGTGCCGTTCATCGTCGACTCCACCCTCAGCACGCCCTACCTGGTACGACCCATCGAGCACGGCGCGGACATCGTGATCCACTCCGCCACCAAGTTCATCGGCGGGCACGGCACCACCCTCGGCGGCGTGATCGTGGAGAGCGGCCGTTTCGACTGGGGCAACGGCAAGTTCCCCATGATGACCGAGCCCGTCCCCTCCTACGGGAACATCCAGTGGTGGGGGAACTTCGGCGAGTACGGGTTCCTGACCAAGCTGCGCACCGAACAGCTCCGCGATATCGGGCCCTCGCTGTCGCCGATGTCGGCCTTCCAGCTCCTGCAGGGCGTGGAGACCCTCGCCCAGCGCCTCGACGAGCACCTCGAGAACGCGCAGGCCGTGGCCGAGTGGCTGCAGGCCGACCCCCGTGTCGAGTACGTCAACTACGCGGGGCTTCCCACGCACGCCCACCACGAGCGCGCCAAGACGTACCTGCCGCAGGGCCCCGGATCCGTGTTCAGCTTCGGCATCAAGGGCGGGCGCAAGGCGGGCCAGAAGTTCATCGAGTCGCTGCAGCTCGCCTCGCACCTCGCGAACGTAGGCGATTCCCGCACCCTCGTGATCCACCCGGGCTCGACGACGCACCAGCAGCTCTCCGCGGAGCAGCTCGTCGCCGCGGGCGTCCCCGAGGACCTCGTCCGCATCTCGGTGGGACTGGAGGATCTCGACGACATCCTGTGGGACCTCGACCAGGCGCTCGACATCGCGGTGAACGCTTCCGACGACGAATTCGACACGCTCCCGCAGGAGGCGGCCGGAGGAAACGAGGGCGACCCTTCGACGACACGGGCAGTAGGAGTGGGAGCATGAGCAACACCGCACCGGAACGCACCTGGGAAGGGCCGTCGGCCCCCGAACGGCTGAACCTGCTGAGGAACGCGCGGTCCGTGGCGATCGTCGGAGCATCGGACAAGCCCTCACGGGCCTCCTACTTCGTCGCGACCTACCTCCAGTCGTCCTCGCCCTACCGCCTGTACTTCGTGAACCCTGTGGCGAAGGAGATCCTCGGGCAGCCGGCCTACGGGTCCCTCAAGGACCTCCCCGAGGTACCCGACGTCGTCGACGTGTTCCGCAAGCACGACGACCTGCCGTCCGTCCTGCAGGAGACGCTCGACGTCGGCGCGAAGACCCTGTGGCTGCAGCTGGGCTCGTGGCACGAGGACGTCGCACGCGACGCCGAGGCGGCCGGCCTGAACGTCGTGATGGACCGCTGCATCAAGATCGAGCACGCGCGCTTCCACGGCGGCCTGAACCTGGCAGGTTTCAACACCGGCATCATCTCGTCGAAGCGGCAGATCACCTCGTAGGACGTACCGGCCCGCCGGAGCAGGAACAAGACCACACACAGACGGAAGAAGCCGGAACGGGACATCACGCCCGTTCCGGCTTCTTCCGTTCTCCGTCCTACCTGAGGGCGCTGTCCTACGTGAGGCGCTGTCCTACTTGAGGGCGTTGGAGGCGCGGCGCTTGTTGAAGACGTCGAACCCGACGGCCAGCAGGAGCACCATTCCCTTGATGAACTGCTGGACGTCGATGCCGACGCCGAGGAGCGACATGCCGTTGTTGAGCACGCCCATGATGAGGCCACCGGTGATGGCCCCGATCACGGTTCCCACGCCGCCGGTCACGGCCGCGCCACCGATGAACGCCGCCGCGATGGCGTCGAGCTCGAAGAGGTTGCCTGCGCCCGGACCGGCCGAGTTGAGGCGTCCGGTGAAGATGAGTCCGGCAAGGGCGGCCAGCACGCCCATGTTGACGAAGAGCATGAAGTCGATGCGCTTGGTGTTGATGCCGGACAGCTGTGCCGCCTGGAGGTTGCCGCCGACCGCGTAGATGTGGCGGCCGAAGACGCTGTTGCCCATGACGGCGCTGTAGGCGACGATCAGCACGCCGAGGACCACGAGCACGATCGGCGTTCCGCTGCGGGAGCCGGCGAGCAGGTACGTCACGCCGAGGATGATCGCCACGATGAAGGCGAGCTTCGTGAAGAACCAGGCACCGGGTTCGTCCTCGAGCTTGAGGCGGGCGCGGGTGGCGCGTCCCCGGAGCTGTGTGAAGACGAGCAGCGCGACGGCGATGAGGCCGAGTCCTACGGTGGTCCAGTCGAGGATGTTGGTCTCCGGCGGGAACAGCCCGGGGAACAGGAAGCCGCCGCCGAGCTGGCGGTACTCCTCGGGGAATCCGGTGATGCGCTGGTTCTCCAGGACGATCTGCGTGAGCCCACGGAACACGAGCATGCCCGCGAGGGTGACGATGAAGGCCGGGATGCCCACGTAGGCGACCCAGAAGCCCTGCCATGCACCGACGAGCCCACCGATGATCAGCGATGCGAGAAAGGCCACCCACCAGGGGAAGTTGAAGTCCTGGATCATGATGCCGGACATCGCTCCGACGAAGGCCGCGACCGACCCGACCGACAGGTCGATATGCCCGGCCACGATGATCATGACCATCCCGATGGCCAGGAGCAGGATGTAGCTGTTCTGCACGATGATGTTCGAGACGTTGTCCGGCTGCAACAGTGCGCCGCCGGTCAGCACCTGGAACAGCGTGACGATCACGAGGAGTGCGACGAAGATACCGATCTGCCGCAGCCTGCTGGTCAGGAAGGAGAACCCTTCCTTGACGGTGGGAGGCGTCGTCGCGACGACAGGGTCCTTGACGGAGGTTGCCATGGAATCAGTCCTTTTCCTTGGTCATGTACTGCATGAGGAGTTCAGGGGTCGCCTGCCCGATGGGCACTTCCGCGGTGATGCGGCCTTCGGCGAGGGTGTAGATGCGGTCACAGATGCCGAGGAGCTCGGGAAGCTCCGAGGAGATGACGATGACAGCCTTCCCCTCGGCAGCGAGCCGGTTGATGATCGTGTAGATCTCGTACTTCGCACCGACGTCGATACCGCGTGTGGGCTCGTCGAGGATCAGGACATCGGGGTCCGAGAACATCCACTTCGAGAGCACCACCTTCTGCTGGTTGCCGCCGGAGAGCTTGCCGGTGATGGCAGTGACGGTAGGCGCCTTGATGTTCATCGATCGGCGGTAGTCGCCGGCGACGACGGCCTCGCGACCGCTGTCCACCCAGCCGCGCTTCGCCAGCTTGCCGAGGGCGGCCCCGGAGACGTTGCGCTTGATGTCGTCGATCAGGTTGAGGCCGTACCGCTTGCGGTCCTCCGTGGCGTAGGCGATGCCGTGCCGGATGGCCTCCCCGACGGTCCGCGCCGTGATCGGCGTCCCGTTCTTGTAGAGGGTGCCGGTGATGCGGGAGCCGTAGCTCCGGCCGAAGATGCTCATGGCGAGTTCGGTCCGCCCGGCGCCCATGAGTCCGGCGATGCCGACCACCTCGCCGGCGCGCACCGTCAGGTTCGCCGAGTCGACGATCACGCGGGTGTTCTCCTGCGGGTGGTGCACGGTCCAGTCCTCGACGCGGAGCACTTCCTCACCGATCACGGGCGTGCGCTCGGGATAGCGGCTCTCCATGTCCCGGCCCACCATGCCCTTGATGATGCGCTCCTCGGTGACGGAGCCGTCGTGGAGGCTGAGCGTCTCGATGGTCCGCCCGTCCCGCAGGATGGTCACCGAATCCGCGATCTCCCGGATCTCGTTGAGCTTGTGGCTGATGATGATGCACGTGATGCCCTCCGCGCGGAGCCCCTTCACGAGCCCCAGGAGGTGCGCGGAGTCCTCGTCGTTGAGGGCCGCGGTGGGCTCGTCGAGGATCAGGAGCTTCACGTTCTTCGACAGCGCCTTGGCGATCTCGACGAGTTGCTGCTTGCCCACGCCGATGTCGCCGGCCCGCACCACCGGGTTGAGGTCAAGCCCCACGCGCCGGAGGAGCTTCGCCGCCTCCATGTTGGTGTCGTTCCAGTTGATGAATCCGCGCTTCTCGCGCTCGTTCCCGAGGAAGATGTTCTCCGCAACGGACAGGAAGGGTGAGAGGGCGAGCTCCTGGTGGATGATGACGATGCCGTCACGCTCGCTGTCGCGGATGTCCTTGAACTCCGTGACCGTGCCCTCGAACTCGATGTCGCCGTCATACGTGCCGTGCGGGTACACACCCGACAGCACCTTCATGAGGGTCGATTTCCCGGCCCCGTTCTCTCCGCAGATCGCGTGGACTTCGCCGCGCGCGACGTCGAGGTGGACGTCCTGCAGTGCCTTCACGCCTGGGAAGGTCTTGGTGATGCGGCGCATTCGCAGGATGTTTTCCGCCATGGTCAGGCCTCGCTTACTTGAGTGGAAGTCCCGGCAGGGGCCGGGCGAGGTACAGCACCTGTGGCTCCGGACCGGAACGGTACGGAGCCACAGGCAGGAGGGGTGCTACGGGTGTTGCGGGACGGCTACTTGAGGTCGTCCTCGGTGTAGTAGCCGGTCTCCACGAGCGCGGTCTCGTAGTTGTCGACGGTGACGATCTCCGACTCGAGCAGGTAGGACGGGACGATCTTCTCGCCGTTGTCGTACGTCTCGGTGTCGTTGACCTCGGGCTCCTCGCCCTTCATGAGGGCGTCGACCATGGTGACGGCCTGCTTGCCGAGGTTGCGGACGTCCTTGAAGATCGTGGAGTACTGCTCGCCCGCGATGATGGACTTCACGGACCCTACTTCGGCGTCCTGGCCCGTGACGACGGGGAGGTCGTCCGCGGCATAGCCGCCGGAGGTCAGCGCCGAGATGATGCCGATGGAGAGGCCGTCGTACGGGGAGAGGACGCCCTCCAGCTGCTCGCCGCCGCCGACGGTGAGCAGGTCCTCCATGCGGTCCTGCGCGGTGTCGGGCAGCCAGCGGAGGATCGCCGCCTGCTCGAAGTCGGTCTGGCCGCTGGGGACGCGCAGTACGCCGCTGTCGAGGTACGGCTGCAGGGTCTCGATAGCGCCGTCCCAGAAGAACGTCGCGTTGTTGTCATCGGGGCTGCCGGCGAAGAGCTCCACGTCGAAGGGGCCCTTCTCGCCGGTCTCCTTGCCCTCGGCGTCGAGGATGCCGAGACCGGTCAGCAGCGAGGTGGCCTGCTGCACGCCGACCTCCTTGTTGTCGAAGGTCGTGTAGTAGTCCACGGTGTCCGAGCCGTTGATCAGGCGGTCGTAGGCGATGACCGGGATGTCCTGCGATTCGGCCTGGTCGAGGACGCTCGTGAGGGTGGTGCCGTCGATCGAGGCGATCACGAGGGCCTTCACGCCGCCGTTGATCATGTTCTCGATCTGCGAGACCTGGGTGGGGATGTCGTCGTTCGCGTACTGGAGGTCCACCTCGTAGCCGAGCTCCTCGAGCTGGCTCTTGACATTCTCGCCGTCGGCGATCCAGCGCTCGGACTGCTGCGTGGGCATGGCCACGCCGATCTTCGCGCCCTCGTTGGACCCGCCCTCGGCAGCGGCGTCGTCACCGCCGCCCCGGCTTCCACCGCAGGCGGTGAGGCTGAGGGTCAGGATGCTGGCGGCCGCGATGCCGGCCAGGTATTTCCGATTCATGGTGCAACTTTCTTGAGTGGAGTTTCCGGCGACAGTGCCGGCTTTCGGGGAGGAGCTTTACAGCTTCTGCGCCAGCCGGTAGTAGGCCGCGTTCCAGCGCAGTTCGCGCTGGAACTCGCGCAGCCTGGTATCGGCGTCGATCCGCAGCAGTTCGACCTCGGCGATGTCCGCGAAGTCCTCGAAGACGTCGAGGCCCACGGCGGTGGTGAGGACGGTGTGGTGTGCGGCGCCGGCACTGAGCCATGCCGCTGCGGAGGTTTCGAGGCTCGGCTCCGGCTTCCACACTGCGCGCGCGACCGGCAGGTTGGGGAGCGGGGCATCGGGCGGGACGACCTCGACCGCGTTGGCCGTCAGCCGGAAGCGGTCCCGCATGTCGGACATCGCGACGACTACGCCGGGGCCGGCGTCCGTGTCGAACACGAGGCGTACGGGATCCTCCTTGCCGCCGATACCGAGCGGGTGCACTTCGAGGGTGGGCTTCGACGTGGTCAGGGTGGGGCAGATCTCGAGCATGTGCGCTCCGAGGATCTTCTCCTCACCCGGCACCAGGTGGTAGGTGTAGTCCTCCATGAGGGACGCACCGCCGGGCAGGCCCGCCCCCATGACCTTGGCGGCCCGGACGAGGACGGCGGTCTTCCAGTCGCCCTCGGCGCCGAAGCCGTAGCCGCGTGCCATGAGCCGCTGGACGGCGAGTCCGGGCAGTTGCCGGAGTGCACCGAGGTCCTCGAAGTTGGTGGTGAAGGCACCGAAGCCGCCCTCCTCGAGGAAGGACAGCAGGCCGAGTTCCTGGCGTGCGCCGTAGCGCAGCGACTCGTGCCGTGCGCCGCCGCGGCGCAGCTCCGGCACGACGTCGTACGTCTCCTCGTACTCGGCCACGAGCGCGTCGACGTCGGCATCGGACTGGGCCTCGACGGCCGCGACGAGCTCGTTGACCCCCCACGTGTTGATGGAGACGCCGAAGCGCAGCTCGGCCTCCGTCTTGTCGCCCTCCGTGACGGCGACGTTGCGCATGTTGTCACCGAAGCGGGCGACCTTGAGTTCGTGGACCGCGGCCCAGCCCGCGGCCGCCCGCTGCCAGGAGGAGACCTTGGCGCACACGGACGCGTCCGACACGTGTCCGACGACGGTCTTCCGCGGCACGCCGAGGCGTGACTGGATGTACCCGAACTCGCGGTCGCCGTGGGCGGCCTGGTTGAGGTTCATGAAGTCGAAGTCGATCTCGCCCCAGGGCAGCGCGACGTTGATCTGGGTGTGCAGGTGCAGCAGGGGCTTGCGGAGGGCGTCGAGGCCTGCGATCCACATCTTCGCGGGGCTGAAGGTGTGCATCCAGGCGATGACGCCGATGGCGTTGTCGGCGGCATTGACCTCGAGGGCCATCCGCCGGATCGAGGTGGAGTCCTTGAGCGTCGGCTTCCAGACCACCTTCACGGGCAGGCCGGCCTCCCCGAGGATGCGGACGATCTCCTGGGACTGCTCGGCGACCTGCTGGAGCGTCTCCTCGCCGTAGAGGTCCTGGCTGCCGGTCAGGAACCAGACTTCGTAGGCGTCGAGGGTCGTACTGAGGGCGCTCATGCGGGGGCTCCTGGAGTCGAGGGCTGACCGTACACGTTCTGGTAACGGTCGAAGAGTGAGTCGATGTGCTCGGGCTGGATGCCGGCCGGGGCGCCGAGCTGGCGGGAGATGTGGACGGTGCGGGCGACGTCCTCGAGCATGACGGCTGCCTTGACGGCGTCCTTCGCGTCCTTGCCGATCGTGAAGGGACCGTGGCTCTTCATCAGCACGCCGCGGGACCGGTGGTTGGTCAGCGTCTCGACGATGCCGCGGCCGATCGAGTCGTCACCGATGATCGCGAACGGACCCACCGGGATCTCGCCGCCGAACTCGTCGGCCATGGCGGTGATGACGCACGGGATCGGCTCGCCGCGCGCGGCCCACGCCACGGCATAGGTGGAGTGCGTGTGCACCACACCGCCGACGTCGGGCATGTTGCGGTAGACGTACGCGTGCGCGGCGGTGTCGCTCGACGGCGAGCGCTCGGACCCGGGCGTTCCCTCGATGACGTTGCCGTCGAGGTCGCACAGGATCTGGTTCTCCGGCGTCAGCTCGTCGTAACTGACGCCGGAGGGCTTGATGACGAACAGGTCCGCTCCCGGAACGCGACCCGAGACGTTGCCGCCCGTCCAGACCACCAGTCCGTAGCGCACGAGTTCGGCGTGCAGGGCGGCGACGTCCTTCCGGACGTCCAGAATGGCGGCCTCGACCTCGGGGGTGAAGGTGCCGGACTGTTCGACGCGGCTCATGCCGACACCGCCTGGGGGGAGCGGGCGGAGCGGCGCAGGGCCTTGAGCCGGTGCATGACATCGTTGGTGCCGCGGCCGAAGTAGTCGTGCAGTTCGGTGTACTCGCGGTACAGGGCGTCGTAGGCGGCGGCGCGGTCTGCGTCGGGGGTGTAGGCGGCGCGGTTCAGGCGGCCCATCGCAGCGGCCGCCGCGTGGATGTCCTCGTAGGCGCCGGCAGCCACTGCGGCATGGATCGCGGAGCCGAGGGCGGGCCCCTGGGAACTGCCGATCACGGAGAGCGGCATGTTCAGCACGTCGGCGTAGACCTGCATGAGGAACGGGTTGCGGATGAGGCCGCCGGCGGCCACGAACTCGGTGACGGGCACGCCGGAGGCGTTGAACGTCTCGACGATCTTGCGTGTCCCGAAGGCCGTCGATTCCAGGAGCGCGCGGTAGACCTCGTGGGGCTTCGTGGCGAGGGTCAGGCCCACGATGGTGCCCGAGAGTTCGTGGTCCACGAGGACGGAGCGGTTGCCGGAGTGCCAGTCGAGGGCGACGAGGCCGTGCGCGCCCACGGGCTCGGCCTCGGCCTGCTCCGTCAGGTACTCGTGCACGCTCTGGCCCTGGGCGGTGGCGGCGTCCCGGATCTCGCCGGGCACCTGGTTCGCGACGAACCAGGCGAAGATGTCGCCGACGCCGGACTGGCCGGCCTCGTAGCCGTAGAAGCCCTCGACGATGCCGCCGTCGACGACGCCGCACATCCCGGGGACCTCGCTCAGGCGGTCCGAGTTCATCACGTGGCAGGTCGAGGTCCCCATGATGGCCACCATCTGGCCGGGGTCCGTGGCCTGGGCCGCGGGGGCCGTGACGTGGGCGTCGACGTTCCCGACGGCCACCGCGATCCCTGCCGGCAGGCCTGTCCAGCCGGCGGCCTCCTCGGAGAGAGAGCCCGCTTTCGAGGCGAGTGCGCCGATGGTGTGCTCCACCTTCTCGCGGGCGAATCCCGCGAACTCCGGGTTGAGCGCTGCGAGGAAGTCGTCGGACGGGTAGGCGCCGTCCTGGTAGATCCCCTTGTAGCCGGCGGTGCATGCGTTGCGCACATACTCCCCCGTGAGCTGCCAGACGATCCAGTCGGCCGCCTCCACCCAGTGGTCCATGAGGTCGTACAGCTCACGGTCCTCCTCGAGCAGCTGGAGCCCCTTCGCGAACTCCCATTCGCTGGAGATCAGTCCGCCGTAACGTGGCAACCAAGCCTCGCCGCGCTCGGCCGCGAGCTCGTTGATGCGGTTGGCCTGGCCCTGCGCCGCGTGGTGCTTCCACAGCTTCACGTAGGCATGCGGCCGGCCCTCGTAGCCGGGCACCTCGTTCAGGGGCGTGCCGTCGGCGAGGGTCGGCACCATGGTGCAGGCGGTGAAGTCCGTGGCGATGCCGATCACGTCCTGCGGATCGATACCTGCCTCCCGGACCGCGGCCGGCACGGCCGTGCGGAGCACGTCGACGTAGTCGGACGGTACCTGGAGTGCCCATTCGGGCGGGAGCTGTTCGCCGGTCGCCGCGAGGACCGAATCCATGACGGCATGCGGGTATTCGAGCGTCGAGGCACCGAGTTCGGCACCGTCGGAGACGCGGACGACGACGGCGCGCCCGGACAGGGTTCCGTAGTCGACGCCGATGACGTACGTGGGCCTGGCGGCCGCAGTGGGGGTGCCCGTGGTGGAGTCACTCAAGGGAAGGACCTCTTTGTTCTTCTCGAGACCGCGCTGCGGTGCTCTGGTGGATCAGGATGTGACCGTTCACATCCGCGCTCATCAGTGTAGGGGAGGGCCGGTGGGGTGTGTCAATGGCTTGCGGCGACGACGCCCGGGATCGGGAGCAGCCGCCGGCGACCGGCGCTGCCGCTGGAGCATCTTCAGGGGGCGGGAGAAGCCGCCGGCGCGCTCGCCGTCGACGCCCGGATGACGAGTTCCGGGACCACGTCCTGCGGGGTTCCGGCGGGGTCCCTGTCCGTACCGGCACCCGCCTCCCCGATGAGCGCGAGCAGCCTCGCGACGCAGCGCCTGCCGAGCTCGGGGAAGTCCTGCCGGACGGTGGTGAGCGGGGGCCAGTAGTGCGCGGCCTCGGGGACGTCATCGAAGCCCACGACGCTCACGTCCTCCGGGACGCGGCGCCCGGCCTCCCGGAAGGCGTGGAGCAGCCCGAGCGCCATCTGGTCGTTGGACGAGAAGACCGCGGTGATCCCCCTGTCCTCCGCGAGGACCAGCCCTGCCCGGTAGCCCGACTCCGCGGTCCAGTCCCCTGACAACTGGAGCTCCGGTTCGCATCCCCAGGCCTCCATCTCGCCGCAGTACCCGCGCACGCGCGCTTCCGTCTCGAACCAGCCGTCCGGGCCTGCGACATGCACGATCCGTCGGTGTCCCAGGTCGAGCAGGTGGCGCGTCGCGAGGGCGGCGCCGCCCGACTGGTCCATCGAGAGCCGGTGGTCGTCCTGGGCATTCGGGGAGTGCACGGTCACGAACGGGAGGGTGATGGACAGGCGCCCGATCTCGCCGAGGGCCTGCATCTGCGGTGCCAGGATGACGAGCCCGTCGACCCCGTGGGCGAGCAGGCGGTCCAGTGCGGAGCGGATCGATCCGGCGTCCATGTCTTCGAGGTGCGCGACGTCGACGGCGTAGCCGGCCTCGCGCGCCGCACTGTCGATGGCCTGCAGGCTGGCGGCCGGCCCGTACTCGAAGCCCTTCCCCACCAGCACGCCGATGGTCGTGGAGCGGCTGGTCACGAGGGCACGGGCGGCCCGGTTCGGGCGGAAGCTGAGCTCGTCCATGGCGGCCAGGACGCGGTCCCGTGTCTCGGCCCGCAGGCTCGGGTGTCCGTTGAGGACCCGCGACACGGTCTGGTGCGAGACGCCGGCGCGGCGGGCCACGTCCCTGATGTTCGCGGCGCGACCGGTGTCCGCCGGTCGCGCCCGCTCCTCGGCGGGCACTGCCTCCGGACGGCCGGCTGCGTCAGTGGGAGTCGACAATGCTGTCGTTCCGGGCGAAACGCCGGTTCCGCAGCACCGGCAGGAACACGCGGACGTCGTCGACCCTGCGGCGGGTGACCTCCGCGGTGGCCAGGCCGCGCTCCTCGTCCTCGAGGTGCACCTGCGGGACGCCCATGGGATCGATGATGGCCGAGTGTCCGATCGTGTGGCCACTGGACGTGCCGGCCGCGGCCACCCACAGGGTGTTCTCGATGGCGCGCGCCTTCAGCAGCGTCTCCCAGTGCTCGATCTTGTGCTCGCCCTTGAACCAGGCCGCCGGAACGCAGATCAGGTCTGCTCCGGCGTCGGCGAGGGCGCGCGCGAGCTCGGGGAACCGGAGGTCGTAGCAGGTCATGAGACCCACCCGCACGTCACCGAGATCGGCGATCTTGATGCCGCCGTCGCCCGGCTTGATGCGCGTGGACTCGGAGTAGCTGAAGGCGTCGAAGAGGTGGAGCTTGCGATAGGTGTCCACGATGCGGCCCGTCGCGTCGAGCAGGACGAGCGTGTTGAAGGGCCGGTCCTCGCCGCTCGGCTCGTACCCTCCGGCAACGACGGCGATGCCGTGCTCGGCGGCGAGAAAGGACAGTTGCTGGACGAAGGAGCTCCATTCGGCGTCGACTGCCTCCCGCAGCGAACCCTTCACCTCACCCATCGAGAACATCGATTCCTCGGGGAAGACGATCAGCCCCGAACCCGCGGCACTCGCCTCCGCGGCGAGCTCCCGCATCACGGCGAGATTCGCCTGGACGTCCCCACCCGGCCTGAACTGACCAACGCTGACCTTCATGATGCCGCCCTCATCCGTGTGCCGTGCCTTCTCTCCAGCGTACAGACTCGCGCCCTGCGCGGCGGAGTAGCCTTCTCCCCATGAGGAACCCGAGAACGAACAGGCGCGTGGAACCCGGCCCCGGGCAGGAGTCCGTGTGGGACTACCCGAGGCCTCCCCGGGTGGAGCGGACGCCCGCGGTCATCGAGGTGCGCTTCGGCGGACGGCTGATCGTCCGCACGAGCGACGCGGTGCGGGTGCTCGAGACCAGCCACCCGCCCGTCTACTACCTCCCGATCGCAGACTTCGCACCCGGCGTGCTGGTAGCCGTCGAGGGCTCGTCGCACTGCGAGTTCAAGGGCACCGCCGGCTACTTCGACGTCGTCACCGGCCATGCGCGCAGTCCGTGCGGCGCGTGGACGTACGCCACGCCCGTCGCGGGATACGAGGACCTTGCCGGCCGCGCCGCCGTTTACCCGTCCCGGATGGACGAGTGCACGGTCGACGGCGAGAAGGTCCTGTCCCAGGAGGGCGACTTCTACGGCGGCTGGATCACGGCCGCCGTCGTGGGACCGTTCAAGGGCGGCGCGGGAACCTGGGGCTGGTGACGCCGACCGGACGTGTCCAGGGGACGCCCAGCGGATACCCGGCCGGCTGCCATGGGCGGTTGCTACAGTGGCAGGCTGATCATGCCCACAACGTGAGGACAGCACCCATGGCTCCCGCAGCCATAGCACGGAAGAGACGGCTACTCGCCGCCGCATTCATCGGATCCGCAGCCCTACTGAGTGCCTGCAGCGGCGGAGAAGGGTCCGCGGACAGCGCCCCGGCCTCCAGCGCCGCCGGTGAGCCGGCAGCAGAAGCCTCGGAATCCGCAGCAGCCCTGCCGGAGCCGGACCTCGCAGACATCCCGGAGGTCGTCGCAGTCGTCAACGGTACGGAGATCGGCCGTGACATCTTCACCACCACCTACGAGGGCCAGTTCCAGCAGGCCGCCGCCTCGGCCGGCGGGCAGGACCTCGACCAGGCCCAGCTGAAGACGGCCGTCGCGGACAACCTCGTCAGCACGGAACTGCTCCGGCAGGAGGCGGAGCAGCGGGGTATCGAGGCGAGCCCCGAAGCCCTCACCGCAGCGATCGACACGCTGCTGGAGAGCAGCGGGCTCGGTTCCGAGGCGGAACTGCGTGCAGCCTTCGCCGAGCAGGGCATTGATGACGCCGCCTTCGACAGGCAGCTCTCGGACCAGGTGAAGCTCGATGCACTGATCGCGGAGGAAGCCGGAGACACGGCGCCCACCGACCAGGAGATCCAGGACACCTACGACGCCGCGGTCGCCCAGCAGGCGGAATCCGGCGAAACCGCCACGCCGATCCCGCCGCTCGAGGACGTGCGTGACCAGGTCGAGGAACAGCTCTCGGGCGAGAAGCTGTCCACTGCAACACAGGCCCTGATCGCGGAGCTGCGCGAGGGCGCGGACATTACCGTGAACCTCTAGGACGTCCCTGGACCTGCGCCGGATGCAGGAACGGCTCCCACGCCAGACGTAGGGGCCGTTCCTGTGTCCGGAGGTCAGCCGCCGATCAGGTCGTTGACCACGATGGTCTGGTCGCGGTCGGGTCCGACGCCGATAGCGGAGAACCTGGTGCCGGACAGCTTCTCGAGCGCCCGGACGTAGGTCTGCGCGTTGTCCGGCAGGTCCTCGATGGTCCGGGCTCCCGTGATGTCCTCGGTCCAGCCGTCGAAGTACTCGAAGATCGGCTTCGCGTGGTGGAACTCGGTCTGGGTCATGGGCATCTCGTCGTGGCGCACGCCGTCGACGTCGTACGCCACGCACACCGGGATGGTCTCGATGCCGGTGAGGACATCGAGCTTGGTGACGAAGTAGTCGGTGAAGCCGTTGACGCGCGAGGCATGGCGCGCCAGCACGGCGTCGTACCAGCCGCACCGGCGGGGGCGGCCGGTGTTCACGCCGAATTCGCCGCCGGTCTTCTGCAGGTACAGACCCATCTCATCGAAGAGCTCCGTGGGGAACGGGCCTGCGCCGACACGCGTCGTGTAGGCCTTGATGATGCCGATGGACCGTGAGATGCGCGTGGGCCCGATGCCCGAACCGACGGACGCGCCGCCGGCCGTCGGGTTCGACGACGTCACGAACGGGTAGGTGCCGTGGTCGACGTCGAGGAACGTCGCCTGACCGCCCTCCATGAGGACCACCTTGCCGGCGTCGAGCGCCTCGTTGAGCACGAACGTGGAGTCGATGACGAGGGGCTTGAGCCGCTCGGCGAAGGACAGGAAGTACTCCACGACCTCCTCGACCTCGACGTTGCGCCGGTTGTAGACCTTCACCAGCAGTTCGTTCTTCTGCTTGAGGGAGCCCTCCACCTTCTGGCGCAGGATCGACTCGTCGAAGACGTCCTGCACGCGCAGGCCGAGCCGCGCCACCTTGTCCATGTACGCGGGGCCGATGCCGCGGCCCGTGGTGCCGATGGCACGCTTGCCGAGGAAGCGTTCGGTGACCTTGTCCAGCACCTGGTGGTACGGGGCCACCAGGTGGGCGTTGGCGGACACGCGCAGCCTCGAGGTGTCCGCGCCCCGGGCCTCGAGCCCCTCGATCTCCTCGAAGAGGGCCTCGAGGTTGATGACGCAGCCGTTGCCGATGATCGGGATCGCGTTGGGGCTGAGGATACCGGCGGGAAGGAGCTTCAGCTCGTACTTCTCACCGCCGACGACGACGGTGTGCCCGGCGTTGTTGCCGCCGTTCGGCTTCACGACGTAGTCGACGCGGCCGCCCAGCAGGTCAGTGGCCTTGCCCTTACCCTCGTCGCCCCACTGGGCTCCGACAATGACGATTGCTGGCATGGGATCCTCCCCCATTCGGTACGGCCCTTCCCGCGCCGCGGAGAAGTACGCCGTGCATCAGAACGCCCCAACCGTCCGCGCGGACACTGGGGCTCTTACCATCCGAGTTTAGCCGAGCCACTCCGGGGCCGCCGAAAAACGCGGCGCATGACGGAGGAAGTGCCACCGCGGCTGCACGCGCCGAAGCTCCGGCCCCGTGCACAATGGGGCATGGACCGCTTCGAAGGACACATCGCCGGCATCGGCACCGCCTCGGGCACCAGGCTGGTGATCGGCCGCTGGGACACGTCCCCGTTCGGCGCATTCACCGACGTCATGATGGAGGATGCAGCGGGCCACCGCACGCTGCTCGCTCCGACCCGGGACGTGGCGGACTACGTCGGCGCGACCTACGCGTTCGACGAGGTCGTGCTCTCGCCGATCACCTCGACGCTGACGCGCGACCGCCTCGCCGTGGAGGCCGGGGACCTCCGGGTCGTCGCCGAGATCGGGCCCGTCACGCTGCTCGGGCGGCTCCTCCGCCTCGTCCCGCCGCGCCTGGCCACGCACCCGCGCTGGCTGGCGCTGATCAACCCGGTGGCGTCGCTCCTGGTGAAGGGGGTCGCGACCGCCGGCTCCGCCGGACAGGGCCGCACGGAGTACTACGGCGTCACCTCGGCGTGGACGATCCCCCGGGTGGCGGCAACCTGGCGCGGCTCCGACCTGGGCGCGCTCGGCCCCGTGAGTCCGCCCGTGCGGTTCGGCTTCAGCTCCGCCCCTGCGCGGCCGCAACTGGTGTCCTTGACCACGACGATCCGCCGCCCGGAGCACTGAGGAGGCCGGCGGCTCAGCCCGTCGTCAGGGCGAGCCAGTCCTGGACGACGGCGATGTCCGTCCGCTGGTAGCCGTCGATGTACCGGCAGATGGTGTTGAACCCGTAGGAGCTGACGGCGACGAGGTAGCCGTCGAGGAACACCGGGCCGCCGGAATCCCCGGAACAGGTACCCCCGCCGCCGCGCGGATCGTTCGGATTGCCCTGCAACTGCAGGACCTGCTCCCCGAGCTTCTGCCCGGGCGACGTCGTGCTCCGGCGGAGCAGGGGGAAGGTCATGGGCTCGGGCTTCTGCGGTCCGGCGTCAGGCCTCCGGACCTCGGTGCCGTACCCCACGACCTCGAAGATCGTCCTGTTGAGCAGCGGTGCCCGGTACTGGTCGAGGTACCCTACGGGCGCGAGCTCGGCGGGCGCGATGCCGGTTGCGGGGGTGTCGAGCACGATCACGCCGACGTCCGCCCGGTCGGTGGCGGGAGCCGCACCGGAGTAGTCGGGGTGCGCCGTGGAACTGCCGGACAGTGCACCGGCGGCGGCGAGGTCGGCGCCCGTGTAGCCGACGGCAGGGTCGGCGGCACGGGGGATCGCGACGGGCGGGGCATTCCCGATCACCGGATCGAACGTCACGAAGGACTTCCCCACCGTCCCCGAGACGCAGTGGGCCGCCGTGAGGAGGACCGTGGGGCTGATGAGTGTCGCGGAACAACGCTGCAGGGCTCCGGTGCCGCCGTAGGTGAAGACCAGCGCGACGCCGGGGTGATCGTCGCCGTCGGGCTCCCCACCGGTGACCGCTGTGGCGGGTGATGCGTTTGCCGCCAGCAGGACGAGCACGACTGTTGCGGCGAGGGCGCGGCGAAGGAGCCTCATGGGTCGGGGCCTTTCGAGCGGACGGGGTGTTGAGCCGAGCATACTGGCGGGACCGGCCCTGGCATACACCTCCAGGAGTGACCCGACAAGAGACATGGAGCCTGCAGCGCTACCCGTCGGATGCGGCCCGCACGCGATCGAGGGCGACGGCGTAGTGCGGCCAGTACCGCACGGGCGCAGGCAGCAGCGGCGCGGCCAGCCGTGCGGTCCGACGGAAGGCGGCGAAGGACGCCTGCTCCCGGCGGCGCCACGGAAGTCCGTAGGCCTCGCGCAGGGCGGGAGGGAGGACTCCCGCGGCCAGCACGGAGGGCACCGGACGGAGCGGCGACGGGAGGAGCGGCGGATCAGGCGTGAGGATCTGCCGCGCGATCATCCGTGCGGTCCTGCCGACCTCGAGTGTGGCTCCGACCTGGTGCTCCACGTAGCGCTCGAGCGCGCTGTAGTCCTCCGGCAGGTGTGCGTCCGGGACGGCGAACAGGTGTGCCATCCGCTTCATGTCCTGGTAGTACGCATCCCGCTCGTCTGCGGGAACCGGACGGAGGAAGGCATCCGTGACCTCGACAGCGGTCCAGACGAGGGTCGAGAACACCCACAGGGCGAGCTCGGGATGATCCGCGCTGTAGGGCGTGCCCGCCGGCAGCGAGGCGGTCGGCTCGGGCAGGGCGCCCCGCACGGGGCGGTGCTTCCGGGCCACATGGTCCGCAGCGGAACGGACCTGGGCCTGGTCCCCGAAGGAGACGGTGAGGACGGCGTCGAGCGTGCCGCGCAGGCGTTGCAGGGGATCCGTGGCGAACCCGCTGTGGGCCCGCACGCCCTCGGCCACGAGCGGATGTGCCAGCTGCAGCAGGAGCGCGGCGGGGCCCCCGGCGAAGATGGCGCGCTCGCGTGCGATCCGCCATGCAGCCGAGCCCGGCCCGAAGATCCCCGGATCACCCGTCCTGCCGGGTGCAGGAGCCTGAGGGAAGAACCGCCCGAGCCCCTTCACGCACCACCCTCCCCGTATACCGCAGCGGAGCCGCCGCCCGCCGCGCGGGTTCCCACGGTGCCGGCATTCAGGCCGGGGTTCAGGCCGGTGTCCCGGCCGTCGTCCCCGTCGTCCTGGCCGTCGCTCCCGTCGTCGACCCACTCCAGCAGGTCCCCGGGCTGGCAGCCCAGCACTCTGCACATCGCCTCGAGCGTGCTGAACCGGACGGCCTTGGCGCGCCCGTTCTTCAGGACCGCCACGTTGGCCGGCGTGAGGCCCACGCGGTCCGCGAACTCCCCCACGCTCATCTTCCGCCGCGCCAGCTCGACGTCGATCCGCACCACGATCGGCATCAGATGACCTCGTCCAGCTCCGTGCGCAGCTGGCGCGCCTCTGCATCCCGGTCCACCGCCTGGACGAGCAGCGCCCTCAGCACCAGCACGATCAGCGCCACGGCCGCGATCATGACGGCCACTCCCCCGATCAGCAGCACCACGCCGGGAGCGACGGCCTCCCCGGGCGCGAGGGCGACTCCGAGGCCGAAGGCGAACAGGCTCGCAGCGGCGAACGCGGCGATGACCGTGTTGACCAGCCGGAAGGCGTCCGTCGAGAAGACGGTCCCGCGCCGCACCATGGTCAGCAGGCCCCAGACGCAGACCACGGCTGCCTGGAGGGCGAGTATTCCGAGCACCGTCAGGACGACGAGCGGCGTCCTGATCAGGGCGACGTCAGGATCGGCGCGGTCGAGGTCGATACCGAGGAGCGAGAGCATCACCACCTGGATGAAGACAGCACCCGCGAACATCATGCACAGCACTACCCGTAGCGCGATGACGGCGATTCGTCCCATGACAGCTCCTTTTATGCCGAGTTACGACATAAAGCTATCGTTAATCGATAGTCGAGGCAAGGGTTCCCGGGGCAGGGGCGGCACTGTGAAGCGTCACCCCGCACCCTTCGCCGCCAACAGCCCGTGGACGTCGGGAGCCGCAGGAGTCAGATGGAGAAGTCCGACCCCGGGTTCGCTGCATCGAGATACTCCCGGACCGCGCTCTGCGGCACGCGGTAGGACCGCCCGAACCGGATGCTGCGGATGGTTCCCGATTGCACCAGCCGGTAGACCGTCATCTTCGAGACCCGCATCATCGCGGCCACCTCGGCCACCGTGTACAGCTGTCCCGTGCTTACCTTTGTGGACATTGCAGCACCACTTCCATCCGCCTCACCACGTGCTGTGGAGCTATTAACTCTGATCCCGGGAGTAACGGCAGCACAAGAAACCCGACTACTCGTTTATCACCTGCCACAGCAAGTACCAGGTGCCTCATCAGCGACACTCCGGGCGCCT
Source organism: Arthrobacter pasteuri (assembly GCF_054510955.1). Classification (NCBI taxonomy): domain Bacteria; kingdom Bacillati; phylum Actinomycetota; class Actinomycetes; order Micrococcales; family Micrococcaceae; genus Arthrobacter; species Arthrobacter pasteuri. Next base: position 168,175 of record NZ_JBTNDO010000003.1, read on the forward strand.
CGACCACCGCCCGCATGCACCGGCCCGGACAGAGGAATGGCGGGGCGAACGATCGCCCCGCCATTCCTCCAGCCGATGCAGCTGCTTCCCGTGATGTCAGCCCGCCAGCTGGGCGCTCGCCTCCGGATCGGACTCCCGGAGGAAGACCGCGATGCGCTCCGCCTCCTCGATCTCACCGATGGAGGCCGCAGCCCGACCCAACGCGAAGAGCGCCCGGAGGAAGCCCCGGTTGGGCTCGTGGGAGTAGGGAATCGGACCGGCACCGCGCCAGCCGCTGCGCCGGAGCGCGTCGAGGCCGCGGTGGTAGCCGGTACGGGCGTACGCGTAGGACTCGATCGTCCGGCCCTCGGCGTAGGCCTCATCCGCGAGGATCGCCCACACGAGCGACGACGTCGGGTGCTGGGCTGCCAGGTCGACGGCCTCGTCACCGGCCGCGAGGCGCTCGACGACGTCGGGTTCCTCGGGCAGGAGGGTGGGCTCGGGTCCCAGGAGGTTCTTCCGGAACTCGTCGGACACGGGCTAGAGCTTCTTTCCGGCGGATCCGAGGGACGCGGCAGCCTCGACGATACGGGCCGAGAGGCCCGCCTCGGCGGAGGCGCCCCAGACGCGGGGGTCGTAGGTCTTCTTGTTGCCGACCTCGCCGTCGACCTTCAGCACGCCGTCGTAGTTGCGGAACATGTGATCGGCGATGGGACGCGTGAACGCGTACTGGGTGTCGGTGTCGATGTTCATCTTGATGACGCCGTAGGAGACGGCGTCGGCGATCTCCTGGTCGGAGGAGCCCGAACCGCCGTGGAACACGAGGTCGAAGGGTTTGTCCTTGCCGATCTTCTGGCCCACCTGGTCCTGGATGTCCTTGAGGATCTCCGGGCGCAGCTTCACACCGCCGGGCTTGTAGACGCCGTGGACGTTGCCGAAGGTCAGCGCGGTGATGTAGCGACCGTTCTCGCCGGCACCGAGGGCATCCACGGTCGCCAGGGCGTCCTCGACCGTGGTGTACAGCTTGTCGTTGATGGCGTTCTCCACGCCGTCCTCCTCACCGCCGACGGTGCCGATCTCCACTTCGAGGATGATCTTCGCGGCAGCGGCGCGAGGCAGGATCTCGCGGGCGATCCGCAGGTTCTCCTCGAGGGTCTCGGCGGAGCCGTCCCACATGTGGGAGTTGAAGAGCGGGTCGCGGCCGTTCTTCACGGCGTCCTCGGACGCGGCCAGCAGCGGCAGCACGAAGTCGTCCAGCTTGTCCTTGGGGCAGTGGTCCGTGTGCAGGGCGATGTTGACGTCGTACTTCTTCGCCACTTCCTTCGCGAACGCCGCGAAGCCGAGCGAACCGGCGACCATGTCCTTCACGCTCGCGCCGGACCAGTAGGCAGCTCCGCCCGTGGAGACCTGCACGATGCCGTCCGAGCCCGCTTCGGCGAAACCACGCATCGCAGCGTTCAGGGTCTGGGAGGAGGTCACGTTCACAGCCGGGAAAGCGAATCCGCCCGCCTTCGCGCGGTCGATCATCTCGGCGTAAACATCAGGGGTGGCAATAGGCATGCTGAGGACTCCTTAGTGGTGGGAAGTGCTTGCTTCATCCTAGCGAGCGCACCTGCCGGGCGCAGGGCTCCATGACGACCCGACCGGCGACGGGCCGGGGCGGACGCGCCCACGCAGCCCTGTGCCGATCGGAGGTGCCGGCCGATCAGACGTGCCGGCCGATCAGACGTGCTGGCCGAAGACGTGCCGCCGCACCCAGCCGTGCATCGCGATCGCGGCAGCCGCCGAGGCGTTGATCGAGCGCGTGGATCCGAACTGGGCGATGGAGAGCGTCGCCTCCGCGGCCTCGTGCACCTCCGGGGTGAGGCCGGGGCCCTCCTGGCCGAACACGAGCACGCAGTTCTCGGGGAGGTCGTAGGTCTCGAGCGGCACCGAGTCCGGGAAGTTGTCGATCCCGATCACGGCCAGTCCCTCGGCTGCCGCCCAGGCGGTGAAGTCGGCCACCGTGGGGTGGTGGCGGACGTGCTGGTAGCGGTCGGTGACCATGGCGCCGCGCCGGTTCCACCGCCGTCGCCCGATGATGTGGACCTCCTTCGCGAGGAACGCGTTGGCGGTACGCACCACCGAACCGATGTTGAGGTCGTGCTGCCAGTTCTCGATCGCGACGTGGAAGCCGTGGCGCCGCTCGTCCAGGTCCGCGACGATCGCCTCATGCGTCCAGTACCGGTAGCCGTCGACGACGTTCCGGGTATCCCCGTCCGCCAGGAGGTCGCGGTCCCAGTGATCGCCGTCGGGCCATTCCCCTTCCCAGGGCCCGACGCCGACGGCGGGGCCTCCCGGGGCTCCGTCCGTGGCCTCGGTGGTGTCGGTCGGCTCTAGCAGGGGTTCTTTCACCGTCCAAGCGTAATCGGCGGCAAAGGTGGAAGACTGGCACAGGCAGTTCCCCGTGCGTCCGCCCCCTGGAAGGAAGCCCCCCATGCGCGAGAACGAACACATCGAGTGCTGGCTCACCGACATGGACGGCGTGCTGGTGCACGAGAACCACGCCATCCCCGGTGCGGCCGAACTGATCGAACGCTGGGTGGCCACCTCGAAGCGGTTCCTCGTCCTGACCAACAACTCGATCTACACCCCCCGCGACCTCGCCGCGCGCCTGAAGGCCTCGGGACTCGAGATCCCCGAGGAGAACCTCTGGACCTCCGCTCTGGCCACCGCGCAGTTCCTGCGCGACCAGCTGCCCGGCGGCCGTGCGTACGTGATCGGCGAGGCCGGGCTGACGACGGCGCTGCACGAGGCCGGTTTCGTCCTCACCGACACCAACCCCGACTACGTGGTGCTCGGCGAGACGCGCACGTACTCGTTCGAGGCGATCACCACCGCCGTGCGCCTGATCCTCGACGGGGCCCGTTTCATCGCGACGAATCCTGACGTCACCGGCCCCTCGAAGGAGGGCCCCCTCCCTGCGACCGGCGCCATAGCGGCCATGATCACGGCTGCGACGAGCCGCGACCCGTACATCGTGGGCAAGCCGAACCCGATGATGTTCCGCTCGGCCATGAACCAGATCGACGCCCATTCCGAGACGACGGCGATGATCGGCGACCGCATGGACACCGACATCATCGCGGGCATGGAAGCGGGCCTGCACACCGTCCTGGTGCTCAGCGGCATCACGCAGCCGGAGGACATCAACGCCTACCCGTTCCGCCCGGCGCAGATCTGCGACTCGGTGGCGGACCTGATCGACCAGGTCTGATCGGCAGCCCAGGCTTCAGAAGGCGCTCTTCCAGCCGCCGCCGCGCGGCATCGGGACGTACTCCCGCTGCACCGCGGACACGATGCCCTGGTACACGCCGGGGTTCCACTGCGGGCTGGCGTGCGCGGGCAGCGCACCGTTCGTGACGTAGTCCGCGGACATCACGTTGTCGGGCAGATCGCGTGCCCAACTCGTGCGGGCCCTCGCATAATCGACGACGCCGTCGCCCGGGTTCCCGGCGAACACCACCTTCGTGTCGCCGAGGGAGAGCCTGAACCGTGTGGCGTCGAAGTGGTAGATGTACGAGGACTCGGACTGGATCAGCTCGCTGCTGGGCGCCAGGGGCGAGAGCTGCTCGAGGGTCTGGTCCACGATCTGGCTCCACGTGCGCTCGTTCTTGTGGACGATCCGCTCACCGAGCTCGTACGTCCCCCGCACGCTGATCGGCACGCGCACCCCGGCTTCGTAGAGCAGGACCACGCCGTCGAACATGCGCTGGTCCTGGACGTCGAAGCGGCTGGACGGCGAGGAGTCGAGCAGGACCAGCTCCACCGGGATGCCGCGGTCACGCAGACGCGCAGCCACTTCGACCGCCACCATCCCTCCGAAACTGTGGCCGTAGAAGTAGAGCCTCTCGAGGCGGAAGTTGTCCACGTAGCGGTTCATCGTGGCCACGATGTTGTTGATGTCCAGCCCCCGGTTGGAGTACCCGAGGACCGCCATCTGCGCCCGCCGGGACAGGACCGGCCGCAGTGAGTTGAGGATCCAGAGCCCCTCCTCCCAGCTGGTCTTGTACCCCGGGAAGAGGACCCACCGGTCGTTCGGAAACCGGGCGGCCGCGCGGTCGTCGTCGAGCGGCAGAATGCGGTTCTGGTCGCGCTGGGACTGGATGACGCGGGTGAACGCGAGGTCCGCGGTCAGTACCGCGGCTGCTGCCGAGCCGATCAGGAAGGACCGGCGGGAGGACTCACGGAACTCGCGGGCGCCCTGCAGGGCCCGGGCGTCGTCGTGCCTCACGCGCCTCCCTCCCGCAGCCCGCCGGGAGCGACCGTCAGGCGAGGCCCAGCTCGTCCTTGCCGAAAGCGAAGAGGTAGGGCACCCCGGCCTCGGATTCGATGCGTTCCTTGGAGCCCGTGCTCCGGTCCACGATGACGGCGACGGCCTGCACGTCACCACCGGCCCGGCGCACGCCCTCGACGGCGGTGAGCGCGGAGCCGCCCGTGGTCGAGGTGTCCTCGAGCACGACGACGGGGCGTCCGGACACGTCCGGTCCCTCGACCTGCCGGCCCATGCCGTGTGTCTTCTGGGTCTTGCGCACCACGAACGCGTCGATCGGCCGGCCCGCCTGTGCTGCTGCGTGCATCACGGCGGTTCCGACGGGATCGGCGCCCATCGTGAGGCCACCGGCGGCCTCGAAGGCGATGCCGGCGTCGTCGAGCAGCTGGAGCATCACGCGGCCCACGAGGACGGATGCCTCGTGGTGCAGGGTGATGCGGCGCAGGTCGATGTAGTAGTCGGCCTCGACACCGCTGGAGAGCGTGACGCGCTCATGCACCACGGCGAGTTCCTTGATGAGCTCGAGGAGCCGGGTACGGTCGGTGGTCTGCGCGGAGGTCTCGGCGGTCATGCGGCCAGTCTATCGAGAGGCACGGGACGCACCGTCACCGGCCCGCGGCCGGTCGGCGCCACGGCGAGACCGGGCACCATCGCATCGATGCTCTGCGGCGGTGCCCGACGACGGGGCAGCCCCGTTCGACGTGGCTGGTCAGCCGGCGATCGTGTCGTTGAGGCCGAGGACCATGTCGTCGATTCGCTGGGGTGACATCGCGTCATGGATGGCGAGCATGCTCGCACCGAGAACACCCGCGTCCAGGCCGGAGGAGGACTGGACGATCTGGAGGTGGTGGGTGGCGAGCGGGATCGTGCGCGAGTAGACGACTTCGCGGATGCCCGCGATGAAGTGTTCGCCGGTGAGCGCCATCGACCCGCCGATGACGATCACCGACGGATTCATCAGACTGACGCAGGCCGAGAGCACTTCTCCTACGTCCCGACCGGCCTGGCGCACCGCGTGCACGGCCTCCTTGTTCCCGCTCCCCACGAGGCGGACGACGTCCTCACTGTTGTGGGCTTCCAGCCCGAGGGCTCTCAGCTTCGCTGCGACGGCCGGCCCTGATGCGACGGCTTCGAGGCAGTCCTGGTTCCCACAGTGGCAGGGGACGCCACCGCCGTTCTGCACGCGGATATGGCCGATGTCCCCGGCGACGCCATTCGCGCCGCGTTGGAGCATGCCGCTCGAGACGATGCCGGAACCGATGCCGGTGGCCACCTTCACGTAGATCAGGTCATCCACATCGGACCAGGCGGCGTTCCGCTCACCCACGGCCATGATGTTCACGTCGTTGTCCACGAGGACCGGGACGTGGAAGTGGTTCTGCAGGTAGCCGGGAACGTCGAAGCGGTTCCAGCCGGGCATGATCGGCGGGTTGATGGGCATGCCGGTGCTGTGTTCGACCGGCCCGGGGACACCGACCCCGATGGCCAGCAGGTCCGAGAGCTCACGGCCCGATGTCGCGAGGAGCTCGCCGGACAACTCGACGACCGCCTGGAGCACGGAGGTGGGGCCCGCTGCCACCTCGATGGTGCGTGCCGCTTCATCGAGCTGATGACCTGTCAGGTCCGTCAGCGCCACGCGGAGATGCGACGCCCCGATGTCCACTCCCAGGACGACCTTGCTCCCCGCTTTCAGCGCGACGCGCGAGGACGGCCGCCCCCCGGTCGAGACAGCGTCGTCGACGAAGCCAACCAGCCCCAGTTCCATCAGTGATTCGATCCGCAGGGTGACGGTGGACCGGGCCAGACCCATCTGCTCGGCCAGTTCCGACCGCGTGCGGGGACGCCCGTCCCGAAGGATCTGGAAGAGTTCGCTGGCTCCAGAGGAGCCGAGTCCGTTGAAGCTACTTATGTCACGCATCGACTCATTACAGCATAGAAACCGACGAAACATGAGGGCAGGGAAGCCCGGCGGTGATGGCCCGGGGGAAAGCAGCGCCTGCACCGGCACTTTGGGCCAATCGGTCGCCCTTAGTACTGCCCGCCATCGACTTTAGAAGTAGGCGGACCTCCTTAAATACATCGACGAACACGCAACATTCGTTGTTTCTCGCCATTAGCCGTGTTAGGTTCGCTGAGACTTCCGTCACAGAACCAGGCTTAGGCCGACTCATCCGGTCGACGGGATTCACCTGCATCACCACTTCAAGGAGGAAGCTTTGATGAAGAACGACTACACCACCGTTCACCGCCCGCGCCGAGGAGCAGCCCGTCGAGTGGCGGCAGCAGCCGCGCTCGCGATCGCAGCGACGACTGTTCTGGCCAGTCCTGCCGTAGCCGCCCCGAAGGCAGGTACGGGGTCCGAATGTGCCGGCAGGAGTGTGCCCGCCAGCAAGATCTCCTTCCAGCTGTACAGCTACGCCGGTTGGCAGAGGGACATCGGTACGGAGGGGATCCTCGCCGAGCTGGCGGAGATCGGGTACAGGAACGTGGAGCCGTTCGGCGGCTCCTACGAGGGACGCAGCGCCGAGGAATTCGACGCACTGCTCAAGGAGTACAAGCTCAAAGCCCCGACCTCGCACGGCAGCACCGCAGAAGCGACATTCGACCAGACCCTCGCCTACGCCAAGACGATCGGGCAGAAGTACACCGGATCAGGCGGTTGGGCGGCGCCCGGCGTGAACAGGGACGCAACCAGCACCTATGACGACATCGTGGCCACCGCCGAGGCGATGAACGAGCTGGGCGAACGTTCCGTGAAGGCCGGGACGGGGAAGCACTTCGGCCACAACCACTGGTGGGAGTTCACGACGCTCGTCACCGACCCCCGGACCGGCCAGCGGACGACCGCCTACGAGGTACTCCTGGCGAACACGGACCCCCGCTACGTCGCCTTCCAGCTCGACGTCTACTGGGCATCGGACGCGGGAGTCGACGTCGTCGATCTGCTCAACCGGCACGGCGACCGCATCGAGCTGCTCCACATCAAGGACGGCGCACTTCCCGCCGACACGATCGGCTTCGCGAGCTTCCCCCTGCTGACCGATGTGGGCGAGGGAGATATCGACTGGGGACCCATCCTCGATGCCGCCCAGGGCAAGGTGAAGTACTACGTCATCGAGCGGGACAACGCCCCGGCCACGGCCGAATTCGCCCGTGACAGCTTCGAGTTCCTCACCTGCTACGCCTACTGAGACCGGCACCACCTAGAACGAACGACGGCCCGACCGGCGGCTCCCTGCTGAACCGCCGGTCGGGCCGAGCCTTTTCAACTGCAGTCCCCGTGCCGGGATCCGACAAGGGTCCCCCGCAACCCGCGGGGGACCCTTCCCATGTCCGGCAACCACCGCTGGGCGATGCCGGGAGTTGCCCGTCCATCGCCTCACTCGCCGAGCCTCCTGGCTCCGAGTAGCTCGTGCCATGCATGCCGTGGTGCGCCGGACCTCCGGGTGGGTGCATACAAGCCACCCACCCGGAGGACGGCCTGAATCAGCTGGTCTGAGCTGCGTCGGTCCTCACCGCATTGACCATCCGCTTGCGTGGTCCCTGTGATGCGAACCGCTGCTGCAGGAGAACTGCGCCCACGAGGATGAGGGCTCGGGCCAGAGCCTGGATGGAGGTGTCGAGGTTGTTTTGCGTGAAGACATTGGTGAGCGTGCTGAAGATGAGCACACCGAGAACCGTGCCCATGATCGTGCCGCGCCCACCGACGAGTAGTGTTCCGCCGACGACGACGGCGGCGATGACGTCGAGTTCGAGGAGCAGACCATGGGTGGACGTGCCGGCCGTGGTGCGGCCCAGGAACATGACACCGCCGATGCCCGCTGTGAGGCCGGCAAGGACGTAGAGGTAGACCAGGTGGCGCTTGACCTTGATACCGGCCAGCCTCGATGCTTCGAGGTTGCCGCCGATGGCGATGGTCCGACGTCCGAACGTGGTGCGGTTGAGCAGGAACCATCCGGCAGCAGCGACGACGGCGAAGATCCAGATGAGAATGGGAACGCCGAGCAGGTCAGCGCGCATGACCTGCAGGAAGTCCCGGTTGCTGACGACCTGGGTCCTGCGGCCGGAGATGAGTTCCGCGAGACCACGCGCACCGACGAGCATCGCCAGCGTCGCGATGAAGGCGACCACCTTCCCATAGGCGATCAACAGTCCATTGATGAGACCTGCACCGGCGCCGACCCCCAGTGCTACGAGCACCATGAGGATCCAGGACGACTGGGTCGCCGCAAGTTGTACGGCGCTGAGACTGGCGACCACTGTCGCCAGGCCGATGACCGACCCTACCGACAGGTCGATACCGCCTGCGGTGATGACGAAGGTGACCCCGATGCTCACCACCCCGATGATCGAGGCATAGCGCAGGATCGTGAGCATGTTCTCGAGGTTGAGGAATCTGTCCCCACTGGTGGCTGCTCCCACCACGAAGAGCAGTGCGAGGGCGATGACCAGCCCGAGGCTGCGTCCTGCTGAGCCCTTCAGTAGGTTCTGCAACGGGTTGCCCCGCGGTGTGCCGTGATCGTCTCGTGCGCTGAGGCGTGATTCGGGCACCTTGGTGTTCTGCTCGCTCACGCGGCACTTCCCTTCATGATGAGGTCGAGCACGCCGTGCTCGTCCAGGTCGCTGGCATTGGTGTGGGTGAGGACTCTGCCGTCGTCGATGACGAGGACCTTGTCCGAGAGTCCCAGGACTTCCTCGATCTCGCTCGAGATGACGATGATTGCCGTTCCGGCTTCGGCTAGTGCGCGGATGAGGGCATAGATCTCGGCCCGGGCTCCGACGTCGACGCCGCGGGTAGGTTCATCGAGCAGGAGTACTGACGTTCCGTGGACGAGCCAGCGGCCGAGGAGGATCTTCTGCTGATTCCCGCCGGACAGCGTTCGCGCAGGCCGGTCGGGATCGGCCGGGCGCAACTCGAGCGCTGCGATCTGTTCGCGTGCCGCCTGCCGCTCCGCGCCCTCGTTCAGGTAGCCGGCACGGGCGAACCGTTCGAAGGTCGAGAGCGTCACGTTCTTGAACAACGGTTCATCAAGGATGAGCCCCTGGCTTTTCCGCTCCTCCGGGGAGAGACCGATCCCGGCATCCACGGCAGACCTGACGGAATTGGCCCTGAGGGTCCTACCCTTGACCGAGACCGTTCCCGAGGATGCCTTCCGCGCCCCATAGATGGTCTCGAGGATCTCGGACCTCTTGGAGCCTACGAGTCCGGCGAAGCCGAGGACCTCCCCCGCACGGACGGAGAGGCTCACCTTCTCGAAGTGGCCGTCGAGTTCGAGGTCCTTCACCTCGAGGACCACCGGCGCATCGGCGGGAAGGGGCTTGCGGGCCGGGAAGACGTTCTCGACGTCCCTGCCGGTCATGAGCCGGATCAGTTCAGCCCTCGGGGTGTCCGCGACACTCAATCCGTTCGCCGTGCTCCGGCCGTCCTTGATGACCGAGATCCGGTCCCCGATCTGCCGGATCTCCTCGAGCCTGTGGGAGATGTAGACCACCGCGATCCCCTGGCCGGTGAGCTCACGGACCACGCGGAAGAGATTGGCGACTTCACCCGAGTCCAGGATGGCGCTCGGCTCGTCCATGATGATCAGCTTGGTGTCGCGGGACAGCGCCCGAGCCATGCTGACGATCTGTTTGTTGGCCGCTGACAGGGTCCCCACTTCTGTGGAGGGCGACAGACTGCCGTGGCCGAGTCGGCTGAGCAGCGTACGCGTGAGGGCATTGACCTTCCTCACCTGAAGCACGCCGCCCCGTGCCATCTCGTGTCCGAGGAAGATGTTCTCGGCGACGGACAGGCCGTCGACGACGTCGAGTTCCTGGTACATGGTGGCGATGCCGAGATCGAGTGCCGCGGTCGGGCGAGGGAGAAAGACTTCCTCTCCCTCCCAGTAGATCTCGCCACTGTCGGGCTGATGGACCCCGGACAGAGTCTTGATGAGGGTGGATTTCCCCGCCCCGTTCTGCCCCATGACGCAGTGCACTTCCCCTGGAAGCACCTGCAAATCCACTCCCTTGAGCGCCTGCACACCAGCAAACTGCTTGGTGATTCCGCGGACTTCGAGCAACGGCCGGGGCTGATCTTCATCGAACATGCGACGAACCTAACACAATACGTCGATCCTCGGTAGAAAGGCGTCGATTTCTGTGTAACTTCTGTTATTGTGATCGTAGTCACGCGGGTTGCACTGTTCGTTCCGGGATTGCAGCTTGGGCGAGGACCACTTACTCAAAGAGGAGAGACACATGCTTGCAGTTCGTACGGGTCGGAAGATGCTCGTCACCACCGGTGCCTTTCTTGCAGTGGGCACCCTGGTCACCGGGTGCACTGCGGGGTCGGAAGACACCAACACGCAGCCCACCAACGCCTCCGTCGAAGGCAACCAGGCCGAGGGGGACACCGTGGTCATCGGCTTCTCCGGACCAGCTGCGGACCACGGCTGGCTGGGTGCCATCAACAGCGCCGCCACCGCAGCCGCTGAGGAGTTCCCGGACATCGATCTGCGCGTCGCCGAAGGAACGAACGACGCGAACCTGCAGATCAGCCAGGTGGAGCAGTTCATCAACGACCGCGTCGATGCGATCGTCCTGCTGCCCACCGACGGTGCTGCGCTGACCCCGGTTGCCATCCAGGCCATGGAGGCCGGGATTCCCGTCATCAATGTCGACCGGGAATTCTCGAGCCCGTTCGCGGCTCGCGCCACCGTCCTGGGCGACAACTACGGAATGGGCGTCAGCGCCGGCACCTACATCTGCGAGCAGCTCGAGGGCAAGGATGATGCGATCGTCGCCGAGATCGCAGGCATCGACTCCCTGCCCCTCACCCAGGACCGCAGCCGGGGCTTCAAGGACGCCCTGGACTCCTGCGGGCTCGACGTCGACAACCGCGTCGCCGCCGACTTCACCGTCCAGGGTGGCGAAGCAACGACGTCGCAACTCCTGTCAGCAGCCCCGAAGATCGACGCCATCTGGAACCACGACGACGATCAGGGCGTAGGCGTCCTGGCCGCCATCGACAACGCAGGCCGTGACGAGTTCTTCATGGTCGGCGGCGCCGGTTCGGCCAACGCCATGCGCGAGATCCAGTCCGGCGAGAGCGTCCTGCAGGCCACCGTCATCTACCCCTCCACCCAGGCAGCGGACGGCGTCCGTATGGCTCGCCTGATCGCCCAGGGCAAGGCGATGAGCGACCTCGTGGAAGTCGAAGTCCCGAAGCGCGTCGTCCTGAACGCACCGGTCGTCACCAGCGAGAACGTCGAGCAGTACCTGCCGACGGCCTTCGAGTCGTAGGACAGTGACGGGCGGGGGTCCCTGTTGCTGACAGGGACCCCCGCCTCGGGTCATCAGCTTGGACAACTGCCGCCGGATAAGAGGAAACATGCACAACGACGCAGCACCCCTGAGGGTCGCCCTGATCGGACACGGCTTCATGGGAGCCGCCCACTCGCAGGGATGGCGGGTCACCCCCCGCTTCTACGACCTGCCGGCCCAGCCGGAAATGACACTACTCGTCGGCCGGAACGCGCGCGGCGTGGAAGCAGCCGCGTCCAAGTGGGGTTGGAGTGAGACCGCTACCGATTGGCGGTCTGCCATCGCCCGTGACGACATCGACGTCGTCGACATCGTCACTCCCGGTGGCTCGCATGCCGAGATCGCCATTGCTGCGCTCGAGGCGGGCAAACACGTCCTGTGCGAAAAGCCGCTTGCGAATACCCTCGCAGAAGCCGAAGCGATGGCCGCCGCCGCGGACCGCGCCGGCAAGGATGTCTTCGCGATGGTCGGCTTCACCTATCGCCGTGTTCCCGCAGCAACCTTCGCAAGGGACCTCGTCCGGTCCGGGGCAATCGGCGAAGTCCGCCAGGTGCGCGCCAACTACCTGCAGGATTGGCTGGTCGACCCCGAAGCACCCCTGACATGGCGCCTCCAGAAGGATCACGCCGGTTCCGGCGCACTAGGGGATCTTGGTGCGCACGCCGTCGACCTGGCACAGTTCATCACCGGCCAGAGAATCACCGGTGTCAGCGGGATCCTGAACACCTTCGTCCACGAACGCCCGCTGCTCAGTGAGGCATCAGGGCTCGCAGGTACCGCCGCAGCCGAGCGCGGGAGCGTCACCGTGGACGATCTTGCACTGTTCACCGGCCGTTTCGACGGTGGCGCGATCGGTTCGTTCGAGGCCACCCGGATGTCCACGGGTCGCAAGAACGCGCTCCGCATGGAGGTTGCCGGCTCCACCGGCGCCATCTCCTTCGACCTGGAGAACATGAACTCCCTCGGCTTCTACGATGCGACGGCCCCTGACACGCGACAGGGATTCACCAACATCATGGTGACCGAACCCGCCCACCCCTACATGTCCGCGTGGTGGCCCACAGGACATCTCCTGGGCTACGAGCATGGCTTCGCCCACCAGGCGAAGGACTTCGTCGAAGCGATCGCCGAAGGCCGCCAGCCAGAACCGTCGTTCGCCGATGGCCTGCAGGTGCAGAAGGTACTCGACGGCGTGGAGCACAGCGCGGGCGCCGAGAGCGTCTGGACCAAGACCGTCTAGAACGGGGTGCGAACCGAGCCGAAGCCGCTCCCCGGCGACGGCGACCAGACAGCGGAGCCTCCCGCCCCTTCCCTACAAGGAGACATTCCATGGCACGCAACTTCACCCTGTTCACCGGCCAGTGGGCCGATCTGCCCTTCGAGAAGGTCGCCGAGCTGGCCGGCCAGTGGGGCTACGACGGCCTGGAGATCGCGGTCTCCGGCGACCACCTCGACGCCTGGCGCTGGGACGACGACGCCTACATCCAGGACCGGCTGGACATCCTGGAGCGCAACGGGCTCAAGGTCTGGGCCATCTCCAACCACCTGAAGGGCCAAGCCGTCTGCGACGACCCGATCGACTTCCGCCACAAGGGGATCGTCGGTGCGAAGGTCTGGGGCGACGGCGACCCCGAAGGCGTGCGCCAGCGGGCCGCGGAGGAGATGAAGCTGACCGCGCGCCTCGCGCAGAAGCTCGGCGTCGACACGGTCATCGGCTTCACCGGATCCTCGATCTGGCAGTACGTGGCCATGTTCCCACCGGTGTCCGCGGACGTGGTCGAGGCCGGCTACCAGGACTTCGCGGATCGGTGGAACCCGATCCTCGACGTCTTCGACGAGTGCGGCGTCCGCTTCGCCCACGAGGTCCACCCCTCCGAGATCGCCTACGACTACTGGTCCACCCAGCGCACACTCGAGGCCATCGGGCACCGCCCCGCCTTCGGCCTGAACTGGGACCCGAGCCATTTTCTGTGGCAGCAGATCGACCCCGTCGCGTTCATCTCGGACTTCAAGGACCGGATCTACCACGTGGACTGCAAGGACACGAAGATGCGCATGGGCGGAGGCCGCAACGGCATCCTCTCCTCGCACCTGCCCTGGGGCGATCCGCGGCGTGGCTGGGACTTCGTCTCGACCGGCCGCGGCGACGTGCCCTGGGAAGACAGCTTCCGGGCGCTGACGGCCATCGGCTACACCGGGCCCATCTCGGTGGAATGGGAGGACGCCGGCATGGACCGCCTGCAGGGAGCCCCCGAGGCCCTCGCCTTCCTCAAACGCTTCGACTTCGCCCCGTCGGAGACCTCCTTCGACGCCGCCTTCAGCCAGTAGGGGCCCTTCGCCCTCAGCCGCAGTTCCCCCACCTCTGCCCACCCCGATGCATACCGGGGTGGGCAGAGTCGTTCCGGGCGGGCGCCGCACCCCGGAAACCTTGTCATCCTCGGTAAGTCTCAGGGCGTGAGACGCGAGAGAGCGCTCTCTTGACGATGTGACATCCCGCACATACAGTGGTTCCACATCCCAGAGAGCGCTCTCTCGCCCGTCGGCGTCCGTCGCTCGCACACACACAAAGGAGTGATCGTGGAATTCTCGCGACTCAGGAAAATCACAGCCCTCGCCGGCGTCGCCTCCCTGGCCATGGTGGCCTCAGGCTGCAGCGGAGGCGGGAGTGACGAGCCGGCCAGTGCAGACAACCCCATCACCTTGACCGTCACCACCTTCGGACAGTTCGGCTACGACGACCTGTACGCCGAGTACGAAGAGCAGAACCCCGGCGTGACGATCGAGGCGACCAACATCGACGGCAGCGCCAACGCCCGCACCGACGCGTTCACCAAACTCGCGGCCGGTTCGGGCCTGAGCGACGTCGTAGCCGTCGAAGAGGGTTGGCTCGGCTCGATCATGGAGGTGTCCGACCAGTTCGTGGACCTCAACGAGTACGGCGCCGAGGACATCAAGGACAACTGGGTGGACTGGAAGTTCGAGCAGGGCACGGACCCGGAGGGTCGTGTCATCGGGTACGGCACGGATATCGGGCCCCAGGCACTGTGCTTCAACCAGGAGCTCTTCGAGGCAGCGGGGCTGCCCACCGACCGCGAGGAGGTCGCCGCACTCTTCGGCGGCGACGACGCCACCTGGGAGACCTACTTCGACCTGGGACGCCAGTACAAAGAGGCCACCGGCAAGGCCTGGTACGACCAGTCCGCGTTCGTCTGGAACTCGATGGTGAACCAGATGGACGAGGGGTACTACACGGCGGACGGCGAGCTGAACATCGAGGGCAACGAGAAGATGCGCGCCCAGTTCGACCTCCTCGCCGCTGGGACCGCCGACGGCCTGTCCGCCAACCAGAAGCAGTTCGACTGGGGCAAGGGCAAGGCCTTCGTCGACGGCTCCTTCGCCGTCCACGTGTGCCCCGCCTGGATGCTCGGCACCATCAAGGAACAGCTGGAGTCCGCCGGTGGCGGACCGGAGACCGGGTGGGACGTCGCAGACGTCTTCCCGGGCGGTGCCTCCAACTGGGGCGGCGCCTTCCTCTCCGTCCCCGAGAGCTCCGAACACCCCGCCGAGGCTGCTGAGCTGGCCGCATGGCTGACGGACCCCGAGCAGATGGTCAAGCAGTCCGCTGCCGCGAACAACTTCCCCAGCACCCTGGATGCGCAGGCGGAGATCGTCGAGGCAGCCGTCCCGAACGAGCTGTTCAATGACGCTCCGTACGGCGCCATCTTCGCATCGCGCGCCGAAGGGGTCGTGGCCCAGTTCAAGGGCCCGCAGGACTCGGTGATCCAGGAGAACGTCTTCGCACCGGCGCTGAAGATCCTCGACAACGGCACGGGCACGGCCGATGAGGCCTGGGATGAAGCCGTCACCCTCCTCAACGACCTCGTCGTGAACAACTAGCAGCACCGGCCGTGGGGCCTCCGGCACCACCGGAGGCCCCCTCATGGAGTCTGGAACCGTCATGACCACGACACTGAACCGCCCGGCAGCCAGCAAGTCCGCCGCCTCCAAACCCGCCCCTACGTTCCGCCAGCGCCTGAACGTCTTCGATATGAAGGCCTCGCCCTACCTCTACATCGCCCCGTTCTTCGTCCTCTTCGCCCTGGTGGGCCTGTTCCCCCTCGGCTACACCTTCTTCGTCTCGCTGTTCGACTGGCACCTGCTCAAGGGACAGGGCGAGTTCGTGGGCCTGCGGAACTTCCAGGAGGTCCTCCAGGACCGCTTCTTCTGGAACTCCCTGTTCAACACGATGAGCATCTTCCTGCTCTCGAGCATCCCGCAGCTGGTCGTCGCCACTGCCATCGCGGCCGTACTGGACCAGAACCTCCGCGCCAAGACCTTCTGGCGCATGAGCATCCTGCTCCCCTACATCGTGACCCCGGTCGCGGTCGCCCTGATCTTCGCGAACATGTTCGGCGAGCAGTACGGGCTGATCAACAACATCCTGGAGAGCTTCGGGATCGACCGGATCCTGTGGACGAACGAGACGCTGCCGAGCCACATCGCGATCGCCACCATGGTGAACTGGCGCTGGACGGGCTACAACGCCCTGATCCTGCTCGCAGCGATGCAGGCGGTGCCCCGCGACATCTACGAATCCGCCGCGATCGACGGAGCCGGAGCCTTCCGCCGCTTCTTCAGCATCACGTTGCCGAGCATCCGGCCCACCATGATCTTCGTCGTGATCACCGCCACCATCGGCGGGCTGCAGATCTTCACCGAACCGAAGCTCTTCGATCCGAGGACGGCCGGCGGAACCGCCCGGCAGTTCCAGACCACCGTGCTCTACCTGTGGGACATGGCCTTCCAGCGGCAGAACTTCGGCAAAGCTTCCACCATCGCCTGGCTGCTGTTCCTCATCATCATCCTGTTCGGCCTCGTGAACTACCTGATCTCACGCCGGATCGCCACCACCGGTGACGGGCGTGGACCGGGCAGGGGTGCCGGCAACCGCCGACGCAAGCGCTCGACGGCCCCCGCCGTCGTGCTCCCTGCAGTGGGACCGCAGCCGCCGGCGCCCGCTGCCGAGCCGGCACCCGACCTGGCCGCGGGACGGGCAGGCACCCCAGCAGATACGACACCGAGGAGTGGGCAATGACCGCCATCGACACGAGGCCCCCGCAGGCACCCGCTCCCGGCGTCCGGAGCCGCAACCTGCGCAGGAGCCTCCTCGGCAACGGCCGGCGACCCGGCTTCCTGACCTACGGACTGCTCTTCGCCTTCTTCCTCGCCTCCGCCTATCCCCTCTGGTGGTCGGTGATCATCGGCAGCCGCTCCAACGAGGCACTCGGCCAGACCTGGCCGCCCCTGTTTCCCGGTGGCAACTTCTGGACCAACGTCGGCGAGGTCTTCGACACCATCCCGTTCTGGCTCGCCCTCGGCAACAGCGTGCTCATCTCGGGCATCATCACGGTGTCCGTGGTGGGCTTCTCCACCCTCGCCGGGTACTCGTTCGCCAAGCTCCGCTTCCGCGGCCGCAACGGCCTCATGGTCTCCGTGATCGCGACAATGGCCATCCCGACACAGCTCGGCATCATCCCGCTGTTCATGCTCATGCGTACGTTCGGGTGGACCGGTGAGATCGGCGCCGTGGTCATCCCCACGCTCGTTACCGCCTTCGGTGTCTTCTTCATGCGCCAGTACCTGGTGGACGTCATCCCCGACGAACTCATCGAATCCGCACGCATGGACGGGGCGTCCATGATCTCCACCTTCTGGCACGTGGCACTTCCAGCCGCCCGGCCGGCGATGGCGATCCTGGGCCTGTTCACGTTCATGACCGCGTGGACCGATTTCCTCTGGCCGCTGCTGGTGCTCGATGCCGGCAATCCCACCCTGCAGACGGCCCTGAGCCAACTGCAGTCGGCCCGCTACGTGGACTACTCGATCGTCCTCGCCGGTGCCGTCCTGGCCACCCTCCCGCTGCTGGTGCTCTTCGTCGTCGCGGGACGTCAACTCATTTCCGGAATCATGCAAGGAGCAGTGAAGGGCTAATGCCACTCGACGCAACAACCCCATCCCACCCGTCCTCCGGTCCTGCCGCCACCAGGACCTGGCCCCAGGGCTTCCTCTGGGGCTCCGCCACCGCGGCGGCTCAGGTCGAGGGCGCCGCCCACGAGGGCGGCAAGGAGGACTCCGTCTGGGATGCCTTCGCGCGCATCCCCGGCGCCATCGCCCACGGCGACACGCTCGAGGACGCGGTGCAGCACTACCACCGCATGCCCGAGGACGTCCGGATCATGAAGGAGCTCGGCCTCGGCTCCTACCGTTTCTCGACGAGCTGGTCCCGGGTCCGGCCCGGCGACCGCGGCCCCAATGCGGAGGGCCTGGACTTCTACTCCCGCCTCGTGGACGAACTCCTCGAAGCCGGGATCCTGCCCTGGCTGACGCTCTACCACTGGGACCTGCCGCAGGCACTCGAGGAGAAGGGCGGCTGGGCGAACCGCGACACCGCCTACCGCTTCGTGGACTACGCCGACGACGTCTACTCCGCCCTCGGAGACCGCGTGGAGCACTGGACGACGTTCAACGAGCCGTTCTGCTCGTCGCTGCTGGGCTACGCCGCGGGCGTCCACGCCCCCGGCCGGCAGGACCCGACGGCGGCCGTCGCCGCGATCCACCACCAGCATCTCGCCCACGGGCTGGTGGTCGGCGAACTCCGCGCCCGAGGTGCCCAGCACCTCGGGATCACGCTCAACCTCAGCAATTCGATTCCGCGGGACCCGGCCGATCCGATCGACCTCGACGCCGCGCGCCGGTTCGACTCACTGCAGAACCGGGTCTTCCTCGATCCGATCCTCCGCGGGGCGTACCCCGAGGACACGCTCGCCGACCTCGAGCAGTTCGGCATCCGGGACGTCATCCACGCCGGGGACCTCGAGATCATCGGTGCCCCGATCGACTTCCTCGGCGTGAACCACTACCACGACGACCTCATCAGTGGACACCGGGACGCCGAGGGCGGCGACGGCCACTCGGGTGGCGCCACCCGCCCGACGTCGTCGTGCTGGATCGGCTCCGAGGACATCGCCTTCCCGAGCCGCGGCCTGCCGCGCACCGCCATGAACTGGGAGGTCAACCCGGACGGCCTGCGGAAGCTCCTGGTGCGCCTCGGAGAGGAGTACGCGACGCTGCCCCCGCTGTACATCACGGAGAACGGCGCGGCGTACGACGACGTCGTGGATCCGGACGGCGCGGTGCCCGACGCGGAACGCACGAAGTTCATCCTCGACCACATCGCGTCGGTGGGGCAGGCCATCGACCAGGGGGCGGACGTGCGCGGCTACTTCGTCTGGTCCCTCCTCGACAACTTCGAGTGGTCGTGGGGCTACGGCAAGCGCTTCGGTATCGTCCGGGTGGACTACGACTCGTTCGAGCGGACCGTCAAGGACAGCGGCCTCGCGTATGCACGGGTCATCGCTGCCGCGAACGAGTCCGCCCTCGCTCCGGCGAGCGCCTGAAGTAGGCTTCAGCCATACTTTCGAGGCTTCGGAGATGACGATGACGCAGGACACTGGTGGGCCACGGCCGGTCCCCACCCTGGAGATGGTGGCTGCCCTGGCCGGGGTGTCGCGGGCGACGGTGTCCCGCGTCGTCAATGATTCGCCGAGCGTCGATCCGGAGCTCGCGCAGTCCGTGAAGAAGGCCATCCTCGCGCTCGACTACACGCCGAACCGCGCGGCACGTTCACTGGCCAAGCGCCGAGCTAACGCCGTCACGCTGATCGTCCCGGAGTCGACGTCGAAGGTCTTCGCGGATCCCTTCTTCGCCTCCGTGGTGCAGGGCATCGCGGTGTATCTCACGGACACGGAGTACACGCTCAACATGGTGATCTCCTCGGAGTCGAAGCCGGAGAAGACGCGCAGCTTCCTCCTCGGCGGGAACGTGGACGGCGTCCTCGTGGTCTCGCACCACAGCGGGGACCACTCCTGGACGCACCTCTCCGGTTCGCTGCCCATGGTCTTCGCAGGCCGTCCCCTGGTGGGCGGCAGGGACAGCTACTACGTCGAGGTCGACAACGAGCAGGCGGCCTACAGTGCCACACGGCAGCTGACCGACAGCGGACGGCAGCACGTGGCCACGATCGCCGGACCGCAGGACATGCCCCCGGGCATCGACCGCCTGGCAGGATGGCGGATGGCGGTCCGGGAGGCGGGCCTGCCCGAGGGGCTCGTGGAGGTGGGAGACTTCACCCTCGCCTCCGGGGCCCGCGCCATGCACCGCCTCCTGGACCGCGGCTCGCCCATCGACGCCGTCTTCGTCGGCAACGACCAGATGGCGGCCGGCGCCTACACGGCCATCCAGGGCCGGGGACTGAGGATCCCGGAGGACATCGCCGTCGTCGGGTTCGACGACGACTCCTTCGCCACCTCGGTGACGCCGGCGCTGACCACCGTGCACCACCCGATCATCGAACTCGGCAAGAAGATGGCCGAGACCCTGGTGAACCTCATCGAGGGGAAACCGACGGAGCGCGTGACGAGGATGCCCACCTCGCTCGTTCTCCGCGAGTCCGTCTGACCCCTCCTCCCGGACGGTCGTGTCCCGTCCCGCCCGCGCGGCTCACCCCCGCGTCCGTTCGCCCTCCCGCATGCCGTCGCCCTGTCCCCGAAAGGCCTTCCTGATGCTCCCAGCTCCCGTCAGTTCCGTCGCTCCGTCCACCGCGACCGGCCGCCCGATCCGTTGGGGCGTCGTCGCCACCGGTTCCATCGCTGCCCGCGTGGTGCAGGACCTCGCCCTGCTCGACGACGCCGTCCTGCAGGCCGTGAGTTCCCGCAGCGAGGCCTCCGCCCGGGCCTTCGCACTCCGCTTCGGCTTCACCACCTCCTACTGGGACGTCGACGGCACCGCCGGCTACGATCGGCTCCTCGCGGATCCGGCCGTCGATGTCGTCTACATCGCCACACCGCACGCCCAGCACCACGCCGTCGCGCTGGCCGCGCTCCGCGCCGGCAAGCACGTGCTGTGCGAGAAGCCGATCGCCATGGACGCGCCGCAGGCACGCGAACTGGCCGGCTTCGCGCGGGAGCGCGGCCTGTTCCTCATGGAGGCGGTCTGGACCCGGTTCCTGCCCAGCTTCCGTCGCGCCCTGCAGATCGTGCGGTCCGGCGAGATCGGCATGGTGCGCTGGGTCCAGGCGGACCTCGGCTTCCCCGCACCGGTCGATTCGACGTCCCGGCTCCAGGACCCGGCCGCCGGTGGGGGTGCCCTGCTCGACCTCGCCGTGTATCCGCTCACCTGGGCACTCGGCGTACTGGGGGAACCCGCTGACGTCACCGCCCGCGGCACCTTCACTCCACAGGGCGTGGACCTGCAGAATGCGCTGACCCTGACGTACGACGAGGGTGCGCACGCCCAGCTGACCACGTCGATCGGGGCCGAGTGCCCGAGCGTCGTCACGATCAGCGGGACCGAAGGCTGGCTGCGCTCATCGGCTCCCCTGTTCAACCCGGGAGAGCTCGTCGTCCAGCCCCGCCGGGGCACGCTCCGGACGGAGCGCTTCGAGGTCTTCGGCAACGGCTTCAGCCACGAACTGCGCGAGGTGACGCGCTGCCTGCAGTCGGACCTGACCGAGAGCCCGTTCATGACGCCCGCCGAGTCCGTGCGGATGATGGAGGTACTCGACGAGGCACGCCGCCAGATCGGCCTGCGCTACCCGAGCGATGCAGCCATTGCCGTGCAGGCCTGAGGCCCGGTTCCGGGAACACCCGGCGCGGCGGCCGGGGCTCCCCGACGTAACCCCGCCGAAACGCGACCGGAGTAGCCTAGGTGGATGCGTGAACTCCAGGCACAGATCATTGCGGAAATGGGCGTCCAGCCCACCATCGACCCTGCTGCGGAGATCCGCCGCAGGGTCGGATTCCTGAAGGACTATGTCCGGTCCTCGGGTACCCGCGGGTTCGTCCTCGGCATCAGCGGCGGACTGGACTCCACCCTGGCCGGCAAGCTCGCCCAACTCGCGGTCGACGAACTGCGGTCCGAGGGCATGGACGCCGACTTCATCGCGATGCGCCTCCCCTACAACATCCAGAAGGACGAGGAGGACGCACAGGCCGCCCTCGCCTTCATCCAGCCCCGCACGTCGAAGGTGTTCAACGTGGCACCCGCCGTCGACGGGATCCAGCAGGAGTACGCGGACACCACCGGTGAGCCCATCTCGGACTTCACCAAGGGCAACACGAAGGCCCGCGCCCGCATGGTGGCGCAGTACGCCGTCGCGGGGCAGCACAACCTCCTCGTGATCGGGACGGACCACGGCGCCGAGTCCGTCACGGGCTTCTTCACGAAGTTCGGTGACGGCGGAGCCGACATCCTGCCCCTCTTCGGACTCAACAAGCGCCAGAACCGTGCCCTGCTCCAGGAACTGGGAGCGCCGCCGGCCCTCTACAACAAGATCCCGACGGCGGACCTCCTGGACGACCTCCCCGGCCGGGCCGACGAGCACGAGCTCGGGCTCACCTACGAGCAGATCGACGACTACCTCGAGGGGCGCGAGGTCGATCCCGACGCCGCGAAGTCGATCGAACACCGCTACTGGATCACACGGCACAAGCGGACCGTGCCGGTGACCCTGTTCGATTCGTGGTGGCGGGAGTAAACACCGCCGTTGGTAACGTAGGGTCCGTGAAGATCGCCACCTGGAACGTCAATTCCCTCCGCGCCCGTGCCGACCGTGTCGAAGCCTGGCTGAACAGGTCCGACGTCGATGTCCTGGCCATCCAGGAGACGAAGTGCAAGGACGACAACTTCCCCTGGGAGTTGTTCGAGAACAGCGGCTTCGAGGTGGCGCACTTCGGCCTCAGCCAGTGGAACGGCGTCGCGATCGCCTCCCGTGTGGGGCTCGATGACGTCGAGCGCACCTTTCCCGACCAGCCCACCTTCGGCAAGCCCGGTACCGAGGCGGTGCAGGAAGCACGGGCCATCGCCGCCACCTGCGGGGGTGTCCGCGTCTGGAGCCTGTACGTCCCCAACGGACGTGCCCTCGACGACCCGCACATGCCGTACAAGATCGAGTGGCTCGACACGCTCCGGGGCCACGCCCGGCAGTGGATCACCGAGGACCCCCAGGCGCAGATCGCCTTGATGGGCGACTGGAACATCGCCCCGCAGGACGAGGACGTCTGGGACATCGACCTTTTTGTCGACGGCGGTTACACCCATGTCAGCCCGCCCGAGCGCGCCGCGTTCCAGGCCTTCCTCGATTCCGGGTTCGCCGACCTCGCGCGTCCGTTCACGCCGGGGCCCGGCTCCTACACCTACTGGGACTACAAGCAGCTGCGGTTCCCCAAGAAGGAGGGTATGCGGATCGACTTCGTCCTCGGTTCGCCCGCCTTGGCCGCCCGTGCCGTCAACGCCTTCGTGGATCGCGAGGAGCGCAAGGGCAAGGGTGCCTCGGACCACGCCCCCGTCGTCGTGGAACTCAGCGAGCCGTGAGCCGGATGGGCGGTGCAGCCCGGCCGTTTCCCTACGTCTCCTATCTCCGCGTCTACGAGCCCCTCGACGCCTTCTCCGACTCGCAGCAGCTCGCCATCCTGGAGCAGCGCGGGCGGGAGCGCGAACTGACCGAGGCGATCGAGCACGAGCAGTCCCTGCGACGCATCCTGCGCACGGTGTCGGATCCGTTCCCGCACCATGAACCGGAGCTCGTCCGGGTGACGCACTTCCCCAGCCTGAACGGCACGACGGCGCCGTACTACTGCCCCAACCAGCTCGCCGTCCGCACCACCCTCGCCGCCGAGTCCCTCGACCAGAGCCTGCGCGGACCCCTGATCGACGTCCTCGTTCCCGATGTGGCCCGCGAGGCCCACCAGGCGAGGCTGGACCCCGATACGTTCGCCGATTCCGTCGCGAAGCTGCACACGCGTTCTGCGACCTGGGGTGTGCCGTTCGCCTGGTTCGCGCTGATCCACGAGGACGACCTCACGGAGGTCGTCGAGGACGACGGCCGGGTCACCACCGTGCGGATCACGGCGAGGATCGGCGACTGCATCGACCGCGGGCGGCGCTCGGTCGCCCAGCTCGCCATCGGCGCACCGGAGATGGACCTGCTCGATGAGCTCACGGAGATCGTCGAGTGGCTGGAGGTCTTCCGACGCGACGCCGTAGTGGAGGTGGACTACGGCCCGGTAGCGGACAGGGTCTTCCCGGACGATTCGCCGATGGACGTCCGGCTGGGCATCGAGAGCCTCGCCGAAGCGGACATGATGGGCGCGGCGGCGTCCTACCGCCGCCTCGCGTCACGGTGGATCCCGATCCGCCAGCTCGCGCGCGCCTCCTGAGGCACGAGGCCCCTCCTCCTGAGCAGGCGTACCGGATCGCTTGAACCGGGCCGGTCAGCTCCTGGCCGGTCCCGTCGAGTGCCGCTCGACGAGCAGGTGCGGCCGCGGGGGCGGGTAGTCGGCGGGCTCGTTGCGCAGCAGTTCACCGAGCAGGAGGTCGGCCGCGTACGCTCCCTGGTCCTCGGGGTCCTGCCGGATGGTGGTCAGGCCCATGGGCTCGGAGAATTCGTGGTCGTCGATGCCGATGACCGACAGGTCACCGGGAACGTCGATGCCGAGCTCCGCCGCGGCCTTCAGCACACCGAACGCCATCTCGTCGGACGAGCAGAACACCGCCGTCGGCCGGTCCGCCGGGTCGGCGAGCAGCGCGAGCGCGGACACCCGCGACGTGGCGAACCGGAAGTCGCCGAAGGCCGACCAGTCCTCGCGCACCGGGAGTCCGTGGTCCGCCATCACCTGGTGGAAGGCCTGCTGCCGGATCCTCGGCACCTGGAAGTCGATGTCGGCGGATCCGCCGCCCCGCATGTGCGCGATCCTCGTGTGGCCGAGACCGATCAGGTGCTCCACGGCGTCGCGGGCCGCCTTCGCGTCGTCGATGCCCACGTGCCGGACACCCTCCACAGCGCCGCCGACCACGATGTTGGGGTACTCGAGCTGCTGGACGGCCCTCCGCTCCTCCTCCGTCAGGTGCATGGACATCACCAGCAGGGCGTCGATGCGCTTGCGGAGGATGGAGCGGTGGAACACCCGGTCCCGGTTCACGCCGTCGCCGCCGAGGCTGAACAGGATCAGGTCGTACCCGGCGGCACGCAGCTGGCGGTCGACGCCCTCGAGGACGGCGGAGAAGTACCAGCGGTCGATCACCGGGACGAGGACGCCCATCGCCAGGGTGCGCCCGGAGGCGAGCCCGGAGGCGGACGACGACGGCACGTACCCCAGCTCCTTCGCGGTCGCGTTGACCCGCGCGCGCGTGTCCTCGGCCACCCCCGGCAGCCCGCGCAGGGCGCGGGACACCGTGGCCGTCGAGACGCCGAGGTACGCAGCGACGTCGTCGATGCTGGTCATGCTCTCAGCCCTTCAGGCCGCCGGCCAGCAGACCCCGCACGAAGTACCGCTGCAGCCCGAAGAACACGGCCAGCGGAACGAGAATGGACACGAAGGCCCCCGCGGTCAGCCGCTGCCATTCTCCGCCGCGGGAGCCCTGGATCTCGGCCAGGCGCTGCGTGATCGGCGCGACGTCGGCCCCGCCGCCGGAGAACACGAGCGCCACGAGGAGGTCGTTCCACAGCCAGAGGAACTGGAAGATCCCGAACGAAGCCAGTGCGGGTGTGGCGAGCGGGATGATGATGCGCCAGAAGATGGTGCTGTGTCCGGCCCCGTCCACGCGGGCTGCCTCGATGACCTCGCCCGGGATCTCCGCGATGAAGTTGTGCAGGAGGAAGATGGCCAGCGGCAGTCCGAAGATCGTGTGCGCGACCCAGAGCTGCGCATAGGTACCGCTCGGCAGTACCTGGAAGTCGCCGAACTTGAGCACCTTCGTGAACAGTTGGAGGAGCGGGATCAGGGCCATCTGGAGGGGGACGATCTGCAGGGCGAAGACGAAGATGAACAGGCCGTCCTTCCCCCTGAACCTGCCCCACGCGAACATGTACGCCGCCATGGCGCCGAGGACCAGTGTGAAGACGGTCCCGGGAATGACGATCGCCAGCGAGTTCACGAAGTAGGAGAGCAGGTTGGGCGACTGGCTTCCTCCGGGGCTGAGGACGTCGGCGTAGTTCTCGAGCGTGAACTGGCGGTCGATGAGGACGTTCCACCAGCCGTTGCCCTTGATGTTGTCCTCGGGGCGGAAGGACGAGATCAGCAGCCCGAACGTCGGGACGGTCCAGATCACGGCGATGAGGATCGCGGCGGTGGTGGCCCTCCGTGACGTCAGCCGCTGCTTGACCCGTTTCTGCATGGCCGGTCGCCCCTGGGTGGCGTCATCCTTGACGTCCGGCAGGAGCTCGTTCGTGTTGTCCAGCGGCACAGTGCTCATCGGATCTCCTTCTGCTTGCGGAGCAGCCGGGCGTTGTAGACGACCACGGGCAGCACCATCAGGAACAGGACCAGTGCCAGCGCGGCGCCCCTGCCGGGCTCACCCGCCCGAAACGCCTGGGTGTACATCTCGTTGGCGACCACCGACGTCTCGTACTGGCCCGCGGTCATGGTCCGGACGATGTCGAAGACCTTGAGGGTCCCGATCGTGATGGTCGTGATGACGACGATCAGTGAACCGCGGATCGTGGGGATGGTGACGTTCCGGAACTGCTGCCAGGCGCTGGCGCCATCGAGCCGTGCGGCCTCGACGATCTCCGTGGGAATGCCCTTGATCGCCGCCGACAGCACCACCATGGCGAAACCTGTCTGGATCCAGATCATGACGGCGATGAGGAAGAAGGTGTTCTCCGGGGCATCGAGCAGGAACTGCTTGGGCTCCTGGCCCGCCCAGACCAGGATCTGGTTGAGGAGCCCGATCTGCTCCTGCTCGGCGCCCTTGTAGGCGTAGACGAAGCGCCAGATCACGCCGGCGCCGACGAACGAGATGGCCATGGGCATGAAGACCAGCGCCTTCAGCGCCTTCTCACCGCGGGCGCGGTCGATGAACACGGCGTAGGCGAGTCCGATCGAGGACGCGAGCAGGGGAACGAGGACCACCCAGATCAGGGTGTTCCTCAGGGTCACCAGCGCCTCCGGCTGCGTAAACATCCAGACGAAGTTGTCCAGGCCGACGAACTCCCCCTTGGAGTTGGTCAGGGAGAGGTACGACGTCTGGAGCGCCGGGAACACGAGCCCGGCCAGCAGCAGGATCAGGGCCGGCGCCAGGAAGGCTGCGACCTGGACCTTCTCGCGTCCGGATTTCGGCGCCCGATCCACGACCAGCATGATGAGGCCGATGATGGCCGCAAAGATGGCGAGCCCCACCACCACCTGTAAACCTTTGTCAGCAAAATCTTCCACAGCCCAGCCTCCTTGGTGCGCGTGATGAAAGTGATCTCGGGGAAGCGCGGAACTGCACGGCCTCGAAGGGGTGCGGCCTGCAGTACCGACAACGGCTGGTGCCACCACCCGTCCGGGCGATGGCACCAGCCGTCAGTTCATCAGGATGCGGGCCAGCTGTCCTCGACCGTCTGCGTGACTTCCTCCGTGGAGGAACCGTTGATCCAGTTCACGATGCCGCTCCAGAAGGAGTTGGCACCGACGGCGCCTGGCATCAGGTCGGAGCCATCGAAGCGGAAGACCGTCTCCGGGTCCTGCAGCAGCTCGATCGACTGGCGGTCGAGGTCCGATGTCGCCACCTCGGGGTCGAGTCCCTTGTTGGCGCTGATGTTTCCACCCAGAGCAACGCGGATGTTGGCGAAATCAGCACTTGCCATGAAGGCCTGGAGGGCCTGGACCTCTGGACGGTCCGTGTAGGCACCGACGAACTCGCCGCCGCCGGTGACAGCAGGGCCGGCAGCAGGATCGACAGGAGGGGTCATGAAGGCCCAGACGTCACCGTCTTCGGCGACATCGGTCCCCTCGGGCCAGTTGGCCGCCTGGAAGGATGCCTGGTGGTGCATGGCACACTGGCCGTCGAGGACGGGCTGGCCGGCTTCTGAGAAGGCCGTCGACAGGATGGAGCGGGAGTCCCCGAAGCCGCCGTTGACGTAGTCGTCGTTCTTGAGGATCTCGCCGACGCGGTCGAACGACTCGACGATCCGGGGATCATCGAAGGGGATCTCGTGGGCCACCCACTGGTCGTACACCTCGGGGCCGTGGTCGCGGAGCACCGCATCCTCGACCCAGTCGGTGCCGGGCCAACCGGTCGCCTCGCCGGACTCGAAACCGGCGCACCAGGGCTTGATGTCTTCTTCCTCGCTGGCGATCTTCTCCGTCAGCTCGGTCATCTCGTCCCAGGTGGTGGGCACTTCCCAGCCCTTCTCCTCGAAGGTGGCCGGGACGTACCAGACGTAGCCCTTGATGTTCGCGAGCATCGGTGCCGCATAGAAGGTGCCGTCGACCGTGCCGTACTTCTTCCAGTCCGGGGACCAGCCCTCGTCCACGAGGTCCGAGACCGCCTGCGGGGCGGGCTTCAGGTTGCCTGCCTGGGCTGCCAGGAGACCCGGCTGCGGGAAGATGGCGAGATCCGGTGCGGTGCCGCCCTGTGCACGGACGCCGATCTGCGTCTCGAACTCTTTCGACCCCTCGTACGCGACCTCGATGCCGGTGCACTCGGAGAAGTCCGCCCAGGTCGTCTCGAGGTTCTCGGCCTCGATGTCCACGATGGTGGAATAGACGCTGACCTCGGCGTCCTCGAAGGTCCCGTACGACTCGTAGGCGGCGCAGTCCGCATCCCCCGATCCGCCCGCACTGTCCGAGCCGCCGGATCCGCACCCGGCGAGCGCGAGGAGGGAAACACTGAGGGCTGCAGCGGGCAGCACCAACTTCCGTGAGCGAGTTTTCACCATTGAAAAGACTCCTTTGTCCAGCGGCCCCCAATGCTTCGAATGCACGGCGGACGTCGCCGCGAACCAGGATTGTGCCGCCTCACTGTATGGGTACCGCAACAGTAAGCGCTTACATGTACTCTCACAACGTCTCCATCCTCCTTCCGGCATTCGATACCGAAACGTGACACGACGCCGGTGTCAGGTGACGCGCTCGGCCCTCGTGAAGCGCACCCGTGCACCGGATCGAATGCTGATGAGGACCGGCGTGCGGTACCCCGTGACCTCATCCAGCGCCTCGACGAGCCGGGAGACCTCGGCGGCGGTCACGTAGGGCGGTACGCCCTTCCTCGGGAAGACCCGCACGCGTAGTCCCGGGACACCTCGGACCTCCCACGTGCTGACGGAGGCGCCTGCGAGGTCGGTGCGCTCGAGCAGCGCGGCCTTCAGGGCCTGCTCCACGGCCGCGGCCGTGATGACGACCGATCCCGCCGTCCCGCCGTCGCCCGTGTCGCCGCCTCCGGTATCCCGACCGCGAGTATCCCGACCGCGTTTATCCCGACCGCGAGTATCCGGACCGCCGGAAGAACCGCCCGTGCGCCCGTCGACGGACGCGAAGAGTCCTGTCCGGCCTCTCCCCTGCGCAGCGATCCACAGCGCGAGCAGCACGATCAGGAGCAGGAGTGCGGCCGCGAGCGCGAGCCACAGCCACGTGTCCGACTGGCCCTCGAGCGTTGTCCCCCGCCGGAGCCGGTCGATCCATCCGCCCACGCGGGGGGCGGTGGACCCCCACCACGAGGCGACGGCAGGCAGCGTGAGGACGGCGAGGCCTGCGGCCCCTGCGGCAAGCAGCAGGAGGCCGACGACGGCGAGGACGAGTCGGTTGAGCAACCGCGGCGTCGTGTTCACTGCCCGATCACCCCCGATTCCGCCACGACGACAGTGATCCTCGGTGCCGGCTCGATGCTCGAGAGCCGCAGATCGTCCGCGACGGCGGTGCGAACGGCATCGGCGTCGACGGGGACGCCCGACGTCGGCCGGACCTGTACCTGCACCGAGGCGCGGCTGATCGTCACCAGGACCTGTTCCGGTGCCACTCCTGCCGCAACCCGCGCCCTGCGCGCCAGCGACGACGCCACGACCTCGGCATCCACGACGACGGCGGCCCGAGCGTCCGGAATGGTGTAGCGGGCCCGCCTGCCGGGCAGGACCGCGAGGAGGAGAAGCAGGGCGCCGAGGACGAGCAGGAGAACGGATCCGGTTCCGAGGAGGGAGGCGGGCACCGCGCCGGGCAGGGCGCCGATCCGGGCGGCCGCGGCTTCGACGTCGAGCAGGAACGGCTTGTCCCCCACGCCCTTGAGGATGGCCTCGAACAGCAGGACCAGGCAGGCCACGATCAGGAGGGCACCCGTCACCACCGACGCGACGGCCCGCGACGAATACAGTTCCCGGCGCACGAGACGGGCTGTGGATGCCGGCGTCGACCGGTCGAGCGGATCGGGACTCACTGCACCCTCACCCCCTTGGCGACGGTGCTGCCGACGATGCGGATGTCCACCCGGCTCAGGCGCGCTCCCGTGAGCTCCTGGACGCGCTCGAGGATCGGCGCCCGGGCGGCATCGGCGCGCGCCCAGAGCGGCCCTCCGAACGAATCGACGATGCCGGCATCGTCGAGGACGCGGGTGAGCGGAGGCACGGGCAGCGGCAGGGCGAGCAGGAGTGCAAGGAGCCCCCGGTCGTCGGAGAACGACGCCCGGATCTGGGCAGGCTGCACCCCGAGCACTTCCGCGGCGGCAGCCTGCGCCGTGCTGGTGAGGGCCTGGGTGGTGATGCGGTTGTGCCCGGACATGGCGCTCGGGGGCAGGTGGACGGCCGTCATGCGCGGGCAGGAGGGAGGGACTCGGCGGTCACGAGGACGAGCGTCGGCCGGACAGGGCGTCGACGACGCCGCGCAGGTCGAGCTTGCCCTCGAGTGTGCGCCCCACGAGCGCTCCGAAGAGCACCAGGACGAGGGTCAGCACGAAGCCCCAGAATCCGAAGATCAGGGCTGCGAAGGCGAGCACCGCTCCTGCTGCCATACCGATGGTGGTGGGAGTCATGAATACCTCACTCGGCTCGGTGCTGGACCTGGGAGGAGCCCGTCGGACGGACGCGTTCGACCGTCCTGGGTTCTGCGGGGGGCGGAAGATGCACGTCGAGGACCTCCACGTTGACCTCGATGACCTCGAGCCCGACCAGTTGCGTGAGGGCGTCGTACACGGCAGCACGGACGGCATCGGCAAGAGCATGGAGTGCATAGCCGTACTCCGCGATGAGGCTGACGTCGACGGCGAGCTGTGTCTGGCCGACTTCGACCTTCACCCCCTGCGAGAGGTCGTTGGCACCGACGGCATCACGGATGGCGCCGAGCGCGCGACCGGCTCCGAGCCCGAGCGAATGGACACCTGGCACCGCCCGCGCCGCGATGGCGGCGATCTTGACCGCGGCCTGGTCGCCGATGACGGTCCTTCCGACAGCCGTGTCCTGCAGGACAGGCAACGGACGCCCCGTGGGTTGCTCGATCATCGAAGAAGGCCCCTTTCGCTTGTGCCCAGCCTAAGCCACGGCACCGGGCCCGGACGTGGCAGCGCGGAGCGGCGCTCCTGCCGACCACCGGGTGGTCAGGAGCGGGTACAGTGCCGGGCGAGCCAGTCCTGCACGGGCACCATGGCATGGCGGAAAGCCTTCTCGTCGAACGTGCCGGACCCCTTGGGCGGCGCCTCCACCGAGTGGGCGAGAGTGGTGAAATCGTCGTGCAGCTCGGCCGGCACCTTGTCCCGCAGGTCGAGGATCTGCTGCTGGAGGGCGAGGAGTTCCTCCGGATCCGATGTGGAGCGGAGACTCAGGGGGGCGAGCATGGCTGTGGTGACTCCGCCCGCCACGAGAACACAGGAGTCGGAGGGATCCGGGCCGAGCGCTGCCCCTGTCTCCCCACCTGTCGCCGCGCCCTCCCCCGGCCGGGCGGGCGCGGACTCCTGCGGCGGCTCGGAGAGACCGTTCGGCTCCGGGGACGGGCTGGCGGGCATGGTGAGCATCGTCTGGGCCGGCACCGGCGCACCCTGGCTGCACCCGGCGAGGGCGAGGGCGAGAGCGCCCAGGCAGGCAGCGGTGTGCAGGAGTCTCACGAATGCCCTTTCGTCTCGGTGCGGGGCCGGAGGTTCAACGCGCGGAACCCCGACTACTATCCCGCGCGGCGCCGGGCGCCGCCGGCCCGGCCCTCCGCGCCACTACGACCCGTCCGCGCGATGCTACGACCCCAACCCCGGCATTCGCTGGGAGCGGGCGCACGAAAAAACCCCGCGTTCCGTGGGGAACTGCGGGGTTTTCAGCAGTGGCTCCGACCGGCGTCGATCCGGTGACCTTTCGATTTTCAGTCGAACGCTCTACCAACTGAGCTACAGAGCCTTGCGACCATCTTCCGATGATCACCGTATCCAGCCCGGCCGGACTCCCCGAGGGGATCCAGCCGCCTGAGCGACCCTGACGGGACTTGAACCCGCGACCTCCGCCGTGACAGGGCGGCGCGCTAACCAACTGCGCTACAGGGCCTTGCTAACTTCCTTGCTGTTTTGCAAGAGTTCCAGCCTACCAGCACTTTTCGTTCCGGTTGACCGCCCGTGAAGGCGTCTCCTGCGTACCCCCAACGGGATTCGAACCCGTGCCGCCGCCGTGAAAGGGCGGTGTCCTAGGCCGCTAGACGATGGGGGCCTGGACCACAGTTCGGGTTCCTGCGACCTTCCGGAGAGCAAGCATTTCCGGCGGATCATTCCCTGTCGTGGACCTATAAAACTATAGGGGCAGATTCTCGATTCCACAAAATCGGCGGGAACAGGCGCGTGGGACGCGGTCCCGTGGTCGACGGGAGCCTCCTGCCGCAGGCCGGCCGGCCGAGCGGTCTGTACGATCTTCTCGTGCCATTCGAGATCCCGCGGGAAGAGTTTGACGACGCCGTCGATGACGCCATCGACAGGATCCCCGACGACCTCGCGCGTGCGATGGACAACGTGGCCATCTTCGTCGTCGAGGAGTACGAGCCCGGGCCGGACGAGCCCGCCGACACGGAACTGCTGGGACTGTACGAAGGGACGCCCCTCACGGAGCGGGACTCGTGGTGGGACGCGGGGTCGCTGCCGGACCGCATCAGCATCTTCCGCGGGCCCCTCATGCGGCTGTGTTCGACGCGCGAGGAACTGGTGGAGGAGATCCTCGTGACCGTGGTGCACGAGGTCGCCCACCACTTCGGCATCGACGACGACCGGCTCCACGAGCTGGGGTGGAGCTGACCCGGCACGCTCCTCAGCACGGGCGGCCGGGCGTCATCCAGCTGGGCTGCCCGGCGGGCCCGATCAGCGGACCGGTGCGATCATCGGACCGAACGAGCTCCGGTCCTCGAGCCGCGGGTCCGGCCTGTCCGGAACCACCAGCACGGGTCCACGCGCGTGATGCAGCACTCCCTGGCTCGTCGACCCCATGAGCATGCCCGCGAAGCCGCCGCGGCCCCGCGTGCCCACCACCAGCAGCTCCGAGGTAGCCGATGCCTCGATGAGCACCTCCGCGGGTGGCCCGTCCATCAGGTCCACTCGGATGTCCACGTCGGGGTAGTGGCTCTTGAGCCAGTCGCGGCCGGCTGCGAGCTGCACGGCAAGGTCCGCATGGAGCGCCTCCCGGTCCACGGGCGCGGGCACCCAGGCGAGCGACCCGTTGAAGGGTGCGACCGAGCAGATCACGCGCAGGGACAGGTCCCTCGACCGCGCCTCCTCCGCGGCGGCGAGCGATGCCATGCGGGCCTGCTCCGAACCGTCCACGCCCACCACCACGATCGGTTCCACGGCGGCGGGCGGCTTGTCCTTCCCCGGTTTCCGGCCGAGCTCCGGATGCCCCAGGCGTGCTCCCGTGCACACCGGGATGACCGCCGTCGGGCACTTGGCGTGCGCGGGCAGGGCGCTGCTGACGGAACCCAGCAGGCGGCCCACGAAACCGCCGCGGCCGCGGGAGCCCACGACCATCAGTTCGGCTTCCTCGGAGAGGTCCAGCAGCACCCCGGCGGCGTCACCGGTCTCGATCCGCGGGTGTACGTCCACGGTGATGCCCTCGAGGTGGCTGACCGCTTCGTTCAGCACGGTCTGCGCGCTCTCACGGATGACCTCGTCGTCCACCGTCGCGTAGCCCGCATCCATGCTCGACGCCGCGAACACCGGCACGGTGTAGGCGGTCACGACGTAGAGCGGAGCCTTGCGCCTCTCGGCCTCGCGTGCGGCCCAGAGCAGGGCGCAGGTGCTCTGGTCGGAGCCGTCCACGCCGACCACGATCCCGTGCTGCGCCAGCCCCTGCGACGATTCGTCTGCGTGCCCTCTGCCCACGGCGGGCCTCCCTCGGTCGCGTGTTCCGGCCGCCCCAAGCGGCCGGTCCCCCATTTGTAGCGCACTGGGGTTCGCCGGTCTATCCACGGTTTGAAAAGTTATATAGGCTTCAGTGACCCGTAGCGGGGGCCGGCCCTCAAGAGCCGGGACACCCCTGCGCGTAGTGCTCTTGACTGACCCGTTCGCAGCCAAGAGTCCGTACGGCCCGGAAGAGGCGCCGGGCCGTACGGGATTCTGCTTCGTGTGGAGGTAACTCGGTGGATTCCTTGCCGCTCGACCCTGTCCGCTCTGCGTCCGCGATGTCCGCGGCCACGGAGCATACGAGCACGGTCGTCATCGGTTCGGGGCTGTCCGGGCTCGCCGTCGCGAGCGAGCTCAGCCGCCGTGGCATCGACTCGATCGTCGTGGAAAGCCTCGAGTGCTTCGACTCCGGGGCGATGCGTACGGTCATGACGGATTCCGTCTCCCTCTCGGAGCGCACGGAACTCATGCGGCTCCTCCGCGGCTATGCCGCCGCCCACCATCTCGATGTCCGGCAGACCACGGTCGCGGAACACCTCAGCATCATCGGGCACCCGAAGCTGATCACCGGCCCTGTGGGCCGCAAGATGTGGGCGGTACAGACGGCCGACGGCGTCCTCCTCGCCGACCACGTCGTGCTCACCAAATACCCGCAGAACGAGTTGCGGAAGTTCCTGCGCTCCATGGGCATCGCGATCGGCCGGGACTTCAAGACGGCCCTCCACGCGATCGGCCTGCACCTCGTCGGTGTCGGCGAACTGCTGACGCCCACCACCCGGGAGATCGTGCGGCAGGCCAAGCTCGTGAGCGACGCGATCGTCGAGCAGGGGCCGGCCGCCCTCAACCGCATCGCCCCGCCGCGGGCGGCCCTCTCGCCGCTCGGAGCCTGACCCACCGCTCCTGCTTTCCGGTCCTACTTTCCGGGCCGTGCCGGGCCTTGCCGGGCCCTACTTGCCGGCGGCGAGCCGCTTCCGGGCCGTCACGGCGAGCGCCACGGTGATCGCGACCAGTGCCGCGATCATCAGCAGGATGCTCCAGGAAAAGTCGCTCACTCCGGCCGTCTGCGTCTCGGCGGCCGGGGCGTCCTCCGCATCCAGCGGGCCCTGGGTGGTCGCGGCGTCGGGAACCGTCGTCGAGCCCTGCTGGGTGGTGAAGACGAAGGTGCCCTCGATGGGGTGCGAATCCGAGGACACGACGCGCCAGTTGACGGTGTACTCACCGGCCTGCGCGCCCGGGCGCAGGGGCTGGGTGGCCGTCCGGTCGACGATCTGCACGGGGCCGTCGGCCCAGTCCGTACCGGACGCGTCGAGGACCTGCACCTGGGCGCCGATCCCCGACGGCACATTCGTGAAGCTGAGCTCCAGGCTGGGCGGCAGCACCTCGATGGTGGCACCCGATGCCGGATTGCTCCCGGCCAGTTCGTCATGCGCGTTCGCCACGCCGCCCGCTCCGAGGAGGAGGACGAGAGCCAACAGGACGGCCGAGACGAGGGTGACTGCCGAGACGGCGGGACGACCGCGTCCACCGTGTGCGGTCACCGGATGCTGGACGGGCGGGAGAGGAAAGGCAGCCATGAACCCCACCCTACGCGGAGACCCTGATGGGCCGCTGGACCCTTCGTCGTCGGGCGGACGGGGTGGGACGCCCGTCATAGGCCGGTTCACCGCCGCCCTCCCGGGATAGAATCTGTCGCGACTGCTCCTCGCCCCTTCCGCCCTAGGATCCCCCATGCTCAAAACTGGTTCCGTGCTGGATCGCTACTTCGACATCACGCAGCGGGGGTCGACGTTCTCCCGCGAGATCCGCGGCGGCCTCGCCACCTTCTTCGCCATGAGTTACATCGTGGTGCTCAACCCGCTCATCCTCGCCGGCGCGGACTCCTCAGGGGCCGAACTCGGGTTCGAACGCGTCGCCGCCGTGACCGCGCTGGTGGCCGGCATCCTGACCATCGTCATGGGCGCGTGGGCCAGGTACCCGTTCGCGCTCGCCACGGGACTCGGCGTCAACGCGTTCGTGGCGATCACGGTCGCGACGAACCCGGGTCTCACCTGGCCCGACATCATGGGCCTCGTCATGCTCGCGGGCGTCACCATGCTCGTCCTGGTGCTGACCGGGTTCCGCACGGCGGTCTTCAATGCCGTCCCCGAGAGCCTCAAGACGGCGATCGTCGTGGGTATCGGCCTGTTTATCGCCCTGATCGGCCTGGTCAACGCCGGCTTCGTGCGCCGCGTGCCCGACGTCGCCAACACCACCGTCCCCGTGGGCCTCGGCTTCGGTGGGGTCCTCATCGGCTGGCCGACCCTGGTCTTCGTCTTCGGCCTCATCCTGACCATTGCGCTCGTGGTCCGCAAGGTGCGCGGAGCGATCCTCATCGGCGTGCTGGCCGCAACGGTACTCGCCGTCGTCATCGAAGCCGTCGTCAACGTCGGCCCGAGCGTCGCGCCGGGCCAGGAGCCCAACCCCGCGGGCTGGTCCCTCGTGGTTCCCGAGCTTCCCACCGGTTCATGGGTCGGCGTGCCGGACCTGAGCCTGCTCGGCAACGTGAGCCCCTTCGGCGCCTTCGGGCACCTCGGCGGGACCGCCGCGGTCCTGCTGACCTTCACGATCCTCCTCAGCATCTTCTTCGACGCAATGGGCACGATGGTCGGTCTCGCCAACGAGGCGAAGCTCGTCGACGCCAAGGGGAACATCCCGGGCGTCAACCGGGTCCTCGTGGTCGATGCGCTGGGCGCGGTCGCCGGTGGTGCCGGTTCGGTGTCGTCCAACCAGATCTACGTCGAGTCCGGTGCCGGCATCGGGGAGGGTGCCCGTACGGGCCTCGCCAATGTGGTGACCGGCCTGCTGTTCCTCCTCGCGATGTTCTTCACCCCGCTCATCAGCCTCGTGCCGTTCGAGGCCGTGGCGCCCGCCCTCGTGGTTGTCGGGTTCATGATGGTGTCGCAGGTCAGCCGCATCGACTTCGAGGACTGGGGCGTCGCCCTTCCGGCCTTCCTCACCTTCACGCTCATGCCGTTCACCTACTCGATCGCGAACGGCCTCGGCGCCGGCTTCATTGCCTTCGTCCTGATCCGCGCGATCCAGGGCCGCGCGCGCGAGGTGCACCCGCTGATGTGGGCCGTGGCCGCGGCCTTCGTGGTCTTCTTCGGCATCGGACCCATCGAGGAGCTCCTCGGGATCTGATCGCTGCGCCGTGGCAGAAGCGACGACGGCGGATGGGGGACCGCCGTCGTCGCCGGCTGATGGTCAGCGGGCCGACCAGCCGCCGTCCATGACATAGGACGAGCCCGTGACCATGCCGGCGTCGTCGCCCGCGAGCCACAAGACCAGGGAGGCGACCTCCTCGGGCTCCACGAGGCGTTTGATGGCGGACTCGGTGAGCAGAATCTTCGACAGCACCTCGTCCTCGCTGATGCCGTGCAGGCGCGCCTGGTCCGCGAGCTGGTTCTCGACCAGGGGCGTGCGCACGTAGCCCGGGTTCACGCAGTTGCTCGTGACGCCGTGCTCCCCGCCCTCGAGGGCGGTGACCTTCGAGAGCCCTTCGAGTGCGTGCTTCGCCGTGACGTAGGCCGACTTAAAGGGCGAGGCACGCAGTCCGTGGACGGAGGAGATGTTGATGATCCGCCCGAAGCCCTGCGCGTACATCCCCGGCAGCGCGGCGCGGATCAGCAGGAACGGCACCTCGACCATGAGCTTCTGGATCCGGCGAAAGTCCTGGATGGGACTGACCGTCTGGATGCCGGCGTTGTTCACGAGGATGTCCGCATCGAGCGTGAGGTCCTCGAGGGCTGCCGTGTCGAGCAGGTCGACCGCCCAGGACTCCCCCTCCAGCTCCTCCGCGAGGGCCGAAGCGCCCCGCCCATCGCGATCGGCGACGACCACATGGGCCCCGCGGGCAGCGAGGGCCCGCGCGCAGGCCGCGCCGATGCCGCTCGCCCCTCCGGTGATCACCGCCCGCCGGCCGGCAAGGCTGCCCGCCTGCTGCTGGAGGGACTCGGAACGGTTGTGCGCTGCAGGACCGGGGCGCG
The DNA here is from genome assembly GCF_054510955.1 of Arthrobacter pasteuri. Taxonomy (NCBI): domain Bacteria; kingdom Bacillati; phylum Actinomycetota; class Actinomycetes; order Micrococcales; family Micrococcaceae; genus Arthrobacter; species Arthrobacter pasteuri. The sequence goes on from NZ_JBTNDO010000003.1 coordinate 205,957, forward strand.
CCGCAGCCGCTTCATCGAGGCTCATGGCTTTCCTTCCCGTAGATGGGTGGCGGGGCAGCTCCCCGCACTCCTCCTGAGTATTCCTGCAGGGCGGGACCGGACCAATGACCACTTCGGCACCCCTCGTCTGCGATACTGCACAAATGGCTGCCCCCAACGCCCAGGACCTCCTCGTTCTGCGCGCCGTCGCCCAGAACGGACGGTTCACCACCGCGGCGGACACCTTGGGCCTGAACCACACCACCGTCTCCCGCAGGATCGCGGCCCTCGAGAAGGCACTGGGCGGGCATGTCCTCGCCCGCAGCGCCGGCGGATGGGAGCTGACGGACCTCGGCCGTCGTGCCGTCGACGCGGCGGCAGGTGTGGCGGCGGCGGTCGCCCAACTGGCGGACGACGACGCCGGGGCGCTCACCGGCGTCGTCCGCATGAGTGCCACGGACGGTTTCAGCGCCTTCATCGCCGCCCCGGCCTTCGCACGCCTGCGGGCCGCCAATCCGCGGCTCAGCATCGAGATCGTCGCCGCCACGCGCAGGGCCTCCCAGACGCGCACGGGACTCGACTTCGAGGTGGTGGTCGGGGAACCGCAGGTGCACCGTGCCGAGGCGACGCGGCTCGGCGCCTACGTGCTCGGCCTCTACGCGTCACGGGACTACCTCGAGGCGCATGGCTCGCCGTCCGACCTGGCCGAGGTGGTGACCCACCCGCTCGTCTACTTCATCGACTCGATGCTGCAGGTCGACAGCCTGGACGCACCACGCCGCCTGCTGCCCTCCATGCGCGATGCCCTGAGCTCCACGAACGTGTTCGTCCACGTCGAGGCCACGCGGGCCGGCGCGGGGCTCGGCCTCCTCCCGTGCTTCATGGCGAACCGCCATCCGGACCTCGTGCGCATCCTCCCGGACCTGGTCGCCGAGCAGCTGGACTACTGGCTCGTCGTCCGGCCCGACTCGCTGCGCCAACCCGCGGTCGCCGCCGTTGTCGGGGCGCTGCAGGAGGGGACCCGGGCGCTGGAACCGCAGCTCCTGGGCCGGTCCGGTCCCACCGGACAGCCGCACCACTGACATCTGTCACCTGACGCGTACCGCGCGGACGGCTAGGACGAACCGCCCCGGGGGCGGAGGCGCGTCTCCTCGACGTCCAGGATGCCCTGGGCCTTCGCCAGCACCCGTGACGAATAAGTCCCGCGGGACCGCGCCGCGAGAAGTGCCTCCCGTTCTGCCGCGAGCACGGCGAGCCGGAGATCCCGGTACTGGCGGTGCGGCGAGCGCACGAGCTTCTGCTCCGGCAGCCGGGCCTTCTCCCACTCGAACTCGCTGCGCATGCCCGTGTCCGTCCGCACGCGGTCCAGCACGTCGTCGTCCACAGGGACGTCCTCCCCCACGACGGCCTGCGGGTCCTCCAGCACGCGCAGCCCCTCGGTGCGCAGCTCGTCGAACAGCGTGGCCGCCTCCTCGCGGTCGGCGTCGACGTCGATGCCCTCGATCCTGAGCACCCGGATGAGCGCCGGCAGCGTGCTGCCCTGCACCAGGAGCGTAGTGACGGCGACGATGAATGCGATCAGCACGAGCTGCTCGCGGTAGGCGAACGACGACGGCAGGGACTGCGCCGCGGCGAGCGTCACCACCCCGCGCATGCCCGACCAGCCGAGCACCGTGGCGCCCTTCCACCCGAACCCTTCGCGCCGTTCGAGTTCGAGGTCCGCCACGGCTGCCACGGTGACGGCGAAGGCGAAGTCGCCCACCGCGGAACCGAAGCCCGTCAGGGCTCCTACCGAGGCGGCGATGGCGCTGCGCAGGAGGACGAGCGCCGTGGCGTCGTTGACCAGCCCTTCGCCCTCCAGCACAGTCAACAGGCGGGGCGGCAGTCCGAGCCGCCTCCCGATCGACGTGGCGGCGACGGCGTCGGGCGGGCTGATGACGGCACCGAGTGCGATCGCCGCAGCGAGGCCGAGGCCGGGCAGCAGGGCGTGGAGGAGCAGCCCCGTGGCGAAGGCCGAGACGACGACGAGCGCCACGGACAGGCTCGCGATCGGCGTGAGGTTGCGGCGGAAATCCGTGACGGGCGTCTTGATCGCCGCGGCATAGAGCAGGGGCGGCAGGACGCCGGCCAGGATCCACTCGTCCGGGATGCGGAAGCTCGGCACCCCCGGGACGAAGGAGAGGACGATGCCGACGACGACGAGGATGAGCGGGGCCGCCACGCCGATGCGCTTCGACAGGACGGCGACCGCCACGAGGACGGCGATCCCGATGATGCCCAGCAGTCCCAGTTCCACCGTGCAAGCCTAGTGGTCGTCGACCATCCCGTGGCTCCGCGCGGCTAGGGGCGCAGCCCTTTCCGGGGGACCGCCAGGGCGCTAGTGTCCTCGCTGTCAGTCCTCGAGGACCTGCGCGCCCGCGGCGAACGCCCGTACCCTCGCGTCCTGCCAGATCTGCGCGGGCACTCCCCCGCCCAGCAGTTCGCGGGCCAGCCCCGGGTCCTCGCCGAGGGGGGTGTCGCTGCCTGCGATGATCACGTTGCCGTAGCGTCTGCCCTTCAGCATCGCCGGGTCGGCGATGATCGCGGTGTAGGCGAACTCCGCTCCGATGGTCGCGGCTTCCCGCTTGGCCATCGCCAGGTTCGGGCTGTCGCCGCAGTTGACCACATAGACGCCGTCGGCCCCGAGCACGCGCTTCGCGGCGCGCGTGAACTCCCGGGTCGTGAGCGGGACCGGCGTCACGGCTCCGGCGAAGACGTCACGGATGATGAGGTCGCGGCTGCCCTCGCTCAGGGACTCCGTCACGGCGCGCGCCTCACCGACGCGGATACGCACGAGCGGTGCCCGCGGGAGGTCGAACCACTCCCGCACCAGGCCGGCCAGCCGCCCGTCGAGTTCGACGACGACCTGGCGTGCCTGCGGGTGGGACGCGGCGAAGCGGCGGGCGAGCGAGCACGCTCCTCCACCGAGGTGGAGCGCGCGGAGCCGGTCCGACGCCGCCCACCGGGAATCGACGAGCGAGGCGATCCACCGCATGTATTCGAAGTCGAGCTGCAGCGGATCGGCCAGGTCGATGTGCGAACTGGGGACGTCGTTGATGCGCAGCACCCAGCCGTTCGGGTTGTACGGATCGGGTTCGAGTTCGCACGTCCCGGTGTCGATGGGGAACTCCCCGATCTCCGGCCGCGGGCCCGCGGTCTTCGCCATCAGGACCGGGCCGCCGGCGGGTGATCGGGCTGGGCGGGACGGGCGGAAGGCATGGGTTCCATGCTAGCCGCGTGCGGGAGCCGGCTGGTCGGGCCGGTGCATGCGGAACATGGGCTTGTAGTGCCAGGTCGGTCCGCAGAGCAGGGATGTGCCGTCCGGCGCGAAGCCGTTCCGGACGTAGAACCGCTCGGCCCGCGGGTTGCCGTTCAGGATCCAGAGGTAGGCCGCGCGTGAGCCGATGGCGGTGTCGAGCAGTTGCTGCCCGAGGCCCGTGCCGTGCGTCGAACTCAGCGTGTAGATGTGGTGCAGTTCGAAGTCCGGCCGGTCCTCGTCGCGTCCCGGCCCCGATGTCGCGACCGCCACCGGCTCGCCGTCCTCGTCGAACGCCAGCCAGCTCCGCGCGCTTCCGGGCGTCCGTTCCGCTTCCTCGAACGCCACCCGCCGGCGCTCGATCATCCCCGGCAGCTCGGCGTCGTAGAACTCGTGGTACTCCGGCGGCATGATGTGCTCGTACGTCTCGTGGAGCCCGGCGACGTGGGTGCGGGCGTACGCCTCGGCGTCGTCGACGGTGGCCGGACGGATCAGGTAGGGCAGCGTCAGCAGGGGCTGTGTCACCGCTCCAGTTTAGTGTCCCGGGGCTACCGAGTGGCGGGCGATCCGGAGGTCAGGAATGGCCCTCGAACTGCTGCTGCTCCGCGAGCGCCGCCTCCAGCCGCTCCACCTTGCCGCTCAGCTCACCGGTCCGCCCGGGCCGGATGTCGGCCTTGAGCACGAGGGAGACGCGGCTGCCGTAGCGGCCCACGGCCTCGGTGGCATTCTTGATCACGGCCATCACCTCGTCCCACTCCCCCTCGATCGTGGTGAACATGGAGTCGGTGGAGTTCGGCAGGCCGGATTCACGCACGATCGCGACCGCGGCGGCGATGGCGTCGTGCACCGACCCGTCGGGGTTCTCGCGGGAGAGGTCGGAGGATCCGGACGGGGCGACACTGAAGGCTACGAGCATGCTCCCAGTCTGGCACGCGGGCGTCCGTCGCGGGAGGCTCGGTTGCGGCAGACCCGCGGCGGAGGGCCGGACCCGGCGGGGAGAACCAACGGGTCCGGGCACCCGGCGCGGCGGCCCGACCCGGGCGTTCGTCATGGCAGGAGCATCCGCGCCCCACGGCGGCCATCGAACAGTACCGAGCTGGTGCCGGGCTACCCGGCCACACCCGAAGGCCAGGCCGCGAACTTCCGCGCAGTGCAGGACGTCGCCGTATCCGCTCCCAGCGGGCGTGGCATCGGCGTCGTGAGCTGGGAACCGGCCTGGACGGCCGTCGGGGGCAACGGCTGGGATCCCGCCAACCCCGCGAGCGGCAATGCCTGGGAGAACCAGGCGATGTTCGACTTCGACGGCCGAGCGCTGCCGGCCCTCGCCGAGTACGCCCCGGATCCCGTGCGCGTCGCACGCGGTAATCCTCCGACCCGCAGGACCTGGTGCGTCCCCCGCCCGCCGGAGGACGCACTAGGTTCGTAAGGGGGCACCCGGGCGGGACCGCCCGACGCGTAGGGAGAGAACATGCTGGGAGTACTGGGGGGATTCGCCGTCGTCGGCGCGGTGATCGTCATTGGCTACATCGCTGGGCGCCTGGTCATCGGCGGACCACAGGCCGGTTTCGCACTGAACCAGATGGCGTTCTTCGTGACCAATCCGGCGCTGCTCTTCACCGTCCTGGCCGACGCGGACCTCGCGTCGGTGTTCTCCGAGTACATGCCGATCGCACTGATCTCCTCCCTGGCCATCGCCGTCCTTTACGTCCTCATCAGCAGGTTCCTCTTCCGCAGGCCGGCGGCCGAGACGGCGATCGGCGCGATGGCGAGTTCCTACGTCAATGCCAACAACATCGGCATCCCCATCGCGCTCTACGCCCTCGGCGACGTCACGCCGGTCGCCCCCGTGCTGCTCGTGCAGCTCCTGCTGCTCGCTCCCCTCTACCTGACGGTCCTCGACCTCACCTCGAGCCGCAAACCCTCGTTCCGGGCCTTCCTGACCCAGCCCTTCCGGAATCCGATGATCATCGCGTCCCTGCTGGGCGTCGCGGTGGCCGCCACGGGATTCCGCCCGCCGGACCCGGTGTGGGATTCCCTGGTGCTCCTCGGCGGCGCCGCCGTGCCCATGGTCCTCCTGTCCTTCGGGATGTCCCTGCCGGGAAGCCGGCCACTTCGGCGCAGCCCGGACCGCCTGCAGGTCCTCACGGCCACGGCCCTCAAGAGCGCCCTCATGCCGGTGGCCGCCTACCTGACCGCGCACCACCTCTTCGGGCTCGACGGCCACAAGCTGCTCGCCGCCGTCGTCGTGTCGGCGTTGCCCACCGCACAGAACGTCTTCATGTTCGCCAGCCGGTACGGCCGCGGCATCCCGCTGGCCCGCGACACGGTGCTGCTGTCCTCCGTGCTCGCGATCCCCGCGCTCATCGTCGTCGCCGCACTCCTCGCCTGAGTGGTCGCCCCGGTTCCCCCGGTGACAGGGGAGAAAGAACTAAGGGGCCTGCTTGTCGCGGTCGCCGACGCCATCTACTCTTTCTCCGGTCGCCGTGCACCCACGGCCAGCAGATTGGACAGGCATGAGCAGCAGGATCTCCCCGGACGACCCGTTCCCCGCCGACCTCGGCAGGCTGCGGGACCAGGAGGTCGAGGTCCTGAACAGCAAGGTCCACCGGGAGATCGAGCACGAGTGGGCGGAGGACGGCGAAGTCGATCCCGAGACGGCGTCCCGCAAGGACGAGATCACCGATGAGCTCGACGACCGCGACGCGGGGCCGCGCCTGACGCTCGTGCCCCGGCAGGACGACGGGCAGGACGACGGGCAGGACGACGGGCAGGACGACAGGCAGGACGACAGGCAGGACGACAGGCAGGACGACAGGCAGGACGACGGGCAGGACGACAGGGAGCGCGACGGCGCCGGGCGCGCGACGAGGGTCCTCGCCGCTGAGCGGGACCCCGCACGTGGCGGGACGGGCGGCGCGTAGGACAGGGGCCGTCGGGTTTTCGTCCGAGGCAGCAGGAATGCCCTGCGTTCCTGCGGTGTTGTTGCATGAGTCAAGGCCGTCTCTCGGCTTGACTGGAGTATGCCCTTCGGTTTTCAACGGAGCAGCCGGGGCTCTGACCGCCGTAAGACCTCTGATTGGTGTCCCTTGTCTGTTTCCTCCGTGCCGGTGAAGACCGCCGTGCCCTTCCCCTACATCGGGTTGCTGTCCCTGGCGGGGGCGATCTTCGTCTCCGTGACCAGCGAGTTCCTGCCCACCGGACTCCTGCCGGAGATGGCCCGCGACCTGAACGTGGGCCTCTCGACGGCCGGCTACCTCGTGACGATCTTCGCGGGGACCGTCGTCGTCGCCACCACGCCCCTGGCCGCCCTGACCCAGAGGTACTCACGCAAGTCGCTGATCGTCGTCGTGCTCCTCGTGATCGCCGTGGCGAATATCATCGCGGCGATCGCCCCGACCTACGGCGTCCTGGTCGCTGCGCGTATCCTCGGCGGGCTGGCGCACGGGCTCTTCTGGGCCGTCGTCGCCGCCTACGCAGCGCACCTCGTCCCGGCCCACCAGCTCGGCAAGGCCATCGCCATCACCGCCGGCGGTGGAACGGCGGCATTCGTCCTCGGCGTCCCGGTCGGGACCGCGATCGGCAACGCTCTCGGCTGGCGTACGGCCTTCACCCTCATCGGAGTGGCCGTCGCCGCCCTGGCCCTGGTCATCGTGAAGTTCCTGCCCCCGGTGAACCACCACGGAGAGCGGAAGGCCGGCGAGGAGCGCGTCCCGCTGCGCCGGGATCCCAGCTTCAGGGCCGTGATCCTGCTGTGCACCGTCATCCTGATCCTGCTGACCGGGCAGAACACCTTCTACACGTACATCGCCCCCTGGCTGACGGATGTCTCCACCTTCGAGCCGGGGTCGGTCGCCCTCGTCCTGTTCCTCTACGGCGGCGCAGGCATCATCGGTCTCGTGGGAGCCGGGTACGCGGCGGACCGCTTCCCCCGCAAGGCGTTCGCGGGCGTCGTCCTGGTGGTCATGGCGGCGGTCCTTACCCTCGCGCTGGCCACCGCCAACACCGTGGTGGTCCTCATCGCCGTCATCGTCTGGGGCGCCGCGTTCGGCGGCATCCCCGCCCTGCTGCAGACCCGCATGCTCCGGACGGCGTCCTTCCGGACACGCGACCTCTCCGCGGCCCTGCAGACGACGGCGTTCAACGTCGGCATCGGCGGGGGCGCCCTCCTCGGCGGACTGCTGCTGGACGGCATCGGCCTCGAGGTCCTCCCGTTCGTCATGATCCTGCTCGTCGCCGCCGGCCTCTCGCTCAGCCTCGCCACCGACACCGCCAAGGACCGCAGGGAGCGGCACCGCCTCCGCACCGGTTGACCCGCCGCGGGCCGCCCCGCATGCGGATCCAGCACGCCGTTCGCCCTGCTCCGATGGGAACTTCGTCACATCCGGGCGCCGGCACCGGAGGGACGAGCGGGCACCGCACCTCCGGCGTCGGGGAGCGTCACCGGCCTCGGCGTCGGAACTGGCCGCGGCGCCCTGGAATCGCCGCCGTTGCGGGGAAGCAGGCGGATCAGGGGTAGCCGCCGGCGGCCCCGGCCGTGATCCCGCGACAAGGGGCCGGTCCCGTCGAGGAAGGCCCGGGCAAGCGGGATTTCGGGTAGGAGTCCGCCCGGACCAGGTGCCGGGCCGAGCGTAGCCTAAGCCCTATGTCTAATTCCACCGAGCCCATTCAAGGATCACCGCCCGGCGAGGAGACGCCCTTCGAGGCCCCTCCCGGGAAGGCCCCCGCGAAGGCCGTGCTGGACCGGCCGGTCCTCTTCGTCTCGCTCTCCATCGTCATCCTCCTGATGCTGGCGGCGGTCCTCTTCCCCGGGGCGTTCTCGGACGTGACCTCGTCGATGCTGACGGGCCTCGTGGCCACCTTCGGCTGGGCCTTCGTCGCCACGGCCACCGGATTCGTGGTCTTCGCCCTCTTCCTCGCCTTCAGCAAGTACGGCCGCATCCCCCTTGGCAAGGACGGCGAGAAGCCCGAGTACTCGAGGGTTTCCTGGATCGCCATGATGTTCAGCGCCGGCATGGGCATCGGGCTCATGTTCTACGGCGTCACCGAACCCATCTCCCACTACCTCACCCCGCCCCTCGACGGGATCTCGCCTGCGACGCCGGAAGCGGCCCGCCAGGCCATGAACTACACGCTGTTCCACTGGGCCATCCACCCCTGGGCCATCTACGCCGTCGTCGGCCTGGCGCTCGCCTATTCGGCCTTCCGCAAGGGCCGTGGTGCCGGCTTCAGCGGTGCCTTCACGGCCCTGTTCCGCGGCCGTCCCGCGCCGAAGGCCCTGCGCGCCATCGACGTCTTCGCGATCTTCGCGACCCTCTTCGGCTCCGCCACGTCCCTCGGCCTCGGCGTCCTGCAGATCAACGGCGGACTCTCGAAGGTCTTCGGCGTGGGCAGCAGCCTGGGGCTGCAGATCACGCTGATCGCCGTCCTCACCGTCTGCTTCGTCCTGTCGGCGGTCAGCGGCGTCAGCCGCGGTATCAAGTGGCTCTCCAACGGCAACATGATCCTCGCCCTCGCCCTGCTGTTCTTCCTGTTCGTGGTGGGACCCACGGTCTTCATCCTCGAGCTCATCCCGGCCTCGGCCGGCAGCTACCTCATCGGCCTCCCGCAGATGGCGTCCCGCACGGGCGCCTTCGGCGGCCACGAATGGCTCGCGGCGTGGACCATCTTCTACTGGGCCTGGTGGGTCTCCTGGACGCCCTTCGTGGGTTCGTTCCTCGCGAAGATCTCCCGCGGACGCACCATCCGCGAGTTCGTCCTCGGCGTCGTGGCCGTGCCCAGCGTCATCAGCCTCATCTGGTTCAGTGTCTGGGGCGGGTCGGCCCTCACCCTGCAGAACAACGGGGTCGACATCGCGGCCGCGAACGCGGAGAGCCAGGAATCGGCGATGTTCGCCCTCCTGTCCGAGTACCCGCTGGCGTCCGTCACCTCGATCCTGGTGGTCGTCCTCGTCGCGGTCTTCTTCATCTCGGGCGCGGATGCGTCCTCGATCGTGCTGGGCTCGCTGTCCTCCTTCGGCGCTGCGGTTCCGCGCAAGTGGCTCACCATCCTGTGGGGAACCCTGACGGGCGGAGTGGCCGCCGTCCTGCTCTCGGTGGGAAGCCTCGAAGCGTTGCAGACGCTGACCATCATCGCCGCGGCCCCGTTCCTGCTCGTGATGATTGGACTGTGCGTGGCGCTCATGATGGATCTCTCGAAGGATCCGCTCATCACCGGGGCACGGCGTACCGGATCGCGCACCGGGCTGCAGACCGGACTGCGCACGGGATCAGGCACCCGATCGCGCACCGGACTGCAGATCGGCCTGCGCACCGGATCGCGTGCCGGATCCCGTGCCGTCCGGAAGGTTCCCCCGGCGAAGCCCTGACGTCCCCGGGGGGCGATTGCGCGGGGCGGGGAATCCGCGGGGCAGAATAGTGCGATGCGCGCTGTCTGCTTCGACGGGTTCTCCGCCCGCCCTGTCCTCCGGGACGTCCCCGAGCCTGTCCCGTCGCCGAGGGGCGTCGTCGTCCGCGTCGAGGCCACGGGCCTGTGCCGCAGCGACGTGCACGGGTGGCTAGGACACGATGACGGCATCACCCTCCCGCACGTCCCCGGCCACGAGCTCGTGGGCACCATCACCGCGGTCGGCGACGACGTCCGGCTCTTCGCCGTGGGCGACCGCGTCACCACGCCGTTCGTCTGCGCCTGCGGGCGCTGCCCGGAGTGCCTGTCCGGGAACGGGCAGGTGTGCCGCAACCAGACGCAGCCGGGTTTCACGCACTGGGGCTCCTTCGCCGACCTCGTGGCCCTGCATGACGCCGACACCAACCTGATCGCCGTGCCCGGTTCCCTCGACAGCGGCGCCGCCGCGCTGCTCGGCTGCCGGTTCGCGACGTCGTACCGCGGCCTCGTGCACCAGGCGCGCCTCGAAGCCGGCGAGACCCTCGTGGTTATCGGCTGCGGCGGTGTGGGCCTGAGCGCCGTGATGATCGGCGCGGCCCTGGGCGCGGAGGTGGTCGCCGTCGATATCGACGCCGCCGCGCTGGAGCGGGCCAGGAGGTTCGGTGCCGCCGGGACCGTCGATTCCTCCGGCCTGTCACGCGACGCCGTGCTCGAGGCCGTGCGCGCGACGGCGCCGTCGGGCTTCGACGTCTCCGTGGACGCCCTCGGACGCGAGGAGACGGCCGCCGTCGGGATCCTCTCGCTGCGGCCGCGCGGCCGCCACGTGCAGATCGGCCTCTTCCCCTCGGACCCGGTTCTCCCCATGGGCGCGGTCATCGGCAAGGAGCTCTCCATCCTCGGCAGCCACGGCATGCCGGCGCGGGACTATCCCGGGCTGCTCGACCTGGTGGCGGCGGACCGCCTGCGCCCGCAGGACCTCATCGAACGGACCATCTCCCTCGCGGACGTGCCGGACGCCCTGGTGGCCATGGCGGGCGACCGGTCGGCGGGCGGGGTCACCGTCATCGACCTCCGGTTGTGACACCCGCGCGGAGACTGCATTACCGCTTGCGTCTCCCGGGTGGTGATACTGGGGCATGAATGCTTTCTCGCCAACCGCGGAGGCAGCGCACTCCGTCACCCTGAGGTTCCTCGCCTCCCCCACCGACCTGGGACACAGCGGATCGGTCGACGCCGGCACGGTGCTCGAGTGGGTGGACAAGGCCGCCTACGCCGCCGCCGTCGGCTGGGCGAAGACCTACTGCGTCACCGCCTACGTGGGCAACATCCACTTCGCGGACCCCGTGGTGGTGGGCGACCTCGTCGAGGTCGAGGCCACGATCGTCCACACCGGTACGTCCTCGATGCATATCCGGACCGTCGTCTCGTCCGGGTCCGTCTCGGGTAACGATGGCGGGCGGCGCAGCGAATGCCTCGTGATCTTCGTGGCGGTGGGGCCCGATGGCAAACCCGTACCCGTCCCCGCCTTCGAGCCCCGGACCGACGCCGAGCGCCTGGACAGCGACCACGCCGTGGCACGCATCGGCGTCCGCAGGGAGATCGTGGAGGAAATGAGCCGCCAGGAATACACCGACGCCGGCACCGCCGAACGCACCGTCCTCCGGTTCCTCGCCGCGCCGACCGACGTCAACTGGGGTGGCAAGGTCCATGGCGGCACGGTCATGGACTGGATAGACGAGGCCGCCTACGTCTGCTCCACGCGCTACTGCGGGCTGGACACCGTCGCGGTCTTCTCGGGCGGCGTGCGGTTCCTGAAGCCGCTGCATATCGGCGATGTCGTCGAGGTGGAAGCTCGCCTGGTATACACCGGGCACAAAGGCATGCACGTCGCGGTCCACGTCCGCTCCGGCAGCCCGCGGTCCCGGGAGATGGCACTGACCACCACCTGCCTCACGGTCATGGTCGCGCGCGACGACGAGGGCACGGCTGTCCCGGTCCCGCCCTGGGTGCCGCGCTCGGACGAGGACCGGCGCCTCCACGAGCACGCGCGCGACCTGCTGCTCATCCGCAGCCGGGCGCCCGGAAGCATCCTGCCCACCCATCTCCGGCCGGAGGCTTCGGACGCCGCGGGAAGTCTCAGCCGATCGTCGCCGACCGCGCCGGGACGCTGAGTGTCCTGCCGTACGCAGTGACGGAGCGCGTGATGGTCGTGGTGTTGACCGCCACGACACTCCCGTTCGACAGCCGCACCACGTTGACCCCGGCGAACCTGAGCGGCGCCGCCGTGGCGTAGGCGCCCGACGTCACCGCCCTCGTGAGCGCGGTGACCTGGGCATCGCCGACGTCGACCGACGGCGTGGTAACCGTCTCGAAGTTCGCGTCGTCGTCCCAGGCGTTGTCCTGGCAGGTGGGCTCCGCCTGCGAGAGGGTCGCCGTCATCCGGAGGGCGCTGCTCGTGCGCGTCTGCAGCAGATGGCCCAGCGTCATGCGGTGGTCGAGGGTACGTCGGGTCTTCGCCGCCGCCACGACGGACGCCCGCGTGCCGAACCCGTCGCGCAGGCACGGCGCTGAGGTCCCGATGTCGTTCCCCTGGCGGTAGGAGGTCGTCGGCAGTTCGCGCAGCGGCACCGAGTAGTCGTGCTCCACCACGGGCATCCCCGCCGCGGTGATGGCCTGGTACGCCGCGCTCGCCTGGTCCAGGTCGATCGCCGGCAGCGGTCGGCCCGTGCCGGTCGCGACGACGTGCTCGCGGAGCGCGAAATCGACGGAGCGCGTGGCTGCCAGCGTCCTGGCGAGGTTCACCTGGTTGCTCCACGCCGGGTAGACGCCGAGGTTCACGGCGACGGGTACGTCCCGGCCCATGGTGCGCGTGAGCGTCGTGTCGAAGCGCTGGACGGCGGCGATCAGGGCGCGGCCGTAGGCGTCGTCATCGGGCCACGGGCCCCACTGCCCGACGTCGACCATGTCCTGGCCGTGCGAGGGGGACATCGACGCGTCGTCGAGGAAGATGCCGTCGAACCGGGCCGGCGCGGCGTTGGTGGTTCCGCGCTGCGCGTCGGTGCTCAGGAGCGTGTGTGCCGTGGCCGCGCAGGCGTCGGCGTAGGCCGGGGAGAGGTCGGCGACCGTCAGTCCCTCGAAGTGACATATTGCACACGCGCCCCAACCGTGAAGAAGACCACCCCTGAGCGGAGGAGCAGGAGACTCTTCGATGCTCGCGCGGGTTCCGCCCACTCCTCGCCCCCGTGCACTTGAGCGGCTGGAGGACCCGACCGGCAGCAGGCACGACCGGCACAGCATCACGAACCATCAACGAACACACAACGGTTCGACGACGCCGGCAACAATTCCATTGCGGCTCTGTCGCCTGCACCCATCCGGGCTCACCATGGAGCGATCCACCCGCGCTACGAAGGAGTAACCATGGGTCGCCCAGCAACACCAGCACTGCTGTCATCGGGGGCACTGTGCCTCGTTTTGATCCTCTCCGCCTGCGGCTCCCCGGAGGCCGGCGCCGGCACTCCCGAGGCCTCGGACGAAGCCCAACCCGCAACGGCCACCTCCTCCGGGGAACCGACGCCGTCCGGCCAGCCGACCGGGCAGCCGACCGGGTCCGGAGAACCGACACCGTCACCCGCGGAACCGGTGCAGTCCGGGGAACCGTCCGGGCAGCCCTCCGACCAGCCCTCAGGCCAGGCGTCGGACCCCGCCGTGGACGGTGACTGGGCTACCTACACGACGTCGGACGGGAGCCTGTCCTTCGACCACCCCGCGGACTGGGACGTCTCCGACGCGCCGGAAGCTCCCCCCGAGGGGGTGCTGGTCGTCGTCGACGATGGCACCGGGCGACGACTTGCAACCCTGCGCACGAACCTCGTGACCGGCGCCGTCTGCCCGGAGGAACTCCCCTACTCGCTCCTCGATTCGGAGGTGCTTCCCGCCCTCACCCAGGGCTCCGGAACGCCGCGCTTCGTGTTCGAGGGACGGACGGACCCCTCCGTGGCCGACCCGGTGGCCGCTACCACGCTCGCGTACGGGATCACCTCCGGGCCCGAGCCGACGGGGCCGACGGCGTGCCCCATCGCCCACTTCTTCACGTGGCCGCCGTCGGGGGCCGCCTTCGGCGGGACCTATGACCCCTTCGAGATCTACCCGGGAAAGCCCGAGCACATCGACACCCCGCAGGCCTACATGGAGACGGAGGAGTACCAGGACATCAGGGCGATGATCACGTCGCTGCGGCCGGCCGGTTAGCCGTTCTGCCGCCTGTTCTGCCGGCGATTCCGCCCCGCGATCCCGCCCGGAACTGAACGGTCAACGGGCGATCACTATCGAATGCCGTGCCGCCGGCAGGAGGAATGCGGAAATGGCTGCGGCGATCTTCCTGCCGCCCTGCACCGAGGGCTCGATGGGATTCGCGTAGTCGCCGTCGTCGTCGCACACCAGGCGGAGGTCGACGACGGACACGCCGCGTGAGAACGCCGCCCGCGTGATGCAGTCGTTGAAGAACGCGAGCGCCGTGCGGATCACGGCATAGCCCGGTTCGGAGGATGGTGTGTCGTAGATCGTGCAGACCGCCGTGGGCAGCCCCACCGCAGTGACGGCGTCGACCATGGTGTCGTAGTCCCGCGCGAAGTCCCGCTGGGCGGAGGAGAAGGCGAGCAGCGCGTCGGCGACGCCGCGCACGGGCCGCTGCAGCAGGTGCTGGTAACTCAGCGCATCGTTCCCGCCGACGCTGACCACGAGGTGCGTGGCGTCGGGCGGCAGTGCGCGCAGCTGGCGTGCGACGCCCGAGGTGACGTCCCCGTCGACCGCCAGGAGCGTCGCCGTCCAGTCCTGCGGCAGGGCGTCGCGCACCTGCTCGACGACGTCAGGCCCGCCATCGACGTACCGCCCGTTGTCGAAGATGGAATCTCCTAGCAGCACCACGTGTCCCATGCGGCCTCCTGGTTGGTCGGTCCCTCCATCGTCGCTCCAGCGCGCCGCGGCCACCACCGCTTGCCGCGGTGGCCGAGGAGGGCAAGATGGAGTAGAAGCCCTCCGCCGGTACCTTCGGCGTCGGGACCGATCCGAGAGGAGGACACGTGGGTCCAGCCCTCGTCGTCACCGGACCGCAGGACCTCGTGCCGCTCGCCCCTGTCCCGACGGACGGCAGGCGTGTGCTGATCGGGATCGTCGGTCCGCCGGGGGCAGGGAAGTCGACGGTGGCGGGCGCCCTCGCCGCGCTCGACCCGCGAGCCCGGGCGCAGGTCCCCATGGATGGCTTCCACCTGGCGGATGCCGAACTCGCACGGCAGGGGCTGCTGGACCGCAAGGGTGCCCCGGAGACCTTCGACGCCCACGGCTACGCCGCCCTGCTCGCGAGGCTGCGGAGCCGCCCGGACCACCCGGTCTATGCGCCGGCCTTCGAGCGCACCCTCGAGCAACCCCTGGCCAATGCACTCGCGGTGGCTCCCTCGGTCTCGCTCGTAGTGACGGAGGGGAACTACCTGCTGCTGGACCGCCCGGGCTGGCGCGAGGCGCGCCGGCAGCTCGACGAGGTGTGGTTCGTGGACCTCGACGCGGACGTCCGCCGCCGCCGGCTGATCGACCGGCATGTCCGCTTTGGAAAGTCACCGGGGGACGCCGAGGAATGGGTCCGGCGCGTGGACGAACCAAATGCCGGCGTCGTCGAGGCCACCAGGGGCGCTGCCGACCGTGTCCTCGACGTCTCGGGCTGGCAGATCGGCTAGGGCGTGCCTCCTAATGCTTGAAGCAAAGTGTGGTGGCTCTGAGGACGGCTGCAGCGCGAGCTTGTCGCAGCGGGTAGCAAGTCCGCTCCATTGGTTGCCGAGGTTGGAGGAACGCCTGACAACGTTGCGCCCCTTATAGTCCTCTACGTCATATCCCGCCGGTCCGCCGCCCTTGCTGGTCCGAGGGCTCCAGAATGACCGCGACAATCCCGTGTGAGCGCAGGTGCTGCCGGATCACCCTAAACGAGTAGGTCTTGTCGCCGGGGACTCGGTCCGGGCGGGAACGTGGGCGTCCTGGCCTGGCCGGGCAACGTGAAGGTGGTTCATCAGACAGCCGCAGGTTTTGCCCAAGATTCCGCTTTCACACCTAAATCATCTGTAACAGGAGTCACAGATAGGTAGTCTTTCTGGGAATTCATCCGGCTGGCTCAGGCCCGGATTCTGCTGGGTTCGAAGCAACCTCGAGCGTCGAACCCGCGGCTCACGTAAGGAAGCACGATGCGTCTCAGACCCATGAAGGTTCTTGCTCTGGCAGTAATCGGGATGATGATCGCTGCCTCGAGTGCTGCGGCGGCCACCGACTTCACCGCCCCCTGTACCACGGCAGAAACGGCCTGCCTGGCCCAGCGGCTCACGGCCGTCGAAGCGTGGATCGAGGCAAACGACACGGACGCGCCCGCCCCCAGCACCAGCCCCACCCCCGCTCCATCACCCACCACGGCCGCCGCCACCTGGGACGGGTCGATCCGCTACGGATCTGCGGCTGCCGGGAAGCCGACGCCTCTCGCCGTGACCATCACCTCCCCGTCGGGAACCCAGGGAAACAAGGTCGTCTACGTCGAAGCGTGGCAGAACAACGTCCGGAAAGCGGACGTGTTCGTGGAGGGCCGGGACCTCACCGGGACGACGACCCAGAACCTCAGCCTCCCGGCACTCCCTGCGGGCGTCTACGAACTTCGATTGATGGTGTTCGATGGACCTCCCGCGGGTTCCTACACCTGGGGGGCCGTGCTTCTTAAGTCGGTGGAACAGAACCTCACTGTCCCTGCTGCAACAGCCCCGGCTTCCACGACCACGGGGGTCCTGTACGACGGTCCAGGGCAGGTCGACCAGTTTGCCGGATTCGACGTGCTGAAAACCACGCCGACGGGTATATGGGTAGGCGACTGGGAGGCTGACATTCAGGCTCGCGCCGCGCAGCTTCGCAAGGACGCAGGAGGGAAGACAATCCCGCTGGTCGTTTACAACATTCCCGGGCGCGACGGTAACAACTTTTCGGCTGGTGGGGCCAGTAGCGTCGCGGCCTACAAGCTGTGGGTCGACAAGCTCGCGGCGGGACTCGGCACCGCGCCGGTCATTATTTCTCTGGAGCCGGATGCCCTCGCGCTTTACAGCGACCTGACGGCCGCCCGCCAGGTTGAACGATCCGACGCCATGAAGTACGCCGTGCAGAAGCTTAAGGAGAACCCGAACGCGAAGGTCTACGTTGACGCTTCCAACTGGATCGACCCCACCGAAATGCAGCGGCGCATCAAGACGATCATCCCGGCTGGTGGCACCGTCGACGGCGTCAGCGTGAACGTCGCCGCTCACAACTCGAACGCCTCCATCATCGACTACGGAAACAGGGTCATCGCGGCTTCCAAGCTCCCGTGGAAGATGATCGTGGATACGAGCCGGAACGGTGTCGCTACAGCCACCACATGGTGCAACCCGACCGGGCAGGGACTCGGGAAATTACCGACCCTCAACCCCGGAATCCCGAACGTCGATGCTCTCCTTTGGATCAAGACTCCCGGCGAGTCGGACGGCACCTGCAACGGAGGTCCTCCCGCCGGTGCGTTCTTCCCGGAACGCGCCCAGGAACTGATCGATAAGGCCCGCTTATAGCCGGCAGGAAGTGCTGCATCGAAGCGGGATGTCCTCCGTGGTGTGCCTGAACTGCTTCCCCTTCCGCGGCAGTGGAAAGGGCCCGCTCCAGTTGGAGCGAGCCCTTCGGCGTCAGCGCGAATTTACTGCTGGATACCGTCAAACCTCTGGTAGATCCGCCAGGTGTGGTCAGTGTCGGGGTCAGTGACCGTGTCGGTCAGGGCGAACCCGAACGTTTCCGGCTGCAGCTGCTGCCCCGTTTCCGTGCTGCCGTCCAGGACGACGAGTTGGAAGTAGTTGTCCTCCAGTGCGTGCTGGTAGGCCTCCAATCCTTGAAACTCCTGGCCGTTCTCGTCGGGATCGTCGTAGGAGAACGAGTTTTGGTAGGTCGCCGTCCACTGCCACGGGTCGGTCTTGTCTCCCAGTGAGTAGGTCAAGGGCTCGGGGACCTCGGTCATCGCACGGATCCACGGCATGGAGTCCACCGCGTACTCGACAGTGTCATGGAGGGGGGTGGTGTCCGGCCAGGCGCTGTAGAGCTTCTCGGACTGGATGAGCCCGGTCATGAGCGCGGCGTAGCAAATTCCCACGACGAGCAGGACGGTGATCCGCCGGGCGGCCCGCACCAAGGCTGAGAGCAGAACTCCGGCCAGTGGTGCGCCGAAGATCATGCCCAGCACCAGGTGCTTGTGCAGGGATACTGCCTCGCCTGTGAAGATCTGGTAGCCGGGGGCCGCCACCGTGCCTGCCAGCAGCACTACCGCGAGGATCGGTTGGCGGCGCATGAGGTAGATTCCACCGCTGATCATCAGGACGAAGGTGACTCCGGCCCAGACCCCGACGTCGCTGACTAGATCCCAGACGGGTGTCTCGCTCATTGCGGTCCGGTCCGTTGTGGTCATTTGGAGGCCGACCACAAGCTCCGAAGCCCAGGTCAGCACGGAGCCGATCAGTAGCGCCAGTGTGGTGAGGCCGGCGACTACTCCGCGCGCCACCGCCCGCTTCCGGGTGGCACGCACCGCCCAGCCGACGACCAGCGTCAGCAGCAGGACGAAGGGGACGTCCACGGCCGAGGAGTACTTCAGCAGTACGGCCAGGGAGCACAGGGCCCCGATCGCCACGCCCCACAGGACCGAGCGGTTGCGCTTGCTCGACCAGATGCTCAGAGCCGCTGCCCAGGCGATGAGGGCGAAGCTGGGGGCGTCGAAGGTGGCGAAGTTGGACAGGAAGATGACCGGCGCGGACAGGGCGAAGACGAATGCGGAGAAAATGCCCGCCGTGCGCGGCCGGGCATGGTGCTCGAAGAGAACGTTTGCGGCCCAGTAGACCGCCACCGTTGCGCTGAGCATGCAGGCCGTGGAGAACAGCCGGGCGAGGGTCAAGCCGCCGAGCTGGTCCAGGAACGCCCCCAGCACCGGGTAGAGCATTGGTGCGCCGGAGAAGAACGTCTCGGGGTCGGTGTACACCTCGACGGTTGGGTTTGCCCAGGACTGCATGATCCAGTCACCGGTGTAGAGGTAGAGGGCCTCGTCCTGGAACGCCGTATTGCTCAGTCGCAATGCCGAGATCGCTTGCACCAGCAGGATCAGGGCGATCGGAATCTGGCGGATGTACCGGCCTGCTCCGGCCCGTTTGTCCGGCGGCAAGAAGGACTCTGCCGCTGCCCGCCACGTCGAACGAGTGTCGATGGCCGTGCTCATCGTGCCTCCTCCATCGTCGTCGCGGTCGTCTCAGTGGCCGTGTCAGCGGCGGTGGTGCGGCCCCAGCCCATCGCGAGTGTCCCGACCGGGATGAACACGTAGGCCGAGAGCGCGAAGAGGACGATGCTGGCCCAGAACTGGTCGATGCCGAACCGGTAAACGCCCAGACCGAGGCCGACGAGGGTCAGCGCCTGGGTGATGAGTATGTACGGCCCCATGAAGGAGCGCACGCGCTGACCGATGGGTACCTGCATCGATGTGCTGCCGGTCGGCACCCACTCCGCAACGAGGCCCCGGAACATGTCGGCGATGCAGAAAAGGTGGGCGAAGCCGTAGATGGTCTGCACCCGCAGCACGTCCAGCCGCCAGCGGCCCAGGGAGACGGACGGCAGCACGATTAGCCACAGGGCTACCGCGCCCAACAGGGGCAGGGAGTTGAGCGGGGTGACGTTCTGCGCGAACAGGAACACCATGACCAGCAAGGGAATGGGCGCGAGCAGCGCGATCATCGCGGTGCTCATGTAGTACAGGAATCCCGACCAGAAGCTCACCCGCTGGCGCAGGGTCAGCGCGGGGGTGTCGTGGAATGAGTTCGCTGCTACGAGCGACATCGAGCCCTCGCACCACCGGTACTGCTGGGCGATGAAGGAATCAACGTCTGTCGGAGACTGACCCCGGGAGACCAGCGTCGGCACGTACTTGAGCTGGTAGCCCTGCTCCTGCATGTGCAGGCCGGTATAGACGTCCTCGCTGTGACCGATCAGCGGGAAGCCGCCGATCGCGTCCAGCGCCTCACGACGGTAAACGGCCGACGTGCCGACGCAGATCGCCCCGCCCACCGCATCACGCGAGGGCTGGATGAACCGGTAGAACAGTTCCTGGGTGGCGCCGGCGCACCGCTCCAACCAGGACATGGAACGGTCGGTGTAGAAGTGCTGCGGGCTCTGCACGATGCCGACCGTGGGATCGTCCATGTACGGCACGAGCTCCACCAGGAAATCGGGCCGGGGCACGAAGTCCGCATCGAAGATCACGACGTGGTCGCCGGACGTGTGCTCGTAGGCGTGCTGGAGATTCCCTGCCTTCTTGTAGGCGCTGCCATCGCGGGCCAGGTACTCGAAGCCGCTGCGAGCAGCGAGATCGCGGACCTCGGCGCGCCCGGCGTCATCGAGCACATGGACCGTCAGGTCGCCCGGCCACATCAGATTCTGGACGTGGTGAGCTGTGTTCGCCAGCACCTCCAGGTCCTCGCCGTAGGTAGGGATGAAGACGTCGACGCTCGGCACCCGGTCGGGGTTCCACAGCTCGACGGTGGCCGCGTGGTCGGTCATCGACACGCGTCGACGGAAGGTCGAGGTCCACAGGCTCAGGACCTGTTCGGTGACAAGCAGGATCAGGGGCAGAAGGAAGATCAGGGTCCAGTAGGACTGCGTAGCCAGGCCCACGAAGCTGACAACCACCCCGGCCATGGCCAGGGCGGAGACCCAGAACACCCAGCGGTGCTGCGGCGTGCGCAGGTAGGAGTATTTTTCCTCGTCACCGGGCGGCATCAGCCACGCGAAGCTCGACTGACTCGGGTTGATGACACCGTCGGTTTCGGCTTGTTCTTCCGCCGTGACGGCCGACCGAACCGTTCCTTCATTGTTGACCAAGGCCAATGAGACTCCCCTATAGCTGGTGGATCTGAACGCCCTGTCCTTATCCACGTTCACTGACATAGGCGTGACCACATGCCTTTTACTCGTGGGCGTAGCTCACGAGTAAAAGGAAGGACGCGATGACCACGACTCGAAGTTGCGGGCGATCAGCGCTGAGAGTCGGTACACGTCCATGCACCCACGAGAGTGGTGCTTCATGACGGCCCGATCGGTAGTCAACGAGGATTATTGGACCTCGGACATGCGACCCATGCTTTGACCGTAGTAAAGCCCCATGGCTTAAACACGAGTATTCGGTACCTAATATCTGCCGCGAACTACTCGCTTGATGAGGTTTTTCCCGAGTAGTCGGTCATGGCCCTGACGATGCGAGAGCAGACCCTGCCGGGGCGGTTCCTGGCGTTCATCTCGTGACAGTCCTGAGCGAGCGGGGCCGGTGCTAGAAACAGACCAGACACCTTGATGTCTTCACAGTTTTAATGCTTGGCGAATAGCTACTAAGGAACCAGAGGCACGCGCATCCTCGTTCTGGGGCCAATGATCTCGACAGTGGGCCATTCGACTGTGGTTCGGGTGGCTTCTTTCAGGAATGATGACAACGGATTAGCCGGTGTGCACGTAAGCAGCGATGTGCTGCACGTCCGGCAGTGCCCTCAGGTGCAGATTATTTTTGCTGCTACTTTCTCAGCAGTCCGCGCTGAGAAAATTTTGGCGCCAGCAGAATAACCTATGCTTGCAGATCGGCTCCCCGTCCGGGGCCGGTCCCTGCGCTATGCGCACCCCCGATGGAAAGGCCTACCTGCGTGCGAGTCGTCACGATCATTCCCACCTACAACGAGATTGAGTCACTTCCGCTGACCCTCGCCCGCCTGCGCGCGGCAGTGCCGGACTCGGACGTCCTCATCGTGGACGACAACAGCCCGGACGGTACCGGGGATCTCGCTGACCGGGCTGCGGCGGCTGACGACCAGGTCCACGTGCTGCACCGGACCGGCAAGGAAGGCCTCGGGGCCGCCTACATCGCCGGCTTCCGCTGGGCGCTGGCGCGCGACTACGACGTGCTCGTGGAGATGGACGCCGACGGGTCGCACAAGCCCGAACAGCTGCAGGGCCTGCTCGACGCGGTGGACCGCGCGGACCTGGTGATCGGCAGTCGCTGGGTTCCCGGCGGCAGCGTGGTGAACTGGCCTGCCCACCGCAAGCTCCTCTCGCGCGGGGGCAGCACCTATTCGCGCCTGATGCTCGGGCTGCGGGTCCGGGACATCACCGCCGGTTACCGGGCGTTCCGCCGCTCCACCCTCGAAGCACTCGACCTCTCGGCCGTGGACTCCGTCGGCTACGGCTTCCAGGTGGACATGACGTTCCGCGTCGCCCGTCTCGGCCTCACCATCGTGGAGGTCCCCATCACGTTCGTGGAGCGGGAGCTCGGAGCGTCGAAGATGAGCGGCAACATCGTGTTCGAGGCGATCGCCAGCGTCACGCGGTGGGGGCTCAGCGCCCGGTGGAACAAACTGACCCGCCGAGACCAGTAAGGGACCTCGGGTCGTGGCAGACGTTGTGGAAACGACACCGCCGCTACTTGCGGTGGTGTCACCTGGGACCGACTGCACGCCGAGCTGCTGGCCGACGCGGAGGCGACCGGGCAGATCGACTGGAGCGTGAGCGTAAATTCCACGGTCAACCGCGCTCATCAGCACGCAACGAACCTGCCCCGGGTTGCAGGTGACCCAGGGGGCCCTGTCGAGTTACAAGAAACTCCGGGAAGAACCCGCTGATTACGGCATCGGCCGGTCGAGGGGCGGGCTGAGCACGAAGATCCATCACCTCGTCGACCGGCGAGGACTGCCCCTGGTGGTCCTCATCAAACCGGGCCAGGCTGGCGACGCGCCGATGTTCGAAGATCCTGATGGACCACCTCCGCGTCGCCCGGCCGAGCCATGGACGCCACGCTCCCGACCGGAGCGTCCGTGGTGACAAAGCCTACTCGTTCCGCGCGATTCGGCAGCATCTGCGCTCCCGCGGGATCATCGCGGTCATTCCGGAGCCCTCTGACCAGCAAGGACACCACAAACGCCGCGGCAGCAACGGCGGCAGGCCTGTGGGCTACGACGTCGAGGACTACAAGAGACGCAACGTCGTAGAACGTTCCTTCAACCTCGGCAAGTAATGGCGTGGACTTGCTACCCGCTACGACAAGCTCGCCCTCACCTACCGCGGCGCAGCCGTCCTCAGAGCCATCGCACTCTCTGGCTCCAACCACTAGGAGAAACCCCCTAGCCCTCCAGGAACCAGCCGCGCGCAGGATTCCCGACGCCGGGTACGGCGCGGTCGCCGCCGGGCTGTGCCACCCAGTCGACGCCGTTGGCGATCACGCGCTGGACCTGGGGATGGTGGTAGACGGGGTACTCCTGGTCGCCCGGGCTGAAGTAGAAGATCCGGCCCTTGCCCCGCGAGAAGGTCACGCCGGACCGGAACACCTCTCCGCCCTCGAAGGAGCTGATGAAGATCAGGTCGTCGGGTTCCGGGATGTCGAAGAGCTCACCGTACATCTCCTGCTCCGGGATGACGATCGGACTCTCGATACCCGCGGCGATGGGGTGGGACGGCTTGACGGTCCACACGAGCTCGCGCTCACCGTCGTTCCGCCACTTCAGCGAGCACGTGGTGCCGAGGAGCCGCGTGAGGATCTTCGAGAAGTGGCCGGAATGCAGCACCACGAGGCCCATGCCGCCGAGGACGTGCCGGTGCACGCGGTCGACGACGTCGTCCGACACCTCGCCGTGGGCGATGTGCCCCCACCAAAGCAGCACATCGGTGCCCGCGAGCCGCTCCTCGGTGAGTCCGTGTTCCGGGTCCGCCAGGGTCGCCGTCGTGATGTCCGAGCCCGGGAAGTAGCGGGCGAGGGAATCGGCGATGGCTCCATGGATGCCCCGCGGGTACATGGCGCCGATGGTCGCGGGCTCGTTGCGGGCCTCGTGGACGCCCTCGTTCCACACGATGATGGCGGGCTTGCTGTCGAACGTCCTGTCGTTCTCCCTGTCGTTCTCCCTGCCGTTCTCCCTGCCGTTCTCCCTGCCGTTCCCCATGTCGTGTGCCTCTTCGTGTGCCATCAGAGCTGGACCTCCCGGTGCTGGGCTGCGGATGCGTAGCAGGCGTCGATGATGCGGGCCCGGGCGAGCGCGAGTGAGCCGTCGTGCCTGCCCCACTCGGACTCGCCCGCACGGATGGCGGCGAGGAAGTCGTCGACCACACCCCGGTGGCCCAGGGGCGGACCGATCTCCGGATCGTAGTCGCCGTCCTCGGTGAACACGTGAAGGGTTTCCACGGCGTCGCTCGGCGCACCAATCCTGGTCATCTCGGCGCCGCCGTCGGTCCCGTAGACCCGGAAATCCATGAGGTCGTCCGCATCGCGATAGGCGGCCCAGCCGGCCTCGACGAGGAGGGTCGCGCCGCCGTCGAGCCGGAGAAAGGCCGAGGCGAAATCCTCCACCTCGAACGCCGAGCCTGCTGCCTGTGCACCGTAGGTTCCCCCGCCCCGGCCCCGGGGTCCCAGTTCCGCGTAGGTCGACGCCGAGACGGAGAGGACCGTCGGCTCGCCCAGCAGGTACAGCGCGTAGTCGAGCACGTGGACGCCGATGTCCGCGAGGGGCCCGCCGCCTGCCATCTCCCGATTGGTGAACCAGCTCCCCAGCGACGGGATGCCGGAGCGGCGGAGCCAGGACGCCCTGGCATAGTAGGGACGGCCGAGTCCGCCGTCGTCGATGATGCGCTTGAGGGCAGTGATGCCGCCCCGCCGGCGGTGGTTGAACGCGACGTCGAGCACGCGACCGGCCCTGCGTGCCGCGTCGACCATGAGCCAGCCCTCGTCACCGTTGCGCGCGAGCGGCTTCTCGCTGAGTACATGGAGGCCGCGGTCGAGCGCGGCGATCGTAATCGGTGCGTGGAGGAACGTGGGGACGGCGACGCTGACGGCGTCGAGCCCTTCGAGCGCGATGAGGTCCTCCCACCGCGCGACCGCATGCGGAATGCCGTACTCGTCGCGGAGCTCGGCGAGGAGTACGGGCTCCATGCCGGCCACCCCGACGAGCTCGACGTCCTCCCGGTTCCCGTAGGCCTCGAGGTGCTGGCGCCCGGCCCAGCCGATACCCACCACGCCTACCCTGAGGCGGCGTTGCCCGTGCGGTGCATGCTCGTCCACGGATGCGGTCCTTCGCTCTCGGGGCTGCGGCGTGAGCCCCTCCAGTAGTCCTACCGCCCGGCCGCGGGTGTTGTCCACGAGCCCCTGGAGCCGGTCGGCAGTGGCGCGAGGTGCGTGAGCCGTGCCGAGGGTCAGGAGGGAACGTGCCCGGACGTACGTCCCGGGAAGGGTTTCGGCGCCCGCCTCGTTAGCGCCTGTACACGCACCGAACGGGTGCCGAACAGGAGGACATCCATGACCATCGTCATCACCGGAGCCACCGGACACCTCGGCCGCCAGGTCGTCGAGGAGCTGCTGGCGCGCGGCGTCGACCCGTCGACCGTCGTGGCGGGCGGCCGCAACGAGGATGCGCTGGCCAAGCTCGCCGCGTCCGGCGTCCGCGCGGCACGGATCGACTACGCGGACCCGTCGACCCTCGATGCCGCCTTCGTGGGTGCCGGGAAGATCCTCCTCATCTCCGGCAACGAGGTGGGACAGCGCTCCGTGCAGCACAAGGCCGTCATCGACGCCGCCCGCAAGGTGGGCGCGGAACTGGTGTACACGAGCGCGCCGAAGGCCACGACGTCGGACCTCGTCCTGGCTCCCGAGCACAAGGCGACCGAAGGGCTCCTGAAGGGTTCCGGCCTCACCTACACCGTGCTGCGCAACAACTGGTACACCGAGAACTACGACGACACGATCCGCCAGGCAGCCTCGACCGGCAGCATCCTCACCAGTACCGGCAGCGGCAGGATCGCGAGCGCGACCCGCCGGGACTATGCCGAGGCCGCGGCCGCGGTGCTGCTGTCCGACGAGTACGCAGGCGAGATCCTCGAACTCGGAGGGGACGAGCCCTGGACCTTCGACGAACTCGCCGCCACCGTCTCCGAGGTCGCCGGCACCTCCGTCACGGTGAACCAGGTCTCCACCGACGAGCACGTCGCCGCCCTGAAAGGTCTCGGGCTCGACGAGGGCACGGCAAGCTTCGTCGCAGCGCTCGACGCGAACATCGCCGCCGGGTTGCTCGCCGAGA
Organism: Arthrobacter pasteuri; assembly: GCF_054510955.1. Classification (NCBI taxonomy): domain Bacteria; kingdom Bacillati; phylum Actinomycetota; class Actinomycetes; order Micrococcales; family Micrococcaceae; genus Arthrobacter; species Arthrobacter pasteuri. Next base: position 231,778 of record NZ_JBTNDO010000003.1, read on the forward strand.
GCGACGGCACCCTCTCGCGCATCATCGGCCGGCCCACGACTCCGCTGAAGCAGTACGTCCGCGAGCTCCTCGGCGCGTAGCGAATCGGCGCGTAGCGAGTGGGCGCCGCTCGCACGTGCGGCGTCGTGCACGGGTTTCGTGCGCAAAGTGCGTGTCGCAGGGCAACACGCCGACGGATCGGGCCACCGGGCCGCACAAGCCGTGCACGACGCCGCAGGCCAGACCCGCCGCCGACCCACGGCGGCTACGCCGGCACGACGGCGGGGGGGAAGCGCAGACTGCAGCAGGAAGGAGCACGGTGGCCGGCGACCAGGACCTCTCCGTGGGGCAACTCGCCGCGCGGAGCGGCATGAGCGTCTCGGCCCTGCACTTCTACGAGCGCCAGGGCCTGATCCGTAGCCGCAGGACCTCGGGCAACCAGCGGCGGTACGACAGGTCGGTCCTGCGCAGGGTCGCCGTCATCGGAGCGGCCCAGCGCGCCGGAATCCCGCTCGCCACCGTCGCACGGGCCTTCGCGGAACTCCCCAGCGACGGCGTGCCCGACCAGGAGGACTGGCAGCGGCTCTCGGCCGCATGGCAGCAGGAGATCCAGGCACGCATCGCCCAGCTGGAGCACCTGCGGGACCGGCTGGGCGGATGCATCGGCTGCGGCTGCCTGTCGCTGGCGACCTGCGGCTTCGTCAATCCGAACGACGCCGCCGGCTCCAGGGGCATCCCATCGACCCTCCTCGACCCATGAGTGCCGATTTGACCTCAACCTTTGTTGAGGTTCTAGCGTTGACTGCATGACAGCCCCCACCGGCCACGCCGCCCCTCCTGCGGAACTCTTCAAGGATGCTTTCCGCGCCCACCCGGCCGGCATCGCCGTCATCACCGCCCAGGGCCCGGACGGCCCGGTGGGACTGACGGCCTCATCCGTGTCGTCGGTCTCGGCGGAGCCGCCCGTCCTCGCCTTCTTCGTGTCGACGGCTTCGTCGTCAGCCGCCGCCCTCGTCCGGGCGGACACCCTGGTGGTGCACCTCCTCGGCGCGGACCAGCTCGCCATCGCCCGCCTGTTCGCCGCGCGGGGCACCGACCGCTTCGGGGGCGCCGTCGAGTGGCGCCCGCTCCCCTCGGGCGAGCCCCTCCTGACCGACGCACCCTGGGCTCTGCGCTGCCGCACCCTGCACCGCCTGCCCGTCGGCGGATCGATGATCCTCGCCGCCGAGGTCCTGTCCATCGAGCAGGGCACACGGGACGACGTCGCGCCACTGGTCTACCACAACCGCTCCTACCATCGGCTGGACGGCCGGTCGCTGCTGGGCTGACCCGACCGCACGGGACCCGGCGCGGATGACCCGCGCGACGGGCTTCGGACCGCTGCGCGGGAACCGGAGTGCCGGGAGGAAAGATCGGTGCCCCTGCGGCGGTGCTTGACCCGGTCGGCATCCCGCCCCTAGGTTGATCGATACGTGAGGCGCAGACCACACTCCGCGCCCATCGATGCCGATCCCTCTCATCCCACCCAGGAGACCATGCGGCGGCCAAAAATTGAAGCGCTTCAAAAATGTCAAGGAGGACACATGAAGAACCCAGCCCGACGGAGAGTCCTCTCCGTCATCGCCGTCACGAGCCTGCTCGCGTCGGCACCCCTCGCGGCGGCCGCCCTGCCCGCCGCGGACGCGACCGGCTCCCCGTACCCCGCCGACTGCCCGTGGATGGATACCACCCGGTCCCCCGACGAGCGGGCCCGGATCCTGCTGGACGCGAGCTCGCTCGGCCAGAAATACCGGTGGCTCGTCGAGCAGCCTGCCAATGATCCCGCAGCCACCTCCTTCAGCGGCGTGGCCTACGAGCCGCAACTGCCGTGCACTCCGCGGGTCGTCTACACCGACGGCCCGGACGGCGTGCGGTTCACGCAGGGAGTCACGGCCTTCCCGGCCCCCATCGCCCTCGGTGCCACCTGGAACCGGGACCTCGTGTACGAGAAGAGCGCGGCGCAGGGCGCCGAGGCCTTCGACAAGGGCAAGAACGTGGTCCTCGGCCCCGGGATCGCCAGCGGACGGACACCCCTGTCCGGCCGGACCGCGGAGTACTTCGGGGAGGACTCGCTCCTCAGCGGCTCGCTCGCCGGTGCTGCCATCCGCGGGATCGAGGAGGGCAATCCCGGCAAGCCCGTATTGTCCAACCTGAAACACTTCGTGGCGAACGAGCAGGAGCTCTCGAGGAACGCGAGCTCCTCGAACATCGACGAACGGACGCTGCGCGAGGCCTACGACCTGCCCTTCGAGATCGCGATCGCCGAGGGCGGCCCTGAGAGCATCATGTGCTCCTACAACCAGATCAACGGCGTGTACGGGTGCGAGAACCCGCTGCTCAAGGACACCCTCCGCGCGAAGCTCGGCTTCGACGGGTACGTCATGTCGGACTTCGGGGCGGTGCACTCCACCGGCGCGTCCATCGACGCGGGGCTGGACCAGGAGTTGAACCGGCCCATCTACTTCACCCCGAAGCTCCTGGATGAGGCGCTGGCCAGCGGCGAGATCACGGAGGAGCAGATCGACGGTGCCGCGTTCAACGTCGTCCGGTCGTACATCCGGGGAGGCCTGTTCGACACGCCGTTGCCGACCCCTACGACCACGTCGGTGTCCTCGGCCGAGCACAAGGACATCGCCCGCCGGGCCGTCGAGGAGGGCACAGTGCTCCTGAAGAACGACGGCGTCCTGCCGCTCTCGGCATCCCCGAAGAGCATCGCCGTCATCGGCCCCACCGCCTCCCGCACCACGACCAACGGCGTCAGCGCCCAGACGACCTGCAGCATGACGTGGCCCTTCGGCTCGCCGAACACGCTCGACTGCTCGCAGGTCGTGACGATCGAGGACGCTCTCCGCGAGCGGGCGGCGGCCGAAGGATCGACCGTCGTCTTTCATGACGGGTCGGACCCCGTCGCAGCCGCAGCGGTGGCCGCGCAGGCGGATGTCGCCGTCGTCGTCGGGTACTACACCTCCGGCGAGTTCAACGACCTGGCGGATCTCCGGCTCGACGGCAACGGCAACGCACTCATCCAGGCCGTCGCTGCGGCCAGCCCCGCCACTGTCGCCGTCCTCCAGACGGGCAGCGCCGTGGAGATGCCGTGGCTGGACGACGCGGAAGCCGTCCTGGAGACCTGGTACGCCGGCGAGCAGCAGGGACCCGCGCTCGCCAACCTGCTCTGGGGGGACGTCAACCCGTCCGGGAAACTGCCGATGACGTTCCCGGCGTCGCTCGCCGACACCCCGACCCGCACCGCGGAGCAGTACCCGGGCGTCTACTCGAACGGCACGACGACGGCGCCTGCCGGCTCGCGGGAGATCCGCCAGGTGAACTACACGGAGGGCCTGGCCATCGGGCACAAGTGGTACGACGCGCAGGGCATCGATCCGCTCTTCGCCTTCGGGCACGGGCTGTCCTACACGGACTTCGACTACCGGAACCTGCGGGTCAGGCCCGTGGTGGACCGGAAGACCGGGACCACGACGCTGGACATCACGTTCCAGATCACGAACACCGGATCCGTGGCAGGCTCCGAGGTGGGTCAGGTCTACCTGACACTGCCGGAAGCCTCCGGCGAACCCGGCAAGCGCCTGGTGGGATTCGAGAAGGTGACCCTCAAGCCTCATCAAACGACGCAGGTGCACGTCGTCGTGGATGCCACGGGTCCTGACCACCCGCTCTCGATCTGGAACCCGGCCGGGGACACGTGGACCGTGCCCGGCGGGACGTTCACCGTCAAGGTGGGAGGTTCCTCGCAGGAGCTGCCGCTGCACTCCGCGCTGACCCTCGGCTGACCGACCCGGGTGAGGACCCGCCCGTCGCCGGCGACGGGCGGGTCCTCGCCGTGCGCGGTGCCTCAACCGCCCGGAGAGGCCACCTCCGGAAGCGGTGCCGCAGCGGTGATTGTGACAGTTGACACACTCGCCCAGCGGCCCTACTCTCGATTATTGAAACGCTTCAATAACGGGGCGCACACTTTCAAGGAGGAAAACGTGGCCACCATGCGGACGAAGAACCGGATGCTGCTCCTGGGCGTAGGACTCAGCACCGCATCGCTCCTGCTGACCGCTTGCGGCGCAGGCAGCTCGGACAACGGCGGGGGCGGCGGTGAGGCAGGGGCCGGAGAGTTCTCCTTCCTCACGAACGTCGAGAACACCACGATCTCCACGGAGCTGGAGACCCTGGCCGGCGACCAGTGCAAGACCGCCGCCGACGCGATGCCCCTCAAGGTGGACACCGTCCCCCAGACGAACCTGGACCAGCAGCTCCAGCTGCTCGCAGGACAGGGTGCCCTCCCGGTGCAGTTCGCGGCCGGCAACGCCCCCGCGCTGACGAAGGAACTGGCAGCGTCGGGCAACGTCCTCGACCTGGAAGCAACACTGACCGACCTCGACGTTCTCGACCAAGTGGAGCCCGCGGCGATCGACACGATCAAGGCGCTGTACGGAGGCTTCAACGTGCTGCCCTACCAGTACAACGTCGAGGGCATCTGGTACAACAAGCAGCTCTTCGCGGACAACGGCATCGAGGTCCCGCAGACCTGGGACGACTTCACCGCGGCTGCGGACACGCTGAACACCTCCGGCGTCACGCCTCTTTCCGCCTCGGGCGAGCAGGGCTGGCCGCTCACCCGCCTCATCAGCGGCTATCTCTTCAGCAACCTCGGCAAGGACGCACTGCAGAAGGTCGCCGACGGCGACGCCAAGCTCACCGACCCCGAGTACGTCGAAGCCGCGGCCGCCGTCGCGGACCTCGGCCAGAAGGGCTACTTCGGGGAGGGTGTCGGGTCGATCGACTACGACACCGCCATCAACCAGTTCCTCAACGGCAAGGCCGGCATGCTCTACATGGGCAGCTGGGTGCTCGCCAACTTCAACGACGAGGCAGCCAACCAGATCGGCACCGAGAATATCGGCTTCATGCCGTTCCCCGAGGTCGAGGGCGGAGCCGGGATCGACAACCAGTACGCAGCCAACGTCGGCCTGCCCATGGCCATCTCGCAGAAGGCCTACAACGAGGGAACCGGTGAGTGGCTGAAGTGCATCACCGAGAACTACGGCAGCTCCGCCCTCGAGAACCAGGGCTCGATCTCGGGCTTCAAGGTGAACGAGGAGGTCGACGTCGACCCGCTCACGCAGACGGTCCAGGAGACCATCGCCGGCACCAGCGAGAGCGTCCTCTGGTTTGAGGCCCTCTTCGGCACCCAGGCGACGACGGCGAGCCAGACCAACGCCGCACCCCTGGTGACCGGGAGCATGAGCCCCGAGCAGTTCATGGAAACCGTGCAGTCCGCCCTCAAGTAGGGCCGTCCGCGCCGGGGAGGAGGAGACGGCCTCCTCCCCGGTGCACCCCCCACCGCATCCCTCGCGACGCGGGCACAAGACGTAGACAAAGGACCACCATGCAGTCAGTACTGGGCGACAAGAAAGCCCTTGCCATCCTCCTGGGCCCAGCACTGCTGGTGTATTCCCTGGTGATGCTCGTCCCCATCATCTGGTCGATGGGCTACACGTTCTTCAGCGGCAACGCGATCTCCGGCTTCACCTTTGCCGGCACGGACAATCTCGCCCGGCTCTTCACCGACCCCGAGGTCCGCACGGCCCTCTCCTTCACGGTCCGGTACGCCATCGTCATCACGGTCGGCCAGATCGTCATGGGCTACCTGCTCTCTCTGATGTACGTGTTCATCCTGAAGAAGTCCTCGAACATCATCCGCACCCTCGTGTTCTTCCCCGTGGTCCTGCCGACGGTCGCCGTCGCGCTGCTCTTCCAGAAGATGTTCGAGGTCGCCCCGCAGAACGGGCTCGTGAACAGCCTGCTCAACGGGGTGGGCGTCGAATCGGTGGACTGGTTCGGCAACGCATCCAGCGCCTTCTGGGTCATCGTCCTCATGGACATCTGGCGCTCCATGGGCTTCTACGCCGTCCTTCTCTACGCGGGCCTCGTGGACATCCCGGAGGACATGCTCGAATCGGCCCGGCTCGACGGCGCCACCGGCTGGCGGCTCATTCGGAGCATCGTGCTGCCGCTGTCAATGCCCGTCCTGCTGTCCTCGATCATCTTCAGCATCAACGGCACCCTCAAGGTCTTCGATTCCATCGTGGCCCTGACCAACGGCGGCCCGGGCTCCTCGACCACCCCCCTGACGCTGTACATGTTCCGCACCTCCTTCGCCTTCGGTGACTACGGGTACGGCAGTTCGATCGCCCTGCTGCTGACGCTGCTGTGCCTCATCGTCACCATCTTCATCTTCCGGTCCTCGCGCCGCGACCTCACCAAGGACTGAGCCATGAGCACCCAGGTACCCGCCCGCAAGGCCCCGCTCCAGGCGATGCAGCGCCAGGAGCCCCGTCGCTCCCGTTCCCGCGCCGGCAAGCGCCTCGCGAAACTGCCCGTCGCACTGCTGATCGGCCTCCTGCTCGTCGTCGAGCTCTACCCACTGCTGTGGCTGGTGCTCGGTTCGTTCAAGACGCAGCAGGAGTTCCTCAACGATCCCGTCTGGGCCCTGCCCGGGTCCCTGAACTTCGACAACTACATCGAGGCCTGGACCACCGGCAACATCGCGGTCTTCGTGGCCAACTCGCTCATGGCCACCCTGCCGTCGCTGGCCCTGATCATCGTCCTCGGGGTGGCCGCCGGGTTCGCACTCGAGGTCATGGTCTGGAAGGGGCGCAATGGCGTCCTGCTGATCTTCCTGACCGGCATCATGGTGCCGGGCCAGATGATCCTTCTCCCCCTCTTCTCGGCCTACTTCAAGACCGGGCTGACCGGGACGCTGTGGCCGCTCATCATCACCTACACCGCCACCGGCCTCCCGCTCACGGTGTTCATGATGGCCACGTACTTCCGCGCCGTGCCCCGCGAGGTGTTCGAGGCCTCGACGCTGGACGGCGCGAGCATCATCCGCTCCTTCGTCTCGATCGGGTTCCCGATGGTCCGCAATGCGGTGTTCACCGTGGCGCTCGTCCAGTTCTTCTTCATCTGGAACGACCTCCTGATCGCCCTGACATTCGCGAACAACAGCGACCTCAGCACCATCCAGGTCGGCCTGCTCAACTTCACCGGGCAGTTCGGGGCGGTGCAGTACGGCCCGCTGTTCGCGGCCATCTGCATCAACGTCTTCGGGACCCTGGCCATCTACCTCTTCCTCAACCAGCGCGTCATGAAGGGCCTGGCCGCCGGCTCCGTCAAGGGCTGATGCCCTCCCCTCCCGCTGCGCCGCACCCGCTTTCTGCCACCCCTGGTGGCACGTCACCTCCGAAGGAACCTCCATGCCGATCACCGTCAGTCCCGTCTCGTTCGAGCACCACCGCGAGCCCCTGGGGATCGGAGAGCGACGGCCCCGCCTGAGTTGGAAGACCACGGCGGAGCCCGGCTGGGTACAGCAGCGCTATGAGATCGAGGTGGTCCACGGCAGTGACACCTGGTCGTCGCTGGTCGTCACCTCCCCCGACTCGGTCCTGGTGCCCTGGCCGGCGGCCGACCTCCCGTCGCGCACATCGGTCACAGTGCGCGTCCGGGTGTGGGGGGCGGACGACGTCGCACCGAGCGCCTGGAGCCCTGCCTCCATCGCGGAGACCGGGCTGCTCGAGCCGACCGACTGGACGGCGCATGCCGTGGCACCGGCGTGGGACGAGGACCCGGAGGCGCTGCGGCGCCCGCCCCTCGTCCGCCGAGCCTTCCCCCTGGAGAAGACCGTCCGCGAGGCGCGCCTGTATGTCACGGCACACGGGCTCTACGAGGTCGAGATCAACGGGCAGCGGATCGGCAGGGAGGCGCTCGCGCCCGGTTGGACCGTGTACGGCCAGCGCCTGCGGTACTCCACCTATGACGTGACGGACGCGCTGGTCCCCGGCAGCAACGCGATCGGCGCCTGGCTCGCCGACGGCTGGTACCGCGGCCGCCTCGGTTTCCACGGCGGGTACCCGAACCTGTACGGCAGCGACGTCGCCCTTCTGGCCCAGCTGCACATCACGCACGACGACGGTTCCACCAGCGTGCTCGGCACGGACGAGACCTGGCGTGCGGGCTTCGGACCGATCCTCAGCACCGGACTGTACGAAGGCGAGCACTACGACGCCCGGCAGGAGCCGGCGGACTGGTCCTCGCCCGGGTTCGACGACTCCGCCTGGTCCCCCGTGCGGATCGTCCCGCGCGACCCCGCGACACTCGTGGCCCCCGATGGTCCGCCCGTCCGCTGCACCGAGGAACTGTCGCCGATCGCGGTGACCACCTCGCCGTCGGGCAGGACCCTCCTCGACTTCGGGCAGAACCTCGTGGGCCGGCTCCGGCTGCGCCTGTCGGGTCTCGCCGGCGGGCAGGAGATCCGCCTGCGCCATGCCGAGGTCCTGGAGAACGGCGAGCTGGGCACGCGTCCGCTGCGCGGTGCTGCGGCGACCGACGTCTACATCGCATCGGGTGACGACGTCGAGTGGGAGCCCCGCTTCACCATCCACGGCTTCCGCTACGCGGAGCTCACGGGCTGGACCGGTGACGATCCGATGGCAGCCATCACCGCCCGCGTCTACCACACGGACATGGAGCGGACAGGCTGGTTCGAGAGCTCGCACGACGGGGTCAACCGCCTGCACGAGAACGTGCGCTGGAGCATGCGCGGCAACTTCGTGGACATCCCCACGGACTGCCCGCAGCGCGACGAGCGGCTGGGCTGGACGGGCGACCTGCAGGTCTTCGCTCCGACCGCCACCTTCCTCTACGACTGCTCCGGCATGCTCGGTTCCTGGCTCAAGGACGTGGCGGCCGAACAGCTTGAGGACGGCACCGTGCCCTGGTACGTCCCCGTGATCCCCGGCGGGGACGAGTGGACCCCCATCCAGCCGGGCGCGGTCTGGGGCGACGTCGCCGTCCTGACTCCCTGGAAACTGTACGAGCGCTTCGGCGACACGGGCATCCTCGCCACCCAGTACGCGAGCGCCAAGGCGTGGGTGGACCTGATGGCCGAGCGCGCGGGGACGTCCTATCTCTGGAACACCGGGATGCAGCTCGGCGACTGGCTCGATCCTGCCGCACCACCCCACGATCCTGCTGACGCCACGACGGACCGCTACCTCGTCTCGACCGCGTACTTCGCGTGGTCCACCCAGCACCTCGCCGAGATGGCGAGCGTCCTCGGGAACACCGCTGACGAGCTCCACTACCGCGAACTGGCCCGCAAGGTCCGCGATGCCTTCGCCCGCGAGTTCATCTCCCCGTCCGGCCGCGTTGTCAGTGACGCTCAGACGGCGTATGCACTCGTCCTGGCGTTCGGGCTCGCACCCACCGAGGAACAGCGGCGCCGCGGCGGCGAGCGGCTGGCGGAACTCGTGAGCCATGCCGGGAACCGGATCGCCACCGGGTTCGCCGGGACACCGCTCGTCACCGACGCCCTCACGAGCGTGGGCGACGTCGAGACCGCCTATGCCCTGCTGCTCGAGGAGGAGTGCCCCTCCTGGCTCTACGCCGTGGGGCAGGGAGCCACTACGATCTGGGAACGGTGGGACAGCATGCTGCCCGACGGTTCCATCAATCCCGGCAACATGACCTCGTTCAACCACTACGCGCTCGGCGCCGTGGCCGACTGGCTGCACCGCGTGGTCGCCGGCCTCGCTCCCGCTGCCCCCGGATACCGGACCATCCTGTTCCGCCCGCGGCCCGGGGGCGGCCTCACCTCGGCGAGTGCTCGGCACGAGACCCCGTACGGAACGGCCTCGATCTCGTGGTCGCTCGATGCCGGCAACCTGTCCGTGGAGGTCACCGTTCCCACCGGCTCCACCGCCGTCGTCGACCTCCCGAACCAGGCCCCCGTGTCCGTGGGCTCCGGAACGCACACGTTCACGCACATGGCTGCCGCTTTGTAGGGGTCGCTTAACATAAGGGAAAACGTGCCGCCCCACCCGGGGGTGGACCCCCATGCCGAAACCCTGATCGAGGTGCCGTGACAGCCGCCCAGCCAGCGAGCGATGACCCCGCCGTTGCTCCCAGCATGAACGACGTCGCGCGCCGCGCAGGTGTCTCGCTCGGCACGGTATCGCACGTCCTCAACAAGCCGGAGATCGTGTCGGCGAAGACCATCGCCCGCGTCGCGGCCGCCATCGACGAACTGGGATTCGTCCGCAACGACGCGGCGCGCTCGCTGGCAGCGGGCAGGAGCAACACCGTGGGCCTGATCCTGACCGACGTCGGCAACTCGCTGTTCGTGGACATCGCGCGCGGCGCCGAGGGTGCCGCCAGCACCGCCGGTAGGTCACTGCTCCTGGCCAACAGCGACGTGACGTTCCAGAAGCAGGAGTCCTACCTCGACATCTTCGACGAGGCCCGTGTGGCGGGGATCATCCTCGCTCCGCTGGACGCCGGACTCGACGGGGTGGACCGGGTACGGCGGCACGGCCGGAACATCGTGCTCGTCAACTACGCCGGCGATCGCACGGACTGCTGCAGCGTGGTGGTCGACGAGGAGCACGGGGGCTATCTCGCCGCGACGCATCTGATGGACATCGGCCGCACCCGGCTGCTGTTCGCAGGCGGACCGGAGGACCTCCACGCCGTCAACGCCCGCCGCGAGGGTGCACGGCGTGCTGTGAGGGAACGCGGGGGCGGGGTCAGCCTCGAGGTCATCCCGAGCCGCAACCTGAAGAGCGCCAGCGGCCGCTCCATCGCCCGGCAACTGCTCGACGACGGAGCACTCCCCGACGGCATCCTCGCCCCGGCCGACCAGCTCGCGGCGGGGCTCATCCACGAACTGACGGATGCCGGCGTCTCCGTGCCCGGCGATGTCGCCGTCATCGGGTACGACAACAACCAGTTCGCGTCCGAGGCCGCCATCCCCATGTCCACGGTGAGCCAGCCGGGCCACGAGATGGGGGAGGAAGCCCTGCGCCTCCTCCTCGACGAGATCGACAATCCCCGGAGCCACGAGCACCGCCGCATCACCCTGGACCCCTCGCTCATCGTGCGCAGGAGCACCGTCTCCCGATAGTCGCGCTGCGGGATGGAGAACCGCTGCTGATCGACCGGACGGGCACTGCTGCGGCCGAAGCTCGTCGGGCTCGGCATCGCCGCGGCGTGCCTCGTCGTGTCGCACTACGTCCTGGGGCTCACGAGCCCCCTGGCGAACAACATCTCGGCGAACGTCGTCGGCGTCCTGCTCGGCAACGTCTTCCGTTATGTCGCCTACCGGTTCTTCGTCTTCCGCCCCGTGCTGCAGGAATCAGCCGAGCCCTCTCTCGCCGCCTGAGCACCCGGACGGAGTCCGCCGCCCCTGATGCCCGGTGCATCCGGCAAGGGGCGTCGGCGCGCCAGCCGGGAGTGGGAACAGGCCGCTCTCCACCGTAGGATAAGAAGCGATAGTCAGCATGCTTCCGACGGCTCCCCGTCACCGATGCCGCCGATCCCCGCCTTTCGAAAAGACTCCCTCATGCGTGTCCGCACCGCCCTTCCAGCCCTGGCCCTCAGCAGCGGACTCCTGCTTGCCGGCCAGGGAGCAGCCGCTGCCCTGCCGTCCCCGCCGTCGCTGCGGGTCGCAGGCCAGGTGACCCCGGTCGTCCCCGATCCGGTGGTCATCGCTCCGCCACCTGCCGAGCCGGCACCGCCCGCCTCGGATCCGGCATCCCCGCCCGTGCTCGACCCCAGCGCTCCCGGGCAGCCCACGGTGCCGTCCGCCCCGCCGCCCGTCGAGCAGACGACGCCGCCGGCGGAGCCTGCCCCCTCGGAGCCGCCCATCGAGGAGCCGCCCATCGAGGAATCGCCCGCCGACGAAGCGGAGCCAGCACCGGCACCCTCCGCGACCAGCGCGGCCCCCGATGCCTCGCCCTCCGCCACCCCGTCGCCGAGTGCGACGGCGACGGAGGGCAGCCCGGCGGCGTCCGCCCCACCGCCGGCGGGGTCCTCGACCGGCAATGGAGCCTTCGGTGCCGCCGGCGTGGAGGCACCCGCTCCCGCACCGGCGTCGACCAGTCCGTCCTCCGGGTTCCTCCCGACAGGGCCGGCGACCATCGGGACCGCGCAGCCGCAGGCCGAAGTCGTCGCACAGGCAGAGACCCGTACCGCCGTCGGACCGCCCCTGCGCTATGTGGCAGCCGGCATCCTGAGCGTCGTGGCCCTCGGGCTGGCGATCGCGATCGCCGTCGTCGCGCAGCCCCGCAGGAGCCGGGGCATGCACTAGAGCGGGAAGCAGTAGAGCGGAAACGCAGAAGGAGCCGGGAGTGACCTCCCGGCTCCTTCTGTCTCCAGCTGTCGAACCTGGCGGACCTAGCGGACCTGCAGGGTCAGCATGCCCGTCGAGTTGGACTGGACGACCTCGATCTTCGTCCCGGTGCCGGCCACGACGACGGAGCCCTGCGGGTTCGCGGCGTCGTAGTAGGCGTTCGGGTTGGTGTCGTCGAACACGGCGGCGCCCGGCTGGGACGGCGCGGCGAGCGTGGCCATGCCCGCCGCAGTCTCCCGGTGGAGGTTCAGCGCATCGGTGGCCTGCTTGCCGAAGGTGGCGTCAAAGCTCTGGATGCGGTTGCGCACAACGGTGCCGTCGGACCAGGTGAGGGCCTTCGGGTGCGCGTCCACAGGCAGGGCCAGGCCGGCACCGGGGTGCTGGCGCGTGTTGTTGTTGCGCTGCGCGGTGTTCCAGTAGGTGATGCTCAGGCCGTCCTGGTACGCGTAGTGCTCCACGGTGTCGGGCGCGGTGACACCCCAACCGAAGTTGTACGGGCCTGTGGCGAGCGTGGCGTCGTACCCGCCGTACACGCGGTTCTCCGCGATGTAGAAGCGGTTGTTGCCCGCGGCGTCCTTGGGAAGGTTCACGACGACGGCCTGCGGGGCCTTCGTGGCATGGAACGAGGGGCCGATGTTGTGGACCGACTTCACGCCGGCGGTCGCGACGTCGTAATCCAGCCAGCCGAGCTGCAGCTTCTCCCAGGCGCCCATGTGGTTGGGGGTGGTGCCGATGGAACCCTCGCCGTGGCCGAGCCACGACCCGGAGCTCATGAGCGTCCAGAAGCCGGTACCGTTCTCTCCGCCGCTCGTGTCGTACAGGTCGGGCAGGCCGAGGTCGTGGCCGTACTCGTGCGCGAAGACGCCGAGGCCGCCGTTCTCCGGCTCCGTGGTGTAGTCGCGGATCCAGAGGTTGGAGTCGCCGATCTTGATGCCGCCGTAGGGGTTGGCTGCGGGACCGGCTGTGCCGCGGCCCGCCTGGCCGACCGCCCAGCGGTGCGACCAGATGGCCGACGACGCCGCTCCGGCCTCCTCTCCCTCGCCGGCGTGGATCGCCTGGAAGTGGTCGATATAGCCGTCGGCCTCGTCGAAGTCGCCGTCCTTGTCGAAGTCGTAGCGGTCCCACTGGTCGAAGGTCGCGAGGTAGGCGTCGATCTCCGCGGGCGTCTTGCCTGCCGCGACCTGCGAGTCGTACCAGGCGTTCGCCGCGTCCTGGACGAAGCGGGTCATGTCCGCCTGGCTCTCGGTCTCGCCGTAGCTGGCCGAGTTGTAGGGCACGGTGACCCAGTCGCTGACGTCGCCGTCGACCGTGTACCGGCCGCTCGACATCTCCTCGTAGACGCCCTTGAGCGACTCACCCTGCTCGCCGAAGAACATGTCGAGGTAGTGCTCGCGGTCGAAGGTGTCGGACCAGTAGGTGGAGTTGTCCACCGCGCGGTTCGGTTCTTCGATGGCGCCGTGCGTGGGGCCGGGCGTGGAGGTGGGGAAGCGGGGGTCCACTGTGTCGCCGAAGTCGACGAGGAAGGACAGGATCTGGTCGCTGTCCTGCAGCCCGTACTGCGCCCACTGGCCGGGGGCTACCTTCACGGCCTTGGAACCGTTGCGGTCCTCGACCTTCGCCTCGCCGGAGATCACCTTCTCCACGGCCTGCTGGCTGAGTTCGCGGCGCTCGTCGGCCGCGGGGTCGGAGCGGTCATCGAGCCTCTCCGCGGCGCCGTACGCGCCGGGCGAGGAGGTGGACGACGTCGGAGCCGTCGGTCCGGTGGTGCCGGTGGTGGCCTGCGCGCTCATGGGAGCAAGCACGACGGCGCTGGTCACGGCGAGCGTCATCGTGCACCGCAGCCCTCGGATGCGTGGAGTGGAATTCAAGGGTTCTCCTTAGTGAAATGTCCCAGCGAAATGCAAAACACGCTCAGGTTAGGTGCCTGAGGTTACGAACATGTTGCCTGAGTCACACGTTCTGACGGGCACGCTAGCATCGCGCCCGGACAGTTCCGGGGATTGGTTGCATCTGGTGAACCATGTCCGGCGTGTCAGCATGACACGTCGTCGACCTGGTGCCGGTCGGACCGCGCCACACCCATCCGCACGCGAAGGCCAGGAAGGACGGCGGCGCGTGCCGGGACGGGGCTGGAAGCGGCCCGTGCGTACCGGGGCGGGACGCCCTCAGGCAAAGGCTGCCAGCACTTCCGCCGCCTCGCCGAGGACCTCGGAGCGGGTGGTCGCATGCACGGAGAGCCTGATGCGGTCCGGTCCGTGCAGTGTCACGGAGATCCCGGCGGCAGCGAGCGCCGCGTGCGCTTCGGCCGCCCGTCCCGGAAGGCCCGCGACTACGATCCCCGCCCGGTCCTTCCGTTCCCGGGGCGAGAGGACCGGCACTCGCGCGGTATCGAGCTGGTCGATCAGTGCCTTCGCGTGCGTCGCGATGATGCCCTCGATGGCCGGCACCCCCACCGACTCGATCAGTTCGAGGGCCTCCGCGAACGCCCCGCTCGCGTACGGGGACAGGTTCGAGATGGAGAAACGCGCCGCCCCCGGCAGCGGCGGGTGCTCCTCGCCGTCGTACCGGCGCGCATCGGCGACTCCCGTCCAGCCGGTGAGCAGGGGCTCGATGCGCTCGACTCCCTGCGGCGACATCGCGATTCCGGCCACGCCCCAGCCGCCGCGGACCCACTTCTGGGCGCCGGCAATGAGCACGTCCGCGAGTGTCCATTCCAGGTCGACGACGCCGAAGCCCTGGATGCCGTCGACCACGAGGAGGCGACCGGCACCGATCACCTCACGGATTCCCTCGAGATCGGCCCGGTAGCCAGTACGGAAGTCGACGGCGCTGACGCTCACGGCAACGGTGTCATCCGTCAGGTGACGGGCGACGAGGTCGGGCGTCACCTGGGTGCCGGGTGCCCCGATCAGGTCGACACGCGCGCGGCCCACTACCCCGGTGCGCAGCCAGGGGTAGGTGTTGGACGGGAACTCGCCTGCGCCGACGAGCACTGTTCCACCGGCCAGACCGAAGGCCACCTGGAACAGGCCGAGGGAGGTACTACCGGTCAGTCCCACCTGTTCGAGCGGAAAGCCGCTGAGCCGGGAGAAGGCCTCCCGCGCGCGGTTGTCCTCGCCCTCGAGCGTGGTGCTCGCGCCGAGGGCCGCCTCGCCGGCCGTCTGCAGGAGGTGCGCCACATGGTCGCGGACCGCGCTCGACGGCGGGCCGAAGCTCGCGAAGTTCAGGTATCCGGGAGCCTCCGAGAAGGACGACTGGTAGGCGGTGAAGAGTGCGGCGTCGTTCTCGGTGGCTCCCATACAGCTCACCCTACGGTCCGCGACGACCGGAAGGCGCGTCAGCGTCGCTTCTTCCTGCCCTTCACGAGCGCGTTCGTGCCGTTCGTCGCGATCCTCGTCGACGCGTCGGCATCCGTACCGGCGGTGGTTCCACGGTCGGAGGAACTGAGCCCCCGGCCCCTGTCGACCGACGCAGCCCCGTCGGCGCTGCTGGCTATGCGCTCCTTGCGCACGTCCTCCCGCACGGTGGTCCTGCCGGTCACCTCGACCGTCCTCATGCTCACGCGCTCGACGGGCACCGTCTCCTTGCTCAGGACGGCGAGTTCCTCGCGTGCCACGAGCTCCACGGACTCCTCCTGGAACGGCACGCCTTCGGCCTCCAGGCGCACGGGCGACGAGATGGGCTCGACCTCGATCCGGAGCTCCTCCCGCTTCAGCGGGACGGTCATTGTGGCCTCCTCGGTCACGACGTACTTCCGGAGACGCACGCGTGCGGCCTCGTACTGCTCGGTCCCGACGCGCAGTCGCTCCTCCGAGCGGACCACCCAGGGGGTGCCGCCCTCGTCATGCAGGTGAGTCCCGCCCTGCGTCCGCGCGGCCGTGGGCGCCGGTGTCGCGTCGGACGATCCCGCAGTGTGCATCCCGGGTGCTGCGGTCTCCCCGGTCACCGCCTCCGGAGCGGCCCCCGGAGCGGCCCCCGGAGCAGCCGACGGAGCGGCCGACGAAGCAGCCGACGAAGCAGCCGATGGCGGCATCGTGCGCGAGGCGTCGTGTTCGGGTGCCTGCTCGGCGGTGGCGGGCCGAGGGACCGGAGCCACTCCGCGCAGCCCGTAGTGCCGGTACAGCGCAGCCTCGTCCTCGGGGCTGAGGTGGCCGTCGCGGTCGACGGACGGCGCGTGCCTGATGAGGTCACGCGGATAGGCCACCACGAGGTCGTGCCCCTGGACCGATGCCCCCTCGAGGGGCACGAATGACTCCCGGGTCCCGAAGAGGCCTGTGTGGACGGTTACCCACGACGGTCGGTCATCGGCATCGTCGAGGTACACCACGCCCACGGTGCCCACCTTGTCCCCCTCGCCGGTGACCACCGTGCTGCGGCGCCTGAGCAACGGGTCGAGGTCGTTCATCGTGAGCATGCGGAAGTCCTGTCGTCGGTATCGGCCGCGAGGAGCGGGTGAACTTCAGGGTAGGACCGGCGCACACGCTATAGCAAGCATGCTTACTAATCGGCGTGGCGGTGGACATCTCCTCCGGGCGGACGGGCCACGGCGGCTCTGGAACGGAGCAGCGCAACAGCTCGACCCCCGCCCCCCCCCCCGGCGGCGTCGTCGTCATGAGGCTTGGGAGAGCTAGGCAGCCGCGAGTTCCGCGAGCAGACCGTCCGACCTGGCCTGCGCCTCGAGGTCGAACGCCCCGCCGCTGACCAGCAGTTCATCGGCGCCCGTCCGCGCCTGGAGCTTCGTGAGCTGTCGCTCCACCTCCACGGGCGTCCCGTGGACGGCGGTGGCGAGCGACTCCTGCATGAATCCTTCTTCCCGGGTGGAGAGGGGTTCGTCCCCCACGGCCTCCAGCGGCGGGAAGTAGCCCCTGGTCCGCGAGACGGCGAGCGCGCGGGCTTCGGGCAGCAAAAGGTGGCGTGCCTCCGCCGTCGTCTCCGCGACCGCGATGTTCACCGACACCAGGACCTTCGGCTCGTCCCACCACGGTGACGGACGGAACTGTTCCCGGTAGCGCTCGAGCACGGGGATGCGGTCCCGGAACAGCACGGGCCCGCCGAGCACCACGGCGAGACCGGAGCGGGCCGCGAGGTCCACGCCCTGGCCGGTGGCGAGGACGAAGACGGGCGTCCGCCCGCCGTCCTGGGGGCGAACTGGAACGGGAGCGGTGCCGCCGAGGAAGGCGAGCAGTTCGGCGATGTCCTGCTCGAACCGGCCGGCATCCTCCTTGCCGGTCCGCAGCGCGGACCGCACGGCCTGCGTGAAGCCGAGCGAGCGGCCGATCCCCAGGTCGAAGCGGCCGTCGAACAGGGCACCGAGCGTGGCAGCCTGCTCGGCGACGACCAGGGGCTGGTGGTTCGGCAGCATGATCCCGCCCGTGCCGACGCGGATCGTGCTCGTGCGTGCGGCGACCGCGGCCGCCAGCACGGCGGGTACCGACCCCGCGATGCCGGGTACGCCGTGGTGCTCGGCGACCCAGAACCTCCGGTACCCGAGCCGCTCGGCCCGCTGCGCACGCTGCCCGACGTGCCGCAGCGTGTCCGCCTCGGAGGAGCCGAGCCGGGACTGTGCGCGGTCGAGGATGGACAGGCCGTCGAAAGGAAGGGACATACTCGGTGGAACCGCTAGGGGGCGGGCGACATTCCGGGTACTCTTGCGGGACGGACGGCGGCGTCGCCATCCGAGTCTGCCGAACAACGGGGTCCGGCGGGCCGAGCACACCAGCGGAGCATCATGAGGATCTTCACCGGAATCCGCCGTCGCAGGCAGCAACCGTCCGCACCCGCGCCTGGCCGTGTGCCCGTGAGCGAGCTCGACACCCTCGCCGCCAGCATCGCCGACTCCCAGGCACGCCTGCTCATGATCGCCGATCGTGTTGCCGACGGCCGCGCCCGGCCCGGCGACGAGAGCCGGCTGCGCATCCAGCGACAGATGACCGCCAGTTTCCAGAAGCGCCTCGAGAAGGTCGCGCTGCCCGCCGGCACGGGCGACGACGCCGAGGCCTGGTTGCGCTCCGTCACCGACCCTTCCGGCCTGGGCACCCGGCAGAAGGACTCGCACTAGCAGTCCTGCGAGAAGCGTGCGTGCCGGGCTCCGAATGATGCCGTTCCGAATGATGGCATTCGAATAATGACAGTGGCGCCCGTCAGGATGAGGCTCTGCCGCCGGTTGGACACCCGCAGCCGGCGTGGTCTCACCGAAAGGACTTCCCGTCATGATGGGCGCCCACCATGCTGCCTGCGGCGCTGCCGCCTGGGTCGCTGCCACCACCCAGATCGAGCTGGGGCTCGGCCCCCTGGCCGCCGTACTGCCGATCCTGCCGGGATCCGTCACCCTCGGATTCGGTCTCCTGGATGTCAGCCCCGTGGGCGTCGTCACGGGAGCCCTGGTCACGGCGGGCGCCGCGCTCCTGCCCGACGCCGACCACCACAGCGCCACGATCGCCCACTCGCTGCCGCCGCTGTCCAACCTGTTCTGCGCCGGCGTGGGCGCCATCTCCGGCGGCCACCGGCGCGGCACCCATTCGCTGCTCGGTGTCGCCGCGTTCGTCGCCGTCGCGTTCGTCGCGGGGCTCTGGACGGTCGAGACCGTCGGTTTCGGCACCATCTATCCGGGCGCGGGCCTGCTGACGGTTCTCCTCGTCTCCTTCGCCGCCAAAGCCCTGAAGATCATCCCGGACAGCATGCGGAGGTCGCCCTGGGCGGTCGGCCTGACTGCCGGTGCGTTCGTCACCGCCTTCGCGCCGGAGGAGCAGTTCTGGTTCCCCCTCGCCGTCGGCGTCGGCGTCATCGTCCACATCCTCGGCGACATGCTCACGACCGGCGGATGCAACCCCGTCTACCCGTTCCGGCTCCGGCGTCCGCGAAGCCTGGCGAAACTGCCGGTGGTCGCGCAGGTGTGGCGGCCGAACGGCAACATCGCGGTGCCCGTCCTCGGCAACGCCGGTTCCCTCCGCGAGTGGTGCCTCCTCGTGCCGGTCTCGCTCTACGCGCTCGGCGGCATCGGGTGGGCCGTTCTCCGGATCGACGACGGCGGGATGGCGGTCGCGCGCCTGTCCGGACTCGGATGAGGGAGAACCCAGGGCGAGGGCTGAGGGGGATACGAAAGAAGCCGGAAACACAGCCGCGCTAATGTCGGGGCTGACACCGGAAGCCGGAGGAGGTTCTATGCATCGCGACGGTTTGTTCTTCGATCCCCTGCAGGACGAGGCGGACGCCCCGCCCGCTGCACCCGAGCCCGTGCGGCACCGCCGGCCGAGCCCTGACGAACTGCAGCTCCAGCGTCAACGCGAGCTCGCGCGCGTCCAGGACGAGCTGAAGCGGATGGCCCGCGGGTCCGGACGACGCTGACGACGGCGGGACTCGAGCCCGCCGTCGTCGTCCAGGACCTGCCGCGCAGGGGGCGCCGTTTCCGAGCGGATGCCTAGCAGCCGTCGGGACCGCAGGCCGGGCCGTCGGTGGAGGGGCTGAGCGACACCAGCGGGTGGGACTCCTGCCACGCCTGGTCGAGGGCCTGCCGGAACAGCTCGGCCGGCTGGGCGCCGGAGATCCCGTACTTGCGGTCGACGACGAAGAACGGCACGCCCTGCACGCCGAGAGTCCGTGCCTCTTCGATGTCGCGGCGGACGTCGTCGGCGAAGCGGTCACCGCCCACGGTCTCGCGGACCTCGTCCTCGTCCAGGCCGATGCCTTCGCCGAGGGAGACCAGGACGTCGACGTCGGACGTGTCCAGCCCCTGCTCGAAGTGGGCCGACATGATGGATTCCTTGGCGGCGTCACCCCGGCCGTGGGATTTCGCGAGGTGCAGGAAACGGTGCGCCGTGAAGCTGTTGCCCACGGCGATACTGTCGAAGTCGAAGTTCAAGCCCTCTCCAGCGGCCTGCTGGCCGAGGTGCTGCCTCATCTGCCGGACCTGCTCGGGGGCGATGCCCTTACGCTCGGCGAGGTACTGCTGCTCGGTGCCGTCATAGTGGTCGGGCAGTTCCGGGTCGAGCTGGTAGCTCTTCCAGGTCACCTCGACGCTGTCGCGATGGGGGAAGTCCGCGAGGGCCTTCTCGAAACGGCGCTTGCCCACGTAGCACCACGGGCACTTCACATCGGACCAAATCTCAATCTGCATGCCTGATGCAACCGTGCCGGGCCCGGGTCCTATTCCCCGAGAGGCAGGACCCGGGCCGCGCCCTCACCGCCGGTTGAGGAGGCCGCGCAGCATCCTGCCGACCCCGCCCGAACCGGCTGCGGGAGTTCCGGTGGTCCGCCCCCGCGTGCCCATTCCGCCGGCCCTGGTGCGTCCGGTGGTCGGCGTGGTGCCGGTCCCGGACCTGCCGAGGTAACGGCCCGCCGCGTTCTTGACCATGTTGCTGATGCCCATGATGATTCCCTTCGATCTCGCCTCTGCACCCGAAACATCAGGTGGCTTATTACCTTACTCTGACGGTCCGGTGACGACCAGAGCGCACAGAGGCGCCCGGCCGGGCTACACCGCCCCCGGGGGTTCGACCGTCAGCCCGGACCGCCGGAGCAGCGCGTACGTCTTCGGGTGCTTGGGCCGGAAGAACACCTCGTCCGGCGTCCCCTTCTCGACGATGACGCCCTGGTCCATGACCACGATGATGTCCGCGATGTCGCGGGCGAACTGCATCTCGTGCGTGACGATCACCATGGTGGTGCCCTGGGCTGCGATGGACTTGATCACCGCGAGCACTTCCTCCACGAGCTCCGGATCCAGCGCCGACGTCGGCTCGTCGAACAGCATGACGCTCGGATCCATGGCGAGGGCCCGGGCGATCGCGACACGCTGCTTCTGCCCGCCGGACAGCCTCGACGGATAGTTGTCCTTCCGCTCCAGCAGTCCGACCCGCTTCAGGTTCTCGAGGGCGTGCTGCTGGGCCTCCTCCTTGGACATCTTCTTGATGTCCTGCAGGGGCGCCATGACGTTGCCCAGGGCGGTCTTGTTCAGGAAGAGGTTGAACTGCTGGAAGACCATGCCGAGGTCGGTCCGCTTCTTCGCAGTGATGGAAGCCTTCTCGTCCACGAGCTTCCCGCCGCGCTCCTCGTAGCCCACGAGGTGCCCGTTGACCAGGATCCGGCCGTCGTCGATCGTCTCGAGCTTGTTCATGCAGCGCAGCAGTGTGCTCTTGCCGGATCCACTGGAGCCGAGGATGACGACCGTCT
This sequence comes from Arthrobacter pasteuri, assembly GCF_054510955.1. Classification (NCBI taxonomy): domain Bacteria; kingdom Bacillati; phylum Actinomycetota; class Actinomycetes; order Micrococcales; family Micrococcaceae; genus Arthrobacter; species Arthrobacter pasteuri. The sequence goes on from NZ_JBTNDO010000003.1 coordinate 253,160, forward strand.
CCCCCTTGTGGACGTCCAGGTCGACGCCCTTGAGGACCTCGATCCGGTTGACCTCCCGCCGCTGCCCGCGGAGTCGCTGCAGCAGGCTCGGGGTCTTGGTCACCACGAACGTCTTGTGGACGTCCCGGGCACTCACGATCACTTCGTCAGACATGGACCCTCGCTCTCTTCTCCAGGGCACTCACGATGCGGGACAGCGGAAGGCTGATCAGCAGGTACAGCAGTGCGGCCGCCGTGTAGACCTGGGTCGTCTCGAACGTCTGCGCGTTGATGACGTTCGCCGTCTTCAGGATCTCGGTCACGGCGATGACCGAGGTCAGGGCGGTGTCCTTCACCATCGCGATGAAGTAGTTGCCGATCGGCCCCAGCGACACGATGAAGGACTGCGGCAGGACGACCTTCCACAAGGCCTTACCCGGCGTGTAGCCGAGCGACAGTGCCGCTTCCGTCTGGCCTGCCTCGACCGCGAGGATGGCCGAGCGGAACACTTCCGACAGGTAGGCCGCGTAGTTCAGGCCCAGGCCGAGGATCCCGGCGGGAATCGGATCGATGTTCACCCCGATGGCAGGCAGGACGAAGAAGATGTAGACCAGTTGCACGAGGAGGGGTGTCCCCCTCATGACCTCGACGTAGACGAGGGCGATCCCCCGCAGGATCCTCGACTTCGAGATCCGGGCGAGGGCCAGCAGCATGCCGAGGACGAGGGCCAGGGCCATCGCCCCGAGCGCGAGCTGGATCACGATCGGGGCGGCCGCCAGCAGCCGGGGGAAGTAGCTGAGGGTGCTTGTGATGAAGTCGATGGCCGGACCTTCCTTTCAGCTTCGGGCAAACGGGGAAGGCGCGGTCAGTCGACGGCGTTGCTCTCCGTCAGTCCGTACTTGGTGAGGATCTCCATGTAGTCGGGGGACGCCTTCAGCTCGGCGAGGCCCGAGTTCAGTTCCTCGAGCAGCTGCGTGTTCTCCTTGGGTACTGCCGCTCCGATCAGGCCGGGGAAGTAGGGCTCGTACGGGTCCACGATCTTGATGGCGTCGTTCGGGTTCTGCACGAGGCTGTACGCGACGACGGCCGCGTCGGTGAACACGACGTCGACCTGCTTGTTCTCCACGGCCTTCAGCAGTGCAGCCTGCGAATCGAAGTACTTGATCTCCTTGGGCTCCAGGGACTCCGCCAGCTCGATGAAGGTGGTGCCGGTCTGGACCCCGATCACGGTGCCCTTTGCGTCGTCGCGACTGGTCATGGTCGAGTCTCCCGGTACCACCATGCCTTCGCCCTGCTGGTACCAGGTGTCGGTGAAGTTGACCTCTTCCTTGCGGACGTCCGTGATGTACATGGCGTCGACGACGGCGTCGGCCTTGCCCGCCTTAATGGCCGGGATCAGGGTGGCGAACTCGGACACGAAGACCTCCACCTCCCAGCCCTTCTTGTCCGCGATCCAGTTGATCATCTCGCCGTCGATACCCTGTAGGTTGCCGGCATCGTCGGTGAAGGAGAAGGGAGCGTCGTTCGAGGTGGCGATGGTGATCGTCTCGATCGCCTCGCCGTCGCCCCCTCCACCCTCGCTGCCGCCGGATTCCCCGCCGCCACACGCTGTCAGGGTCAGTGCGATCCCCAGTGCACCGGCTGCGAAGGACGTGAATGCGCGCCTGCTGTTCATGGTTGCTCCTTGGTCGATGATGCGTGGTTCTCGAATCGGGTGATGCGGAGATCGGCCGTCCGCTGGTGCGCCTCCATCTGTTCGTAGGCGGAGATCTCGGACACGAGGGGAGCCAGCTGCATGGTCGCAGCGCGGTCGATGCGCTGGAAGGTCAGGGGCTTCAGGAACCGGGAGACCGACAGTCCGGCCGAGGAGCGGGCCCCGCCGCCGGTGGGCAGCACGTGGTTCGTTCCGGTGATCCCCTTGTCGGAGTAGGCCACCGTGGACCACGGCCCCAGGAAGAGCGACCCGTAGTTGGTCAGGTTCTTCTGGAAGTAGTCGTCGTCGGCGGTGATGACCTCCAGGTGCTCGGGCGCGAGCACGTCCATCAATTCGACGGCGGTCTCGTTGTCCTCCGCGAGGTACACGGTTCCGTAGTCCCGCCAGGCCGCGCCGGCGATGTCTCGGGTGCTGAGATCCACCAGCTGGCGGTCCACCTCGGCGATCACCGCGACGGCGAGTTCCCGCGACGTCGTGACGAGCGCGGCGGGCGACTGGGGGCCGTGCTCGGCCTGCCCGAGCAGGTCCGCGGCGACAAGAACGGGGTCGGCGGTGTCGTCGGCGATCACGGCGACCTCCGACGGGCCGGCGAGCAGATCCATGCCGACCCGCCCGAACAGCTGCCGCTTCGCCTCGGTGACGTAGGCGTTGCCGGCGCCCACGAGCATGTCCATCGGCTGTTCCCCCAGCAGCCCGAAGGCCATGGCGGCCAGGGCCTGGACGCCTCCGACGACGAACGCCCGGTCGACACCGGAGAGGTAGGCGGAGTAGAACACGGCCGGGTTGCCGGCGGTCGGCGAGGTGGGCGGCGAGCAGGCGATCACCGTGGGCACGCCCGCCGTCTTCGCGACGCCGACGGTCATGAACGCGCTCGCGAGGATGGGGAACCGTCCGGCCGGCAGGTAGGCCCCGACACGCTGGACCGGGATGTACCGGTGGCCCACCACCACCCCGGGCATCACTTCGGCCTCGAAGTCCTGCAGGTGCCGGAGCTGGAGTCCGGCGAACTTCCGGGTCCGTTCCGCTCCGGCCTCGAGGGCCGCGCGCAGTTCCGGCGTCAGTGCGTCACCGGTCCTTCGGAGTGAGTCGGAGTCCAGCTCGACGTCGCCGCCCGCCCAGCCGTCGAGGACCCGGGAGTACTCGGCGACGGCGTCGCGCCCGCCCTTCTCGATGGTCGCCAGCATCTCCGACACCGTCTCGACGACCTTCGGCAGCCGCTGCGCAGGCACTCCTCCGATCTCGGCACTCTTCAGGCATTCGTAGGACCCCCTGATGAAGGAGGCATGCTGGGCATCCAGTTCCATGGTGGAAGCCTAGGACGGGGCACAGCATAGGGGAACCCACCCTTTCCCGGTGAAGGATATAGGTTTGTCCTATGACGCTGAACCAGCTCCGGGCCTTCCTCGCCGCCTACGGCTGCCGATCGCTGAGCGCTGCCGCAAAAGAGCTCGGCATCAGCCAGGCGTCCGCGTCCGAGCTGATTTCGCGGCTGGAGCAGGAGCTGGGCTCGCCTCTGTTCACCCGCACGTCCAGGGGCCTGTCCCCCGTACCCGCGGCCGAGGAGCTTCATGCCCACGCCCTCGACTGCGTCAACTCGGCCCGGCGCGGCGTCGAGGCCGTGCAGGCCCTGCAGACGCTCAGCGGCGGGGTGTCGACCTTCGGGGTGCTCCGGTACGCCGCCAACTACGATCTGGCGGACCTCGTGGTGCAGTTCCACCAGCAGCACCCGGGCGTGCGGGTCCGCATGATCGGGCTGAACTCCCACGTCGTGGCCGCGTCGGTGGCGAGCGGGGAGATCGAGTGCGGCCTGGTCGTGCTGCCGGTGGACAGCGAGAACCTCGAGGTCCGGCAGCTCGCACGGGACGAGGTGTGCTTCATCTCGTCCACCCGCCCAGCGGACGCCGGACCGGTGACCATCCAGGAGCTGGCCGCCGCGAAACTCGTCCTCTATGACGCCCATGCCGGCTGGAAGGATCCCACGCGCCGCCAGCTGCTGGACCGGGCGAACCTCGCGGGCCTGTCCATCGAGGCGGAGATGGAGGTGGAACACGCGGAGACGGCGTACAGCCTCGTGGCGGCGGGTGCCGGCGATTCCTTCATGGCCAGCGGCATCCTCGAGTCCCTGCGGCGCGACGACGGCGTCAGGAGCTTCCCATTCGCCGAACCCCTCTACGACACCATCGCCCTCGTCCAGCGGAAGCACGGCTACCTCTCGCCCGCGACGCGCCGGTTCTCCGTCGTCGCGGAACGCGCCGTCGCAGCACAGGGCGGACTCACCAGTCTGGTGTGATGAGCCCGCCCCGACCGGTCACGAGGCCGCGGTGTCCGCGCCGGTCAGGAGCGGAACGAGTTCGCGGAAGACGGAGGGTTCAGAGGTGGGTGGTGAGGTCTGCGTCCAGTGCGGCGCGGGGGTTGTGCGAATGCCGGACCCCCACGGTGAACGCGCCGAGCTCCTTGCCGAGCGCCAGGTAGGCGTCGCTGTCCTCCAGCACCACGCACGGCGGCACGCACAGCGCGCGGAACAGGGCTTCCTTGTCCCGTCCGGAGTCGCGGCGTGCCACGCGCACGAACGGGTCGAGGCCCCACTTCCCGAGCAGCGCCGCGATGAGGTCCGGGTCGCCGTTGGAGACCACCACCTGCTCGGCGGCGACACCCACCAGGGCCGGCATGAGGCGGGCGGCGAGCCAGGACGGCGAGAGGCCCTCCAGGGCGGAGACGGCGACGACCTCGCCGCGTTCCCTGTGGAGCGCAGCGATGTCCTCCTCGGCGGCAGGGAATCCTTCGGAGATCACTCGCTCCCAGATCCACTGCTCGGTGTGGCCCACGAGGTCGCCGAAGAAGCCGGGCCCGAAACGGTAGCCCCGCCGTTCCGCCAGGTCCCGGTAGCTCGCCTCGTGCAGCGGTTCGGTGTGCCCGACGACGCCGTCGAAGTCCCAGATGACGCGCGCTCCTGCGGCCTCCCGCTGCACCCTTTCGGCCAGTCGTGCCGCGTCATCGCCGTTCGCCACCGGAACCCTTATCCCTGGACCACCCGTGCCAGCCGCGAAGCTGCGCCTGATGTCGGCCATCGTAGGGTGACCGCCGTGAGTCGGCCAACCGCGCATTGCGCAAGCGTGTCATGCAGGGCCCGGGGCGGTGACAACGCCGCAGCCGCCGGGCGTACGGTGGAAGGATGAGCGTGCCTACAGATTCCAGGGTCACTGTCGACGGTCGCTTCGCGCGGGAACTGCCCGAGATGGCGGTCGCGTGGCAGGCGGACGAGGCTCCCGAGCCGCAGCTGCTCGCCCTCAACGACCAGCTCGCCGTGGAACTCGGCGTCGATCCCGGGTTCCTCCGGTCCCCTGAGGGCCTCGCCCTGCTCATCGGCACCTCGGTGCCGGAGGGCGCGACGCCGGTGGCCCAGGCCTACTCGGGCCACCAGTTCGGGAGCTTCAACCCGAGGCTCGGCGACGGGCGCGCGCTCCTCCTCGGCGAGATCACCGACGCCGGGGGGCGCCTGCGCGACATCCACCTCAAGGGCTCGGGCCGCACACCCTTCGCACGCGGCGGTGACGGGCTCGCCGTCGTCGGGCCGATGCTCCGCGAGTACATCCTCAGCGAGGCCATGCAGGCGCTCCGGATCCCGACGACGCGCTCGCTCGCCGTCGTCGCGACCGGACGCGCCGTGCGCCGCGAGACGATGCTGCCCGGCGCCGTCCTCACGCGCGTCGCCAGCAGCCACCTGCGCGTGGGCAGCTTCCAGTACGCGGCGGCCACCGGCAACCAGGACCTCCTCAGGCGCCTCGCCGACCACGCCATCAGCCGGCACTACCCCGGGGCCGCCTCCGCCGAGCGCCCGTACCTCACCCTGTTCGAGTCGGTCGTGTCCGCGCAGGCCTCGCTCGTGGCGCAGTGGATGCTCGTCGGGTTCATCCACGGGGTGATGAACACCGACAACATGACCATCTCGGGCGAGACCATCGACTACGGACCCTGCGCGTTCATGGATGTCTTCGACTACGCCACCGTCTACAGCTCCATCGACCGTGGCGGGCGCTACGCCTACGCCAACCAGCCGCTCATTGCCGAGTGGAACCTCGCGCGCCTCGCGGAGACCCTGCTGCCGCTTCTCCACGAAGACCAGGAGCAGGCGGTTCCGCTCGCCGTCGGCGCGCTCGAGGCCTTCCGCCCCCAGTACAGTGGCGCGTGGCTCGCCGGGATGAAAGCCAAGCTGGGACTGCCCGACGACGTCGGCGACGACGTGGCGTCGCCTCTCGCCAACGACGTGCTCACCCTCCTACAGGAGAACCACGTCGACTACACGTCCTTCTTCCGGGGCCTCAGCTCCGTGGTCCGCGGTGACGCGCGGCCCGCCCGGGACAAGGTGCTCGATGTCGCCGCCTTCGATACCTGGGCGGCCCGCTGGCTGTCGCTGGCCCCCGATGCCGACGCGATGGACCACGTCAACCCGGTGTACATCCCGCGGAACCACCTCGTCGAGGAGGCGCTCGCGGCCGGGACAGCCGGCGATCTCGACCCGCTGGACCGGCTCGTCGACGCCCTCCGCACGCCCTTCGACGAGCGACCCGGGCTGCAGCGCTACGCCGCGGCAGCGCCGGACGACTTCGGCTCGTACACCACGTACTGCGGGACCTGAGGCCGCCGAGCGGGCCGGCCGGTCCGCTCCCGGACGGCGGCGGTTCAGACGGCCGCCCGAACCTCACCGATCGGCCGCACAGATGCGCGGCCGGTCGGTGAGGTTCGGGCCTCGGCGGTCCTAGGTGGCGAGGGACGACACCGGCTCTGACAGCGACATGAGGTCGACCGCCGCCGGCCTTGCCGCGGTGCTCAGCACCGGTACCGAACTGCCGTCCGCTGCTGACCGCAGGAGCGACTCCATGACATCGAGCACATGGTAGGCGAGTTGCCCGCTGGCGCGGTGCTGCTCACCGGCGGGGGTCAGCGCCATGTCCGCGAGCCCGTAGCCCCTGCCCGCCCCGATGTAGCCTGCGCTGGCGGGGATGGCCTCCCATCCGATCTCCCTGTTCGCCAGAGTGCAGATCGACACCTCGCCGTCGAAATAGTTCGGGTCGGGGACGGTCAGGCTCGCCTGCTCACCGTGGATCTCGATGTTGGAGGAACGGGTCTGTACGGCGTCGAAGCTCATCACCAGTGTGGAGAGCGCCCCGGACTCGTGGACGAGCACGCCCGTGACATGGGTGTCGATGGAGACGGGAATCGTCTCGCCGGCCCTCGGACCTCCGCCGATGGTGCGCTCCTTCCGGGTGTGGCTCGCGGCACCGATGACGGATGTGACGGGGCCCAGCAGGGTGACCAGCGCGGTCACGTAGTACGGGCCCATGTCCAGCAGAGGTCCGCCCCCGGGCACGTAGTAGAAGTCCGGGTTGGGGTGCCAGCGTTCGTGTCCGGGCGTGACCATCGTGGCGGTGGCCGAGATGGGCCGGCCGATCATGCCGCTGTCGATGGCGTGACGCGCCGTCTGGATCCCGGTGCCGAGCACCGTGTCGGGAGCACACCCGACGCGGACTCCGGCTTCGTCCGCGAGCGCGAGGACCTTCCGGGCCTGACTCGTGTTCGCTGCCAGGGGCTTCTCGCCGTAGACGTGCTTCCCGGCGGCGATCGCGCGGGTGGCCACCTCGGCGTGCGCAGCAGGGATGGTGAGGTTGAGGATGGTGTCGATCTCGGGGTCGGCCAGGAGTTCGTCGACGGTCAGAGCCCGTACGCCCTCCTGGGATGCCGCGACGGCCTCGGCGCGGCTGAAGTCCAGGTCGGCGACCGCCCGGAGGTTGACCGACGGCAGCGACGGCAGGGTTTTCAGGTACTGGGCTACGATCGCTCCGCAGCCGATGATTCCGACGTTCAACGGCTCGCCCACAGCAAACCCCTTTCGATGATGGTTCTGACATTCGGGTCGTCGAGGATCTCGACGCGGTGGCCGGGGGTCGCCACGAAGATGCGGCCCTTGCCCCACTGGCGGGTCCAGATGGCGGGGGACGTCACCGGGCGGTTCCACGGGTCCCAGGCGCGGACGGCCTGGGTCGTCGTCGCGAGCACGTCGATGTAGTCGTCCGCGAGCACCCAGTACTGTTCCGTCACGAGGTCGAAGTCCCCGATGCCGCGGGTGATCGGGTGGTCCGCCGCGGCCGGGAGCATGTTCACTCGGTACGGCACGTAGTTGTCGGACTGTTCTCCGATCCTCTCGTCGGGGTGCTTGCCGGGGTGGCAGGCGAACTGTCCGCCGATGAGGTGGAGGTAGTCGGATTCGTTGCGGTACGAGTCGGCGATGCCACCATGCCAGCCGGCGAGCCCGGTCCCTGCCTCGATGGCCGCCCGGAGACCGGCGAATTCGTCCTTCTCGATGGTGTTCATGGTGTTGCACTGGAGGATCAGGCTGACGGTCGACATGTAGTCCGCGTCCGCGTAGATCTTCGGCGACTCCTCGATCCGGACGCTGTACCCGTTGTCCCGGAGGAACGGGATAAAGCGGTCCGTGGCTTCGACGGGCTGGTGTCCGTCCCATCCGCCGCGGACGACGAGTGCTTCCTTGCTGGTCATGGTGTCTCTTTCGTGGTGGATTGGCGGGAGAAGGCGGCGTCGAAGGACGCCGCGGACGGCATGATGGTGGCCAGGTCCCGCACGAGGGCCAGGGCCTGCGGTGCGCCGACGAGCCGGTCCATCCCGGCGTCCTCCCATTCGATGCTGGTGGGGCCCTGGTAGCCGATCGAGTTGAGCATGCGGAAGATCGGCTTCCACGGGACGTCCCCGTGCCCGGCGGTGACGAAGTCCCAGCCCCTCCGCGGGTCGCCCCACGGCAGGTGCGACCCGAGGCGGCCGTTGCGGCCGTTCAGCTGCCGGACGGATTCCTTCACATGGACGTGGAAGATGTGCGGTGCGAAATCCTGCAGGAACATCACCGGATCCAGGTCCTGCCAGATGAAGTGCGAGGGGTCGAAGTTGATCCCGAAGCCGGGGCGGTCCCGCATGACCTCCAGGGTGCGCTGCGTGGTCCAGTAGTCGTAGGCGACCTCGGAGGGGTGCACCTCGAGTGCGAAGCGGACCCCCTCGGCGTCGAACACGTCCATGATGGGATTCCACCGGGCCGCGAAGTCCTCGTAGCCGCGGGCGATCATCTGCTCGGACGCCGGCGGGAACATGGCGACGTATTTCCAGACGGACGAACCGGTGAATCCCGTGACGACGGACGCTCCGAGCCGGGCTGCCGCCCGGGCGGTGTCCTTCACGACATCGGCGGCCCGCCGGCGGACCCCTTCGGGACTCCCGTCCCCCCAGACCTCGGGAGTGAGGATGTCCTGGTGGCGTTCGTCGATCGGGTCGTCGCACACGGCCTGCCCGGTGAGATGGATGGCAATCGCGTGGACGGAGAGGTTGTTCTCCTTGAGGATCCGGAGCCGGTCCTGGACGTAGTCGTCGTCGTTCGCTGCCCGCACCGGGTCCAGGTGGTCTCCCCAGCAGGCGATCTCGAGGCCGTCGAAGCCCCACTCGCCGGCCATCCTCGCCACGTCCTCGAACGGCAGGTCGGCCCACTGCCCGGTGAACAGGGTCACGGGCCGCGGTGTGGGACCTCCGGTTGCTGACGCCTCAGACATGCTGCCACCCCGATCCACTCGCTGCGGACTCCTCGATGGCGTGCAGGACCTTCTGGACCCGCAGCGCCTCGTCGAAGGACGGCGAGGGCGTCGTGCCGTCCGCGATCGCCTGCACCAGGTCCACGACCTGATGCGTGAAGCCATGTTCGTAGCCGAGGCCGTGCCCAGCCGGCCACCAGTTGCCGGTGTAGGGGTGCACGGAATCGGTGACGTTGATCGTGCTGAATCCCGCGGTCTCGGGAGGCTGCGTGGCGTCGTAGAACTCCAGGGAGTTCATGTTCTCGAAGTCGAAGGCGAGCGAGCCGAGGCTGCCGTTGACCTCCAGACGCATGTTGTTCTTCCTGCCGGTCGCGAAGCGGGTGGCTTCGAAGACGCCGATCGCTCCTCCCTCGAAGCGCGCACTGAAGATCGCGGCGTCGTCGACCGTGACCGTGCCGGTCCCGCCGTCGCTGGCACCCGAGCCCCCGAGGCCCACCCGGGTTCCTCCGAGGGGACGTTCGTGCACGAAGGTGTTGAGGAGGCCGGAGACTCCCTGGATCGGCAGTCCGGTCACGTACTGCGCTGCATCGATGCTGTGTGCTCCGATGTCCCCGAGGGCGCCCGATCCCGACTTGCTCCTGTCCAGGCGCCAGGTCATCGGGGCGTTCTCGTCCGTCAGCCAGTCCTGGAGGTACTGCGCCCGGATGTGCCGGATCGTGCCGAGCCTCCCCTGCTCGACGAGTCGTCGGGCGAAGGTCAGGGCGGGCGTGCGGCGGTAGGAGAACCCGCACATCGCGAAGACCCCGTTCGCCTCGGCGGCCTGGGCGGCCGCGGTCATGCGTTCCGCCTCCTCGACCGAATTGGCGAGCGGCTTCTCGCAGAGCACGTGCTTGCCGGCTTCGAGCGCCGCGATGGCGATGTCGGCGTGCGTGTTCCCGGGGGTGCAGATGTCGATCAGGTCGACGTCGTCCCGCTCCACCAGTGCCCGCCAGTCCGTCTCGGTGTCCCGCCAGCCCAGCTTCCCGGCCGCGGTCTTCACGGCCGCCTCGTCGCGCCCGGCGAGGACCGCGAGTTCGGGCTGGAGCGGGAGGTCGAAGAAGCGTGGCGCGGTGCGCCAGGCGTGGGAGTGCATCGCGCCCATGAAGGCGTAGCCGACCATGCCGACCCTCAGCGCGTTCTGCTGCGTGGAAGTCATCAGGCTGCAGATTCCTTTCGGTCTACTTGTTGAAACCGGCGGTCAGTCCGCTCACGAGCTGGCGGCGGGCCAGCACGTAGAGGACGACCAGCGGGAGTGTGGAGAGCACGACGGCGGCGAGGACCGCCGGGATGTTCACGCTGAACTCGTCCTGGAACGCCCAGAGCGAGAGCGGCAGGACCCGCTTGTCGGGACTCTGCGTGAGGATCAGCGGGAAGAGGAACCCGTTCCAGACATGGAGCGCGTTGTAGATGGCGATGGTGACGACCGCAGGACGGACCAGCGGCAGGGCCAGGCGCCACATCATGGTGAACTCCGAGCAGCCGTCGAGCCTCATGGATTCGAAGAGCTCCCGCGGGACGTCCCGGAGGAAGTTCGACAGGATCAGCACCGAGATGGGGATGGCGAAGGCGATCGACGGCAGGATCAGTGCGAGCAGGGTGTCATAGAGCTGCGCCTTCGTGATCATGAAGTAGATGGGGATGATGGTTGCCTGCAGCGGGATGGCGAGTCCCATCAGGAACAGCGTGTGGGCGGACCCGATGATGCGCCCACTCCCCCTCACCACCGCATACGCCGCCATGAACGAGACGATCACGGCCGGGATGACACTGCCCAGCGTCACGATGACACTGTTCACGAAGTACCGGACGAAGTCCGCTTCCAGGACGGTCCGATAGTTCGCCAGGGTCGGCTCCGTGGGTGGAGCCAACGGATTCGACCCGAAGAAGCCCGCCTGGTTCTTCAGGCTCGTGATGATCACGTAGTAGACGGGCAGGATGATCAGCGCGAGCCACACCCATCCTCCGAGTCCCCCGAGGAGGTTCGGTGAGGTCCTGCCCACCGGCTTCCCCTGTGAACGGGCCCTGGGCTGGGGTGCGGTGTCCTGCGCGGGTTCGGCGACGAGTGCCATGGACCTACGCTCCTTCCAACTGGCTTGAGCTGCGGTTCTTGCCGCCGAGGCGTTGCAGGACGAGGGCGAGGCCCAGGCCGATCACCACGAGGATGACGCCGAGGGCGCTCGCTGCGCCCATGTCATTGGCCCGGAAGCCGGTGAGGTACATGTGCAGTGGCAGGAGTCGGGTGGCGTACCCCGGACCGCCGGCCGTGAGGACGAAGATCAGGTCGAAGTACGCCAGCGAACCAAGCACCATGAGGGTGGACGAGGTGATGATGGTGTACTTCAGCTGGGGCAGCGTGATGTGGAAGAACTGCTGCATCCGGCCCGCGCCGTCGATCTGTGCCGCCTCGTAGAAGGACGCCGGGATCTGGCGCACACCGCCCTGGTAGATGAGCGTGTGGAAGGGGACGAACTGCCAGGCGATGACGAAGATGACCACGAACAGCACCAGGTCGGCACTGCCGAGCCAGTTCTGGGCGAGGAATGGCAGGCCCAGGCCCGGTCCCATGCCGAAGTTGGGATCCAGCAATGCCTTGAACGCGATCGCCACTGCAGCGGACGAGAGCAGCAGCGGGACGAAGTACAGGACGGCCAGCACCGCCCGGTAGCGCTGGTTCCCCGCCGTGAAGACCCCCAGCAGGAGGCTGATCGGGACCTGCACCAGGAGCGAGTAGACCATGATCTTCAGCGTGACGATCAGCGCGTTCATCGTCACCGAGTCCATGAGGGCGGTTCGCCAGCTCTCCAGGCCGGCCCAGGTGATCGCACCCAGTCCGTTCCAGTTGGTGAAACTGAGGAACACCACGCCGAGCAGGGGCAGGACGGCAAAGACCAGGAAGAAGACCAGCGCCGGGACGACCATCCACGCCGAGGGGCCTTCCGCCCGGGCGCCCCGCACCTTCATCGCGGGCTTCGGCTTCAGCAGCGTGCTCATTTGCCCAGGGTTGCGTTCATGTTCTCGGCGAACTCTTCGGGGGTGATCTCGCCGATGAAGATCTGGTCGAGGTTCGCGAGCATGGCGTCACCCTGGGCGGGGCTCAGCGCCTGGTCCCAGGAGAGCTGGAAGCTCGGCGCATCCTGTGCCAGACCGTAGACGAACTCCACGAAGTCCTTGTCCTCGGACGCGGCGAGCTGGTCCTCGATGCCGTTGACGGCGGGAACCGCGCCGGAATCGATCATGGCCTGCGTGTACTCCTCGCTGAACAGTCCGTCCTTGAGGTAGTTCAGCGCGGATTCCTTCTGCTGATCGGAGGCCGTGGAGGAGACGGACCACATGTTCGCGGGGTTGCCCACCACGTTGGCGGGGTCGCCTGCACCGCCCTCGACCTCGGGGAACGGCACGAAACCGACCTCTCCCGACTCGACGAACTCCGGGGCGTCGTTCTTCAGGTTCTGGTAGACCCAGCCGCCGTGGAGCATCATCGCTGCCTTGTCGGTGTACAGGAGGGCGCTGTCGGCTCCGGCATCGGCAGCGATCGAGGAGAATCCGTTGACGAAGCCGCCGGCGTCGACCAGTTCCTGGATCTTCGTGAGCGCCTCGATCACCGCCGGATCGGACCAGGCATCCTCTTCTCCGTCCAGGATCGCCTGGAAGACCTCGGGTCCGCCGATACGGTCCACGAGGTAGGACAACCACATCAGGTTCGGCCACTTCGACTGGCCCGCCAGGGAGAAGGGCGCGATACCCGCGTCGTTGAACTTGGGGACCAGGGCCATCAGGTCGTCCCAGGTCTCGGGGGGCTCGACGCCCATGTCCTCGAAGACCTGCTTGTTGTAGTAGAGGACGACCGGCTGCATGTTGTTGTTGGGCAGGGCGTAGGTCTTGCCGTCGATCACACCGTTCTCGAGGACGGACGGGATGTAGCGGTCCTTGACCTCGGGGTTCTCGGCCAGGAACTCGTCCAGCTCGCTGACGTGGCCGGCGTCGACGTAGGACTTCAGCACGCCACCGCCCCAGCCGTAGATGAACGTGGGTCCCTCGCCTGCTCCGACCGCGGTGCGGACCTTGGTCTTGTAGGCGTCGTTGGCGAAGAATTCCTGGTTGATCTTGTCGTCTGCGTGCTCCTCGTTCCAGGTCTCGACGGACGAGCGGAAGATCTTCTCGCTGCTGCCGGTCAGCGCCCACATCGTCGGTGACGCGGAATCCGCTGCAGGGTCGGCGGGGCCGCTCGATCCGCAGGCGGAGAGGCTGAGGGCCAGGGTGATGGCGGAGGCCGCCGAGATCAGGGAGGTGGTTGTTCGCATTTTCATCAGTTCTTCCGTAAGTCGACTCAGCTCGAGGCACGAGGCCGGCTGAGATGGGCAGGTCAACTCCGCGGGTATGCGGTCGCTGACCGCCACGCTGCGGAAGAGATTCGAAATGTTTTCGATAACAACAAAACTAACAAACGCAAAGTTACCTGCGTCACATCCATCGGTCAATGCCCTGCTGTGCACCAATTTCGCAGGGAGGTTCCTCCACCCCTCGACTCTTCCGCCAGGCTCGGGCAGGATGGGGGCAGGCCCACCCCGGAGAGGATCTCGAAACATTGTCGGAAACTAAAGTTCGAACGAGGGCCACGCTGGCGTCCGTCGCAGCTCTTGCCGGAGTGTCGACTCCGACGGTGTCGAAGGTGATCAACGGCCGGGAGGATGTCGCCCCGGCCACCAGGAAGCGGGTCCTGGAAGCACTCCGGACGTCCGAGTATCAGCCACCCGGTCAACGCCTCGCCCTTGCGCCTCCGGCGTCCACGCTGATCGACGTCGCCGTGGACAGCGTGGCGACGGCGTACTACTCGGAGGTGATGGACGGGATCCTCGAGTGCGCGGAGCAGCACGGCGCCGAGGTCGTCCTGTCCAAGACGGGCCTCACGCACCTTCCTGCCGGCGAGCGTGCCGAGAAGATGCAGGCGTCCGGTCGCCGCGGCCTGCTCCTCGTCACGTCCCGGTGGTCTCCGCGGGAGATCAAGGAAGTGAAGAAGCGAGGCATCGCCGTGGTGCTCATCGACCCGATCAATCCTCCCGGGCCGGGTGTGGCGAGCGTGGGTGCCACGAACTGGGCCGGAGGGAAGGCCGCCACGGAGCATCTGCTGGGCCTCGGCCATACCCGCATCGCGTTCATCGGTGGACCTGCCAGCGCCGAATGCAGCCAGGACCGCGAGCACGGCTACGTCGCCGCCCTCCTCGAACGCGGTATCCGGATCTCGGAGGACTACGTCCTGGCGGGCAACTTCGACTCGGAGACCGGGCGCCGCAGCCTGGTTCAGCTCCTCGCTCTGGCCCACCCGCCGCACGCGATCTTCGCGGCCTCCGACAGCATCGCCGTGGGCGTGCTCGCCGAGGCGCATGCACTGGGCATTTCAGTACCCGGTGAGTTGAGCGTGGTGGGCTTCGACGGGACCTACATCAGCGAACAGACCTCACCGCAGCTCACCACCGTTGCCCAGCCCCTGCGGGAGATGGGCCGGACGGCCGTCCGGGCGCTACTCCGTGAGATGGACGGCGAGAAGCCGGACGTGACCCGTGTCGAGCTGGCCACGCAGCTGGTCGTCCGGTCGTCGACGGCGCCGGTTCGGCAGCCGCAGCCATGATCGAGCGGCTGCCCTCGAACCGGCCGCCGGAACGGTTCTACCGCGGCGGCGCGCGCATCACCGCCTTCCGCGGAGAGTCGGCTACGGCGGAGTTCGAGCCGGAGGACTGGATAGGCTCGACGACCACGATCTTCGGCGAGGCCGAGCTCGGCCTGTCCCGGCTCGCCGACGGCACCCTGCTCCGGGACGCCGTTGCCGGGGATCCGGAGCACTGGCTCGGCGCGGAGCACGTGGCTCGCTGGGGCAGCGACGTCCGGTTGCTGGTGAAACTGCTCGACGCCGGCCAACGGCTCCCCGTGCATGCGCATCCCGACGATGCGTTCGCCGCCCGGCATCTCGGGCACAGCCACGGCAAGGCCGAGGCCTGGTACATCCTGCAGGGCGGCACCGTCCACCTCGGCCTCACTCGGGATGTGAGCGACACCGAGCTGGCATCCCTCGTCGAGGCGCAGGACGTCGACGTGCTGCTCGGGCTGCTGCACGAGGTCGACGTCTCGCCGGGTGACGTGGTCTGGGTGCCGCCGGGTGTGCTGCACGCAATCGGCTCCGGCGTGCTGCTGCTGGAACTGCAGCAGCCCGAGGACCTCTCGATCCTGCTGGAGTGGCGGGACTTCGCGCTCGACGGCGTTGCCGACGGCCACCTGGGCCTTGGCTTCGACGTGGCCCTGACGGCGGTTCAGCGGACGGCGCTAGCCCGCGAAGCGCTTCCGGACCTCGTGCGGACGGCGCCGGCCGAGGGATCGGTGTTCCCGCCCGATGCCGACGCATTCTTCCGCCTCGAGCGAGTACCCGTCGAGGGACACGTATCCCTCGATCCCGGCTTCGCGGTACTGGTCGTGAGCGAGGGCGCGGTCGACCTCGAGGGCCGGTCCGCTCCCCGTGGGAGCATCTGGCTGCTGCCGGCCGGCGCCGGCAGCGTGGTGCTCGACGGCGTCGGTGAGGTCCTGGTGGCGCGGCCTCCCGCTGCCTGAACCGGAACGAGCGGGCTCCCGGCCACCAGGAGCCGTTGTCGGTGCGGCAGCTACTTGGCGATTCCCGCCGTCGAGCTCGTGGTCTCATCGGCCTGGGCTTCTTCGGCCCGGTCCTCGGAGACCACCGCCACCTGCTTGCCGTGAACCTGGTCGCGGTCTTTCCTGTCGCCGTCGCCCCAGGTCCTTAGCAGGCTCGCGACCGTGGCGACGGCGATGGTGGCGCCGATGAAGAGCAGGGAGAACCAGATGGGGATCTCGGGGACCCAGAGGAGGGGCTGACCGCCGTTGATGAAGGTCAGCTCGTTGACGTGCAGCGCGTGGAACACGAGCTTCACGCCGATGAAGGCGAGGATGACGGCGAGTCCCTGCGCCAGGTAGACGAGGCGCTCGAGCAGTCCGCCGATGAGGAAGAACAGCTGGCGCAGGCCCATCAGCGCGAAGGCGTTGGCGGTGAAGACGATGTACGCCTCATTGGTGAGCCCGTAGATCGCGGGGATGGAATCGACCGCGAAGATGAAGTCGACGAAGCCGATCGCGATGATGGTGAGCAGCATCGGCGTGACGTAGCGCGTGCCGCCCTGCTTCACGGTCAGCCTGTCCCGGTGGTACTCGTCGGTGACAGGCAGGACGCGGCGGACGAGCCGCATGAACCGGCCGTCGGCAGGGTTCGACTCGTGGCTGCCGAAGGCCTGCTTGTAGGCGAGGACGAGCAGCAGCGCGCCGAAGAGGTAGAAGACCCAGGAGAAGTTCGCGATCAGGCCGGCGCCGATGGCGATGAACGCGCCGCGGAGGACCAGGGCGATGATGATGCCGATCATCAGCACCTTCTGCTGGTACTTCTTCGGTACCGCGAAGCCGGTCATCACGATGAGGAACACGAAGAGGTTGTCGATCGACAGGGCCTTCTCCGTGAGGTAGCCGGCGAAGTACTCGCCGCCGAAGGTCCAGCCGGACATCACTCCGATGCCGACGCCGAACAGCAGGGCGAGGCCGATGTAGAAGGCGGACCAGCGGGCCGATTCGGCGATGGTCGGTTCGTGGGGTTTGCGCACGTGCGCGAAGAACTCGTAGACGAAGAAGAGGATCGTCACGGCGATGGTGATCAACCAGATCAGAGGTGTGACCTGCATGAGGGGTGCTCCCAAGGGTAGGCGTCGGACATAGGCGCCAAGGTCTCCTCCGCCCAGACGAACCGGAGCCGATCGGCCGGGATGCTGGTGCGCATCCGTAATGACGGGTCGATCGCAGTCGGGAGTACTCCCCTTGATATAGCGCCCAACGCACGAACGCACGGATTGATTCCCGTGGTGCTGCTCGGCTCGAGGTGCCGGTCATGCGCGTCGGCCGACCATGAACGTCGGTCCGCCGTCGAGGTGTCGCAGGATGGGCCGTCGAGCGGATGACTAGGCTGGGCGGATGGCGACAGTAATTCTTGTGCGGCACGGCCGCACCACAGCGAATGCCTCAGGCTTGCTGGCCGGACGGGCCGACGGCGTCAGCCTCGACGAGATCGGGCGCGAGCAGGCGGCCGCGACCGGCGACCGACTTGCGCCCGTGCCCGTTGTCGGAGTGGTGTCGAGCCCCCTCGAGCGCTGTCGGCAGACCGCCCGGTTCATCCTCGAGCGCCAGGCCGGCACCCCGCACGCCCCACTCGACGCCGATCTCACCGAGTGCGACTACGGCCGGTGGCAGGGCCGCATGCTCAGTGATCTCGCGACCGAGGATCTGTGGCCGGTGGTGCAGTCGCAACCGTCCGCCGTCATCTTCCCCGGTGGCGAATCCATGGCCGGGATGCAGGCCCGGTCCGTTGCCGCGATCCGGCGCCACGATGCAGCCTTCGAAGCCGAGCACGGGCCAGGGGCCGTATGGGTGGCGGTGAGTCACGGCGACATCATCAAGTCCATCCTTGCCGACGCACTCGGTATGCACCTCGACCTGTTCCAGCGCATTACCGTGGGCCCGGCCTCCGTGTCGATCGTGCGCTACGGCACGAGCCGACCGAGCGTCTACGCGACCAACACCGACGCGGGCGACCTGTCGTGGTTGTCGAACAGCGCCGCCTCCGATGATGCGCCGGTGGGCGGTGGCGCAGGACACGAGGCGCGCGGGACCTCGGGAGCCTAAAGTAGACCCATGCCTACAACTGTTCACGAGTTCGCCTGGCCTGACCGGGTCGTCGTCGGCACCATCGGCGTTCCGGGTGCGCGCACGTTCTACCTGCAGGTACGCACAGGGAAACAGATCGTGAGTATCGCGATGGAGAAGCAGCAGTCGGCCCAGCTCGCCGAGAAGATCGACGAGATCCTGGACCAGCTCATCACCCTCGAAGGCAACCCCTTCAGCGTCCCCACGACCACGCCCATCGAACTCGTCGACAATGATCAGCTCGAGGCCGTTCAGGAGCAGTTCCGGACCGGCGTCATGAGCCTGGGGTGGGACCCGACGACGGCGCAGATCGTCATCGAGGCCTACCCGATCACCGAGGTCGACGACGACGCCGAATTGCTGCACGACGACGACGACGACGCACCCGAGATGCTGCGGGTCCGCATGCCGGTCGGCACCGCCCGCGCCTTCGCCAAGCGCGCCCGCGAGGTCGTGGGCGCCGGGCGTCCGATCTGCCCGTTCTGCGGCTACCCCATCGACGCCGACGGGCACATCTGCACCCTTCCCGAGGTCTGATGCCGGCGCCCGACCTGGTGACCGCCGAGCTGACGCTCACCGGCCGCATCACGACGGCATCGAACGCCACCTTTTTGGGGAGCATCGGCGACGCGGCGGTCGTCTACAAGCCGATAGCCGGTGAGAAACCGCTGTGGGACTTCCCTGACGGTACGCTCGCCGAACGGGAAGTGGCCGCCTATCTCGTCTCGGAGGTCTTCGGCTGGAACATCGTGCCGCGGACCTGGCTGCGTGATGGTCCGTTCGGCAAGGGGATGGTACAGCTCTGGCAGGAGACGGACCCTAACCAGCATGCGGTGGATCTGGTTGCCACGGATGACGTGCCGGAGACCGGCTGGAAACAGGTCCTCGAGGGCCGGGACGACACGGGACAGGTGATTGCCCTCATTCACGAGGACTCCCCCACACTGAGGCGCATGGCGGTCTTCGACGTCGTCGTCAACAACGCCGACCGCAAGGGCGACCACATCCTTGCCCTGAGCGACGGACACCGGCACGGCGTGGACCACGGGCTCACGTTCCACAGCGACCACAAGCTGCGTACGGTGCTGTGGGGGTGGCTGGGAGATTCGCTGACCGCCGAGGAACTCGAGGGCATCGATCGTGTCAGTGAGGAATTGAAGGGCGAGCTGGGACGTGCCCTGGCGGATCTGCTCACCGCTGAGGAGATCACTGCACTCGCCGCACGTTGCACCCGGTTGCGCTCGGCCGGGCGGTTTCCGGCTCCGAGCGGTGAGATGTCGGCGGTGCCCTGGCCGCTGTTCTAGGCGCGCGACAACACGCGCTGGGCCGAAGCGGCATGTCATTCGTTCGGGGATCGCGCAGCCCGAGGCCCTGGTCATCGAGGCTGGCCTTCCTGGTCGTGCCGAGTCGCGGTGAACCCTACATCTGCACCTGCGCAGCCAGGCGCCGGAGTGCTTCCGCGTCACGCTTTGTGAAGGTCCGTGGTTGATCATCCATGAGGCAGAGGGTGCCGATGCGCCAACCGCCCAGGGTGCAGACAGGATGCCCCGCGTAGAAGCGGACCCCGGGTCCGCCTGCCACGAGGGGATGGTCCCGCCACTCCGGGTCGGTGCCGGCGTCAGTGATGACAAAGGGTACGGTCCTGCTCGATGGTCCTCGCGCACAGGGAGAGGTCCCGGGGAAGGTCCTGACCCAGGGGCCCGACGACGGATTTGATGACCTGCAGATCCTCCGTCATCAATGTGATCGACGCCGAGCTGACCCCGAAATAATCCCGGGCGTGCCGGGTGATCCGGTCGAAGCGTTCCTCCGCCCCGGACTCGAGCAGCCGTGACTCGTACGACGCGTGCAGGCGCCAGAACTCGACCTCATCCAGGTGAGGATCGCACCCGGATGGATCCGTGGCGTGGACGGCAGAGAAAGCATCAGTTCCGGAGCTGGTGCTGTGGTCCCCAGCGGGTGGGGCGCTGAAGTCGTACTGGTCCGGGGAGAGGGTCAGGGGGCGAAGGTAATCGCTGTAGCCGGAAAGGGACGCCGCGTACTGGTCACTGTAATGTGCACCATCGGCAGTGGATCCGGTGCTGTCGAGCAGTTCATTGATGGCCTGCGCCATCAGGTCGCGCTGCGGCGCCGGGATCATCATGATGCCGGAAAGGTACCCCTCGACCTTCCAACTCCTCGGCGTCCCCGGCAAGAGCGAAGAACGTCATGAAAATATCTTCCAGGTTCAGGCCGGCTGCCCGTGCAGTATGGATCGCGCTCCACTGCTGCACATACTCATCCAGCACGTCTAGTCCTCCGCCGACTTGGTCCGCATGTCCCTGGGTGCCACGTGCTCTCCCGGGGGAGTGCCGGTGCCGACGGCGCATTTCTGAACCACCGGCACCGGGGATCGGGTCTTACGCCTCTCCGCCCCCGGCTGCTTGGGGGAACAGCGGGATGCCCCAGCATACCCGAAGGACAGACCAGTCTGTCTACCCCTAGGATTGGAACAGGACAGCAGCGGAGGAAGCCATGGTTACAGAGACGACAGGGCCAGCCACGGACGCACGGGGGCGGATCCTCGCGACGTCCTACGACCTCTTTCTGCAGCAGGGCGTCCGGGCCGTCGGAGTGAACGAGATCATCGCTACCGCCGGCGTCGCCAAAGCGACCTTCTATCACCACTTCCCGTCCAAGGACGATCTGGTTCTGGCGTTCTTCGAACGCCGCCAGCAACTCTTCACGGTCGGCTATCTCTCCGCTGAATGCGAGCGCCGCGCCGATACTCCCCAGGGGCAGTTGCTGTCGATCTTCGACATCTTCGATGAATGGTTCCACGCGCCGGACTTCGCGGGCTGCCCCTACATCCGCGCCCTGTTGGAGACCGGACCGCGTCATGCCATCGGAGCTGCCGCTCTCCTCTACCTGGACGACATCCGCTCCAGCGTCGAGAAAGCCGCCACGGCAATGGGGCTGACGAGCCCCGAGGACTTCTCCTACTGTTGGCTGGTCCTCATGCAGGGCGCCATCGTCTCCGGCGTCGGTATCGACCCGGGCAGCAGCTCAAGGATCAAGAGGCTGGGCGAGCACCTCATCGGCCTTCACACCCCTGCCGATGCCCGAACGGTCGGCTGAACCGGCGGAAGTTCCTCGAAGGCAGGCTTCGCAAACCAATACCCCTGGAACAGGCGGATACCGGCCGCCTTCAGCGCCAAGAACTCGGCCTCGGTCTCAATGCCTTCGGCGAGCACCGTGATGCCGAGTTCGCCGGCGATGCCTACGATGCCGGCGACGACGGCCCGGCGAGCTGGACTGGTGTCGACTCCTCGAACGAGTTTCATGTCGATCTTGATCAGATCTGGCTGGAAGTCGACCAGAAGCCCCAGCCCCGCGTGACCGGCACCGAAATCATCGATGGCCGTGGTGAAACCGTGCTTGCGGTACTCGGTGATGATGTTCGTGAGGTGGGCGGTGTCCGTGACCTCCTCGTTCTCCGTGAACTCGAACATGATCGACGACGTCGGGAAGTCGCACCGCCGAGCCGCGAGCAACGTCGCTCGAAGGCAGGCAGCCGGTTCGTAGACCGCGTTCGGCATGAAGTTGATCGACAGCCTCAAATGCTCGCCCGCAGGAAACAGGTGCGAGGCCAACTCGATTGCCTTGACGCGACAGTCCTGGTCGAAGCGGTACTTCTGCTGTGGCGAGATGTTCGACAGCACCTCATGGGCACCCTCGCCCGACATGCCTCTTACCAGGGCCTCATACCCCCATACTCGATCGTCCACCGCGTCATAGATCGGCTGGAAAGCCATGCTGAAATCGAAGTCGAGTTCTGAAGATGTCGTGCAGCCGTTGCATGCCATGTGGAGCCCCCTCACCGCTTAGTGTCCACCTTAGACACACAGGCGGCGCACTTTGGAGAGGTTCTTCGTCAGGCCGGGACGATGTGCCGGGCGGGAACGGGGCTCGAGTAGACGACGCTGGTGGTGATGCCGCCCAGGGTGGCAAGTTTTCCGGTGATGCGCTCAAGGTCACGCATGGAGCGGGCGAGCACCTTGATGATGAAGCAGTCGGCGCCTGTGACGTGGTGCGCTTCGATGATTTCGGGCAGTGAGCCGACCAGATCGTGGAAGGGCTTGTAGTTGCCCGTGGGGTAGGCCAGCCGCACGAATGCCGTGACGTTGTATCCGAGGGCTTCGGGGTCCACGGTGATGGAGTAGCCCGTGATGACCCCGCCGTCGGTGAGGCGCCGCACGCGATCGCTGGTAGCGCTGGGCGAAAGGTTGATGGCGCGTGCGAGCTGGGCGACGCTCGTCCGGCCGTCCTGTTGCAGGTGCTCGATGATCGCGTGATCGGTGGTGTCCAGATCCGGCCTTGGGTTCGAGGGCATACCAAAGAATCTACCGGGGGAACGGGTCCGAGCACGCCCTCATACCGTTGATCGGGCATTCCGCCGAGGCGCCGGAACCGGTTCGATTGGCACATGCCTACTTCCCTCTCCGCCGCTGACTTCTTCGCGGCCAAACTCGCCTACGAAACCGACCCTGCAGACCTGGCCGCAGACCGGGCTTCCGGCCGCGCTCCACTCATCATCGACACCCGTTCGGCCGCTTCGTGGAGCCAGGGCCGCATCCCCGGCGCCGTGCACATCCCCAACGCAGACCTCGAAGCACGCATAGCGGACGTCGCACCTGGGATGGACGCCGAGATCGTCGTCTACTGCTGGGGACCAGGCTGCAACGGCAGCACCCGCGGCGCACTGATTCTCGCGTTGCTGGGCTACACGAACGTGCGCGAACTCATCGGCGGTTTCGAGTACTGGACGCGCGAGGGCTTCGCGACCGTGAGTGACGACGGTCGCGGACGCCGCGCGCCGGACCCTCTCACTGCGCCCGCCCCTGCTACGGCATGAGTGCCCCTGGCCGGCTTTGTGGACGGCTTCCAGCTGACGCCTGCGCACGCGTGGGTGCCGTGGACCCGGCTCGGCACACAGGTGTACCTTTCAGCTGTGGAGGGCTTCGCCCATCCTTCGGACGCCGACCGCGAGTCCGTGGCACCGCCTCCGAGCGGGTCCGTCGCGCTGCCGTAGCCAGTGAACGGGACGGGCTCATCGCGGTCGTCCACGCAACGGGCGGTGCGGTGGAGTCGCCGCGCGTGGACGGTGGGCGCACTGGCCGTCGCGGGCGGAATCACCGCGACCACCCTCCTCGTATCAGTGCCGGGTCCCGAGGCCACCCTACGTCCCACTGGGGCTGTGGCCGACGACCAGCTCCGCAGATTGGTGGCCCTGAACGCACCCTTGTTGGAGATCGACACGTCGACCCTCCGTTCCTACGGGTCCTATGCCGGCCTCGAAATCTGGTCCGCAGTGAATGCGTTCGACTCGCCCTGTCTGGAAGCGGTGCATAGAGAAAACGGCTACCTCTCGGAAGCTCGCTGCGCTCCTACTCCTGCGCGGAACTGGAAGCGGCACGCAGCACACCCGCACCCGGATGCGCCGGTACCGCGCTCGAGTCTGCTGCAGCCGCAACCGGTGTGCCGCCGGCTGAATCCGCGCAGCCTGGGCCCGGAGCTGACGGGCAGGACCCTGCTCCTGGACCCGCGCTCGTAGTGCCGCCCAGCGCGGGCCCGCTGCGCTCGCCTTGGCACCACCTGTGGCATCGCGTCACCGCTACGCGTGCCCATCGGAATTCGTTCGTGACCGGCGCGCTAGTGATATTTCTCGCCCTCAGCTACAGCATCGAGTGGTTCACCTACAACTTGGGCGCAGCTGCTACTTCTGGTCCGGCTCAGATGTGGGCGTACCCAAGCTCCACGGTTCCTCTGGCTCCATGGACTCCACAGCCTGAGCAGTGTCCACCTCCCACTGCTCCGATGCTTCCGTCAGTGGAAGACGAACTGGATTCCGATCGCCCTCATCATTGAATTCCGGGTAAGTCAGCGGCACGTTCTCAGCGCTAGTCATTCGTCGATCTTACTCACCACCCACAGGTTCGACATGGGACTGCAGCCCGGCCCACCAGCCAGCCCTGTGTGAGCCGAGCAGCAGCCCGACGTTGCAACAGGTACAGACCCTCCGCCGTTCGTGTTGCGAAAGGCGGAAAGCGACCCTAAAACCACACCGTCTGAGCTGATTCGCGCTGTTGCGTTGGGGTGTACCTCAATGCAACGTTCGAGAGGATGCGAGCATTGTTCCCGTGACGGCGAACTGTGAATCGCAGGGCTATGTGGCCGTCCTTTCGCACCGCTATTTGGCGTGTCGAGCGAGCCTGGTTGCGCCGAGCCCGCCCTGTGCGCAGCAGAGGATGCGTGGCTCGGCGGCAGCTCAATCGGTATACGCTGTGGATGTTGCCGACCGAAGGAATCCCCCGTGCCTCCCCACAACGAGCACTTCTCTCAGGAGCACATTCCCGGCCCGGATGAGCCGACCGTCCCAGAGCTCGAGGTTAACGAGACCATCGCGCCGCGCCCGGAGGAAGAGATCGCCGACGTCCTGCGGGCGAAACCAGACGTCGAAGACCACAGCCAGCATCCCGAGTGACGACACTCGGCATCGGGCGCGAAAGTGACCCGAGTCGATGCGTCGCGTCCCTTCAGTGATGTTCCGACCTGGCACGGGCGTTCCCAGCGGCACTGACTTAGCCTCGATCCACCCTTGACGGGTTGGGTATGCGCCGAGTCACCCATACGTCGTCGGCAACGGATCGGGAGGACGCAACCGCTTTGCGGATCCATGCCGTCGTCTCCGCGGTGCGGACTGCACGCCCACTGCCCGTAAGACGGATGTTCAGCGGGCTCTCCCCTGACGTTTGGCCAGTTCTGCGACGCTTGGCTGCGCTCGTCACCGTCTGAATATCCCGACATCAAGCCAAATGACAGGGCGCCTTACGCTCGAGGCAGGGGTCTCGAAAAAACTAGAGCTAACGAGACGTACGCGGCCACCGAACACTTGAACTCACGGTCTCGCAACCGTTGGATGCGACACACGGCGACGAGACACCGCTACTCCCCCGTCGTTACTGCGCCTGCCGTGTCTTGCTACCGTGTCTTCCAAGCAGGTCCCGTGATTCGTGCCTGAAGAGTCGCTTGCGAGACAGCCCCCGGGACGAAACCAGGCGTACGACCGCTGGGCGAACATTGTAGGGTCGGTCGAATAAGTTGTTGTTGATCCGCCACGGACAAACCCCTAACAACGTGACGGGTCACCTGAATACAGCCTTCCCAGGAGCCGGCTTGAGCGCCCTCGGGAAGCAGCAAGCGCTAGCCGCGCCGGCAGTTTTCACATCCCAGTAGGAGCAGTGCGTTAGTCTTTCAGGTTTGCGACAGTGGTCTCTAGTCACGGTTCCGGCACTCCTTATTCGGCGGTGACGTCCAGGGTTGCCTCCCCCACGGTGCCGCCTGGGTATCGGCAGACCAATGTGTGCCGGCCCTCCTCGAGTT
The DNA here is from genome assembly GCF_054510955.1 of Arthrobacter pasteuri. Classification (NCBI taxonomy): domain Bacteria; kingdom Bacillati; phylum Actinomycetota; class Actinomycetes; order Micrococcales; family Micrococcaceae; genus Arthrobacter; species Arthrobacter pasteuri. The sequence goes on from NZ_JBTNDO010000003.1 coordinate 278,642, forward strand.
CGAGGACGTTGTAGTTTGTCGGTCCCTGGACCACCTCGGAGCCTCGGAACACCGGGTTGCCCGTCTCGTCGAGCAGTTCTACCGTGGCGCCTGAGCCCTCCGTGATCAACGAGAAGTCGTGCACCCCCGCCGGTACGTCCTCCCGGTTGAGGATGCAGTCCGCGTCGTCCGGGTCGGTCGCCACGAATTCCAGCGGCGTCACATCGCGCCCCGACGAAGGATCGGGTATCACGATGCTCAACAGGGCCAGCAAGCCGAAGACAATCACGATGAACGCCAGTACCTGACCGGTAATGGTGAGGGCCACACGCGCTGCGCTCATGCATCTCACTGTCCTCCTGCCGTGGCCCTGCTATAAGATCCGGGGGTAGCAGGGAAGCCTCCGTGGGTGGACGCTGGGCGAATCGCCACCCCAACCGGAGTGAAGGCGAAGTGTCCTACCGGCGTCGGTTTAATGGTTGAAGCCAGAAACGCCTACGGTGAAAGGGGTTCTCGGTGCTGATGCGCTTCCAAAACCGGTACTCCCACACCGGGTTGCACTGCCACTATGCGCTCGTGCGGTCGCGTTGCGCCGAGTTCATTGGCAGGGCGCCGCGACCATGGGACTGTGATCCATGTCCACCTTCCTCCGCACCCTTCCGGGCCTGTCAGCACTGATGCTGTCCCTCCTATCGGGCTATCTCTGGATGTTCTCGCACTTGATGTTCACCGTCGTTCACGCCGGTTCCGCCGCCCTCTGCGCGACCATCCCGGTGGCCTTCATGCTGATCGGCCGAGCAACGAGGTGCCGACCGGATGTGCTGACATTCGGCGCGATACTCCTAGCAGTCGCTGGCCTCCCTGTGCTGCTGTCTAACGGAATTTTTTTGTTCTTGTTCGGGTCATCGGAAGGAGCCTCCGGAGATTTCGGTGGGTTCTTCCTGATGCTCTTTGGCGTGATAGTTCTCCTTTTCGCCTCGCTGTTCTATATCGTTTGGCTGCCCGTGATGGGGCCAGCCGCCCCTGGCACACTCGACGGCAAGCGAGGACCCACTCACCACTAACCGCGAGCATCGGCACGCACGGGGAAGATGCGCATACGGACGGTCGGTCGTGCTCAGTTCACGTCGATGGATAGGGCGCCGACGTATTCGGACAGGGCCGAGAAGTCCAGGGATTTAGGGGTTCAGGGTCAGGAATGAGATTGCGGTCCAGTCCGAAGCCAGCCCGTAAACCACGGGAGTATCAGCGCATGGAGGAGTAGGATCTGTCCACCGAACCGCCGCAGAACGGCCTTCGAGGAAGTATCGGCGATGCTTTCGCCGCCATAGGGATATCCCGTTCACTCGCGACCTTCCAGCTTCTTGCCTACTGATTTGCTCCATGGTCATCGGCATCTCCGGTGAGGGACGGCGGCCTTAGCAAGGCGGGCCCTTTCGTGCTGGGCCGGTGCTGGAGCACCAAGCCCAGTCGGTAGGAGCTCAGGCATCGTGAGAACTGCGATCGCAGTATTCCTGTAGAAAGCGACGCCGCCGATCCCATCGAGCGTTGCTGCTTGTGACATTGGAGTCATCATGACAGCGATAGGAACTT
>NZ_JBTNDO010000004.1:0-200716 GCF_054510955.1 Arthrobacter pasteuri
GGTCTTTTTTTTTTTTTTGGTTGTTGGGGAAAACCGCCATTCCCCCCCTCGCCCCCCTCCCTTTTTTCTCCCCCCCCTGGGGCCGCGGTCGCTCAGGACGAGCGGGACGGACTAGGCGTCGTCGCCCACTGCGACCTCGGGCAGCTCGATGCCGGCGTCCTCGGACGACCCGGAGGCGTCCTCGGCGACGACGGGCGAGAGCGAGAGCTTTCCGCGGTCGTCGATCTTCGTGATCTCGACCTGGACCTTCTGGCCCACGGAGACGATCTCGTCGACGTTGTCGACACGCTTGCCACCGGCGAGCTTGCGCAGCTCGGAGATGTGCAGCAGGCCGTCCTTGCCCGGGGTCAGGGAGACGAAGGCGCCGAAGGTCGTGGTCTTGACGACCGTGCCCAGGTAGCGCTCACCGATCTCGGGGACCTGCGGGTTGGCGATCGCGTTGATCGCCGCGCGCGCAGCCTCGGCCGACTCGCCGTTCGTGGCGCCGATCAGCACGGTGCCGTCGTCCTCGATCGAGATGTCGGCTCCGGTGTCCTCCTGGATCTGGTTGATCATCTTGCCCTTGGGGCCGATGACCTCGCCGATCTTGTCCACGGGGATCTTGACCGAGATGATCCGCGGTGCGAACTCGGAGAGCTCGTCCGGGGTGTCGATCGCGGCCTGCAGGACGCCGAGGATGTGCAGGCGTGCTTCGCGGGCCTGCTTCAGCGCGGCAGCGAGCACCGAGGCGGGGATGCCGTCGAGCTTGGTGTCGAGCTGGATCGCCGTGACGAACTCCGACGTACCGGCGACCTTGAAGTCCATGTCACCGAACGCGTCTTCGGCGCCGAGGATGTCGGTCAGCGCCGCGTAGCGCGTCTGGCCGTCGACGACGTCGGACACGAGGCCCATGGCGATACCGGCGACCGGCGCGCGGAGGGGCACACCGGCGTTGAGCAGGGACAGCGTCGAGGCGCAGACCGAGCCCATCGACGTCGACCCGTTGGAGCTGAGGGCCTCGGACACCTGGCGGATCGCGTAGGGGAACTCCTCGCGGCTCGGCAGGACGGGCACGAGGGCGCGCTCTGCCAGCGCTCCGTGGCCGATCTCGCGGCGCTTCGGCGAACCGACGCGGCCGGTCTCACCGGTGGAGTAGGGCGGGAAGTTGTAGTTGTGCATGTACCGCTTGCGCGTGACGGGCGACAGCGAGTCGATCTGCTGCTCCATCTTGAGCATGTTCAGCGTGGTGACACCCATGATCTGGGTCTCGCCGCGCTCGAAGATCGCCGATCCGTGCACGCGCGGCAGCACCTCGACCTCGGCGGTGAGCTTGCGGATGTCGCTCAGGCCACGGCCGTCGATGCGGACCTGGTCCTTGAGGATGCGCTGGCGGACGACGGCCTTGGTGAGCGAGCGGAACGCTGCGGACAGCTCGTTCTCGCGTCCCTCGAAGGAGCTGCCGAGGGCGTCCAGAAGCTCCGACTTGAGGGCGTCGGTGGCGCTTCCGCGCTCCTGCTTGTCCGCGATCTGGAATACCTGGGACAGCTTCTCCGCGCCGGCCGACTCGATGGCGGCGTACACGTCGTCCTGGTAGTCGAGGAAGACGGGGAACTCGACGGTCGGCTTGGCGGCGCGCGCGGCGAGGTCTGCCTGCGCCTCGCACAGGGCGCGGATGAACGGCTTGGCGGCCTCGAGGCCGTCGGCGACGACCTCCTCCGTGGGAGCGGTCGCGCCGTTCTCCTTGATCAGGTTCCACGAGTTGTCGGTGGCCTCGGCCTCGACCATCATGATCGCGACGTCGTCACCGGCGATGCGCCCGGCGACCACCATGTCGAAGACGGAGTTCTCGAGCTCCGAGTGCTTTGGGAAGGCGATCCACTGGTCGTTGCCGCTGCCGTCCGAGACGAGGGCCACGCGGACGCCGCCGATCGGTCCCGAGAAGGGCAGGCCGGACAGCTGCGTGGACATGGACGCGGCGTTGATGGCCACGACGTCGTAGCGGACGTCGGGGTTGATCGCGAGGACGGTCACGACGACCTGGACCTCGTTGCGCAGGCCCTTGACGAACGCAGGGCGCAGGGGACGGTCCATCAGGCGGCAGGCCAGGATGGCTTCCGTGGAGGGACGGCCCTCGCGGCGGAAGAACGAGCCCGGGATGCGGCCCGCGGCGTACATGCGCTCTTCGACGTCGACTGTCAGGGGGAAGAAGTCGAAGCCTTCGCGGGGGTGCTTGCCGGCCGTGGTGGCCGAGAGCAGTGCGGTGTCCTCGTCGATGTAGACCATGGCGGAGCCGGCGGCCTGCTGGGCGAGGCGTCCGGTCTCGAACCGGACCGTGCGTGTTCCGAAGCGACCGTTGTCGATCACTGCTTCGGCGAACTGAATTTCGGGACCCTCCAAGAGAGTCACCTCCGTTTCCTGGTATCGGAGGCAATCGGCACCCGACGTGGCTCCGCCCCTCACGGGCGGCCCACAGCACCCGGTCTTCGATCGAGATCCACGGAACGCGGGTGCGCTCCGGAGACCACTACCGAGGACCGCGAATGCGCGGTGCCGGTTGACTCCTGTTGTGCGGTGGTCCTGCTGCTGCAGGTCGTGCTGATACTGCTGGCTGCGGACACGCGGTCCGCCCGCCTGGTGCTCCGGTGTCCGGAGCCGGGCCGCGGCGGAGGGGCCCGTACTTCTACCTAGCAGAGAAGGCGGCTCCCTCTCCAGTGGAGAGGATGCCGCCTTCCGATGCTACTTGATGCTACTTATCGACGCAGACCCAGGCGCTCGATGAGCGAACGGTAACGCGCGATGTCGGTGTCCCGCAGGTAGTCCAGCAGGCGACGGCGACGACCGACGAGAAGAAGCAGGCCACGACGCGTGTGGTGGTCGTGCTTGTGCATCTTCAGGTGCTCGGTCAGGTCGAGGATACGACGGGAAAGCATCGCGATCTGAACCTCGGGTGAACCGGTGTCACCTTCGGCCAGCGCGTATTCCTTGATGATTTCCTGCTTGATGGCGGCGTCAAGGGCCACGAGTAACTCCTAGAGTTGTACCGTGAACATGTGCTGAGCATCGTTTGCACGACGTCACAGAAAAATCCAGCCACCACGGACTGCAGCCGGACCTGCGCCCAGTTTAGCGTCTGAGCCGTTGTTCTGTCGAAAGCAGGCCACGGGCCCTGTCGACGTCGAGTTTCATCTGCTCGATCAGGGCCTCAGGCCCGGTGTAGGCGACCTGGCCCCGCAGCCGCTCGACGAATTCGACGATGATCGCCTGTCCGTAGAGGTCGAAGTCCTGCACGCGCTCGGGCGGACGGTTGATCACGTGCGCCTCGACCTGCCGGTCCACACCGTCGAAGGTGGGGTTGGACCCGACGGAGATCGCGGCCGGCCACCGCGTGCCCGCCTCGTCGACGAGCCAGCCGGCGTAGATGCCGTCGGCCGGGATGAAGCCCCGGGAGGAGGCTGCCAGGTTCGCCGTGGGGTACCCCAGTTCCCGCCCGCGGGCTGCCCCGTGGACAACCTCTCCGCGCATGCGGTGGGGGCGGCCGAGGATCCTCGCGGCGGTTCCGACTTCTCCGGCTTCGAGTGCTTCCCGCACCCAGGTCGAGGAGCACCGCCTGTCGCCGTCGTCCTCCGTCGCGTCCACGGGGTAGCTCGCACCGAAGTCCTCGATGGCGATGACCTCGAAGCCGAGCTTCCGGCCGAGGTCGCGCATGGTGTCGAGGTCACCGCTGTTGCCCCTGCCGAACCGGACGTCGTGGCCGATCACCACGGCCCGCGCCTTCAGGGCCTGGACGAAGACACGCTCGACGAACTCCTCCGGCGAGTGTGCGGCGAGGTCGAGGGTGTAGCGCATCATGAGCAGGGCGTCGATGCCCGTCTCTGCGAGCGTCTCCACGCGGTCGTCGAGCCCCATGATCAGCTCCGGCGCCGACTCGGGCCGGTGGACCTGCGCCGGGTGCGGATCGAAGGACACGACGACGGCGGCCGCAGCACGCTCGTGCGCCGCCTCGAGGACCTGCTGCAGGACGCGCTGGTGACCGCGGTGCACGCCGTCGAAGTTGCCGAGCGTCAGGACGGAGGGCCCGAAATCCTTGGGCACACTGTCCAGGTCTCTCCAGTAGAACACGCATCTCCTTCGCGATTCGGCCGATTCCCGCGGCCTCGGGTGTCCGGCGTGGACGCCGCTCCCCATTATGGCCGACGCGATCACCGCGGACGGCATCGGGCCTCCGTCCTCGCCGGGAGTGGAGGGCCGCTGCGCGAGGGGGTCCGCTAGCCGTGCTGGGTGAATTCCCGGCGCAGGTCGCTCGTCTTGGCGATGTACTTGTGCCAGACGAGCAGGGCCGGCGGGAAGGCCAGTTCGACGACCATGAGGACGATCATCACGTAGTGGGGGGTTCCGGAGAACGCCCACGACAGGACGCGCCCGATGCCGCCCGCGAACACCATGAGGCAGACGAGCCACAGCATGTTCGCCCACTGGAACTTGACCGCGATCGTGATGAAGGCCGCACCCACACCGACCATCATGGCCGAGAAGAACCGGAACTGGCTTTCCAGCGTGGGGTTGGCGGGGCTGGCTTCCGTCTCGGGCAGTCCGGCCGTGCCGAGGATCAGGTAGTAGGCACCGAACCCGGCGATGACGACCCCCACCAGGACGACGACGGTACGGAACACGTTCCAGTCCCCGCCGGAGGCGGATTTACCGGGCTTCCTGCCCTTGTCACCCGAGGGAGTAGTCTTGCCGCGCTGGGACGGTTCCGCCGCCGCCCGGTCGCGGTCTCCGGAGGGGGTACCCGAGGGGGTCGGCCCCGCACTGCCGGCGCGGCGGGCATCGGACGACGAGGACCGTCCGGCTCCTGATCCCGTGGATTCGTCGTGCTCGGGGCTGTTGCTGGTCATGTCGCTCCCTGGAGGCAGGCTGGATCGGTGCTCTTGCGCCATACTCTCACGGGCCGCAGGCAACCGGACCTATTTCGGGCGGCGCTGTCCCGGCCTGTTCCTGCGCAGCCAGACCAGCCCCAGGATCGGGAGGACCAGGGGGACGAATCCGTAGCCACGGCCGAAGGCGGACCATACGGTCTCGCTCGGGAAGGCCTGCGCATCCAGGATGCTGAGGAGGCCCACCGCGAGCACTCCGACGAGCTCGGTGGTGACGGCGACGACGGAGATGGCGTAGGCGCGCGCACCCGCCCGTGCCATGGACACCGTCGCCACGATGTAGACCACCGCGGCCACTGCCGAGAGGAGGTACGCGAGCGGGGCCTCGGAGAACTTCGTCGCGATCTGGAATCCGGCGCGCGCGGTCGCGGCCAGCGCGAAGACCCCGTAGACGGCGATCAGCAGGCGGCCCGGGCCCCGGGCGCGGCTCGCGCCTCCCGCACCCGCGGCGTCCGTCGCGCCCGCTGCACCGACGCGCGCGGCAGGAGATCCCTCGTTCCGTCGACCGCTCACAGGCCGGCCACCCCATCCCAGATCTGCTCCATGCGGACGAGCATGACGAAGACCGTCAGCCCGGCCGCGGCCAGTACGAAATTGCTCCAGCGCGTCCTCTCGAGGATGGACCACCAGAAGGTGCCGACGGGCACCACGAGCGCTGTCAGGAGGTACCCCCAGAACTCCCAGGCCTCCCCCAGCACGGGCTCCCCCGCGAGCTGCCGGATTCCGGCAGCCACCGTGTACGCCAGGAGGAAGAGCTCGACGGCCGCGACGGAGAGGATGGTGATGTCGTTCGGCGGCTGTCGCAGGAGGGCCGCGCCGATGCAGAGGACGGCGGAGACCGCGCAGACGAGCGCCCCGACGAGGAAGAAGGGATCCACGCCTACTCCTTCCCGCCGGGCGCGAAGACCAGCACGGTGCGGGCGGCTCCCCCGCGGTTCTCGAGCAGCGCCACGAGGGTCCCGTCCGGCGCGAAGGCGGCGACCGGGACATCGGGCTCGTCGTTGGGCCCGATCTTCCGGCCGTGGGAGACGTCCGCGGCCTCGGCCTCGGACAGTTCCCGCACGGGGAACAGCGACCGTCCGGCGTCGTCCAGCGGGAGCACGTCCAGCTCCGCGGCGAGCTGCTCGAGGGTACGGGCCTGCTCGATGGAGTAGGGCCCCACCTGGGTCCGGCGGAGCGCGGTCAGGTGGCCTCCCACGCCGAGGGCTTCCCCGAGGTCGCGCGCGAGGGCCCGGATGTAGGTGCCGGAGCTGCATTCGACCGTCACATCCACGTCCTGCAGCCGCCCGTTGCTGACCCGGCGGATCCCGTGGACGTCGAACCGGTGCACGGTGACGGGACGGGCGGGGAGGTCCACCTCCCCGCCGGCGCGGACCCGGGCGTAGGACCTCTCGCCCTTGACCTTGATGGCACTGACGCTGCTCGGCACCTGCTGGATCTCACCCGTCAGCCGGGCGACCGCCGTCCGGATGTCCTCCTCGGTCACGGCGGCGGCGATGCTCCCGCCCGTCACCTCGCCCTCGGCGTCGTCCGTGAGGGTCGACTGCCCGAGCCGGATGGTGGCGGTGTAGGTCTTCGACGTGCCCACGATGAAGGTCAGCAGGCGCGTCGCGCGGTTGATGCCGATCACCAGGACGCCCGTGGCCATCGGGTCGAGGGTGCCGGCATGGCCCACCTTGCGGGTTCCCGCCAGGCGACGCATGCGCCCCACGACGTCATGACTGGTCCAGCCCTGAGGCTTGTCCACGATGATCAGCCCTGAGTGGACCTGCCCGGAATTCACGCCTCCCAGTATAGGGTCGCTGCTGCGCGCTCCCGGGCGCCCCGCCCGCCTCGCGATACGATCCTGCGTATGCCTTCCGCCCCAGCCCACGTGGTGAATGTCCCGGTCAACCAGATCCGCGAGATCACGCAGGCGGCATGGGCCACCCCCGATTCCATCGTCCTCAGCATCGGCGAGCCCGCGTTCCCGGTCGCACGGCACGTGCTCGAGGCGGCGATGGCGGCCCTCGACCGGGACGACACCAACTACACGCCCAATGCCGGCATCGCCCCGCTCAGGGCCGCGTTCGCCGAGCGGTTCGCGTCCCTGTCCGGGGTCGACGACGACCCCGCCCGCGTCTTCGTCGTCGCGGGCGCCCAGCAGGGGCTGCACCTGGCGCTCAGCACGCTGATCGCGGCCGGGGACGAGGTGCTCATCCCCGACCCGGGGTATCCGACGTTCACCATGACCGTGGGGCTGCTCGGCGGCGTCCCCGTGCCGTACCCCCTGCTGCCGCACCACGGCTTCCAGCCCCTCATCGAGGACCTGCGGCGGCTCGTGACCGGGCGCACGAAGGTGCTCATGCTCAACTCGCCGTCGAATCCCCTCGGATCGGTCTTCGACTCCGACCTCACGCGTGAGCTCGTCCGCTTCGCCCATGAGAACGACCTGTGGATCATCTCCGACGAGTGCTACGAGGCCTTCACCTACGACGTGCCCCATGTCAGTCCCGCCCGTTTCGACGCCGGCGGCCCCGAGGCCGTCCCGGAGGCCGTCGAGGCCCGCGTCCTCACCTCCCTCACGCTGTCCAAGACGTACGGGCTGACCGGTCTCCGCATCGGCGCGCTCATCACGCCGCCCGGGATGGAACAGCTCCTCAGCAACGTCATGGAGGCCACCGTGTCCTGCGTCTCGGGTCCCTCGCAGTACGCCGGCGTCGCCGCCCTGACCGGCCCGCAGGACTATGTCCGGACCGCCCTGGACCACTACCGCGCCAACCGCGACGCGGCCACCGCGGTGCTGGACGAGCGCGGGATCAGCTACCTCGACGCCCGCGGCGCCTTCTACCTGTGGGCCGACCTCTCCCACGCCACGGACGGGGATGTCCGGGCGTGGACCAGGGCGTTCCTCGCGGAGCAGGGCGTCGCGCTCGCGCCGGGCACCGCCTTCGGGTCGATGGGTGAGGGCTGGGTGCGGATCGCCCTGTGCGGCAGGAGGGACGAGCTCGTCGAGGGGCTGTCCCGGCTCCCCGTGCCCCGCACCTGAACGCCACCCCGGGAACGACAGAAGGCAGCCGACCCGCAGGTCGGCTGCCTTCTGATGTGCGGCCCGGAACGGGAGCCCGGAGGGCTAGCGTCCGACCTCGTCCTCGTCGGAGGTGCGGTAGGGATCGGCGTCCCCCGCGAAGTCCGCGCCCTGGGCGATCGCTGCCACCTCGGCGTCGCGCTCGCGGGCCTTCTGCAGCAGCTCCTCGAGGTGGCTGGCGTTGACCGGCACCTCGTCGGGGACGAATTCGAGGGTCGGCGTCAGGCGGGCGGTGATGTTCCTGCCCACCTCGGCGCGCAGCACGCCGCGGGCGGACTCGAGCGCCATCCGCGTGGCCTGCTGCTCCTCCGGATCCCCCAGCACCGTGTAGTACAGCGTCGCGTGCTGCAGGTCGTTGGTGACGCGGGCGTCGGTGATGGTCACGGCTTCCAGCCGGGGATCCTTCACACGGCGCCGGAGCGCCTCGGCGACGATGACTTTGATGCGCTGCGCGAGCCGCGCGGCGCGGGCCGGATCTGCCATTGCTGATACTCCTAGGGAAGCGGATGTGGGTGGGGAACCCTGCGTGCGGGTTCCGGCTGTACGACAGCACAGGCGCCCGGGAGAACCAGGGCGCCTGTGCTGACCTACCTCCTAGACGCGGGGCTTCTCCCGCATCTCGAAGGTCTCGATGGTGTCGCCTTCCTTGACATCGTTGAACGAGCCGAGGCCGATACCGCACTCGAAGTCCGTGCGGACTTCGGTGGCGTCGTCCTTGAACCGCTTGAGCGAGTCGACGGAGAGGTTGTCCCCGATGACCTTGCCGTCGCGGAGGACGCGGGCCCTCGTGTTGCGTCGGATGATGCCCGAGCGGACGATCGAACCGGCGATGTTGCCGAACTTCGAGGAGCGGAACACCTCGCGGACCTCTGCGGTTCCGAGCTGCACCTCCTCGTACTCCGGCTTGAGCATGCCCTTGAGGGCGAGCTCGATATCGTCGATGGCGGCGTAGATGACCGAGTAGAAGCGCATGTCCACGCCTTCACGCTCGGCGAGGTCCGCGACGCGCTCCGCCGGCTTGACGTTGAAGCCGATGATGATCGCGTTGTCGACGGTCGCCAGGTTGACGTCGTTCTGGGTGATCGCACCGACGCCGCGGTGGATGACGCGCAGCTGCACGCCCTCTCCGACGTCGATCTTGAGCAGCGAGTCCTCCAGGGCCTCGACGGCACCTGACACGTCACCCTTGAGGATGAGGTTGAGGGTGTCGACCTTGCCCTCGGCGACGGCCTGGTCGAAGTCCTCGAGGCTGATGCGCTTGCGGCGCTTGGCGAGGGCCGCGTTGCGGTCCGCGGCTTCGCGCTTCTCGGCGATCTGGCGGGCGGTGCGCTCGTCGTCCGTGACGAAGAACGTGTCACCTGCGCGGGGCACGTTGGACAGACCCAGGACCTGGACCGGACGCGACGGCTCCGCCTTCGTGACGATGTCACCGTTCTCGTCGAACATGGCACGCACACGGCCGTGCGCCGTACCGGCGACGATCGTGTCACCCACGTTCAGTGTTCCTGACTGGACGAGCACCGTTGCGACGGCGCCGCGTCCGCGGTCGAGGTTCGCTTCGATCGCGATACCGCGGGCGTCCTTGTTCGGGTTGGCCCGCATGTCGAGGGCCGCGTCCGCGGTGAGCAGGACGGCCTCGAGGAGGTCGTCGATGCCGACGCCCTGGAGGGCGGAGACGTGCACGAACATCGTGTCGCCGCCGTACTCCTCGGGCACCAGACCGTACTCGGTGAGCTGGCCCTTGACCTTGTCCGGGTTCGCGCCTTCCTTGTCCATCTTGTTGACGGCCACGACGATCGGCACGTTGGCCGCCTGGGCGTGGTTCAGCGCCTCAACGGTCTGGGGCATGACGCCGTCGTCGGCCGCGACGACCAGCACCGCGATGTCCGTGACCTTCGCACCACGGGCACGCATGGCGGTGAACGCCTCGTGACCGGGGGTGTCGATGAAGGTGATGGCACGCGTGCTGTCCTCGTGGACATGCTGGATCTGGTAGGCACCGATGTGCTGGGTGATACCGCCGTGCTCGCCCTCGACGACCTTGGTGTTACGGATCGCATCGAGCAGTCGCGTCTTACCGTGGTCGACGTGGCCCATGACCGTGACGACCGGCGGACGCACCTCGAGTTCCTCGTCGCCCTCGGCTGCCAGCTCGGCGTCGAAGTCGATGTCGAAGCTGCTGAGGAGCTCGCGCTCCTCGTCCTCGGGTGAGACGACCTGGATCTTATAGCCGAGTTCCGTGCCGAGCACCTCGAAGGTGTCCTCGTCGAGCGACTGGGTCGCCGTGGCCATCTCACCGAGGTGGAACAGCACGGTGACCAGTGCGGCGGGGTTCGCCTCGATCTTGTCGGCGAAGTCCGTGATGGACGAGCCGCGGCGCAGGCGCACGATGGTGTTGCCGTCTCCGCGGGGTACGCTCACGCCACCCAGCGAAGGAGCCGACATCTGCTCCAGTTCCTGCCGCTTCGCCCGCTTCGACTTGCGCTGCTTGCCACGGCCGGCTCCACCCTTGCCGAAGGCACCGGCAGTGCCGCCGCGTCCGCGACCGCCCTTGCCGAAGCCGCCGCCGGCGGGTGCACCGCTGGGGCTGGCAGGTGCTCCACCGGGACCGCGGCGCGGACCGGCTCCCGCACCCGGGGCACCGCGGCCGGGGGCAGCGGGACGCTCGGTGCGGTTGGGCATCATGCCCGGAGTAGGACGTGAGCCGGGGGCTCCGGCCGGACGGGGAGCGCCGGGACGCGGTGCACCCGGGCGGGGTCCACCGGCGCCGGCTGCGGGACGGGGTCCGCCCGCACCGGCTGCGGGACGGGGTCCACCCGGACCCGCGGCGGGACGCTGCTGTGCATCGTCACGGCGACCGGGACGGGGCATGCCCTGCGAGGGTGCGAACGGGTTGTTGCCCGGACGCGGCGGGCGGTCCGACGTGCGGTCTGCACCACGGTCGGTCTCACCACGGCGGGAACCCATGCCCTGCGAGGGCGCGAACGGGTTGTTGCCCGGACGCGGCGCTCCGCCGGGACGGGCGCCCGAAGGACGGGTGGTACCCGCGGCAGGAGCTGCGGGCGGGGTGGCCGGACGCGGAGCCGGACGGACGCCCGGCGTCGAGCCCTGCGTGCCCTGCTGCTCAGGAGCCGGGGTGTTCTCCGCAGCCGGGGCAGGCGTGTCCTGTGCAGCGGCAGCGGGGGTCTCCGCGGGAGCGGATCCGTTCGAGAACGGTGATGCCTGGGGGGCGGCCGGAGCAGCCGGGGCGGCAGGGGTGGCGGGTGCTGCGGGAGCGGCGGGGGCGGGTGCCTCCGGCGCGGCCTGGGCAGCGCCCGGCTTCGGGCCTGACGGCGCGGGGGCCGCGGGGCGTGAGGGGGCGGGGGCCGCGGCGGTCTTGGTGCCGCCGGCGGGGAATGCGCCGCGAAGTTTCTTCACGACGGGGGCCTCGATGGTGGATGAGGCTGAACGGACGAACTCGCCCAGTTCCTGCAGTTTCGCAACTGCGTCTTTCGAGGTTATACCGAGCTCTTTCGCAAGCTCATGTACGCGGACCTTGGCCACATTTCTCCTGTCTCGGTCCGCACCGAGTCAGGCACGAACCGTCTATTTCCTACTGCTGATCCCAGCCGCTAGGGCGCCTGGTAGATCGAATGCAGAGCGCAACGGATTGATCATCGTTGCGCACTCATCGCTGGGTTCTCATCGGGTTTCCATGAGGGTACTGACCCGCTTTCCGGGAGGACGGTGGTGAATCGGAGCGTTCATCTCGACGCTCCAGGTGTGCCTGGAAGTCCGCTGCCAACTGCGCAGTGTCCACCGGCCGGCGGAACGCCCTGTGAAAGGCTCTCCGCTTGACGGCCGTTTCCATGCATGCCGGGTCGGGGTGCAGCCAAGCACCCCGTCCGGATAGCCGGCGCCGCTCATCGATGACGGCGACATCCTGCCCGTCGATCGGTCGTGCAACAACCCGCATCACGTGTGACTGGCGGTCCCGCCGGCGGCATCCCACGCAGGTGCGTATCGGATGGGTGTCCTCCGGCTGGTGCCCGGACTCTTCTCGGTGAGCAGTATCTTCTCGGTGAGCAGAGTCTTCCGGGCGCGACCCGACATCAGTTCTGTCCATTCTACCCCTTCCGGCACCGCCGGAAGACCGGCAGGCCTAGGCCTTCGCGGCCGAGGCGGGCTTCGCCGCGTCGGACACGATGTCGATCCGCCAACCCGTGAGCTTCGCGGCGAGGCGGGCGTTCTGGCCTTCCTTGCCGATCGCCAGGGACAGCTGGTAGTCCGGGACGACGACGCGCGCGGACCTCGTGGCCTCGTCCGTGATCGTCACCGAAGTGACGCGCGACGGCGACAGCGAGCTCGCGATGAACGCCGCGGCGTCGTCGTTGTAGTCGACGATGTCGATCTTCTCGTCGTTCAGTTCGTTCATGACGGCCCGGACGCGCGAGCCCATCTCCCCGATGCAGGCACCCTTGGCGTTCACGCCCGGCACGTTGGCCTTCACGGCGATCTTGGTGCGGTGCCCCGCCTCGCGGGCCAGGGCCACGATCTCGACCGTCTTGTCCGCGATCTCCGGCACCTCGAGTTCGAAGAGCTTCCGGACGAGGCCCGGGTGCGAGCGGGACAGGGTGATGGAGGGGCCCTTCATGCCGCGGTGCACGTCGACGACGAACGCCCGCAGCCGGGTGCCGTGCAGGTACTTCTCCCCCGGCACCTGCTCCGGCGGCGGCAGCACGGCCTCCACCGATCCCAGGTTGACCTGGATCATGTGCGGATTGGTGCCCTGCTGGATCATGCCGGCGACGAGTTCGCCTTCCTTGCCCCGGAATTCGCCGAGGATGTTGTCGTCCTCGGCGTCGCGCAGCCGCTGGAGGATGACCTGGCGGGCGGTGCTCGCGGCGATGCGGCCGAATCCGCTGGGCGTGTCGTCGAACTCTCCGACGGTCTCGCCGTCGTCGTCCTTCTCCGTCGCCCAGATGGTGACGTGGCCGTTGCGGCGGTCGAGCTCGGCGCGGGCGGTCTCGTGGGCGCCGGGTGTGCGGTGGTACGCGATGAGCAGTGCCTGCTCGATCGTGGGCACCAGCTTGTCCAGCGGGATCTCGCGCTCGTGCTCGAGGAGCCTCAGCGCGCTCATATCAATGTCCATGTAGGTCTCCTTACGCGGGGTGCACGGCGCCGGAGTTGTCCGGATCGGCCCCATCGCTGTTCTCGTGGTGTTCATCCTCAAGATGCGCGAATTCGACCTGGACGGTCCCCTTGCGGATCTTGGAAAACTCGAGGGCGAGCGGATCGCCCTGCTTCGGCTTCATGCCCTTCTTGACGGGCAGGTGCGGGATCAGTCGGATGCCCGTGGCGGTGATGTCCTTCAGGCGGCCGACGACGACGTCGCCGGTCACCGGCTTGACCTCGACCACGCGCCCCACGCTGCGGCGCCAGTGCCGCGGTTCGGTGAGGGGACGGGAGACCCCGGGTGAGGAGATCTCCAGGTTGTACGGGCGGTCGTCATCGTCGGGATCACTGTCCATCGCCGCCGAGAGGTCCGGGGAGATCGCGGAGATCACATCGAGCCCCACGCTTCCCGATGCGTCCTCGGGGAGGTCCACGACGACGTGGACCGTGCGGTGGGAGCCGGCGACCTTGATGTCGACGTCCTCGAGGTAGAGATTGTGCTGTTCCACCACGGGCTGCAGCCTGGTCCGCAGGCGCTGGGCTTCGGCCTGCAGCTCGACCTCCAGGGCCGATTTGCGGGTCGGAGCATGTTTTTCGTTCCCGGACCGGACCGCCATGGCTGCCTCCCACTCGATGATGTTGTCATCCAAGAGTACCGACATTCCGCGGTGCCGGGGGTAGGACCGGGTGAAACGCAACCCACCGTGGCATCATCGGGAACTGTGATCATGCGGGCGGAGACGGGCGGACAGCGGGTGCGCGGAAGCCGCGTCGCCGGACGCGCCCTGCGCTGGTCCGCGGGGCTCACCGGCCTGTTCGCCGTCGTCCTGCTCGGAGCCGGGATCGTCGTCGGGATCGGGCTCTGGTCGGCCGAACCGGCCGCCCCCGTCTACTCGGCCGCCGAACAGGTCCAGCTCGACGCCGAGGGACGGTACCGCGCGCTGGCCGCCGACGCGCGGGCAACACGGGCCCTCCAGCCGGCCCTCGAGCCCGTTCTCGGGGAGCGTCTGGAGGCGGCCGCCGCCGACCTGGACGCGCAGGCGGACGCCGTCTCCCTGCCGCGCTCCCCCGCCCCTGCACCGGGGGGGACGGATGCCGGCGGCGCCGCGCAGGCCGGCACCGCGTCGCCCAGTCCTACGTCCGGCAGTGCGACGCCCGGCAGTTCTACGTCCGGCAGTCATACGCCCGGCGACCAGGCCCCGGCGCCGGCGCCGGGAGCATCCTCGAGTGCCGGGGTGCCGGTGGACGGACCGCGCTTCCTGTCGATGCTCCGGGACAGCGCCCTGCGAAGCCTGCGGGACGCCGTCGACGCCGAACCCGGTCCCGCCCGGGTGCTGGCCTCCGCGGGGGCCAACCAGTGGCGGCAGGCGGTGCTCATCGGGCAGACGCTCGGGGCTGAGAGCGGGCTCCCTGCTGCCGACACCCTGTCCGCCGCGGACCTCACGGCCGGCGAAGTCGGATCCGCTGCTCCGGCCGACCCTGCCGCTCCCGCTGGCCCCACCACGTCAGCCGGTCCTACCGACCCCGCCGGCGTCCCCGCTCCGGCCTCGTCGGCCGACCCTGCCGCTTCCGACGATTGCGCCGGGACCCCCCTCGGGACCGAGGCTGACCGGCAGGCCCTGGTGAACGCGAAAACGGCCGAAGAGGAGGCCCGCTACGGCTACGAGGTCGCCGCCGCCCTGCTGCCCGACCCCGCAGCAGCGCTCACTCGCTCGGCTGTCCACCAGGCGGCGGCCGACGCCGCCGCCCGACGCCTCGCGGAGCTCTGCGTCCCCGTGGCCCCTGCGCCTGCAGGCTTCGCGATTGCCCCGCCCTTCCGCTCCGATCCGGAGGCAGCCCTCCGGGAGCTCGAACAGGACCACGCCGAGCTGTACGCCGGCCTCGTGTCCGCTGTCGGCCCGGACGTCCGCGCCTGGGCCGTCGCCTCCTACAACGCAGCCGTCCAGCGCAGCCTCGAGGCCGGAACGCCGCTCGATGCCTTCCCCGGCCTGACGGCTGGATCCGCGGCTGGATCCGTGGGGGGTTCCGCGGGTGCGTCGATGTCGGGGGCGACTCCGGCTCCCGCGGACACACCGGCTCCCGCGGACACCCCGGCGCCGGCAGGACCCGACCGTGGTTAGCAATCAGGACCGCGTCCCGGGCGCTCTTCCGGACCTGCCACCCCGACTCCTGCAGAGCGCGCGGAGCATCGACGGCGGTGCCCGGTGGACCCGGGAGTGGCGTGAACTGCTGGCAGGGAGGATCGAGGCCTGGAACCTGGTCCTCGATCTGCGGCACGGACAGCCCGTGTGGGCGGGCCAGTGCGCCGTCGTCGTCCCCGTCGTCCGACGGGACGGGAATGATCCCGCGGAGGCCGTCCTCAAACTGACGATCCCGCACGACGAGGCCTTGCCGGAGCCGGATGCGCTGGAACTCTGGGACGGGACGGGGGCGGTGCGCCTGCAGGCGGCGTCGCGCCCCGACTTCGCGCTGCTGCTCGACCGGCTCGACGGCGACCACTCCCTGATGGACGTGCCGCTCGACGAGACGCCCGAACCGTGGGGCCGTGTGCTGCGCCGGCTGTCGATACCGGCCGGCGACAGCGCCCCCTGGGCCGCGTTCCCGCACCTCGCGTCCGACGCCGAGCGGTGGACGGACACCCTTCCCGCCCGGTGGCACGAACTCGGCGAACCGTTCCCGCGGTGGCTCATGGAGTCCGCGCTCGAGGTGTGCCAGTCGCGCGGCATCGTCGGGCGACGGTCGCAGCGCGACGTCCTCGTGCATTCCGACCTGCACTACGGAAACCTGCTGCCGTCCTCGCAGGGTCAGCTGCGGGAGTTCACCGCGATCGACCCGAAGCCGGTGCTCGGCGACGCCGAGTACGCCCTGGCACCGATGCTGTGGAACCGCCTGTCCGAGCTCGACGCCGCGGACCCGGCGGGTCACCTCCACGCCCACTCCACGGCCCTGGCGACGGCCGCCGGTCTCGACGCCGGCCTCGCCCGGGGCTGGACCGTGGTCCGTGAGGTGCGCAACGCGCTGTCCTACCTCACCCATGGCCGGACGGGCGACGCGCAGCGGTCCCTGTGGGTGGCGAGTTCCGTGCTCGGGCGGACACTGGACGGACTGCCGCCGGTCGGCGAGCTGCCGGTCCTCTAGCGCAGCCGGCGCCGGTTGCTACCGGGCCCCACAGCTACCGGGTCCCGGCCAGGAACGGGCGCACGTTCTCCACCCAGACGTCGTATCCGAGCTTGAGGATCAGGGCTCCCACCACGGCCAGGAACACGATCCGGATGAATCTGCTGCCCTGGCTGATCGCCATGCGCGACCCGGTGTAGCCACCGGCCATGTTCGCGACGCCGAGCAGGAGCCCCAGCCCCCACAGGATGGAGCCGTTCGGGAGGAAGAACATCAGGGCACCGAAGTTGGTCGCCATGTTGACGATCTTCGCCTTCGCACTGGCACCGAGGAAGTTGTAGCCGAGCAGCGTGACCATCGCGATGATGAGGAAGGAACCCGTACCCGGCCCGATCAGGCCGTCGTAGAACCCGATGACGAGCCCGATCGCGCCGGCCGTCCCGTAGTGCCGCGCTCCCTGGTGGCGCAGCTCCGTGAGCGTCCCGACCGACGGCTTCAGCGCGGTGAACACCGCAACGGCGACCAGCGCCACCACGATGACCGGTTTGAAGACCGACGACGGCAGGGACGCCGCGAGGACCGCCCCGCCGAAGCTGCCGAGGAGCGCGATCCCCGCCATCGGCAGCGCCGTCCTCAGGTCCGGGTGGGCCCGCCGGTAGTAGGTGACGGCGCTCGTCGTCGTTCCGAAGATGGACCCGAGCTTGTTGGTGGCCAGGGCCTCGACGGGCGCGATGCCGGGTACCAGCAGCAGCGCCGGCAGCTGCAGCAGACCGCCTCCGCCGACGACGGCATCCACCCACCCGGCGGCGAACCCCGCGACGAGCACCAGCAGGATCGTCGCGAGGTGCAGTTCCTCGAGTCCCGAGCCCACAGCGGACTAGGAGGCGGCGAATCCGCGCAGCAGCGCGGCAGCCTCGGCGACGGGGACGTTCTGCGCCTCACCCGTCCTGCGGTCCTTGACCTCGAGGACCCCGTCCGCCAGCCCACGCCCGACGACGACGATGGTGGGCACGCCGATGAGCTCCGCGTCGCCGAACTTCACGCCCGGGGACACCTTGGGCCGGTCGTCGTACAGGACGGCGAGGCCGGCCGCCTCCAGCTCTGCGGCGAGCTTCTCCGCGGCCTCGAACACCTCGGCTCCCTTGCCGGTCGCGACGATGTGGACGTCGGCGGGAGCGACGTTGCGGGGCCAGACGATGCCGCGGTCGTCGTGGTTGGACTCGGCGAGGGCGGCGATGGCGCGCGTGACCCCGACGCCGTACGAGCCCATGGTGACCGTGGCGAGCTTGCCGTTCCGGTCGAGGACCTTCAGCCCGAGCGCGTCCGCGTACTTGCGGCCGAGCTGGAAGATGTGGCCCATCTCGATGCCGCGGGCAGCGATCAGCGGTCCCGATCCGTCCGGTGCCTCGTCGCCCTCGCGCACCTCGACCGCCTCGATGACACCGTCCCAGGCGAAGTCGCGGCCCGCGATGAGCCCGAAGACGTGCCTGCCGTGCTCGTTGGCACCCGTGATCCACGACGTGCCGGGAACCACGCGGGGGTCCACGAGGTACCGGAGGCCGGTGGACGCCTCGGCGCCGATGACGGCGGAGTCCAGTGCGAGCCCGGGGCCGATGTACCCCTTGACGAGGCCCGGGTGCTTCTTCAGGTCCTCCTCGTTGGCGGCCTCGACAGCGACCTCGCCGCCGGTCTCGAGGTGGCCGGCGATGTTCGCCTCGATGCGCTTGAGGTCCACGGTGCGGTCGCCGGGCACGCCGACGACGACGATCTCGCGCTCGCCGGTGGGCAGGACGGCGGCCAGCACGACGTTCTTGAGGGTGTCGGCGGCGGTCCAGGCGCGGTCGTCCCGGGGCACCGCGGCATTGGCATGGTCCACGAGGGTGCCGATGGTGGGGGTGTCGGGGGTGTCGCGCACCTCGGCGGCGGGGGCGTCGGTGTAGTCGATCGCCTCGGGGACCACCGTGGTGACGGCCTCCACGTTGGCGGTGTAGCCCCCGGCGGACCGGACGAAGGTGTCCTCGCCGATGGGTGTCGGGTGCAGGAATTCCTCGCTCTTCGAGCCGCCCATCGCCCCGGCCGTCGCCGTCACCGGGACCACCTCGAGTCCGAGGCGCTCGAAGATGCGGAGGTACGCGGCGCGGTGCAGCTGGTAGCTTGCCTCCAGGCCCTCGTCGTCGATGTCGAACGAGTAGGAGTCCTTCATGATGAACTCGCGTCCGCGGAGCAGGCCGGCACGGGGGCGGGCCTCGTCCCGGTACTTGGTCTGGATCTGGAAGAGGCTCACGGGGAGGTCCTTGTACGAGGTGTACAGGTCCTTCACGAGCAGCGTGAACATCTCCTCGTGCGTCGGCGCGAGGAGGTAGTCCGCGCCCTTGCGGTCCTTCAGGCGGAAGATGCCGTCGCCGTACTCGGTCCAGCGGTTGGTCGCCTCGTAGGGCTCCTTCGGCAGCAGCGCCGGGAAGTGGACTTCCTGCGCGCCGATGGCTTCCATCTCCTCGCGGACGATCGCCTCGACCCGTGCGAGGACCTTGAGCCCCAGCGGCAGCCAGCTGTAGATACCCGGCGCCGCGCGCCGGATGTAGCCCGCGCGCACCAGGAGGCGGTGGCTCGCGACTTCGGCGTCGGCTGGATCTTCACGCAGGGTGCGCAGGAAAAGGGTCGAGAGTCGTAAGACCACGCGGGTGTCCGTTCATATCGGTACTGCCATTCACCTTCCCGCCGTCCGGCGGGAAACAACAGGTACCAATCTAGCGGGTCCCGCCCGCTGGACCGCCGCGGGCCGCCGCGTCCGGATCCCTCCTCAGAAGAGGATGGTCGCGAACGTGTCCACCTGCTCGAAGCCCACACGCCGATAGGCCGCGAGGGCCCGTGCGTTGTAGGAGTTCACGTAGAGGCTCACGGTCGGGGCCAGCGAGCGGGCGGCGTCGACGACGGCGGCCATGTAGGCGGCGCTCAGCCCCCTGCCCCGGTGGTCGGGGTTCATCCAGACACCCTGCACCTGCACGGCCTGGGAGGACACCGTGCCCAGTTCGGCCTTGAAGACCACCTCGCCGTCGTCACCGAACGCGGCGAGCGAGTGCTTCCTGCTGATGAGGGATGCGACGCGGCGCCGGTAGTGGTCCGACCCGCCGATGAACGGCGAGTAGCCCACTTCCTCCTCGAACATCGCGGCGCAGGCGGGCAGGAGCCGGTCGAGTTCGTCGGGCCGCGTGAACCGGAGGTCCGGCGCGGGGGCGATCAGCGGGTCCGTGTCGATGGCCATGAGCGGCTGCGTGGGGCGCACGTCGAACGGCTCGGCACTGTAGTCCTCGAGCGTCGACCACAGGTCCATGACCCCCTCGGAGAGCCCGAAGATCGACGAGAAGGTCCGGCCCGACCGGCCGAGGTGATCGCCGAAGATGGCTCCGGTCTCGTCCGTCACGCCGATCGGCACGAGGTTCACGCCGGCCCAGCAGGCAGCACGCAGCTCGTTGTGCCGGAACATGCCGATGATCTCACCGCCGGAGAACGACGGCGCGGCCGTGCCCATGGACTCGAGGTGGGAGGCTACGAACACGTTGGCCACCGGATCGGCGGCGACGATCGCCCAGAGGTCCCTCGTGTCCTCCTCGCCGAGGACCCGGAAGGACCAGGGCCCTTCGGGATCGGGCTGGGGCCTAGCTAACGGTAACCATGGGGCCACCCTGGCCAGCAGTTTCGCCATCAGCCTCACCCATTTCCTCTGCGAGCCGCATCGCTTCCTCGATGAGTGTCTCAACGATCTGGTCCTCGGGGACAGTCTTGATGACCTGGCCCCGAACGAAGATCTGCCCCTTGCCGTTGCCGGATGCGACACCCAGGTCGGCTTCGCGGGCCTCGCCCGGCCCGTTGACGACGCAGCCCATGACGGCCACGCGCAGCGGGACCTCCATGCCCTCGAGGCCGGCGGTGACCTCCTCGGCGAGCGTGTAGACGTCCACCTGGGCCCTGCCACAGGACGGGCAGGACACGATCTCGAGCTTGCGGGGACGCAGGTTGAGCGACTGCAGGATCTGGTTGCCTACCTTGATCTCCTCGACCGGCGGGGCCGAGAGCGAGACGCGGATGGTGTCGCCGATGCCCTTGGACAGGAGCGCCCCGAAGGCGGTAGCGGACTTGATCGTGCCCTGGAAGGCCGGTCCGGCCTCGGTCACGCCGAGGTGCAGGGGCCAGTCGCCGCGCTCGGCGAGCAGCTCGTAGGCCCGGACCATGATCACGGGGTCGTTGTGCTTCACGGAGATCTTGAAGTCGTGGAAGTCGTGCTCCTCGAAGAGGGATGCTTCCCAGACGGCGGACTCGACGAGGGCCTCGGGCGTTGCCTTCCCGTACTTCTCCATGAGGCGCGGGTCCAGTGAACCGGCGTTGACGCCGATGCGGATGGAGGTCCCGGCGGCCTTTGCGGCCGCGGCGATCTCCTTGACCTGGTCGTCGAACTTCCGGATGTTGCCGGGGTTGACGCGCACAGCCGCGCAGCCGGCGTCGATCGCGGCGAAGACGTACTTCGGCTGGAAGTGGATGTCGGCGATCACGGGGATCTGGGACTTCTTCGCGATGATCGGGAGCGCGGCGGCGTCGTCCGCGGACGGGCAGGCCACGCGGACGATGTCGCAACCGGTGGCGGTCAGTTCCGCGATCTGCTGGAGCGTCGCGTTGATGTCCGTGGTGGGGGTGGTGGTCATCGACTGGATGCTGATCGGGGAATCCGATCCGACGCCCACCGATCCGACCTTGATCTGGCGGGTCTTGCGCCGGGGGGCGAGGACGGGCGGCGGTGCTGCTGGCATTCCTAGGTTGACCGAGGTCAAAACATCCTCCATGCTGGCGGCCTTGACCGCTCGTCCGACGAGATTCTTGATTTCATTATCCACCCGCCCCGGCGGCCGACGGCCCCGTGGCGATCCAGGTCACACGAGGTCGCGGAACGCTCCGACGACGGGATTCCACCCGATGGTCTTGACGGCCGCGATGGCCCCGACGACGGCGAACGGGTCCTGGCTCACGAGCTGGTTGAGGTCCGCCTCGGTCTCGGCGGAGAAGACCAGGAGGGCACCCGTGCCATCCGAGAAGGGACCGGAAGCCAGGACGCGGCCCTGCTCCACGAGCCCCTGCAGCCAGGCCCGGTGGGCCGGCCGGTGCTCGGCGCGGAGGTCGTTCTGGTCGGGGCTGTAGACGTACTCGACGGCGAAGATACTCATGGGCTTCACCCTACGGGACCGGCAGCAGGTAGACCTTGATGATCGTCGCCACGCCCGCAGCCCAGAGCATCGAGGCCAGCGTGCCGATAATGAACCGCTCGGAAGCCGCCGGGGTCTCCTTGAGTTCTGCGTAGCGCCCCAGAGCCTTGATCGCGACGACGTACGCGATGGCGACCGGCTGCCCGCCGAGGATGGCGACGGTCACCGCGAGCCGCTCCAGCACGCCGATGACCAGCCCTCCGCGAAGCACCCCCGGCGGCAGGGCGTCGACCGGTGCCTGGGGCGGATCGGCGGGTGGTTCGGGGAGGTCGAGCTGGGGCTGGTCCGCCGGCTCGGGCGGCTCCTCGCGGCGTCGTTCCGCGGTGTCGACCGAGCGGGCCAGGCGCAGCACGAGCATGGTCACGGGTGACCCGATGCCGCCCGCGACGAGCAGCGCCACCGCGATCCATAGTGCGTCCACCGAGCCTCCTTCGTCCTTCCTCCATGTCTACCCCACGGCACCCCCAACGGTGCGGCGCAACCCGGCGCGCGACACAGCTAGGCGATCGGCTCCTCGGCCGCGCCGTCATCCACCCAGGCCAGGAGGCGAGCGGCTGCCGGCCGGACGGCGTGCTCCTCGTGCCAGGCGGCGCGGGCCGCGGCCTTGCTCACGGCCTGCGGGCTGATGCCCAGGGTCCGTGCCACGGCTGTCTGCGTGCCGCGCTCGCCGGGCTGGAGGAGATCCAGGATCCGCCACTCGGCCTCCGAGCGGCCCAGAACGTGGCGCCCGAGCAGCGCGAGCACTCCCTCCGCCTCCCCTGGGCCGGCGGCCCGGCCATCCGGGCCCTCGACGGCGAGGGGCGCGCGGTCCCCCGTCTTCTTGGCGCGGTCGACGGCTTTCCGGGCAGCGACGAAGGCAGACCCGCGACCCTCCCGGGGGGAGGCCGGAAAGGGCCGCTCCACCTCTCCGATGCCGATGCCGACGTACCAGCCGCCCGCGCGCAGGCAGAGCATCGTGGCCTCGACGACATCGCCCGCGGAGGCGACGACGCCCTGCGCCTCGTCACCGACGGACCGCTCCCAGGGCAGCACTGCGGGAATGGGATGCAGGAGCTCCAGCAGTTCCGGGATGCGATCCTCCGAGGAACGGCTGCCTGCCTGGTCGATGGTGAGAACGAACACTCATCAACCGTATGGGGTTGAATTCCGGATTACAACCGGTCAACCGAAGAGGTCGACCGGCTTCACGATGTCGGCATAGACCAGCAGGACACCCATCCCCATGAGCAGGATCGCCACGGCATAGGTGAGCGGCAGGAGCTTGGCCATGTCGAAGGGTCCCGGGTCCGGACGCTTCAGCAGGCGGGCGATCCCGCGGCGCAGCCCCTCCCAGAGAGCTCCCGCCACGTGCCCGCCGTCGAGCGGGAGGAGCGGAACCAGGTTGAACACGAACAGGGCGAGGTTCACGCCGGCGACGAGTCCAACGAGCGTCGCCGCGCGGGAGGCCACGGGGATCTCCTCCATCGCTGAGATCTCCCCCGCGATCCTGCCGACACCCACCACGCTGATGGGGCCCTCCGGATCACGCGGCGCATCCGAGAACGCTGCCTGGCCGACCTCCACGACGCGTTGCGGGAGGTTCAGGACCACTCCCGCGACGCGGGCCAGCGAGTCGCCGACGGCCGGGAGTACCTCGCTCGCCGGCTGCGGCACCAGTTCCTGCGTCGACCCGACGCCGATGAAACCGACCTCCTGGGTCACGGCGTTGCCCTCGTCGTCGACCTCGACGGCGCCGTCGACCGTCGTGACCGGCCGCTCCGTCAGCAGGGGGGTGATCCGGGAGTCGAGGGTCTCGCCGTCGCGCACCACCGTGATGCCGACCTCGCGTCCCGCTGCGTCGCGGATCCAGCCGGAGAACTCGTCCCAGTTCGTGACCTCCCTGCCGTCGAAGGCGACGACGCGGTCCCCCGGCTCGAGGCCCGCCTCGAAGGCGGGGGCGGCGGGATCATCCGGGGCGCAGTCGGTCTGGCCCGTGGCCGCCTGCTGGCTCGCCGGCACCACGCACCGGTAGACCTCGGACACCGTCGTGGTCGCCTGGGCGGTGCCGAAACCCATGATGAGCACGGCGAACAGGACCGTCCCGATCAGGAGGTTCATTAATGGCCCGCCGAGCATGATGACGATCCGCTTCCAGATGGGCAGCTTGTAGAAGACGCGGTTCTCGTCCCCGGGCTGCAGCTGTTCGGCGGCGGCCTGCCGGGCGTCGTTGGTGAGCTGCTGGAAGACACCGGTGCTGGACTGGCGCACCGCACCGGCCGCCGTGGTCGCGGGAGGGAACATGCCCACCATCGAGACGTAACCGCCGGCCGGGATCGCCTTCAGGCCGTACTCGGTCTCCCCGCGTCGCCTGGACCAGATGGTGGGACCGAATCCGACCATGTACTGCGTGACGCGGACCCGGAACAGCTTCGCGGGCACCAGGTGGCCCACCTCGTGCAGCGCGATCGACGCCGCGATCCCGATCACGACGAAGAGCACGCCGGCGAGAAACAAGAGAACAGTCACAGCTTGTCCTTCTGGTCTTCCGATCGGGCTGCCGTACCCGGCAGCGGCGACCCCGACGGAGCTTCCGCGAGGCCACAACGGACCCGGGCCCTCGCCCGTGCCCAGCGCTCCGCGTCGAGCACCGCGGCCAGGCTCAGCGCCCCACCGGCACCCGCGCCTTCTTCGGCACGCTGGTCGTCGACGACGGCGGCCACCGTGTCCACGATGTCAGGAAAACCTATGGCTCCCCTGTGAAAGGCATCCACGGCCTCCTCGTTCGCGGCGTTGTAGACGGCCATGCGCGTGCCGCCCTCGGCTGCCGCGCGCTTGGCGAGCGAGATCGCCGGGAAGGGCTCCTCGTCCAGCGGCTCGAAGGTCCACTCGGTGGGCCGGCTCCAGTCGCAGGCACGCGCCGACCCCGGCACCCGGAACGGCCAGCCGATCCCGAGGGCGATCGGGAGACGCATGTCGGGCGGGGAGGCCTGGGCCAGCGTGGAGCCGTCGATGAACTGCACCATCGAGTGGATGACGGACTGCGGGTGGACGACGACGTCGATCCGCTCCAGCGGGATGTCGAAGAGGAGGTGCGCCTCGATCACCTCGAGGGCCTTGTTGACCATGGAGGCGGAGTTCGTGCTGATCACCCGGCCCATGTCCCACGTCGGATGGGCGAGGGCCTGCGCCGGCGTGACGTCCCGCAGCTGCGCGCGCGTCCGGCCACGGAACGGGCCACCGGACGCCGTGAGGACCAGGCGGTCCACCTCGTCGGTCGTGCCGCCGCGGAGCGCCTGGGCAATGGCGGAGTGCTCGGAGTCGACGGGGACGAGCTGCCCGGGGGCGGCCGCCGCACGCACGAGCGCTCCCCCGGCGATCAGCGACTCCTTGTTGGCCAGTGCGAGCAGGTGTCCGGCCGCGAGCGCGGCAAGGGTCGGCTCCAGGCCGATCGAGCCGGTGATGCCGTTCAGGACCACGTCGGCGTCGGGCCAGGCCGCCACCTTCGCTGCAGCGCTGTCGCCCGCGAACAGTTCCGGCGCGTACCCGGTGACGCCGGCGTCATCGGCGGCGTGTCCAATCGCGCGCTCGAGGTCCGCCTCCGATGCGGAGGCGACCCCGACGGCGGGAGCCAGGACCGCGACGGCCTGACGGGCGAGGAGCTCCAGGTTTCGCCCTCCCGCGCTGAGTCCGGCGACGCTGAAGCGGTCGGGAGCCGCGGCGATCACGTCGAGTGCCTGGGTCCCGATGGAACCGGTGGAACCGAGGATGGAGACGCGCCGATGCTGCCGGGAGGGGTTGCTGAAATCCATGGCCCCAGTATCTCGCAGCGGGAAAGGAGTGTTGCGCAGTGGAGTGAGTTCCTTTCCAGCGTCACCCGTCAGTGGTTCGAGGGCTGCGGATGACTCGAGACCGATGAAGATGGGGGTGCGATCGGTGCGCGCTCAGGTCGTGGCTTGCCACGTGAGCACCGATGCTCCTGCTTTCATCGCCGGTCCGGCCGGCACCGCTCTCATCACGGTGTTGCGAACAGTGATGCTGATCCTGCTCTCAAGCCCAGCACCGAAGCGCCCGGCGCTTCGCGATCGGCGGGCTATCTTCTGCGTGCGAGGGCGGCGGGACGCGTCGAAAGTGCTCAATGCCGACTGCAGGGACACTCCCTCGTTGACGGGTCGACCGATCAGGAGTCCGACGCAGGCGCCGTCCTCCAGCGAGGAGTTCGCTCCTTGCCCCATGGTGGGGATCATGGCGTGTGCTGCGTCGCCGATGAGCACGACCCGTCCGAAGACAAAGGTCCTGAGGTGAGGGGCGAGGTCGTAGACGTCGTGACGCAATACCTGGTCACCCGGGGTGCGATCGATGAGAGGACGTACGGGGTCCGCCCATTCGCGGAAATGATGCATGGCGGCGGCCTTCTCATCGGGCCAGCGATAGCCTTCCTCCGAGGAGGTGTACCCGTACCAGTACACCTGGGCAGCTCCGATACGTACGGCCCCGAACTCTGTTCCCGGGCCCCATCGAACAGTGAAATCCTCTGTCACAAGCGCCGAGTCGGGCACGATTCCACGCCACGACGACTTGCCACTGAACCGCGGCGCTGTTCCTGAAGCAACGAGGCCCCTGACAGTGCTGCGAAGACCGTCGGCCCCGATGACAAGATCGGCATCATAGGACACGGCACCCGTCGCGCTCACACAGTCCACTCGTGCCTTGGCTCCGCCCGGTATACCCGGAGTGACGCTGACGACCCGGGTACCACCCATCAACATGGCCCCGTGAGCAGCAGCAAGCAGCACGCCGTGGAGGTCCTGTCGGTGGATCCCGTAGACCTCCTGGCTCGAGCTGGATGTCCTGGCGGGAGGGACGCGCAACAACCATGAGCCGTGTTCATCGGTGGTGCCGGCCATACGTATCCGATAACCCGCAGCGCGGACAGCAGCGTCGACGCCAAGAGGTGCCAGAGCCGACATCCCATTAGGAGTGATCGTCAGGCCTGCACCGACCTCCGTGAAGGCCCGCGCCCGCTCGAGCACAGTCACCTTCCAGCCCTCTTGTAGGAGAGAAACCGCCGCAGCCAGGCCTGCAATGCCCCCGCCGACAACTACTGCGTGGTGCTCGACCGTCATGACAACACCCTCCCAACAGCCTTTGCTGACCGAGCCTACGCCGACCAGCCGGTCGAGGGCGGATCTGGCGGGGTATGGTCAACCGGTGCTGTTCCGGAACCGAGAAGGGTGCGCAGGGTGCCATTTGTACTGATCCGTCTCATCCGACGACTCGGGCGCAGGCGTATTTGGGTATTACCAGCGCTGATCATCATCGTGGTGTTCCTCACCAGTTGGCCTCTCATGGTGTGGGCTGAGCCGTCGAGCAACACGATCACGTCGGCGGGAAACTACTGGTGGTGGTTTCTGGTCACCGCCGCCACGGTCGGGTACGGCGACTACTTTCCGACCACGGTCGGCGGCCGCGCGGTCGGGGGCTACGTGATCGTCGGTGGCATCGTGACATTGACCACCCTGTTCACCAGCATTGCAACCGCGATCGATAACGCGAAGGGACACCGCATGAAGGGCCAGAAGGATCTGGATATGTCGAACCACCTCGTGATCGTGGGCTACACGCCTGGACGCACCCAACGACTGATCCACGAGATCGTCGCTGATGACGTTCATCCGGTTGCCCTGTGCGCCTGGGAGGACGTTCCGGAGAATCCGATGCCCGAGCAGCCCGACCTCGGCTTCGTCCGCGGTGATCTCACCGAGGAAAGCGTGCTGCGGCGTGCCGGCGTGCACCGTGCCGCGCGCGTGCTCATCGACGCCCGCGATGATAATGAAGCACTCGCGGTCACCGTAGCCGTCACGCATGTGAACCCCGGTGCGCACACCGTCGTCACGCTGCGCGATATGAGCCGCGCCCGCAACTTCTCCTACATCGACGCTGGTGTCCGCTGTGTTCAGTGGCACTCACCTCGGCTTGCCACCGAGGAGTTGCAGGACCCCGGCATCGCTGTCATCTACGCCGACCTGATGAGTCATGGCGGTCGGAACACCTACAGCACGCGACTGCCCCGAGCACTCCCGCAGGCGACCTTCGGGCAGGTTCAGGAAGCTCTGGGACGGAACTTCACCACCACGGTGCTCGCCGTCCAGCACGAGGGTGCCGTCATCAATCCCGAATGGGACGCGCAATTGCCCGAAAGTGCCGTCCTGTACTACGTCGGAGAACGAAGGCTTTCCGGCGAGGAGATCATCCGCGCCTTGACACGGTAGTCCGAGGGTCATGCCGATCGCGGCCCCACCCCAGCTGTACCGGCCTGAGCGACCCCGAACGCCCCCATCAGCGGTGGCCACCACACGGATACTCGCCCACCAGCAGGATCAGGTCATCGAACCTCATGAAAGGTCATCGAGTATCCCGCAGCCTGCTCCTGCGTCCGCTCGCCCGGTCCCCGGCCCACCGTCACGCCCGGGCCCTCGCCAGGATGCTGCGTGCATGACGGAGGATCGGCTCGTCCACCATGCGCCCCTCGTAGGCGAACACGCCCCGCTCCCCCTCCGCGGCGGCGAGCAGCGCACGGGCGCGCTCCACCTCGTCGTCGGCGGGAGCGAAAGCGGCACGGATCGCGGCGACCTGGCTGGGGTGGATACACGCCTTTGCGGCGAAGCCCGAGGCGGCAGCATCCTCGGCCTCGGCGGAGAGGCCCTCGGTGTCGGCGATGTCGACGTAGACGGCGTCGATGCAGCCCACGCCCACCGCCCCGGCCGCGAGGAGTACCTGCGAGCGCGCCTGGAGTGCCACGGCCCGGTAGGTGCCGTCCGACGTCCTGCTGGAGGTGCCGCCCAGCGAGGCGACGAGGTCCTCGGCGCCCCACATCAGCGCGGTGACGCCCTCGGCGCGGGCGATCGCTGCGGCCTCCACGACGCCGCGGGCCGTCTCGACGAGGGCGATGACCTCGACGTCCCCGAGTGCCTTCCGAACCGCCGCGACGTGTTCGGGCGACTCCGTCTTGGCGAGCATGACGGTGCGGTAGCCGGTGCGGCGGACGGCTTCGCAGTCGAGTTCGAAGTCCGCCGTGCCCACCGCGTTGAGCCGCACCACGGTGCGCTCGGGGGCAAGTGGAGCCTCGGCGAGCGCCGCCCGCGCGGTTTCCTTGGCCGCGGGCGCGACGGCGTCCTCCAGGTCGAGGATGACAGTGTCGGCGCGGTCGGCGGCCTTGCCGTAGCGCTCGGGGCGGTCCGCCGGGCAGAAGAGCAGCGCGGGACCGAGGGTGGATGCACTCATGACTGTCCCTCCCTGGTTGCCGTCGAGGACCACATCAGCACGCTGCGGGTCGCCGTCGCCACGACATCGCCGTGCTGGTTGCGCCCGGTGTGGGCCATGGACACGATGCCTTGTCCGGGGCGCGAGGACGACGGGCGGACACCGGTGATCTCGGTCTCGGTGTACAGGGTGTCGCCGTGGAAGAGCGGCCGGGGGAAGGCGACGTCGGTGAGCCCCAGCTGCGCCACGATGGTGCCCTGGGTGAGCTGCGTGACCGACTGGCCGACGAGCGTCGCCAGGGTCAGCATCGAGTTCACGAGCCGTTGCCCGAAGGGCTGCCCGGCGGACCAGGCAGCGTCGAGGTGCAGGGCCTGGGTGTTCATGGTCAGGGTGGTGAACAGGACGTTGTCCGCCTCCGTCAGGGTGCGCCCGGGCCGGTGCGCATACACCGTGCCGACTTCGAGCTCGTCGAAGTACAGTCCGCGCTGCTCGATGACGCGCCCGGCCGGCACGGCGTCACCGCTCACGCGGCGGCTTCCCCGAGTTCGATCCGCAGGGGGGCTCCGGTCGTGGCGATCACGTCCTCGACGGTGACGCCGGGTGCGGTCTCGCGCAGCACCAGGGTGCCGCCGTCGTCGGGTTCGACGTCGATCACGGCGAGGTCGGTGACGATCCGGTTCACGCACCCCTTGCCCGTGAGCGGTAGGGAGCAGGAGTCGACGATCTTCGGGCGGCCCGAGCGGTCGACGTGTTCCATCATCACGATGACGCGTTTCGCGCCGAAGACGAGGTCCATGGCCCCGCCCATGCCCTTGACCATCTTGCCGGGGACCATCCAGTTGGCGAGGTCCCCGTTCCGGGCGACCTCCATGGCACCGAGGACGGCGACGTCGACGTGGCCGCCGCGGATCATCCCGAAGGATGCCGCGGAATCGAAGAACGCCGCCCCGGGGTTGGCGGTGACGGTCTCCTTCCCTGCGTTGATGAGGTCCGGGTCCACCGCGTCCTCGGCGGGATAGGGGCCGACGCCGAGGATCCCGTTCTCGGAGTGCAGGACCACCTCGACGCCCTCCGGGATGTAGTTGGGGATGAGCGTGGGCATGCCGATGCCGAGGTTGACGTACTGTCCGTTTTCCAGCTCCTGCGCAACCCGGGCGGCGAGTTCGTTGCGGGTTCGTGCCATGGTCATGCTCCTTCGGGGGCGGGCGCGGGGGCGGCGAGCGACACGGTGCGCTTCTCGACGCGTTTCTCGGTGCCGGGTGCGAGGACCACGCGCTGGACGAAGATCCCGGGTGTGTGGATGGAGCCGGGATCGAGCTCGCCGGGTTCGACGAGCTCCTCGACCTCGGCGATGGTGATCCTGCCGGCGGAGGCGCACAGCGGGTTGAAATTCATCGCTGTGGCATGGAAGACGAGGTTGCCGTGGCGGTCGCCCTTCCAGGCATGTACCAGCGCGTAGTCCGGGCGGAGGGACTCTTCGAGCACGTAGTCGACGCCGTCGAAGGACCGTACCTCCTTGGGTTCGGACGCGACGGCGACGTTGCCGGCGTCGTCGTACCGCTGGGGAAGGCCGCCCTCGCTGACCTGGGTGCCCACGCCGGCCGTGGTGTAGAACGCGGGAATCCCGGCGCCGCCCGCCCGGAGCTTCTCGGCAAGGGTGCCCTGGGGCGTCAGCTCCACCTCGAGCTCACCCGCGAGGTACTGGCGCGCGAATTCCTTGTTCTCCCCGACGTAGGAACTGATGGTCCGGCGGATCCGGTGCTCGGACAGCAGGATGCCGAGGCCCCAGTCGTCGACGCCGCAATTGTTGCTCACGGTCTCGAGCTCCGCCGTCCCCTGCGCGTGCAGGGCCTCGATCAGGGCTCCCGGGATACCGCACAGGCCGAATCCGCCGACGGCGAGTGATGCGCCGTCGGGGATGTCCGCCACGGCCTCTGCTGCACTGCCAACCACCTTGTTGATCACTGCTTCTCCTTACGTGTCGCGGGGCCGCTACTGCGCCCCGGGGGCTCCGGCCGAGAGGCCGAGTTCCCTCGCGATCAGCATGAGCTGGACCTCCGTGGTCCCCTCGCCGATCTCGAGGATCTTCGAGTCACGGTAGTGCCTGGACACCACGAACTCGTTGATGAAACCGTAGCCGCCGAAGATCTGCGTCGCATCGCGGGCGTTGTCCATGGCCGCCTCACCGGCCACGAGCTTCGCGATCGAGGCCTGCGTCTTGAATGGCTTGCCGGCGAGCATGCGCGATGCG
The DNA here is from genome assembly GCF_054510955.1 of Arthrobacter pasteuri. Classification (NCBI taxonomy): domain Bacteria; kingdom Bacillati; phylum Actinomycetota; class Actinomycetes; order Micrococcales; family Micrococcaceae; genus Arthrobacter; species Arthrobacter pasteuri. The sequence goes on from NZ_JBTNDO010000004.1 coordinate 30,994, forward strand.
GCGTCGTAGTAGGCCAGGCGGGCGGTGTGCGCTCTGACCTGCATGCGGGCGATCTTGAACTGGATGGACTGGTAGGCGCCGATGGTGCTGCCGAAGGCCATCCGCTCCCCGGCGTAGCGGATCGACTCCTCCACGCAGCCCTGCGCTGCACCGGTCGCAAGCGCCGCGATCGCGATCCGGCCCTCGTCGAGGATCTGCAGGAAGTTGGCGTAGCCCCGGCCGCGCAGGCCGAGCAGGTTCGCCTCCGGAACGCGGACGTCCCGGAGCGTGAGCGGGTGCGTGTCCGAGGCGTTCCAGCCCACCTTGTTGTAGGCCTTCTCGGCCGTGAAGCCCGGCGTGTCCGAGGGGACGAGGATCGTAGAGATCTCCTTCTTCACGGAGCCGTCCGGGCGCTCCGAGGTCCCGGTCACGGCGGTGACCGTGACCAGGGAAGTGATGTCGGTGCCCGAGTTCGTGATGAACTCCTTGGTGCCGTTGATCACCCACTCGGGGCCGGCGGCGCCGTCCTCGAGCCTCGCCGTCGTCTTCGTGCCGGAGGCATCGGAGCCCGCCTCGGATTCGGTGAGGCCGAACCCGCCGAGGGCCGTACCCGCCGCGAGGGAGGGCAGCCACTGCTGCTTCTGCTCCTCCGTGCCGAACCGGTAGACCGGCATTGCCCCGAGCGACACCCCGGCTTCGAGGGTGATGGCCACGGACTGGTCCACCCGGGCCAGCTGTTCGAGGGCCAGGCACAGCGCGAAGTAGTCGCCGCCCATGCCCCCGTACTCCTCGGGGAACGGCAGGCCGAACAGGCCCATGTCCCCCATCTGCTTGACCACCTCGTAGGGGAAGCTGTGCTCGGCGTCGTGCTTCGCGGAGACCGGCGCCACGACCTCGTCCGCGAATTCGCGGACGGTGTCGACGAGGTCCTGGTAGTCATCGCTCAGTTCGAAGTTCATGCTGCATTCCCTTCCTCTGGGATCGGTACGCGACCGCCCTCCGGGGCGGCCTCGATGGTGGCGACGACCTGTTGCGCCCTGACGAGGTCCCCGGGCTTCAGGGACAGGCGGACGACGCCGGACAGCGCGGCGGTGAGCTGGTGCTCCATCTTCATGGCCTCGACCGCGACCAGGACGTCGCCCGCCTGCACGGCGGCGCCGTCCTCGACGGCCACGGACACCACGGTCCCCGGCATGGGACTCCGCACCAGCGGGTCGGCCGATCCTTCCTCGCGGGTGATCCGGGACAGGGCTGCGTCGAGCAGTTCCCGGCGGCCGGGCCGGCGGAGGCGGGCCGACCAGCCGGCCTCGCCCAGCCATACGGTGTCCCCGTGGACGGCGTACTGCCGGCGCGACCGCACGCCGTCCACGGTCACCCCGCCGTCGTCGTCGACCTGGACCGCCAGGACTGCATCCGGACCGCCGTCACCGGACACGGTCCACCCGCTGCCGGCACGCAGGAGCCGGACGGTCGCTGTCGCACCGCCGTCGAGTTCGAGCGTCACCGTGCGGGGGCGGGCCGTCCCGAGCCGGAAGCCGTCGCCGCGATGCCAGGGTGACCCGGCGGATGCGCGGGGCCTTGGTGGTCCTGGGGATTCGGCCTCGACGAGCAGCGCGGCGGCGAGCGCGATCTCCTCGGCGGTCACGTGCCGGAAGGGCAGGCCCGGGAGCCGTCGCTCGATCAGGGTGGTGTCGAGGCGGGCCGCCCGCACGTCGTCGTCGTTCACGAGCAGGCGGAGGTACTCGATGTTGGTGTCCACACCCAGTACCACCGTGCCGGCGAGCGCCGCGTCCAGGCGGTCCAGTGCCTGCCCGCGGTCGGCACCCCAGGCGATGACCTTGGCGAGCATCGGATCGTACGACGACGAGACGGTCCCGCCGGGCAGGAGCGAGCTGTCCACGCGGATGCCCTCCCCCGCCGGCTCGGTGAGTGCCAGGATGCTGCCGGTGGACGGCAGGAACCCTGCCTCGGGGTTCTCGGCGTACACGCGCGCCTCGACCGCGTGACCGGTGAGGACGACGTCCTTCTGCGCCAGGGGCAGTTCCTCGCCGGCTGCGATGCGGATCTGCCACTCGACGAGGTCGACGCCGGTCACGAGTTCGGTCACGGGGTGCTCGACCTGCAGGCGGGTGTTCATCTCCATGAAGAAGAATTCGTCGGGCGCGGCATCGGACACGAGGAACTCCACCGTCCCGGCTCCCGTGTAGTCGACGCTGCGCGCCGCATTGCAGGCCGCCTCGCCGATCCTGTGGCGCGTGGCCTCGTCCAGCAGGGCCGAGGGAGCCTCCTCGATCACCTTCTGGTGCCGGCGCTGCAGCGAGCACTCGCGCTCGCCGAGGTGGAGAACGGTGCCGTGCGAGTCCGCAAGCACCTGCACCTCGATGTGCCGGGGGCGCTCGATGAGGCGCTCGAGGAACAGCGTGTCGTCGCCGAAGGCACGCTCGGCAACACGTCGCGCCGTGGCCAGCGCTTCCGGGAGGTCCCCGGGACGGTGCACGGCGTGCATGCCCTTGCCCCCTCCGCCGGCCGAGGGCTTGATGAGCAGGGGGAAGCCGACGTCGCGGGCGGCCCGGAGGAGGTCGTCGTCGGACAGGCCGGGCTCGGCGACGCCGGGCACCACGGGGACGCCGAATCCGGCGACGTGGTTCTTCGACCGGATCTTGTCCCCCATCACGTCCAGCGCGTGGACGGAGGGCCCGATGAACACGATGCCCTGCTCCTGCAGTGCGTCCGCGAACCCGGCGTTCTCGCTGAGGAACCCGTAGCCGGGGTGGACCGCCCCCGCTCCGGTGCGACGGCACGCATCGAGCACGGCGGGAATGGACAGGTAGCTCTCCGACGGCGATGCCCCGCCGATGCGGACGGCGAGGTCCGCTTCGCGGACGTGCCGGGCTCCGGCGTCGGCGTCGCTGTGGACGGCGACCGAGCGGAGGCCGAGCGCACGGATGGTGCGGAGGACGCGGCTCGCGATCTCGCCCCGGTTCGCGACGAGGACGGTGTCGAAGGGCCAGGAGCCCCGTGGGGAGGAACTGTTCGGTGTCATGGGGTCACATCCGGAAGAGGCCGAAGGAGGTGTCAGGCAGGGGCGCGTTGGCACACACGTCGAGCGCGAGGCCGAGGACGGTGCGGGTGTCGGCCGGATCGATCACGCCGTCGTCCCACAGGCGGGCCGTCGAGTAGTAGGGGTTGCCCTGGGCCTCGTACTGGTCGCGGATGGGGTTCCGGAACGCCTCCTCCTCCTCGGGCGACCATTCCTCACCGCGGGCCTCGAGCTGGTCGCGCCGGACGGTCGCGAGGACCGACGAGGCCTGGTTCCCGCCCATGACGGAGATGCGTCCGGCGGGCCACATCCAGAGGAAGCGCGGGGAGAAGGCGCGTCCGCACATGGAGTAGTTGCCGGCACCGAAGGAACCGCCGACGACGACGGTCAGCTTCGGGACCCGGCACGTGGCGACGGCGGTGACCATCTTCGCGCCGTTCTTCGCGATACCGCCCGCCTCGTAGTCCTTCCCGACCATGAACCCTGACAGGTTCTGCAGGAAGACCAGGGGAACCCCCCGCTGGTCGCAGAGCTCGATGAAGTGGGCTCCTTTGAGGGCGGACTCGCTGAACAGGACACCGTTGTTGGCGACGATCCCGACGCGGTGGCCGTGGATCGTCGCGAAGCCCGTGACGAGCGTGGTGCCGTACTCGCGCTTGAACTCGTGGAAGAGCGAGCCGTCGACGATGCGGGCGATGATCTCGCGCGCGTCGTAGGAGGCATTGACGTCCGTCGGTACCGCTCCGTACAGCTCGTCCTGCGGGACCACCGGCTCGAGGACCGGCCGGTCGGGGACCGAGGTCTTGTGCAGGTCGGCCGGGACGGGCGGCGGAAGCGTCGCGATGATGTCCCGCACGATCTCGAGGGCGTGCTGGTCGTTCTCGGCGAGGTGGTCGGTGACGCCGGAGACGCGGGAGTGCACGTCGCCGCCGCCGAGTTCCTCGGCCGTGACCACTTCGCCGATCGCGGCCTTCACGAGCGGGGGCCCGCCGAGGAAGATGGTGCCCTGGTTGCGGACGATCACGGTCTCGTCGCTCATGGCCGGCACATAGGCGCCGCCTGCCGTGCAGCTGCCCAGGACGGCTGCGATCTGCGGGATCTTGCGGGCCGACATGGTGGCCTGGTTGTAGAAGATCCGGCCGAAGTGGTTGCGATCCGGGAAGACCTCGTCCTGGCGCGGCAGGAAGGCTCCGCCGGAATCGACGAGGTAGACGCACGGCAGGTTGTTCTCGAGGGCGATCTCCTGAGCCCGGAGGTGCTTCTTGACCGTCATCGGGTAGTACGTTCCGCCCTTGACGGTGGCGTCGTTGGAGATCACGAGCACGTGGCGCCCGTGGACCAGGCCGATACCGGCGATCACGCCGGCGCCGGGGCACTCGTCGTCGTACATGCCGTTCGCCGCCAGCGGTGCGATCTCCAGGAAGGGGCTGCCGTCGTCGAGGAGCTGGTCGATGCGCTCGCGCGGCAGGAGCTTGCCGCGCGCGACATGGCGCTCCCGGGAACGTTCCGGTCCGCCCAGCGCGGCGGTGGCGAGGCGGCGCCGCAGCTCCCCGACGAGTTCCGTCTGGGCCGCGGAATTCGCCGCGAACGCCGCCGAGAGCGGATCGACCTTCGAAGCCAGAGTCTCCATCGACTACTTCCTCGCACAGTGTTCAGTTAGCAGGCGCTAACCCGATTCAGGTTAGTGGTCATTAACCTGCCTGTCCATCAGAATGATGGGACAACTCCCCCGCGGACGACAAGGACCTGCATGGAGGCACTGCCCACCGAAGACCGCGTGACGGGCCGGAGCATCGCGAAGGCCACCCGGCGCGCGGCGCTCCTCGACGCTGCGGCGCACCTGTTCGCCGACCGCGGCTACAACGGGGTGTCCATCGAGGACCTCGGCGCCGCTGCGGGAGTGAGCGGGCCGGCGGTCTACCGGCACTTCCCCGGCAAGCCGTCGGTGCTCTCCGCCCTGCTCACCGGCGTCAGCGAGGACCTGCTGGAGGGCGGGCGGGCGGTCGCCGACGGCGCGTCCTCCCCGGAGGAGGCGCTCCGGGGGCTGATCCGCTTCCAGGTGGCGTTCGCCCTGACCAACGCCGACGTCATCCGCGTGCAGGACCGGGACCTCGGCTCACTGGCGCACGACGACGAACGCATGGTCCGCTCCCTGCAGCGGAGCTACGTGCAGGTATGGGTGGACCAACTCGCCGACTACCTCCCGGACACCGACCGGTCGCTGCTGCGACGCAAGGTCCACGCCGTGTTCGGGCTGATAAATTCCACTCCCCACACCGCGCACGGGACGAGTTCCGGGCGTGAGCTCGGGGCGCTGCGGGACCTGCTGCAGGACATGGCCTGGGCCGCCCTGACCGTATGACGCCGGAATCGCGCCGCCGCCACCCATGCGCGGTCGCCTAGTACGCTGAAGCCACGAGAAGTATCGGCCGCGCTGCCCGCCCGGCCACTCCACCGACTGAAAGTACCGCTGTGATCACGCTACGTCCCGTTGAAGCCTCCGACATCGACGCCTTCTTCTCGCACCAGCTGGACCCCAGCGCCAACCACATGGCGGCCTTCGGCGCCAAGAACCCCTCGGACCGGGGCGTCTTCGACCACCACTGGCAGGACATCCTGAACGACAGCAAGATCACGGTGCGCACCATCCTCTCGGACGGCGAGGTGGTGGGCAGCATCCTCGCCTACCACCACGACGGGACCCCGGAGATCAGCTACTGGATCGACCGCTCCCGCTGGGGACAGGGCATCACCACGGCCGCCGTCGGCCAGTTCCTCAACGAGGTGACCCAGCGGCCCATCCGCGCGCGGGCCGTGGCCGACAATGCGAGTTCCATTCGGATCCTCGAGCGCTGGGGCTTCCAGCAGGTCGGCGAGACGCAGGGCTTCGCCCCTGCCCGCGGCGCCGTGGTCCGGGAACTCATCCTCGAACTGCCGTAGCCTCCCGTCGAGGGCTCCGTACTGGTCGTCCTGGCGGCGCGGGCGCCCGGCTGGACCATCCGTACAGCTAGATCATCGTCAGGACCATCGCCGGGTTCCGGAGGATCGCGCCGACGTCGGCCAAGAACCGGGATCCCTGCTCCCCGTCGACGAGCCGGTGGTCGAAGGACAGGCTGAGCGTCAGGACCGACCGCAGCGCGATGGTGCCCTGGTACTCCCACGGCATGCTGCGGACCGCACCCACGGCCAGGATGGCCGCTTCGCCCGGGTTCAGGATCGGCGTGCCGGCGTCGATGCCGAACACTCCGATGTTGGTGATCGAGACCGTTCCGCCCGCGAGGTCGGCCGGCAGAGTCCTGCCCGCCCGGGCCGTCTCCGTCAGCGTCGCGATCGCCCGGGCGAGGTCCACCAGCGTCAGGGCCTGCGCGGCCTTGATGTTCGGCACTAGCAGGCCTCGCGGCGTCGCGGCGGCAATGCCGAGATTCACGTCCGCGTACTGGACGATCTCCTGGGCGGCCTCGTCCCACGACGAGTTGAGGGTGGGGTTGCGGGCGATCGCGATGCACACCGCTTTCGCCACGATGGTCAGCGGCGTCACCTTCGCGCCCTCGAATGCCCGGGCGCCCTTCAGCTCCGCCAGCAGGTCCATCGTGGGTGTGACGTCGATGGTGAGGAACTCCGTCACGTGCGGCGCCGTGAACGCGCTCGCCACCATGGCAGCCGCGGTGTGCTTCCGCATCCCCCGAATCGGCGTCCGGGCCTCCCCCGCTGATGCATGCGGGGATGCAGTGCCGGTCGGAGGTGCCGGCGCTGCGGCTGACGGCGCTGTCGGTGGCGCTGATGCCGGCGGCGCGGCCAGTGCTGCTGACGTTACCGGAGCGGCGCCTGGTGACGCCGTCGCTGCCGACGCTGCGCTCGGTGGTACGGGGCTTCCCGCGGTGCCCGCGAGCGCGGCGAGGACGTCCTCCCGCGTGATCAGGGCCCCCGGGCCCGTGCCGGTCAGGGCATCGAGAGTGATCCCGAGGTCCCGTGCGAGCTTCCGCACCGGCGGGGTGGACCGCGGCCGCTCCCCGCTCCGCGCCATTCCCGGATTCGCAGGTGCACCAGGCGACGCCGGCGATGCTATCGGTGCAGCCGGTGCAAACACCGCTGGCGAGGCAGGCGGTACAGGCGACGTCACCGGGGCTGCGGGCTGCACTGCCGCACTCACCGGCGGTGCTGTGGGTACAGGTGCCGGAGGTACGGAAGCCTCGGGCGCTGTGGGCCGGAACGTCCGGTTCCGGCGCTGCGGACGCCCGCCCTTCTCGACGGCGGCACCGTACCCCACGAGGTTGGGCTCCCGCCTCGCGGGGGCTTCGTCGCTCTCCGCCGGGTACGTGATCACGGAACCGGTCGCGGAACTGACCGCAGAACCGGCCGCGGAACTGATTGCGGAAGCCGGCGGGTACGGAGCGGAGGAAGCTGAGGGCTGGGCCTGGGGCACCGGGGCGTCGTCGTCGGACGCCACCTCGAAGGAGACGATCGGCGATCCGACGTCGACGACGGTGCCCGCCGCCTCGTGCAGGCGCACCACCACGCCGGCATAGGGCGACGGCAGTTCGACGACGGCCTTGGCGGTCTCGACGTCGGCGATGATCTGGTTCAGTTCGACGGTGTCGCCCTCGGCGACGTGCCACTGGAGGATCTCCGACTCGGTCAGGCCCTCGCCGAGGTCCGGGAGCCGGAACTCCCGGATCCGACTCTCCGTTCCTGGTGCCGCCGTCGCCGGCGCTGTTCCAGGTGCTGTTCCCGGTGCCGCCGTCACAGTGCCGGTCCTTCCATGTCCAGTCCGCTCAGGGAGTTCGGCCGGCGCAGTACACGGTCCACGCCGTCGAGGATGCGGTCGAGGTCGGGCAGGTGGTGGAACTCGAGCTTGGAGTAGGGATAGGGGATGTCGAAACCCGTGACACGGACGGGAGCGTGCTCGAGGTAGTCGAAGCACCGCTCCGTGATGCTGGCGGCGATCTCCGCGCCGAGGCCGCCCGACCGGGCGGCCTCGTGCGTGACGACCAGCCGGCCCGTCTTCCGCACCGAGGCCTCCACCGTGGGGTAGTCGATCGGTGCGAGTGAGCGCAGGTCGATGACCTCGATCGAGATGCCGTCGTCGGAGGCTGCGATGGCGGCGTCGCGTGCCGTCGGCACGAGGGGCCCGTAGGTGACCAGCGTGACGTCCCTTCCCTCGGCGACCACGCGGGCGGCACCCATGTCCGACGCCGACAGGTCTCCGGCCTCGTCGACCTCGCCCTTGACGTGGTAGCGGCGCTTGGGTTCGAAGTACAGCACCGGGTCGTCACTGGCGATGGCCTGCTGGATCATCGAATAGGCGTCCTGCGGGTTGGAGGGACTCACCACGCGCAGGCCCGACGTGTGCGTGAAGTAGGCCTCGGGTGACTCCGAGTGGTGCTCCGGGGAACCGATGCCGCCGCCGAAGGGCACGCGGATGGTGATGGGCATCCTCACCGCACCCCGCGTCCGGTAGTGCAGCTTGGCCACCTGGCTCACGATCTGGTCGAACGCCGGGTAGATGAAACCGTCGAACTGGATCTCGACCACCGGGCGGTAGCCGCGGTAGGCCATGCCGACGGCCGTGCCCATGATGCCCGCCTCGGCGAGCGGGGTGTCCATCACGCGGTGCGCCCCGAAGTCCTTCTGCAGCCCGTCGGTGATACGGAAGACTCCGCCGAGCCGGCCGATGTCCTCGCCCAGCAGGACCACCTTGGGATCGTCGTCCATGGCGCGTCGCAGGCCCGCGTTGATCGCGCGGCCGAAGGTCATGGTGGACATCAGCGGTGTCCTTCCTGTGCTGGCTGGTCGAAGGAGGCGAGATAGCGCTCGTAGTGGTCCTGCTGGCGGTCGAGCTCCGAGTGCGGTGCGCTGTAGACGTGGCGGAAGACGTCCGACGGCGCCGGCTCGGGCATCGAGAGGCACCCTTCGCGCAGTTCCGCGGCGACGGCGTCGGCCCTGGCCTTCACCGCGTCCGTGTAGTCGGCGTCGAGGAGGCCGAGCGAGTCGAGCAGGGTGGCGAGCCGTGCCAGCGGATCGCGGGCCGCCCAGTCCTCGAGTTCGTTCGGGTCGCGGTAGCGCGTGGGGTCGTCCGCCGTCGTGTGCGGACCCATGCGGTAGGTGATGGCTTCGATGAAGGTGGGGCCGCCGCCGGAGCGCGCCCGGGCGAGGGCCTCGCGCGTGACGGCGAGGCACGCGAGGACGTCGTTGCCGTCGACGCGCACGGACGGGATGCCGAAGCCCGGCGCCCGGCGCGCGATCGGCACGTGCGCCTGCAGGCCCACCGGTTCGGAGATGGCCCAGTGGTTGTTCTGGCAGAAGAAGACGACGGGCGCCTGGTAGCTCGCGGCGAAGACCATGGCCTCGTTGACGTCGCCCTGGCTCGTGGCTCCGTCCCCGAAGTAGGTCACCGCGACGGAGTCCGCGCCGTCGTTGATGATGCCCATCGCGTAGCCCGTGGCGTGGAGGGTCTGGGCTCCGATGATCACCTGGGGCGTCGCCATGTTGATCGTGTAGGGGTCCCACCCCGAGGCGGCGTTGCCGCGCCAGACGCGCAGGATGTCCGCGAGGTCCACTCCCCGGCAGTAGGCGACGCCGTTCTCGCGGTAGCTGGAGAAGACGAAGTCGTCCGTGCGCAGGGCGCGGCCTGAGCCGATCTGGGCGGCTTCCTGCCCGAGGAGCGGCGGCCAGAGTGCCAGCTCGCCCTGGCGCTGCAGCGCGGTGGCTTCGGCATCGATGCGCCGCACCACCACCATGTCCTCGTAGAGCTTCCGGAGGGCGGCGCCGTCGACGTCGGCCACGAGACGGTCGTAGTGTCCGTGCGGGTGGCGGACCCCGGAGGGGTCGATGAGCTGGACGGGCTCGTCCGCGCCGGGGCGGGCGGGGCCAGGGAGGACCAGCCCGCTCGCCGGTCCTGCGTCGTCGTCTCCGCCGGTGGATCCCGATCCTGGCCGGGCGCCGTCCTGGGTCATCGCACGCAACCTTCACACTCGCAGGCAACCCTCCGCGGGCGACCCGTGAGGAGGGACTCTGGGCGCCTTTGCCCGGAGTGATTGTGACCCTACTCACGCCGAACAGGTGGCACAACTGTTTTGTCCCGGGCTGAGCACTATGCACTATTCGGCCCCTTCAGGCCGTGTTAGCGTTGCGCACTATGCAACCCCTCGACCTCACCGACACGCGGCTGCTGCAGGCCCTGGCCAAGGACCCCCGCCGGACCGTGGTGGCCCTTGCGCAGAAGCTGGGGCTGTCACGGAACACGGTCCAGGCGAGGATGGCGCAGCTCGAGAAGAAGGCGGTCTTCCTCTCCTTCGAGCGGCGCATCAACACGGTGTCGCTCGGTTACCCGCTGACCGCCTTCATCCACGTCCACGTGCAGCAGCAGAAGCTGGCGTCCATCACGCACAGCATCGCTGCCGTCCCCGAGGTCATCGAGGCGTTCGGGCTGACGGGGCAGGCCGACATCCTGGTCCGCGTGGTCGCCGTCGACGCCGAGGACCTCTTCCGGATCAACGGCAAGATCCTTGCGTGCAACGGTGTGGAGCGCTGCGACACCTCACTCGCCATGGGCGAGCTCATCCCCTTCCGCGTCGAGCCGCTGCTCGCGCGCGGCCCGCGCTCGGCGTCCTGACCTCCCGGCCAGGACGCCGCACCGGTCAGCGGCCGCTTCGCGTGTAGGACAGGCCGAACCCGGCCGGGAACAGCGGGTTGGCGGTGTCGTTCGACACGTCGGGCAGCTGGGCCTCGACTTCGGCCATCGAGGACGGCAGTTCGAACGGCAGACGTCCGCCCGGCTCCTCCTTGCCGCGCAGCACGTCCAGCAGCACGCTGTCGGACACCCCGTAGTCGGCAAGGACCGCGTCCGCGTGCTCGACGACGTTGCCGAGGATCAGCGGCCGTCCGAGGTTCGGGACGGCGACCGTCGGGACGCCGGCGTCCGACGCGGCGAGCAGCGCCTGGTAGTCCGCCTCGTCACCGCTGAAGTCGAGGTCCGTCAGGTCGGCCCCGCCGCGCGGGTCGGCGAGCCGGACGACGGCGAGGTCCGCCTCGGCGGGCGTGGCCACGGGGGTGAAGCCCGCGTCGCGCGCGGCGTCGGCGTCGATCCCGGAGAGGAAGACCTTCCGGACGTCCCTGCGGGACACCGGCAGGACGCCGTCGTTGCCCAGCAGGGTCAGCGATGCAGCCTGCGCCGCGTCGCCGGCCTTCGCCGACTTGGTGCTTCCGACGATCCGCTCTGCCGCGCTTCCGTCGACGTAGGGGTTCTCGAAGAGTCCGAGCTCGAACTTCTGCTGGAGGACGCGCCGGGCCGCCTCGTCCACGCGGTCCTCGCCGAGCAGCCCCTGGCCCACGGCCTCGAGGATGTACTGCGGCTTGTCGCTGCCGCCGATGATGTCGACGCCCGCGTTGACCGCACTCGCGTAGCGCTCGGCCAGCGTCAGGTCCTCGACGCCCCAGGGCATGCCCGCTCCGTGTGCCCCGACGAACGACAGCGGCGGACGGAGTGCCAGGCAGGACGCCGGGCAGTCGTTGGCGATGCCCCAGTCCGACGTGATGACGCCGTCGAACCCGTACTCCCCGCGCAGCACGTCCTGCAGGAGGTACTCGTTGTGGTTCGCGCCGACCTGCTCCACGGCCGTCCCGTTGCGCTCCAGGTCCTGCAGGATCGAGTAGGTCGGCATGATGCCCGAGGCCCCGGCGGCGAAGGCGCCGTCGTAGGGGGTCAGGTGCTCCTCGAAGTTGTTGCCGGGGAACGCCGCGTACCGGCCGTAGTAGTAGTGGCTGTCGTAGCCGTTGATCTGGGCGCCGTAGCCCACCCAGTGCTTGACGACCGTGGCGACGCTGTCCGGGGCGAGGCCGGCCGATCCGCCCTGCATCCCCTCGACGTAGGCCTGGACGTGCTCGCGCACCTCCTCGCCCGTGGCACCGAACGTCCCGTTGATGCGGGTCCACCGGGGCTCGGTGGCGAGGTCCGCCTGCGGGGACAGCGCCTCGTGGATACCGACCGCGCGGTACTCCCTGCGGATGATGTCGGCCATGGCCCTGGTGGTCTCCGGATCATCCACCGCTCCCATGCCGATCGGGTCGGGGAACGGGGTGAAGTCGCCGTTGGAGACGGTCTGCCCCTCCGTGACGGTGAAGCCGTTGCGCGGGTCGGTGCTGATCTTCAGGGGGATGCCGAACGGCTGCTGTTCTGCGAGCGCCTGGAGGTCGTTGTGCTCGCTCGCGAGGGTTCCCGCGTCGACCCCGAGCCGGGAGATGAACGTGGTGATGTGGCGCTCCGCGAGGAGCCGGGAGAACGCCGCGCGGTCGTAGGTCCCCCTGCCGGTCAGGGAGGCGTGCATGAGCTGCCCGGCCTTCTCCTCGAGGGAGAGCCGTGCGACGAGGTCCGTCGCGCGTTCCTCCGGGGTGAGGCGCCAGTCCTCGTACGGCGTCAGCGCGCCGTTCCCGTCGAGGTCGCGGAAGGACCGGCCGTCCACGGCGATGATCTCCGCGGACCTGCTGTCCAGTGCCGGCTGGCGGATCTTCTGCTGGGGAGCTGCGCCGGCCGCCGACCCTGATGCGAGGATCGTCGCCAGCAGTGCGCCGGCTGTGACGGCGGCGACGGGACCTCGACGCCTGCGTGCTGCGCTCTTGCGCGAGGCCGCATCGCGGCTCGTTCCCGCGTCCGGATTCTTGCCCATGATTACTCCTTCGTAATGGGTACAGGTTGTCCTGGTGTGAAACAGGTTACACAAAACCGAGCGACACTGGGTTTTGTGCTGCGGCTGCGGGCCACCCCTTACACTCGACGCATGAGCGGAAAGGCGCCGGGCACCTATGCCAAGGGCATCGAGCGGCGTCGCGACCTGCTGAGGATCGCTGCGGACGTCTTTGCCGCGGAGGGGTTCGAGGGCACCACCCTCAAGCTCGTCGCGGAGCGGGCGGGTATCAAGGAAGCAACGCTGTTCCACTACTTCAGCGGCAAGCAGGACCTGCTGACCGCGGTGCTCGCCGACCGCGACGAGCAGAACATCGTCCGGTCCGGCGGAGCGGGAATAGCCCTCGCAGACCTGCCGGGCATCGCCGAGCACAATGAGCGGCATCCCGGCCTGACCGCGCTGTTCGCCGTGGCATCCGCCACCGCCACGCGGCCGGGACACGCCGCCAGGGACTATTTCCGGGACCGCTATGCCTGGCTCGTCGAGAGGACCGCCGGGAACATCGCCGATGCGCAGGCCCGCGGTGAGATCCGCGCGGACATCTCCCCCGAGGACGCCGCGCGGATCGTCATCGGCGTGTTCGACGGCATTCAGCTCCAGTGGCTGTACGACCCGGAAGTGAGTATGCCGACCGCACTGGCCGGCGTCCTCCGGCTCCTGGAACCGTAGCCCCCGCACCACGAACGCGTTTAAGACGAGCGAGGCCGCTCCGGGTGGGGCGGCCTCGCTCGTCCTGCGGAGTGTGCGTCAGTGGTCGGTTGCCTTCTCGGCGCCGACGCCGGTGAGCGACCGTACTTCCATCTCGGCCTGCTTCATCGGGTCCTCCTTCGTCTTGGAGAGCGTGGTGCCCAGCCAGCCGAGGAAGAACGCGAGCGGGATGGAGACGATGCCCGGGTTGCTCAGGGGGAACAGGGAGAAGTCCGCCCCCTGGATCATCGACTTCTCGCCGCCGGAGACGACGGGCGAGAGGGCGATGAGGAGGATCGCCGAGCCGAGGCCGCCGTACATGCTCCAGACCGCTCCCTGGGTGTTGAACTTCCGCCAGAAGAGCGAGTAGAGGATCGTCGGCAGGTTGGCGCTGGCCGCCACGGCGAAGGCGAGCGCCACGAGGAACGCCACGTTCTGGCCCTGTGCGCCGATGCCGCCGAGGATCGACAGCAGCCCGATCACGATCACCGTGCGGCGGGCCACCTTGACCTCGCCGTCGGGGTCGACCTTGCCCTTGCGGATGACGCTCGCGTAGATGTCATGGGCGAACGAGGCGGCTGCCGTGATGGTGAGGCCGGCGACGACCGCCAGGATCGTGGCGAACGCGACGGCGGAGATCAGGCCCAGAAGTACCGAGCCACCGAGTTCGAAGGCGAGCAGCGGTGCCGCGGAGTTCACGCCGCCCGGGGCAGCGAGGATGCGCTCGGACCCGATGAGGGCGCTGGCGCCGTAGCCCAGGACGAGGGTGAAGAGGTAGAACGCGCCGATCAGCCAGATGGCCCAGACCACCGAGCGGCGGGCCTCCTTCGCGGTCGGGACGGTGTAGAAGCGCATGAGGACGTGCGGCAGTGCAGCGGTGCCGAGGACCAGCGCGAGCGCCAGGGACAGGAAATCCAGGCGCGTGGTGGAGGTCAGCCCGTACTGCAGGCCCGGGCTCGTGATGGCGGCGTTGCCCGAGGTCTCGATCGCGGCACCCAGCAGCGTGGAGAGGTTGAAGCCGTGCAGCGCGAGGACCCAGACGGTCATGATGAACGCACCGGCGATCAGCAGGCAGGCCTTGATGATCTGCACCCAGGTGGTGCCCTTCATGCCGCCGATCAGCACGTACATGATCATGAGGACGCCGACCACGGTGATGACGACCGACTGGCCGAGCCGGTCGTTGATGCCCAGCAGGAGCGAGACCAGTCCGCCCGCGCCGGCCATCTGGGCGAGGAGGTAGAAGAAGCAGACGGCGAGGGTGGTGATGGCCGCCGCGATGCGCACGGGGCGCTGCTTGAGCCGGAAGGACAGGACGTCGGCCATCGTGAACTTGCCGGTGTTACGGAGGAGTTCCGCGACCAGGAGCAGGGCCACGAGCCAGGCGACGAGGAAACCGATGGAGTACAGGAAACCGTCGTAGCCGTTGATGGCGATCGCGCCGACGATTCCGAGGAAGGACGCGGCGGAGAGGTAGTCACCGGCGATGGCCGTGCCGTTCTGTCCGCCGGTGAACGAGCGGCCGGCCGCGTAGTAGTCGGCCGCGGTCTTGTTGTTGCGGCTGGCGCGCAGCACGATCACGAGCGTGATCGCGACGAACAGGCCGAAGATGGCGATGTTCAGTACCGGTGATCCGACGGTCGTCGCCTCGGTGGTCTGCAGCGGCACGCGGACGCCCGCACTGGTGATGGAGATCATTTCTTTCCGCCTGCTGGGTCGATGAATACTTCGGGCGCCGCTTCCTCGAGCTCATGGCGGATGGTCGCGGCGATCGGGTCGAGACGCCTGTTGGCGTAGCTCACGTACCACATGGTGATCGCGAAGGTGCTGACGAACTGCAGCAGCCCGAGGATGATGCCGATGTTGATGTTGCCGATCACGGGCGTCGCCATGAATTCGTGCGCGTAGTCCGCCAGCAGCACGTAGGCGAAGTACCAGAGCAGGAAGAACACTGCCATGGGGAAGACGAAGCTGCGATGACGCTTGCGCAGGTCCTTGAACTGCTCGGTCTGCTGGACTTCGGTGAAGTCGACGGCAGAACCGGAGCCGGGTACCGGCTCGACTGGGTGCGAACCCATTGTTCCTCCTTCTATCGGACGTCACGCCGGCCGCCGCGCGGCCCCGTCGCCGCGCACAAAGGCACGTCGGTGTGACTCCCATCACTGTGCGGCACGACGACGACCGTCACCAGCAGCGCACCGCACCCCGTCGGTGAGTGACCGGCACGATGCGCCGAACGGTCGGCAGGCGTGGCGAGCGCTGCCCTCGGGGGCCCATGCCGGGACCGCCGCCTCCTGCTCCCCTTCCCGTCGCCTCCTGCTGCCCTTCCCGTCGGGCGGACAGCCCGGAGGTTAGGCTGAAGCCATGTTCAGCGCCGCCGTCGACACCGCGCTGGTGTGCGCCGTCGCCATCATCACCCTGGCCGTCGTGGCCTCGCTCGGGTTCCGCCTCTCACGCTCCTACCGGGATCTCGGCTCCGATGCCGACCGCGCCACCTATGACACCCTCCACACGGCCGCCCTTGCCTCCGAGCACCTGCGCGAGGGCCTCACGCCGGCCGGGGCGCCGAAGGCGGCACGCCACCTGCGCGGACTCCTGCGCTGCGACATCCTCCTCATCAGCGATGACGCGGGCGTGCTGGCCTGGGACGGTGGGCGCACGCCCGCGCCCGACGTGATGCCGCTGGTCCGGCAGGTCCTCGAGAGCGGCCGCACCCAGATCTTCCGCCGCCAGCGCCTCGACGCGGTGGGCCTGACCGGCCTCGGCGAACTCGTGCTGTCCCCGGTCCGCGGGGACAAGCGCGTGGTGGGCACCGTCGGCGCCTTCGCGGGAGACGTCAACGCCGGACTCGTCCGCGCCACGAACGAACTCGCGGGCTGGGTGTCCACGCAGGTGGAGCTCGCGGAGCTGGACTCGTCCCGGCGGCTGCTGGCGGAGGCGGAGGTACGTGCCCTCCGTGCGCAGATCAGCCCGCACTTCATCTACAACTCGCTGAACGCCATCGCGTCCTTCATCAATACGGACCCGCAGCGGGCCCGCGAGCTCGTGGTCGAGTTCGCCGACTTCACCCGCTACTCCTTCCGCCGCCACGGCGACTTCACCACGGTGGCCGAGGAACTGCGCAGCATCGACCGCTACCTCCTGCTCGAGCGCGCACGCTTCGGGGACCGGCTGAAGGTCCGTCTCGAGATCGGCCCGGAGGTCCTCAGCACCGTCATCCCCTTCCTCAGCCTCCAGCCCCTGGTGGAGAACGCGGTCCGCCACGGCCTCGACTCGAAGGACGGCGTCGGGAACATCACCATCACAGCCCACGACGTCGGGGCCTTCGCCGAGGTGACCATCGAGGACGACGGCGTCGGCATCGAGCCGGAGCACCTCCGGTCCGTCCTCGCGGGCCATACAGAGGGCGTCCACGTGGGCCTGCGCAACGTGGACTCGCGCCTGCGCCAGGTGTACGGCGACGACCACGGCCTGATCATCGACACGGCACCCGGCGCGGGCACCCTGATCACCATGCGCGTGCCCAAGTCGCAACCCGACCACCAGGCGTGAGACGCGTAACCTAGGGTTCATGGTCAATGTCATCATCGCCGACGATGAACTCCCCGCCGTCGAGGAACTGGCATTCCTGCTCGGCAAGGACGCCCGGATCGGCACGATCCACCGCGCGTCGAGCGGCGCGGAGGCGCTGAGGACCCTCGAGCAGCACGACGTGGACGCCCTGTTCCTCGACATCCACATGCCGTCCCTGTCCGGGCTCGACATCGCCCGTGCGATCTCGCGATTTCCCCGTCCGCCCGCCGTCGTCTTCGTCACCGCCGACGAGGACCGCGCACTCGAGGCGTTCGAGCTGCGCGCCGTCGACTACCTCCTCAAACCCGTCCGGACAGAGCGGCTCGCCGAGTCCGTCCGGCGGGTCTGCGAACGCATGGAAGGCTCGACGGCGGCGCCCGAGGTGATCACCGTGGACCAGGGCGGCGTGAGCCGGATGATCCGGCGCGACGACGTCCGCTACGTCCAGGCGCAGGGCGACTACGCCCGCCTGCACACCTCCGAGGCGAGCTACCTGATCCGCATCCCCCTCAACGACCTCGAGCGCCAGTGGGCCGAGGCCGGGTTCCTCCGGACGCACCGCTCTTACCTCGTGGCAATGGACCAGGTGCGGAAGGTCCGAATCGGTGCCGGCCGCGCCAGCCTCTTCGTCGGCGACGCCGAGCTGCCGGTCAGCCGCCGACACCTTCCCGACGTCCGGGAGAAGCTCGAGGCGACCCGCCTCCGTCCGAGCCACTGACGGCCGCGTGGGTCCGTTTCCAGCCGTGGCCCTCCCCCGGGAGGAGTCCCTCTGATGCACGACCGTCCGGAGGATCCCCGCCGCGTCCGGGTCACCGCACCCAGGGCGGCCGCCCGCGCCACCGGGGCTTCCTTCCCCGTGGCACGCGAGATGGCCGAGCAGTCCGAGGTGGGCCAGCTGTTCGTCACGTCCCTGATCCGGTCGCAGCTGCGCCTGGCCCTCGTGGTGGCCGGCGGGTTCCTGGTCATCCTCATCGGCATCCCGGTGCTGCTCGCGCTGTTCCCCGCGATCAACGGCGTGACGATCCTGACGGTGCCCATCCCCTGGCTGCTGCTCGGCCTCGGGGTCTATCCCCTGGTCATCGGGTGCGCCGTCCTCTACGTCCGCAGTGCGTCCCGCAACGAGCGCCGCTTCCAGGACCTCGTGGACGATGACTGAGGCCCTGCACAACGAGGGCCTGCAGCTGAGCCCCGCCATCGGCTACACGGCGCTCGTCCTCGTCGCGCTCTGCACCGTGCTGATCGGCATCTACGGCCTGCGCATCTCGCGGACCACCGGCGACTTCTACGTTGCGTCGCGCACCGTCCGCCCCTGGTGGAACGCCTCCGCCATCGGCGGCGAGTACCTGTCCGCGGCCAGCTTCCTCGGTATCGCGGGCCTCATCATGATCTCCGGCGTGGATGCCCTCTGGTTCCCGATCGGCTACACCGCCGGGTACCTCATGCTCCTGCTGTTCGTCGCCGCTCCCCTGCGCCGTTCCGGGGCGTACACGATCCCGGACTTCGCGCAGGCACGGCTCGATTCGCTGCTGGTGCGCCGCGTGACGAGCATGCTCGTCGTCGTCGTCGGCTGGCTATACATCGTCCCGCAACTGCACGGCGCAGCATTGACCGTCCGGATCACCACGGGCCTTCCCGACTGGGTGGGCCCGCTCGCCGTCGTCGTCGTGGTGTGCCTCAGCGTGGTGACCGGAGGGATGCGCTCGATCACCTTCGTGCAGGCGTTCCAGTACTGGCTCAAGCTCACGGCCCTCGCGGTTCCGGCGGCGTTCATCCTCGTCCGCCTCGCCGCGGAGGGCCGACCCGTCACCGCAGGCGGGAGCGCCTTCACCGCCGACCTCGACGCGGCGGCGGACGCGTCCCTCTACGGCACCATCTCGCTGGTCATCGCGCTCCTGTTCGGGACCCTCGGGCTGCCCCACGTCCTCGTCCGGTTCTACACGAACCCCGACGGCGCGTCGGCACGGCGGACGACGCTGATCGTCCTCGGCCTGCTCTCCGTGTTCTACCTGTTCCCCACCGTGTACGGGATCCTGGGGAGGATCTACCTGCCGGAGCTCGCGGCGGAGGGAGCGGCGGACGCCACGGTCCTCCTGCTGCCGGGCCGCATCTTCGACGGCGCCGCCGGCGACCTGCTGTCCGCCCTGGTGACCGCGGGTGCCTTCGCGGCGTTCCTCTCGACGACGAGCGGACTCGTGGTGTCGCTCGCCGGCGTGGTGAGCCAGGAGTTCTTCCAGGGCAGCGTCGCGGGCTTCCGGCGGGCAGCACTCCTCTCGGCGCTCGTCCCGCTCGTCCTCGCCCTGCTGACGGACAGCCTGGCGCTGGCCGGCAGCGTCGGCTCCGTATTCGCCTTCACGGCCTCCACCATCTGCCCGCTGCTGCTCCTCGGGATCTGGTGGCGCGGGCTGACGGATGCGGGAGCCGTCGCGGGGATGCTCGCCGGAGCGGTGCTGTGCGGGGGCGCGATCGCTGGAGCGGCACTGCTGGGGCCGGGTGCCGACGACCGGTGGGTGGTGCTGGACCAACCCGCGCTCTGGACCGTGCCGACGGCGTTCCTCACCATGGTGCTCGTCTCGCGGGCGACGGCGGGGCGGCGGCCGGCATCCGCCTCCCGCGTGCTCGCCCGCCTGCACACCCCAGAGCCGCACTGACCCTGCCGGTCGCACGGCCGCCAGGCGGCGTCAGCCGGTCGTCAGTCGGATGTCAGGCGGATGTCAGTCGATGCCCGCCAT
Source organism: Arthrobacter pasteuri (assembly GCF_054510955.1). Taxonomy (NCBI): domain Bacteria; kingdom Bacillati; phylum Actinomycetota; class Actinomycetes; order Micrococcales; family Micrococcaceae; genus Arthrobacter; species Arthrobacter pasteuri. Next base: position 50,682 of record NZ_JBTNDO010000004.1, read on the forward strand.
GAGTTCCACCACGCGCTCCAGGAACACGTCCACCTGGTTCTCCTCGTAGCCGTCCGCACCCCTGGCCTCCCGGAACACGGCCCGGCGGACGACGTCGACGCTCATCGGGACGCTGTTCTCCAGGTACTGGAGGAGTTCGTCGCACAGGCGGTCGACGTCCTCGACGTTGTAGCTCGGGCTCTTCGTCCTCGTCGGGCGGCGGAAGCGCTCCCCCGCGGGGCGGCGCAGGCGCCTGCGGAGCACTGCGGCGGTGCGGCCGATCATCCGCAGCCACGCCTCCTCGCCCTCCGTGGCGATGACACGGTCGCGTTCCCGCTGCGCGAAGACATCCTCGAGCCGGTCCAGCGCAGCGTCGACGGCGGAGGGCTCGTAGCCGCCCCGGGCCGGGTCGAAGGACATGCCGCGGACATCCGTGCTCGTGATGGCGCCGTCGGGATGTTCCGCGTTGTAGTGGGCGCGGGCCTTCGTCAGGAAGCGGTCCACCTGCCGCGTGTTGTAGCCGAACTCCCGGCGTCCGACGCGTGCGAACGGGGAACTGCCCGGGCGGGCGACATCCATGGTCAGTCCTTCTGGCGAGTGTTTCGTGAGACCGTGCGGGAGCCGTCCGGCTCCGGGGCTTTCCGCCGCTGACCTGCGGCTACATCATCCCCGGTACAAATGTAGCGGACAGCAGGTACGCCATCGGGGACGCGAAGACGATCGAGTCGAGGCGGTCCATGACCCCGCCGTGGCCGGGCAGGATGGTGCTCATGTCCTTCACGCCGAGTTCACGCTTGATCATCGATTCCGCGAGGTCGCCGGCAGTGGCAGACGCCACGATGGCGACGGCGAGGACCAGTCCGACCCACAGCGGCTGCCCCAACAGGAACACGGCGCACAGGCCGCCGACCACGAGAGCCCCGCCGATCGATCCGCCGAAGCCCTCCCAGGACTTCTTGGGGCTGATCTTCGGCGCCATGGCGTGCTTGCCGAAGAACGCCCCGATGAGGTAGCCGAAGGTGTCGTTCGCGACGACGAGCAGCAGCAGCGTCGCGATCACGAGGAATCCGCCCTCCGCGCGCATCAGCAGCATCGCGAAGCTCAGCATGAACGGCACCCACAGCACGGCGAAGGCACCGGCCATGAGGCTCTTCCCGGCGTCGGGGGCGGGATCGAGCGAACGCCAGAGGAAGAGGCCGACCACGGAGAAGACCGCGGCGACGGCGAGGCCCTCGGATCCGCCGAAATAGGCGGAGGACGGAAGGACCAGGGCGCCGGCGAGGGTGGGCACGAGGGGCACGTGGATGCGCCGGATCTCGAGCGCACGGCAGATCTCCCAGACGCCGACTGCGCCGAACAGGGTGACGATGCCCACGAAGACGATCGGGAAGAACAGCAGGCCCACGAGGACCGGTATCAGGAGTCCCGCCCCGACGCCGAACGCGGCCGGGAGGTTGCGGCCGGCGCGCGAGGGCTTGCCCGGCTCGCGGATGGGACGGCGACGCCGGAACAGCCCGTGGCCGGATGCGCGCCCGGCACCGGGCGCCCTGCGCGGTCCGGGGCCGGGTACGGCACCGGGCGCGCCGTCTCCAGCACCCGGCGCTGCTTTCGGCGACGCGGCGGACGCGGCACCGCTGTGTGCAGCACCCGATGCCGCCACGTCGGACGAGACGACGACAGCGCGGGTGGTGTCTGTCCCGGCGTCGGGGCCCGTTGGTCGCCCGAGGCCGGCGCCGGGAGGATCGAGGTCTGCCATCAGACCTCGAGCAGCTCTGCTTCCTTGCGCTTCAGCAGGTCGTCGATGAGGTCGACGCGGGACTTGGTCAGCGCGTCAAGTTCCTTCTCCGCGCGTGAGCCCTCGTCCTCGCCCGAGTCGCCGTCCTTGACGGCCTTGTCGATGCCGTCCTTCGCCTTGCGGCGGATGTTGCGGATGGAGATCTTGGCGTCCTCCGCCTTGGTCTTCACCAGCTTCACGTATTCCTTGCGGCGCTCCTGCGTCAGCTCGGGAAGGACCACCCGGATCACGTTGCCGTCGTTGGACGGGTTGGCGCCGAGATCGGAATCACGCAGCGCCTTCTCGATGTCGTTGAGCGAGGCCCGATCGAACGGCGTGATGAGCAGGGTGCGGGCTTCGGGGTTCTGGAAGGACGCCAGCTGCTGCAGCGGGGTGGGAGCGCCGTAGTACATCACCACCACCTTGGAGAACAGCGAGGCATTGGCACGCCCGGTGCGGACCGTGGCGAAATCGTCCTTGGCAACCTCCACGGCCTTGTCCATCTTGTCGGTGGCTTCCAGCAAGGTCTCTTCGATCACAATGTCTCCTTCGGTCCGCAGTCGGCTGCCCGGCAACCGTTCCAGTGTTCAATCCTAGTTCAAGCCCCCAGGCGGGGACGCGCGATGTCCCGGCACCGGCAGGGCGCCATCGCCCCCCCGCGAACAGGTAGGCGTCCGGCTAGACGGTGACGAGCGTGCCGAGCTTCTCGCCGCGGATGGCGCGCGTGACGTTGCCTTCGCCCTCCATGCCGAACACGACCATCGCGAGCTTGTTGTCCTTGCACATCGTCATGGCGGTCTGGTCCATGACGCGGATATCACGGCGCAGGGCCTCGTCGTAGGACAGCGTGTCGAGCTTCTGAGCCGTCGGATCCTTGTGCGGATCAGCGGTGTACACGCCGTCGACGCCGCTCTTCGCCATCAGGACCTCGTCCGCGTGGACCTCCAGGGCGCGCTGCGCTGCCACGGTGTCGGTGGAGAAGTAGGGAAGGCCCGCGCCGGCACCGAAGATGACCACGCGTCCCTTCTCGAGGTGGCGGATGGCACGCCGCGGGATGTACGCCTCGGCGACCTGCCCCATCGTGATGGCGCTCTGCACGCGTGTCTCGACGCCGTCCTGCTCGAGGAAGTCCTGCAGGGCGAGGCAGTTCATGACGGTCCCGAGCATGCCCATGTAGTCGGCGCGCGAGCGGTCCATGCCGCTCTGCGAGAGTTCGGCGCCGCGGAAGAAGTTGCCGCCGCCGACGACGATGGCGACCTCGACGTCGCCCACTGTGGCTGCGATCTGCTTGGCCACGGACCGGACGGTCTCCGGGTCGACGCCCAGCTTGCCGCCGCCGAAGACCTCACCGGAGAGCTTGAGGAGGACCCGGCGCCGGCCCCCGGTACCACCCGTCGGAGCGGTGGAAGTGGTGTCCATGAAGTGCCTCCCGTGGCGTTGGTTTGTCGGCCGTCCCTGGTCGGACGGCGGGCGGTGCGAGGTGCGGGATGTTGCCGGACCCGTTACAGGATACGGTGCGCCTCCCGAGCGCAGGAAAGGGCGGCCACCTCGATGGCGGCCGCCCTTCGTTTCGTGCTGGGCCTCGGCCTGGTGCCTAGGCGCCGACGCGGAAGCGTGCGAAGGCCGTGGCCTTGGCGTCGGCGTCGGAAAGCACCGTGGCGACGGACTTCTTCGCGTCCTTGGCGAATGCCTGGTCCACCAGGACACCCTCCTTGAAGAAGCCCGTGAGGCGTCCTTCGACGATCTTCGCGAGGGCCTGCTCGGGCTTGCCCTCGGCGCGTGCGGTCTCGTCGGCGATGCGGCGCTCCGACTCGACCAGCTCGGCGGGGACGTCCTCGCGGGTCAGGTACGTGGGCGCGTAGGCGGCGATGTGGACTGCGACGTCATGCGCGGCTTCCACAGCGGAGTCACCGGAACCCTCGACGGCGAAGAGCACGCCGACCTGGGCGGGAAGGTCCTTGGACGTCTTGTGCAGGTAGGCGTCGACGATCTGGCCCTCGACGCGCGCGATGCGGCGGACGTCGACCTTCTCGCCCAGCAGTGCACCGGCTTCGATCACGTGCTCGGAGACGGGCTTGCCGTCGAGCTCGAAGGACAGGAGGCTCTCGACGTCGGCGGCACCGGACTCGATGGCGGCGGCGAGCACCTTGTTGGAGAAGTCGATGAACGGGCCGGCCTTCGCGACGAAGTCGGTCTCGCAGTTGACCTCGACCATGACGCCGACGTTGCCGTCGACGCGAGCGGCGACGAGGCCCTCGGCGGTCGAGCGGCCCTCGCGCTTCGTGGCACCCTTGAGGCCCTTGATGCGGATCAGTTCCAGGGCCTTGTCGGCGTCGCCGTTGGCTTCGTCGAGGGCCTTCTTGACGTCCATCATGCCGGCACCCGTGCGCTCGCGCAGGGCCTTGATGTCAGCGGCAGTGAAATTTGCCATACGAACTCCTAAGTTGATGTGGATCTACGAAGAGCTACCGCGGGCCCGACGCCCGCGGCGCAGGCGTCACGCGGTGACCGCCTGCGGAACATGCGTAAGGGGCGTGGTTTGACCCACACCCCTTACGCAACGAGGACTACTTGGTGTCGCTGGAGGAGACTTCCTCGGCAGGCAGGCCTGCAGCTGCGGGAGCTTCGGCAGCGAGCGCCTCGGCTTCGGCGGGAGCCTGGTCCGCGGCGGGCGACTCGGAGGTCGCCGGAGCTGCTGCCTCGGCGGCAGGAGCATCGGAGCCGCTCTCGAGCAGTTCGCGCTCCCACTCGGCCATGGGCTCTTCGGCCGCTGCGGCGTCGTTACCGTTCGCGCGGTTGTTGCGGGCGATGAGGCCTTCGGCCACGGCGTCCGCGATGACGCGGGTGAGGAGGTTGACGGCGCGGATGGCGTCATCGTTGCCCGGGATCGGGAAGTCGACCTCGTCCGGATCGCAGTTGGTGTCGAGGATCGCGACGACGGGGATGTTGAGCTTCTTGGCCTCGTCGATGGCGAGGTGCTCCTTCTTGGTGTCGACAACCCAGACGACCGAGGGGGCCTTGGTCAGGTTGCGGATACCGCCGAGGTTGCTCTGCAGCTTGGTGAGCTCACGCTTGAGGAGCAGGAGCTCCTTCTTCGTGTGGCCCGAGCCGGCGACGTCGTCGAAGTCGATCTCTTCGAGTTCCTTCATGCGCTGGATGCGCTTGGAGACCGTCTGGAAGTTGGTGAGCATTCCACCGAGCCAGCGCTGGTTCACGTAGGGCTGGCCCACGCGGGTCGCCTGGTCGGCGATCGCTTCCTGGGCCTGCTTCTTCGTGCCGACGAAGAGGACGGTTCCGCCGTGGGCGACGGTGGCCTTCACGAATTCGTGCGCGCGGTCGATGTAGCCCAGCGACTGCTGGAGATCGATGATGTAGATGCCGTTGCGCTCGGTGAAGATGAAGCGCTTCATCTTCGGGTTCCAACGGCGGGTCTGGTGACCGAAGTGGACGCCGCTGTCGAGCAGCTGGCGCATGGTTACGACTGGCATTTTCTGCCTTTCTTCAGCTTCGGCTCGGGCGCGCGGCGCCGCCGGAAGCTTGTTGACGGTTATCTCGGTACCGGCCGGGGTGGCTGGTACGTCCTGGTGCCTGGTCGTCGTCGGAGACGTCCCCTCCCCTTCCGGACTTCGCCGGACCGCAGGGCGGGCACTTCGGCACCCTTCGTGGGTACTGAATCGCAGGCACGCGTAGTCAGCCTGAGGATCCCATCCCGCGACGACGCTCTAGGCACGAGGAGGTGGGAGCAGCAGACTGCTCGTCCCAGTGTACTACAGCGCCAGCACCGGACCGGGCCCGACGACGGCGGTCCCCTGCCCCCGGACCGTTGCGATTCAGGGCCGTCGCGATTCAGGGGCCGCGGTTGTCCACATGGCTCCGGTCGCCGTCTCCTCCGGCGTGCGCGTCCGGCAGGGTTCCCTCATGATAGGTCTCCTGGCACCCCGCCCCGCCCGCATCCCCGTCCGCATCCCCGTCCGCACCCCCGTCCGCGCGGGTTGCCCCGCGAGGGTGTTCCGCGCCGCGCTCCGTCGGGGTTGCCCGGGGATCGTGACCGGCACCGGCGTTCCCGCGATCATGGTCCTGGTGCTGGCCCTGGTGCTGGCCGGCAACGCAGCTGTTCCTGCCGGGGCCGCAGCAGACTTCGTCCCCGAATGGTCCTGGCCGCTGACCCCGGTTCCGGAGGTGCTGCGGCCCTTCGAGAAGCCGCCGCAGCCGTGGAAACGAGGCCACCGGGGCGTGGACCTCTCCGGAGGTGTCGGCGGGCCGGTCATCGTCCTGAGTCCCGCCGACGGGGTCGTCTCCTTCGCAGGAATCGTCGTGGACCGCGGGGTACTGTCGATCGATCATGGCGGCGGGCGGATCAGCAGCTTCGAGCCCGTCTCGACGGACCTGGTGAAAGGCGGGCGGGTCGGCCGGGGTGACGCCGTGGCGATACTCGCCGGGCCGGCGGCCGGCGTCGCTCCGGGGCACTGCGGGCAGCCGTGCCTGCACTGGGGCGTCCGTGTGGACGGCTACTACGTGGACCCGCTGTCCTTCGTGATGGACCGGCGCCCCTCGGTGCTCCTTCCACTGGACGGCGGACGCTCGCACCGGGAAGCAGGAAGAGGTCGGACGGTGCCCGTCCAACCCCTTCGCCGCCGCGCATCCCCTAGACGAAGGCGGCGATGCCCGTGATGGACCTGCCCGCGACGAGCGTGTTGATCTCCTGGGTGCCCTCGTACGAGTAGATGGCCTCCGCGTCGGAGAAGATCTTCGCCATCTCGTAGTCGGTGACGATGCCGTTGCCGCCCAGGATGTTGCGTCCTGCGGCGACGCTCTCGCGCATGCGGGCGGTGGTAAAGGCCTTCGCGAGGGCCGACTGCTCGTCCTTCGCCTTGCCTGCGTCCTCGAGCTGGGAGAGGCGCACCATCATGCCCATGGAGCTCATGGCGTTGCCGAGGATCTGGACGAGCTGTTGCTGGACGAGCTGGAAGCTGGCGATGGGCCTGCCGAACTGCTCGCGCTCCACCGCGTAGCGGCGTGCCACGTCGAAGGCTGCGAGCTGCTGGCCCACGGCCTGCCACCCGACGGCGAGCCTGGTCACCTTCAGGACCTTGTTCGTGTCCCGGAAGCTGTTCGCGCCCTTCAGGTGGAAATCGTCGGAGACGACGACGTTGTCCAGGACGATGTCCGCGTTCTCGACGGAGCGGAGGGCGATCTTGTTCTCGATCTTCGTCGAGGTGAAACCGGGGGTCGTCGTGTCCACCAGGAACCCCTTGACCTGGTTGTCCTCGAGGTCCCGGGCGTAGATGACCACCCAGTCGGAGAAGGTGGCGTTGCCGATCCAGCGCTTGGCGCCGTTCAGGGTCCACGAGTCACCGTTCCGGCGCGCCGTGGTCCGCGTTCCTCCCGCGACGTCCGAGCCGCCGAGCGGTTCGGTCAGTCCGAAGGCCCCGATCTTCCGGAGGGCGTAGATGTCGGGCAGCCACTCCTCCTGCTGCTCCTTCGAGGCGAGCAATTCGATCGAGCCGGTGAACAGGCCGTCGTGGACGCCGAGGAAGGTGGCGAAGGAGGTGTCCGCCCGGGTGAATTCGGCGTGGGTGATGCCGGCGAAGAGGCTGGAGTAGCCCTGGCGGTGCACGGGGCTCACCGGATCGAGTGCGGCGATCTTCGGGATGAGCTCCTGCGGGAAGGAACCCTGGTTCCACCAGGCGACGGCGTTCGGCCGGACTTCGAGGGCGAGCCAGGATCGGATCTCTTCGAGCCGGGAGCGCTCCTTGTCGGACAGCAGTTCCTCGAACGCGTAGAAGTCGCCGCCCGGGTACGGGAGGTCGTTGACATCGATCGACGTCTTGCTCATCGGAATTCCCTTCCTCTGGTCATCGGCGACCAGCACACTCCAGGCGGACAGCCTGACGGGCGCGACGCGCTCATGGCCCTATGTTACTCGCCGGTAACTTAGGGCGCCAGTGAATCACAGCGGAGCGCCGGCGGGAGGTGGGCCCGGTGAGCACGAATGCGCCACCCACTGGCGTGGATGGCGCATTCGCGAGGGTCGTGCTCGACCCGGTCGGTAGGGCTGCTGGGGCTTGAACCCAGGACAAACGGATTATGAGTCCGCTGCTCTAACCAGCTGAGCTACAGCCCCCAGGAGCGTGCTGCCCCCGATGCGTCGGTCCCGGACTGTTCCCCGGGGCACCGAACGCAGGTTTCATTGTAAGCGGAGGGCGTCCGCCTCGCTGTCGGCGTGCTCGTCGGCCGATTCCCCTGCCGGTTCATCAGCCGAACCGTGGGCCGAGCCACTGGGCGTCCCGTGCGTGGAGAGGGTCCCGTAGTAGAGCCCCTCGAAGGTCGCGAGCGTCGCGTTGATGTCGTGCTTGTTCACCATCTCCCGGCTCGCCGCTCCCATCTTCTCCTGGTCCTCGGGCGACAGTTCGAGGATCTCGGTGATGCGGCGGGCCAGTTCGACGGAATTCCCGGGGGGAAAAAGGAAGCCGTTCTTGCCGTCGGACACCAGGTGCGGCAGCGCCATGGCGTCGGCGAGCAGCACGGGCGTCGAGGCGGACATCGCCTCGAGCGTGACGAGCGACTGCAGTTCCGCCGTCCCGGGCTGGCAGAACAGGGAGGCGCGGATGTAGCTCCTGCGCAGTTCCTCGTCATCGATCAGGCCCCGGAAGATGACACGGTCACTGATGCCGAGGCGGGCGGCCTGCGCCTGCAGGGCGGCCTTCACCTCACCGCCGCCGACGATCTCCAGGTGGACGCGGAGGTGCTCGGGGGTCTTGGCCACGGCGTCGATCAGCACATTGACGTGCTTCTCCTCCGCGAGCCGTCCCACGAAGAGGACGGTGGGGTGCTGGTGGGGCTCGATCGTCTCGCCGGGCTGCAGTTCGTAGGCGGCGGAGTCGATCCCGTTCGAGACGGGCAGCACCTCGGTGAGGAAGGCGTGGTCCCGCATGGCTTTCGCGGCGAGGGGGGTCGGCGTGGTCACGGCGGCAGCTTTGGCCATCACCTTGCCCATGTCCTTCCACGAGTTCTTCGCGACGATCTGCTTCAGCCACTCGGGGAACGGCAGGAAGGGATTGAGGTTCTCGGGCATGAAGTGGTTGGTGGCCACCACGCGGATGCCGCGCTTGACCGCCTCGTAGAGCGTGTACTCCCCCACCATGTAGTGGCACTGGATGTGGACGACGTCGGGCTGCACCTGGTCGAAGAGCAGGCTGATGTCCCGTCGAATCTCCCACGGGTAGCAGATGCGCCAGTAGTCGTGTGTCGGAACACTGTGCGAACGGAGGCGGTGGACCGCCCAGTCACCCCCCGGCTCGGTGAAGCTCCTGCCGTTGGACGCCCGGGGCGCGAGGACGTGCACGGTGTGCCCGCGTCCGCTCATGCCCTTCGCGAGCCGGTACCCGAACTGCGCCGCGCCGTTCACGTTGGGCGGATACGTGTCCGCGGCGATCAGGATGGTCAGGGGTTTGTAATCAACCGGGTAACTCACGCGTGGATCCCCTACGTCGGTGTGCTGGACGGAACTGGTGCAGGTCGTGTCAGCGCTGCCTCTTCACGACGTCGGGATGATGTCGTGACAGGGCAACGACCCCCACAATAGCAACGAGGGCAGCCGAGCCCATGCCCAGGGCGGTGACCGTCTGCACATCCGGCTGGAGTTCTCCGAGGATGGTGATCCCGACGGCGATGCCCACGATGGGATCGATGACGGTGAGCCCCGCGATGACGAGATCGGGGGGGCCTGTCGCGTAGGCGCTCTGCACGAACCAGGATCCGAGGGCCGCGGCCCCGGCGAGTGCCACGAGGCTCAGGAACGGGACATTCAGCAGGAACCGGCCGTTCGGATCGAGCAGGTGCCCGGCGACGACCTTCGTCAGGACCGCGACGAACCCGAAGAGGACACCGGCCCCGAGGATGTAGGCGAAGGCATTGAGCCGGTGCCGGCCGAGCACCGCCAGGGAGCCGAAGACCACGACGGCGGCGCCGAGCAGGAGCACCACGGACAGTTCCTGGGCAGGATCGATGGAGTGGTTCTCGCGCGTGACGTTCACGGCGAGCAGTACGAAGAGGGCGCTGCCGCTGACGCACCCGGTGATCGCGGCGACCGTGGGGCGGTTGATGCGGATGCCCTGGTCCCTGGAGTTGACCACGGTGGTGATGACCAGCGCGATCGCGCCGATGGGCTGGACGACCGTGAGGCTCGCCAGGCTCAGCGCGACGACGTTGAGGGCCATCCCCGCCCCCAGGAGGAAGAGGCCGAACAGCCAGCGCGGATTGGCGAGGAGGCGCGCGAATCCGGACGAGCTGAGGGACAGCCCGCCCGTGTTCGCCCGCACGGCACTGCCCTGCCGCTGCGCTCCGAACGCGAGGAAGACCGCGCCCAGCAGCGCGAGCACGATGGCTAGGAACTGCACGACTGCTGCTCGGCCCGCTCCAGCCGGTACTTGCGGTGGGCTGCGGTGAAGTAGACGTAGAACGCGGCGAGGTGCAGCGCGCACCCGGCGGCGAGCAGCCCCTGGGCGACGATCAGGATCCATTCCTGTCCGAAGCCCTCGACGCGGTGCAGCAGGAGCAGCGGTGCTCCGACGAGCAGCAGCGCGGTCCGGATCTTGCCGATCGTGGCGACGGGGAGATGCAGGGGCCCGCGGAACAGGACGAGAGCGTTGATGATGAGGAGGACATCCGGGATGACGATGGCCCAGACGAGCCACGCCGGGGCGATGCCGTCCACGACGAATGTGACGGCGACGACGATCAGGGCGGTACGGTCGGCCAGGGGGTCCAGCCACTTCCCGACGACGGACACCTGGTGCAGGCGACGGGCGATGTAGCCGTCGACCCAGTCGGTGGACCCGACGATGCAGAGGGTCAGGACTGCCGCCCCGTACCGCTGCTGGGTGATGAACCAGACGAACAGGGGGGCGCCAAGGAAGCGGACGATGGTGATGAAGTTGGGCAGGGTCCATGCCGTCGCGAGCTCAGTGCCCTCGCTGCCGGACCGCGCGCCGGCCCCGATCGATTTCGTCACCTGTGCCTCCCCACCCCATTATGCAGTGGAACGGCCGCTCCCCCGTGGCCTCCCGCGGTGCGGGGCTGGTCACGGGCGAGCGGCCGCCCTGGAACGTACCGGCTGCTACTTGCTGAGGAGTCGACGCAGCATCACGAGCATCGCGGCCACGGAGGCAGCGAGGACGCTCAGGGGCTTCCACCGGTCGGCGAGGCTCGTGTTGTGCGGGACCTCACGCCGGACCGCGACGGCCGCGACCCTGCCGCTGCCCTTCGCTCCGTCAGCCTTCGGGCCGCCCTCGGGCGAGCGGTGCCGGGCCTTGTCCAGCCGCGACTTGACGTCCGCGCGGGCGCCGAGCGAATCGCGGGCGTCGGCGATGTGGGTGCGGCGCTCGCCCGAGCGGCCGCGCAGTTCCTCGTAGGACGGCGTGGGCTCCTTGGGCTTGGTGTCCCGGGCGTCGTCCCTGGAGTCCTTGTCCTCCTTCGGCTTCTTCACGTCGAGGGTGGCGGGGTCGAAGCTGCGGCCCTCCTTCAATACGCCCAGGTCGTACCGGATGCCACGGATGGCGTCCTCGGGTACCAGCGGGAGTTGCTTCTTGAGCCGCGAGACGCCGATCAGCGCGAGGATGCCGCCGATCACGAGGAAGAGGAGTGCCACCAGCAGGGCGGCCAGCCAGGCCGGCATGATCTCGGCGAGGCCCATGATGGCCGCGACGACGAGGGCGACGGCGAAGAACAGCACGAACACGAGCGCGACGACGAGGAAGGCGGCCGCGATTCCGGCCTTGATGCCCTTCTGCTTCATCTGTGCGACGGCGATCGAGAACTCGTCGCTGACCTGCCGCGGCGTCAGACGCGCCAGGAGTTTGATGAGTCCAAACAGCGAGAGCGAGCCTGTGGACCGCTTGCCGCGCGTACTAGCCGAGCTGTTCATAGGCCCTGCCTCCATTCGTGTGTGTCTAGCTGGAAATTCGCTGAACCAAAATTACCACCGGCCGTCCACCCGGGTTCCGCCTCCTGTCGGCCCCTGCCGGTGCGGGACCAAAGGGCCTTCGGTGCGCTAGTGCGCCGCCGGCGGAACCGTCAGGCGGACGTGAGTTCCCTGTTGTCCTCGAGGTCCTTCCCGGTGAACTCGGGAAGCCTCGTGCGGACGAAGAGGAAGGACAGGACGGCGAACACCGTGAAGGCCGCGTACATGATCCAGAGACCGAGGTTCTCGCTGACCCAGGGGAAGGTCAGCGTCACGATGAAGTTGAACACCCAGTTGACCATTGTGGCGACACCGAGGGCGATGGATCGGATGCGGTTGGGGAACATCTCGCCGAGGGTGACCCACATGACCGGGCCCCAGGTGGCGGCGAAGAAGATGACGAAGAGGTTCGCACCGACGAGGGCGACCGGTCCCCATGCCCCGGGAAGGGTGATGTCCTCGCCCGATCCCTCGGCCTGCAGGAATGCGAGGGTAGCGGCCAGGAGGCCGACGGCCATCCCGATGGAGCCGACGAGGAGCAGCTTGCGGCGACCCACCCGGTCGACGAAGAAGATGGCGACGAAGGTCATGGCGACGTTGATGACCGAGGTGATGACCGAGGTCGTGAACGAATCGCTCTCGCTGAAGCCGACCGACTTCCAGAGCGTGGTCGAGTAGTAGAAGATCGCGTTGATGCCCACCAGTTGCTGCAGTGCGGCGATGGCCATGCCGACCCACAGGATGGGCTGAAGGCCGAAGGCGGGGCCCCGGAGGTCGCGGTAGCTCGCCCGGTCCTCGCGCTCGAAGCTCTCCCGGATCTGGCTGATCTTGCTCCGGGTGTCGCCGACGCCGGAGACACGGGACAGGACGCGGGCCGCTTCCTCGTCGCGGCCGGCGCGGATGAGGAACTGGGGGGATTCGGGGATGATCAGCGCCAGGATCCCGTAGACGACGGCGGGGATCACGCCGACCAGAAGCATCCACCGCCACGCGGACAGCCCCCACCACAACTCGTTGCCCGCTCCCCCGGCGGCGCCTGCCAGCGAGGCGTCGGAGAGCAGTGCCGCGAAGATGCCGACGGTGATGGCCAGCTGCTGGACGGAGGCCAGGCCGCCGCGCCACTTCGACGGGGCGATCTCGGCGATGTATCCGGGGACGATCACGGAGGCGATGCCGATGGCGAGACCGCCAACGAGGCGCCACGTCATGAGGTCCCACTCGGAGACGGCGTAGGCCGACCCGGCGGAGTTGACGGCGAACAGGAGGGCGGCCGCCACCATGACCTTCTTGCGGCCCCAGCGGTCGGCGAGGCCGCCGGCGAACCAGGCGCCTGCTGCGCAGCCGAGGAGCGTGATGGCGACGGTGAAGCCCAGGACGGTGGAGCTCAGCTGGAAGTCGTCCTGGATCGAATCCACGGCGCCGTTGATGACGGCGGTGTCGAAGCCGAACAGGAGCCCTCCGACGGCCGCGGCGACCGTGATCGCGATCACCCTCGCGAGGTGCTGTGGTGACTGCGCCGTGTCCGATCCGGCGTCGTGCTCGCTCATGTTCCGTTCTCCCTGCTCGATCCGTGTTTCTCACCCTACGTCAATCCGAAGCGTGCTTAGCGGCGGCCCGGGGCGCCCTCCGCCTGCACCCGCCATGCTGGAAGGGTTGACGTGGGCCGTAGGATGAGAGGGACGTTGATTCGCCCCAGCAACCAAATCGCCCGGTAAAGGACGAGGGGGTTGCGTGCCGCGAGCCGCTCCGCCGTCGTCGCCGGGCCGCCGCCGCGATCGATGCCGTTCCGCCCTTCTCTCGTATCCACCGGCAGCACCTCCCGTTCGTTAGGCAGCATCGTGAGCACCATCACCCATCCAGGCGACACCCTCTCCCGCCGCGAGAAGATCATCTACGTCTTCATCCTCGGCACCCTGACGGCACTCGGCCCGTTCACCATCGATCTCTACCTGCCGGCCTTCCCCGCCCTGCGGTCGGACCTGGGCGTCTCCGAGGCCGCGATCCAGCTGACCCTCACCGGGACGATCATCGGCTTCGCGGGCGGGCAGCTGCTCGTGGGCCCGCTCAGCGACAAGATCGGCCGGCGCCTGCCCCTCATCCTGGCGACCACCCTGCATGTGTGCTCCTCCATCGGGGCGGCGTCGTCCGAGGACATCAACATGCTGATGCTGTTCCGGATCCTCCAGGGCATCGGTGCGGCCGGCGGCGGCGTCGTGGCGATGGCCATGGTGAGGGACCTCTTCGGCGGCTACACGCTGGTGCGCATGCTGTCCTACATGGCGCTCGTCAACGGCATGGCGCCCATCTTCGCCCCGGTGATCGGATCGCAGCTGCTCCTGCTGTTCCCCTGGCCGGGCATCTTCTGGTTCCTCGCGTGCTACGGCGTGCTGGTGATCGTGGCCGTGTCACTGTTCATCATCGAGACCCTGCCCAGGGAGAACCGCCGCCAGTCCGGCCTCACCGTGGCGCAGCGGTACAGGGCGGTCCTGGGCGACCGCATCTTCGTCGGCATCCTGCTGGTCGGCGGCATGAACTTCTCGGGGCTCTTCTCCTACCTCTCCGCGTCGCCCTTCCTCTTCCAGGGACCGTACGGCCTGAACGAGCAGCAGTACGGCCTGCTGTTCGCCATCAATTCCCTGGGCATCGTCGCCGGCGTGCAGATCAGCTCGCGCGTGCTGAGGCGCGTCGGCCCGCAGTGGGTCATCGCCCTCGCCACCGTCGTGCAGGTCGTCATGGCGCTGCTCATCATCGCCTTCGACCAGCTGGGCCTCGGATTCTGGGGCACCGCTCTCCCGTTGTGGTTCTACATCATGGCGACGGGCTTCATCTTCCCCTGCGTGCAGGTCCTCGCACTCATCAACAACGGCGCGCAGGCCGGGACGGCTGCTTCGCTGCTCGGCGCGGTGACCTTCGGCACGGCAGGCGTGATCTCGCCCCTCGTCGGACTGCTGGGCGAGGGGATCGAATCGGCCACGCCGATGGCCCTGGTCATGGCGGCCTGCATCGCCCTCGGCGTGGTGTTCCTGTGGACCATCGTCCGGCCCCGGACGGTGCCCGCGCTGCAGTAAGGGGTTTCCTGCAGGGTGCCGCTCAGGCCGCAGTCGGCTCCGCCGGCAGGGCCTCCGCCGTCCTGGCGATGTTGCGTGCCATCGCCGCGAAGATGAAGCCGTGGAACGGCAGCACCGCGAACCAGTAGAGGCGGCCCGAGAGCCCCTGCGGGAAGAACACCGCGCGCTGGTAGTAGGAGCTCCCGGAGCCGTCGGGCTCCACCCGGAACTCGAGCCATGCCCTGCCCGGGACCTTCATCTCGGCACGGAGCCGCAGGCGCTCCCCCCGGACCAGTTCCTCCACGCGCCAGAAGTCGAGGGCCTCCCCCGTGAGGAGCTCCTTCGCGTCCCGCCGCCCACGGCGCAGACCCACGCCTCCCGCGAGCTTGTCCATCCAGCCGCGGGCCGCCCAGCCGACCGGCCAGGAGTACCAGCCGTTCTCGCCGCCGATCCCCTCGACGACGCTCCAGAGCTTCTCGGTCGACGCCGTCGAGCTGTACCTCTGGACGTCGGTGAAGACCGTGTGGCCGGCCCACTGGGGGTCCGAAGGCAACGGATCGGCCTCGGTATCGACCTGTGATGCCCCGGCCCAGCTCGTCTCCACCTCTCCCGCGCGCATCCTGCCCAGTGCCAGGTCCACGGCCCGGCGGTAGCCGGTCAGCCCGCCCGCCGGCGCGGGGACGTACTGGTCGATGTCGTGCTCGGAGGTCACGGCGTCGTGCTGCAGCGATTCGATGAGCGGCATCGCCATGGCCCGCGGGATGGGCGTCACGAGGTTCACCCAGTGCCCTGCGAGGCGCGGTGTGAGGACCGGCAGGGCGAGGATCCGGCGGTGAGGCAGTCCTGCGGCCGCGGCGTACTGGTTCATCATGTCGGCGTAGGTGAGCACCTCGCGGGAGCCCAGGTCGAAGGTCCTGTTCAGCCCGGCGGGAAGGTCCAGTGCCCCGACCAGATAGTGGATGACGTCGCGGACGGCGATGGGCTCGATGTGGTTCAGGACCCACTTGGGCGCCGGCATCACCGGGAGGACGTCGGACAGGTGGCGGATCATCTCGAAGGACGCGGATCCCGAGCCGATGACGACACCGGCCTGGAAGGCGATGGTCGGCGTCCCGGACTCGAGGAGGATCCTGCCCACCTGGGTGCGCGAGCGCATGTGGGTGGACAGCTCGACGCCCTCGGGATGGAGGCCCCCGAGGTAGACGATCCGGCGCACCCCGGCAGCCGTGGCCGCCGCCGCCACGGTGGACGCGATGTCCGCCTCGCGCTCGTCGAAGTTCCTGCCGGACCCCATGGAGTGGACGAGGTAGTAGAACGTGTCGACGCCCTGGCTGACCTCGCGCATGGTGTCGGCGTCCTGGAGGTCCCCCTGCACGATGTCGACGGAGTCGGCCCAGGGCACGTCCTTGAGCTTCTGCGGGGAGCGGACGACCACCCGGACGTGGTGCCCGTCCGCGACCAGTTTCGTGACGAGGCGGCCGCCGATGTATCCCGTGGCCCCGGTGACCAGGATGAGCTTGCCGCGCGTGCCGTCGTTGTCCATGCGCACAGCCTACGCCCGCCGTCCGACACTCCGGCGGGGTTGCCCTGCGTCCTTGCAGTCCCCTGCGGCCCGGATCCTGATGCCGGCGGGCCTGGTGGGCGGAACCGCCGGTCGGGTGTCAAAAAGAATGCCCCTGACCCGTGTTTCCACAGGTCAGGGGCATATTTGCTCCTCCGACTGGACTTGAACCAGTAACCCTTCGATTAACAGTCGAATGCTCTGCCAATTGAGCTACGGAGGAAAGCGCGAGTTCTACTTTACATACCTTCCGGGGCGATGTGAAATCGGCGCCCGATCACTCCTCGCGGAGCTGTCTCCGCTGCATCTCGAGCTCCATCAGATCGCGCTGGAGCTGGTTGTAGAGCGCCGGGTCCGAGGCGGGATCCATGCGCTGCAGCTGCCCCAGCTTGTCCGCCTTCTGCTGCGTGATCCGGAGCTCGGTCAGCCGGTTCAGGATGTCGCGGCAATACGCCACCATCGCGTCGGCGTCCTTCGCGGGCAGCGGCCGGACGGCCAGTTCGCTGACCAGGGGGCGCAGGACATCGGGCACGCCCTCGCGCACCGATTCGACCCACCGGGGCAGCTCGGTCCCCGCCGCACCCGCTGCGAGCACCGCCGTGTGCAGGGCCTCGTAGACGGGGACGGTGAACCGGAAGGTGGAGAAGCTCTCCCACTGCGTGGCGGTCAGGAGGATGGGCTGCTGGAGCGCCACTTCGAGTACCTCCCGCTCCATCCGGGCGATGGGGTCCCGCGGATCGGGGCGCTCGAAGTACGGCTCGTCCGCGACAGCTGTGGAGGCGGCACCGGCGGCCGCCGAGCCGGACGGGGCACTCCCCTGCTGGGCAGGGCTCCCCTGCTGGCCCTGCCGGGCGCCGGCGGATGCCGACCCGTTGTCGCGGCGTGCTGCCGCGGCGACGGCACGGGCCACCTGGTCCTCGCCGACGTACTGCATGCCGAGCCAGCGCGAGAGCTCGCGCGTGTAGGTGGACCGGAGGGAGACGTCGCGGATCTGGGCGACGATCGGCGCTGCGTGCCGCAGGGCCTTCACCTGTCCCTCCCCCGAGGAGAGGTCGAAGTTCGCGAAGGACGCCTTGATCGCGAACTCGAAGAGGGGACGACGGTCGGCGATGAGCGCGCGGACGGCGTCGTCGCCCCGGGTCTGCCGCAGGTCGCACGGGTCCGCTCCGGACGCCTCGACGGCGACGTAGGTCTGGGAGTTGAACCGCTGGTCCTCCTCGAAGGCACGCAGGGCCGCCTTCTGGCCCGCGGCGTCGCCGTCGAACGTGAAGATCACCTCTCCGCCCGTGCCGTCGTCGGACAGGAGCCGGCGCGCGATCTTGATGTGGTCCGTACCGAACGCCGTACCGCAGGTGGCGACGGCGGTGCCCACGCCCGCGAGGTGGCACGCCATGACGTCCGTGTAGCCCTCGACGACGACGAGCTGCCGGTTCTTGGCGATCTCCCGCTTGGCGAGGTCGATGCCGTACAGCACCTGGGACTTCTTGTAGAGCGAGGTCTCCGGGGTGTTGAGGTATTTCGGCCCCTGGTCGTCCTCGTAGAGCTTGCGCGCGCCGAAGCCCACGGTGTCCCCCGTGATGTCCCGGATGGGCCAGATGAGGCGCCCCCGGAAGCGGTCGTAGTACCTCCCGGCGTTGCTCGAGGACGCGCTGAACATGCCGGTCAGCTTCAGTTCGTCCAGGGTGAAGCCCCGGCCGGTGAGATGGTTCAGCAGCGTGTCCCAGCCCTGGGGTGCGTAGCCGACGCCGAACTGCTCCGCGGCCGCGCGGTCGAAGCCGCGTTCCTGCAGGAACTGGCGTGCAGTGGCTGCTCCCTGGGTGAGGAGCTGGTCCCGGTAGAACTCGGCGGCGACCTTGTGGGCGTCGAGCAGGCGCTGCCGCCGGCCGACGTCCTCCCGCCGCGGCCCCGTGCCGCCGTCCTCGTAGTGCAGTTCGAAGCCGATGCGGGCCGCCAGCTTCTCGACCGTCTCGCTGAAGGAGGTGTGGTCGAGTTTCTGCACGAAGGAGATGACGTCTCCGCCCTCGCCGCAGCCGAAGCAGTGGTACGAGCCCATCTGGGGGCGGACGTGGAAGGACGGCGACCGCTCGTCGTGGAACGGGCATAACCCCTTCCAGGACCCGATGCCCGCCGACTTCAGCGTGACGTAAGCCTCGACGACTTCCTTGATATCGGTCCGCTGCCGTACCTCATCGATGTCTTCGCGCTTGATGAGTCCGGCCATGGGACCCAGTTTATGCCCGTCGCCGACGCCGCCCGACCGCTACCGGATGGGATGTGCGCAACGCCTCCCCTGCCCGACCGGGTGCCGGACCGGTGCCGGACCGGGTGCCTACCAGAGGGCGGGAACGGGTCCGACGATACGTTCGTGGAGGCTGAGCGCGGAGACGTCCGTCAGCGATGCCACCTGGTCGACGACCACGCGCAGGCGGGCGTTCCCGTCCGTCGCCTCCCGCCAGTCCGCGGCGTACATGGGCTCGAGGTAGCGGTCGCCGTCGGCGTGGATCTGTGCGACGAGGGATGCGAGGATCTCGCGCTGGCGCTCATATAGCGGCTGGCGGTGGTCCGTGGTCATCACGTAGGTGGTGGCGAGGCCCTTCATGACGGCGATCTCCATGATGGTCTCCTCGGGCACCACCATCTCCGCGTTGTAGCGGGTCAGCGGGTCCGGTCCGTAGATGGAGCGCGTCGACTGCATGGCGCTCAGGCAGAAGCGGCCGATGAGCTGGCTCGTCATGTTCTTGAGGGCCGCCATGGACCTGCGCGTGCCGTCCGCCTCGCGCACCCAGACCGGCGTCCTCTCGAGGCGGGCGAGTGCCGCGTCGACGGCGGCCGGATCGGTGCCGGGGAGGTACCACTGCTGCGTGTAGCCCACCACGCGGGCACGGGCGTCGGCACTGTCCATCCACTTGAGCTGCAGGTGGCCGGCGACGATCGCGTCCTCGACGTCGTGCACGGAGTAGGAGATGTCGTCCGCGAGGTCCATGACCTGCGCCTCGAGGCACGAACGGCTGTCCGGGGCGCCGTCGCGCAGCCACTCGAAGACCGGCAGGTCGTCGTCGTACGCGCCGAACTTCGTGGTGCGCTGGCCGCTGATCACCGGTGCCGAGGCGGCCGTCCACGGGTACTTGCACGCGGCGTCGAGGCTCGCCCGGGTCAGGTTCAGGCCGGCGGGCCTGCCGTCCTGCTGCAGGACCTTCGGCTCGAGCCGGGTGAGGAGGCGCAGGGTCTGCGCATTGCCCTCGAACCCGCCGATACCGTGGGCGATGTCATTGAGCGCGGTCTCGCCGTTGTGTCCGAAGGGCGGGTGCCCGAGATCGTGGGCCAGGCACGCGGTGTCGACGATGTCGGGGTCGCATCCGAGCGTCCGGCCCAGCTCACGGCCGACCTGCGCGACCTCCAGTGAGTGCGTGAGGCGCGTGCGGACGAAGTCGTCGGTGTCCGGCGCGACGACCTGGGTCTTCGCGCCCAGCCGGCGGAGCGCGGAGGAATGCAGGACCCGGGCCCGGTCGCGTTCGAAGTCGGTGCGGTGCGAGCTCTTGGGCGGCTCCTCCACCCACCGCTCGGTGTCCGCGGCACTGTAACCGGTGGTGGCGGACAGTTCGGGGAGACTCATGATGCCTTTCTAGCGCAACGATGCAGGAATTGGCTCGCCGGCCCCGGCACCTGTGGACCAGGAGCCCTGCGCGGCCAGGACGGGTGCGGCGTCAGCCGCCGGACACGTCCACCTCGGCGGCGGCGATGTCCGCCTGCTGCGCGGCATTGAGGATGCGGCCGTCGAGCCAGTGCTCGGGCAGCGCGGTCTTCTTCGGAGAACCGGCACGACCGCGGGGGCCCTCCGCGTCGGAGCCGGGGTACGGCGAGTCCTTGTCGAGTTCGTCGAGGAGCCCGCGCAGCACCTCGAGGGTGGGCACGGTGGCCAGTTTGGCCCGGAGTTCCCCGCCCACCACGTAGCCCTTGAAGTACCAGGCTATGTGCTTGCGGATGTCACGGAGCCCCATCATCTCGCTGCCGAACGTCTCGACCAGCAGTTCCGCATGCCGGTAGACGGTGTCGGCGACCTGCCCGAGGCCCGGCTGGTGGCGGGAGGAGCTGCCCTCGAAGGCACTCATGAGATCCCCGAAGAGCCAGGGACGTCCCTGGCAGCCCCGGCCGATGACGACGCCGTCGACACCGGTCTCCCGCACCATGCGGACGGCGTCCTCCGCGCTCCAGATGTCGCCGTTGCCGAGCACCGGGATGTCCGGCAGCGCCTCGCGCAGTTCGGCGATGGCATTCCAGTCGGCCTTGCCCGAGTAGAACTGGGAGGCCGTGCGGCCGTGCAGGGCGACGGCGGCCACGCCGCTGTCGCGGGCGATCTTGCCGGCCTCGCGGAAGGTCAGGTGGTCCTCGTCGATGCCCTTGCGCATTTTGATGGTCAGCGGGACATCCCCCTTCGACGCCTCACGCACGGCGGTCTGCACGATGCCGGTGAAGAGGTCGAGCTTCCACGGCAGGGCCGCTCCCCCGCCCTTGCGGGTGACCTTGGGGACGGGGCAGCCGAAGTTCAGGTCGATGTGGTCGGCGCGGTCCTCCTCGACGAGCAGGCGCACTGCTGCGCCCACGGTCTTCGGGTCCACACCGTACAGCTGGACGGAGCGCACCTTCTCGTCGTCGTCGTGCGAGATGATGCGCATCGACTCCGGGCTCCGCTCGACGAGCGCGCGGGAGGTGACCATCTCGGAGACGTAGAGCCCGCCGCCGTATTCACGGCACAACCGGCGGAACGCCTTGTTGGTGATGCCCGCCATCGGCGCGAGGATCACCGGCGTGTCCACCGTGATGTTCCCGAGGGTGAGCGGCGGGAGGTCGAGCCGGAGGGCGGCGTCGGCGGCGGCGGCGGCGGCGACCAGAGTGCCGGCTGGGGTGTCGGCCGGACCGGTGGGCGGTCCCGCGGGCGCGTCGGCCCGGGGATCACCGGCGGACGGAGCGGAGAGTGTCGATACTGCAGTCACCCTTTCATTGTCGCAAGGGGCCGCAAATCCGGCGCCGCTGTTCGCTGCACGCCGTCGCTCCCGGCCGGCTTTGCGCCAGGCGCTGGTCATCCGTTCGGCTCCGTCCTGCGCCGGCCACCGGGCCCGCCGAGCGCCACGAGCCGCGCCCCCGGGGCGAGGACGCCCGGGGTACCGGCGGGCTCGGCCGTCGCCGCACCGCTGCCGTCGTCGTCGGGCCCGCCCGTGCTCTTCGGGCCGACCGCCTTCACCACGAGCACGGCGACTGCGGTGGTGAGCGGGATGGCCAGGACGAGGCCGATCGAGCCGACGAGCGTCCTCACCACTTCTTCGGCGAGTTCCCCGCTGGTCAGGGTGTCGATCAGGGCGCGGTCGTAGAGGGAGACGAGGATCAGGATGGGAAGCGCCGCCCCTGCGTACGCGAAGGCGATCGTGTACACCGTGGAGGCGATGTGGTCGCGGCCGATCCTCATCGCGGAGGAGAAGAGCCTGCGGCCCGGGGTGTCGGGGGCCAGCTCGTACAGCTCCCAGACGGACGAGGACTGCGTGATGGTCACGTCGTTGAGGACGCCGAGGCCCGAGATGATGAGGCCGCACAGGATGATCGAGGAAATCGAGAGGTTGTCCGAGGCGTTGACGAGCGTGTAGGCGTTCTCGTCGCCCACACCGGTGAGGTGGGCGGCGTCCGTGGCCCAGGCCGCGAGGACCGCCGTGACGCCGAGGCCGAAGACGGTTCCCAGCAGGGCGGTGGACGTCCGGGCGGAGAAGCCGTGCGCGAAGTAGAGGACGCCGTACATGATCACCACGGATCCCACCAGCCCGAGCAGCAGGGGCGGCCGCCCTTCCACGAGGCCGGGGAGGATGAACTGGGCCAGGACGACGAGCGCGCCCACGAGCCCGATGATGGCGCGCAGTCCCCGCCACCGGGCTACCGCGACGACGACGACGGCGTATCCGACCGCGAGCGCGACGATCGGGACCGCGCGCACGAAATCGACGAACACGTACGGGGCCGCTCCGCCCTGCATCACGGTGGAGAGGTCGAGGTAGCGGATCTCGTCGCCCGCCTCCACCGCGTCGGTCTTCGCGAGTTCGGGCGTCACCTCCACGGGAATCACGTCTCCCCCCTCCGCCGGCTGTGTGTCCGCGATTGTGCAGGTCAGCGCGGTGCCGCCGGCGTCGACCGTCGCCTGCGACGACGGGCAGTCCCCCTCCCGGACCTCGCGGACGGTGCCGCGCTCGAAGCTGACCCCTTCCGCCGTCGCGTAGGGGCTGGCGACCGACAGGGAACTGCGGTCCCCGGTCGGCCACAGGAGCATCATGGCGATGAGGGTGATGACCCCGACGGGTACGAGGATCGCCGAGAGCAGCAGGGTGGCCCGTCGCCGCGTCGCGATCACGGACGACCCCGGGCTCTCGGTCGGGTGGAGGTGGCTGGTGCCCACGGACTTCCCTCGGGTGGTCGTACGGCGGTTGGACGGTGCGTTCCGGACATCGTGGCGGACGTCGCGCGGGACGGGTAGCCGGACGGACGCCCATCGACGGCAGGGCGGACCGGACCAGCACCGGGACCGCGGCGCACCTCTCGGATTCTACGCAGGAACGCGCGCGATCGTGCGGAGGCACCGCACGGTTCGCGGGAGCACCCGGCCGGCCCGAGGACAGGGCATGCTGGGAACCACCCGGACAGGTCATGCCGGCAGGGCGTTGGAGCAGGATCAGGCCTCCGGGCGGAAAGGGACGGTCCATGGCACAGGATGCACCTTCGGCGGGAGGCCGGGACCCCATCGCAACCGTGAGCGGTGCGACGGGAACCGTACGGGGCGTCGCGCTGGTCCTGCACGGCGGGCGCGCGGAGAGTTTCGATCCCGTGCAGCCCCAGCACCTCAGCCCCCTGCGCATGCGTCCCTTCGCGGTGCGCCTCGCAGCGGGCGGCGCAGCGCATGGCCTGGCCGTCTGGACGCTGCGCAATCGTGTGAGGGGCTGGAACGGCGCCGAGCAGTCGGCCCTGACGGACGCCCGGTGGGCCCTCGACCGCATCGCGGTGCACCACCCGTCGGTGCCGGTCTACCTGCTGGGGCACTCGATGGGAGGACTCTCGGCGCTCTACGCCGCCGGTCACCCGCAGGTCCGGGCCGTGGCGGCCCTCGCCCCCTGGCTGGCGCCCTCGAGCCCGGTGGAACCGGTGCGGGGGCGTAGCGTCCTCATCATGCACGGGGATGCCGACCGGTGGACGAGTCCGACGGAGTCCCTCTCCTTCGCCCGCCGCGCCCAGGGCGTCGCGGCGGACGTCCACTATGTGAGCATGGTGCGGGCCGGCCACTTCATGTTCCGTACCGTCCGGGTGTGGCATGGCCTGAGTACGTCGTTCCTGCTCCGCCGTTTCGCGGAGGACACCGGCGCGGCGGTCGACGCTCGCTTCCTCGAGCGGTCCTCGACGCTGTACCGCGCTCCTGATCCGCTCGGAATCACCGCCTGAGCGCCTACCGTCCGGCTAGGCGCCTGCTCCGGTTCTCCCGCGGAGAGCCCGCCGGCCGGGGTCGGCGTCTCCAGGCGGGCCGGACCGGATCGCTGCCGACAGGTCCGGAAAACGCCGGACCGGAAATGCGTAGGTCCGGCCGGCCGGGGTACGTAACGGGTACAAAGAGAATGGGTACGGGAAGCGGGCAACACGGGCGGGGTCCTCCCGCTCGCGCCAATGGGCAGGAAGAGGGATCCGGGCATGGGATGGAAGCCACGGCAGAACGACCGCATGTACCGGTTCGTGGTGTACGCGGGCAAGGCGTTCTTCGCCGCGCTGCGCCTGCCCGTCACGGTCACCGGAACGGAGAACCTCCCGGCGCCGGATCCGCTGCGCGGGCGGTCCCGCCGCGCGGTCCCCGGGTCGGGCGCCGTCGTCGCGATCACGCACTTCGGCTACCTCGACTTCGCCTTCGCCGAGCTGGTCCTGTGGAACCACGCGCGCGCCCAGGCACGCTACATGATCTCGAAGCGCGCTGCCGACCACTGGTTCGTGAGCCCCTTCGTGTTCGGACTCGGCCACGTGGTCACCGACCGTAAGGCAGGCGCCCCGGCATACGACGACGCCCTGGCGAAGCTTCGCGCCGGCGAGTACGTGGCGATCCTGCCCGAGGCGGGCGTGTCCCGCAGCTACAACGTCCGTGTGCTGAAGACCGGCGCCGTGCGGCTCGCGGCCGAGGCCGGCGTGCCCGTGATCCCGATCTCCGTCTGGGGGGCCCACCGGCTGCTGAGCCGCGGCCATGGATTCTCCCTCAGGCGCGCCTGGAAGGCGCCCGTCCGCGTCCACGTCAGCCCGCCGATCCGCCACTCCCCCGGCGTCGATGTGGTCGAGGAGACGGAGAAACTGCGCCGGGAACTGCAGGACGGCATCGACACCTGCATCGCCGACTTCCCGCTGGCGCCCGAACCGGGTGCCTGGTGGATGCCCGCACGGCTCGGCGGCGGGGCGATGACCGACGCGGAGCGCGACGCCGCGGACGTCGCCGACAGGAAGGCCGGCCGGCACGACCGCGGCTGACGCCGGCTGCCCGCCCGGGAGGAGGCCCGCCCGTCGACGAGCCCCGACCCTGCGGGAACGGGCGCACGGGCCTGTGAGGTGCAGGCCTCAGGCGGTCGCGACGACGAGTGTCTCGGGTCCTGCGAGCCTTGCGGCACCGGTGGCCAGCAGGGGTTCGACGACGGCGACCAGGGCCTCCATGGAGTCGTCCACCTCGAGCTGGATGGGGTACTGGTGCACGAGCATCGCGATCATGGTGGCCACCGCCGCCTGCTGCTCCTGCGGCGCCAGGGTGGTGTCGTAGCCGAGCAGGACGTCCGCAGGGTCGTCGGTCCGGGCCTGCGTATAGCTGACCGCGAAGGCCGCGATGGCCCCGCCGTCGGCCTTGGGCCGATCACGCAGGACGATCGCTCCGCCTGCTCCGCTCGCGTCCCCGAGGAACAGCTGCTGGGCGCGGCCCAGGCTGATGTCCGCCCGGTCCCAGCCGTGGACGGACTCGTAGAAGGAGGCGAGCGCCCGTGTCAGTTCCACGGATCCGGTCGCCGCTTCCTCCAGCTGCGGCCCCGCGGCGTCGTCGAAGGCCGGCGCGGCGAGCGCACCCGGCTCGATGATCGCGAGCCGCGAGCGCTGCAGTGCTGCGAAGCCGGTGGCCTCGGCGAACGCCGCGCCGGTGGTCCCCGGCGTCACCTTGGACCGCAGGGCGGTGATGCCCGACGGCGAAGCGGCCGCCTCGTGCTGGAGCATGGTGAGGAGCGTCGACCCGATGCCGGCGCGTCGATGGTCCGCGGCGACCTCGATGTAGCACCAGAGGCGGTCCGGGTGGAGTGCCGCCCCGTACACGCAGCCGGCGGCCACGGGGATGCCCTGGTCGACCACGGTGATGCACCGGTTCCATGGACTGTCCGACGGCGTGCGGAAGGACCCGCGGAACTGCTCGGCCGCGGCCGACTCCGGGCCACCCCAGAGCTGGATGAGCTCGAGGTCGTCCCCCTCCTGCCAGGCGCGGTATTCGACGGCCATCAGGCTCCGATCAGGCGGGCGGCGAGGTATCCCTGCACCTGGTCGAGCGACACGCGCTCCTGAGTCATGGTGTCGCGTTCGCGGATGGTCACGGCCTGGTCCTCGAGCGTGTCGAAGTCCACGGTGATGCAGAACGGCGTGCCGATCTCGTCCTGGCGGCGGTAGCGGCGACCGATCGCCCCGGCGTCGTCGAAGTCGATGTTCCAGGCCTTGCGCAGCTGGGCCGCGAGGTCCTTAGCCTTCGGGGAGAGGTCCTCGTTGCGGCTGAGCGGCAGCACGGCGGCCTTGACCGGCGCAAGGCGCGGGTCCAGCTTCAGGACGGTGCGCTTGTCCACGCCGCCCTTGGCGTTGGGTGCCTCGTCCTCGGTGTAGGAGTCCACGAGGAACGCCATGAAGGATCGGGTCAGGCCGGCCGCGGGCTCGATCACGTACGGCGTGAAGCGCTCGTTGGTCGCCTGGTTGAAGTAGCCGAGGTCGGTACCCGAGTGCTTCGAGTGCGTGGAGAGATCGAAGTCCGTGCGGTTGGCGATGCCCTCGAGCTCGCCCCACTCGGAGCCGGTGAAGCCGAAGCGGTACTCGATGTCCGTGGTGCCCTTGGAGTAGTGGCTGAGCTTCTCGAGCGGGTGCTCGAAGAGGCGCAGGTTGTCAGGGTTGATCCCGAGGTCCGTGTACCAGGAGAAGCGCTCACCGATCCAGTACTTGTGCCATTCCTCGTCCGTCCCGGGCTCGACGAAGAACTCCATCTCCATCTGCTCGAACTCGCGGGTGCGGAAGATGAAGTTGCCCGGCGTGATCTCGTTGCGGAAGCTCTTGCCGATCTGGCCGATACCGAACGGCGGCTTCTTGCGCGCGGTGGTCAGCACGTTGTTGAAGTTCACGAAGATGCCCTGCGCGGTCTCGGGCCGCAGGTAGTGCATGCCTTCCTCCGACGCGACGGGGCCGAGGAAGGTCTTGAGCAGGCCGGAGAATTCCTGGGGCTCGGTCCACTGGCCCTTGGTGCCGCAGTTGGCGCAGGTGACGTCCTTCAGGCCGTTCTCGGGAGCGCGGCCCTTCTTCTCCTCGTACTCCTCCTCGAGGTGGTCCGCGCGGTACCGCTTGTGGCAGGAGAGGCACTCGACGAGCGGGTCGCTGAAGACCTCGACGTGCCCGGAGGCTTCCCAGACCTGGCGGGGCAGGATCACGGCCGAGTCGAGCCCGACGACGTCCTCGCGGCCGCGGACCATGGTCTGCCACCACTGGCGCTTGATGTTCTCCTTGAACTCGGCACCGAGGGGCCCGTAATCCCAGGCAGAGCGGGAACCGCCGTAGATCTCCCCCGACTGGAACACGAAGCCGCGCCGCTTGGCGAGGGAGATGATGGGGTCGAGTGCTGACTTGGCTGCTGCCATTGTGTTTCTTCTCCAGTTCTGTGCAGGCCGCTGGGTGCGGTCGCAGGTGGGGGTCGCGTCGGCGCTTCGCCACCCCTGTCACAGGGGGGAAAGCTACCCCGCAAGCCTACCGGGTCCGCCTCACGCGGCACCCCGGCCGGGAGCGGGGATGGCCGGCCGGAGGCGGTCGGCTGCGAGCGACGGCGGGCGACCGAGGGCCGGGAGCGGCGTGGCCCGGCCGGGGCCGGAGGACCACCGTCGAGATGGAGGACCACCGTCGAGATGGACGGTCCTGTCAGCGCGGGGCGCGCCGGGGCCAGGGCAGGGTGGTGAGGATGATGGCGCCGAGGGTCAGCAGGGTCCCGGCGACGGTGGCGAACACCACGATGGTGCCCGGGGCGGGAAAGAGCAGGTCCAGCAGGAGCGAGCCGACGAGCTGCCCGCCGATCATGCACAGGCCCGTGAGCAGGACGCCGAGGCTGCGCACGAGCAGCGCGCCGAGCCCGATGAAGATACAGCCCATGGGCCCGCCGAGGTAGTACCACCACTCCGACGGCAGGGGGTTGCCCGGGCCCGCGAGGGCCAGCTTGATGAGCCAGGCCGTCACGAGCACGGCAGTGCCGGCGATGAAGTTCATGAGGGTGGCGGCGAGCGGCGTCCCGTAGTGCACTGCGGCCGTGCCGTTCATGGCCTGCTGGAAGCTCATGAGCGCCCCGGCCGCCACGGGCAGCAGGACGGGGATGAGCCAGCTCGACACCTCTCCGGCGGACCCGAAGCGCGGCGACACGGCCCAGACGACGGACAGGACGGTCAGCACGACGCCGATCACCCGCATGGGCGTGGCTGCGCGCTTCCCCCCGGGCCCGATGCCCGCGCGGTCGACGAGGAGGCTGCTGAGCGACTGGCCCATGACCGTCGCCACGGTGAACAGGGCGACCCCGAGGATGCCGATGGTCAGCGACTGGGAGAAGACGAAGAACGCCCCGATCGCGCCGGCGGCCACGTAGTAGGGAGGGAACCGGCGTTCGCGGACCGACGGGATGATCTGGCGTGCGCCGGCACGTGCGCCCGGCAGCACGAGCGTGAGGGCGACCATCACGATGAGGCCGGTGCCGAAGCTGACCAGCGCCGCGGCGATGCCGTCGTCGAGCACGGCGCCCAGCGCGCCGTTGATCCTGCCCTGGACGGGCATGGCGAGGCCCGCGGCGAGTGCGAGCGGAAAGCCGACGGCCGGCGGAAGCGTGGGCGCAGAAGACACCCGTACAGCCTAGTAGCCGGTGCCGGGCATGCCTGTCCGTCGTGGGTGTCGGGCAGAATGGAGTGCATGACCGACCACGCACCCACCGAACTCCCCATCCAGGACGACATGATCCGGCTCGGGCAGCTCCTGAAGCTGGCCTCGCTCGCGGAGGACGGTGTCGAGGCGAAGGCCCTGATCGACAACGGACTGGTCCAGGTCAACGCCGAGATCGAGGAGCGCCGCGGACGCCAGCTGCACCCCGGCGACACGGTCAGCGTCAACGGGCAGTCCGTGCGCATCACGCGCGCCTAGCGCCGCGTACCGACCGGCGCACCGGCCACGCCCCACCGCGGTACCAGCCCCGCAGCCACGCCCACAGCCACACCCGGTACCAAACCGGCGGGGCCCGCATGGCGTCAGCGGCGGCCGAGGACCGTCATGGTGAGGAACTCCCGGACGTGGGCGAGTTCCTGCAGGTTGATGCTGTGGAACATGTTCGAATAGAGGATCTTCGTCAGCTTCGTGTGCTTGACCAGCCAGGCGTGGGTGAACTCGATCATCTCGGGCAGGATGACCTGGTCCTCCTGGTCGCGCCCCCAGAAGAACTCCACGGGCGCCGCCGCGGCCTCGTCGTCCCGGAAGAACTCGTGGCCCTCCGACGGCACGGCGAATCCGGAGAGGCCGACGACGCAGGCGAAGTCGGTGGGCCGGTGGCGCAGGAGCGACGTCGCGACCGCCATGCCCTGCGAGAACCCGAGGATGCTGACGCTCGAGTGGCGTCCGCGGACCTCGTCCAGCCATCGGGACACAGCAGTCACGCTCTCCACGACGCGCTCCACCGAATAATCCGCCTCCCGCGACAGCGGGAACCACGAGAAGCCCGGTCCCACTGCCTGGAGCGCCCGGAGAGACGCGACGGTGAACTCGGCGGGGAGGTGGTCGGTGAGGCCCATCAGGTCCTCCTCGTTGGCCATGTACCCGTGGAACAGGACGAGCAGGGGCGTGCCCTCCCGCTCGGACTCGGGCTTCGACCAGAGGACCACCGGGTCCCAGGCGCTGGCGGAGGACGTGGAGGTGCCACGGGCGGGTTCAGTCATGGCTTAATCTTGGCACGCCCCGCCGAGGAATCGACGCCGGGTTGGCGCAGGAGAGGCACTGGTTGGGAGAATGTCCCGGTGATCCCTGCAAACGCCGGAACGCCCCTGCCGGGCGGAACCGATCCCGTCCTGAACGGTCCGATGATCGATCCGAGCCTGAACTCCGAACCGCACCCGTGGCACCGCTATGTCGCCCTCGGGGACTCCTTCACCGAGGGCATCGGGGATCCCAACCCGGAGAGCGTCGGGGGCAATCGCGGCTGGGCGGACCGCGTCGCCGAGGAACTGGCCCGGGGCCAGGCCGGCTTCGCCTACGCGAACCTCGCCGTGCGCGGACGGCTCCTGCAGCAGATCATCGACCAGCAGGTGGAACCGGCGCTGGCGCTGCATCCGGACCTGGTGACCATCTCCGCCGGCGGCAACGACCTGCTGCGTCCCGGTGGTGATCCCGATCTGCTCGCCACCCGGCTCGACGCCGTCGTCGGGACCCTCGCCGCCTCGGGCGCCACGGTCGTCCTGTTCACGGGGCCGGACGTCCGCGAGACGGTCCTCGGCAGCATCCGCTCGAAGACCGCGATCTACAACGAGAACCTGCGCACGGTCGCCGCACGCCACGAGGCCGTGATCGCCGACATGTGGGCCCTGCGGCAGCTGGTCAGTCCGCAGATGTGGTCCTCCGACCGGCTGCACTTCTCGCCGCTCGGCCACCACACCATCGCCGCGATGGTCCTGGACACCCTCGCGGTCCGGCACACCCTCCAGCCGCTGCAGCCCAAGGAGCTCCCGGCGCGGACGTGGCGCGAGGCACGCGCCGAGGACCTCGTCTGGGCGCGCGAGTACTTCGTGCCGTGGGTCCTGCGGCGCCTCCGCCACCAGTCGTCGGGCGACGGCGTGTTCGCCAAGCGTCCGGAGGCCGCGCCCATCTTCGGCCCGGGCATGCCGCCGGGTGCTGCCGACTAGCGTCGTCGCCCGTTCCCGACAGCGCGCCCTGCACAGTGCGAGCCATCGTCCGCCGGCACTGCCGCGCGACCTGACGCGGCGGAGTCCGGCCGGACAGCCGCCGTCGTTCTCACCGAGGCGACCGAAATGACCGGCCGACGGGCAGCCGGCCGGTCATTCCTGTCATCCCGCGCGTGGATTCAGCTGTCGAGCGAGACCTCGCCATTGGCGACCGCGTCCGCGCATGCGCTCAGGTCCGGCCCGGGCTTGAAGTCGACGAACTGCGGCTGCAGCTTCTGGAAGAGGAACTCGTAGACCTCCTCGCGGGACTTGCCGTCCATCGTCTCGACGGCCTCGCGGACCGCGTCCTGCAGAGCCCGGTCCGAGTCCAGCAGGATCTTGTCGCGTGCTTCCTGGTTCCAGCCAATGGTGCTCAGTTCCATGAACAGCTCCCCTTCATCTTCCGTCGGCGAGTCCGGGCGTCTACCTCAGACCTGCCTGCCGCCGATTGCTAAGCAGGCTTAGCTCCAAGACTAGGTGCCCGTCCGGGGAAACCCAACCGATAACTGCTACCCCGCGTAGAAGGCCGAGCGGAGTTGCGCGTCGAGCTGGTGGATCTGGGTCAGGAACGCGTCGTGGCCCACCGGGGAGGAGATCGTGTGGACGGGCACCTCCCCGGGCAGCCCCCGGGCCAGCCGCTCCGACTGCTCCGGGAAGTAGAGCCGGTCCGAGTCCACGGCGGCGATGAAGAAGTCCGCCGTGGCCTCCCCCAGTGCCGCGTCGAGGCTGCCGCGGTCCCGCGCGGCGTCGTGACTCATCAGCGCCTCGGTCAGGATGACGTAGCTGTTCGCGTCGAAGCGGCCCACGAGCTTGTCCGCCTGGTGGTCCAGGTAGCTCTCCACCTGGTAGCGGCCCCGCTCGGCGGGCAGGACGGCGCCGAAGGGCTGTTCGGCGTCCTGCTCCGCGCGGCCGAAGCGTGCTTCCAGTTCCTGCTCGGAGCGGTAGGTGATGTGGGCGATGCGCCGGGCAATACCGAGGCCCGCATCCGGATGCGGGCCGTCGTAGTAGTCACCGCCGCGGTAGGCGGGGTCGAGCCGGATTGCCTGCAGCTGCGCCTGGGCGAACGCTATCTGTTCGGCCGAACTGGCGGCAGTGCAGGCGATGACGGCGCACCGCTCCACCCGCTGCGGGTACATGAGTGCCCACTCGAGCGCTCGTGCCCCTCCCATCGATCCTCCGAGGACCGAGTGCCACTGCGCGATGCCGAGCCGGTCGGCGAGCAGGGCCTCGGCCCGGACGGAGTCGCGGATGGTGACGAAGGGGAAGCGCGATCCCCAGGGGGTGCCGTCGGGAGCGAGGCTGGCCGGCCCCGTCGAGCCGTAGCACCCTCCCAGCATGTTGACGGACACCACGAAGTACCGGTCGGTGTCCACCGGGCGGCCGGGTCCGACGAGCGAATCCCACCAGCCCTCCTCCTCCGATGCGCCGCGTGCCACGTGCGAGCTGCCGGTCAGGGCATGCTGCACGAGCACCGCGTTCGAGGCATCCCGGTTCAGCCGGCCCCAGGTCTCGAAGGCGAGCTGCACGTCCGGCAGCTCACCTCCGGTCTCGAGTGCCAGCGGTCCGATCGGGGCGATGCGCAGGAGCCCGTCCCCCGAGGGGCGCGCGTCGTCGATCCCGGGGTGCAGCGGAGCAGGAGGGTGGGTGGTCACGAAGGGCTAGGCTCCTTTGGCGGCGCGGAACCCCGCGTCGAGGTCGGCGAGGATGTCGGTGATGTTCTCGAGGCCTACTGACAGGCGGACGAGGCCCGGACGCACGCCCGCGGTGAGCTGCGCTTCCGCCCCGAGCTGGCTGTGCGTCGTGGACGCCGGATGGATGACGAGCGAGCGGACGTCGCCGACGTTCGCGACGTGCGAGTGGAGTTCCAGTCCGTCGACGAAGCGCTTGCCGGCCTGCAGTCCCCCGACGATGTCGAAGCTGACGATCGCGCCCGTACCGTTGTTCCGCCCGTACTTCCTGCCGCGCTCGTACCAGGGGCTCGAGGCGAGGCCGGCGTAGGAGACGCGTTCGACGTCGTCGTGCCCCTCGAGCCACTCGGCGACCGCCTGCGCGTTCTGCACGTGGCGCTCCACCCGCAGGCTGAGGGTCTCCAGTCCCTGCGCGATGAGGAAGGCGTTGAACGGCGAGACGGACGAGCCGAGGTCGCGCAGGAGCTGGACGCGGGCCTTCAGGATGTACGCGAGGTTCGCGCCGAGTGCGCTGCCGACGCCGAGGTCCCGCGCGTAGACGAGTCCGTGGTAGCTCTCGTCCGGCGTGTTGAAGCCGGGGAACCGCTCGGGGTACCGGGCGAAGTCGAAGTTCCCCGAATCGACGATGACCCCGGCGATGGCATTGCCATGGCCCCCGAGGTACTTCGTCGCGGAGTGCACCACGATGTCCGCGCCCCATTCGATGGGCCGGATCAGGTACGGCGTGGACAGCGTGTTGTCCACGATCAGCGGAAGCCCGTTCTCGTGGGCGACGGCGCTGATGCCCTCGATGTCGAGGACGTCCTGCCGGGGGTTGGACACGACCTCGCCGAAGAAGAGCTTGGTGTTCGGCCGGACGGCGTTCCGCCACTGCTCGAGGTCGTCCGGGTCCTCCACGAAGGTGGTCTCGATGCCGAACTTCTTCAGCGTGTGCTTGAAGAGGTTGTACGTGCCGCCGTAGAGGCTGGGGCTGGCGACGATGTGGTCCCCCGCCTCCGCGATGTTCAGCACCGCGAAGGTCTCGGCGGCCTGGCCCGAGGCGAGCAGCAGGGCGCCGGCTCCGCCCTCGAGGCTCGCGATCCTCGTCTCCACCGCTTCCTGCGTGGGATTCCCGATACGCGTGTAGATGGGCGCGAGTTCCGTCAGCGCGAACCGGTTGGCGGCACTCTCGGCGCTCGGGAAGACGAACGACGACGTCTGGTAGATGGGCAGCGCGCGCGCTCCCGTGGCTGCGTCCGGTACCTGGCCGGCGTGGATCTGGCGTGTCTCGAAAGACCAATCGTTGGACATGGTGCTCCCTTTCGGAAGGGGCTCCGCCTGGTCCGGTGCCCCGGCCGGTGCGTGCCGCTCCAGGAGACCGGCTCCCGCAGGAGCCCGCGCTTGAACGGCGCCGGAATAGCGCCGAACCTGGTCTTCACCCGGGGCACCCCACCGCGGTTGGAGGGTTGCCGGCCAGCAAGCCGGGGCTTCGTGCTGGCACTCATGACCTCTCCTCATGAAAGCCCATCCGAGCAGATCCGGCAAGCCGTATGACCGTTCGTGAAGCAGCGTGAGGACGGGGCTGCGGAGACGCCATCGGAGGACCAGCAGGAGTAAGGCGATCCTAAGTCGAGACGTGCATCACTTAGTGCCAAGATAACCGCATGCGATTGGATCATGTCTCATATGCCTGCGAACCCAATGGACTTGCTGCGACTGCCGACCGGATCGCGGCCAACCTCGGGATGGACCCCGTGAAGGGTGGCGTGCACCCGCGCTTCGGCACCCGGAACATGATCTTCCCCCTGGTGAACGGCCAGTACCTGGAGGTCGTGGAGGTCCTCGACCACCCGGCGTCGACCAAGGCCCCCTTCGGTCAGGCGGTGCGCGCACGCTCCGAGGCCGGCGGAGGCTGGATGGGCTGGTGCGTCGCCGTGGACGACCTCACACCGTTCGAGGAGCGCCTCGGCCGCAGCGCGGTTCCCGGCAACCGCAAGTTCCCCGACGGCCAGGAACTGACGTGGCAGCAGATCGGCATCAAGGGACTCATCGCGGACCCCCAGGTCCCCTACCTGCTCCGCTGGGACGAGGGCAGCGAGGCCCTGCACCCCTCCCAGGCGCGACCGGCGTCGGTCAAACTGTCCTGCCTCACCATCGCAGGATCGTCCGAACGCGTGACCGAGTGGCTCGGCACCGACGTCGAGGAGACGCTTGACGGCGTCAAGGTCCAGTGGATCGCCCCGAACGGCACTCCGGGCATCATGTCCGTGACCTTCGAGACCGCCGACGGCCGCATCGAGATCTGACCCCCGATATCACCCAGTACGAACAGGAAAGGGCCGGACAGTCGTCCGGCCCTTTCCTGTTGCCGCAGCCGCGCGGGACGCGGGCCCGTCAGGCGTGGGTGTAGGTCAGGCAGTCGGCGGCGTCGGCTCCGGGGCCCACCTTGACGGCCGGGGCGCCGCACAGCAGGTCGTGGTTGAAGGTGCACTCCGAGCGCTGGCACGCGCCCACGTGGGCGAGCATCTTCGGCAGGCCGCCGCTGATGGACGTGTCGATGAAGGTGGCGCAGGACGCGTGTTCCTCGCTCCCGGACACTGTGATCGCGACGGCGGTGCAGCCCTCGTGATTGAACGAACAGTTATGGACACTGCACTCAGAGACACTGGTGACGACGCTCATGATTCCTCCTGGCTGGTCCGGTGGAGCCCCGGGGCGGAGCCGCCGTTGTGCTGGTGGACATCACGGTAACACCGCGGTCAGCCGATAATTTAGTCACGGTTTCCGTGCGCAAATCAGCGTAGATGAGCCTTCCCTGAGCAGTTCACCGGCCGATTCGCCGGCGGATTCACCCGCCGATCCCGATGGCGGGTCCGAGGAGCGCGAAGCCCACGAAGCCCGCCGTGTCGATGAGCGCGTGCGCGATGACGAGCGGCAGGACGCGGCGCGTGCGCGTGTAGAACCAGGCGAACAGCAGGCCCATCAGCACGTTGCCGACGAAAGGGCCGAACCCCTGATAGAGGTGGTAGCTGCCCCGCACCACGGCACTCGTGAGGACGATGGCGGAAGTGGACCAGCCGAGCTCGCGCAGGCGGAGGAAGAGGTAGCCCACCACGAGGACCTCCTCCAGCACCCCGTGGCGGACGGCCGACAGGACGAGGACCGGGACGGTCCACCAGTAGGAGTCCAGGGCGGCGGGGACGAGGGCCGTGGTGATGCCCAGCGCCCGCCCGCCGGCATACACCCCGAGGGTTCCGACGCCGATGACGGCAGCCAGCCCGATCCCGAGACCGATGGTGCGCAGGGGCCTGTCGAACGTGAGCCCGAGGCGACGCAACGCCGGAACGCCGTGCCCGCTGAGCAGGAACAGGACGAGGGCCACGGGCACCAGTGCGAAGAAGATGCCCAGCACCTGGTAGGTCAGGTCGAAATACGGCCGGTCGTTCAGCACCGGGTTCAGGGTGGTGGTCTGCGCCGCCAGGGGTCCGCGCGTCAGCTTCTCGGCCAGGCTCACGATGGAGTACACGGCCGACTGCCCGAGGGAGAGGCCGAACACGATCAGCAGCTCCGCGGTGATGCGCCGCCGGGGCGGAGTGGCATCCGTCCGGGTTTCGACGGGTGACGCGGCGGACGAGGACTCGGCAGGCATGGCGCTATCCTCCCAGCGGTTGCCGGGGATTCCCAGTCCGGCGGCCCGGCAGGGGCCCTACCGCACCTGCTTGCCGGCGCGCCAGACGGCATGCACGAGGGGCATGCCCGGACGGTACGCGAGGTGCGTGGCCGACGGCGCGTCGAGGAGCTGCAGGTCCGCCCGGTGCCCGACGGCGAGCGACCCGACCGCCCGCCGGCCGTCGGTGTCCTCGCCCGTGTGCCGCCGCAGGGCGAGGGCTCCCCCGACGGTTGCGGCCCGTACCGCCTCGGAGACGGTGAGCCCCATCTGCAGGACGGCGGTCGCGACGCAGAACCCCATGGACGTCGTGTAGGAGGTGCCGGGATTGCAGTTGCTGGCGATCGCCAGCTGCACTCCGGCGTCGAGCAGCCTCCGCGCGGGCGGGAACGGCTGGCGCGTGGAGAGGTCGCAGGCGGGCAGGCAGGTGACGACGGTGCCCGGCGTGCCCTGCGCCCGGGAGCCTGCGCCGGATCCCGCCCAGGACCCGGCGAGGGCGTCGACGTCGTCGTCGGACAGGTGGTTCGCATGGTCCACGCTGGCGGCGCCGAACTCCACGGCGAGCGCGACCCCGTCGCCCGGTCCGAGCTGGTTGCCGTGGACGCGCAGGCCGAGCCCCGCCTCCGCGCACGCCGACAGGACGCGGCGGGACTGCTCGGCGGTGAAGGCGCCGGTCTCGCAGAAGACGTCGGCCCAGCGCACGTAGGGGCGGACGGCGTCGAGCATCGGGCCGCACACCAGGTCCGTGTACATGTCCGGATCCCACCCGGCCGGGACGAGGTGCGCACCGAGGAAGGTCACCTCGTCGACCGCGCCGGCGGCGATGCGCGCACTCCGTGCCTCCTCCCCGACGTCGAGCCCGTACCCCGTCTTCGTCTCCAGGTAGGTGGTTCCCCCTGCGGCGGCCTCCGCGACGCGGCCCAGGAGCAGGCGCGTGAGGTCGTAGTCGCCGGCCGCACGGGTCGCGTCGACCGTGACGGCGATGCCCCCCGCGGCGTACGACTCCCCCGCCATCCGTGCCTCGAACTCCGCCGTCCGGTCGCCGGCGAACACGAGGTGGGTGTGGCTGTCGACCCAGCCCGGCAGTCCGGCCCGCCCGCCGGCGTCGTGCGCCTCGTCCGCTGCGGGTGCCTGCGCGGCCGGACCGATCCAGCTGATGCGCTCGCCCTCGAGGACCACGGCCGCGTTCCGCAGGACCGCGGCCTCGCCGTCCTGCGTCATCAGTTCGCCGATGTTGGTGATCAGCTGTGACATTCGTGGTGCTCCTGGGGCGAGAGGGAGTCCGCGGCCTCGTCGAGGCGCGCGATGGCCGCCACCAGGAGGTCGGCCGGCCTGCCGAGGGTTGCATGCACGCCGTCGCGGGCCAGCAGGACTCCCCCGACGACGACGGCGGTGACGTCCTGCGCGGTCGCCGTGTAGGCGAGCTGTTCCTCCGCGGATCCCGCGGTCCGCGCGCTGTGCGGGTCGACGGCCATGAAGTCCGCCGCGCAGCCCGGGCGGAAGCCGGCACCGGGACGTCCCTGCGCCGTCGCCCCGCCGACCGAGGCGATGCCGTGGAGCGCTGCCGGGTCGAAGTGCCCGCGGCGCCCGGTGCGCAGGCGTTCGCCGTGCTCGAGCGCACGCATCTCGAGCCACGGGTCGACGACGGCGTGCTGGTCGGTGCCGAGGGCCAGGACCGCGCCGGCCCCGCGGAACCCGCCGGCCGGGCCGATGCCGTCCGCGAGGTCCGCTTCCGTGGTGGGACAGAGGACGACGACGGCCCCGGCGTTCCCGAGGATCGCCACGTCGGTGTCGCTGACGTGCGTAGCGTGTACGGCGGACAGACGCTCGCTCACGAGCCCGTACCGGTCGAGCAGCCCGGCCGGTGTGGTGCCGGTGGCGCGGAGGCAGTCGTCGTTCTCGGCGGGCTGCTCGGAGAGGTGGATGTGCAGCGGCATCCCGGACGGCAGGTGCTGCGCGATGACGGCCAGCTGGTCCTCGGGTACGGCCCGCACCGAGTGGATGGCGGCGCCGACGGACACCTGGTGCGCGGGGTACAGCGCGGAGATCGCGGCGCGGAGGGACGCGAGGCGGTCGAGCCACCGGGCGGCCGTGCCGTCGGAGAAGCGGAGCTGCCCGTCCTCGAGGGGCGTGCCGAAGCCGCCGGCGAGGTAGCAGGTGTCGAGCAGCGTCAGGCGGATGCCCGCCCGGACGGCTGCACGCGCCAGGGCCAGTTCCATGGCGTGGGGCCCGTCACCCGGCCCCTGGTCTTCGTCAACGGCACCGTAGGGGGTGCCGTCGGGCTGGTGGTGGACGTAGTGGAATTCGGCGACGCTGGTCCAGCCGGCTGTAACCATCTCCGCGTAGGCGGCGGTGGCGAGTTCCTCGTAGAGCGCGGGCGTCAGGGCTCCGGCCGCGCGGTACATGGTCTCCCGCCAGGTCCAGAACGTCCCCCCGCGGTCGTGGGTCCGGCCCCGCAGCGCACGGTGGAACGCATGCGAGTGGGCATTGGCGGCGGCGGGGAAGGCGATGCCGGAGAGGACGACGTCGCCGTCCTGCGCGGCGGCACCCGGCGCGACGTCGACCACCATCCCGTCGGCGTCGACCTCCACGCGGACGGCGTCGACCACGCCGTCGTCGTCCAGCCAGGCGTACTCGCACCAGACGGCGCGGGCCGCGTCCCGTCCGGTCACAGCAGGTCTTCGAGGACGTCGGCGAGCGCCACGGCCCCGGCGTCGGCGTCGTCGCGTTCCACGAACTCCTCGGGCGAGTGGCTGATGCCGGTGGGGTTGCGGACGAAGAGCATGGCGGTCGGGGCGATGGCGCCCAGGATGCCGGCGTCGTGCCCGGCCCCGGTGGGCAGGGTCGGCGTGCCCGGGAAGGAGCGGCCGAGCGCCGAGGCGAGCGTGTGCCGGAGGGCCCCGTCGAAGTGGACCGTTCCGCTGCGCGATTCCTCCATCAGGGTGGCGCGGCAGCCCTCGAACGCGCAGATCTTCTGGGCCTGGCCGTGGATCTTCTCGATGAGCGATGCCGTCACCGCGTCCTCCTCGTGGCGTACGTCGAGCCAGAGGTCGACGCGCGAGGCGATGACGTTCGTTCCGCCCGGTACGGGCTGGAGGCGGCCGACGGTGGCGCGCGCGCCGTCCTGCTCGGCGGCGATCTTCCGCGCCGCGAGGACCACCTGCGCCGCGGCGATCATGGGGTCGGCGCGGTCGGCCATGAGGGTGGTGCCGGCGTGGTTGCCCTGGCCGGTGATGGACAGGCGCCACCGGCCGTGGCCCAGCATGGTGGACCCAATGGCGACGGCGGAGTCCAGGTCGATCAGGCCACGCCCCTGTTCGACATGGAGTTCGACGAAGTCCCCGATGTGCCGGACGGCTTCCTCGTCCCGGCCCAGGTGCGCCGGGTCGATGCCCGCGGCCCGGGCGGCCTCGGCGAACGTCGTGCCGTCGGTGTCGGTCAGGGACCGGACGATGTCGGGGTCCACCGAACCGGTGAGCAGGCGCGACCCGAGGCAGGACAGCCCGAACCGGGAGCCCTCCTCCTCGGGGAACACGGCGACGGCCAGCGAACGGCGCGGCTGGACCCCCCGTTCGCGGAGCAGGTCCACCGCGACCAGCGCCGAGGCGACGCCCAACGGCCCGTCGAACGCGCCGCCGCCGGGGACCGAGTCGAGGTGGCTGCCGGTCACGAGGGCGCCGTCGCGGCTGTCCGTGGCGTCCCACCAGGCCCAGAGGATCCCGTTGCGGTCCGTCTCCACCGACAGCCCGTGGGCTGTCGCCTCGGCGTCGAACCACTCGCGGAGGGAGAGTTCGACGCCCGTGTAGACGCCGCGGGAGTACCCGCCGCGAGACGGGTCGCGGCCGATGTCACTGATGGAATCGAGGACTGAGGAGACGGTCTGCACGGGAACACCTTCCGATCGGGGTCGAGGGACTTCAGGATTCCATGGGGATGCGCACGCCGCGTTCGGCGGCGACCTCGCGGGCCCGTTCGTAGCCGGCGTCCACGTGGCGGATGACTCCCATGCCGGGGTCGTTGGTCAGGAGGCGCTCGAGTTTTTGGGCGGCGAGGTCCGTCCCGTCCGCGACCGAGACCTGTCCCGCGTGGATGGAGCGTCCGATGCCCACGCCTCCGCCGTGGTGGATGGAGACCCAGGTGGCTCCCGACGACGTCGTGAGCAGGGCATTCAGCAGGGGCCAGTCGGCGACGGCGTCCGAGCCGTCGGCCATCGCTTCGGTCTCGCGGTAGGGCGAGGCGACGGACCCGGAGTCGAGGTGGTCGCGGCCGATGACGATCGGGGCCGAGACCTTGCCCTCGGCGACCAGCCGGTTGAACAGCAGGCCGGCCTTCGCGCGGTCACCGTAGCCGAGCCAGCAGATGCGCGCCGGCAGGCCCTCGAATTCGACGTGCTCCGCGGCGGCGTCGAGCCAGCGGTGCAGGTGGCCGTTGTCGGGGAACAGTTCCTTGAGGGCGGCGTCGGTGACGGCGATGTCCGCGGGATCGCCCGAGAGCGCCACCCAGCGGAACGGGCCGAGTCCCTCGCAGAACAGGGGGCGGATGTAGGCGGGGACGAAGCCGGGGAAGTCGAACGCGCGGCCGTATCCGCCCTTCCGTGCCTCGTCGCGGATGGAGTTGCCGTAGTCGAACACCTCCGCACCGGCGTCCAGGAAGCCGACCATCGCCTCGACGTGCAGGGCCATGGAGGCCTGCGCCTTCTTGGTGAAGCCCTCGGGGTCGGCGGCGGCCTCGCGCTCCCATTCGTCCGGAGCGATCCCTTCCGGCAGGTAGCTCAGCGGGTCGTGGGCGGACGTCTGGTCGGTGACGATGTCGACGTCGAGCCCGCGCCGCAGCAGTTCGGGGAAGACGGTGGCGGCGTTGCCGACGACGCCGACGGACAGCGCGCGCTTCTCGCGCTTCGCGGCGAGGACCTGCTCGACGGCGTCGTCGAGCGTGTCGGCCACGGTGTCGAGGTACCGCTTGGCCACGCGGCGGCGGAGGCGCGCCTCGCTCACGTCGACGATCAGGACCGCGCCGCCGTTGAGGGTGACGGCGAGGGGCTGGGCGCCACCCATGCCGCCGCAGCCGCCGGTCAGGGTCAGCGTGCCGGCGAGGCTCCCGGCGAACCGCTTGTGCGCGATCGCGGCGAACGTCTCGAAGGTCCCCTGCAGGATGCCCTGCGTCCCGATGTAGATCCAGGACCCCGCGGTCATCTGCCCGTACATCATCAGGCCCTCGGCCTCGAGGCGCCGGAACTCCGGCCACGTGGCCCAGTCGCCGACGAGGTTGGAGTTGGCCAGCAGCACCCGGGGCGCCCACGGGTTGGTGCGGAAGACGCCGACGGGCTTTCCCGACTGCACGAGCAGCGTCTCGTCGTCGTCGAGGGTCTCGAGGGTGCGGACGATCGCGTCGTAGGCAGCCCAGCTCCGCGCCGCCCGGCCGGTGCCGCCGTAGACCACGAGGTCCTCGGGGCGTTCGGCCACCTCGGGATCGAGGTTGTTCATCAGCATGCGCAGGGGCGCTTCCGTCTGCCAGCTCTTCGCGGTCAGCTGCGTGCCGCGTGCCGCCCGGATGGAGCGGGAGGGGTCGTGCGTGGGGGTCGTCGGGGTGCTGGTCATGCTGGTTCTCCTGTCAGGTCACCGGTCTCGGCGACGCGGGCGGATGGGGTGAGGAGGGCGGAGGCCTCCCGCGCGACGAGCGCTCCGATGCGGTGGGCCTCCGCCTCGGTGATGCGATAGCTGGGGACGACGACGCTGAGCGCCGCGACGGCCCTGCCGCCCGGCGAGACGGGCGCGGCGATGGCGGTCACGTCCGCCTCGACGCCGTCGCGGACGACGACGAAGCCTTCGGCAGGGCTGCCGGTCAGGACGGCGCCGACGGCGGTCCCGGCCAGCGGGATGCTGCGTCCCACCCAGCTGGCGTGGCGGACGGAGTGCGTCCCCTCGCGCATCACCAGGTAGACGCCCTCGCCGTCGTGGGACGGGACGCTCAGGTAGGCCGATTCACCGGTCCGGTCCACGAGGCGTTCCAGCGCGGGTTCCGCGAGGGAGACGAGCGACTCGTGGCCGAGTGCCTGCGCCCCGAGCTGCATGACGCGGAGTCCCGGCCGGTACGTCCCGAGCCCGTCCCGCCGGACGAATCCCGTGCCCTCGAGCGTGCGCAGGAGCCGGAGGGCGGTCGACGCCGACAGCTCCGTCTCCCGCGCCGCGTCCGCGAGGGTCAGCGACCCCGCGTCGCAGACCGCCCCGAGGAGCACGAGAGCGCGCTCCACGGTGCGTGTCGATGATTCCGCCACGGTCCCCTCCTTGCTTTCGGCCGTGCCATGCATTTCACTTATTGAAACGTCATTTTCACTCTATGGCAATAGCGGCATCGCCGCAGGAACCGAGGCACTCCGTGAACCAGCACTCCGTGATCGTGGGCACCGGCCCCCTGTCCCCCGCCGATGTGGTCGCTGTGGCGCGGCACGGGGCACCCGTCGCGCTGGCTCCCGAGGCGCTGGCCGCCATGGCCGCGTCCCGTGCGGTCATCGACTCCCTCGTCGACGACGGCACGCCCCACTACGGCGTCTCGACCGGCTTCGGCGCCCTGGCCACCAAGCACATCCCGCTGGACCAGCGGAGCCAGCTGCAGCGCAGCCTCATCCGCAGCCATGCGGCGTCGTCCGGCGCCGAGGTGGACCGCGAGGTGGTCCGCGGCCTCATGCTCGGACGCCTCTCCACCCTGGCGACGGGGCGCACGGGTGTCCGGCCCGTCGTTGCCGAGACCTATGCGGCGATGCTCACCGCGGGCATCACCCCGGTGGTGGGCGAGTACGGGTCCCTCGGCTGCTCGGGAGACCTGGCGCCGTTGTCCCACGTGGCCCTGGCCCTGATGGGTGAGGGCAGCGTCCGGACCGGCGCCGGCGACCTCCTTCCCGCCGCCGAAGCCCTCGCGGCAGCGGGCATCGCCCCCGTGGAGCTGCGCGAGAAGGAGGGCCTCGCCCTGATCAACGGGACGGACGGGATGCTCGGGATGCTGGTCCTCGCCGCGGCCGACCTGCACCAGCTCTTCACGACGGCGGACCTCGCGACTGCGATGAGCGTCGAGGGACTGCTCGGCACCGATGCCGTCTTCGCGGAGGACCTCCACGCCCTGCGTCCGCATCCGGGCCAGGTGGCTTCGGCAGCGAACATCCGCTCGCTGCTCCACGATTCCCCGCTCATCGCGGAGCAGCTCACCTCGGAGACCGGCCGCCACCGCTTCACACGGGTCCAGGACGCCTATTCGCTCCGGTGTGCACCGCAGGTCCACGGCGCGGCGCGTGCCACCCTCGCGCACGCCGAGTTCGTCGCCTCGGTCGAACTCGGCTCCGCCATCGACAACCCGGTGATCACCCC
The DNA here is from genome assembly GCF_054510955.1 of Arthrobacter pasteuri. Classification (NCBI taxonomy): domain Bacteria; kingdom Bacillati; phylum Actinomycetota; class Actinomycetes; order Micrococcales; family Micrococcaceae; genus Arthrobacter; species Arthrobacter pasteuri. The sequence continues at coordinate 93,924 of NZ_JBTNDO010000004.1, forward strand.
CGACGGCAGGATCGAGTCGAACGGCAACTTCCACGGCGCCCCCGTGGGCTACGTGCTCGACTTCCTCGCCATCGCCGTCGCCGACGTCGCCTCCATGAGCGAGCGCCGCACGGACCGCTTCCTCGACAAGTCCCGCAGCCACGGCCTCAACGCGTTCCTGGCCCACGATCCCGGCGTCGACTCCGGCCACATGATCGCGCAGTACACGCAGGCCGGCATCGTCTCGGAACTCAAGCGCCTCGCCAACCCCGCTTCCGTGGACTCGATCCCGTCCTCCGCGATGCAGGAGGACCACGTGTCGATGGGCTGGGCTGCGGGACTCAAGCTGCGGAAGGCCATCGACGGCCTCACGCGGGTGCTCGCCATCGAGATCCTGACCGCGGCGAGGGCGCTGGACATGCGCGACGGCGGCGCTGCCGGTGCTGCCGGCGCTGCCGGTGCCGGCGTGCGCAGCTCCGCCCCTCTCACCGCTGTCCGGGCACGACTGCGGGAGGACGTCGAGGGCCCCGGTACGGACCGCTACCTCGCGCCGGAGATCGAGGCCGCCCGGGTGCTGGTCGACGACGGTTCCCTGCTGGCCGCTGCGCTCGGGACGCTCCCAGCGCCCCTCCAGTGAAGCTTGTTAGGGTGGACTAACTACTTCCCCGAGAAAGAAGCGCCGCTCCATGTCCTCGCCCGTGTCCGCACCGACCCACAAGCCGCCGCGCCCCCAGGCCGTCCTCACCGTGGAGGAGACGCAGTGGCTGAGCCCGCACCTCGTGCGGGTCGTCGCGGGTGGGCCCGGCTTCTCGGACCTCCAGGAGTGCGACGCCACGGACAAGTACGCGAAGCTGCTCTTCGCGAAGCCCGAGCTCGGGCTGGTGCCGCCCTACGATCTCGCAGCGCTGAAGGATGAGCTGCCGGCCGGAGACCGCCCCGTGAAGCGGACGTACACCATCCGGTGGCTCGACCGCGAGGCGCAGCGCCTCGCCATCGACTTCGTGGTGCACGGGGACGAGGGCATCGCCGGTCCCTGGGCCGCACAGGCCTCACCGGGAGACGCCCTGGTGCTCATGGGACCGTCCGGCAAGTGGTCGCCGGACCAGGACGCCGACTGGCACCTGTTCGTCGGCGACGACTCCGCCCTCCCCGCGATCGCCGCAGGCATCGAGGCACTGCACCCGGCCGCCGTCGGGCACGCGTACCTCGAGGTGGACAGCGCCGCGGAGGTCCTGCCCCTGACCGCTCCCCCGGGCCTCGAACTGCACTGGCTGTACAGGGACGGACAGGCCGCAGGAACGACGACGCTGCTCGCGGACGCCGTCGCCGCTGGACCGTGGCCCGAGGGCCGCGTCGACGCCTTCGTGCACGGGGAGCGCGGGGCGATGAAGGCGCTGCGGGACGTCCTGTTCAACGAGAAGGCCCTGGCCCGGTCGCAGGTCTCCCTGTCGGGTTACTGGGCATACGGCCGCGAGGAGGACACCTTCCAGGCGGAGAAGCGCGAGCCGATCGGCAAGATCCTCGACGACTAGGACGGGTCCGGCTCGGCCCCGGTCCAGCGCGCCGGAGGCGTCGCGCGTCGATCCTGCGGACCGTGTGGCGGTTGAAAGTAGGGGCACCCGGGGCCACCATGGCAGGAAGGGCCGGGAATCGGCGCGGATCGGGGGGACGATGACGGATTCAGAACAGCAGGTGCTGGCGCGCTATACGTTGAGCGACGCAGGTGACTTCCTGTGCCTGCGCTGGGCATCCGGCGTCACCCTGCAAGCCGAGGACATCCAGTCGACGATTGCGGCCGTGACTGCCGCGTCCCCCCGGGGCAGGCGGCCGCTGCTGGTGCATATCGGCCGGGTCGAGCGGATCACGCCGGAAGCCAAGCAGCTGCTCGTGGACGACACCTGTTCCAGCCGGACGGCCGTCGTCGGCGTGGACGAGGTGAGCAGGGTGCTCACGGCCTTCAACTACAGGTCCGCGACACTCAGCCGGTACTTCACCGAGGAAGCCGATGCGATCGCCTGGCTCCGGGAGGATCCGGGGTCGGACGGCGCCTCGCCTCCTGGGGAGGCGTTCCGGGCCGACATGCGGGGAGACGTGTTGTGGGTCGAGTGCGAGTCCAGCACGGATGTCACCAACGCTGTCGCCGAAGCGCTGGTCACGCGGGTCCACGAGCTCAGCCCGTCGGTCTGCCCACCGATGCTCATCCGCCTCAACCATCTGGTCTCGCTCACCGAGGACGCACTGCACTCCCTGGCGACGGGGCTGGATATTGCAGCCCTGGCCATCGTCGGAGCCGAGCCCGGGGATCCGATCATCACCGCGTACTACAAGCAGCAGCACCACCCGCCCTACCCCACCAGGCACTTCACGACAGCCGGCCCGGCACAGGCATGGCTGGCCGACTGCTTCCGGCAGGTGCCCCGGTAGGACGGCCTTCCCCGTGCCCCATCGGGCCGGCCGTCACCGGCCCGGTCACGAGGCCAGGCCCGTGGCCTCCCGCGGACGCCTCTTCGGGATCCGTTCGACGAGCTGCATCGCCGGTTCGGCGAGGCGCGCCAGGACCGGTCCGAGAACGGCCATGAGCAGGACGTAGGTCGTGGCCAGCGCGGCGAGCTCCGGAAGGACGGCGCCCGACGCCACCGCGAGCCCGGCGATGACGATCGAGAACTCCCCGCGTGCCACGAGCGCTGTGCCCGCACGTGCCCGGCCCATCCGGCCGATGCCTTGCCGCCGGGCGGCCCACCAGCCGGTGGCGATCTTTGTCGCCGAGGTGACGAGGGCCAGGAGCAGGGCGAAGCCGAGGACCGGTGGGATCGAGGACGGGTCGGTGTTCAGCCCGAACACCACGAAGAAGATGGCCGCGAACAGGTCGCGCAGCGGCTCGAGGATGCGTGCGGCGTTCTCCGCCGTCGCGCCCGAGATGGCGATACCGAGGAGGAACGCGCCGACGGCCGCCGAGACCTGCAGCGCCGACGCGAGTCCCGCGACGAGGAGTGCGGCACCGATGAGGGTCAGGAGGAAGACCTCGCGGTCGGTGCTGTCCACGATGGCCGAGACGACGTTGCCCCACCGCAGGGCGACCACCAGGACCAGCGTGACGACGAGCAGCGAGATCCCGACGGTCCCGAGCCCTCCGGCGAAGCTCAGCCCGGCGAGGACCGCGGTCAGGACCGGCAGGTAGATCGCCATGGCGAGGTCCTCGAAGACGAGGATCGCGAGGACCGTGGGCGTCTCCCGGTTGCCGAGTCTGCCGAGGTCGCTGATGACCTTCGCCGCGATGCCGGAGGAGGAGATGTACGTGACGCCGCCCATCACGAGCCCGGCGACGGGGCCCCAGCCGAGGATGACGGCGACGAGGGCTCCGGGGGTGAAGTTCAGGACGAAGTCCACGATCCCGGCGAGCCAGGACTGGCGGAGGCCGGTCACCAGTTCCTTCGCCGTGTACTCGAGGCCGAGCATCAGCAGCAGGAGGACCACGCCGATCTCGCTGGCGACCGCGCTGAACTCCAGGACCCCCTGCAGCTCGATGAAGCCGCCCTGCCCGAAGAACAGGCCGCCGATGAGATAGAGCGGGATCGGCGAGAGCCCGATCCGGCCGGCGAGCCGCCCGAGGATACCGAGGAACAGGAGGATGGCGCCGAGTTCGATCAGGGTCAGGGCGGTCGTGTGCACCGGCGGCTCAGCCGTTACGCAGGATGTCCGCCGCGGCGTCGAGGCCTTCGGACGTGCCCACCACCACCAGCAGGTCACCGGCAGCGAGGATGAAGTCGGGCGTGGGCGACGCCTGCACCTGGCCGGAGCGGAGGACGGCGACGAGCGACGCCCCGGACCGGGAGCGCATGCGCGTGTCCCCGAGCGGACGGCCGTCGAAGGGCGAGCCCCGCTCGATCAGGAACTGGCGCGTGGTCACGCCGGGCAGGTCCCGGTGCTCCTCCGTCAGCTGCGCGACGAGTTGCCGCGAGCCGAGGAGGTTGCCGATGGTGGCGGCCTCGTCCGGGGTGAGCGGGATGGACGCCACGCAGGCATCGGGATCCCCCGCCTTGGAGATGATGAGGTCGAGGTCGCCGTCGCGCTGGGCGACGATTCCCACCCTCCGGCCGGAGCCCGTGACGATCTCGCGCCGCACTCCGATACCCGGGAGGGGTGTTTCGATGACGTTCATGCGCCCATCCTAGACCTGCGTCGACTAGACGCTGCCCGGCAGGGGCCTCGTGGAGCTTCCGTTCGCTGAGGGCGTCGAGGCGGCCCGCGGGTCGAACAGATCGGGCTCGAGGTAGATGCTCCTGGCGATCGGGACAGCGGTCCGGATCCGCTGCTCGGCCCTGTTGATGTCGGCGGCGATCTGCATACCGCTCTCCTGGCTCTCCACGCTGATCTTGGCGGCGACGAGCAGCTCGTCCGGACCGAGGTGGAGGGCCTTGAGGTGGATGATCCGCGTGGATCCGCCGTCACTGATGGCTGCCTCGATCTTCGCCACGTCCGCCGCGGAGGCCGATTCGCCGAGCAGCAGGCTCTTGGTCTCGACCGCGAGGATCGCGGCGATCGCCACGAGGAGCAGGCCGATCATGGCGGTTCCGGCCGCGTCCCATATCCCGTTGTGGGAGCAGCGTCATGGAGACGCCGAACAGGGCGAAGACGAGGCCCACGAGGGCCCCAGGTCCTCGAGGAGGATGACCGGAAGTTCGGGCGACTTCGCGGTGCGGACGAAGCGCACCCAGCCCATGTCGCCGCGCGTGTGGTTGGACTCCCTGATGGCCGTGCGGAACGAGAAGGACTCGGCGATGATGGCGCCGATCAGGACGGCGAGCGGCACCCACCAGAAGGAGCCCTCGATGGGGTGCGGGTCCTGGTACTTGTGGTACGCCTCGTAGAGCGCGAACAGGCCGCCGACGCTGAAGAGGACGATCGACACGATGAAGGCGTAGATGTAGCGCTCGCGGCCGTACCCGAAGGGATGCTCCGGGCTGGCCTGCCGCTTGGCCCGCTTGCCGCCGACGAGCAGGAGCACCTGGTTCCCGGAGTCCGCCACCGAGTGGATGCCCTCGGCGAGCATGGACGACGAGCGCGTGAGCGCGAAGGCCAGGAACTTGAGCGCGGCGATGGTGAGGTTCGCGGCAAGGGCCGCGACGATTGCCTTGTTCCCTCCACCTGCTGACATGATCCGGTTCCGTTCCCTCTGCCCTCCGGTGCGACGGGTGTACCGACCGTGGCCAGGCGCGTCCCCGACACGTCCGTCGAGGTGGCCTCCGGTCCCCACTCTACGGAAAGTCCTCCGCGGCGGAACCGAGCCCGGCCCTCCGTGCCACCCGTTGCGGACAGCGACGCCGGCGGTCTCAGGCGGGCCGCAGGGCCGCTGCTGCCGCTGTGATCCGGGCGGGATCGGCGCCGAGGTCCTCCGGATCGGCGCCGGTGAGCAGGACGGCGGCGAGTTCTGCGATGCCCGACGACGTCTGGAAGCCGTAGCCGCCCTGCCCGGCGAGCCAGAAGAAGCCGGGGTGGCCGGCGTCGAAACCCACGACGGGCAGCCCGCCGGCCCGCTCGGTCCGGAGCCCGGTCCAGGACCGCAGGACCGAGGTGATGCCGAGGGTGGTGACCGCGCCGAGGTGGTCGATGAGCGCCTCGACGTCGCCCGGGTGGGGCTGGGCGTCCCCGGGTTCGGCAGGCTCCGCCTCGCTCGGGGAGATCAGCACCCCCTCGGCGTCGGGCCGGTAGTAGAACGAGCCGTCGGCAGCCGCGACCATCGGCGTCCCCACCTGCGGCGCGTTCTCCGCCGCGACGATCGCGGCGGTGCGCCGGAGCGGGACGAGGCCCTGAGGCCCTACGCCGCAGAGTTCGGCGACGGTGTCCGCCCATGCCCCGGCGGCGTTGACGACCACGCCGGCGCTGATCGTGCGGTGGCCCGCGCGGACGCTCCAGCCCGCGCCGTCGTAGCGGGCGGACGTGACCGGAGAACCCGGCAGGATGATGACGCCGTCGTCGCCGGCGCTCCTGCGGTGGTATTCCAGCAGGAGGTCCGTGTCGGTGCCGACGCAGTCGACGTCGAGGGCCGCGGCCTCGAACGATTCCGGGCGGAGCTGCGGGCACAGCTCGAGCCCCTCGGCATGCGACAGCCTGCGCATCGAGGAGTTGGCCTCCGCCGCGACGTCCGCCGCGGAACCGATGAGCAGGAAGGACCGGGGCACCGTCAGGGGAAGTCCGGTGGAGGACTGCACACCGGCCAGCAGGTCCAGCGTGCGGCGGGTCAGGTCCACCACGGGGTCCGGACCGTAGCTCGGGATGAGCTGCCGCGCGGAGCGCGACGACGTGTGGTACCCGAGCGTGGGCTCGGACTCGACCAGGGCCACGCTGGCGAACGGTGCCAGCACGGAGGCCAGCGACAGGCCGGCGATGCCGCCACCGATGATCAGGACATCACACTCGAGGGAACTCATCCGCTCATCCTAGGACGGACGTCCCCCTCGCGGACGTCCCCTCGAATGCCACCCGGATCCGGGGGAGCCTAGGCCTCGTTGCCGGGATGCGCGCCGGGGGCGCCGTCGGCAGCGTCCGGCTGGTCCCCGCCGACCTCGTCCCGTGCGGCGACGAAGGCCCGGACGCAGGCCTCGATGTCCTCGCTGGTATGTGCTGCGGAGAGCTGGACGCGGATGCGGGCGGCACCCTTCGGGACCACGGGGTAGCTGAAGGCCGTGACGAAGACCCCGTGCGCGAGCATCGCGTCGGCGGTGCGGGCGGCGAGCACCGCGTCGCCGAACATGACCGGGATGATGGCGTGCTCACCTTCGAGCAGCTCGAAGCCCTCGTCGGTCATGCGGCGGCGGAAGAGGGCCGCATTGGCGGTCAGGGCGGAGCGCAGGTCGGCGCTGTCCTGCACCAGGTCGAGTGCGGTCAGGGTCGCGGCGACGATTGAGGGAGCGAGCGAGTTCGAGAACAGGTACGGGCGGGCACGCTGCCGCAGCAGTGCCACGATCTCCCGCCGGGCTGCGACATACCCGCCGGACGCCCCGCCGAGCGCCTTGCCGAAGGTTCCCGTGTAGATGTCCACGCGGTCGGAGACCCCCGCGTGCTCGGGGGTACCGGCGCCGGTCGGGCCCAGAAAGCCGACGGCGTGGGAATCGTCCACCATGACCATCGCGTCGTAGCGCTCCGCGAGGTCGCAGATGGCCTCGAGCGGGGCCAGGTAGCCGTCCATGGAGAAGACGCCGTCGGTGACGACCAGGCGCCGTCGTGCCCCGGACGCCTCCTGCAGCTTCGCTTCGAGGTCCGCCATGTCGCGGTTGGCGTAGCGGAAGCGCTGTGCCTTGGAGAGGCGGATGCCGTCGATGATCGAGGCGTGGTTCAGCGCGTCGGAGATCACGGCGTCCTCCGCCCCGAGGAGCGACTCGAAGACTCCGCCGTTCGCGTCGAAGCAGGAGGAGAAGAGGATGGTGTCCTCGGTCCCGAGGAACTCCGACATGCGGCGTTCGAGCTCGAGGTGCAGGTCCTGGGTGCCGCAGATGAAGCGGACCGACGCCATGCCGAACCCGCGCTCGTCGAGTGCTGTCTTGGCGGCCGCGATGATGTCCGGGTGGTCGGCGAGGCCCAGGTAGTTGTTGGCGCAGAAGTTGAGCACCCGCGCGCCGTCCGCCCCGGCCCTGATGGAACTGGACTGCGGTGAGGAGAGGTGCCGCTCGCGCTTGAAGAGGCCCGCCGTGCGGATGTCGTCGAGTTCACCGGCGAGCTGGTCGCGGACTGCTGAATACATGGTGTTCCTGCCTCCTAGAGGGTGGTCCAGTCGAGGACCACTTTGCCGCTCGCGCCGTCGCGCGCTGTCGCGAATCCCTGCTGCCACTCCTGGGCCGGCAGGCAGTCGGTGACCACGGACGAGACGGCGTCGCGCAGCGTCCGGTTGGACTGCAGCATGGCGCTCATCGCGTACCAGGTCTCGAACATCTCCCGCCCGTAGATGCCCTTGAGGGTGAGCATGTGCGTGACGACCTTGCCCCAGTCGATGGCGATGGGGGCGGAGGGCAGGCCCAGCATCGCGATGCGCCCGCCGTGGGTCATGTTGTCGATCATCTCCGGCAGGGCGGTCGCATGGCCCGACATCTCCATCCCGATGTCGAAGCCCTCCCTCATGCCGAGCTCCCGCTGGGCATCGGCGATGCGCATGCGGCTGACGTCGATGGCGATGTCCGCTCCCACGCCGCGCGCGAGTTCGAGCCGCGGAGCGGACACGTCGGTGATCGCGATCTTGCGGGCGCCCGCGTGGCGGGCGACGGCGACCGCCATGAGCCCGATCGGCCCGGCGCCGGTGATCAGGACGTCCTCGCCGACGAGCGGAAAGCTCAGCGCGGTGTGGACGGCGTTGCCGAAGGGGTCGAAGACGGCGCCGAGTTCGGGCGTGATGCTCGCGTCGTGGACCCAGACGTTCGTCTCGGGAACGACGACGAACTCCGCGAACGCGCCGTCGCGCTGCACTCCGATGCTCGAGGTGTGGATGCACATCTGGCGGCGGCCGGCGCGGCAGTTGCGGCAGACCCCGCAGACGACGTGCCCTTCACCGGAGACGCGGTCCCCTACGTTCACGCCGCGGATGCCTCCGCCGAGGGCGACGACCTCGCCGTAGAACTCGTGGCCGGGGATGAGGGGTGCCGGGATCATGCCCTGCGCCCAGGGATCCCAGCTCTCGATATGGAGGTCCGTGCCGCAGATGCCGGTGGTCATAACCCGGATCTTGACCTCGCCGAACCCTGCGTCGGGTTCGGGCCGGTCCACGAGCTCGAAGCCGGGATACGGCCCGGATTTGTACAGCGCCTTCACTGTTCGTTCCTTCCATGCCGCTCCCGGCGTCCAGCGGGATGTGCTGGGCCTGAGCGGTACGAGTGCGGGGCGGGATATGCCCGGGGTCACACTATCAGCGGGGCGCCGTCGGTGCTGCGGGGGCGGGCCGCCGGATGCTGCCGGGGCGGGCCGCCGCGCCGGGCGCCCGGACCCGTGGGGGCGCCGCCCCGGGTCTGGGCCACCGAGCCGGGTGCAGCGACCGGCAGAGGAGCCGGGGCGACGGCGAAGTGTGGACCGGGGCGGGCCGCCGCGCCGGGCGCCCGGACCCGTGGGGGCGCCGCCCCGGGTCTGGGCCGCCGAGCCGGGTGCAGCGACCGGCAGAGGCAACCTCAGTCCTCTAGGACCGCCGCCAGGATCTCGAGGCCCAGGGCGAGGAAGTCCGGCGAGTCGTCCGACGACGCCACCATGGCGCTGCCCATGCTCAGCGCCCAGCCCCGGGCCCGCTCCCAGGTCGCGGCGTCGGTCGGACGCAGGGCGTCGAGCTCCGTACGGAACGCCTCCCTGCCCGCGGCGTCGAACACCAGCCACGCGGCGGCGAGGTCCGTTGCTGGATCGCCGGAGCACAGGTCGCCGAAGTCGACGACGCCGGCCAGCATGCCGTCCGCCGCCAGCACGAGGTTCCCCGGATGCAGGTCGCCGTGCAGCCACAGGGGCGGCCGCGACCACTGAGCGGCGGCGAGGGCCGAGGCCCAGACGCCGAGCAACCGCTCGACCGGAAGGCCCGGCAGCGAAGGGAGCGATGCCAGCCGACTCCGCACGACGTCGTCGCGCCCCGCCAGCGGTCCGCCCCGTCCCACCGGGCTCACCGGGGCATCCGCCGGAGCCTCCCGCTGGAACTGCACGAGGAACCGCGCGAGCGGACGGGCGACCGGAGCGCGGTCAGCCCGCGGCACCGTGGTTCCGGCCGCCCCGTCGATCCACCGGCAGACGGACCAGTGCCACGGATAGCCCCGGCCGGGCCTTCCTGCGCGCAGCGGCGCCGACGTCGGCACGTCCAGGTGGGCGGTCAGGCCCTGCAGCCACCGCTGTTCGGCGACCATCAGGAGCTCGGCGACCTGCCGCCGGGGCAACCGCACCACGAGGTCCGGTCCCAGCCGGAACAGCTCGTTGTCCCAGCCGTTCCCGGCCCGCGCGAGGGGCAGGCCGGCCAGGTCGGGGTGCTGGTCGGCCAGCAGGGATACGACAAGGGAGGGCCCGATGTCGATCTCTGCCCTCGGCAGAACCGCCATCGCGCCCTCCCCGGTGCTGCTGGTGCTATCCCTCGACGCCGAGGCGCTGCAGGATGAGCTCGCGCACGCGGCCGGCGTCGGCCTGGCCGCGTGTCGCCTTCATGACGCCACCGACGATCGCCCCGACAGCCTGGATCTTGCCGCCACGGATCTTGTCGGCGACGTCCGGCTGTGCCGCGAGGGCGCCGTCGATCGCCTCGAGCAGCGGGCCGTCGTCGGACACGACGGCGAGGCCGCGCTTCTCCACGACCTCCGCGGGCGTGCCCTCGCCGGCGAGCACGCCGTCGAGCACATCGCGGGACAGCTTGTCGTTGATCTTGCCCGACTCGATGAGCGCGTTGAGCTCCACGATCAGCTCGGGCGTCACACCCAGCTCGGCGGGCTCGACGTCGGCGAGCTTGGCGCGGCGCGAGATCTCACCCATCCACCACTTGCGGGCGACGGCGGCACTCACCCCGGCGGCGATGGTGTCCTCGATCGAGGACATCACGCCCGCGTTGACGACGTCGCGGAACTCGGCGTCGGAGTAGCCCCAGTCGGCCTGCAGGCGCTTGCGGCGCTCGGCGGGCGGCTCGGGCAGTTCGGCGCGCAGCTTCTCGATCCACGCATCGTTCGTCACGACCGGCACGAGGTCCGGCTCGGGGAAGTAGCGGTAGTCGTCGGCGTCGGACTTGGGGCGGCCCGACGTCGTGGAGCGCGTGTCCTCGTGCCAGTGACGCGTCTCCTGGATGATCGGCGTACCGGAGTCCAGGACGGCGGCGTGGCGCTGGATCTCGTAGCGGACCGCGTGTTCCACGGAGCGCAGCGAGTTCACGTTCTTGGTCTCGGTGCGCGTGCCGAACTTCTCGCGGCCGTGCGGGCGGAGGGAGACGTTCGCATCACAGCGCACGTTGCCGCGCTCCATGCGGGCATCGGAGACACCGAGGTTCTTCACGATCTCGCGGATCGCGGCGACGTAGGCCTTGGCCAGTTCGGGAGCCCGGGAGCCGGCACCCTCGATGGGCTTCGTCACGATCTCGATCAGGGGGACGCCGGCGCGGTTGTAGTCCACGAGGGAGAACTCGGCGCCCTGGATGCGGCCCGTGGAGCCGCCCATGTGCGTGAGCTTGCCGGCGTCCTCCTCCATGTGGGCGCGCTCGATCTCGACGCGGAAGACGGTGCCGTCGGCGAGCTCGATGTCGATGTGCCCGTCGTACGCGATCGGGTCCTCGAACTGGGAGGTCTGGAAGTTCTTCGGGGTGTCCGGGTAGAAGTAGTTCTTCCGCGCGAAGTAGCACTTCTCGGCGATCTTGCAGTTCAGCGCGAGGCCGATCTTGATCGCGGATTCCACGGCCACGCCGTTGACCACGGGCAGGACGCCGGGCAGGCCGAGGTCCACGGGCGTCACGTTCGTGTTGGGGACGTCGCCGAACGCGTTGGGCGCGGAGGAGAACATCTTGGTCTTCGTGTTGAGCTCCACGTGGACCTCGAATCCGAGCACCGGATCGTACTTCTCCATGGCCTCGTCGAAGGACAGGACCTCATCGGTTACAGCAGTCATTACTTCCCACCTGCAATCTCGGGGGCCTGGGCCAGCAGGGGCCCGCCCCACGTCTCTTCGAGGAGTGATTCGAGGACGGCGCCCACGCGGTACAGGCGTGCGTCCTGGCGGGCGGGGGCGAGGAGCTGGATGCCGACGGGCAGTCCGTCCTCGTCCGCGAGGCCGCCGGGCAGCGACAGGCCGGGGACGCCGGCCATGTTCGCGGGGATGGTGGCGACGTCGTTCAGGTACATCGCCAGCGGATCGTCGAGCTTCTCCCCCAGCTTGAAGGCCGTGGTCGGGGCGGTCGGCGAGATCAGCACGTCGGCCTGCTCGAACGCGGCGGCGAAGTCGCGCTGGATGAGCGTGCGGACCTTCTGCGCCGAACCGTAGTAGGCGTCGTAGTAGCCGGCGCTCAGTGCGTAGGTGCCGAGGATGATGCGGCGCTTGACCTCGTGGCCGAAGCCGGCGGCGCGGGTCGCTCCCATGACGCGTTCGATCGTCGGGGCGCCGTCGGGCACCACGCGCAGGCCGAAGCGCACGCCGTCGTACTTGGCGAGGTTGCTGGAGGCCTCCGACGGCATGATCAGGTAGTAGGCGCCGAGCGCGTACCGGAAGTTGGGGCAGGAGACCTCGACGATCTCCGCGCCCGCCGAGCGCAGCAGTTCGAGCGACTCGTGGAAGCGGGTGAGGACACCGGCCTGGTAGCCCTCGCCCTGCAGCTCCTTGATGACGCCGATGCGCATGCCGTCGACCTGCCCGAGCCGGGCGGCCTCGACGAGCGCACCGACGGGGTCGGTCAGCGACGTCGAGTCGTGGGGGTCGTGGCCGCCGATGACCTCGTGCAGCAGGGCGCTGTCGAGGACCGTCCGGGACACCGGGCCGATCTGGTCGAGCGAGGACGCCATGGCGATGGCACCGTAGCGGGAGACCCCGCCGTAGGTCGGCTTCACGCCGACGGTACCCGTGACGGCACCGGGCTGGCGGATGGAGCCGCCGGTGTCGGTGCCGAGGGCCAGCGGCGCCTCGAAGGCGGCGACGGCCGCGGCGGATCCACCGCCGGAACCGCCGGGGATCCGGTCGAGGTCCCAGGGGTTGCGGGTGGGACCGTACGCCGAGTGCTCGGTGGAGGATCCCATGGCGAACTCGTCGAGGTTGGTCTTGCCGAGGATCGGCATCTTCGCAGCGCGGAGCTTGCGGACCACCGTGGCGTCATAGGGGCTCTGCCAGCCCTCGAGGATCTTCGAACCGGCCGTGGTGGGCTGGCCCTTGGTGACGATGAGGTCCTTCACCGCGATCGGCACGCCGGCCAGGGGGTGCAGGGTGTCGCCGTCCGCGCGGGCCTTGTCGACCTCGGCGGCGACGAGCAGGGCCTCGTCGGTGTTGACGTGCAGGAAGGCGTTGATGGCGCCGTCCACGGCATCGATGCGGTCGAGGTAGGCCTGCGTCGCCTCGACGGCGGAGACCTCCTTCGACGCGAGCTCCTGGGCGAGGGCGTCGGCGGTGAGGTGGATCAGGTCTGTCATGGGTTACTCCCCGTCCAGGATTGCAGGGACCTTGAAGCGGCCGTCGGCGTTGTCGGGTGCGCCGAGGAGCGCCTCCTCGTTGCTGAGGGTGTCCCCCACGACGTCGTCGCGGAACACGTTGCTCAGCGGGATGGGGTGGCTGGTGGCGGGGACGTCGTCGCCCGCCACTTCGCTCACGGTCTTGATGGCATCGACGATGACGGCGAGTTCTTCGGCCATGCGGTCGAGCTCGTCGTCGTTCATGTCGATGTGGGCGAGCCGCGCAAGGTGCGCGACGTCGTCCCGGTTGATCTCAGCCATGGATCTCCCCTGGAAGTCGGAAGTGGGTATCTGCCTCCAGTCTAGTGCTGGCGCGGGTGGCAGCCGGCATCAGGAACGGGCGACGACGACGGCGCCCGGTGGTGCCGTGGAGTCAGAGTGCCAGGCGGAAGACCCACAGCAGGATGTCCTCGTTGGGGACCTCCCAGTCGCGCTCGGGGACGCGGACGAAGCCCATCGACTCGTAGAGGCGGTGGGCACGCACCATGTCGGAGCCGCTCGTCAGGCTCACCGCCTCGATGCCGGGAAGGGTGCGGGCGTGCTCGATGATGCGCTCGACCATGGCGCGTCCGACCCCGGCGCGCTGGACGGCGGGATCGACGGCCAGCATCCGGAACTCGAGTTCGCCCTCGACCGCGATGTCGGTGTACCGCTGTCCGGCGAAGGTCAGGGCCACCGAGCCGACCACCACGCCGTCGCGCTCGGCGACCCAGACCTCCGCGTGCTCGGCGCGGTGCTCGACGTCGGCCAGCACCGCCATGTAGGGATGCGACTCGTCGCCGAAATAGCCGGCCTCGAGGTAGGCGCCGCGCGTGATGCGCCGGACGTCGTCGTAATCCTCGGGGCGGACGGGCCGGATGCTGATGAGGGAAGCGCGCAGGGCGCTCCCGGAGGGTGTCTGGGTCACCGGCCTATTTTGCCATGCAGCGGGTGGGCTGTGAGGCAGGTCAGGACGCCTCGGTCACCCGCCGGTACCCGGTGCCGTCGGGGTACCGCTCCAGATACCCGTAGTCGACGAGGGCCCTCCGGAGGGTGGGGATGTCGTGCGTGACGGTGGCGAGCAGGCGGTTGACCTCGGGCTCGCTGATCTCCTCGTCCGCCGGGATGAGCCGCTCGGCGAGGTGGGACAGGAGGTCCGCGCGGTCCTGGCCCGCGCGTGGCAGGCCGTCGATGCGTCCCTCGCGGAAGAAGCGGTCGACACCCCTGGGCGTGCCGGGTGCGGCGGCCGCGAGCACCGCCTTGAAGAGCTCCCCGTTGACGGAGAAATCGTCCGTGAGGAGCCCGGCGTCGACGAGGCGCTGCACCTCCTTCGGGGCGGCGTCGAGGGGCTGACCGAGCACGGCGCGGGCGTACAGTGTGCGGGCCCGCTCACCGGCGAGGGTTGAGAGGACCTTCTGCCAGGACGGCGGCGTACCCGGCATCGGCTCGGGGGTCGTTTCGGGCATTGAACCGGGCGTTGAACCGGGCATTGAACCGGGCGTGGTCATGGTTGCCTCTCCGGGAGCTGGGATGCCCGACGGGCCGCCGCCAGGAAGTCGGCGGGGCCTGCCGCCGTGACCGCGGCGAGCCGTTCGGCCTCCGCGGGACCGCCGTCGAGCATCGGCCGGAGCGCCGGCCGGTGGACCGGGACGCCGGCTTCCTCGGCGATCAGGGCGCCCGCGGCGAAGTCGTGCTCGTGCAGGCCCCGTTCCACGAAGGCGTCGAAGGTGCCGTCGGCCACCAGGCAGAGGTCCAGTGCAGCCGAGCCGAGGGTCCGCAGGTCGCCGAATCCCTCGAGCAGCGGACCGAGCTCCGCGGCCTGGGCCGAGCGTGTGGACCGGTCGTACGCGAATCCGGTGGCGAGGATGCGGCCGCTGTCCGCCGTCGGCCCGGTGAGGCGCCGCACCGCGCCGTGGTCGCTGACCCACGCTCCTCCGCCGCGGGAGGCCCAGTAGATCCGGGACAGTGCCGGGGCGTGCACGACGCCGGCGAGCCAGGTGCCGTCCATGTCGGCGGCAGCCACGGAGGTGCCGTAGTAGACGATGTTGCGGATGAAGTTGGTGGTGCCGTCGAGGGGGTCGATGGACCAGCGGATCCGGGCGCCGTGGGGATCGGCGCCCGAGGGCACGGTGGTGCCGAACTCCTCGCCGGTGATGGCATCGTGCGGCCGCGAGTCGGCGATGACGGTACGCACCGCCCGCTCCGCCGCGACGTCGAACGCCGTCACCCAGTCGCTGTCCGAACTCTTGCTGGTGGCGCCGAGCGCCCCCGGGTCCCGCCGCGCCAGGACGTCGGCACCGGCAGCAGCGGCCTGCCGTGCGAGGTGCAGGAGGGCTTCCGGAGCGACCGTCCGGTCTTCCGCCACCCGATCCGCTGCCTGGTCCGCTGCCCCGTCGCTCACGCGGCGTCCCCGCCCCTGGCGGGACCTGCGCCCGCCCCTGCCTGCAGCTCCTCGGCCACCTCGGTGTCCTCGCCGACGTCCTCGCCGATGTCCTCTTGTCCGACTTCCTCGACGGCATCGCCGACCTGGGGTGCGTCCGCCGGACCATTGCTGAGGAGGGCGATGAAGCCGTCCTCGTCGAGGACCGGGATGCCCAGCGCCTCGGCCTTTTCGAGCTTGGTGCCGGCGTTCTCCCCCGCGACCACGTAGCTCGTGTTCTTCGACACCGAGCCGGCAGCCTTGCCACCGCGCGTGATGATCGCTTCCTTCGCCTCGTCGCGGTTGTACTGCTGGAGGGAACCCGTCACCACGACGGTCAGGCCCTCGAGCGTCCGCGGGGCGCTCTCGTCGACCTCGTCCTCCACGCGCACGCCCGCTGCCGCCCAGCGGTCCACGATCTCGCGGTGCCAGTCCTCCGCGAACCACTCCTTGAGGGCGGCGGCGATGGTGGGGCCCACGCCGTCGACGTTCGCGAGTTCCTCCTCACTCGCAGTGCGGATCCGCTCCATCGAGCCGAACGCGGTGGCGAGGGCGCGTGACGCCGTCGGCCCCACGTGGCGGATGGACAGCGCCACCAGCACGCGCCACAGCGGCTGCTTCTTCGCCTTCTCCAGTTCGGTGAAGAGCTTGCGGGTCGTGGCGCTCGGCTCGGAGGGCTTCTTCGCCGTGCCCTTCGAATAGAAGTAGGGGACGAGCTCGCGGCCGGTCACCACGCCCTTGACCTTTTTGTCCCGTTCGATGCGGACATCCGCGAGCTTCTCCGGCGTGAGGTCGAAGATCTCGGCCTCGGTGGTGATGGGCGGGACCTCGGGTTCGGCGGGCTGGGTGAGCGCGATCGCCGCTTCCCAGCCGAGGGCCTCGATGTCGAAGGCGCCGCGTCCCGCGAGGTGGAACACGCGCTCACGCAACTGGGAGGGACAGGACCGCGCGTTGGGGCAGCGGATGTCGACGTCGCCCTCCTTGGCGGGCTGGAGCGTCGTCCCGCAGGAGGGGCACTCGGTGGGCATCACGAACTCGCGCACCGGCGGGTCCTGCTTGTCGCGCAGTGCGATGACCGGCCCCACGATCTCGGGGATGACGTCGCCGGCCTTGCGCAGCACCACGATGTCGCCGATCATCACGCCCTTCGCCTTCACGACCTCCTGGTTGTGCAGGGTCGCCATGCCCACGGTGGACCCGGCGACCTTGACGGGCTCCATGAGTCCGAACGGGGTGACGCGTCCCGTCCGGCCCACGTTGACGAGGATGTCCAGCAGCTTGGTGTTCACTTCCTCGGGCGGGTACTTGTAGGCCACCGACCAGCGAGGCACGCGGGAGGTGTGCCCGAGCGCACGCTGCAGGGCGAAGCTGTCCACCTTCACCACGATCCCGTCGATCTCGTGCAGAAGGCCGTGGCGGTGCTCCCCGAAGTGCTCGATGAAGGCGATGACCTCGTCCTGCGTCGCGAGCACCTTGTAGTACGGGGAGGTCGGGAGCCCCCAGGCCTTGAGCAGGTCGTAGGTCTCCGACTGCGTCTCGGCCGTCAGCCCGGTGCGGGCGCCGATGCCGTGGACGTACATGTCGAGCGGACGCTCGGCCGTCATGGCCGGGTCCTTCTGCCGCAGCGACCCCGCGGCCGCGTTCCGCGGATTGGCGAACGGCGCCTTGCCCGCGGCGACCATGCGCTCGTTGAGCTGGGCGAACTCCTTCGTGGGGAAGAACACCTCGCCGCGGATCTCCACCTCCTCCGGATGGTCGGTCCCCGCCAGGCGCTGGGGTATCGACGCGATCGTCAGGACGTTGTGCGTGATGTCCTCCCCGGTGACGCCGTCACCCCTCGTGGCCGCGCGGACCAGCTCACCGTTGCGGTACAGCAGGTTCACCGCGAGGCCGTCGATCTTGAGTTCCGTCAGCCACGCGATGGAGGCTCCCGGGTTCCGCTGCTCCACGCCGGCGGACGCCCGGTCCAGCCAGGCCTTCAGCTCGTCGAGGGAGAAGACGTCCTCGAGGCTGTACATGCGGGCGAGGTGCTGCACGGGGGCGAAGGCGGACGAGACCTCGCCGCCCACCTCCTGCGTCGGGGAGTCGTTGGCGACGAGTTCCGGGTGCAGCGCCTCGATCTCCTCGAGCCGCCGGAAGAGGGTGTCGAACTCCGCGTCGGAGACGGTGGGGGCGGCGTCCTGGTAGTACGCGATGCGGTGGGCGCGGATCTCCTCGGCGAGCTGGGCGTACTCCTCGCGGAGCTCGTCGCCCGGCGGGTTCCGGTCCACGGTTCCGGCGGTATCGGCTGCGTCTTCGGTTCCTGTGGTCACTTTCCCATCTTGCCCTACGGCTTCAGGGCGGGCCACTGCCGCCGGGTCGACGGACGCCCGTCGCGGTGGCTCGCCGGGACGGGCGGGCGGTACGGTCCCCCGAGGACCGCCCGATCGGGACAGCAAGTCGGAACGGCGGCCTCGGGACAGCCAGTCGGGACGGTCCTGCGCTATTGGTGCGGGGAGCCGGGCGCCGCGTCCGACCGCAGGACGGCGTGCGAGCCGTTCGCGCGCACGACGTCGTCGGGCTGCGTGTCGGCGGTGGTGCGCACGACGTCGTCGGGCTGCGTGTCGGCGGTGGTGCCGATGGGGACCATGTGGCCGACGTCGGCAGCGAGGATCCCCCCTCGGGGGACACCCGCGCCCGCCACGTCGTCGACGTGTGCGTCCACGATGATCAGTGTGACGTTGTCGCGCGCCCCGGAGCGGAGGGTCGCCTCGACGAGTTCCTCGCAGGCCTCCTGCGGGTCCGCGACGGTGCTGAGGACGTCGTAGATGGCATCATCGGACACCTCGCCGCTCAGGCCGTCCGAGCAGACCAGGATGCGGTCGCCGTCCTCGACGGGCATCAGCCAGAAGTCCGCCTCCGAGTCGTCTCCCGTGCCGAGCGCCCGCGTGACCACGTGCCGGCGGGGGTGCGTGCGGGACTCCTCCATCGAGATGCTGCCGGTGTCCACGAGCTCCTGGACCTCCGAGTGGTCCACGGAGATCTGCCCGAACCGGTCCCGGTTCAGGCGGTAGGTGCGCGAGTCACCCACGTTGAAGAACAGCCAGCTCGGCACGCCCTCCTCCTGGACCAGCACGACGCCGCTGAGTGTCGTCCCGGCCAGTCCGCCTGCCTGCCGGCGGATCTCCTGGTCGGCGTCGTCGATGAGATCCTCCAGGTCCGCGGCGGAGAACTCGGGCAGATGATGACCGAGAATCGGGCTGCTGCCCAGGGTCCGGACGCAAATACCGCTGGCAACCTCTCCGGCTGCGTGGCCACCCATGCCGTCCGCCACGGCGAAGACCGGTTCGGAGGCGATCAGGGAATCCTCGTTCAGTTCCCTCCGCAATCCCCGATCCGTCGCGAAGCCGTAGGCGAGGTGCACGTCCCGCGGGGGGCCGGCCTGGGGAGTGGGGAGGGGTTGGTCGGTCATTCCCCCATTCTGCCCTGCCCGTTTGCCTCCTGATAGATTCCGCGGCGTCGGCGGGTCCTGCCGCTAGTCGAGGACGATGCCCGTGCCGGTTCCCCGGGCGAGCGTCACCGGCCGCACCTCGCCGAAACCGCGCACCTGCCGGGGCTCGTGCGGCGTCAGGACGAACTTCTCGTTGTGCTCGAGGGTCGCGGCGGTGGCGGAATCGACGAGCACCTCCCCCGGCTCGGCGAGCGCGGTGAGCCGGGCCGCGAGGTTGACCGTCGGTCCGTAGATGTCGCCGAGCCTGGACAGCACCCGCCCCCAGACGAGGGAGCACCGCGCCGAGGGAAGGAACTCGTCCTCGGTGAAGGCCTTCGCGAGGGCCAGCGAGATCTCGGCACCGGCCTCGGGTGACTCCGCGATGTAGAGCACCTCGTCCCCGATGGTCTTCACGAGCCGGCCACCGCCGACGGAGATGATCTCCGCGCACTTGTTCTCGAAGCGCTGCACCAGCTGCGCCAGCGTGCGCTCGTTCATCCGCCGCGACAGACTCGTGTAGGAGACGAGGTCGGCGAAACCGACCGCCCGTGCCAGCGGGAGCGGTGCGTCCTGTTCGTCGCCGTCGCGGCCTGCCTCACTGGAGATCAGGCCCGATTCCGCGCGAAGGGCCAGCCGCTGGACGGCGGCGTTCATCTGGCGGCGCCACGCGTACACGAGCGTCTTCTCGAGCGGTTCGAGGAGGTCGGGGAGCTCGGAGACGAGCGTCTTGCGCGCGTCGGCGTCCGTGAATCCGCGTTGGGCCACCATCTCCTCGACGATCGCCTCGATCTGCCAGACGACCATGCGGTCCGTCATCTGTCCCACCGCACGGGTGATGGAGATCGCCGCGTCCTCGGTGAGCTGCTCCTGGCGCACCATGTCGATGATGGTCGTGAGCGCGTGAAGGTCCTTCTCGGTGAAGGCCACGTCGTCGTCCCCGATGTTGGGGAAACCCATGGCCCGCCACAGCTTCCGCGCGGACAGGAGGGAGACGCCGGCCCCGGCGGCGATGTCGCGGCGCTTGAGCGTGCGTTCGGCGCCGAGGAGCTCACGCTCGAGGCGGCGGATGCTCTCCCGGTCGAGTTCGATGGGGCCGGCTGACGTCGGCGCGTCATCGACCGGGGCGGCCATGTCCGGCTGCAGCTGCCACACGGCCTTCGAGGCCGTCGACGCAGCGGCCCCGGATGCGTCGTCGGGCTGTCCTGCCTCGACCGCGCCACTCTCCATCTCGGCGGCATCCACCGCGGCATCATCCTCCGCGCCCGCATCCACCGCGTCCGCATCCACCGCGTCCGCGGAGCCGGCTCCCCCGTCATCGGAGCGGGCGGGCTGCCCGGACTCGTGGCGGTCCTCGACTGTCACGATTGCTCGCCCCTCCATTCCTGCTGCACCCGCGGCGTCCCACCCCGGGCGTACTGCGGATCGATTTCCATATCCACTCCATCGAACATGCGCGTCAGGGGCAGGTCACTGATCGCCTGCACCACGTACTTCTTGAACGTCCCGATCTGCGGAACGTCCCGGTAGGCGTGCGCGCGGTCGAACCCGAGGTCCGCGATCAGGGTGCCGCTGCCGACCATGCGCTGCACCAGTCCCTGCTCCGTCTGCAGCTGCGAGACGGCGGACAGGCTGATCTGGTGTTCGGTGCGCCGGGTGACGCCGCGCCGGTGGATGAGCCGCAGGCTCGTGAGCACGTACCGGTTGCTCGACCAGCGGGTCACGGGGCGCACCACCACCCGGAGCAGCACCGCCACGATGGCGGCGAGCGCCACGAGCAGCAGCACCGGCTGCCAGTCGGCGAGCCCGTCCGGCAGGTCCCGTCGGCCCAGGTACCCCAGTCCGAAGCCCCCGGCGGCCAGGAGGGGGAAGGCCGCGAGCACGGGCCCCACGATGGGCAGCGGGTTGGGCCGCGTGCGCACGAGGACGCGTTCGCCGGGCAGCAGCTGGATCCGCATGGCCTACGCCTGCGGGCGCAGGTGCACGACGTCGCCCGCGGAGATGGTGTGGCGTTCGCCGTCGTCGTCGCGCACGATCAGCGCCCCCTGGGCGTCGAGGGCGAGCGCGCGTCCGCTGAGCAGGCCGCCGCCGGGCAGTTCGGCCCGGACATCCTGGCCGATCGTCGCCATGCGCCCCCCGACACGGGTCAGCAGGGACGGCCCGGTGTCCCACGCCGCGGAGGCGTCGCCGTCGACGTCGCAGAAGGCACGGTAGGAATCGGCGAACGTGCGCAGGAAGGACTTGAGCAGGATGTTGCGGTCCGTGGTGCCGGCATATTCGAGCAGCAGGCTGGTGGCCGTGGGCACCGGGAGTTCGTCGTCGGTGAGGCTGACGTTCAGTCCGATCCCCACGACGACGGCGGGCGGCTCGGTACCCGCGCCCGGCACGAACTGCGCCAGGACGCCGGCGAGCTTCCGGCCGTCCACCGTGACGTCATTGGGCCACTTGAGCTGCGGGGCGATCTTCGTACGATCCTCGACGCTCTCTGCGAGCGCCAGGGCGGCGAGGAGCGAGAACCAGGAGTAGGCCGTGGTGGGCACGGGCCGTCCATGCCGGTTGAACGGGCGCAGGAGGACGCTGACGAACAGCGACGACCGCTCGGGCGCTATCCAGCTGCGGTCCAACCGTCCGCGTCCTGCGGTCTGCACTTCCGCGCCGAGGACGCTCAGGTCGGGCCACCCTGCCGCTTCCCGCTGGGCGTGCTCCACCAGGTCGGTGTTGGTGGATCCGGTCCGGGCCACGATGTCGAGGCGGGAGAACGGGCCCGACGGCATGCACAGGGCTGTCCTCAGTGCGCCGAGGTTCAGGCCCGGGCGCTCGAGATTGGAGTAGCGGGAGGACATGGCATCGATCTTATCCGGCCCCGCGCTCCCTGCCCCGAGAGCGGCCTCAGAGGAAGATGTCCGGGACGAGCCGGTCCTCGGGTGCGCCGAGGCTGTACGGCGTGAAGTCGGTGACGCCTTCCTCGCGGAGGACCTCCTCATCGGTGTAGAAGTTCCCGGTGCAGTCCCGTGCAGGGCGGACCAGGACGGCGTGCGCGGCGTCGGCGACGATCCGCGGGCTGCGAGCCGCCTGGACGATACGGTCCCCGCCGGGCATGGCGCGGATGGCCGCCGTGTCGATGAGGGTCGCGGGCCACAGGGAGTTCACGGCGACGCCGTCGTCCTTGAGTTCCTCCGCGAGGCCGAGGGTGGTCAGGCTCATCCCGTACTTCGCCATGGTGTAGGCCAGGTGCCTGCCTGCCCATTCCGGCGTGAGGTTCAGGGGTGGCGAGAGGGTAAGGATGTGGGGGTTGTCCGATCGCTTGAGCGCCTCGAGGGCGGACTTGCTCAGCAGGAAGGTACCGCGGACGTTGATGTCCGCCATGAGGTCGTAGCGCTTCATGTCCACGTCGGGCGTCGTGGAGAGGTCGATCGCCGAAGCGTTGTTCACCACGACGTCGATGCCGCCGAAGGTGCCGGTGGTCGTCTCGACGGCGGCCCGGACGTCGTCGTCGTTCCGTACGTCACCGACCAGGGGCAGGGCGTGGCCACCCGCTGCCTCGATCTGTTCCGCCGCGGTGTAGACGGTCCCTTCGAGCTTCGGGTGCGGCTCACCGGTCTTCGCCAGGATGGCGACGTTGGCTCCGTCGCGGGCCGCCCGCAGGGCGATGGCGAGGCCGATCCCGCGGCTTCCTCCCGAGAGGAGGAGAGTGCGCCCGGCGAGCGATCGACGTCCGGGGCGGGTATCCGGAGCGGAGGATTCCTGAGCGTCATTGCGTGCAGTCATGGCCCCACCATAAGCACCGGGGGTCGCCCGGCTGCTCGCGGCACTCCAATGTTACTCGCGGGTAACATCGGAGCTCCGGCTAAGCGTTGGCCTCGGAAACTGTAGACGTCCTACAACGGCACACCCTGTGATCCTCACTAGACTGGGGAAAACGCGCCGCACTTTGTCGGAATCCTCCAGTCTGGGCTGGAAGTTCCGCGCAGCCCAGTGGGGCGCGGTCCCACGCCACCCGCCGACCGGAGACTCCATGCACCAGGACCTGCAGCTCGACCTCACAACGACGGCCGGGAAGCTCGCCGACTTCCGGAGGCGCAAGGCGCTCTCGGAGCAGCCCTCCGGCCCCGAAGCGATCGAGAAGCAGCACGCCCGCGGCAAGAACACGGCCCGCGAGCGGATCGACCTCCTCGTGGACGAGGGCTCGTTCGTCGAGTTCGATGCCTTCGCGGTGCACCGCTCCACCGCCTTCGGCATGGAGAGGAAGAAGCCCCTGGGCGACGGCGTCGTGTCCGGCTACGCGACGGTGGACGGGCGGCTCGTCGCGATCTACAGCCAGGACTTCTCCGTGTACGGCGGCTCGCTCAGCCAGGTCAATGGCGAGAAGATCGTCAAGGTGCAGGAGTTCGCGCTCCGCAACGGGTGCCCGGTCATCGGCATCAACGACGGCGGCGGCGCTCGCATCCAGGAGGGCGTCGCGTCGCTCGCGATGTTCGCGGACATCTTCCGCAACAACGTCCACGCGTCCGGGGTGGTCCCGCAGATCTCACTCATCATGGGCCCCTGCGCCGGAGGAGCTGCCTACTCCCCCGCGCTGACGGACTTCGTGGTGATGGTGGACAAGACGTCGCACATGTTCATCACGGGCCCCGACGTCATCAAGACGGTGACCGGTGAGGACGTGGACATGGAGACCCTCGGGGGCGCACGCCAGCACAACACGACGACGGGCACCTCCGCCTACCTCGCGACCGACGAGGCGGACGCCATCGGCTTCGTCCGGGAACTGCTCGACTTCCTCCCGTCCAACAACCTCGCGGAGGCGCCGCTGACGGAGTTCGTGGAGGAGCCCGAGGTGACGGAGGAGGACCTCGCCCTCGACGAACTCATCCCGGACGCCGCGAACCAGCCGTACGACATGCACGCCGTCATCGACGCGATCGTGGACGACAGCCACTTCCTCGAGATGCAGGCGCTCTACGCGCCGAACGTGGTGACGGGCTATGCCCGCGTCCAGGGCCACACCATCGGCATCGTGGCCAACCAGCCCCTGCAGTTCGCCGGCACCCTCGACATCAACGCCTCGGAGAAAGCGGCCCGTTTCGTGCGGCACTGCGACGCCTTCAACATCCCCATCCTGACCCTCGTGGACGTCCCCGGCTTCCTGCCCGGCAAGGACCAGGAGTTCCAGGGCATCATCCGGCGCGGCGCCAAGCTGCTCTACGCCTACGCCGAAGCCACCGTGCCGAAACTGACGGTCATCACCCGCAAGGCCTACGGTGGCGCGTACATCGTCATGGGGTCGAAGAAGCTCGGCGCCGACCTCAACCTCGCGTGGCCCACCGCGCAGATCGGCGTCATGGGCGCCCAGGGTGCCGTCAACATCCTGTACCGCGGGCAGCTCAAGGCCGTCGCCGAGGCCGGCGGGGACGTCGAGGCCGCGCGTGCCGACGTCGTGCAGCAGTACGAGGAAGAACTGCTGAACCCGTACCAGGCAGCCGAGCTGGGCTACGTCGACGCGGTGATCGCACCGTCGGAGACCCGGCTGCAGATCGTCCGGGGGCTCCGCGCCCTGCGCGACAAGCGGGCCGCCAACCCCGCCAAGAAGCACGGGAACATCCCGCTGTGACAGCGCAGGACAGCACGCCCGACGACGCCCGGGAGAGCCCGGCCATCCTCTCCGTGGTCTCCGGCAATCCCACGGAGGAAGAACTGGCGGCCCTCACCGCCGTCGTCGTCGCCCTGCGGGGAAGCGGGGATGCGGACGACGCCCCGGACCACGGCAGGTCCTGGGTCCGCCGTGCCATGCTGCGACTGGGCCCGACGCCGGGCCCCGGATCCTGGCGCCGCAGCGTCCGCTGACGCACCCCCGCGTTCAGGACCCTCTTCCGGGCCTACTCGCCAGTACGGAAGGCGCTCCCTACCATGGGGGAATGGGTGTGGCTGGGGTCACATGGGGGAAGCCCCGTCCCGTTACCGGGCCAGCCGGGACGCAGCGTTGCGAATCGGCGTTGACGACGAGCCCGAGTGGTTCTGCTGCCGGGCGGTTACAGGGGGTAGCCATGGCCGCGATAATCGAGCTTTTCCATGATCGGGACAATGCCTTCAGGTTCCGATTGAAGACACCGGAAGGGACGGTCATCGCCGTGTCCAGACCGTTCCCGGACAAGGCGGCCGCCGTAGCGGGCATCCGCGCCCTCCGTGAGTGCGCCGGGACCGGCCTGATCACGGACCTCTGCCTACCGAGGCCCCAGACTGCCGGAGCCTCGCGACGCCCGGTGAGGCCCACCATCGCCTAGGCCTGACGGACACCTAGCGCGGATCCGCCACGGTGCCGAGGAACACGGGCAGTCCCGTCTCCTCGTGGACGAGCTGGTAGCCGAAGGGCCGGTCGAAGGAGATGCTGACGTCGGGCGGCATCGGAGCGCTCCCCGCCATCGTCAGCTGTGTAACGGCCGCCGCGATGGTGCCCTTCTCGGCGACCGTGATGTTGGCTACCTGGGCAGCTCCGTCGACGAAGGAGCCCGGCTGGATGGCACGGAAGTCGGCTTCGGGCCCGAAAGACTCGTCGAGTCCCGCAGCAGCCAACGGTTTCCGAAGGTCCTGCTCGAACTCGTGGTTCCACTTCGGCAGGCTCAGCTCCACCCGGACGTCCTCGGCGGTATCGAGCAGGAATGCCATGTCGAGCAACTCCTGTTCGGTCCACCGCGGCGGTGATCCTTCCGCAGGCAGGATGAGCCGCATGAAGAAGCCGTCGCCGTAGGGCAGGTCGATCCCGTTCCAGCCGTCCCCCTCGACATACCGCACCGTACGCGTGCCGTGCATCATCGGGACGGCCACCCTGCGGCGATCAACCAGCACGAAATCCTGGTCTGAGGTGCCGGAAGCATCGAAGGGCTCGTCCCAGGCCGCTGCGAAGTAGACGGCGTTGAGAAGGGACAGCGTCGTGCCCGGACCGACCTCGATAGGCGCCTTCTCGATCCGGCCGCCGGTCTCCTTCGATACCCAGTCGTCAATGCGGCCCGCCGTCGAGCCGTCCCGGAAGTCGACGGGGTAGACACCGCTGCCGTACTGGCGGGCGAGGGTCTCCAGGTACGCCTCGCCGATGCCGCCGGAGTCGGGGACGAAGACCGCGTTGGCGAGATGCAGGACGGGAGTCTCGGGCGGATCGTCCTCGTCGACGTCACCCGGGTTCCCGTCGAAGCGCTGGACACTCGCGAGGAGTGCGTTCATCGCCTCGTCCCGATGCTCCGCGGGCAGACCCAGGACCGCGTCCATCTCCGCGGCGGTCGTCGTCCCGGCTCCGGCACGCAGCATCGACAGTGCGTACAGGGCACTGAGCGGGCTGGTGACCTGGTTGGCGTCCGGATCGGAGGTCATGAGCGCGCCGAGGCGGAAGGCGGATCGGAGCAGTGCGTCCTCGGCCTCCGCGAACTCGCCCTGGGCGACGACAGCGCGCTCGATCGGTGCCGCCTGCTGGTCGGGCGCGGATCCTGCGCACGCTGTCAGCAGGGCCAGGGCCGCGGTCGCCGTGGTGGCGGTCCGGCCCAGGCGTCCGTGCCTGGTCCGCTGTCTCTGGTGCTCCATACCCGGTTCCCCCTCGTCGTGCTCCCACGGTAGGCCCCGTCACCCCATGGATCCAGAGCGGCCGAGGATCACGTGTGTTCCGGTGGCTGTCCCGACACCTGAGACTTCGCCTTCCTGCGGAGCCGGGGTGGCCGCCAGTCGGTAGCCTCCGGCAACCGCTAGGGCTAGGCTCTGGACGTGACCCAAGACACCTCAGCCTCCGCCCCTTCCCCCAGCGAGCAGCCGGCACGGCGATCCACGGCCATCGATGCCGTCGCCACGTCGTACTACGAGACCCTGCTCGAACTGATGCCGAATTTCGCCACCGAGCTCGGCATCCCCGGTCATGAGACCGAGTACCAGGACTACTCCCCGGCAGGCATCGATGCACTCGCCGACGCCGCCCGCAACACCCTGCGGCTGCTCGACGGTCTCCAGCCCGCCGATGACACGGATGCTGTGACGGTCGACGCCATGCGCGAGAGGCTCGGACTCGACCTCGAGATCCATGACGCCGGACTCGGGTACGCCGAACTCAACAACATCGCGTGCCCCGCCCAGAACATCCGGGCGATCTTCGACCTCATGCCCACGGCAACGGCGGAGGACTGGGGCAATATCGCCGGGCGTATGGCCAATGTCCCCGGCGCCATCGACGGATACATCGCGTCCCTCCGCGCCGGCCGCGAGCGCGGTCTCGTCGCCGCCCGCCGGCAGGTGGGCATCGTGATCGAGCAGTCCACGAAATACGCCGAGGACGGCGGTTTCTTCGACACCCTCGGCGCCACTGCACGCTCGGACGACGGCGACCTCCCCGACCCGGTGCAGCAGCAGCTCCGTTCAGGTGCGGACGCTGCGCGCGGCGCCTACCGCTCGCTCGCGTCCTTCCTGCAGGACGACCTCCTCCCCACAGCACCCGAGAAGGACGCCGTCGGGCGGGAGCATTACGCCCTCATGTCGCGCCTCTTCCTGGGGTCCGCCGTCGACCTCGAGGAGACGTATGCGTGGGGCGTCGAGGAACTCGACCGCGTGATCGCCGAACAGGAAGCCGTCGCGAACGAGATCCGGGAGGGAGCGTCGATCGAGGAGGCCATCCGCATCCTCGACGAGGACCCGGCCCGCCAGCTGCAGGGCACCGATGCGCTGCAGGCGTGGATGCAGGAACTCTCGGACAGGGCGGTCGACGCGATGGCCGGGGTCCACTTCGACATCCCGGACGTCATGCGCCGCCTCGAGTGCAGGATCGCCCCGACCAACGAAGGTGGCATCTACTACACGGGCCCCAGTGACGATTTCTCCCGTCCCGGACGGATGTGGTGGTCCGTGCCGGAAGGCGAGGACTCCTTCACCACCTGGAAGGAGACGACCACCGTGTACCACGAGGGCGTCCCGGGCCACCATCTGCAGATCGCGACGGCGACCTACCAGCGCGCACTGCTCAACCCGTGGCGCCGCAACGCCATCTGGGTCTCCGGCCAGGGCGAGGGCTGGGCACTCTACGCCGAACGCCTCATGCAGGAACTCGGGTTCCTCGCCGATCCAGGCGACCGTCTCGGCATGCTCGACGCCCAGCGGATGCGCGCGGCCCGCGTCGTCTTCGACATCGGAGTCCACCTCGAGCTCAAGGTCCCCGAGCGTTGGGGCGAGGGTACCTGGACGCCGGAGAAGGGCTACGACTTCCTGAAGCGGAACATCGCGATCAGCGAGGGCCAGCTCGACTTCGAGTACAACCGCTACCTCGGCTGGCCGGGACAGGCCCCCTCCTACAAGATCGGCCAGCGCCTCTGGGAGCAGATCCGCGACGAGGTCCGGACCGGCGAGGGCGAGGGCTTCGACCTGCGCGAGTTCCACACGCGGGCCCTGAACCTCGGGTCGGTGGGCCTCGACACGCTGCGCCGGGCACTGGTCCCCTGACACTTGACGTTCGTCACAGGCGGGCGGGGAATACCCCCCGTCCGCGTGGAGAACGCCAGATCTGCGCGGGCCTTGCGGGAAAGCGTGCGCGACGGCGGCAGGCACGCGCGTAACATTTCGCAACCCGGGCTTCGCTTGGGTATAAAGCGGCCCCTACTGTTTCCGTCGTGTCTACTGAAACCAGCTCCCCGCCCTCCCGGCGCAGGCTGCCCCGCTGGGCGACCTCCTTCGGCCCTCAGATCATCGCCGCCCTCGTCGTCGGGCTGGCCCTCGGCCTCGTCGCGAAGTACACGGGCCATACCAAGGAGACCCCGAACGGCCTCGGGACCACGCTCGCCACGCTCGGCTCGAGCTACGTCGCCCTGCTGCGCGCCGCCGTCGTCCCGCTGATCTTCACCGCGGTGGTCAGCTCCATCGCCAATCTCCGGGCCGTCAACAACGCAGCACGGCTCGCCGGCCAGACGCTCCTGTGGTTCGCCATCACCGCGCTCATCTCGGTGGTCATCGGCATCGGACTCGGCGTCCTGTTCCAGCCCGGCGCGGGCACGGATGCGACCCAGCCGGCCGAATACGCCGGCAGCACGGGCAGCTGGTGGGCCTTCCTGACGGGCCTCATCCCGGCGAACTTCCTCGGGTTGCAGGCATCCTCGACCGTCGCCGAGGCGGGCTCGGTCACCACGGCGCTGAACTTCAACGTGCTGCAGGTGCTCGTCGTCGCCATCGCCGTCGGTATCGCCGCCCTGAAGGTCGGCAAGCAGGCAGAGCCGTTCCTCACCTTCAACGCCTCGGCACTGGCCGTCATCCAGAAGGTGCTCTGGTGGATCATCCGGATCGCCCCGCTCGGCACGGTCGGACTGATCGGCAATGCCGTCGCCGTCTACGGCTGGGACACCATCGGCTCGCTCGGCAAGTTCACGCTGGCCGTCTATGTCGGCCTCGCACTCGTGCTCTTCGCCGTGTACCCCGTGCTGATCAGGGCGCACGGCCTGTCCGTGAAGCAGTACTTCTCGGGGGCCTGGCCGGCCATCCAGCTGGCGTTCGTCTCGCGCTCCTCGGTGGGCACCCTGCCGCTCACGCAGCGCGTCACCGAGCGGAACCTCGGCGTTCCCCGCGGGTACGCCTCCTTCGCTGTGCCGCTCGGTGCCACCACGAAGATGGACGGCTGCGCGGCCATCTACCCGGCCATCGCGGCGATCTTCGTGGCCCAGTTCTTCGGCATCGACCTGACGCTGACGCAGTACCTGCTGATCGCGCTGGTGTCCGTGCTGGGCTCCGCTGCGACGGCCGGGACCACCGGCGCCGTCGTCATGCTGACGCTCACGCTCTCGACCCTGGGCCTGCCCCTGGCCGGCGTCGGGCTGCTGCTCGCCGTCGACCCCATCCTCGACATGGGCCGCACCGCGGTGAACGTGGCCGGGCAGGCACTCGTGCCTACGATCGTCGCCCGGCGCGAGGGCCTGCTGGATCTCGATCTGTACAACGCCCAGCGGACCGGCGACCCCTTCGTCGATGACAGCGGGCTCGACGGCGGAATCGACGCCGGAGCCCCGAATGACGGTATCTCGGCGTCCGTCACCCGATAGTCGCCCGCACAGCATCGAACGGCCCGTCCCGGCAGCTCCGGGACGGGCCGTCGTGTTCGGCAGCTAACGGTTCGGTGTACTCCTAACGATTCGACGGCGTTCAGCACGACGGAAGCGCTTTTCCTGCTACGCGGCGTCACTATAAGAGCACCTATCCCTTCCAACAAGGTGGTGCGCTATGAACAAAACGCGCATGACGGGGAAACTCTCCGCCACACTCGCCGCCCTCGCCCTCACCGCAGGCCTCGGCCTCGCGGGGGGACCACCGGCATCCGCCGCCTATTGCGGCATCACGTGGGGTTCGACGGCGAAAATCGCCGCTACCACCTCCACAGCACCCATCACGAACATACGTTCCGGCCAGCATGCTTGCTTCGATCGCCTCGTGATCGACGCCCGCGGCCGTGTCTCCGGCTACCGCGTGGCCTACGTCAACCAGGTCGCAGCTGACGGTTCCGGGATGGTCGTCCCGGTCCGGGGCGGCGCACGCCTCGCCGTGACACTCGTGGCTCCGTCCTACGACAACGCGGGCCGCGCGACCTATTCGCCCGTCAATCATCGAGAACTCGTCAACGTCACGAGCTACTCCACCTTCCGCCAGGTCGCATGGGCCGGAAGCTTCGAGGGCTACACCACCCTCGCACTCGGGGTGCGGGCGCGGCTTCCAGTCCGCGTCTTCGTGGTACCCGGTCCCGGTGCCGGCTCAAGGGTGGTGATCGACGTCGCGCACCGGTGGTGACAGATCCCTGCCGGTCCCGTCCCGAAGCCGTGACGGGACCGGGCAGGTACTACCGGCCCGCCGGAATTGCGCCGGCGGGCCGCCGCCTGCCTAGGCTGGAGCATGACCCTCCGCCTGATCCTCGCTTCGAAATCCCCCGCCCGCGCCAAGCTCCTGACGGAAGCCGGCATCCACCACGCGGTGCTGGTGTCCGACGTCGACGAACCTGCCGTCGTCGCCTCCTACGGTGAGATCGACGCTCACGACACATCGCTGCTGCTGGCCCGCGCCAAGGCCGAGGCCGTTGCCGCCCTGGAGGAAGCCGACGATGCCCTCGTCATCGGCTGCGACTCCGTCTTCGAGTTCGACGGCGAGGCACACGGCAAGCCCTACGAACCCGCGGTGGCGATCGAACGGATCCGCCGCATGCGGGGTCGCTCCGGGGTCCTGCACACGGGCCACTGGCTCGTGGACACGCGCGACGGCGGATCCGGTGCCACCATCGGCGCAGTCTCTTCCGCGACCGTATATTTCGGGGCGATGTCCGACGCCGAGGTCGAGGCCTACGTCGCCACCGGTGAACCGCTGCACTGCGCGGGGTCCTTCACCATCGACGGACTCGGCGGCGCCTTCATCGACCGCGTGGACGGCGATCCGCATGCCGTCGTCGGGCTCAGCATCTCCATGCTCCGCGGCCTCCTGCAGTCGGCCGGGGTCTCCGTCACGGATCTCTGGGCACCGGTGGCAGCGTTGTAGGTTCCCTACAAAGGATCGCCCTCCAACACTCCCCACCAGCACGATTCATGCGCGGAAGCTCCAAAACCGGGTTAGGCTCCGAACTGAGAAGAAGGAGTCCAACGCCCCATGAGCCAGTCCCCCCTTGCCCCGTCCGAATCCTCCGTCCGTAGCAACGGCACCGCCCGGCAGCACCGTCCGGTGACGAAGGTCCTGGTGGCGAACCGTGGGGAGATCGCCGTCCGGGTCATCCGTGCGGCCCGCGACGAGGGCATGGAGTCCGTCGCCGTGTACGCGGACCCGGACCGGGACGCGCTGCACGTGCGCATGGCCGACGAGGCCTTCGCGCTGGGCGGGGAGACAGCCGCCGAGTCCTATCTGGTCATGGACCGGATCCTCGAGGCGGCACAGCGCAGCGGGGCGGACGCCATCCACCCCGGATACGGCTTCCTGTCGGAGAACGCCGAGTTCGCGCAGCGCGTCATCGACGCCGGCATCACCTGGATCGGCCCCTCTCCGGAGTCGATCTCGCAGTTGGGCGACAAGGTGCAGGCACGCCACATCGCCGAGCGTGTCGGGGCGCCGCTGGTGCCCGGCACCAAGGATCCGGTGGAGTCGGTCCAGGAGGTCGTCGACTTCGCGGAGGAGTTCGGGCTGCCCATCGCGATCAAGGCCGCCTTCGGTGGCGGCGGTCGCGGCATCAAGGTGGTCCGCAGCCATGAGGAGATCCCCGAACTGTTCGATTCGGCGGTGCGCGAGGCGACGGCGGCCTTCGGTCGTGGAGAGTGCTTCGTGGAGCGGTTCCTCGATGCTCCCCGCCACGTCGAGACGCAGTGCCTCGCCGACGCGCACGGGAACGTCGTCGTCGTCTCCACCCGCGACTGCTCCCTGCAGCGCCGCAACCAGAAGCTCGTCGAGGAAGCGCCCGCGCCCTTCCTCTCGGACGAGCAGAACACTCGGCTCTACGAGGCCTCCAAGGCGATCCTCCGCGAGGCGGGCTACCAGGGCGCCGGCACCTGCGAGTTCCTCGTGGGCCAGGACGGGACCATCTCGTTCCTCGAGGTCAACACGCGCCTCCAGGTGGAGCACCCCGTCTCCGAGGAAGTCACGGGACTGGACCTCGTCCGCGAGCAGTTCCGCATCGCCCGCGGCGAGGAACTGGGCTACGGCGACCCCGAAGTGCGCGGACACTCCTTCGAGTTCCGCATCAACGGGGAGGACGCGGGGCGCGGATTCATGCCGGCGCCGGGCACCGTGCAGACCCTCAAGCTCCCCACCGGCCCGGGGATCCGGGTGGACTCCGGCATCGAGGCCGGCGAGGTCATCGGCGGCAACTTCGACTCCATGCTCGCCAAGCTCATCGTCAGTGGCGCCACCAGGGAGCAGGCCCTGCAGCGGGCCCGCCGGGCCCTCGCCGAGATGGTGATCGACGGCATGCCCACCGTGCTCCCGTTCCACGCTGCCGTCGTCGCGGACCCTGCCTTCGCTCCGGTCGAGGGCCCGTTCTCGGTCCACACACGCTGGATCGAGACGGAGTTCACCAACACGATCGAGCCCTGGAAGGGTGCGGCGGACCCGGCGTCCGACGAAGAGTCCCGCCACCGCGTCACCGTCGAGGTCGGCGGCCGCCGGCTCGAGGTGGTCCTGCCTGCGGGTCTGGGTGCGGCGCCGAACGGCAAGGCCGGCGCGCCGGCCAAGTCGAAGAAGTCCTCCCGGGCACGTGCCGGCAAGGCCACCATGAGCGGCGACGAGCTGACCTCCCCGATGCAGGGCACTATCGTCAAGGTCGCAGCATCCGACGGGGACGCCGTGGCGGAGGGCGACCTCATCGTGGTCCTCGAAGCCATGAAGATGGAGCAGCCCCTGACGGCCCACAAGGCCGGGACGCTGGCCGGCCTCACGGCCGCTCCGGGCGACACGGTCTCGGCCGGCTCCGTCATCGCCACCATCCGGGACTAGCAGGTCCGGCAGCGGGCTCCGCCAGGGCGCTACTTGTCCTGCCCGCCGCCGCCCTTGCCGTTGTCGCGCGCTTCTTCTGCAGCCTTCTCCGCGGCCTTCCGCTGCTCCGCTGCCTCTTCGCGTGCTTCTTCCGCTGCCTTCTGAGCGGCCTTCCGCTGCTGTTCCCCTGCCTTATCGCCCACCTCGTCGCCGCTGTTTCCGGGAGCCGCGTCGTCCTCCTCGGCGGTGCCTGTCCCGGCATCACCGCTGTCGTCGGGGGCGTCCCCGTCGGTCCCCGGAGCAGGTGCGGGCTCGACCGGTGCCGGAGAGTTCTCGGCGGGCTGAGGCGCCGGATCGGCCGGTGGATCGGCCGGCGCAGGTGTTCCTTCGGCCGGAGCCTCCTCGGCCGGCACCTCCGACGGCGCGTCATCGGACGGCACGTCGCTCGGAGTCACCTCACCGGAGGGTGTGTCTCCGACGGGAGCCTGTGCGGCTTCCAGCGACGCGATCACGGCGTCGATACGGATGCCGATGAGCGTGGCCCGGTCCTCCGACAGGGTGCCCGCCGCCCGGGCGCTGTCGACGTCCGCCTTCAGCCGCTGGGCGAGGAGGACGGCTCCGGCGGAGTCCCCTGCGGCAGCGGTCGAGGCGATGGTCCTCACCTCGGCCTGGAGATCCCCGGCCGTGGCGGCGTCGATGGCCCCACTGCATCCCGTCAGCAGGAGCCCGGCTGCGACCAGGAGGGGAAGCCTCACCCGGAGGGCCGTCGTCATCGCTGCACGCTTTCGTAGAGTTCCTGCAATTTCTCCCCCGGTTCGCCGGGGACGGCCGGTAGCGGCTCGATGTCGGGGGCGGGATTGCGCGCCGACATCGCAAAGGCCCAGAGCGCTCCAGCCACCAGGGCCACCACGAGGACCGTGACGAGCCACGGGAGCACGCGCCGGCGGCGCCTCGGGCCAGGCTTCGCGGGCACAGGCGGTCGGACCGAAGCCTCGGGGGCCGCCGGGCCGCCGAGGTGGGAAGGCTCCGTAGCGGGCGACGCAACAGGCTGGAGGTCGGCCGTCTCCGCACCATGGTCATCGCCCCCAGCAGCGTCTGGGGCAGTACCGACGTCGGAGCTGCCTGCCGGATGCGCCACCGGGCGCGTCGCATCGACGGACTGCGTGAGCCTCGACGTGTCCGGCCCCCCGTCTCCCGATTCCGGGGAGTGCAGCGTCCCAGGACCGACGGGCAGGGAGATCGCCGCGGTCGGCGGGACGGTGGACGGCAGCACCGTCGTCGCGGGGCCGACGCGCTGCTGCGGGCCCATCCCCACCAGGGCGTGCACCACGTCCGCCGCACCCGGGCGGTCCGCCGGATCGTCGAGGCTCATGGACACCAGCAGCGCGGACAGTGCAGGCCCTGCAGCGTGCGGGATCGAGGGGCTCCGGTGAAGGCGCGCGAGGGCACTCTCGACCCCCGTGCCGGGGAACGGACGCTCCCCCGTCAAGGCTTCGATCATCACGAGCCCGAGTGAGTAGATGTCCGACGGCTGCCCCACGTCGCGGCCGCGGGCCTGCTCGGGACTGAAGTACGCGGCGCTGCCGATGACCTGGCCGGTCGCCGTCATGCGTCCACCGTCGAAGAACCGGGCGATACCGAAATCGGTGAGGAGATAGCCGAAGTAGCCGCTGTGCGGATCCGTCCGTCGGGTCAGGATGTTCGATGGCTTGATGTCGCGGTGCACGATACCGCAGCTGTGGATGTACTGGAGAGTCCGGGCGAGATCCAGCGCCATGAGCCGGACCTCCTCGCACCCGAGGGGCCCCCTGGTCCGCAGCAGGACCCCGAGGTCCGGACCGTTGACGAGTTCCATCACCAGATAGGCGTTGTCGCCGGTCTCTTCGCCGGTGTCCATGTCGAGGACGCGCACCAGGCCCGGGTGGTCGAGTCCCGCGAGCAGGCGCGCTTCGGCCGACCCCCGCTCGAGTCCGTCGGCAGTGCCGGGCCGGAAGAGCTTGAGGGCGACGTCCCGCTGCAACCGTGTGTCACGGGCCCGGAAGACGTCCGCCATCCCGCCTGTCCCCACACGCTCCTCCAGTGCGTACCGACCGGCCAGCGCCTGCTTCTCCATATCGTCCACTTCCGCTGTCCTGTCACCCGGCTCCGGGCACACTCGTTCCGCGCACCACCGCGGATGTGATAAGTCTGCTGTGCTTCAAGTGTACGGTCGGCACCGCGAACGGGCGCAAGCAGGAGTCCGGGAACGACGACGGCGCCGCACCCGGTAGGGCACGGCGCCGTCGCGGACGCGTGCGGAGATCAGGCGACGTTGTTCTCGTAGTCGTTGTCCCGCGTCTCGCGCGAGACGAAGAGCGCGATGAACGTCAGGACGGCCGCCGCGCTCAGGTAGGCACCGACCAGCACCGTACTTCCACCCGCAGCCTGCCAGAGCGCGACCGCGATGAAGGAGGCGGGCGCGGCGCCGATCATGCTCGACACGTTGTAGGCCACAGCCGACCCTGTGTAGCGGACGTTCGCCGGGAACAGTTCGGGCAGCACCGCGGCCATCGGACCGAAGGTGAGGCCCATGAGCGTGAAGCCGACGATCAGCAGGATCATGGCGCCGACCGTTCCTGCCCCGAACAGCGGAGCCCACAGCAGACCGAAGACGGCGATGCCCACGGTGGTGGCGAGGAGCATCTTGCGCCGGCCGAAACGCTCCGCCAGGGGTCCCGACACGAGGGTGAAGATCCCGAAGAAGACGACGCCGATGATCAGCATCCACAGGAAGTCGGTGCGTGCCATGCCCAGGCCGGGGACGAACGCCGCAGCCTGCGCCGCGGTGAACTCCTTGCCGGCAGCTTCGGCGCGGGCCTGCGCCTGCTCGATGCTCGACGGCGCCGTCCCGTAGGTCAGGGTGAAGGCGGTCATGAAGTAGAAGAGCACGTAGGTCGCGAACATGATGAAGGTGCCGAGGATCAGCGCGCGCCAGTGGCGGCGGAACGTGGTGCCGAGCGGCACCTTCACCACCTTGCCCTCGTTCTGGACCTTCTGGAAGGAGGCGCTCTCGATCAGCTTCAGCCGCACGTACAGACCGATGACCACCATCACTGCGCTCAGCAGGAACGGCACGCGCCAGCCCCACTCCAGGAACTCCTCCGGGCTCAGCGTGGTGCTCAGCAGCACGAACAGCAGGTTGGCCAGGATGAACCCGATCGGGGCTCCGAGCTGCGGGAACGTCCCGTAGATGGCGCGCCTGCCCTCGGGGGCGTTCTCGGTGGCCAGCAGCGCCGCACCGCTCCACTCGCCGCCGAGCGCGAGTCCCTGGAGGAAACGCAGCACGACGAGCAGCAGGGGTGCGAGGAAGACCCAGCCCTCGGTGGCGGCGGACGGAAGCAGGCCGATGAGGAACGTGGCGATACCCATGGTCAGCAGTGACGCCACGAGGGTGGCCTTACGGCCGATCTTGTCGCCGAAGTGGCCGAAGACGATGGATCCGAGCGGGCGTGCGACGAAGGCCACGCCGAAGACGGCGAAGGAGCTGAGCAGCTGGTTCGCGGAGGTCTGGTTGGGGAAGAACAACGCGGGGAACACCAGTACGGCGGCTGTGGCGTAGATGTAGAAGTCGTAGAACTCGATCGTCGTGCCGATGAGGCTGGCGAAGATCACCTTGCCCCGCGAGTTCAGCGGCTTGGTGGTTCCGCTGGCACCAGCGGACGTGGAGGAGGTCATGGGGTCGGCTTTCTCGGACGAGGCGCGACCACCAGGTGCACGAGGGCCCTTGCGGCACGGCGCCCGTGCTTCGGTTTGAACCCAAGTATCAGATCACCGGCGTCCACGGGGTGGATAAGCGTGTCCACCATGTGGACGCCGGACGGCGCCGCTTCAGGTGCCGGCGGGAGCGCTAGATGTGCACGTGCAGGCGCCGCGCGGCCTCCGAGATGGACCCGGTCAGCGACGGATACACGGTGAACGTGTTGGCGACGTCGTCCACATGCAGCTTCTTCGTCACGGCGAGCGCGAGAGGGAAGATCAGCTCGGACGCGCGCGGCCCGACGACGACGCCGCCGATGACGGTGCCGGAGCCCTTGCGCGAGATCACCTTCACGAAGCCGTCCTTGACGTTCATCATCTTCGCCCGGGCATTGGTGTGCAGGGAGAGCTTGACGACGTCGCCCTGGTACCGCCCGGACTCGATGTCCTCCTCCGTC
Source organism: Arthrobacter pasteuri (assembly GCF_054510955.1). Lineage (NCBI taxonomy): Bacteria > Bacillati > Actinomycetota > Actinomycetes > Micrococcales > Micrococcaceae > Arthrobacter > Arthrobacter pasteuri. The sequence goes on from NZ_JBTNDO010000004.1 coordinate 131,526, forward strand.
ACGCCGACCGTGGCGATCTCCGGGGAGGTGAAGATGTTCGAGGCGACCTGCTTGAGCTTGATGGGGCTGACGGAATCGCCCATGAGGTGGGCGATGGCGATCCTGCCCTGCATCGCCGCGACCGAGGCGAGGGCGAAGACGCCCGTGCAGTCCCCCGCCGCATAGACGTTCGGCGCGGTGGTGCGGGAGACGCCGTCGACCCTGATGTGGCCGGACTCGTTGACGGCGACGCCGGCCTCCTCGAGGCCGATGTCCGCGGTGTTCGGGACGGCGCCGACCGCGACGAGGCAGTGGGTGCCCTCGACGGTCCGTCCGTCCGCCAGGTGGACGATCACGCCGTCGTCGGTGCGGTCCACGGCGTCGGCGCGGGACTTGGAGAGGACGGTCATGCCGCGGTCCTTGAACACGCCCTCGAGCACCTCGGCGGCATCGGCGTCCTCGCCGGGCAGCACACGGTCGCGGCTGGAGATCAGCGTGACCTTGGAGCCGAGCCCGTTGTAGGCACTCGCGAACTCGGCTCCGGTGACACCGGAGCCGACGACGATCAGGTGCTCGGGGATCTGGCGGAGGTTGTAGAGCTGTGTCCAGTTGAAGATACGCTCACCATCGGGCTTGGCGCTGGGCAGTTCGCGCGGCGTCGAGCCGACGGCCAGGAGGACGGCGTCGGCCTCGACGATCGTGGTCTCGCCGTCGGACTCGACCTCGAGCCGGTGGTTGTCGAGGAGCTTCCCCGTACCGATGACGATGCGGACGCCGAGGCGTTCGAGGGTGGCGCGGATGTCCGAGGACTGCTCCACGGCGAGCTTCAGCAGCCGCTGGTTGACCTTGTCCAGGTCCGCGAAGACCTTGCTGTCCGCGGAGAAGTGGACACCGAGCCCGCTCGCGTCGGTGAAGCGCGTCATGGTGTCCGCCGTAGCGATGAGGGTCTTGGACGGCACGACGTCCGTGAGGACCGCCGATCCGCCGAGGCCCTGCCGCTCGACGATGGTCACATTCGCGCCGAGCGAGGCCGCCACCAGGGCAGCTTCGTAGCCGCCGGGGCCCCCACCCAGGATCGCCAGGCGCAATGAACTGAAATCGAGTTGGTTGGTCACGGTTCGATTATCGCCCATGCCACCGACACGTCGGAACGACGGGAGGCACGCGACTGCGCGGCGCGGAAGGGCGCCGTGCCCGATGCCGGGCCCTGTACGCAGAGGGTAAGTTGAACCGGTGACTTCCGATCCTTTTGACCTGGCCCGCGACGCTGCCGACCATATCGCCCGCGCTACCGGCGTCGACCGGCACGACACCGCCCTCGTTCTCGGCTCCGGCTGGGGCGAGGCGGCCGAGCTGATCGGCGAGACGACGCACACCCTCGACGCCGCCGACATCCCCGGGTTCTCGGCGCCCGCCGTCGTCGGGCACACCGGCACCGTCCGCTCCATCCGGACGCCGAACGGCAAGCGCGCCCTCGTGCTCGGTGCCCGGACGCACTTCTACGAAGGCAAGGGCGTGCGCGCCGTGGTGCATGGCGTGCGGACCGCGGCGGCCACCGGCGCGACGACCATGATCCTCACCAACGGGTGCGGTGGCCTGCAGGAACACTGGCAGCCCGGTACCCCGGTCCTCATCAGCGACCACATCAACCTCACGGCGTCCTCGCCACTGGAAGGGGCGACCTTCGTCGACCTGACCGACCTCTACTCCTCACGCCTGCGCAGCCTCGCACGCAGCGTGGATCCGACGCTCGACGAAGGCGTGTACGCCCAGTTCACGGGCCCGCACTACGAGACCCCGGCCGAGGTGCAGTACGCGAAGCGCATCGGCGCCGACCTCGTCGGCATGTCCACCGCCCTCGAGGCCATCGCCGCCAGGCACGCGGGCATGGAGGTCTTCGGCATCTCGCTGGTGACCAACCTGGCGGCCGGCATCAGCCCGGTGCCCCTCAGCCACGCCGAGGTCCTCGAGGCGGGGCATGCCGCAGGACCGCGCATCTCGCGGCTGCTCGCCGACATCGTCGCCACGATCTGACGCGGCTCCTCCGCGCCCCCCGCAGGTATGCCCGGCGACCGCCGGACATCCACCGCCGATCCACGTAAGGGACACGCATGACCACCTCTGAACTGGACACCCTCCTCTCCACCGCCGACTCGTGGGCGGCCGCGGATCCCGACCCGCAGACGGCGGAGGAACTCCGCGCGCTCGTGGGATCGGTCCGGGCCCGGAACGGGTCGGCCGCCGTCTCCGAGCAGGACCTGCGGGACCGCTTCTCCGGTCCGCTCGCCTTCGGCACCGCCGGCCTGCGCGCAGCCCTGGGCGCAGGCCCCAACCGGATGAACCGCGTGGTGGTGCGCCGCGCCGCTGCCGGTGTCGCCGCCCACGCACTGGACCTCGCCGCCGGTGCCTACGCACCCCGCGCCGTCGTCGGGTTCGACGCCCGCCACAACTCCCGGATCTTCGCCGAGGAGACCGCCGCGATCTTCACCGGGGCCGGCATCGAGACCTTCCTGATGCCGCGCGAACTCCCGACGCCGGTGCTGGCCTACGCGATCCGCGCCCTGGGGTGCGAGGTGGGCATCATGGTCACCGCCAGCCACAACCCGCCGCAGGACAACGGCTACAAGGTGTACCTGGGCGGACGGGCCGTGGAGGAGGATGCGCGCGGCGTCCAGATCGTCGCCCCGCACGACGCCGGCATCGCCGCCCGAATCGACGCGGTCGGCGCTATCGACAGCGTCGGACTCGCCTCCGCCGGCTGGACGGTGCTGCCCGAGAGCATCGAGGCGGACTACATCGCATCCGTCTCGGCCCTCGCCGACCCGGCCAGCACGGCCCGCGACCTCCGCATCGTCCTCACTCCCCTGCACGGCGTCGGCGGGCGGACCGCGCAGGCCGTACTCGCCGCCGCAGGGTTCGCCGACGTCACCGTCGTCGAACGGCAGGCCGACCCCGATCCCGATTTCCCGACCGTCGCCTTCCCCAACCCGGAAGAGCCGGGGGCGCTGGACCTCGCCCTCGAGACCGCCGCACAGGTGGACGCCGACCTCGTGATCGCCAACGACCCCGACGCCGACCGTGTGGCACTCGCGGCGCGCGAGCCGTCCACCGGCACGTGGCGGATGCTGCGCGGGGATGAGGTGGGGACGCTCCTCGGCCTGCACCTGGCCGCGCGCCTCACGGCGGACGCGCGGGACGGTATTGCCCGGGACGCTGCCACGGGGCACCCTGCCCGCCGCGGCGTGTTCGCGAACTCGATCGTGTCCTCCCGCCTCCTCGGGCGCATCGCCGGGGTGTCCGGGATCGACCACGCCCAGACCCTGACGGGCTTCAAGTGGATCGCCCGCGTGCACGACCTCTCCTTCGGCTACGAGGAGGCCCTGGGCTACTGCGTCGCGCCCGAACTCGTCCGGGACAAGGACGGCATCTCCGCAGGGCTGCTGCTGGCCGAACTGGCCGCCGCGACGAAGGCTGCCGGCCGCACGCTCTTCGACCTGCTGGATGACGCCTTCCTCGTCCACGGCCTGCACGCCTCCGACCAGCTCTCCGTCCGCGTGGCGAGCCTCGGCCTGCTGGGCGCCATGATGAACCGGCTGCGGGAGAACCCGCCGTCGTCCTTCGCCGGCTCGCCGGTGAGCGTCGCCGAGGACCTCGCCCAGGGGTCCGCGCACCTGCCGCCCACGGACGGGCTCCTGTACCTGACGCATGACGAGACGCGGGTCATCATCCGACCCAGCGGCACCGAACCCAAGCTCAAGTGCTACCTGGAGGTCGTGGAGCCCGTCGGGTCCGCCGCGGAGCTCGAGGAGGCCAAGACCTCCGCGCGTAGGCGCCTCGACGCCGTCAAGCGCGACGTCGGGGAGGCGCTCGGCCTCTGACCGGAGGTCGGGCGGGCGGCCGCCGACGGCCTCGCCTCCCGATACGCCCTCGCTGTCGTGGAAAGATGGGGACCATGCCTACCGACGTTTCCCTCGCCTCCTTCATCGACCACACGCTCCTCAAGCCCGAAGCCAGCCGTGAGCAGATCCTCACGGTCTGCCGCGAGGCCGTCGAGTACTCATTCAAGTCCGTCTGCGTGAATCCGGTCTGGGTCAGCACCGTGCGCACGGCGGTGAAGGACACCGGTGTCCTCACCTGCTCCGTGATCGGCTTCCCTCTCGGTGCCACGACCACCGAGGTCAAGGTCTTCGAGACCCGCGGCGCCGTGGCCGACGGCGCGGATGAGATCGACATGGTCATCGACATCGCCGCGGCGCGGGCGGGAGACAGGGACGCACTCGTCCAGGACATCCTCGCCGTCGCCGACGCCGTCCACGAACACGGTTCCATCCTGAAGGTCATCATCGAGACGTCGCTGCTCACCGACGAGCAGAAAGTCCTTGCGTGCGAGGCCGCCGTCGAGGCAGGAGCGGACTTCGTGAAGACCTCGACCGGCTTCAACGGCGGCGGCGCGACCGTCGAGGACGTGGCCCTGATGCGGAAGACCGTCGGTCCAGACCTCGGCGTGAAGGCGTCCGGCGGTGTCCGCTCGCTCGAGGACGCCCGTGCGATGATCGACGCCGGAGCAACGCGTATCGGCGCCAGCTCCGGAGTCGCTATCGTTAAGGGTGAACAGGGCACCGCAGGCTACTGACGGCGCAGCAGGTACACCACGCACGCAAGGAGATCCAATGTCACATGAAGCTTCCGCCAGGAGCGACGCCGAGAGTTCACCTGCCCACGCCGGCAAGGGGCACCTCGTCGGGAACATCCTCGTGTTCGTTCTCATGTTCGGCATGTTCCTGCTCGGCATGTACCTGCTGACCTGGCTCTCGCTCGACACCGTCTGGCCCATGGCCGCGCTGGTCGTGCTCTCGTTCCTTGCGTTCTTCATCCCCCAGGGCATCCTCGGGCGCGCGGACACGGGGTACAACCTGGCCGAGGGCAACCGCACATCCGAGAAGGAGACGTCGGCCGGCGTCAGTTCCTGACGGCGGCGGTGCCACGGCGCCGCCCTCCACCTGCACGAAGAGGCCGTCCCCGAGGGGACGGCCTCTTCGTGTCTCCGGCTGTCCGTCTCCGTCCCGGGCCGGCAGGGCCCGGGACGGGCCAGCAAGGCGGGGAAGGCTACGGCGTGAACACCGAATCGAGCACGTTCCTCGCCCAGTCCAGGATCTCGGCGTCGACGAGGTCGCGGCCGCCGATCCGCGCGGTCTTCGGCTTGGGGACGAGTACCGCGTTGAGGGCCGGCTTCACCGCAGCGCCCGGATACATCCGGGTGAGGCGCATCTGCTTGGACTCGGGCAGCTCGGCCGGCGCGAACTTGATGAAGTTGCCCTGCAGCGCCACGTCCGTGAGGCCGAGGTGCCGGGCCGCGACCCGGAAGCGCGCCACGGCCACCAGGTTCTGCACAGCCGCAGGAGGCTCGCCGTAGCGGTCCTTGAGCTCGGCCACGACCGCGTCGATCGCCTCGTCGGTGGCCGCGGCGGCGAGCTTCCGGTAGGCCTCGAGGCGCAGCCTCTCCCCTGGAACGTAGTCGTGCGGGAGGTGGGCGTTGACCGGCAGCTCGATCTTCATGTCCGCCGCCTTCTCCTCTGCCTCGCCGCGGAAGTTGGCGACGGCCTCCCCGACCAGGCGGATGTAGAGGTCGAACCCGACACCCTGGATGTGGCCTGACTGCTCACCGCCCAGCAGGTTGCCCGCACCGCGGATCTCGAGGTCCTTCAGCGCCAGCTGCATGCCCGCGCCGAGCTCGTTGTGCGACGCGACGGCCTTGAGCCGCTCGAGCGCCACTTCGCCCAGAGGCTTCTCCGACGGGTACAGGAAGTAGGAGTAGGCCCGCTCGCGTCCGCGGCCCACGCGGCCGCGGAGCTGGTGCAGCTGCGACAGCCCGTAGGAGTCGGCCCGGTCCACGATCAGCGTGTTGGCGTTGGAGATGTCCAGGCCCGTCTCGATGATCGTGGTGCAGACCAGGACGTCGAACCGCTTCTCCCAGAAATCGACGATGATCTGCTCGAGCCGCGACTCCGTCATCTGGCCGTGCGCCACGGCGACGCGCGCCTCGGGCACGAGCTCCTTGAGGTGCGCGGCCGTGCGGTCGATCGACGAGACGCGGTTGTGCACGAAGAACACCTGGCCCTCGCGCATCAGTTCGCGGCGGATCGCCGCCGAGGCCTGCTTGTCGGTGTAGGGACCGACGTAGGTGAGCACGGGGTGGCGCTCCTCCGGCGGCGTCGCGAGGGTCGAGGTCTCGCGGATCCCGGTCAGGGACATCTCGAGCGTCCTCGGGATCGGCGTCGCGCTCATCGCGAGGACGTCCACGTTGGTGCGCATCTTCTTCAGCGCTTCCTTGTGCTCCACGCCGAACCGCTGCTCCTCGTCGACGATAACGAGCCCCAGGTCCTTGAAGGAGATCTCCTTCGACAGCAGGCGGTGCGTGCCGATCACGACGTCGACGGCCCCCGAGGTGAGGCCCTCCGCCGTCTCCCGGGACTCCTTGGCGGTCTGGAAGCGCGACAGCGCGCGGACCCGCACCGGGAACCCGGAGAAGCGCTCCGAGAAGGTCTCGAAGTGCTGCTGCACCAGGAGCGTGGTGGGTACGAGCACGGCCACCTGCTTGCCGTCCTGCACGGCCTTGAAGGCGGCGCGCACGGCGATCTCGGTCTTGCCGTAGCCGACGTCGCCCGAGACGAGGCGGTCCATGGGGATCTCCCGCTCCATGTCCGCCTTGACCTCGTTGATCGTGGTCAGCTGGTCGGGCGTCTCGACGTACGGGAAGGCCTCCTCGAGCTCGCGCTGCCACGGGGTGTCGGGGCCGAAGGCGTGCCCGCGGGAGGCCATGCGTGCCGAGTACAGGCGGATGAGCTCACCGGCGATCTCCTTGACCGCCTTGCGTGCCTGGTTCTTGGTCTTGCTCCAGTCCGAGCCGCCCATCTTGCTCAGGGCCGGCGCGTCACCGCCCACGTAGCGCGTCACCTGGTCGAGCTGGTCCGTGGGAACGAAGAGGCGGTCGCCGGGCGCGCCGCGCTTGGAGGGCGCGTATTCGAGGACGAGGTACTCGCGCGTGGTGCGGGTGGGCCCGGCGCCCGTGGAGCGCTGCATCAGCTCCACGAACTTCGCCACCCCGTGCTGCTCGTGGACGACGAAGTCGCCTTCCTTGAGCTGCAGCGGATCGACCGCGTTGCGGCGGCGCGAGGGCATCTTGCGCATGTCCCGCGTGCCCGAGGCGCTCGTGCGCCCGAGCAGGTCGGCCTCGGTGAGCAGCCCCATCTTCAGGCCGTCCACCACGAAGCCTCGGCCCGCGCAGGCCGTCGTGATCTCGATGATGCCGGGCTGCGGCGGAGCCTCGAGCGAGTCGACGCGGCTCGTGGGGATGTCGTTGTCGTGGAAGAGCTCGGCGAGGCGCTGGGCCGGGCCCGGGCCTTCGGTGGCGACGACGACGCGCCACTGCTCGCGGACGCGTCCGCCGATGAAGTCCATCATCTCGGCGACGTCGCCCTGGTAGCCGCGCGGCTCGCGCGCATGCAGCGTGAAGCTGTCGACATCGCTCAGCTCCTCGTCGGCACCGAACGACGTGATGCCCCACCAGGCGACCGAGTGGGCGAGCGCGGTCGCCCGGGTGTCGGTCAGCGAGCGGAAGCTGGCTTCCTGCAGGTCCGTGCCGAGGCCGCCGCTGAGGTCCAGGGGTGCGGCCCCGCCGTCGGACGCCGTCGACCATGCCGCCGCGAGGAACTCCTCGTTGGTCGCGGCGAGGTCGTGGGCGCGGGCGCGGACCTTCTCGGGTTCGATGACGACGGCGATCGACCCGGCCGGCAGTTCACCGGCGAACGGCACCATGGCGTCCACGAGCACCGGCGCAAGCGATTCCATGCCCTCGACGGCGATGCCCCCGGCGATCTTCTCCAGCATCGACGCAGCGGCCGGCAGTTCGGACTGCAGCTTCGCGGCCCGGGACATGACCGCCGGGGTGATGAGGATCTCCCGGCAGGGCGGGGCGTACAGGGCGACCGGTGGCTCGTCCGACGTGAGCGAGCGCTGGTCGGCGACCGCGAACCAGCGCATCTGGTCCACCTCGTCGCCGAAGAAGTCGACGCGGATGGGGTGGTCCTCGGTGGGCGGGAAGACGTCGATGATGCCGCCGCGTACGGCGAACTCGCCGCGGTGCGTGACCATGTCCACCCGCGCGTAGGCGGCATCCGAGAGAGCCTTCACGACGTCGGAGAACGCCACCTCGTCGCCGACCTTCAGCGACACGGGCTCGAGGTCGCCGAGGCCCGCGACGAGCGGCTGCACGACGGCGCGGATGGGTGCGGTGATGACCTTCACCGGCGCGCCCTCGGGGTGCGCGAGCCTGCGCAGGACCGACAGGCGCCGTCCCACGGTGTCGGAGCGCGGTGACAGGCGCTCGTGGGGCAGGGTCTCCCAGCTCGGGAACTCCTCGATGGCGCTCTCGGGCAGGTAGCTCCTCAGGGCGGCGGCGAGGTCCTCCGCTTCCCGACCGGTGGCGGTGATGGCGAGGACCACCGGCTCGGCGCCTGCGTCGGCGCCGGCGGAGGCGAGGCCCTCGACCATCTCGGCGATCAGGGGCGCTCGCATGCCGGCGGGCGCGCCGATCTGCAGGTCCGCGCTGCGCTGCTCGATCGGCCGTGAGGCGTTGGTCCGTACGCGCGCGTACGACGCGTCCTCGGCAAGCGCTGCGCGCAATCCGTTCAGGCTCATGATGGGGACTCCTCAGGCGTGGGTTCCTCCGCCCCGTATCTCCCGCGTCCAGCAGGCGCGCGACAGGGCGGAGACAGCACAAAAGCCCGGAAAAGACGAACTGTTCCCGGGAATGTCTCCAGCCTACCAAGCGGCTCTGACACCGGGGAGCCGTCGGCGCCGGCCGACCTCCCTGCAGGGTCAGGCCGTAGGATTACGGGAGACCCCCGTCCTGCCGCCCGTGCGGCACCGCGCTGATTCCCCGGAGGAACCATGGCACTGAACGCGTCCACCACACTCCCCTACGACACCGCCACCGTGCTCGGAGTCTTCACCGACGAAGGCTTCGTGCGCCACATGAGCGAGTACGTCGGAGGCTCCCTGCAGTCCCTCACGCTCGACGGCGACCCCGCCGGCGCGTTCACGCTCACCGCCGTCCGCACCATGCCGACGAACCGGTTGCCGGACATGGCCCGCAAGTTCGTCGGCGAGACGCTCTCCGTCACGCAGACCGAGCACTGGGAGGCTCCCGATGCGGACGGCTCACGCCGGGCCTCGCTCGACATGACGGTCGCCGGAGTGCCCCTGAACGTCACCGCTGTGCAGCGCCTGGTCGCCCAGGGCACCTCCACGGTCGTCGATCTCCAGGGCAACGTGACCTCGTCCATCCCGTTCCTGGGCGGCAAGATCGCCGGTGCGGCCGAGCCCATGATCGGCAAGGCCCTCAACGTGCAGGCCGTCGAGGCCCGGAAGTGGCTCGAGAACCGCTGATCCCGTTCCGCCCCGCAGCTTCGTCCACCCCACCTGAAAGACTCGCACCGTGCAGCTCCCCACACCCCTCGCCCTCATCCTGATCCTCGCCGGCGTCTGGACCCTGATCGTCTGGCCGCCCTTCCTGCGCCGGGTCCTCAAGGACCCGCGGGCGCGGGACGAGAAGGGTGCAGCGACGCGGTTCCTGACCGTGCACCTCATGCTCATCTCGACGTCGATGATCCTCGGCGCGGCCACCGCCGTCATCGGGGTGCGGGCCCTCATCGGCTGAGGCCCGCATCCACCCGTTGGTACGGCAGCGGCCGATCGAGAGAGGACAGCACATGGCAGGCGACGAGTCCGCGAAGGCGGCGAGGCTCCACGCCGTCGTCCTGCAGCGGTCCAGCTACCCGGAGTACCTGAGGATCACGGAGATCCTCCGCAAGGAGACCGTGGGCGGGATCCTGCTGCTGATCGCGAGTGCGATCGCCATCGCCTGGGCGAACTCCCCGTTCGCCGACTCCTACTTCGCCGTCCGGGACTTCGAGTTCGGCTACGAGCCGTGGCACCTCAAGCTCTCCGTCGGCGCCTGGGCGTCGGACGGACTGCTCGCGGTGTTCTTCTTCCTCACCGGACTGGAACTCAAACGCGAATTCGTCGCCGGCGACCTCCGGCGGATCAGCCGGGCCATCGTGCCCGTCGCGGCGGCCTTCGGCGGCGTCGTCGTGCCCGCCCTGATCTACGCCGCCGTGAACCTCACCTCCCCCGACACCCTGCGCGGCTGGGCGATCCCGACCGCCACGGACATCGCTTTCGCCCTGGCCGTCCTGGCCGTGATCAGCTCCCATCTGCCCGGGGCCCTGCGGATCTTCCTGCTGACCCTCGCCGTGGTGGACGACCTCATCGCCATCGCGATCATCGCGTTCTTCTACTCCGAGGACGTCCGCCCGATCTTCCTGCTGGCAATGCTCCTGCCGCTGGGACTCTTCGCCCTCCTCGCCCACCGCAAACCGCGGTTCTTCGGCACCACCAGACGCGGCCCGTGGCTGATCCTGCTGCCGCTGGGCATCATCACCTGGGCGCTCATGCACGCCTCCGGGGTCCACGCGACCGTCGCCGGGGTGCTGCTGGGCTTCTGCGTCCCCGTGCTGCGCCGCACCCCTCCGGGAATGCCCGCCGCGCCCCGGCCCGGCCAGCCCGGGCTCGCCGAGGTCCTCGAGCACCGCTTCCGGCCCCTGTCCACGGGATTCGCCGTCCCCGTCTTCGCGTTCTTCTCCGCCGGAGTCGCGATCGGCGGGCCCGCGGGCTTCGTGTCCGCCCTCACGGACCCGGTCCTCATCGGCATCGTCGCCGGCCTGGTCCTCGGCAAGCCCCTCGGGATCCTGGCCACCACGTTCCTCGTCACCAAGACCACCCGGGCGCACCTGGACCCGGACCTGAGCTGGTGGGACCTGCTCGGCGTCGGCATCCTCGCCGGCGTCGGCTTCACCGTGTCCCTGCTCGTGAACGACCTCAGCTTCGGCACCGGCACCGAGCACGACGACCACGCCAAGGTCGCCATCCTCACCGCCTCCCTCACCGCCGCCCTGCTCTCCAGCATCGTCCTGCGCTCCCGCAACAGGCACTACCGCCGCATCGAGGAGGAAGAAAAGATCGACGCCGACGCGGACGGCATCCCCGACGTCTACGAAGACCACGGGAACTAGGATCCTTCCCATGGGGGAATGGAAACTGGCGCCGGGCGGGGGAACTCCCGTGGACTCGAGCTCCAGCGGGCGGCGGGCACGGCACCGCCGGCGCATCATCCTTAGCGAGCTGGCGCTGACGATCACGTTCACCCTAGCCATGGCGCTCGGCGTCGCGGAGCGCGAGGACCTCGCATCGACGCCGGTCTTCCTCGCCGGGTGGCTGCTCAACGTGCTCGTCCTGGCCCTGTGCTGCATCCTGCCGTGGTCGCGCATCCCCAGTCGCTGGGTGATCCTCGTTCCGCTGGTCGATTTCGTGGCGGTGGGCCTGGCCCGTGCGGCCGCGGGCGAGAGCCTCGCCGGCGTAGGGCTGTTGGCCGCGTTCCCCGTGGTCTGGATCGCCGCTTCCCGGGTCCGGACGGGCACCGCGGTCGCCCTCACCATCGCCGCGTCGCTGGCAATCATCTGGCTGCCGCTCGTGCTGCGTCCCGAACCCCTGACCGCCGACGCCCTGATCGACCCGATCCTGCTGCCCATCATGCTCACGGGCATGGCGTGGTTCGTCAGCGCCCTGTCGAAGGACAACCGGCGGCGGCAGGAGGCGCTGCGCGTCTCCCAGGCGGCGCTCCGGGAGAGTGTCGAGGCCGGCCGGATCCGGGAGCGGCTGCTGAACACCGTGCTCGACACGGTCAGCGTGGGCCTGCTCGCGGTCGACGCGGACGGCAACGACATCCTCATGAACGCCCGGCAGCGGAAGGACCACCTGGCGGCCGCCCCTGTGGGAAACGACGACCCGAACGAGGCACAACTGCTGATCTTCGGCCCCGACCGCGTCACCCCCATCCCTCCAGAGGAACGCCCGGTGCTCCGCGCGATCCGGGGCGAGGACCTCGAGGGAGTGCAGATCTGGCTGGGCCCACCGCGCTCCCAGCGGGCCTTCAGCATCTCCTCCCGTTCCATGCACGACGACGGGGAGTACGCGGGGACGGTGGTCTCCTTCAACGACGTCACCGAACTGGTGCTCGCGCTCCAGGCGAAGGACGATTTCCTCTCCAATGTCTCGCACGAGTTCCGGACGCCGCTGACCTCGATCCTCGGGTACCTCGAACTGACCCTCGAACTCCACGACAGCCTGCCCGATGACGTTGTCCGCCATCTGGAGGTCGCCCGGCGCAACGCGGAGCGACTCGAGCAACTCGTCGAGGATCTGCTGGCGATCAACGCCGGCACCTTCGAGGTGAACCCGGTAGCGACCGATGTCGGCAGGATCCTGGCGGAGGCGGCGTCGTCGGCCTCCGTGCGCGCCACCCGGTCCGGCCTCAGCCTCGTGAACCGCGCACCGTCGAGCCTGCCCGCCGTGGTGGATCCGGTCCGGCTCGCGCAGGCCGTCGACAACCTGCTCACCAATGCGGTCAAGTACAACAGGAGGGGCGGCAGCATCACGCTGGATGCGTCCCTGGACGGCGATGGGCTGACGGTCGCCGTGGAGGATACCGGCATCGGTATCGAGGCGGAGGAACTGCACCACGTGTTCGACCGGTTCTTCCGTTCGCCATCGGTCCGTACGACGGCGGTGCCAGGGGTCGGGCTGGGGCTGCTGATCACCAAGAGCATCGTCGGCGAGCACGGCGGATCCATTACGGTCCGCAGTGAGCCCGGTCAGGGAACCTGCTTCACGATCCTCATTCCGCAGCCTTCGGGGTGATCGCGGGGCGGCGGGGAAAACCCCCTACTTTCAATGGGGTAGTGGTACGGCGTCCACTGCCATTGACAGCCCGAAAAATGCGGGCGTAGGTTGTCGCAATGTGCCCGGGTTCACGGACACGGCAGCACCGGTCCAGCGGACCTGTCGCCTTCACGGCATCCAATGCATACCCGGGCAGGATGCACTCCTGCCACACTCAGGAGCCTGCTATGAGAACCCAGAACAAGCTATGCCTTTCGCTTTTCGCCACGCTGTCCCTCGTCGCCGGATCGGCGTCTGCCGCCTCGGCCACGGAGGAGGACGAATCCCCCGTCCCCGGGCTGCCGATGGAAACCGACGGGTGGGTGCCCGCCTCCGATGACATCTATGAGGACGTTGTGTTTGAGGCATGCGGCACAACAATCATCCTCAGGGCTGGCGACGTGCAGGAGGTCGAACAGAAAGTCCGCGTCAAGCATGACGGGACAATAGTGGACAAATACCGGGGCGATTTGACTGTCGATGTAATTGCTGACAAGGACGGAGACGGAGCCCCCCCTTACGACGCTTTCATCGACGAGGTCGACGTCTCCGGACCATACAGCACGCGCTTCTCGCCGGATGAGATGACCGTCGTTGAAACCATTGTTGGGCCCGCCATCGTCTACCCGGTGAGTCCGGCCGACGCCGCGGCGCTGGCCGGAGAAGGCTTCCCCGAGCTTTTCTACGTCGAGAAGGGGAAGTTGCTGCTCGAGATCGTCCTCTCCGGGAAGGAAGACGCTGTCGAACCCGAATCGGTGGAGATCGTCAAGAACACCACCAGGGGTGTGGTCGACTTATGCCAGGCACTCAGGGATTCGGCAGGCCACGCCTACTGACACTGCCCGCCGCGCATCGAGGGTCCTGTCCCGGGACAGCTAGCCGTTGGCGGCGAGCAGCGACTCCTCGAGGGCTACCCACGCGAGCATGGCGCACTTGACCCGCGCCGGGAACCGCGAGACGCCCGAGAACGCTGCGGCGTCCCCGAGCACTTCCTCGTCCGCCTCGATCCTGCCGCGGGAGCGCATCACCTCGCGGAACGCATCCACGAGGGAGATCACCTCGTCCCGAGGCAGCCCCTGCACCAGGTCGGTGAGGACGGAGGCCGATGCCATGGAGATCGCGCAACCTGCACCGTCCCAGGTGACGGACGCGACGGTCCCGTCGGCGACACCGGTACGGAGGGTGATCTCGTCACCGCACACGGGGTTGAGCTGATGCGATTCGCCGCTCCGGCCGGCGCCGTCGTACTCCCTGAGGGGCGAGCCGTGCCGCGCCTTCGCGTGGTCGAGGATGATCTGCTGGTACAGCTGTTCGAGACCGGTGCTCATCTCTGTGCTCCAAAAAAGGGACGGACCTGTGCGACTGCGTCCAGGAACGCGTCCACCTCGTCCGTCGTGTTGTAGAGGTATGTACTGGCGCGGGTGGTGGCGGTGAGGCCGAAGCGGCGGTGCAGCGGCTGGGCGCAGTGGTGTCCCACCCGCACGGCGATGCCCTGGTCGTCGAGGAACTGCCCGACGTCGTGCGCGTGGACGCCGTCGACGTCGAACGCGGCGAGCCCGATGCGCGGCAGGCCCGCTGCCGGCCCGAGGACGCGGATGCCCTCGATGGCGCCGAGGCCCTCGACGAGCCTCGCGCCGAGCTTCGACTCCCACGCTTCGATGTGCTGCATGCCGGTCTCGGACAGGTAGTTCGCCGCGGCGCCGAGGGCGATGGCCTGGGAGATGCGCTGGGTCCCGGCCTCGAAGCGGTTCGGGGACGGGAGGTACTCGGCCCGCTCCATGGTCACGGTGGTGATCATGGAGCCGCCGGTCAGGAAGGGCGGCATGGCGTTGAGCAGTTCTGCGCGGCCGTAGAGCGCTCCGATGCCGGTGGGGCCGAGCATCTTGTGGCCGGAGAACACGAGGAAGTCGACGCCGAGGTCCTTCACGTCGACCGGGAGGTGCGGCACGGACTGGCATGCGTCGAGCAGCGTGAGGGCACCGACGGCCGAGGCGAGCTGCACGAGTTCCCGGACGGGATTGATGGTGCCGAGCACGTTGGAGGCGTGGGAGAACGCCACGAGGCGGGTCGACGGCGTGATGACGGCACCGGCGTCCTCCAGCCGCAGCGCGCCGTCATCGCCGATCGGGAGGAAGCGGAGTTCGACGCCGGTGCGGGCCGCCAGTTCCTGCCAGGGGATGAGGTTGGCGTGGTGCTCCATCTCGGTGACCACGATGTTGTCGCCGGGCCCGACGGCGAAGCGCCGGGCGGCCGCTCCCCCGCGTCCGAGCGCGGCGTTGGACATGGCGTAGGCCACCAGGTTGATGCCCTCGGTCGCGTTCGACGTCCAGACCAGCTCATTGGTGCGGGCACCGATGAAACGGGCGACGGCGGTGCGGGCGTCCTCGTAGGCCTCGGTCGCGTCGACGGCGAGCGTGTGGGCTCCGCGGTGGACGGCAGCGTTGCGCTGCTCGTAGAACTCCTGCTCCGCCTCCATCACGCTCAGGGGGTTCTGGGACGTGGCACCGGAGTCGAGGTAGATGAGCGGCTTGCCGTTGACCTCGGTGCCGAGGATCGGGAAGTCGTTGCGGATGCGGTGCACCTCGGCATCGGTCAGCCCGGCGGCGGCAGGGGTGAGGGTGACGGGCGTTTCAACCACGGGCACTTCAAGCTCCTCGGATCGGGTATCCCCTGCGGCAATTACGCAAGGATTCTCTGATCTAATCGTCCCACTCCGGCCCGCGTCCGGCATCCCAGTGCTACCTAAGAAGAGGAGGAAACCTGCCGAGCTACCCCTGCTCGGCCGTCCCGGCAATCGAAGCGACGATCTCCTGTCGGTATTTGCTCGGAGCATGATGTTCCTGGGCGCGGGACCGGTCCTTCACAGCCTGCCCGCGCCACCGGGGCCAATCGTCGACGACGGTCTCCACGGCCGAGGCGAGCTGACCGACGTCGTCCGGCGCGACGAACTGGACACTGCCGTAGCCATCGCCTGCCTCACATAGTCCGGGCATCGCCGAGACGACGGCCGGACGGGCCGCCAGCATGGCCTCGACCACCGTGTTCCCGAACGATTCGTCGAGCCGTGCCGGGATCAGCACGATGTCGGCGACATCGAGGGAATTCCAGACGTCCTCCCGGAATCCCAGCATCCGAACAGAATCCTGGAGGCCCTTCCGTCGGATCCTCTCGGTGAGTTCGCGCGCGTATTCCTCATTGCCGGCGAACACCGCGCCCACGACGTCCAGTGTGGCCATCGTCCCTCGGCGCCTGAGTTCGGCAACAGTGTCGATCGCCAGATCCACCCCCTTGCGGTGGGATATCCGACCGAAGTAGATGAGCCTTACGGCATCGGAGAGCTCCTCCCGAGGACTGCTCACGGACTCGGGCCCGGCGACCCCGTTGTACACCACGCGTGCCCGGGCAGCTGTCCGGGGCAAGGACTGGCCCAACACCTTCAGGGTGTACCGGCTGTTTGCGATCACCTCTGTCGAGAACAGGATCGGCAGGGCCAGGAGGTGCCGGATGATGGGACGCACGTGGCCTTCTGCCTCGTGGACATGAACCAGGACCCGACATCCGGACAAACGCGCGATGACGGTCCACAGAGGAATACTAAGCGTACTCACGTAGACGGTATCGGGCCGGTTCCGGGCGAGAAATGCGGCAATTGCGATCGATGATTTCGTACTCTGGGCAAGCAGTGACAGGGCCCCCCTCGCGGACAGGAGATTCTTTCTTAGGACCAGGCTCTTCACCACCGCAGAGGCAGCACCTGTCGTATCGACGCGCGCCAGGAGCGGTCCACTGGTCGGCACCACGACGGTGATCTCCGCACCGGAAGACACCAGCCCTTCGAGGGTCTCGAGCATCATCCGGTCCGAGCCGTACAAGTCGGCCGAGGGATGCGCGATGACGATCTTCTGCCCAGTCAAGTCCATGAAAACCTTCGGCTAGCCGTTTGCGATCAATCGATGCTGAATTGTTCGGCACAATTCCTCCCGATCGGTTGTTTCATCCTAAATGCATTGGCCCGCATTATCGGAGACGCCGCCGGCTCATTTCTCATATGACCTCGCGATCGCGACACCGACGGGAAGAATTGCACCCGCCTGCCGCTCCCCCGGTCCGGTAACGTTGCGCCCACCGCATCGCCTCGGAACGGTGTCATCTGATCCGGACTGCATTCAAGACAGCGCGGCAGACCGCGCAATCGCGAGGGAGTGCTACCGACCTTGAATTCGTTTGTTCGGCTCAGCTACCGCTCTGGAGCGCTCGGCGCCGTCGTGCTGCTGGCGGCGTGCGCTCTTCCACCGGGGCAGCGTTCATCCGACACGGGCGCCGGCGTGGACAGCGCCCGCTTCCCGTCGTCGAGCGAGCGTCCGGCGTCGTCCTCCGGCAGCTTCTTCGCCGAGTCGCTCCGGCCGTTCGCGGGGGCCTGGGCACCAGGAGCGGTGACGGGATCGTCGGCGCCTGAAGTACGCCCGGTTGCGGGTGCAGCACCTGTGGGCACGACGGCGTACGCCGTACCCGAGGATGCGATCTTCGTCGCCCGCGACGGAAGCGACACCGCGCGGGGGGCACAGGACTCCCCGCTGAAGACCATCAAGGCCGCTGTCGCCAAGGCCGACAGCGGACAGACCATCGTCCTCAGGAGCGGTTCGTTCCACGAAGGGGTCACGATCCCATCCACCAAGAAGATCACCCTGCAGGCGTTCCCCCATGAGGAGGTGTGGCTCGACGGCAGCGTCCCGGTGACCGGGTTCGAGGCGGACGGACGGGCGTTCGTCGCCGAAGGATGGACAGCGAAGTTCGACGCCAGTCCGACGTATTCGTGGGGAGAGGCGGACGGTACGACCCCGGGCTGGACCTTCGTCGATCCCGACCATCCCATGGCTTCGCACCCGGATCAGGTGTGGATCGACGGCGCAGCACAGCACCAGGTGGCTTCACTCGACGAACTGACTGCCGGCTCCTTCCTCGTCGACTACGACAGCGATCGGCTGTTCCTCGGGTCGGATCCATCCGGGAAAAAGGTCCGGGCGAGTTCGATTGCCAAGGCGATCTCGATACAGTCGGCGGGGTCGGCCATCAAGGGGATCGGTGTCCGCCGGTTCTCCCCATCCGTTCCGCATATGGCTGCGGTGACTCTCGAGAGCACGGGGATCTCGATCGAGAACGTCGTCGTCAAGCAGACCTCGACGACCGGACTTGCGGTGTCCGGCGCGGACGCCCGGCTGCTGGGAGTAACTCTCACGCAGAACGGCATGCTCGGTGCGTCCGCGACGTACGCGGACGGTTTGTCCGCGATCGGTCTCAAGGTGACGGACAACAACACCGAAGGCTTTCATCATTCGCCGGTGGCCGGGGGGTTCAAGATCGGCCGGACCCGGACCGTGCAGGTGCAGGACAGCGTCTTCAGGGCGAACAACGGTACGGGACTGTGGTTCGACGAGTCGGTGGTCGACATCACGACGTCGGGAAACGACTTCGTCGGGAACAGCGGTCATGGCTTGTCCGTGGAGATCTCCGCCCGCGCGGTCGTCGCGAACAACGTCATCGCGGGGAACGAGGGCCACGGCCTGAAGATCAACAATGCGAGTGACGTCGCGATCTGGAACAACTCGTTCATCGACAACGGGCGTCCGATCAACATCGTGCAGGACACCCGGCGCGCCGCGGACCGCCGTACTCCCGGACACGACCCACGACAGCCCTTTCCCGATCCGCTGACGACGTGGATCAACGGGCCGGTCGCCGTCCGGAACAACGTGATCACGGGCAGCACGGCGAACTGCCTGCTGTGTGTCGAGGACTATTCACATCGGCTGTCAGCGGAAGCCATGGGCGTCACGACGTCGGGCAACGTCTTCCATCGGGCCTCGGTCTCCACCCCGGCCTGGCTCGTGATCTGGTCTCGAGGAACCGGGGATCCGGCGGTGTTCACCACTCTCGGCAGCTTCAGGAACGCGACAGGACAGGCGACGCATGACTTGGAGCTGACCGGCGTGGACGTCGTCGATCCGGAGACGTTCCGGGTGAGCACCACAGTGCGGTCAGCCGGCGTCGCCCAGCCGTTGCCCGATCGGATCGCCCGGTTGCTGCGAGTTCCGTCAGGAAGCCGTCTGGTGGGTCCTGTAGCGGACTGAGGGGCCGGCTGGAGCCGGGTGGTGCGACGACAGCACTCCTCCTGACGCCGGTACGGACGTGGGTACGAAAGTGGACGCGAGGGAGATGAAGACGATGAACGTGACGCTGGCGTCCACGAGCCCGGTCTCGAGGAATGCCCTGATCAGGAGAAAGACGAGGAGAGCAACGGGTAACGCATTCCTGCGTCCGCCTCGCATCGTGCCGACCAGGACTGCTGTGACCAGTACGGCGAGGATCCCGGTGCCGATGACACCCGTCTGCGCAAGCGCAGAGACCCAACTGGAATCCAGGACCTGCTCGTTCCAGTACTGTCCCTTCACGTTCACGGTCTTGACCGACATCCCCGCCCCGACCCACTTCTGCAGGGACTCGACAGGAGTCTGCAGTACGACCTGCCACGCAATGGTCCGCGAGTTCAGGGTGAGGTTGGACGTGCTTCCCTCCCGGTTGAGGAGTGACCCGAGGAGCGGGGTGTATGCGGCGACCACGAACAGCGCGGGCACGGACGCGATCATCACGACGACGACGTACCGCTGGATGGTGCGGATACTCAGGACAAGAACGACGATCGCTACTGCCACGCCGAGCAAGGCAGTCCGTGACTGGGTCGCCACACAGGCA
Organism: Arthrobacter pasteuri; assembly: GCF_054510955.1. Lineage (NCBI taxonomy): Bacteria > Bacillati > Actinomycetota > Actinomycetes > Micrococcales > Micrococcaceae > Arthrobacter > Arthrobacter pasteuri. The sequence continues at coordinate 151,092 of NZ_JBTNDO010000004.1, forward strand.
AGGGTGTAGAAGACTGCTGCGACGACCGCACCGATCGTCGCATGCCCTGACAGGACCCGATGGATCGCCGCGAGCGCGGGGACCGCACAGAGCACGACGAGTTCGTTGGGGCTGATAGGGAGCACGGTCCCCTCCAGACGGCCGCCGGTTGCGACCGTACCGGCACCGGTGACCGCGAGGACGGCGCCGACCACCCCTATGACGATGACCAGCTGCCTGAGGACTTCTTCCCGTGGAAAGACGGACACCAGCAGCACCACCGTCACCATCAGGAGGACGATCCGCACGACGAGGACCGTGGAGGCAGTAGTACCGCCCGCCTGGAGCGCCCCGATCATGGAGACCGCCAACACGGCGAGCACCGCCAGCGACGGCCCGCCGGCGACGGGGTACGCCGTCGGGGATACCCTCCTCAGGAACAGGGCCATCGCGAAAGCCCCTCCCTGGAGCGCGGCCTTGGCGACGACCACGGTGTCGAAGGAACCCTCGAAGTAGGCGCCCTTCCGCCACGCCGTGACACTCACGATCAGGACGATCCAGATGACGATGGCACTCGCGGTGCGGGCCTTGGCCTCACCCACGCCCGGAGGTCCGGACCTTGAGGTGTGCACGGCCCCGTCCGCGACCTCCCGACCGCCGTCCACCCAGCAGCACCACGCCCAGCGGCTCCACACCCACCGCCCGGAGCTCATGCACGGAGTCCTCCAGGTCTTTCGCCCGGGTGCCGTGCGAGACGAGTACCAAGGTTGCCTCTGCTACCGGTGCGACGGTCCACGTCGTCAGCGGGTGCGAATCGTAGGAGGCCTTGACGAGCGTGACATCGAAGGAGTCGCCCAGCTCCTTGAGGATGCTCGCGCCCTCGCGCGCCGCCCGGGAACGGCTGATCTTCTCCGTGGATGCGCCGATGGGGATGCGATACGTCCCCGCTTCGGTGGCGGAGAGGACGTCGTCCAGCGTCGCCTCGCCCACGAGAACGTCCGAGAAACCGAGGTCCGTTCCGGTCTGCCCGGAGCCGGCCCCACCGGAGTGCTCCTGGTGCTGCGTCGCATCGATGACACACGTCCGCGCACCTGAATCACCGATGTAGCCGGCGAACTGGTACCCGAATGCGTCCTGGGCACCACTGGCCTGTCCGACCGCCGTCACCATGAGGAGCTTGGGCAGGTGGCCGCCACGCTTGACGAGGAGCGTAGTCATCAACTCCCGGTACTGGAGTTCCGTCTCCTGGGAGAGGACCCCCGTCGCGCTGGGCGCTCCGTCGGCGACGGATCCCAGCACCTCGACGCCGACCGATCGGGACAGATCCCCGCGCTTCCGGATCCTCCGATGTCCGGATCCCAGCACGACGGCGGCGACGAGCCCTGCGGCGAGTCCGGCCAGCAGTCCCATCGCCAGGTTCAGGACCGTGTTGGGAGACGATGGTGCGGCCGGGGCGACGGCAGGCACGGCCACGAACGCCTCGATGGTTGCTTTCCCCGCAGCGTCTCCTCCCTCCAGGTCCCGGATCACGTCACGCAGGTTCTGGGCCACCAGGTTGGCGATCTTGGCTGCATCCTGGGCAGTCCCGGCGGAGGCAGTGACGTTCACGTACACCGTTTCCTCGGGGTTGCTCGCGCTCACCTGCTGCCTGAGCTCGGCGAGTGTCAACGACGAGTTCAACTCCTGCAGGACCGGCGTCAGCACCTGGGGGCTGTAGACCAGGTCCGGGTAGGATTTCACGCGCTCCAGGACGAACCGTGAATCCTCGAAGCTGGAACTGGTCTCCGAATCGGACCTGATGAAGAGGCCGGCTCGCGCGTCATAGGTGCGGGTGGTGAGGCCCGTCACCAGAACGGCGACGATCAGGCCGACCAGGGTCGAGACGAGGATCAGGATCCACCGGCGCCGGAAGATGCGCCCGTATTCGTTCAGCTCCATGTCTTCACCTCCCTGTACCACTTGGGCAGGGCCAGCACCAGGAAGGCGACGTTGGCGAGCATGAGCAGGCTGTACGCACCCACGAAGATCCCGGGGACCAGCAGCAGGACGAACAGGACACACAACAGACCGAAGTCCGTCGGCAGCACGGCGAGGGAATACAGGGCCGACGACGTCGACTGCTCCACCGCAGGCACGCTGCTCCTGGTTCGTTGGGCCCTCCGCAACTGGTCCATCAGGAGCGACGAGAAGAAGTGCACCGTGGCAAGCACCTGGAACACGATCGGGACGATCAGCCACGCGGTCTCGAGGTCCAGATACCGCCACCAGCAGATGAGGACGCAGAGGTGAAGGCTTCCCTCCTTGAAGGCGTCCACAGTGTGATCCAGCCACTCCCCGGCTGCAGACCCCCTGCCCGTCAGCCGTGCGAGCTGGCCGTCCGCCGAATCGAGCGCATAGCCCAGCACCAGCAGGACGGCCACCAGAAGCGCGGTGCCGGTGGTCGGATCCGTCAGGATCAGCAGCGCCAGTCCGGAGAACGTGGCGACGGCACTGATGACCGTGACCTGGTTCGGGGTGAGACCGCGGGAATAGGCTGCTGCGGCAAAGACCCTGCCCAGTCTCCTGTTGATGTACCTCGAGTAAGCGGGGGCTCCTTTCGATGTCTTCTGTGCACTGGCGAGAGAGTCCAGTGCTTGGCGGAATTCCAACTGCGCCCCAGGTCGCATTGTCATGGCTGTCCTTCTTATCGGGCGGACTTATTGAACTTATTGAGCGGACTTATTGAACGGAATTTCTTGATGAACGAACCTCCAAACGCTGTCCGACCGCTATCCTGCGGATGGTACGGGTCCCGGACATTACGGGCGAGCCTCCCCGACCCACGGGTCGTCGTGGCAATGGCCCTGGGCACGCGGGACACGGGCCAGGGACGGGACGACGTTGTGTGGAGTGCTCTGGGCAAGGACATGCGTCTCAGATCGCCTTCTCTGCGGTGTGGAGGATGCGCTGGCGCGATACTGCTCGGGAGGGTGCAAGGATGAACAAACGGAGGAAGGCGGCACCGGTCAGGGAGCCGACCGCAGCGCACAGCGGGGCGAGGACGAAGGAGTCCGACAGTGCGACGGCCACGGTGGCGAGGGCCAGTGACAGGACGCTCTCGCACAGTCGAACGCCGAAGACGGACGCAGCCCTCCCCCGGACGGCTGCAAGCGATCCGTAGGGGATACTTGCGCTGATGCCGAGGGACAGGCACAACCAGCCGGCCACGGCCGTCGGATCCGGCGCCCGCCCGGTGAGCATCGGCCCGGCCACCGGCAGCAGGAGAAGTGCGACAACCGAACCGAGGATGGTGATTGCGGCGAGGGCGATCACGGCCCGGTCCGCACGGCGGACGAGTTCGCGCAGCGGCCTGGACGGATCCCGTGCGTAGGAGGAGAACAGGAACGATGAGAAGCCCCCGACGAGCAGGAGGGCCGGTGCGGCATATACCCTGGCGATCTCCAGTTCGCCCGCGGCAGCAAGGCCGACGAACAGTATGACGACGAAGCGGATACCCGCCAGCAATGCGGGCCTCAAACCCTGCTGGGCCGCCCGCCAGAGGCCGAATCCGGCTACCTCACGAAGTGCCGGTCTTCCCATCGGGACGAGGTACCGCGCCGACCGAGGGAGCAGGAGGACCCCCGTCACGGCTCCGCATGCCTGCCCGATCAGGACCGAGACGATGAAATCAATCAGGCGCAGGCCGTTCCCGGCGGCAGCCAGAAGAACCAGTCCTGTTCCGAGGATCATCGCCAGATCGACCAGGGTGACCCTCCCGAACTTCAGGTCGATCATCAGCAGGCGCCGCACGATCTCCTCGCTGACGAAGGCGAAGGTCGCCAGACCAAGAATCAGCGACTGTGCCGGACCGGTGAGACCGATGACATGGCTTACCGCCGCGATGAGCACGGAACTCGAGCCTGCAAGAAGAAGGAACCAGGCCTGAAGCGCTGCCCGGATATCTCGGGCGGATCGGTCCAGAACGGTGACACTGTCTCCTACGAAACCGCTGACCAGGCCGGAGCCGAGGACGAAGAAGCCGTACAGAAGGCTGAAGAGACCGACGTCGGCAAGGTCCATGGTCCTGCTCGCAACCAGGATGAGCAGCATGCTGCCGAGGGCCTGGGTGCAGGGAGCGGCTGCTGCGAGCCCGGCCGGCAGGAGTCGCCCGATGCTTACCCTCATGGGAATAAGCCGCTGGACGTGGCGATCACATGATCGCCGTCCACGTCGAGATAGAACGTACCCTCGCTGATATCAGGACCGACCTGGAAGGCGTAGATGCCAGTCGCCGTAATGGTCCCCCGCGAGAAACCCCGGGTACTTGCTCGCAGCCCGTCACTCCATGTCGCCTCTTCCGCGAAACTGACGGGAGCAACGGTCAGCTCGCGCCGCGCTGCCTCACCGTCGCGGCTTACTTCAGGTGCACCGGTCGAAGCCGGTTCGAATGCCGGTCCACCTGCCGGCCCTCCGGACTCGGCGGGGTCCGGCGTGGGCTTCGGGTCCACAGGGCTCGCCGAGGCTGACGCCTCAGGACCGGCGTCTCCCGACAGCGCTTCGCCGGCCTCCGGATCGCTGCTACATCCGGACAGCAAGGCGGTGAGTGCCATGACGATGAATACTCTCCCGACACCACGGGACATTGTCACGGGCCGGCCGCAAGCGATATACCGGTTATTCATGTGAGACCAATCTTTCAATGCATCCCAGTCGGACAAGCAGACTGCGGAAAGCCTAGAATTCGTAGAACGGGAAAACACGAGTAGCAACTACCTGAATCTCTTCGGAATCCCTGTCCGAACCATTGCGATTTCACGTATCGGGGCTGGAAAGACCGATCGTCCGGTGTCAGGAAACGGTGTGGGAGAGAGGGAACGCGCCGGAGCGCCGGCCCCGCGCCCCGCGGCGGCCCACGAGGTCGAAACAGAGCTGCTCGTAACCCTCCGCTACCCGGTCCCAGTCGTAGGCCAGGGCGTCCGTCTGGGACTTCTTGCCGCGGAGCGTCGTGTCCGAGGCCGAGGCTTCCGCGGCGTGCACGAGCGCGGGGATGGCCGCGGCATCGGCGAAGTACTCGCCGTTGGCACCCAGGACCTCGCGGTTGAAGTTCACGTCGAAGGCATTGGTCGCCGCGCCGGCACCCATCGCCCGCAGGAGTGAGGGGTTGGTGCCGCCGACCGAATGGCCGTGCCAGTAGACGCGCGCGTTGGCGTACAGCTGGTCGAGCAGCTCCTGGTCCCACACGCCACCGACGAAGCGGACCCGCTCGTCGCCCAGCGAGGTGACGAGTTGCGTGTAGTCGTCCGAGTAGGGGGCGGAGCCGACGACGATCAGCGGCAGCTGGGCCTTGCTGCGGACATACCCGTCGACGATGACGTGGACGTGGTTCTCGGGTTCGAATCGGGCGACCACGAGGTGGTATTCCCCCGGGGTGAGGTCCAGCTCCGTGAGGCGGTCCGACGCTCCGCTCTCGAGGATCGGGGCCCCGTAGGCCAGGTAGGTGCTCTCGACGCCGAACTCCTGGCGGTAGTAGTCCTGGATGCCGGCGGCATCCGAGATCAGGGCGTCGGACCAGCGAACCGCGAGCGACTCGGCGACGCGGTAGTACCTCTTGCCCAGCGTCCCCCACTTGGCGCGCTTCCACTCGAGGCCGTCCACGTGGGTGGCGACCGGTATGCCTGCCGCGCGCAGGACGGGCAGCCAGGGGGAGTTCGCCGAGTTGAAGACGATTGCAGCGTCGGCGCGCTTGAAGAACAGGTGCCCAGCCGAGAGCCCGGTGTGGCTGAGCGTCTCGAGCGACCTCTTCTTGAGTGCGGGCAGGTAGACGAGCGTCATGCCCTTGTACTCCGTCTCAGCGTGGTTCGTGTCCTCCGTCGTCCGGCAGTACACGACCACCTCGTGGCCGCGCGCGGCAAGACGCTGCCCGACCTCCTCGACGCAGGTCTCGAACCCCCCGTAGCGGGCCGGCACCCCCCGGGTTCCGACAAGCGCGATGCGGAGGGGCTTCTGGTGAGACGACAGCAGATACATGATGGACTCCAGTCGGTCTGTGCAAGCACTTCGGGTCAGGTGGCGGTGTAGTTCAGGGTGTGGATTCGCGGGCCACCGGAGCGTTGAGGAGCTCCAGGGTGCGCCGCAGGAACGTACTCGAGGTGTGGACGGTGTACGGGAAGTAGACGACCTCGACGCCTACCCGGGCGAAGGTCTCCTCGAGGGCGAGCCCCTGGGGAGTGCCCTTCCAGTCGTCGCCCTTGAAGAAGACGTTGAAGCCGAGTTGCTTCCACATGTCGAGCTTCGTCGGGGCGGTCTCGGCCACGGCACGGTCGACGAACTGCACGCTCTGCACGATCTCGAGCCGTTCGATCAGGGGGATGACCGGACGCTTGCCCTTGTTCTTCTCGAGCAGTTCATCGGACACGACACCCGCGATGAGGAAGTCGCACTCGCTCTTGGCATGCCGGAGCAGGTTGAGGTGCCCTACGTGGAAGAGGTCGAACGCGCCGGCTGCGTAACCGATCCGGATTCCCATGGAGCCTCCTTGGCTGCCGCCGGCCGCAGAAGGAGCTGCCAACCGAGGGGCGTCGTTCGTTGTCGGAGAGGTGCGCATCAGTACGCACCGACAGGCTTGAGCATCACCTTGAAGGTGCGCCACATGATGATCAGGTCCCCGGCCACCGACCAGTTCTCGACGTAGTAGAGGTCGAGCCGGACGCTCTCCTCCCAGTCGAGGTCCGATCGCCCACTGACCTGCCACAGGCCCGTGAGTCCGGGTTTGATCAGGAGGCGGCGGTATGTGTGCTCCTCATAGCCGGAGACTTCGCTGACGAGCGGGGGCCGCGGCCCCACGAGGGACATGTCACCGCGCAGGACGTTCCAGAACTGGGGCAGCTCGTCGAGCGAGTACTTCCGGATGATGCGTCCGATCCGGGTGACCCGAGGGTCGTCCCGCATCTTGAACAGCACACCACTGCCCTCGTTCTGCTCCTTCAGGAGCTCCAGCTCGTCCTCGGCCGTGGTGACCATGGACCGGAACTTGAGCATCCGGAAAACGGCCGAGTCCTTTCCGGCCCGCTCCTGGACGAAGAACGCCGGGCCCGGTGTATCGAGCCGGATGACGATCGACAGGACGAGGAACAGCGGGGCCAGGATCACCAGTGCGGTGGCCGAGAGAACGATGTCCATGGCCCTCTTCAGGACGTGGCGACCCCCGGTGAAGTGCGGCAGTTCGACGTGCATGAGGGGCAGTCCCTCGACCGGCCGCATGGTGATGCGTGGACCGGCGACGTTGGTCAGAGCCGACGCGAGGACCAGTTCGGTCGAGGACCCCTCGAGGCGCCACCCGAGCTCCCGAATGTAGGAACTGCCCTTGCGGAGGTGCCCGGCGACGATGACGGCGTCCGCTCCCGTAAGCGCCACGAAGTCCTCGATCTTGCGGAGCCCGCTGACCACGGGGACGACCCGGTCTCCCGTCCGCAGGGCGGCCGGGTTGGTCCTGCCCTCGTAGACGGCTCCGACCACGGTGTAGGCGGCGCCCGAGTTCTTCGCCAGCTGGGCGGCCACATAACGGACGTCCGTGGGCCGTCCGACGACCACGACCTTCGAGAGGTAATGCCCGAGCCTGCTCTGGTGCACCAGCCACTGGCGCCACAGCCATCGGCTGGACAGCAGGAGGAGGGTGCCGGACGGCAGCGCGAGGACGAGCAGGCCCTGGAAGTGCTCGAGGTCCAGGAGGACGACGGCGACCGCCGCCGCCGCGAAGGTGGCACTGCTCGCGCGGATGACCTTCTTGTACTCGCCGGCGCCGGTGCCGACCAGGCGGGCGTCACGGGTTCGGAAAAGCACCATCATCGTCAGCCAGCCGACCGCCACCGTGCCGCCGAGTCCGAGGACATCCGTGAGCGTCTCGACACCGGCGTCGAGTGTCAGGACGTTCACCGCCAGCAGCAGGACCCCCACGATGAGCACGGAGTCCGAGGCCAGTAGCGAGACCTGGTAGCGGCGGCGCCAGGCCGTGCCGGACATCGCGGCCGGCTGCTGGGCCGCGGCGATCCCCGGGACAGCAGTGATGCCGCCGAACGCGCTGTGCATCTGCGTCACGATGTGCCCCCCTGGAAAGCGATGACCATTCCCTGGAGCGGCTTTACCTGGAATAGGCGGCGAATTCTGCACAATGGACAACACATATGTGAGACCCGATTCTTCGGAAATTTCCCCAGCTTTGCCTTCAAAGCTCTTGCGAAAATCCTAGGGAGGGGGTTTCAGCTGCACACGAGTAAGATCTACGCGACCGATCCGGCGGGCTTGGACCAGAACTACCTGCGTACCACGCGTAGGCAGTACGTACAGGCACTTGGACTACGCGCAGGCATTACGCAGGGGCACTCGGACTACGTGCTGCGGGCCGATCAGAGCTCCCGCAGGTCCTCTCGGCGGTTGACACCGAGCTTCGCGAAGATCCGGTAGAGGTGGCCTTCCACCGTTCGGACCGAGACGCTCTTGGCGTCCGCGATCTCGCGGTTCGAGTAACCCTCGTTCACGAGCGCGACGATCGTGCGCTCCGTCGGGGTGAGGCGGGACGTGGTCATTGCGGGAGATGTCGATGCGAGCGGAAGCGAGATCGGCCCCTCCCGCTGCTCCCCCAGCGTCACCAGCCGGCGCTGGATCGCACGGGCATGGCGGGTCGAGCCCTGCTCCCCCACGAGCTGCAGGACGAGGGACAGGCCGACGAATTCGAAGGCCACGTTTCCGTGCTCACCCGCGACGGTGGCGGCGCGGGCCATCGCCTCGGCGTCCTTCGCCTCGGCCGCCACTGCGAAATCCAGCAGGTCCTTCCCTCCAGGCCCCTCGAATCCCTGCAGGACCTTGATGAGGGGGGCAATGGCATCCATGTCGCCGAGCAGGAGGGACAGCCGAAGTGCCGTGACCGCCAGCTCCTTCATCTGGTCCTTCTCGGCCGTCGCGGCAAGAGTGAGCAGGTCGGCGCGGGCTCCGGGAACGTCGCCCAGCAGTGCCGCGGCCGCGGTGGCGAAGATGCGCCCGCCCAGGCGCATCGTGCGCGAACCTCCTTCCGGCACCCGCTCGAACTCCTCCACGAGGGCGGATGCGCGGGTGGAGTCGCCGGCAAGCGCGCAGGCGTATGCCCCCAGCCCCAGCAGGAGGGTCATCACCTGCGTGACGTCGGAATCCCTGAGGGCCTCCAGTGCGAGCAGGAACCTGTCCCGTGCTTCGATGTTCCGGGCAGCCCGGAGCGCGTTGATGCCGTCGGCGACGTCGCCCAGCCCCGCGAAGTAGACGATGCTGAACGGATTGGCTCCCGTGTGCGCCTGGATCACGGCCTTGGCATCCGCCCCACGCCCGCTCTGGGACAGCGTGATGAGGTGTCTCGCCACGGCGAACCCACGGTAGCCCAGCAGGGCAGGGCCCTCGGCTTCGATGATGTCCAGCGCCATGCCCGAGTAGGTGCAGCCCTCCACGGAGCGCCCCGTGCTGCCGAGCAGTTCGGCGAGCACGATCATTGCTCCTGCCCGCGTCTCGGGAGTGCCCTGGGGATCGGCGAGGATGGCGCGCAGTTCTTCCTCGGCGCCGTCGAAGCGCCCCTCGTGGACGCGGAGGTGGCATTCGAGGATCCGGCAGCCGAGCTGGGACTGCGCGACGCCTTCCGCCGTCACCGGGGAGTCCTCCCGCAGGCGGTTGATGAGCGATCTCCAGCGGGCGACGACATCGCGCAGGCCCTGGTCCGAGGCCCGGGACTTCAGCTTGAGTTCGAGGGACAACAGCGTGGCGTCCTTCGCGAGGCGCAGGTCGGTACAGCGCCGCATCGCCTCGTCCACGAGTTCCTGCGCATAGGCGAGCTTGCCCTGACCGCCCTCCGCGCGGGCCACCTCGAGGAGGGCGCGCTCGCGAAGCCCCGGAGCGGACACCGCACAGGCAGCCCGGAGAGCGAGGTCGTGGTGCCGGAGCCTGTTGGCAACGACGGCCGCCTTCAGGAGGGACTCGTCATCGGGAGGAACACCGCAGTCGAGTCCCCAGGAGACTGTCCGCAGGAATCCCTCGAGGGACTGCGACCCGGGGTCGAGAACGGCGAGCACCCTCCGGCGGATCATGATGCTGCGGGCTGCTGGTACCTGGCGACGGAGGACCTCACCGTAGAGAGGGTGCTCGAGGGAGACGGGAGCCTCCGGCCCCGGTCCGACGGCGATCAGGCGATCGTCCCTCAACCGTTGCAGCGCGTCGGCATCCACGACCTGCGCGACGGCGTCGAGAGCGATCGGTTCTGCGAGGGAGACGACTTCCAGTGCCTCGAGGTCGGCGCCGCTGCGCAGCCGGAGCTGCGAGCGGATGAGGTCGCCGAGCCGGAGGTGTACCTTCGGCTGTTCATCGGCCAGCCGCCAGACGCCGTTGCGCCGGACGAGGTAACCCTTCCCCGCCAGGCTCTGTTCCAGCAACGTCCGGAGGAACATCGGATTTCCGCCCGTCGCCAGCGCGAGCGCGTGCGTGGTGCCGGTCAGGACGGGTCCGCCGAGCACCTGGGAGCAGAGGGTTGTGACAGCATCCGTATCCAGTGGCTCGAGGTCGAAGCGCACCAGGAGGCCGTCGGCGCCCAGACTGCGGAACTCGGCGGGCGCCGTCAGGGTGTGCCGGATCATCAGGAGCACCTTGGCTCGACGCGCACTGACCAGCTGGGCCAGGAGGGCGCTCGAACTGTCGTCGAGTTCGTGCGCGTCATCGATCACCAGCAGGGCCGGATGCTGCGGACGGCCCGTCCCTCCCGCGGTCAGGTGCCCCATCATGGCGCGAAGGATCGCGACCGGCGATGCCGCTTCGGCACCGGAGAGCGTGTGGAGGTAGGGTGCCAGGGCGCCGAACGGTATCCTGCGCAGCGAAGCGCCGCCGGTCACGCGGAGCACCGGCGCCGTCCAGCGCAGGTGCTCCACGACCGATCGTGCCACAGCCGTCTTTCCCACTCCGGCCCCGCCGACGATCATGGCGCCGAAGCCGCCCGTGTCGCCGAGAGCGGTGACGATTTCCCTGACGAGTGCTGCGCGGCCGACGAGGTCCACGGCGGATCCCGGGCCGGTCATTGCTGCTGCCCGAAGATGAGCGAGAGCTGCTTGCGGCTCGACAGACCGAGCTTGGACATGACCTGGTGCACGTGCCCCTCCACTGTCCGCGGCGAGATGTGCTCCTTCTGCGCGATCTCCTTGTTCGGTACGCCCTGTGCCACCATGCGTGCAATGGCTCGCTCGCGCTCGCTGAGCAGTTTCCGCCGCACATGGCGACGGGCCGGGGTGGAGGTCTTGCGCAGGATCTGCTCGGCATGCACCCGGATCATCGGGTCGTCCGTCTCGACGAGGTGTTCGATGCTGAGGGCTGCGATGTCTCCCGCGAGGTTGTGGTTCCCGCTGTCGAGCGCGCGCCGGGCAGCCTCCTTCAGCGCGGCGGGGTCGCGGGAGGCCAACCCCTTGGCGAAGTCCTCGCCGAGCCGCGCGAACGGACCTTCGGACGCGGCGGCCGTGGCTGCGAGCAGGTCCGCCGCTTCGTGCTGCCCGAGTTGAACGGCCTGACTGAGGAAGAAGAGCTCGATGCCCCGGTACCCACGGCTGCCGAGGTCGACTGCCCGCTCCAGGAACTCGGCGGCAACGACGGCCGACGGATCCAGCCAGGCTTCGGTCAGCAGGCGGAAGTACTGCACCGCCTGCCGCAGGTGCCAGGAGTAGCGCTGTCCGGTCAGATCGATGCCGCGAAGGTGGTCCTCCGCGGCGTCGGGCGCGTCCTCGAGGACCTGGGCGTAGGCCGCGGCGGCTTCGGCAAGTGGCAGGAAGCCGTGCCGGTCCCGGATCCTCAACTGGCTGATGGCGGGAACCAGCTTCTCGAGGGCCGCCCCGCTCCTGCCCAGGTACGCGAGCAGCACGCCCTCGGCGAACTCGGACAGTGATCCGCCGAACAGGTGCGCCGTCGTCGTGTCCCCGGAAATCCCCGCCCGGTCGAGACTCTCCGACCAGTAGCCCGCGATCAGGAGCACCTCGCACAGGTGGACCGAGGCCGCCTCCCGGTCGAAGGGGCCGGTGGGGGCGTTCGCCAGGCGCGCGTCGACGTTCCTGACGCCGGCGACTGCCTGCTCCTGGGCCCCCATCGTCGCCTGGGCGACGCTCTGGAGACTCCGGATCCTGATGCTCCAGCGCGCATTGCCCGCGTTCGAGGCGAGCACGGCGGGGGCGCGCTCGTACACACGGTCGAGCTCTCCCTCGAAGACGTGCAGCTCCATGCGGAGCACCTCCGCCTTACCCAACAGGTCGGCGGTGGCCTCGGATGCCGGCTCGCGCTGGAGGCGCGCGACGACGTCGTCGAGCAATCCCTCGGCGTCCTGTTCCCGGCCGTGCGTGCGGGCCCTCATCCGTGCGGCAAGAAGCCGCGCGTCCACCCAGTCCTCCAGCGGGACATCCTCCGGCTCCTGCCCGAGGAGTTCCTCGACCGTTCCGAGGGCATCGGCCACGCGGCCGTCGGTGCAGAGTTGCCGAGTGCGCTCGATCAGGACCCTGCCTCCGGTCTCCGTACCCGGTATGGCATCGAGGAGACGTTCGGCGGCGCCGTCGATCCGGTGGTCGTTCGCCAGGCGTGCAAGGGCCGCGAGTTCCGCTGTGTCGAAGGACCCGCCCTGCTCGAGCGCCCATACGGCGAGGGCGATCCTCCCCTGCACGGGCATCGCAGGGTGGCCGCGGAGCGTGCTGACCATCGCCAGCGCCGCCCGGCCGCCGGCGGAGAGCATCTGTGCGCGCACCACGTGTGCGAACACCTCGTACGTGAGCCTCACCAGGGGGACACCCTCCTGATCGAGCGTGACCACGCCGTCCCCCTGCAGGGCATCGAGGGACGTCGAGGAAACAGCCTTCAGCAGGACGACCAGGGGCACACGCCCCGCCACGGCGAGAACCTCGACGACCGAGCGATCCTCTGCCGGCAGGGCGGCCAGTTCCGCAGCGCTCCAGTCCGCCACGGAACGGCCCGAGTCGGGGCGGGGAACGTCGCGGGAGACCCATACACCGTCGCACGGGAACAGGTGGCCGGAGGCCACGGAGGTCTTGGTCGCCATCTGCAGGTACTTCGGGTTTCCCCCGCTGGACGCCCACAGCTCCTGGGCGGCGGAGCGGGAGATGGGCGCGTCGAGCGCCGTGGTGAGCAGTTCGGTCGCCTCGTCGAGGGTCAGCGGCTGGATGTCGAACCGCTCGACGACGCTGTCCTTCCACAGATCGAAGAACTCGCCCGGAGCGCGCAGGAGGTCCTCGCAGGTCACGAGCAGGCGGACCGCGCCGACGCGGGCCAGGTAGGCGATCACCGTGGCGGAGAGTTCGTCGATCTCCTCGACGCCGTCGATGTGCATGAGGGTTCGACGCTTGGCGGAGTTGCCCTCGAACATCCGCTGAAGCGCACCCAGGACCAGGAGCGGGCTGCGGGCTGTGTCCTCGTCGAGCTCCGCCAGCAGCACGTTCAGGGCGCCGTACGGAGTGGTGGCGTGGGCTGCCGATCCCCGGAGGTAGATGTGGTCGAAGTGCCGCGACAGCCCGCCGACAACGTGCTGGGCGATCATCGTCTTCCCGATGCCGGACGGTCCCACGAGCACCACGCCGCGGCCGGACTCCTCGGCGAGGACAGCCCTGATGGAAGTGACATCCGTGTCGCGACCGGCGAAGGGCCAGCGTCCGTCGACAACCGTCACAGGGCACGTCCGAGCATGGTCCTGGCCGGTTGCACAACCGACACCCCCGGCTCGGGACCGGGCCCACGTTTCCAGCTCAGCATGAAGTTCCGCCCCACAGCACTTGTCCTCTGAGGCCCCACTTTACAGCCCGGGACTCCCGCTGGCCGGTGGTTCCGTTCGGGAGGGGCGCAGTATCAGCACAGGGTTTACGCAGCCGGTGTGCTACTTCGAAGCGTGGAAGCGCTGCTGGGCCGCTACGAGTCCCTCGGTGATGAGCTGTTCCACGGCGTCGGCCGCGTCGTCGAGCAGGAACGGGAGTTCCTTCTTCTCGACCGTGCCGAAGTCCTTCAGCACGAAGTCGGCAGGATCCTGGCGGCCGGGAGGACGTCCGACGCCTACCCGCACGCGGTAGTAGTCCTTGGTGCCGAGGGCCTTGCTGATGTCCCGCAGCCCGTTGTGGCCGCCTTCTCCCCCGCCGAGCTTGAGCTTGAGGGTGTTGAAGGGGATGTCGATCTCGTCGTGGACTGCGATGACGTGGTCGGGCGCCACGTCGTGGAAACGGGCGAGCGTCGAGACGGGGCCACCCGTCGTGTTCATGTAGGTGAGCGGCTTGGCCAGGACCACCCGGGGCCCTCCGATGCCGAGCCGTCCCTCGAGCGTCACGGCCTGGGCCTTCGACGACGTGAACCGGCCGCGGAGGCGGTCGGCGAGGAGGTCCAGTACCATCTGGCCCACGTTGTGGCGGTTGCCGCTGTAGCCGGGCCCGGGATTCCCGAGCCCGGCTACTAGCCAGGTGTCAGACACCGTGCGGAGCCTGCTTACTGCTCGTCGGCGTCGGTGATGACGGCGTCGGCGTCAGCGTCGGCTGCCGTCGCGCCTTCGGAGGTGCCTTCGGTGTCGGCGTCGGACTCGGGAGTCTCGCCGAGGTCCTGCTCGGTCTCGCCGGCGAGGTTGACGATCAGGGTGTCCGCATCCACGAGGAGGAGGACGCCGGCGGGAAGCACGATGTCCGAGGCGTGGACGTGCTGTCCGACCTCGCGGCCTTCGATGCTGACCGTGAGGGTCTCGGGAAGAGCGGTGGCGTCGGCCTCGACGAGGACCGTGTTGGCCTCGAGGTTGGCGACGACGTCCACGGCGGGCTCGCCCTCGACGTGGATGGCGACGTCGACCTGGACCTTCTCGCCGCGGCGAACGGTGAGGAGGTCGAGGTGCTCGACGATCTGCTTGAGGGGGTTGCGCTGGATGTCCTTGACGAGGGCAAGGTGGTTCTCGCCCTCGATGTCCAGCGTGAGCAGGGCGTTGGGGGTACGGACTGCCAGCGTGGTCGCCTTAGCGGGCAGCAGGACGTGGATGGGGTCTGCACCGTGGCCGTAGACGACGGCGGGGATCATGTTGGCGCGGCGGGCCTGGCGGGCCGAGCCCTTGCCGAACTCGGTGCGGACGTGTGCTGCGAGCTTCTGCTCGGACATGGTTTCTCCTGGACGTTGCGGCTCGGCGCTGTCTGCGTGAGCACTGGGACGTTGCCGGGGCGGAGGGAACACGCACGTGGGAGCAGTCGTCTAGAAACCAGGGAAGTCGCTAGCCACCGTCGATCACGGAGTACGGCCGGAATTCCTGCAGTCCGGCCCGCTCCCTCGCCTAGGCATCGCGTTCAATCGTACAGGATCCCGCGCCACCGACCGTCCAGCCGGCGGGGTCGGCAATAATGGGGGCGACCCACCCGTTCCTCGAAGGATCTTCCCCTGAGCACTGCGCCGCTACCCTCCCGCCGGTACAAGACCGTGACCGCGGGCTTGTGCGCCGCCTGGCTGGTCGCCGTCGCATTCATCGTCCTGTGGCCGACGCCGGTGGACGCCGACGCAGCCGGCATCCTGCGGCGCGGGCTGGAGTTCCTGTACCGGCATGGCTTTCCCTCGTTCATCACGTACAACGTCGTGGAGTTCACATCCAACGTCCTGATGTTCGTTCCGTTCGGCCTGTTCTGGTTCATCCTCGCGCCGCATCGCTGGCGGTGGTGGGGCGTCACTGCGGGATGTGCCCTCTCCGCCCTCATCGAGGTCACGCAGCTTGTCCTGCTTCCGCAGCGCTTCGCCACGCCGTACGACGTTCTCGCCAACACTCTCGGCGCGCTGGCCGGCGCAGCCCTCGGGTGGGCGCACCTGCAGCTGCGGGAACGCCCCCGCGCCCGGTAATTCACAGTCTGTTAACACCACACGGGTCCCACCTGCCCCTCTGATCCCTCCGGCGCGACTAGAATCGGCTGGACTGGGGAACTTCTTTTGAGGACAAACACATATGCGTATTTCCGTGATCGGTTGCGGCTACCTGGGGGCAGTACACGCAACGTGCATGGCGAAGTTGGGCCATGACGTGGTGGGTATTGATGTCGATCCACGGAAGATCGATGACCTGCAGGCCGGCCGTGCACCATTCTTCGAACCGGGGCTGCCCGAACTCCTCGATGACGTGCTGGCCACAGGTCGCCTGAAATTCAGTTCCAATATGGCCGATGCCAAGGGAGCGGAAGTGCACTTCCTGTGCGTCGGCACTCCCCAGCGCAAGGGCGAGTACGCCGCGGACATGCGCTATGTCGACAGCGCCTTCCGGTCACTGCTGGATTCGCTCGAACCGGGCAACGTCATCGTCGGCAAGTCGACGGTGCCGGTCGGTACTGCTGCTCGCCTGGCGGACGAACTGGCCGAGGAGCACCCGAACGCCGTCCTGGCCTGGAATCCCGAATTCCTCCGCGAGGGCTTCGCCGTGAAGGACACGCTGTCTCCGGACCGCTTCGTCTACGGAGTACCGGAGGGCGAGGCCGGCGGTCGAGCCACTGCCGCCCTCGATGAGGTGTACAGCACGCCTCTCTCCCTAGGCACCCGACGCCTCGTCGCCGACTACGCCACGGCCGAGCTCGTGAAGGCTGCAGCGAACTCCTTCCTGGCCACGAAGATCTCCTTCATCAACGCCATGGCGGAGGTCTGCGAGGTGACGGGTGCGGACGTGACGGTGCTCGCCGACGCGATCGGCCTCGATGAGCGCATCGGGCGCAAGTTCCTCAATGCGGGCATCGGCTTCGGCGGCGGCTGCCTGCCGAAGGACATCCGCGCCTTCATGGCCCGTGCCGGCGAGCTCGGTGCGGACCAGGCACTGACCTTCCTGCGCGAGGTGGACGACATCAACGTCCGGCGCCGCATCCGCGTGGTCGAGCTGACCCGGCTCCTCGTCGGAGGTTCCCTCCTCGGCAAGCGCATCACCGTCCTGGGGGCTGCGTTCAAGCCCAACAGCGATGACGTCCGCGACTCCCCCGCACTCAGCATCGCCGCTCAACTGCAGCTGCAGGGCGCCGACGTGACGGTGACCGACCCGGAGGCCATCGACGGTGCCCGGAACCGCTTCCCCGAGCTCACGTACGAAGAGGACATGCACCGCGCCATGGAAAAGGCCGATGCACTTCTCCTCCTGACCGAATGGCAGGAATACCGGGACCTCCTGCCGGAGCAGGTCAATTCCCTCGTGCGCACCAGGAACATCCTCGATGGCCGCAACGTCATGAATCCCTCCGTGTGGCGCGCGGCCGGCTGGAACTACAAGGGAATCGGCAGGCCATAGACAATGAGTGAACCCGGCGCGCAGCCCTTCCGCATCCTCACTGTCTGCACCGGCAACATCTGCAGGTCCCCGATGGCCGAGCGCCTGCTGCAGGTGGGGCTGGATACGCGCTTTCCTGGTCAATTTATCGTGGAGAGCGCTGGCACGGGAGCCTTGGTCGGAAATCCGATCGAGCCACAGGTAGCTCGCCTGATAAGCCTGTTTGGCGGCCAAGCAGATAATTTCTTTGCCCGGCAACTCACTCCCCAAGTTCTTGAGGGACAAGATCTGGTTCTTGCACTCACTCGCGAACACCGGAGTCTCATCGTCGAAATGTCGCCAAGGATGCTCCGGAGTACCTTCACTTTGATGGAGCTAGCGCGGTTGCTGCCGATGACGAATATGGACACGTCTCTTAGAGGGGCCGATTACTGGCGTGCCTCAATCCCGAAGGCACTTCGAGCCCGCACAGCAAATAGTGCGGGCCCACAGGATGACGATGTTGCGGATCCATACCGAAAAGCCGCGGAGGCATACAAGCTTATGGCTGAGAAACTCGCGCCGGCCATTGATGCTTTAGTGACGGCTACTTGAGGCCAGAGCATGCCAACCTGTATCAAAAAGGAGTATGCATCAGCCTCAATGCTCTGCTTGCTTCGATTCTGCGACGGGTAACACCGATACACCGAAAACTGCAGCAGGCCGGAACTTGCCGACACCGCTCCAATTGAACAGGCAGCAACTTCACCAGCGGAAAACCGCTTTTGGTGTTCCCAACGATCGATAGGGCTCGATGTGGAACCTGCTTCGCACAAGCAGCGCATTACCTTCCTCCTACCCGGGTACGCTCCGAATCCAATCGGCGGATACAAGGTTGCATACACTTACGCAAACTTTCTAGCCTCTAGGGAGCATGACGTGGAGATTCTCCACGCCTGGCGCTTCCCAGAAGATAACCTACGCCTAGACATTGGGCGTGCAATTAGGCATCTTCGAAGAATATATGAGATCGTCACTAACGCGCGCCCACCCTGGATGCTCCTCGACCCGCGAATAACTGTACATAACGAATTTGTTGCACGGCCGAGGATGGTCCGCGGCCGGGACGTGCTTATTGCAACCGCGGCGCAAACAGCCGCATTTGCGGTGAAAGCTAATGCAGCTGCTTATCTGGTGCAACACTACGAGGATTGGTCGAAAGGTAGCCAGTATGTGGATAATACGTTGAGATTACCAATGACAAAAATCGTCATCGCCCCTTGGCTAGCGGAGAAGCTTTCCCAACTTGGCCACCCCTCCATCCTTATCCCAAATGCAATAGACCCTGATGATTTCCCAAAGGGACCACCTGTACGCAAACGTCCACTTCGCATAACGGCGATGGTCTCTGATCACAAATGGAAAAGGTCGGACTTGGTTGCGCAGGTTCTGAACGAAGTCAGGGCTGCTGTCCCGGGAGCAGAAGCTCACGTCTTCGGCGTCATACAAAGACCAGACGCGTTACCAGACTATGTACGTTACACAAGAAATCCGACTCCCGATCAATTGCGCCACATATATCAATCGGCCCGGGTATTCCTGTGCGCCAGCGATCAAGAGGGATGGGGGCTTCCGGCAGCAGAAGCAATGTTGAGTGGCGCTGCGCTCGTAAGTACACGCAATGGCGGAGTGGAGTCTTTTGCCGAGGGCGTCAGCCTTCTTTCTCCGAGTGGCCAGGGCTCGCCTCTTAGGGAGAACATCATTCGGCTTCTTGAAGAACCTGAGTTGTGTGCATCACTCGCAGACGCAGGCCATGCCAGGATATCAGCCTATACTCCCACAGATGCTGGCCTTGCCTTCGAGAGAGCAATTCTTAACGCCTCCCTTTTCACGGAACGAAATTAGTTACGACGGCTGTAGCCCATGTTGCATAAGCGACTGGATTTCAGGTTCCATGGCTACCCCATAGTTTTGGGGCTGAGCTTAGCGCAGCACCCGCTAGAATGATGAACTCGCTTGTGGCAAGACCCATTCCAATACCAGGCGCACCTAAGGACATCGAACCTAGCACCATAACGGGAAGACCAATTAGTGCGCTGACTATGGTCAGAGCAAGCACGGTGTTTTGGCGCCCTGCTGGTATCAAGGTATTGCGGATCAGCGGTGTTGAAAGTGAGACGAACAAGAAAGCGAACCCGTACCAAAGCGTAATTGACTGTTCACTCGCAACCTGTTGACCAAAAATCACTTCAGTCGCAAGCTCGCCAAAAAAGCTCAAGAAGATGCATCCTGCTAATCCAAGCAGCCCGTGGCACATCACGGCGATGCGGCTATTAGCTTGCCTACCTTCGGTACTTCGTTGTTCAAGAACCCAAGATTGCATCGCGTTCCCTAGTGCTACGACAGTGAAAAGCCCGTAGCGATATAGCCGGTCAGCAGATGAAAGACTACTAATACCGCTGTATGTCAGAGACAATGAACCTACGGGAACGGGTGTCGCGACGTAGGCGGATCCAATCGCGGCGGTGGCCGCAATTTTGCCGTTCTGAAGTAAGTATTTTGCGGTTGATTGTTTCGGGCCTTTTTTGATGGCATAAGTGCCGAAGTATCTTTTATGAAACGTGAGTAGCCCAAGCCAAGTAGCACCACAAAGTGCGAGCGGGTAAAGCCAGATGAGGCCGGTTACAAGCAAAAGTATAAGAGAGAGAAGAGTTGCTGCCATCTTCGGAATCGTCTCGTACTTCGCTATGCTGCCAGGTCGCCCCAACCCAATCAGGTACCAAGCCGGCGATATACCATTCATCAACATCGCAAGGCTCATCATGAGGGAGTCAAATTTGTACGACTCCGCACCTAGCAACCAAGCGATAAACGCGCAGACCGGCAGGACGATTGAAAGGAGTAGCAGACGAGCGGAAATAGCATCGGAGTACACCTGGCGCTGGTCCTCGAGGCTGTTTGCCTCAATAATTGCGGCCGGGCCGCTGATATGAAGCCCGTAACCTACAACGATCGCTCCAAATGCACCGACGGACTGGCCCAGAGCGACACTTGCCCACCCTTCAACCCCGCCAATCCTCGCAACAACAGGTAGTAATAGTAGAGGCGTGAGCGAGCTGATTAGTGGGAGTGCAGAGAATCCTAACAGACGCTTCAGGGGTATCTTCATTCGTTATGCGCCGCTGCAACCTCTGCCGCAAAGTCAAGCAAGATGCGTGCTTTATGTGCCCAGTCTTCGCTCGCAGCCACCGCGGCGCCTGCATCGTTCGGGCCCTCCTCGCTGAGAAACCCGCCAAGTAGCGTCCTTCCCTCGTCAGGGGAGGAGAAGCGACCCACGCCGTCTCCTCGGTTCGATTTGCCGTCGCCCTGACGTGTGGCGAGGACGTAAAGACCGGAGGCAAGGTACTCATAAAGTTTCATCGGGCTTCGACCGGAGTTCTCGACTGCGGGAGATAGCGGTAAGAGACCAACCTTGTGGCCAGCGAGAAAAGCGGGAACCGCCTCGTACGGAAGGGAACCCATCAGGCGAACGTTAGTTGGAAGGCTTGGTATTTGTGAGGGTATCGGTCCAGCTATGTCGAAGCGAGTGTCAGGAAAGCACTGAGCAAGGAGGTTGACCGTCTGCCAATCGAATCTATGGTCCAGTGCTCCTACATAAGCCACGCCATCCCGCGCACTAGGAGCGTCATCGCCGTACCGGAACCGAGAGTACTCCACTCCGTTCTCGACTACTGTGCGGAGCTGGCGCTGAACTGAGGGTAGCGCGGACAACACAACCTGAGAGGTAGCGGCTACACCGTGCGCGTGACGAACCGCCCAATCCTGGCGACGACCGGCGTGTCCCCCGGGATACAGATCAGTCGGCCGATAAATGACCGTGGATGCGCGGTCAAAAAGCTGCGACCCGGCCATCAGAGGTTGGTCGACGAACATGTATCTACACTCGCTAAATCCCAACGAATCGACAAGCTTTGCGGACGCACCAGAGGTCATTAGCTGCGCGGGCAGCAACGTTCTCAGGCTCGCGTGTAGAACGCCTGCTGCGTCCATCCGAGGACCGGTAAGGGCCAGTTCGGAGCGATGCCTGGACCCATTCCCCGCCTTTGTTACCTGGTGCATAAGCGACCAGGGAGTAGATAGGTGAAGAACTCGGTATCCGAAACCGGCAACCTCCCGGGCAAGGTGATGACTCCCTACCTTGAAAACACCTGCGTCGGCGGTGTGACTGACAAACACCACGGCCGGCGCTGCATGAGCTCTGGCCGTTCTGACCCGCGGCTGGTCGCTCATGCTGTTACGCTCTCGATAACCATGGCGACCTGAGCCGAAACCGAGTCCCAGTCGTAGTCAGCTGTGAGACGCGCTATTTCAGCTGGACCTATCTCACGGTCCTTCATATCACGAACCATGCACATCGCCTCGTACCATTGTCCTGGATCAGTCACACTGGGTACTGGGACACCCGCCACTCCAACAATTTCACTTACGCTCGCGCAGCCCTCGAAGTATATTACGCGCTTGCCACAACGGACGGCCTCAAGAGCTGGCAATCCGAACCCTTCAAGTGAAGACGGGAATATGAGTGCGGAGCATTTGTTGTATTCCAGAACTAGCTCTTCGTCCGACAAACCGGACAAGACCTCGACCTGCTCCTGCACTCCCATCTGGGCCACCAAATTGCTAACAGCATCTCGGTCACTGCAAACAACTCGAAGCCTCAATGCAGGACCATACTTAAGCGCCCTGAGCACTACCGGAAGATTCTTGTGCGGTTTAGCGGTACCCACGAAAAGGAAAGGTGCGCCAGCCTCAACATCGACGTTCGAATACCGCTTGAACGCAGCGGAGCACCCGTTTCCCACGTTGATCACTTCTACTTCGTCATGGCCGAGCCATTCCTCCAACCGGAATTTGGATACATTCGAGACAGTCATAACCTTGCCGGCTCTCAGAATCGTCGGTCTGACGATGCGTTCGTAATAAGCGCGTTTCGCCACACTCGACTCTTTAGGATCATCAAGGTGAATTAAGTCATGTACCGTAATGAGTTGGACTGCCCGAGACGGACCGCAATTGAAACCTGGACTATAGATGACATCGTTAGAGGCCAGGCGCAACCGGACCAGACTGAAAGCGTCGAAAGGTCCTGCCGGGTTACCTCTCGTGCTGGTGGCGGCGTACGGAACTTGCAGTCTTTGAACCACCTCGGAGCTGAATCGAGCGATTCCGGATCGGCCTGACCAGCGAGTGTCGATATAAAGCATCGGAACCCTTCCTATCTTGATTCTATTCAAGAACTAAAGCGTCATTCCCGACAAGCCCAACACGACCATGCATGCTCGCTCTAAGGTAAGTTTTCGCGAATTCAATATTTTTGCTGCGCGTGCAACGCATGAGCAGATACAGCGTATAGATACCGTAATTTACATGGAAACGCAAACGCTCGCTAATGTTGTCGCATTGCCCGCGATCCACGATATAGCAGTTTCTATACTGAAAATAGGTCTTGCTAATCTGCCCTGAGGCTATCATGCCAGAAAGATACGGGCCCGTTGCAGCGGAAGCCCATTTGTGCCCTTGATCCTCCACGACGGCCGCTGCGCAGAAAATTATGGTTCCTCCAAGATGTACCCAACGCCGAGTGTATTCAACATCGTCGAAGTAAAGAACAAATTCTTGTCGAGGGAGATCCAACTCTCGCACGAAGGTGGCGGGCAGAAGGAGGCCTCCGTAAGGAGCCTGCGGTAGATGCTGCGGTGCAGATTCACCCCTGGGCTTGGCGACTCTACGGGAGAGGCGCTTACGCACTCGCGTGAAGGAATCGAAACCGAAGAAGGTGCCTTTGGGCAGATAAGCGTCGGCAACGGAATGACCAGCGGCGAGGAGCACGTGCTTCTCATCCATGGGGCGGTAACAACTTATCGCCGTTCGCTGTCGCTCGACGGGCGTTTTTGAGGATCTCAGTGCCAGCGCCTGCTTTAGGCTGTCATCTATTGCAATGTTGTCGTCGTCAAGCAACCAAATAAGTGGGAGCTCGGTCTCCAAAGCCGCATCAAGTCCACACGAGAAGCCGCCAGCGGAGCCCATATTGTGGTTTAGTCTCAAGTAAGCCGTCAACTCGGGCCGGTCCTTGCAGTAAAGCTCCAAAGCCTCCTGCGAGGCAGCGGTGGATCCGTTGTCCACTAGAATGACTCGCTTAACTCCATTACGAAACGCGCTCTCTGCTGCCTGTATGCATGACTCGGCACGATCCGCATATGTCACAACAACAGCGACAACTTCTTCTGCCAGTTCCCCGGAATTGCCCCTGCTGCGCTGAACGCGCCCGTACTCAGTCCCCACGTGTTCTCCCATAACTTACCTGTTTCGTCCTAGCGCTTGTGACCGTGAGACTTCACTTTTGAGCGAATGCGGAAAGAACGAAGCAAGCACTGAAGCTCCGAACATAAGGACAATCAAAAACACGATCATTCCCTGATTGAACAGCGGTATGCGCCAAAGTTCCAATAGGCAGTAGGCCATCACTCCGCCGACGGCACTAATCGCAGAATTGTATGAGAGTGCGTGCCCCATCATGATCGCGGCTACGAATAGCGCGGCGGCCAGCCATAAGAATCCCCATATGCCGTAATAAGAGTAGACGTCGGCAAAGGAAGAATTTGTGGTAAGACTTCCGAGGATGTCGGCGTGATAGTCGTATCGAGCTGCGCCGCGTTCAACAGAACCTCCATCAGGTTGAAAGAAGGTTGGCACGATCAACATGCTGGCGGCGGTGAAACTGCTCTCCGGATCGTATTTCTGATTGAGCATAGCGTTTGAAATGCCTAGAGAGACCTGGAAGGGAGATCCTAGATAAGAGAGAATCTGATACGCATTCATTGCCAGGGGATCGTCGACTCCCCATGACTCGTAGAATCGGAAGTTTCTGAACCAATTGTAGGCAGAAAGGAGAAGATACGCGATCGTTCCGTAGATTATCAGAGCAGATGCTTTGATTCGACGATCTGATCGCTCGGTACTCAATAGCACCAGTCCAACCACCACGGCCAAAACGAGCGACAGACGTGAAGAAAATAGGGCGCTTATAGCGAGGAGCGCTCCGTTGAACCAAAGGAACCTAGGGCCGCAAACGCCCTTCCTCCAAAGATACAGCGCAAGCGGTGCCGCGACGGCCGCACCATACCGCAATGTGGCCAAGCCCGATTCTCCGCCGATGGCTTGATTTAGTTCGTTTCCTCTTCCGGACGCCAAAGCATCCAATGGGGACCCAGAAGACGAAGCGAGATATACGGCGTACCCTACACCGATGGTCGAGATCGCTGTCACGATAATCAGAATGCGTTTTTCTTCCCAGGGGCGTGCTCCCTGCAAAGACAGCATCTTACTTTTGGGCAGGGCCCTCCCGATCGATACGCCGAATGCTGCTATAAACGTGGCTGCCAGGTACCAAACAAAGAGGAACAAGAGTGCGGGCAGGGACGGCTCTGAGCGTGATGCGAAGCCCCGCAAAGCGTACGAGTCACCAGGCACGAGCCAAGCGCAAAGGCTCAAGATGAATGGGGCAAAAATCAGAACCCCGGTGTTGGTTAACACAGTCAGTCGCATGTACCGCTTCCTAGTGCGCAGGATCCATGAGTCGGATGATTATGGACGGCGCTCCACCACCCGGATTTCTGTCGAGGTTCGCGTTTCCTTCAAGCGCGCAGCACGTAGCTTCTCTGGGAACGCGCGAGCGTGAGGATGCAGATGACGATGCGTCAAACCGCCAGTGTCACTCCGCGAGCTCATTTGGGTGCAACACTTCCTTCGGGTTTGAGACCTCGTCGACTCTTCAAGGCAGCAACCCGGAGGTGGGGCCCTACGCTTGGGCGCCGTAGTTCGTGGAGGGCGCCAGTCGATGACTTGCAGAGTACCAGCGATACGCGTTGTCCGCTCGTGTGCTCCCACTCGACTACCATTATGCAAGCGCTGGGTCTTCGAGTACCAACAAAGTAGGGGTAAATTTGCCGGGTCTCATATTGCACGAGTGGATCGCGCGGCACGGCGGATCCGAAAACGTCGTAGCCGCTCTTCTTGATGGTTTTCCCGATGCCGAACTGGCATGCTTGTGGAACGATGCCCCTGACCGCTTCGCGAGCAGACGAGTGACGGAGTCCGTGTTGGCCAAGACCGGATTGAGGCGGCACAAAGCAGGTGCGCTTCCTATCATGCCCTTGGTTTGGAAGACTATTCGTCTTCCGGCGTTCGACTGGCTTTTGATAAGCTCACACGCTTTTGCACACCAAGCGGCCGATCACGCTATGCGTCGTGATGTTCCTGCTTTTGTGTATGCTCACACTCCTGCTCGCTATCTCTGGGCTCCAACGCTGGACGAAAGAAGTAGGCATCCTCTTGCCAAGATGGGCGCCATGGCGCTAAGGCACATCGACAGCGCAAGTGTTGTCAAGACTGCCACTTTCGCCGCAAACAGCAACTTTGTGGCCGAGCGAATGAATCGGGCGTGGGGGGTGGATGCGCAGACGATCTATCCGCCTATAGCTATCGAGCGGCTACATTCGCGGCCGGACTGGTCTCAGGAACTAGATGAAGGTGACAGTCTTACTCTGCAGGAGTTGCCGACCACCTTTGTTCTCGGCGCTTCCCGCTTCGTTAAGTACAAGCAGCTTGAACGAGTAATCCGACTTGGTGAACTGTGTAACCTCCCAGTGGTTCTTGCGGGAAGTGGCCCTGAGCACGCTGCCCTTCTAGCTCGGGCGGCCACAGCCTCCGTGCCGGTGTCGGTGGTTTTGAAGCCAAGCGACAAGCTCCTATACGCCCTGTACGAGCGAGCGACCCTATTCGCGTTCCCTCCGGTCGAGGACTTTGGAATCATGCCAGTAGAGGCCATGGCTCTCGGCACTCCAACTATCGTCAATGAGCTTGGCGGCGCCGCCGAGAGTGTTCGAATCGTCGAGGGAGGGGTGACGGCATCGTGGCACGACGACGACGCACTTCGATCCGCAGTGGACCAAGCATTGTCGCTCGACATGACAGCTGCGAGGGCCAATAGCGCGCGGTTTTCAGAAGCTTCATTTGTTGGCTCCATCAAGCGCTGGATGGATCTGGGTCCGCAGGAGTGATCGGAACAGTCTTGCATTCGCCACGGCGAGAGCACTCAGCGGAGTGGCAGCCCCTGCGTTCGGCTGCAGATTATGCTCCCCGTGCGTTGGCTATCGTTTGAGTCTCCAACCCTGCGCTAAGCCGCCTCCTGTCGTGTCCGTTCTCCGTTCTCCATAGCGCCCACTACACTCTGCTACGGAACCACGGCTACTGATCCACCCGCTACGTTTGCTGCTATGCACTGTGGCCCTGAGAAAAGCATCTAGAGAGGTCTCCTTTGGAGCTTAGTGATTACATTCGAATCCTGCGGCGCAATTGGCCCCTAATCACCGCTTGCGCCCTGGTTGGCTTGCTCGTCGGTGCAGTGGCGTCATTCGCTGTGCGTCCCACGTACACCGCTGAGACGAAGCTCTTCGTAGCCATCCAGAATTCGGGCAGTGTGCAGGAACTTCAGCAGGGCAACACCTTCACCCAGGCCAGGGTTCAGTCCTATGTCGAAACGGTGAGGACACCACTTGTTCTGCAGCCCGTCGTCGATGCCCTTGCGCTCGATGTGAAGCCCGCGGAACTTGCTCAGAGCGTCACTGCGTCGGCTGACCTCAACACCGTGATCATTTCTATCGCAGCTGAGGACACGTCGCCGGTACAAGCTGCAGCAATTGCTCAGGCTACGGCCGACAGTCTGGTCAGGTCGGTCGACGGTCTGGAGACTCCAGCGGAGGGTGGTACTTCTCCCGTCAAGCTGGCCGTTCTTACCCCCGCTGTCGCTCCTTCTGAGCCTTCGGCACCCAACACGCGTCTCAATCTTGCGCTGGGGATGCTGCTAGGGCTATCCCTCGGCGTCGGTGCCGCAGTCTTGCGCACTGCACTCGACACACGTGTCCGCGGAGAGGCCGATCTCCGGCGTGTCAGCGATTCTCCTTTGCTCGGCGGAATCGCCTTTGATACAGACGCAACAAAAAAGCCGCTGATTACCCAGGCGCCGGCGCAGAGCCCTCGCGCCGAGTCCTTCCGCCAGATCCGTACCAATCTGCAGTTCGCGCACGTCAGCCACAAGTCCAAAGCTGTGCTGGTGACCTCGTCCCTTCCCGGTGAAGGCAAGAGCACCACGGCTACCAACCTCGCGATCGCCATGGCTCAGGCTGGTCAGTCCGTCGTCCTCGTGGACGCCGATCTCCGACGACCGCGCGTCGACGAATACCTGGGACTCGAGCGGAACGCCGGACTCACCACGGCCCTGATCGGCCGTGCCGACGTCGAGGATCTCCTGCAGCCCTGGGGAACGGACGAACTGTACATCCTCACCGCAGGCCAGATCCCGCCCAACCCCAGCGAGTTGCTCGGGTCGGACGCCATGAAGCAGCTGATTACGCGCCTGGAGCAGAAGTTCGACGCCGTCATCATCGATGCCCCTCCCCTGCTGCCGGTAACAGACGCGGCGGTCCTGGCGCAGCAGGTAGGTGGCGTGGTACTCGTTATCGGCTCCTCGAAGGTCAAGCTGCCTGATCTGCAGAAGTCCTTTGGGAATCTCGAGATGGTCAACGCGGACCTGCTCGGCGTGGTCATGAACTTCCTGCCGACCAAGGGTCCGGACGCCTACTCCTACAGCTACTACTCCTACGATTCGCATCCTGGCTCGCGCCTGGATGCAGATGACCAGCCTGCTGCTCCGGTGTCCACGCCTTCGAGACCCAGGAAATCATTCGACGAGGTGCTGGGTCTCCAATCGCAGCCGACCCCCCGTCCGGCACACGACTGATGCTGCGTGGTGCTCCCGCTGTGGGGAAGGAGCAGAACGTGGGACAGCCTCTCACCTGGATAAAGCGCTACCCGCGGCGCCTCGCGATAGTAGACGCCCTCGTGGTGCTCTGGGCGGTAGCCGGAGCATTCCTCATCCGGTTCAGACTGGTGGATGACGCAGGAGTGGAATCACTCCAGACCTACGCCGTCTTCAGCGTGGTGCTCAGCCTGATCTGGTGGATCATGCTGGGAGCCTGGGACTCCAGGAGCCCCCGCGTCCTCGGTTCTGGAGCCGAGGAGTACAAGCGGGTTCTCTCCGCCTCCCTCTGGCTGTTCGGGCTGATAGCGATCCTTTCCTACGCGTTGCGCTACGACACAGCACGCGGCTTCGTGGGACTTGCCCTTCCCGCCGGCGTGGTCGGGCTCCTCGTCGCACGCTGGATGGTGCGGCAGATCCTGAGCGCAGAACGTCGCCATGGGAAGAGTTCCTCGCAGATCCTCATCCTGGGCGGCGCCAGCGCCGTCGACCACCTGGCCACCTCGCTGCGCAAGAATCCCCTCGCCGGTTATAGCCCGGTGGCGGCCTACGTCACGAGTGGCAGCAGCGGTCCGCTGCCCGTCAACCGGGATCTTCCGGTGGTCGGTTTCGGTTCCGATGTCGACTCCATCATCAGCGCGATTGGCGCCAGCAGGGCTGATTCGGTCGCAGTGTCCGCGGGCTCCAACCTCCATCCGGAGGTACTGCGCAGGCTGGGGTGGGCACTCGCAGCGCGCGAGACGCGCCTCATCCTGGCACCGGCCCTCACGGATATCGCGGGGCCGCGCATCCACACGCAGCCGGTGGCCGGTCTACCGCTGGTCCATGTGTCGACTCCGAAACTCACCGGGGGTTCACGGGTGGCGAAGCGCCTGTTCGACATCGCCGGAAGTGCCACCCTGCTGCTGCTGCTCTCGCCTGCGCTCCTCATCCTGGCCATCCTGGTGAAGCTCAGCAGCCCGGGCCCGGTCTTTTACTCCCAGGAGCGGATCGGCGTCGGCGGCTCGACCTTCCATATGTTCAAGTTCCGGTCGATGCAGCAGGATGCAGACGCGCAGCTCGCAACGCTCCTCGCATCCCAGGGCAGCGCCGACAAGCCCCTGTTCAAGGTGAAGGACGATCCCCGCATCACGCCGGTGGGTAAGGTGCTCCGCAAGTACTCCCTTGACGAGCTCCCCCAGCTGATCAATGTGCTGCGCGGCAGCATGAGCCTGGTGGGTCCCCGTCCGCAGCGCGCGGGCGAGGTGGCACTGTACGACGACGCCGCCCACCGCCGTCTCTATGTCAGCCCGGGGATGAGCGGCCTCTGGCAGGTCAGCGGGCGGTCGAACCTTACTTGGGAAGAGTCCATCAAGCTCGACCTTTATTACGTGGAGAACTGGTCGCTGATGCAGGACATCGTCATCCTCCTCAAGACCTTCAGAGCCGTCTTCGCCAGCCACGGCGCTGTCTAGATACCCACTTCCACCCGTACGCCATGACGGCGTGCCGCACGATAGGACCGTGAGTGACACCGAGTAGCGCGTCGCCAGCAGGAACAGCACCAGAGAACTCCCGGTCTCGCCGCACTCGACGCCCGGGGAAATCTCGCCGTTCCCTTCTGCGGCATGTGCTGCTGGGCGCCAGCATCGCCGTCCTCCTGCTCGCCCTGTGCGGCGGCTGGCTCGCCTTTCGCGCGGTCCAGATCAAGCAGAACCTCGAGTCCGCCATGGTGCTTCTCCCCACCCTGCAGGAGCAGGTGACCGCCCGAGACCTACCTGCAGCAAGTGGCACCCTCGAGGGCGTCCAGCGCCACACCACCGACGCCCGTGCTGCCGGAACGGACCCTCTGTGGAAGGTCGCAGGCATCCTGCCGCTGGTCGGCGCGAACTTCTCGGCCATCAGCGAGGTCACCGTCTCGGCGGACGACGTCGTCAACCGCGCCGTGGCTCCCATGCTCGACAAGGTGGAGACCCTCGACTGGGACGCCCTCACTCCCAGCGACGGACGGGTGAACGTTGAGCCGTTGGCAGGCATCGCGCCAACTCTGGCCTCGGCCGCGAACACGATTCAGCTGTCCTATGACCGGCTGGACGGTATCGACCGCACAATGCTTCTACCTCAGGTTGCTGGTCCCCTTCAGCAGGCTGTCGGCGAGCTCGACGACGTCCGCGCACCGCTGAACAGTGCATCCCGTGCCGCGCAGCTCCTCCCCGCCATGATGGGGGCCGACGGCCCGCGGAATTATCTGGTGCTGGTCCAGAACAGCGCGGAGATCCGCGCGACGGGTGGAATTTCCGGTGCCCTCGCCGTGATCACAGCCGATGATGGTCGCATTGCTCTCACCGATCAGGGCAGTTCCAGTGAGATGGGGAAGTTCGACCCGCCTGTCGAGGTGGATGCAGAACAGGAACGGATCTACTCGTACCGCATGGGGGCCTACATGCAGAGCGTCAATTTGACGCCCGACTTCCCCACGGCCGCCCGGACCGCGAGGACGATGTGGGAACAGCGGCACGAAGGCTCCCCTATTGACGGAGTGATCGCCCTGGACCCGGTGGTGCTCGCGAATATTCTCCGGGCAACAGGACCAGTTCAACTGGGGACCTTCGACGACCCGGAAGTGAACGCTTTGCTCGCCGAGACCGAATTGCCCACGGCACTCGACTCCAGCAATGTGGTTCCCACGCTCCTGTCGGACGTGTACGCACAGATCGAGGAACCCGCCCTGCAGGATGAGTACTTCGCAGCGGTGGCCGGCAAGGTCTTCAGTGCCCTCGCCGGCGGCCAGGGCGACAGCGAGCAACTGGTGGAGGCCCTCGTCACGAGTTCGGATCAGGGCCGGCTCTACCTCTGGTCCGCCGCTCCTGCCGAGCAGGAGCTCATCGCGCGAACCGGGATAGCCGGCGCGGCAACCGGCCCCCTGGCGGGTGGCGCCTCCTTCGGTGTCTACTTCAACGACGGCACCGGTGCCAAGATGGACTACTACGTGCGCAGGACGGTTCAGTTGCTGCGGGAGTGCTCGGACGACGGGTACTCCCAGTACACGGTTCAGGTATCGCTGACGAACACCGCGCCCGCCGACGCTGCCACGTCGCTGCCGGGCTACGTGACCGGGGCAGGTGCCTTCGGTGTCGCGCCCGGTCGCGTGCAAACCAATACCATCACCTACGGTCCCGCGCAGTCACTCCTCCAGACCGCACGGCTGGACGGCAACAATGTACCGCTCGGCTCCTTCGGTCACGGCAACCGGCCGGTGGGCGTCTTGACCACTGAATTGGGACCCGGTGAGACGGCGACGATCGAGATGGACTTCACGAAGGTGGTCCAGGAGAACGAGCCTGCCCTGGACGTCACCCCAACGGTGCAAGATCCCGCCGACGTCGTCCTCCCCCTCGAGTCCACAGAGGTGTGCGCCTAGGGGCCCTTGGACGCCAGGTTAATAGTGCGTTACATCTCGCCGATACGCTCGGCCAGCCTTCTCATACTCGGATAGCACTGCTAATTTGTGAGTGGAGATTCTTCCCATCTACGTAGGTCGGAGTCCTGATTAGAGTAATCGGGGAGCGTGCTATATGGTGTGGGGAGTCGATCCAGGGCGTTTGGGGAACGAAAGCCCGGTCACTTCGCTGTTTTCTCTCGTCTCAAAAACTTTCTGGGGAGCCATTATGAACAAAACCGCCTCCGTCCTGGCCATCGCCGGGACCCTTACTTTCCTCGGAGCAGGCACCGCGCAGGCCGCGCCCGTCTCCACCCCCGCCTACGTGGGCGACGAAACCGGCGGTACGGTCAGCGATGGCACCATCGCCCCGGGTGAGACGGTCGTCTTTAGCAGCACCGAAGGCCTCTTCGAGCCAGGCGAGCCGATTCGCATCACGGTCGACCGCACCGACGCGACGCCGTCGGCCTCAGGCTTCGGTGCTGGTGGAGCTGCAGCAGCTCGTGGCGGCCTTATCGTCCTGAACGAGATCGTTCTCGACAAGACCATCAACGCGGACGCTCAGGGTAACTTTTCCTACGACGTACAGCTCAACGAAGAAGGCGTTTACACGCTGACAGCCGCTGCATTGGACGGCAGCCCTGTCGTCACTGCACAGGTAGTCGTCGACTCCGCCAACGTTGCAGGTGGAACGACTGGCGGAACCGCGGGTGGAACGACCGGCGGAACCACGGGTGGCACGACCACCACCAAGGACGGCCTCGCCAACACCGGTATCGATTCCGCCATGGTCCTCTGGGGAGCAGCGGGCATCGGCGCACTCGGCCTGGGTGCCGGCAGCATTGTGGTATCGCGTCGCCGCGCAGGCGCCGGGGCATAACTCCAGCACACCAACAACGAAGCGGACAGGTCCTACCCGGCCTGTCCGCTTCGTTCGTCTGAGCGGATCGGCCACCGCGGGCACAAAAATGGGATCGGCCCCCCGTCATTGGAGGGCCGATCCGTCAACCGCCGCTCCCTGGCACCTCTCGAGGTGAAGTCGGAGCGAGTATGAGGGTCGGCGACGGCTGGGGACGAAGTCCTGGTCTCAAGAGAACTCCTACGCCGCCGACCCAGAACATGGGCCGTAGATGGTGTCCGGATCTCCAGTGTCGCCATCTTCGACTGAAACAACTCTAGGCCGATGATGCTGGGCCATCACGAGTAATCCGGACCCTAATTAACCCGGGAACTACTCAGATGAACACCGGGATTACCTATCGGACGGCCCCTGCTACGTACCGCGCAACAGTGGTTCGAGTTCGGCTGCAAGCTCTTCACGCCGGCCTATTCCCAGCTTGACGTAGATGCGGTATAGGTGTCCCTCGACGGTACGGGTGGAGACGGTCAGGCTCCGCGCGATCTCCTTGTTGGACAGTCCCCGCAGGGCCAGCAGGGCGATCTCCCGTTCCCGCGAGGTGAGCGGCGAGGCACCCTCCAATTCGACGGGCTCCACGAGCAGGCCGCCGTCGATCATGCCACGGCGCCGACGGACGACGGCGGCAAGCGCGCGCTGCGACCTCGCATCGCCCAATTCTGCGTAAGCTTCCATCGCCCGGCGGCAGGCATCAGTTGCGAGGAGGTATTTCTGGAACAACTCGGCGCGATCACCTGCTTCGGCCAGGCCGGCCGCGTCATGAGCAACCAGTGCCGAGGCGTAGGCGTGCAGGACGTCCGCCTCCGCTCCCTCGAGCGCGCCGGACACGCGCGCCAGCAGCTCCGGGGACTGCTCGTTGCCGAGCTCGGTCGCGAGTTCGAGGATGTCCTTCTCGCAGCTGAACCACCCGTTGCCGTGGGCCTCGGCGGCGAACTCCAGGAGGGACGAGTCCCTGGCACCCCTGAGGAGGAGTGTCTGGGCGGCGTCATCGAATGCCCTGCCGAGCAGTGAGTACTGACGGCTCCCCCGGTGCTTGATGTGCGCCAGCTCCGCCGAACAGAGCGCCACGAGATCCGGTTGGCCCACGGCAGCTGCGGCCCACGCGGTGACACCGAGGGCATAGGGCAAGAGGGCGTCCTGGTCGGACACACGCAGGGAGGCCAGGGCGGGACGCAGTTTCCCCAGGCCGCTGGAGAAGTGCCCGCGACGGATGTCGGTGGCGGCATCGAGGACAGCGAGGCTCCCGCTGATGAAGGAGTAGTCACGGCCCACCCCCGGCGCGTACTCGTCCACTGCCTGTTGGGCCGCCAGGAAATCCCCGCTGTGCACGAGCAGGCTCACATGGCGGAAGAACACCAGCCGGTGCAGGTCCAGCATCGGCTGTGCGTGCGACTCCGCCAGGGTGAGGGCGGTCGCGCTGTGCTCCCGGCCCTCGGAGCCCCGCCCGAGTGCACCGAGTGCTTCCGCCAGGAAGGCGTGTGCCAGGACCATCACGCGCTGGTTGCTGCTGCCGGCCGCGACGAGTGGGCGGAGTATCTCGACAGTCTCGGCGTAGCGCCCGATGAGGTTCCAGCCGAATCCCTGCGTGACGACGCGGTGCTGCTCGCTCGTGGGCAGGTCTTCGGCGAAAGTACCACCGGAAAGTGGTCCTGGCGCGGAATCCTCCGCCTGGGATGAGGTCGAGGATTCGGGGGAACTCGGCTCCAGAGCGTTCAGGGCGTCGGACCAACGGGCTACGATGTCCTCCGTTCCTGCAACGTCTTCGCCGGCGGCGAGCAACTGCCTCACCTCGAGGACACCCGCAGCGGAGATCAAGCCGGGAGTCCTGCCCTGCTCGAGGAGCCCCTTCGACAGGTTCCGCGACTCCTCGAGCCGGGACAGGTCGAACAGGGCGTTTGCGCGGTCCACCTGCGCTCCCGTAGCGAGGCGTTCCGCCCGTACTGCGCTCGCGAGCCTCAGTGCCGATCGGGGATCCAGAAGGGTCAGCGCCAGGCCGGCCAGTTCGAGCAACTGCTCGTCCACCACAGGTTCGCCGCAGTCCAGGCTCCATAGCGCATGCCGGATCTGTGCCCGTGGCGGAAGGGGCAGCCGATGGCTCTTCGACCGTAATTCCCGGTGGAGTGCATTGCTGCGCCCCACCGGGATCAGCTTGCGCGCGATGCGGCCGTACAGGTCGTGCATGTGCATGGCGAACGCCGGATTGTCGGGCGCACTTTGGATGAGCCCCTCGGAGAGGAGCGTGAACACGGCCTCCTCGCTGCTCACACTCACCAGGTCCGCGAAGGCGACCACCTCGCCCAGGGCGAGCACGTCGAACGCCTTCCGCTGGAGGTCGTCCAGTTCCATGGTGACGGCGCGCACGAGGTCGATTAGTGCGGCCGGCACATTGAGCTCGCCGTCGGCCAGGGTCCAGACACCCTCGGGCTTGGTCAGACTCCCGTTCATCAACGCCTCGTCGAGGATCGCCTTGAGGAACAGCGGGTTCCCGGAGGCTTCGTCGCACAGGCGGTCACTCGCCCCCCGGACGATGCCGGCGCCGAGTACCTGGGTGCACAGTTCCCGCGCGTCCACATACCCGAGCGGTGCGACGTCGTACCTCTCGAGCAAGCCGTCGCGGCACAGGGACACGAGTTCGTCGGACACCGGCGTGACGGACCGGGAGAACACGGCGAGCCGGACGGTCCGCGACGTGACGAGTTGGGCCAGCAGGTGGCTGCTGTCGTCGTCGAGCAGGTGGGCGTCGTCGACGATGACGAGGATCGGGCGCCCGTTGGCCCTCCCGCGGAGGAACGACATCACCATGCGAAGGACGGACAGTGGTGAGGCCATGTCCTCCGCGGTCGCGTCCGTCAGGAACGGGCCCAGGGCGCCGTACGGAATGGCACCGAGAGCGGATGCCGGTGTCACGAGGAACGGGGCGAACTGCCCCTGCAGGTGCTTGAGGAGGTGCCGGGCCATGACGCTCTTGCCCGTGCCGGTGTCCCCGTAGATGAAGGCACCGTAGACGTCATCCTGTCCGAGCGTCTCCTCGATGGCCGCGAGCAGCGTGCTCCGGCCGACAAGGGGAACATCACCGGACAGTGCGGAGAACATCAGAAGTCGCTCTCCGCCGGAACGAGTTCCGCGAGTTCACTCCGGGTACTGACGCTGAGCTTCGAGTACACCTGGTACAGATGGCCTTCCACCGTCCGGACGGAGACGAACAGCTTCTGGGCGATCACCCGGTTGCTGCTGCCGGCTGCAGCCATCGCCGCGACCTCACGCTCGCGGGCGGTGAGGAGGTCGAGGTCCGCCGCGGCGGCGGTGGCCGGTGGTGCATCGGGTAGCAATTCCTTCAGCCGCCGCTGGATGATCCGCAATCCCGACCGGTCCTGGTTGCGGGTGGTGGCGTTGATGCCGGATTGTGCGATGTCCGCCACGAGGCGGTAGTCGTCCGAGGCGGCGGCGCACTCCATCGCCTCGATCAGCAGCCCGACGTCGGAGTGCAGGAGCGCCTGTGAGTACAGGGTGCAGGCCCGCGCCAGCGGTCCCTGCAGTGAGGCAGCCAGCACCCCGAGGTCTGCAACAGCTTCCTGGCGGCCGAGGCGCACTGCGGCGGCCAGGCTCACGAGGGCCCAGATGCTCGCCCCATCCTGCAGGTCCTTTGCTGCACGCTCCTGCAACCTGCGTGCAGCCTCCCCGCGGTTCTCGGTCCGGGCCGATGCCAGGAGCTGGTAGTGCCGCGCAGCCCGGCGCACCACCCACGAGTTCCCGCGGCTCGGCTCGGACAGCGGAAGGTAGGCAATCACGTGCTCCAGGGGACTGGCGAGCGCGTGGCAATAAGTGAGCGCAGCTCCTGCAAGTGGCAGGATCCCGTGCGGATCAGTCACGCGCAACTGCTCGACCACCGGTTCCAGGACCTTCACGGCATCACGGGCACGACCGAGCCCGACCATCGCCAGGCCTTCGGACAGCTGGGTGAGCGAACCGCGCCTGAACGACCACCGGTCGGAGGAACGCTGTATCGATTCCAGGAGCTCAGCAACCTCGCTCCAGCCGCGCGTCAGCAGGAAGGCGGTCTCGACGCGCAGCAGTGCAGCATCTGCGACCCGATAGGACACGCCGGCATCCGCGAGCCGGCGTACGAGTGACTGCGCCAGGTCACGGCTCGCCGAGTGCTGGTCCACCGTGGCCTGCGCTTCGAGGAGCAGTGACTGGACGACCACCTGGAACTCGCGTTCCTCGCGGTCAGCGGACCGGTCGGTCGAGGCGAGGCCTGGCAGGGTCTCCAGGTTGTCGCGGTAGCGGCCTTCGAACGATGCGAGTTCTGCCTGCGCGAGGAAGACCTTGCGGCCGAGCCGGACCAGTTCGGCCGCTGCATGCTCATCCCCTGCCGCCTGCGCCTCGCGCTGCCAGTCGGCCAGCCTCTCCGCAGCTTCGGTGAGCGGTTCTGCCGCATCGGCGGGCGAGCGCAGGCGCCGCGCCCGGAACTCCTCGATCTTGTACAGGGTCCATGCTGCGGGGTCGAGCCGGTCCTCCACCGTGGCAAGGACCGCCAGATAGGCCGTGGCAGCCTCGAGGTCGCCCTGCCCCAGAGCGGCAACGACCGCCTGGTACGCCAGCCGGTGCGAACGGGACACCGTGCCCAGGGTGGCGATGAGTTCAGTCGCCCGGGCGTAGTGGCCGTCGTCGTTCAGGGCAGCGGCAGCGGCCACGGCCTGGTCCTCGCTCACGGGGAGTGCGGCCCGCAGCAACCACGCCACCAGGCGGGCCGGATCGGCCGCGATTTGCCGGGACGCTGCCGGAAGCCCCTGAAGGTGCTGGTACAGGTCCAGTGCCTCTGCGGTGCCGATGGCCTGGGCCACGGCGACCGACAGTCCGGGGGTTGCAAGGCGCACCCGGGGCTCCACTTCGGAGTCGACGACCAGGATGCCGGCGTCCTGCAGTGTGTCGAGGTCGGCGGGGTCGGCACGCCGGGCGAGGTCGAACCAGTCCAGCGCTCCAGCGAGGGCTACCAGGTTCACAATGCTCCGCTGGTCAGGCGTGAGCGCGAGGAGCAGCGGCGAGTTGCCCACGACTTCCTGTCCGGCACCCAGCCGGTCCGGCAGGAGCACCCAGGCCTCCCCGCGCCGTGTGAGGGTACCGCGCTGCACGAAGCCTTTGAGAGCGGCGCGGGTTGCCGGCAGGTTGCCCCCGCCGACGGCCCACAGTGCCTCGACGCATTCCCTGCTCGCCGGAGCGCCGAGCTCCGACTCGACGAAGAGCCCGGTGTCCGCGAAGGTGAAGGGGCGCAGGTCGAAACGCCGGAGGGAGCCGTTGCGCCACAACGTCATGAAAGCCGGATCCGCCTTCGCGAAGTCGGTGACCGTCAGGATCACGGACGCCACGTTCCCCGCAACAAGCTGTCCGATCAGCGCGGACGACGACCTGTCCAGGTGCTCTGCGTTGTCGACGGCGAAGACCACGCGCCGTCCGCCGGCCTCCGTCTGGAGGTAGGTGCGCACGGCGCCGAACACGAGTGCGGGGTGCGTGACCGTGGCGGCCAGTTCCGAGAGCAGGAAGCTCAGGGCCCTGAAAGGGAAGGGTGCGGCAGAGTGCAGCCCGCGGACGTGGATGAGATAGGTGTCTCCGAGGAACCGCTGCACGTGCTGCAGCACGGCGGTCTTCCCTGCGCCGTGCGCACCCACCACGACGGTGCCGGCGGAGCCGGGCTCCCGCACCGCGCGCAGAATGCCCGTCATCTCCTCCGCCCGCCCGATGAAGGGTCCGTGCACCGGCGACTGGTCCGGCCGGGGAGCCGCAACCTGTAAGGGCTGGGCAGAGGGCGGGAGTGGATGGGACTGGACGAGATTGTGAGACCGCATGAAGGATCAGCTTCTTCCCAGCTTGTGACAGGTTTCTGAAAGTCAGCCTAGGAAGGGAAACGTGACGCGGCACGAGTGGCGGCTACGGAATCGTCGGGTCTCTTACTTGATTCTCCTACGTAGCACCCCTGCGCACTACTCGTTTTTGGGTACGCCGTACTTGGCGGGGGCGAAGTCCCTGCGGGTATTCCGCTCGCTCACGCGCCCCCGCCATCCGCGTAGCGGAGGTCGAGTGTTGACCGGAGCCGGATCAGGCGTTGCCGTCGAACAGGCTCGTCACTGATCCGTCATCGAACACTTCGCGGATCGCCCGGGCGATCAGCGGTGCGATCGAAAGGACCGTGAGCTGCGGGAAGCGCTTTTCGGATGGTATCGGCAGAGTGTTCGTCACCACAACTTCACGGGCACCAGACTCCGCCAGGCGCCGGGACGCGGGTTCCGAGAAGACTGCGTGCGTCGCGGCGATGATGACATCCTTGGCGCCGGCGTTCTTCAGCACCTGCACGGCACCGGAGATCGTTCCGCCCGTGTCGATCATGTCGTCGATCAGCACGCAGGTGCGCCCCTCAATCTGCCCGACGACCTGCTTGGACACCGCCTGGTTGGGAACCGTGAGGTCGCGGCTCTTGTGCACGAAGGCCAGGGGCGCGCCACCGAGGCGCTCAGCCCACTGTTCGGCCACCCGTACGCGCCCTGTGTCGGGGGACACGACCGTGACGTTGTCCGCATCGACCCGGGTGCGGATGTAGTCCGCGAGCAGCGGGATCGCCATGAGGTGGTCCACGGGCCCGTCGAAGAAACCCTGGATCTGCGACGTGTGGAGGTCCACCGACATCAGGCGGTTGGCGCCTGCAGTCTTGTAGAGGTCCGCGACGAGGCGGGCCGAGATCGGCTCGCGGCCGCGGCCCTTCTTGTCCTGGCGCGCGTAGGGGTAGAACGGCGAGACCACCGTGATGCGCTTCGCCGACGCCCTCTTCAGGGAGTCGACCATGATGAGCTGCTCCATGAGCCAGTTGTTCAGGGGGGCCGGGTGCGCCTGGATGACGAACACATCGGTGCCGCGGACGCTCTCGCCGGACCGCACGTAGATCTCCCCGTTCGCGAAGTCGTACGCCGACACCGGAAGGAGCTCGGTGCCGAGCCAGGAGGCGATCTCCTCGGCGAGTTCGGGATGCGCGCGCCCTGAGGCGAGCACCAGTTTCTTTTCGCCGTGCGCCGTGATCTCGCTCATGACTGACCGCTTTCCTGTGGTTCCTGGAGGTGTGCTGGAGAGGTTTCCGGTGCGCTTGCGGCCGCTGCCTCCGCTGATGCGGTGCCCGGCCGCTTCGCGGCGGTCCACCCGTCGACGTTGCGCTGCGGAGCGACGCTGAGGCCGAGCGCCCCTGCGGGGAGGTCCTTGCGTATGACAGCCCCGGCGCCCGTGTACGCGCCGTCACCGACGGAGACCGGGGCGACGAAGACGGTGTTGGAGCTCGTCCTGACGTGGGACCCGATGACCGTGCGGTGCTTGTTCACGCCGTCGTAGTTGGCGGTGATGTTCCCACAGCCGATGTTGGTGTATTCGCCGATCTCGGCGTCGCCCGCGTACCCAAGGTGCGACAGCTTGGAGCCGCGCCCGATGGTCACGTTCTTCGTCTCGTAGAACGCTCCGATCTTCCCGTCCTCTCCCAGGACGGTTCCGGGACGCAGGTAGGTGAAGGGGCCGACACTCGCACCGGCCCCGATGCGCGCACCGCTTCCGTGCGTGCGGACCACATGGGCGCCTTCGCCGACGACGACGTCCGTCAGCGTGGTGTCAGGACCGACGACGGCATCGCGGGCGATGACGGTGGCGCCGTGCAGCTGGGTCCCGGGCAGCACGGTGACGTCCTCGTCGAGTTCGACTGAGGCGTCGATCCACGTAGTGCCAGGGTCGAAGACGGTGACGCCGGCGCGCATCCAGCGCTCGAGGATCCTGCGGTTGAGTTCGGCACCGAGGTGGGCGAGTTGCACCCGGTCATTGGCGCCCTCGACCTGCCAGCGGTCCTGCACCAGGAGACCGGCGACGCGTCCGCCATCGGCGCGGGCGATCCCGAGAACGTCCGTGAGGTAGAGCTCGCCCTGGGCGTTGCTGGCATCGATCCGGCCCAGTGCGGCGCGCAGGACCGCCGCGTCGAAGGCGTAGATCCCGGAGTTGACCTCGCGGATGGCCCGCTGGCCCTCATCGGCATCCTTGTGCTCGACGATGCCGACGACGGTGCCGTCCCCCGCCCGGACGACGCGTCCGTACCCCGTTGCGTCGTCGAGCTCGGCGGTGAGGACGGTCACGGCATTGCCGGCCCGGGTGTGGGCTTCGACCAGGCTCCTCAACGTGGACGTCTCGAGCAGGGGGACGTCCCCGTAGGTGACGACGACCGTACCCTCGAGGGTCCCCCTCGTCGCGTCGAGCGCCTCGAGCGCCACCTGGACGGCCCGGCCGGTACCGGGGATCTCGTCCTGGTCGACGAGCACCGCCTCGGGATCGATCGCGGCGACGTGGCCCGCGACCAGTTCGCGTTCATGGCGGACGACGACGGCGAGCTCGCGGGGAGCGATGCCCCTCGCTGCCGCGAGTGCGTGTCCGACCATCGAGCGTCCACCGAGTGTGTGGAGGATCTTGGGGGTACGGGACTTCATCCGCGTGCCGGCACCAGCTGCGAGGACGATGACCGCCGCCGGATGGATGTGCTGGGACGTCATCGTGGTCTCTTCGCTCTGGGGGCTCACGAAGCGGGCACTCCTACCTGTGGTCTCGTGGCCGGCGCCGCGTCCCAAAGGGACCACGTCACCGGGGCTTGCGCCGTTCCGCCCATAGGATTCGAACCTATACTCCACAGCTCCAAAGGCTGGGGTGCTGCCGTTACACCAGGGCGGACCATGCGGCAGCAGCCCCTCCGGTGAGGAGCACCTGCGCACGGTTATCCAGTTTGCCACGGAGTTTCGGTGGCAGCGACTTTCCCGAGCCGGCCATCGACCGACCAGCTAGCATGTTGCTGTCCTTGTTCGACTATCCCGGGGAAGATCTGTGGCTGTTACGCCCGTGCGCAATGCGCAAGAACCACCTGCAGCTCCACGCCGGAACGGTGACGGACGGGCGGACGCTCCCTCCGCGGGCAGCGTGTGCCCTTTCTGTGGCCACTCCTCCCCCGGGGTGGCCCCGGGGCTCGTGGACCGGGTACTGGACCGGATCTTCCGCGGGCGTGATGCCGTCATCTGCCCCGTCCCGCAGCAGCAGCATGGGCTCGGCGCTCCGAAGCCGTGCTCGTGCGCGCACCCTTTCCACAGGCCGTGACCCCGAATCAGGGATGACCGCGGCTGGTCCATTGAAGCCCGTCGGCAGCGGAGGCTACATTACGAGCATGCGTCCTACCCGGCCAGAGATGTCCAACGCCGTTCCGCCTCCCATCGTCAGGGAGCAAAGGCCTCCCCCGTTGCTCCGCGTCGCGCGCGGATCGTGGCTGTTGGGTGTGGTTGCAGGGGTCGTCTCGCTCGTCTTCGCGTTCCTGGACCGCGAAGCGCATCTCGACGATCTGCGGGAGACCGCGGGCACGCTCGACAGCCAGGTGGATGCTGCCCAGGTGGACGAGGTGGTCTCGATCGCCCTGTGGGGGACGATGGGCGCATTCGCGCTCGTCCTGCTGGTTGGAGCACTGCTGGTCGGGCCATTGCTCCGGGGCCGGGCTTGGGCACGGTGGTCGCTCCTCGGAACGGTGATCCTCAACGCGGGTGCCGTGCTGCTGGTGCTGGCGTTCCTCGGGAACGGCTCCCCCGGGTTCCAACCGGTCCCGCACCTTGCCATGGCCCAGCTACTGCTCGCCGTCGTGGCCCTCGTCCTGTCCCTGCTTCCGCCCGCTGCGCGCTGGTTCAGGGAACGGCGTCCCAAGCGCTGACGGCCGGGCTACCGGATGCGGCGTCAGCCCGCGCCCGCTCGTTGACGCGGTGTCAGCTCGCCGCTCTGTGCCGACCCCGTGCCGGCTCGGCGCCCTGCTGTACCGAGCCCGCCAGCACCACCAGTTCCTCGCAGGAGCGGAGCACGACCTGGCAGGCCTCCAGCGCCCCCCGATCGGTCAACGGGTTCTCCGCCAGCACCCGCCAGCGGTGAAGCGTCCCGAGCGAGGCCGACCGGACGTCCTCGGCGTCGGCCCCCGAGCTCAGAGCGAGACGCTCCAGAGCACCGGTGCCGGAACCTCCGACCAGCCGCTCTGCCTCGTCCGTCACCCGCGCCGGCAGCGGGACGCCGCCCGAGCGCAGGGCGGACAGCAGCCTCAGTTCATTGATCTCGTGGGCATTGGTCTTGACCCTCTCGACGCCGGCCAGCAGCCCGGCCCCGGACTCCCGCGGGTTGCTGCGGACCAGCGCCTCGAGTCCGGTCAGCGCGGTCCGGACCCGCAGGGCGGTGGCCCGTGCGCCGAATTGCCGCGTGACCAGGGTCATCAGGTGGTCGAGCCCGCTCCGCCGGGCGAGTTCGTGCGCCAGCGCCGTCGGATTGCTGGTGCCGCCGCGGACCAGCGCCGGTCCCAGCCGGAGGCCGAACATGCCGAAGCGGTCGAGGAGCCGCGCTGCGTCCTCCGGAGGGATGCCGATGGCGGTGCTTCCGCCGACGAAGCGGTCAGCGGACAGCAGCATGCGGTCGCGCTCCGCCTTTCCCAGCGCAGCGAGGGCGACGAACGATTCGTATTCCACCTGCCGTAGGGTCCGGGCACTCTGCGCGAGCAGACCCGCCATGGGGAGCACATCGAGCACCAGCGACTTCAGTGACGGATCGGTGCGGTACCGATCAGCGATACGCGAGGCGGAGATCAGGGAGTCCAGGCGTCCCGACCCGACCTCATCGGCCCGGGACAGGACCGCGAGCGCATTGACCGTCCCCGAGGAGGCGGCACTGGTATCACGGAAGGCCTCGAGGAACTTCAGGTCCGAGCCGTGGAGGTGCCGCATC
This sequence comes from Arthrobacter pasteuri, assembly GCF_054510955.1. NCBI lineage: Bacteria > Bacillati > Actinomycetota > Actinomycetes > Micrococcales > Micrococcaceae > Arthrobacter > Arthrobacter pasteuri. The sequence continues at coordinate 194,320 of NZ_JBTNDO010000004.1, forward strand.
AGGTAGATCACGGCATCCGCCTCGGACGGTGCGTCCTGCGGGGTGAGGAACCGCGTGCTGCGGTCCGATACCTCGGCGGAGAGGGAGGCGATGCCGGGGGTGTCGATCAGGGTCATGTGGCGGAGGTTCTCGGCCGGCCACTCGACGACGAGCCGGTCCACGTCGTCGGCCCGCTGCCCGCCGAGGTCGAACACGAGCCGGCCGTCGACCCTCTTGAGTGGGAGCACCCGTGGGTCTCCCTCCACCGGGTACGCAGTGATGCGGGGCGTCGCTGCATGGCGGTACCAGGTGACGATGCGGGTGCACTCCCCCGTGTCGGTCGGAGCTATCTCCTCACCGATGATCGCGTTGAGGAGCGTGGACTTGCCGGCCTTGACCATGCCCGCGACGGCGACCCGCAGCGGCTCCCGCAATCGTCGTGCGTAGCCCTCGAGCTCCGTGCGCAACGCCGGGTCGTCGTCGTACACCTGCACCGCCTCCAGGATGAGGGCTTCGACGGCGCCGCTGTCCCTCATGCTCCCGCGCCCACGTCCGCGGATGCCTGCGGAGCCGGCGCGGCGTCGGGGAGGAGCCGCTTCGCCTCCGCATGCAGCTGGTCGATCCGGGCGAGTTGGGCCTTCAGGGCGGTGACCCGCTCGTCGCGTTCCTGGCGGAAGGTCGAGGCGGACCGCTGGGCGGCAGTCACCGAGTCCGCGAGCGACCGGTGGTGCTCCTCGGCGATGTCCCCGAAGTGGTCGCGGATCTCACGCTGGACGAGGCGCAGCCGGTCCTTCAGCTGCTTGCCCACCTGGAAGACGACGTCGTCCATCTGCCGCCGGACGAGGGTCTTCGCCTCCGCCTGGCGGCGCTTGAGCCGGGCATCCTTGTCTTCGCGGTAGGCCTTGCGCCCCAGCAGCAGGCCGGCCCCGACCGAGAGCGGGTTGATGAGTGACATGCCGATGATGCCGGTGAGCAGCCCGAACATCAGCACTCCGCCGTAGCTTCCGCGCATGCCGATGAGCACCTTCCCGGCAGCACTGACGCGTCCGGGATCGAGGTACGGCACCTCCTCGACGGGTGCGAGGACGCCGTCGGTACTGGACACCTCCAGGAGCGGCAGGGGCACCTCGTCGAGCGCGAACAGCTCCGCCACCTGCTCGGCGAGCCAGCGTGAGCGCTCGTTCGTCCACACGAACGTATCCGACACCGCGGAGGCGACCCTCTGCTCGAGCCATTCCGCGAACTGGTCCCAGACGGGCCCGGGGTCCCCGTCGTCGATGGCGGCCTCGGCCTCCCGCTGGATCGAGCGGAGCCGGTCGCGGAGATCGTGCTCCATGTCGGAGATCAGGTCGGAGGCGCCGTCGTTGAGCGTGGTCTGCCAGCGTGAGGAACGCTTCCGTTGCTGGTCCGCCTTGGCCTTGGCCTCCTCCAGCTGGGCCAGCAGGACGGGTACTCCCTCGGGGTGCTGGAGCGCCTGGAGTTCGGACTTCACCGACAGGCGCAGGTGCTCGGTCGTGGACAGCAGGTCCTGCGCGACGGAATTCCTGCGCAGGGCCTGTGCCCTGCCGACGACGTCGTTCCTGAGGTAGGCGACGAGTTCCGGGAAACCCGACTCGCGGTTCAGCTCGGCGTCCTTCGTCTGCGACGCGACCAGGCGGAGGTCCGACGACACGGGGAGCAGCTGGACGGTTCCGACGCCGGCCTGCGCGAGGTGGGCCCTGTCCAGGTCGGCGACGGTCCTCCATTGCGGGTAGAGGTCGATCTTGGACAGGACGCAGCCCACGTTGGGGACGATCCGCTGCGCCTGCCTGAGGAAGCGCAGCTCCGGCTCGGTGTACTCCTGCGAGGCATCCGACACGAGGAGCATGGCATCGGCCGTGGGCAGTGCGGTGAGGGTGGTCAGCGCGTGGGCGGACTCGAGGCCGCCCACGCCCGGCGAATCGATGACCGACAGTCCGTCGGCCAGCACCCGCCGGGGAAGCCGGACCTCCGCCGAAGCGAGCCCCTGCCGGTTCGACGGGTTGCCCCGCTCGGACACGAAGCCGGCGATGTCCTCGAGCGCGACAGGCCGGCGCTCGAACGCTGCAGCGTCCTGCTCCGGGCCGCCCTCCCGGGGTACCAGGACGGCGGCACTTGCCGGGTCACCGAAGCTCACGACCGTCGGGACGGAGGTCGCGATGTCGTCGTCGACGGGACAGACCGGGGCATTCACGAGGGCATTGATCAGCTTGCTCTTGCCTTGCTTGAACTCCCCCACCACGATGACGCGGATGTCGGGATTCGCCAGTCGGGCGAGCGTTTGATCCAGCCTCTGGCGGAGGTCCGCCCGGTCACCGGTCGCGACCAGCCCGAGGCCGGTGTTCACGAGCGTGATGAGGTCGTCCATGCAAAGCTCCCCGTTCGTCATCGAATGAGACCACAGGCAAGCCCAACGGAGGATGCCCCCGTTGGGCTTGCCTGATTCGTACTGGAGTTAGAAGTTATTGTCTTCCACGTTGAGATCGGTGTCGACCTCCACGTCCAGCTCGTTGTCGACGAAGACCGCAGAATCGTCGATCGAGGTGTACGCATTCTCCGAGTTGTCGTTGAACGCGTCCTCGATCGCCACATCGGTGTTGATCGAGTTGTCCGAGTAGTCGGTGACGACCTCTGTTTCGTTGAACGCGTCCTCGATGGCGACATCGGTGTTGACCGAGTTGTCCGAGTTGTCGTTGAACGCGTCCTCGATGGCCACATCGGTGGAGTTGTCGTTGAACGAGTCCTCGATCTCGACCTCGAGGTCGGCGTCCACGGAGTTGTCGGTGACAGTCGTGGTCTCCGAGTTGTCCGTGTTGAACGAGTCCTCCACAACGACGTCCGTGTCGATCGAGTTGTCGGTATTGTCCGTGACGACCGAGTTGTCGGAGTTATCGGAGTTGTCCGAGTTGTCCGAGTTGTCGGTGTTCAGGGAGTCCTCGATGTCCACATCGATGTCTGCGTCGATATCCGTGTCGACCGAGTTGTCGACCGAGTTGTCGGAATTGTCGGAATTGTCCGAGTTGTCCGAGTTGTCCGAGTTGTCGTTGTAGGAGTCCTCGTTGTAGGAGTCCGAGACGGAGTTGTCGGAATTGTCCGAGTTGTCGGAGTTGTCGGAGTTGTCGTTGTAGGAGTCGGTGGTGTTCCCGATGGCGACGCTTGCCGAGCCACCAGCGCTGACATTGGTCGAGTTGTCCTGCGAGTGGTCGTCGGAGTTGTCCACGGAGTTGTCGACCCTGGCGTCGCCGTCCGCAGCGACCGCACCGTTGCCCGAGGCGATGAAGGCATCGTTGTCGAACATCTGGCTGACGTCACCATTGGCCCAGATGTTCTGGTTCACGGACTGGTCGGTGATGGTGTCACGGTCATCGACGGAGGAGGTGTACGAGTAGTTGTTGACCACGTGCATGATCTGCTGGACCGCGTTCCCGTGGTCATTGTCGTCCCCGCCCGTGGCAGGCGTCCCAGGCGTTCCCGGCGTCCCAGGCGTCCCCGGCGTCCCCGGCGTTCCGCCCGTGGAAGGCGCTCCCGGCGCCGGCGTGACGACCCCGCCGCCTGTGCCGGGTGTCACAGGTACCGGCGCAACGACACCCGGGGTCACGTCGCCCGAAGAGTTGCCGCCCGTGTTGTAGTCGCGGTCGAACGAGCTGCCGTTCCCGCCGCCGAAGCTGACCGGAGCGTAGTCCATGACCACCGGCATGACCGCGTCGACGTCGTCCATGCAGACATCGCCGAGGCCCGCGGCAGCAAGGACTGCCTCCGGGTCGCTGATGAATTCGCTGGCCGCTTCCTGGTCGTTGAAGAGGTTCATGAGGAAATCGAGGAGGTCTGAAGCGAGAGTAGTCATGCGATGTTCCTTCGGTGTGTGGATGCGCCGGCGGCTCTGCCTGGCTTGTTCTCAAAGTAGGAGCGGTGGTGGCACCACGGCATCGGTAGTTCCACCCCTAACCGCGCTCGCCCATTAGGGGTTTCGGCCGCTTCCGTTAGGGGTCCTGACGGGAGCACCCCCGGGCGTCGCACTGCCGCCGGCAGCCGGATCCAGTGAAAGGCGAAGCCGCGCCAGCAACTCTGAGCGCGACCCAGCGCCGAGGCGTCGCCGGATTCGCGCGACGTGGTGCTCCACTGTCCTGGGAGAGATGAAAATCTCCTCACTGATCTCCCGGTACGTCCGCCCCCGGAGGACCAACTGCGCGATCTCGCGTTCCCGTCCGCTGAGGGCCGGCCCTCCGGGCGGCCGCGCGTCGTCCCTGGAAGCGGCACGTACGCCGGCCGCTACGGCGGCCCGCGCCACGGTGGCCCCGTGCTCGTCCGGGGTTTCACGCCGGGGGCCGGCCGGCTCCGGTACCCGCTCACGAGCGGGGCGCAGGTCGCGGGCGCAGGAGAGCAGCCGCGTCATGTCCTTGCGGTCCTCCGCCCGCGCTGACGCGTGTCCTGCCAGCCGCGCTCCTTCCCAGCCGAAACCTGCGGCTCCGAGGCCCACCGCTGCAGCCTCGACCGCGTCGACAGTGAACCGTCCGGCCAGGACCGAGACCCAGGCCTTGCCCGCGACCGCGAAGGTGGCCGCCAGTGGGTAGGTCCTCGCCTGGCGTACGAGCGCAGCGGCGTGCGGAGCCAGATAGTCCGGCCGCTCGAGCAGGAGGCCGGCCTGGACCGCCGACCACTGCATGGGCACGGACCAGAGAGGAGGATTCCCGAGTTTCGAGAGCAGCAGCCAGGCCTCTTCGAGGTGTGGCTTGAGCCCCTCGAGATCACGGAGCCGGGCCGCCGCTACGACGAGTTCGGTGAGCGGCAGGATGGTCAGCAGGTCCACGGACACGTGCAGCAATGCCTCACGGGCCCCTTGCCAGGCCTGCACCAGTGCGGCGGCGTCCCCTGCCCGTCTGGCCAGTCCCACCTGGAGTGCCTGCAGCAGCAACTCGTCGCGGGGAATGGGCTTCTGCTCGTGCACCCCTGCCTCGACGATGAACGTCCGCGCCAGGGCCGGCTGGTCGAGGAGCATGGCCGCCCAGCCGCCCAGGAGGCACAGACGCGTTCGCGCAACGCGGCCCCCTTGGCCACTGGCCAGGGCCGCCTGGATCACGGAGAGCGCAGTCTGCGCGCTGCCGCCCAGGAGCGCGACGGTCGCAGCGAAGCCGGCAGGCATGTCGGGAGCCGGCACGGCCGTCCGAGTCGCGTTCACGGTGTCGGAGGCGCGGATGAGGATAGGCAGGGCGCCGTAGGGTTCGGGGCTGAGGGAGAGCAGGGCCCCCTCGGCCAGGAGCATGTGCCCGACGTCGTGGAGCGAGGGGGACGGCGCGGGTGCTCCGCCCTCGACCAGCGACTGCGCTCCCGCGGCATCACCCGCGGCCAGGAGCGCCACCGCGCCGAGCGGATCGGTCCCCGGCGGGTGCAGGCCTGCAGCCCAGCGTTGCACGTCCGCCGCACGGGACATCATGCCCCGGTGTGCCCAGAGCGCGCAGGACACCCGTACAGCCCGGGCGAAATCCGGGAGCATCGGCCCGGCATCAGGGGACTGACGCCCGAAGTAGGTGTCCAGGATCCGAGAGGCGGCATCGAGGTCGCCGATGCCCAGCGCCGCTTCGGCCCGGCGCGGTGCCGTGCACAGGTCATCCGCACCGGCGCCGACCGCAAGTTCGAGCAGTTCCAGGGCACCGCCGGGATCAGAGCCGAGGAGCGCGGTTCCCTTCTCGTCGAGCACGCGCGCGAGGCGCTCGTCGACGAGACCATCCGCGGCGAGCTTGCGCGCCAGTGTGCCCAGTGGCAGTGATTCGGCACAGTACGCATCGACGAGGGCACGCTGCAGCCGTCGCACCTGGTGCACGTCGGCATCCCTCAGGACGGCAGCCCTCAGCTCCGGGGACGGCCGTCCGTCGGTGTGCAGGGCTCCGGCGCTTCTCGCGCGGTCCACCAGGTGGCCGGGTGGCACGCCCTCACTGTGCAGCAGCGGAGGGACGAGGCCGGGTATCGAGAACCCGACGCACAGGGCGAGGACGACCTCGTAGGTCGCGGCATCCAGGTCGAGGTGAGGGGTGTCCTGTGCCGGGCGCACGTCTGTTCCGGGATAGTTGCTGACCATGATCAGGACTCCGGGGCGGCGTAGGACGCGGAACCCTCGCCTGTGGGCGTCGGATCCGGTGGCGGGAGCTCCCCCGGCGTCGGCGCAGGGGCAGGTTCGATACTGCTCGGCTGGGGATCCGGCGAGGGAGGTTGCGTCGTGGCGCTTGCCGTCGGGTCAGGCGCAGCCGGCGTGGTGGGTTCAACGACGGGAGGATCCGTCACGGGCGGTTCCGTGACGGGAGGATCCGTCACGGGAGGATCCGTCACGGGAGGATCCGTCACGGGAGGATCCGTCACGGGAGGATCCGTCACGGGAGGATCCGTCACGGGAGGATCCGTCACGGGA
>NZ_JBTNDO010000005.1:0-159532 GCF_054510955.1 Arthrobacter pasteuri
TGCGGGGCCTTCCCCACTTAAACCACACCCCACCACATGCACCGGGCACACCCACCGCAGGCCGGTACGCACCCCGCCGGCACCCGTACACGGCACCCGTACACGGCACCCGTACACGGCACCCCGGACCGCACACAAGGACCCCACAGGCATCAGCCCCGGGTGACCCCCGTAGCCCAGGACACACCACGACCGGCTCACTCGAGCCCCGAGTGGCGCGCCCGTCCAAGGCCGCGCCTTTGCAGGGCGGACGATTGTCGCAAGCGCGCGACAAGGGTAAGGCTCGGAGGGCTCCATCACATCTGTGCTGAGCGCGGAGGTCGATGAAGTGGCCGGCGGTGCTTCGTGGTTCCATAGATAGGTAGGACCCACAGCAAAATAGAGATCCGCCGGCGGAGAAGCGCCGGCACCTGATGAGAGGACCCCGCTGCCATGGCTGAGCAGGAGCACACCGCTGGACGAGACGGGGAGTCCCGTAGGGCTGAAGATGGCACCGGCGGTCATCAGGGAGGATCCGAGCAGTCGGGTCGTCGTCATTCATGGGGCTCGAAAGCCGGCAATGCCGGTGCACGGTCGTCGTCTCCGCGTAGTTCCAGCAACGAGCAATCCCGTGACCGCGGGGAGTCCGGGCGAACAGGGTCGGAGCCGGGCAACGCGACGCGCGGACGGGCGGGCGGAGAGCGCGAGGCGTCCAACGACGAACGCCGTGCCCCCCGCTCGGAGGGCGGTTTCCGCGGAACGAGCAGCGGCGGACGGCCCGCAGGCGGACGCCCGGCTTGGAAGGGCCAGTCTGATGCACGAGGCGGCGACCGCGCAGGCGGGTCCTACGGGCGGGGTGGCCAGGGTGATCGACCAGCGTCTGGTCGGGAGGACCGCGGCGGTCAGCGTGATCGTCCGGCGTACGGACGGGATGACCAGGGTGGTCAGCGAGACCGCCCGGGATACGCCCGGGATGGTCAGGGCGGTCAGCGGCGCAGTGAGGGCCGCAACGAACGCTCGGGATCGGGCGCCGGCCGGTCCTCCGAACGGTCCTCGGATCGTCCGAGCAGGGCGCCCGAGGGCGGCAGGGGTGCGCAGCTGCGTGGCACAGCCTCTCGTGGTGGTTCAGCATCAGGATCTTCCAGCGACAAGCAGTCCCGTTTTGCGGGTCGCGGAGCGCCGACCAGCCGCACCGGCGAAAGCCGAGAGCGTCCCTGGCAGTCGCGCCCTGCTTCGGAGGAAGGTCGCCCGGGGAGTGAACGACGGTCGCCTGAGCGGAGCGGTTCCTTCCGTCGCCCGGCAGATCGCCAGGACCGGGGCGGCAGCGGCGAGCGTCGCAGTGATGATCGGCGCCACGGAAACCGGCCGGACGACGCAGTGTCGGCAGGGCCGCGCCCCCACAATGCGCGCGACCTCCGCAGCGCCAACAGGCCGGATCGTGAACGGTCTCCCGAGATCGATGAGGATGTCAAGGGTGATGAGCTCGATCGGGTCACCCGCGCTCAGGTCCGCAACCTCGAGGAACGCAGCGCCGAATGGGTCGCGAAGCACCTGGTGATGGCGGGGCGGCTCATCGACTTCGAGCCTGAGCTTGCCTTCCAGCACGCCCTGGCAGCGAGCCGTCGTGGTGGTCGCCTGGCTGCAGTCCGCGAAGCCGTAGGCCTTACGGCGTATGCCGCCGGCCACTACGGCGAAGCCCTGCGGGAATTCCGGACCTTCCGGAGGATCAGTGGATCGAACGTCCACTTGCCGGTCATGGCTGATTGCGAGCGGGGCCTCGGGCGTCCCGACCGGGCGCTGGATCTCGCGCGGAGCGAGGAAGCGGAGTCGCTCGACGCTGCCGGCAAAGCTGAGCTCGCCATGGTGGTCTCCGGCGCACGCACCGATCTCGGTCAACTGGATGCTGCAGTCGCCGCGCTCGAGATCCCGCAACTGGACCTGCACCGGGCCTTCTCCTTCAGCCCCCGGCTGTTCCGCGCCTACGCGGATGCACTCGATGCTGTCGGACGCTCCGACGAATCAGGTAAGTGGCGTCGTCAGGCCGGCGTCGCTGAGAAGGCCCTCGGGCTCGTCGACGATCTCGAGCCCGACATCATCGACCTCGGCGAGGACGACGAGCCTGCTCCCGTGGCGGTGCCCAAGGTCGGTGACGTACTCGGCAGGGCCGCTGCCGCTCCGGCAGAGGATCCTGCCGGCGATGTCCCCGCGCAGGATGGCGATGTCCCCGCACAGGATGCAGAAGCAACGGATACCAGCGATGCCGAAATCCCGGACGGTGCGACGGACGACACGCCTGAACGTCTGTCCGACCCTGACGGGGATGCGGACGCAGACGCGGACGCGGGCCCACGTCTGCCGCTCAGCACAGAGGCGGCAGCACCCGAGGTAGCAGGCGGTCAGGCGGACGACGCCGAAGGAAGCGAGAAGGACGGCGGCGAAGGTAGCGAGAAGGACGGCGGCGAATCCGAGGCAGTGCCGGCCGATGCCGTGCCGGTCGGGGAGACCGCCCACCCGGTCGAGTCCCTCCAGACCGAGATGCTCTTCAGCATGGACGAGTCGGGCGCGGCGGACATCGCGCCAGCAGGCGATGGATCAGCGGACGTGCGCCGGCCCTCGGCAGGCCCGGCCGTCGAGTTCTCGGAAGCAGGATCGAGCCCAGCAGGGCGTCACGCCGGCACAGGCGGGCAGGCAAGCGAGCAGGCAGGCGACGCCGTGGGCGACGAAGCCGATACGCGTGAGCGGTCCGGCAGCGCCAGGGCGAGCCAGGACGACGTCGTCGATGACTGAGCGCCTCATCGACGGATACGACGGCGTGCTCGCCGACCTCGACGGCGTCGTCTATGCCGGGCCGCATGCCATCCCGGGGGCTACCACAGCCCTCGATAAGCTCGCCGGGGAGGGCAAGAGCCTCGCATACGTGACCAACAACGCGTCCCGATCGTCCGAGCAGGTGGCAGCCCATCTCCGGGAACTGGGGGCTCCGGCCGCAGCGGAGCAGGTCTTCGGTTCGGCCCTTGCCGGCGCGGAGCTGCTGGCGGGCATGGTGGCCGCGGGGTCGACGGTGCTCGTCGTCGGGAGCGAGACCCTCGCTGACGCCGTCAGGGCGCAGGGCCTGGTCGTCGTCGCGTCGGCCGACGACCGGCCGGATGCCGTCATCCAGGGATTCGCTCCCGGGGTGGGATGGAAGGACCTTGCCGAGGCTGCCTACGCCGTGGCTGCCGGCGCGGTCTGGGTCGCCACCAACACGGACATGTCCATTCCTCAGGAGCGGGGCATCGCGCCCGGGAACGGTTCCCTGGTGGCGGCGGTCGCCGCTGCCACCGCGAAGTCGCCGGCGGTCGCGGGAAAGCCCGAGGCCGCCCTCTTCGAGACAGCGGCCCGCCACTCCGGCGTCGACCGCGCGCTGGTGGTCGGGGACCGCCTCGACACCGACATCCTGGGCGGAAACCGCGCGGGGATGGCCACGGCACTCGTCCTCACGGGCGTGGACTCGGTCCGCACCGCCCTGGTAGCGCGGGTCGACGAGCGCCCGGACTACCTGATCGGCTCCCTCGCGGAACTGTACGAGCAGTACCCGGCGGTCACGTACGACGACGGCTCGTATGGTTGCGGCGGGTCAGCGGCCCATGCGACCGAGACGACGGTGACCATCAGCGGGCGCGAGGACGACCTCGACAGCTGGCGTGCCGCGTGCGCGGCGTGGTGGTCGGTCCACCCCGAGGAGGCGCCGGCGGCTTTGCCGGAGATCCGATTCACGACGGGTCGTTAGGCTGGAGGAACGACAGCTTCGGCACGGAAGGACGATCAATGGACGACGACATGGGTAGCGGGGGCGACGGCGCCCCGCGTCCGCTGACCGGCGACCCGCAGGTCGACCGGATCGTGGCCGTGCTCGACGGGCTGGACGACCTTCCCGTGCCGGAGCACGTCGACGTGTACCTCGACGTCCATGCCCGGCTGAGCAGCGAGCTCAACCCGGAACAGCGACTCCGCCAGGCGGGAGCCCATGGCGCGTCTTGACCAGGAGCTCGTCGCCCGCGGCCTCGCACGGTCCCGCTCCCACGCGGCGCAGCTGATCGCGGCCGGCCGTGTCCTGAGGGACGGTGCCGTGGCGAGGAAGGCCTCTGCGCCGATCCTCCCGGCCGACCGCCTCGACGTCGAGGACCGCGGCGAGGAGTACGTCAGCCGGGCCGGCACCAAGCTCGACGGCGCCCTCCGTGCCTTCCCGGCCGTGGATCCGGTGGCCAGGCGATGCCTCGACGCGGGCGCCTCGACCGGGGGGTTCACGGACGTCCTCCTGCGGCGGGGAGCGCGCGAAGTGGCGGCGGTCGACGTCGGGCACGGCCAGCTCGTGCAGCAGTTGCGCGACGACCCCCGCGTCCAGGTCTTCGAGGGCATGAACGTCCGTCACCTCGACCCTGCCGACATCGGGGGGCAGGTGCAGCTGACCGTCGCGGACCTGTCCTTCATCTCGCTCCGGCTCGTCATGCCTGCGCTCGCCCGTGCCACCTGCCCGGGCGGCGAGCTGGTCCTCATGGTGAAGCCCCAGTTCGAGGTCGGGCGCAGCGGGCTGAACCGGCTCGGCGTCGTCACGTCCCCCGAGGCCCGGTCCAGGGCTGTGGCAGGAGTGCTGCGCAGTGCGCTCGAGTGCGGGCTGGAGGTTGCCGGGGTCGCGCAGAGCGAATTGCCGGGCCAGGACGGCAACCTGGAGTACTTCGTGTGGATAAAGGTGCCGAGCGGGGGATTGATGCCTAGGATCGAGGGGGAGCTGGACCGGTTGGTGGACCAGGCACTCGCCCAGGGAGCCCTCTGTCCGCCACCGCCCCGCCCTACCAATCAGACGGAGCTCGATGAGTAGAAGAATTCTGGTGCTCGCGCACACCGGCCGAAGGAACGCGATGGTCGCGGCGCAGGAAGCATGCACGCGCCTCCACGACCTCGGACTCCAGCCGGTCATGCGTCCCGAGGAGCTCGCCGACCTTCAAAGCGAGTACGGCGCCCTCGCTGCTCCTGCCGAAGCGCTGGGCGACGGCGTCGACTTCGGCGACGTCGAACTCGTCATGGTCCTCGGCGGCGACGGCACCATCCTCCGTGCGGCGGAGCTCGTGCGGGAGGCGGAGATCCCCCTGCTCGGGGTCAACCTCGGACACGTCGGCTTCCTTGCCGAGAGCGAGCGGGCCGACCTCGAGGAGACGGTGGGCTGGGTGGCCGACCGCAGCTACACCGTGGAGGAGCGGACCACCATCGAGGTCCTCGTCTGGCAGGGCGACACTCTGCTGGGCCAGAGCTGGGCGCTCAACGAAGCGGCGATCGAGAAGGCGAACCGTGAGCGCATGATCGAGGTGGTCATGGAGGTGGACGGGCGTCCCGTGAGCTCCTTCGGCTGCGACGGCGTCGTCCTCGCGACGCCGACGGGTTCCACGGCCTATGCCTTCTCCGCCAGCGGCCCCATCGTGTGGCCGGAGGTGGAGGCGCTGCTCATGGTCCCGATCAGCGCCCACGCGCTGTTCGCGAAGCCACTGGTGGTGGCACCCACGTCGGTGCTCGCCGTGGAACTCCTGACCCGCACAGAGGCCGCCGGGGTCCTCTGGTGCGACGGACGACGGAGCATCGACCTCCCGCCCGGAGCCCGGGTCGAAGTGCGGCGCTCGGAGCACCCGGTGCGCCTCGCCCGCACGCACCAGACACCGTTCTCGGAACGCCTCGTCCGCAAGTTCGAGCTGCCGATCCAGGGGTGGCGCGGCCCCGTGAAGCACCAGGACGGGCAGCGATGATCGAGGAGATGCGCATCCGCGACCTCGGTGTGATCACCGACGCCACGCTCAGCCTCGGCCCCGGCCTGACGGTCGTGACCGGCGAGACGGGCGCGGGCAAGACCATGGTCATCACGGCGCTCGGGCTCCTGCGCGGTGCCCGCTCCGATGCCGGGGCCGTCCGCCTGAATGCGAAGTCCGCGTCGGCGGAGGCCGTCCTCCGGCTGGATCCGAACAGTCCGGCTGCCATCCGTGCCATGGAGGCGGGCGCCGTGCTGGAGGAGTACGACGGCGTCGCCGAACTGATCCTCGCGCGGACCGTGACGAGCGAGGGACGAAGCCGCGCCTATGTCGGCGGCCGGGCCGCGCCCGTCGGTGTCCTGGCGGAGCTGGGTGACGAACTCGTCGTCGTGCACGGCCAGTCGGACCAGTTGCGGCTGAAGGGCGCCCCCGCGCAGCGGCAGGCGCTCGACAAGTTCGGCGGCAAGCCCGTGGAGGAAGCCCTCCGGGCCTACGGGGACGCGTTCCGCCAGTGGCGCGACGCCCTCGCCGAGCGCGACCGTCTGCGCAGCGAAGCCCGCGAACGGCTGCGTGAGGCCGAGGGCCTCGAAGCCGCGCTGACCGAGATCGGGGATCTCGATCCGCAGCCCGGGGAGGACGTTGCGCTGAAGGCGGAGTCGATGCGTCTCGGCAACCTCGAGGAACTGCGCACAGCTGCCCTCGTGGCCCATCAGGCACTCGTCTCCGAGGACATCGGAGCCAGTGCCGACGCCGTGTCGCTGGTCGACGAGGCGAAACGGCAGCTCGAGGCCGTCGCCGAGCACGACGCCGACCTGGGCGCGCTGGCCGAACGGCTCGCCGAGGTCGGTTACCTCCTGGCCGACATCTCCGCCGAACTGGCAGGGTACGGCACCGCACTCGACAGCGAGGGCGCGGGCAGGCTCGAGGAAGTCGAATCGCGACGCGCGGCGCTCTCCGTCCTCGTGCGGAAGTACGCTCCCACGATCGACGAGGTGCTGGCCTGGCAGGAGGACGCCATCAAGCGCCTGCTCGAACTCAGCAGTGATTCCTCGCGCGTGGAGGAGCTCGACGACGTCATCGCCGACCTCGACCGCCAGGTGCACGAACTCGCGGACGGTCTGTCCGCCCTGCGCCGCACCGCAGCCGAAAGCCTCGCCGGGAAGGTCAGTGACGAGCTCACAGCCCTCGCGATGCCGGACGCCCAGCTGCTGATCGACGTCACCCCGGCGGAATCACTGACGGCCCACGGCGCCGACGACATCGCCTTCACCCTCCAGCCGCATCCCGGCTCGGCGCCGCGCGCCCTCGGCAAGGGAGCATCCGGGGGAGAGCTCTCCCGCGTGATGCTCGCCATCGAAGTCGTCCTCGCTGCCGTCGACCCCGTGCCCACCTTCGTCTTCGACGAGGTCGACGCAGGTGTGGGAGGCAAGGCCGCCGTCGAGATCGGCAGGCGGCTCGCCATGCTCGCGGAGCACGTCCAGGTCATCGTGGTGACGCACCTGCCCCAGGTCGCGGCCTTCGCCGCACGGCACATACGGGTCACGAAGAACGTCTCCCGCGACGGCGAGGGCGGGGGCGTCACCGCCAGCGATGTCGAGGTGCTGCCCGACGAGGAGCGCGTGAGGGAGCTGGCGAGGATGCTCGCGGGCCAGGAGGACTCCGCGTCGGCACGCGCTCACGCCGAGGAACTCCTCGCCGATGCGGCCCGCACCTTCGCTCGGTGATAGGCTTGAATTCCGTGGCGCAGCAAATAAACTCCCGGTTCCTGAAATCCGCAACGACCAAGCACATCTTCGTGACTGGCGGCGTGGCCTCCTCACTCGGCAAGGGACTGACGGCATCCAGCCTGGGTCACCTCCTGAGGGCGCGCGGCCTCTCCGTGACGATGCAGAAGCTTGATCCCTACCTCAATGTCGATCCCGGCACGATGAACCCCTTCCAGCACGGCGAGGTGTTCGTCACGGACGACGGCGCCGAGACCGACCTCGACATCGGCCATTACGAGAGGTTCCTCGACGAGAACCTCGACGGGTCGGCGAACGTCACGACGGGCCAGGTCTACTCGACCGTCATCGCGAAGGAACGCCGCGGCGAGTACCTCGGCGACACCGTCCAGGTCATCCCGCACATCACGGACGAGATCAAGCGCCGCATGCGCCTGCCGGCCGACGCGGTACCGGGGAAGAAGACCCCCGACGTCATCATCACGGAGATCGGCGGAACGGTCGGCGACATCGAGTCGCAGCCCTTCCTCGAAGCGGCCCGCCAGGTCCGCCAGGACGTCGGCCGGAACAACGTCTTCTTCCTGCACGTCTCGCTGGTCCCGTACATCGGCCCCTCGCAGGAACTCAAGACCAAGCCCACCCAGCACTCCGTCGCCATGCTGCGGTCCATCGGCATCCAGCCGGACGCCATCGTGATCCGCTCCGACCGCGAGGTTCCCGCAGCGATGCGGGAGAAGATCGGCCGCATGTGCGACGTCGACCTCGACGCCGTCGTGAATGCCGCGGACGCGCCCAGCATCTACGACATCCCGAAGACGCTGCATGCCCAGGGCCTCGACGCGTACATCGTCCAGGCACTCGACCTGAAGTTCAAGGACGTCAACTGGACCAAGTGGAACAAGCTCCTCGAAGCGGTCCACAACCCGAAGCACCAGGTGGAAGTCGCGTTGGTCGGCAAATACATCGACCTGCCCGACGCATACCTGTCGGTGACCGAGGCCCTGCGGGCGGGAGGCTTCGCGAACAAGGCGAAGGTCACCATCAAGTGGGTCCCCTCCGATGAGTGCCAGACCCCCGAGGGCGCGAAGAAGGCCCTGGCGGGCGTCGACGCCGTCTGCATCCCGGGCGGGTTCGGTATCCGCGGCCTCGAGGGGAAGCTCGGCGCGCTGACCTACGCCCGCGAGAACAGGATCCCGACCCTCGGGCTCTGCCTCGGACTGCAGTGCATGGTCATCGAGTACGCCCGGAACGTCGTCGGACTCGAGGGCGCCTCCTCGAGCGAGTTCGAGCCCGACACCGAGTACCCCGTCATCGCGACCATGGCCGAGCAGCTCCACATCGTCGCAGGTGAGGGCGACATGGGCGGGACCATGCGCCTCGGCCGCTGGGAGGCGAAGCTCCAGGAGGGCTCGGTCGTCGCGGGGACCTATGGCAAGACCACGGTCTTCGAGCGACACCGCCACCGCTACGAGGTGAACAACGAGTACCGCGAGCAGATCGCGGACGCGGGCCTCGTGTTCTCCGGGACGACGACGGACGGCAATCTGGTGGAGTTCGCTGAGCTGCCGAAGGACGTGCACCCCTACTACGTCTCGACGCAGGCCCACCCCGAGCTGAGCTCACGCCCCACACGGCCGCACCCGCTGTTCGCGGGCCTGGTCAAGGCGGCACTCGACCTCCGCGGCGCGAAGGCCTGACGGTGCAGCCGGCCGGCAGCGACGACGCCACGTTCAGCGACGGGCAGAGCCCGCGCCGCCTCCTCGGGACCACCACGGTCTACGAGGGGCGGGTGTGGGACGTCGTCAGCGAGGAGTTCACCCTCGCGGACGACGGCGAGGCCATCACGCGCGACTTCATCCGGCACCCGGGCGCCGTCGCCGTGCTGGTGCTGAACGACGAAGGACAGGTACTCCTGCTGCGCCAGTACCGGCACCCGGTGCGGATGGCGCTCTGGGAGATCCCGGCCGGCCTCCTCGACGAGGAGGGCGAGGACTTCGTCGATGCCGCTGCACGCGAACTCGCGGAGGAGGCCGACCTCACGGCGCGGCAGTGGGACGTGCTGGTGGACATGTTCCTGTCGCCCGGCTCATCGTCGGAGGCCCTGCGCGTGTACCTGGCGCGGGGGATCGGGGACGTCCCGGAGGCGGACCGGCACACGCGCACGCACGAGGAAGCCGAGATCGAGCTGATGTGGGTGGACCTCGACGCCGCGGTGGACGCCGTGCTGGAAGGCCGCATCCACAGCCCGTCCGCCGTCGCCGCCATCCTCGCAGCACGCGTGGCACGCGAGACAGGCTTCCGCGAGCTCCGCCCCGCGACGACCCCCTGGCCCGAGCACCCGAGCCAGCATCCGACCTGGCCGCGTGGCGCCGTGCTGGAGGACTGACGACCGTGCCGGATCCGGCGGCAGGGGACGACGGGCCGATAGCAGTCCTCGTCCGGGACTACCTGCAGCACATGTCGGTGGAACGCGGGCTGTCGGCCAACACGCTCGCCGCGTATCGACGCGATCTCCGGCGCTACGAGTCCTTCCTCGTGTCCCGCGGTGCGGATGATGCCGCCCGTATCACCCGGCACGACGTGTCCGCCTTCGCGCAGGCCGTCGTGTCGGGGGAGGACGGGTTCTCGCGCCTGAGCCCGCGCTCGGCTGCACGCACCATCGTGGCGGTCCGGGGCCTCCACCGCTTCTGGGCCCTGGAAGGCGTCACCGACGGCGACCCGGCCCGTGACGTCCATCCTCCGATGACCGGCCAGCGCCTACCGAAGGCGATCCCTGTCGCCGAGGTGGTCCGGATCCTGGAGGCCGTGGACATCGGGACGCCGTCCGGGCAGCGCGACCGCGCGCTGCTCGAATTCCTGTACTCCACCGGCGCGAGGATCAGTGAGGCCGTCGGCCTCGACGTCGACGACGTGTCCGTCAGCGACGCACTCGAGGGCCCCGCCGTCGTCCGGCTCACGGGCAAGGGCTCGAAGGAGCGGCTCGTACCGGTAGGGTCCTTCGCCGCCCGGGCGGTCGACGCGTACCTCGTGCAGGGCCGTCCGGCCCTCGCCGCGAAGGGCAAGGGCAGCCCCGCCCTCTTCCTCAACACGCGCGGGGGCCGCCTGAGCCGCCAGAGCGCCTGGAGCATTCTCAAGACGGCGACGGAGCGGGCCGGGGTGACCCGCGAGGTCTCACCCCACACGCTCCGGCATTCCTTCGCCACCCACCTGCTCGAGGGCGGGGCGGATGTGCGGGTGGTGCAGGAACTCCTCGGGCATGCGTCGGTCACGACCACCCAGGTCTACACGCTGGTCACCGCCGACACCCTGCGCGAAGTCTATGCCGCGGCCCATCCCAGGGCCCGTGCCTGAGACCGCGCCCGTGCCGGAGGAGGACTCCGTGCCGGTGCCTGACGCCGCGCCCGAGAGCGCACCGGTGCCGCAGGCCTCCGCGGAACCGGAGCCTCCCGGCGAATGGCTGACCGTCGATGGCATCGCGTATCGCTGTGTGGTCCTCTGCTTCCTCTTCCGCTCCCGCGGCGGCGGACGGGAGGTCCTGCTCGGACTCAAGCGCACCGGGTTCGGCGCCGGCAGGGTCGTGGCGCTCGGCGGGAAGATCGACGGGCGGGAGACCGCCGTCGAGGCTGCCGTCCGTGAGATCGGCGAGGAGAGCGGCATCGAGCTGGTGCGGGGCGAGTTGCGCGACGCCGGCCGCATCAGGTGGTCCTTCCCCGCACAGCCGGCCTGGAACATGGCGGCGTCCCTCTTCACCGCGGACGCCGGCATCACGCCTCCGGTGGCCAGCGAGGAGATCGAACCCCGCTGGTACGCCGTCGACGACATCCCGTGGACCGGTATGTGGCAGGACGCCCCCTACTGGATACCGGCCCTGCTCGACGGGCGCCAGATCGACGCGCACATCGTGATGGGACCGGACAACGAGGGCGTGGCCAGCGCCGTCGTGGACTGAGCTGCGGCGGCCCGCCCCGACTCCGGCTGCCCCGACTCCGGGGCAGCGAGACAATGACCGGAGACCATGACCGGCGGCCACCGCACCGGCGGCGCGGGAGCCGCCGGTGCGGGTCCTCAGCTGTCGCCCACGTGCCGTTCGTCCGGGCCGTTGTAGAGGCTCAGGGGACGGATGAGCGAGTTCGACGCCGCCTGCTCCATGATGTGGGCCGTCCAGCCGGTGATACGCGCCGCGATGAAGAGCGGCGTGAACATCTCCGTGTCGAAGCCCATCAGGTGGTAGGTGGGGCCGGCAGGGTAGTCGAGGTTGGGCTTGATGCCCTTGGCCTCGTCCATCGCCGTCTCCAGCCCGGAGTACAGCCCGAGGATCTCGCTGCGCCCGTAGTACCCGATCATGGCGTCGAGTGCCGCCTTCATGGTCGGGACCCGGGAGTCGCCGTTCTTGTAGACGCGGTGGCCGAACCCCATGACCTTCTTCTTCGAGGCCAGGGCGTCCTCCATCCAGGCCTTCGCGCGGACTGCGGCCTCCTCGGCGGTCTCGTCCTCCCGGATGCCGATCTCCTCGAAGGTGTGCATGACCGCCTCGTTGGCGCCGCCGTGCAGCGCCCCCTTGAGGGCGCCGATGGCACCCGTGACGGCCGAGTGCAGGTCGGAGAGCGTCGAGGTGATGACCCTCGCCGTGAAGGTGGACGCGTTGAACGAGTGCTCCGCGTACAGGACCATGGAGACGTCGAACGCATGGACCACCTCTGCCGGGGCTTCCTCCCCGAAGGTCATCCACAGGAAGTTGGCCGAGTACCCGAGATCGTCGCGCGGTTCCACGAGGGCCTGGCCGCGCCGCCGGCGCTGGTCATAGGCGACGACGGCGGGGAAGACGGCGAACAGCGCCGCGGCTTTTTCCTTATTCGCCTCGACCGAGTCGTCCCCGGCGAGGGGGTGGCTCGCCCCCAGGACGGACACGGCGGTCCTGGCCACGTCCATGGGGTGCGCCGACAGGGGCAGCAGGTCGATCGCCGCGACCACGTGCCCGGGCAACGTGCGGTGCGCCCGCTCGAAGGCGTCGAACTGCCGGCGCTCGGATCCGTCCGGCAGTTCCCCGTTCCACAGCAGGTAGGCGACGTCCTCGAAGTCGCGGTGCCCGGCCAGCTCCTGCACGGGGTACCCCCGGTACAGCAGGGAATTGGTCTCGGGGTTGACCTTCGAAATCGCGGTGTAGTCCACCACGACCCCTGCGAGCCCCTTGTGGATCTCTGGTTCTGTCACGGCTGCTCCTCCTGGGGATGATCCTGCGGAATCCGGTGTGCGTGCCGGCGCGGTCAACGATCGCCCCGGCCGGAGCGCCCATCCGGCACCTCGAAGTTGAAGACCGAGGAGTCGAAGCGGTTGTACCCCTCGTAGTCCACCAGCTCATAGAGGCGGCTGCGCGTCTGCATGGACTCCACGGCCGGCTCCTGCGTCCCTTGCGTCCTGATCGAGTCCAGCGTACGCTCGGCGGCGCCCATGGCACTGCGCAGCAGCGTGACCGGGTAGATCACCATCGTCACGCCCGCATCCTGCAGCTGGTCGACCGTGAAGAGGTCGCTCTTGCCGAACTCCGTCATGTTGGCGAGAACCGGTACGTCCACGGCGGCGCGGATGGCCCGGAATTCGTCCAGGGTCCGCATCGCCTCGGGGAAGATGGCGTCCGCCCCCGCCTCCACGAGGGCACGGGAGCGCTCCTGTGCGGCCTCGAGGGTGTCGGTGCCGCGGATGTCGGTGCGGGCCATGATGAGGAAGTTCGGATCGCGGCGGGCATCGGCCGCGGCGCGGATCCGCTTCACGGCCGTCTCGAGGTCGACGACGTTCTTGCCGTCGAGGTGCCCGCACCGCTTCGGATTGAACTGGTCCTCGATGTGGCAGCCGGCGAGCCCGGCGTTCTCGAGTTCCTGCACGCTGCGGGCGACGTTCATCGGCTCACCGAACCCCGTGTCGGCGTCGACGATGCACGGCAGGTCGGTCATGCGGGCGATCTGCCCGGCACGGTGTGCGACCTCGGTGAGGGTGGTGAGGCCGATGTCCGGCAGCCCGAGATCGGCGGCGATGACGGCTCCGGAGATGTAGACGCCGTCGAATCCCTTGTCCCCGATGAGCCGGGCGGACAGGGGATTGAAGGCTCCGGGGAACTGCTGGAGGCGTCCGGACGCCAGCCCGTCCCGCAGTGCGCGGCGCTTCTGCTCAGGGGTCACGGTCGAGTACAGCACGGCGGCCTACAGGAGTCCCTGCGGCGCGGCGGCCGCATCGAGGTACCCGGGCCGGGCGAGGATGTTCAGCTGTCCCAGCGAGCCTGCCGGGAGGTCGGGCAACTGCTCGACGGCGGCCAGGAAGCGGTCCAGTTCCGCGTCCTCGACGACGCCGTCGGCGAGCATCCGCAGCTTGGCGATGTAGTCCGCCCGCGCGAAGGGTCGGGCCCCCAGGGGATGGGCGTCCGCCACCGTGATCTCGTCCCTGATGACGGTGCCGTCCGTCAGCGTGATCTCCACGCTGCCGCCGAAGGCCTTCTCGGCGATGTCGAGGGAGTGGTAGCGGCGCGTCCACTCGGGGTCCTCCACGGTGGTGACCTTCCGCCACAGTGCTACGGTGTCGGGCCTGGCCGCTCGTGCCGGGGCGTAGGAGTCCTCGTGGTGCCAGCGGCCGTCCTGCAGGGCCACCGTGAAGATGTAGGGGATCGAGTGATCGAGTGTCTCGCGGGAGGCAGCCGGATCGTACTTCTGCGGATCGTTCGCTCCGGAGCCGATGACGTAGTGGGTGTGGTGCGAGGTGGAGATGACGACGGACTCGACGTTGTCCGGGTCGGTGGCCTCCGGGTGCGCCCCGTGCAGGCGCCGCGCGAGGTCGATCCAGGCCTGGGCCTGGTACTCGGCGGAGTGCTCCTTCGTGTACGTGTCGAGGATGGCGCGCTTCGGCTCGCCCCGCGCCGGAAGGGGCACCTCGTAGTGCGCCTCGGGGCCGTCCAGCAGCCAGGCGATCACGCCGTCCTCGCCCTCGTAGATGGGCGTGGGGGAGGTCTGCCCGCGCATCGCCCGGTCCACCGACTCGACGGCCATCTTCCCTGCGAACGCCGGGGCATGGGCCTTCCACGTCGAGATCTCGCCCTTGCGTGACTGCCGGGTCGCCGTCGTCGTGTGCAGGGCCTGGCCGACGGCGTGGAAGATGACATTCGGGTCGAGTCCGAGGAGGGTGCCGATGCCTGCGGCCGCGGACGGGCCGAGGTGGGCCACGTGGTCGATCTTGTGCTCGTGCAGGCAGATCGCCTTCACGAGGTCGACCTGGATCTCGTAGCCCGTGGCGATGGCGCGGACCAGGTCCCGGCCGGACGCGCCGGTGTGCTGCGCGACGGCGAGGATCGGCGGGATGTTGTCGCCGGGATGGGAGTAGTCCGCGGCGAGGAACGTGTCGTGGTAGTCGAGTTCGCGCACGGCGACACCGTTGGCCCAGGCCGCCCACTCCGCCGAGACGGGGGAGTCGACGCCGAAGACGGCGGCACCCTCGCCGTGTGCGGAGACCGGGTGACTCGTCGCCTGCGCACGCGCGGCGATGACTGGGGCCCGGTTCAGGGAGGCGAGGGCGACGGAGGCGTTGTCGATGACGCGGTTGATCACCATGTCGGTCACGTCGGCGGGGACCTCGACGGGATCGGCTGCGACCTCGGCGATCTTCCAGGCGAGCTGCCCGGTGCGGGGCAGGTTCTCCTCGCTGCGGTGGACGCGGACGGGATGGAGTTCAACCATGGTGTTCCTCTCGGTGGTGCGTGTCGGGGTCCCCGGCGAGCGGGGAGCGGAGGTGCTGCAGACTGTTGTGGAGGTGCACGCGCATGGAGGCCTCGGCGAGCTCGGCGTTCCCCGCCCCCAGGGCGAGGGCGATCTGCTCGTGCTCGCGTGCCGAGGCCAGGAGCCGGCGGGGATTGTCCCGTGCCAGCCTGCGGACGCGGGCGAGGTGCGTCCGGATCGGTTTCTGGGCCTGCAGGAGGTAGGGGTTCCGCGCCGCGTCGTCGATCTCCCGGTCCAGCCGTGCGACGAGCGCGTAGTAGGCGTCCTGCCCGCCGTCGTCGTCCTCGATGAGCCTCCCCGCAGCGGCGAACTCCTCCGCGAGCGCGGTGAAGAGGGCGGGGTCTCCCCGATGGGCGGCGAGCCGGACGGCCGCGCATTCGAGGGGCAGCCGGACCTCGAACAGGTCCGTCACGGCGTCGAGGGAGATGGCGGAGACGACGACGCCGCGGCCGGCGGGGGCGGCGAGCCCTTCGGCGACGAGCCGGGAGAGTGCCTCGCGCAGGGGCGTCCTCGAGACGCCGAGCCGGGCGGACTGTTCGACCTCCGCGAGCAGGTCACCCGGGGCCAGTCGCCACTCGACGATGTCGGACCGCAGGAGGGAATAGGCGCGATCGCTGGCCCGCATCCTCGTTGCCTCCCGTTCCTTCCGACATCTCCGCGTTCGGGACGCGCGATACGCCCAATGTATACACAGCAGGGGGCGTGAGCAAGAGAAGCAGGACCAGGCCGAACGCGCCCACCAGTTCTGTATACAGGTCCCCGGACTGGTGGGTGTGCCCGTGGTACTGTTCCCCCACGCGCGACGAAGGGCGACCATGGCTGCTGCAGGACACGACGTCGACCACGGCAACGTCGACCAGGCGAACTCCGGGCTGGACCGGTACCGCCGGCTGCACGCTGCGAGCCTGGCCGACCCCGAGGCCTTCTGGCGCGAGGCAGCCGGAGCGGTCGACTGGATGACGCCGCCCGCGGCCGTCCTCGACGCCTCGTCCGCCCCCTTCTACCGGTGGTTCCCCGACGCGTCCCTGAACACCAGCTACAACGCCCTCGACCGGCACGTCGACGCGGGCCGGGGCGACCAGGCCGCACTGGTCTACGACTCGGCGATGCTCGGCGTCACCCGGACCTACACGTACGCCGAGCTCCTGGACGAGGTCGCCGTCTTCGCCGGCGTGCTGGCGGGGCTCGGCGTCGGGAAGGGCGACCGCGTCCTCATCTACCTGCCGATGATCCCCGAGGCCGTGGTGGCCATGCTCGCCGCGGCCCGGCTCGGCGCGGTCCACTCCGTGGTCTTCGGCGGGTTCGCCCCGGCCGAGCTGGCCGCCCGCATCAGGGACGCCCGGCCCTCGGCCATCCTCACGGCGTCGGGAGGGCTGGAGCCCGGCCGGCGCGTCGAGTACCTGCCCGCGGTCCACGCCGCGCTCGCGCTCGCGGACAGCGTCGGCACACCCGTCGTCGCCAAGGCACGCGAGGGCTTCGCGCACGGCATTCGGGATTACCAGGAGCCGGGGACCTCCTGGTTCGACTGGGATGACGCGGTGTCCACGGCCTCCGCTGTCCCACCGGTCGAGGTCGCGGCCACCGATCCCCTCTACATCCTCTACACCTCTGGCACGACAGGCGCTCCCAAGGGGGTGGTGCGCGACAACGGAGGACACGCCGTCGCCCTCACGTGGTCGATGCAGGGGATCTTCGGCATCGGACCGGGCGACGTGATGCTCACGGCGTCCGACGTCGGCTGGGTGGTCGGCCATTCCTACATCGTCTACGGTCCGCTGCTGGCGGGCGCCACGACGGTCCTGTACGAGGGCAAGCCGGTCGGCACGCCCGACGCCGGGGTCTTCGGCAGGCTGATCGAACAGCACTCCGTCAAGGTCCTGTTCACCGCGCCGACCGCACTGCGCGCCATCCGGCGGGCGGACCCCGAGGGCACGGCGCTCCGGGCCCACGACCTGTCCTCGCTGGCCACGCTGTTCTCGGCGGGCGAGCGGCTCGATACGGGAACGTCCGGGTGGATCGGGGAAGTCCTCGGCGTGCCCGTGGTCGACAACTGGTGGCAGACCGAGACCGGCTGGCCGATCTGCGCGAACCCCCGCGGACTCGGCGGAGTACCGCTGCGAGCCGGTTCGCCGTCGCTGCCGTCTCCCGGATTCGACGTCGTCGTCCTCGACCACCGGGGGTCCGCGGTCCCGGCCGGGACGGAGGGGAGCATCGCCCTCCGGCTTCCGCTTCCACCGGGTACCCTGACCACGCTGTGGGGGAGCGACGCCCGGTACCGGGACTCCTACCTGAGCTCGTTCGAGGGGTACTACACGAGCGGTGACTCCGGCTTCGTGGACCCCGACGGCTACGTCTTCGTCATGGGACGCACCGACGACGTCATCAACGTCGCGGGCCACAGGCTCTCGACGGGGGCCATCGAGCAGGTGATCGCACAGCACCCCGCCGTCGCCGAATGCGCCGTCCTCGGCCTGCAGGACCCGCTCAAGGGCCAGCGGGCCAGCGGGTACGTGGTCCTCAAATCGGGTGCGTCCGTCGATCCGGGGACGCTCCAGGCCGACCTCGTGGCCATGGTCCGCACGGCGATCGGCCCGGTCGCGGACTTCAAGTCCGCAGTCGTGGTCGAGGCGCTGCCCAAGACCAGGTCGGGCAAGATCCTGCGGAAGACCATGCGGCAGATGGCGGCGGGCGAGTCCTACGTCGTGCCCTCGACCATCGAGGACCCCGCTGTCCTCGAGGCGCTGGAGCCACTGCTGCGACCACCGCCGGAGTGACGCCCTGCGGTGACGGTTCCGGGCGCAACCCTCCTGGTGCCGGCCGCGCGAGCGGCAGCCCGTCACCCCTCCGTGCTGGTCCGCGCCCAGCTGTATTCGAACTCGGGGCGTCCCCGCGTACCGTAGCGGGGGGTCCGGAGGACGGACTGCTGGTCCGCAAGGTACTCCAGGTAGCGCCGCGCGGTGACCCTGGACACGGACAGGGCCTCCGACACCTCGATGGCCGACGTCGGTTCCCGGAGTTCCTTCAGCAGGCGCGAGACCGCCCGCAGGGTCTCGGCCGAGAGGCCCTTGGGTAGCGTGGCCGCCGTGACGGGCCGGAGGGAGGCGAAGGCCTGGTCCACCTCCGCCTGCGTCGTGGCGGACGCCTGGTCCACCAGGTTCTGGCGGAACTCCCGGTAGGCCTCGAGTTTCTCCCGAAACGCGGAGTAGGTGAAGGGCTTGATGAGGTACTGCACGATGCCGGACGAGATGGCCGAGCGCACCACGTGCAGGTCGCGCACCGCGGTGATCGCGATGATGTCCAGCGGCAGGCCGAGCCCCCGCACCCGGCGGATGATGTCCAGGCCGTGCGCGTCCGGCAGGTTCATGTCCAGCAGCATGAGGTCGACGGCGGCCTCCGCCTGGCCCGTCCCCTCGCCGGTCAGGTGAAGGAAGGCCGCGA
Source organism: Arthrobacter pasteuri (assembly GCF_054510955.1). Lineage (NCBI taxonomy): Bacteria > Bacillati > Actinomycetota > Actinomycetes > Micrococcales > Micrococcaceae > Arthrobacter > Arthrobacter pasteuri. The sequence continues at coordinate 18,670 of NZ_JBTNDO010000005.1, forward strand.
GTTCCGCACCGCTCCGGGCGACACCCGCGAGCTCGAAGCCCGCGAGCCGCCGCACGTATTCGGCGTGCGCGTCCGCAGCCACGGGATCGTCCTCCACGACGAGGACCCGGATTACGCTCATGCCCCGCCGCCGGTGTCGGCACGGAGCGGGACGTCGGAGTCCCCGGGCGCTCGCGGACTGCTGTCCGGATCCTGCGCGGAACTGCCCGCCGGCGTGCCCGCCGGACTGCCCGCCGGCGTGCCCGCCGGAGTGGCCGGATAGGGGAGGCGGACGGCGAAACGGGCGCCGCCGTCGTCCGTGTCCGTCACCTCCAGCGAGCCGGCGAAGCGCTGGACCGCCTGGCGGACGAGGGCGAGGCCGACGCCGCGCCCGGCACCCGTCGCATCAGGGGATGCCTTCGTGCTGTAGCCGAAGTCGAAAACCTTCGCCTTCTCGGAGTCGGGCAGGCCGTTGCCGCTGTCCTCCACGGCGATCTCGAGTTCGGGGGACCCGCTCCCGCCGGTCACCCGGCGCACGGTGAGGAGCACGCGGGGGTCCTCGGAGGCGGCGGCCTCGTCGAACGCGTTGTCGAGGAGGTTGCCGATGATCGTCACCAGGTCCACGGGGTTGAGGGAGCCCGCCTGGGCGTCCTGGGCGATGTCCGGGATCAGTTCGATGCCTCGCTCATTCGCCTGCGCGGCCTTGCCCACCAGGAGCGCAGCGAGAAAGGGCTCGTCGATCGCCTCGACCACCTCATCGGTGAGCCGCTGCGACTGCTGCAGGTCCCTCGTCGCGAAGTCGACCGCGTCCGCACTCCTGCCGAGTTCCACCAGCGAGACGATGGTGTGCAGGCGGTTGGCGTGTTCGTGGGTCTGCGAGCGCAGGGCGTCCGTCAGGGTGCGCATGGTCTCCACCTGTCCGGTCAGTGCCTGGATTTCGGTGTGGTCCCGCAGGGTCGTGACGGTGCCGAGGGCCGCCGGGACATGGGCGCCGCGCCCGGCAGCGGTGGGAGGCACAGCAGGCTCCTGGTTGACCACGAGCACCCTGTCGTCGGTCAGGTGCACTTCGTCGTGGGCCCGGCGCCCCGACATGAGGAGCTCGCGGAGCGACGGCGGAACCGCGAGGTGCGCCGCCGGCACCGGCTCCTGCGTCCCGTCGAGGCCGAGGAGCCGCGCGGCCTGGTCGTTGTACAGGATCAGCCGTCCCGAGGCGTCGATGAGGAGGAGGCCCTCACGCACGGAGTGGAGGACCGAATCGTAGAACACGAAGGTGCGTGAGAGTTCGGCGGGGCCCATCCCCAGGGTCACGTCCCGCAGGCGCCGGCTGAGCAGGAACGAGGCGAGCGCGCCCAGGGCGAGCGCACCGAGGGCGATGAAGGCGACGAGCGGGAGCTGCGCGTTGCGCGCGATGACGGCACGATCCACCGTGATCCCGGCGGCGACCATCGCCTGCACGGTCCCCTCGTCGTCGACCACGGGCACGATGGAGCGGATCGACGGGCCGAGGGTCCCTGCGTACGTCTCGGTGTGCGTACGGCCTGCCAGGGCGTCGGACACCGAACCGATGTACGGCCTGCCGATCTGCTCCGGGTTGCGGTGCGTGTAGCGGGTCCGGTCCGGAGCCATGATCGTGATGAAGTCCACGCCCAGCCGGTCCATGACCTCGACGGCGTAGGGCTGGAGCGTGGCGGACGGATCGGGCCCCTTCACGGCGTCGAGCACGGCGGGGTCGAGGGCGATGGCGGTGGAGACGGCGACCATGCGCTCCGCCGCGGCGTGGTTCACGCCCTCCGCCGCGTCCGCGTACAGGATCACCGAGAGGGATGCCGAGAGGACGAGGACGAAGATGAGTTGGGCCAGGAAGAACTGCCGGGCGAGGCTCCATCGACTCACGCGGTGATCCTGCTCCTTCCGGTTTCTGCCGGCCTCTGCCGGCGGCGCTGCGCCGGATTCGCCGGGTCACGACCAGTATGAACTCAATGGTGATCCCGGTCACTCGCGATGCCATGATGAGGGTGAAACACTCAACAGTACGCTTCCTGGAGAGACCCCCGCGGACGAAGAACGACCTTCGCCGCCGGCGCCACAGGGCGGACGACACCAAGGGAGAACACTATGGCTATGGCGCCATCGCGGTCCGACAGCGGACCCGCACAACCCCGCAAGCGGGTCGACAAGACCCACTTCCTCTACATCGCGGTCATCGCCGCCGTGGTGCTCGGTGCGATCCTCGGCCTCATGGCCCCCGAATTCGCCAAGTCGCTCAAGCCGCTCGGCACGGGCTTCATCAACCTCATCAAGATGATGATCGCACCGATCATCTTCTGCACCATCGTGCTGGGCGTCGGTTCCATCGCCAAGGCGGCGACCGTCGGCAAGGTGGGCGGCCTCGCGCTGGGCTACTTCATGCTGATGTCGACCTTCGCGCTCGCGATCGGCCTCGTCGTCGGCAACCTCATCCAGCCGGGCGAGGGCCTCGACATCTCGTCATCGACCTACGAACTGCCCGCAGCCGCCGAGGGTGCTCCCGAGGGCACCGTCGGCTTCCTGCTCAGCATCATCCCGACGACGCTCCTGTCCGCGCTGACCGGCCCCAGCATCCTGCAGACGCTGTTCGTGGCACTGCTCGTCGGCTTCGCGCTGCAGAAGATGGGTTCGGCCGGCAAGCCGGTCCTCCGGGGCATCGGGCACATCCAGGCGCTCGTCTTCCGCATCCTCGTCATGATCATGTGGCTCGCGCCGATCGGCGCCTTCGGCGCCATCGCCGCCGTCGTGGGCGAGACCGGGGTGCAGGCCATCATCAGCATGGCCACCCTCATGGTCGCGTTCTACATCACCTGCATCCTCTTCATCGTCATCATCCTCGGTGGACTGCTGAAGCTCGTCACCGGCGTCAGCATCTTCAAGCTGATGAAGTACCTGGGCCGCGAGTACCTGCTGATCTTCAGCACCTCCTCCTCGGAGGCCGCACTGCCCCGCCTCATCGCCAAGATGGAACACCTCGGTGTCTCCAAGCCCGTGGTCGGCGTGACCGTGCCCACCGGTTATTCGTTCAACCTCGACGGCACCGCCATCTACCTCACGATGGCCTCGCTCTTCGTCGCGGAAGCACTGGGCACGCCGCTGGCCCTCGGCGAGCAGATCTCCCTGCTGGTCTTCATGATCATCGCGTCCAAGGGTGCAGCGGGCGTCACCGGCGCCGGCCTCGCAACCCTTGCCGGCGGCCTGCAGTCGCACCGCCCCGACCTGGTCGACGGCGTCGGCCTGATCGTCGGTATCGACCGGTTCATGTCCGAGGCGCGTGCGCTGACGAACTTCACCGGCAACGCCGTCGCCACCGTCCTCATCGGCACCTGGACGCGGGAGATCGAACGCGGCCGTGTCGACGAGGTCCTCGAGGGACGCCTGCCCTTCGACGAGGCCACGATGAGCACCGATCACCGCTTCGAGAGCGGCGACGACGTCGACGTCGAGGAGGGTGCCGCCGTCAGGACCAACGCGGCGGTGCGAGGGACCGCAGCCCACTGACACCCTTCCAGTGCTGAGCCGAGGCTCGGCAGGATGAACGGCGATGGCCCGGAACGCGACCGGGCCATCGCCGTCGTCGTCTCCGGGCAGGGAGGCAGAAGGGCCGGCAGGCAGCCTGGGGATGGCCGGTGCAGCCTCTGCGGACGGCAGCACCGGGGAACATTCGACCTCAGGTTGAGGCTCAAGGCTCGTAACGGAAGAGCACTCGTCTCCACGGGTGCTGCCGTCGGCGTTGTACCGTGGACTATAGAAATGCCGCTCGGGACGATGATCGACCGGCCTGCACCGATTCTGATGGAAGCGTGGAGAAATACGTGAGTAGTGAACAGGGTTCCACAACTCTGCCCAGCGCAGCGGACGCGGGATTCGGCCCGACCGGCCGCCCTGTGACGGAGTTCCCTGAGCCCCGGGTCCTCGACTCGCACGGCCCGGCGAGGGTCATCGCGATGGTCAACCAGAAGGGCGGCGTCGGCAAGACGACGTCGACCATCAACCTGGGCGCCGCGCTCGCCGAAGCAGGACGCAAGGTGCTGCTCGTCGACTTCGATCCGCAGGGCGCGCTGTCCGCCGGCCTCGGCACCAACCCGCACGAGCTCGACGTGACCGTGTACAACGTGCTCATGGACCGTAAGGTCTCCATCCAGGACGCCATCCAGCACACCGCGATCGACAACATCGACCTGCTGCCCGCCAACATCGACCTGTCCGCGGCCGAGGTGCAGCTCGTCAACGAGGTCGCCCGCGAGCAGGTCCTCGACCGGGCGCTGCGCAAGGTGTCCGACGACTACGACGTCATCCTCATCGACTGCCAGCCGTCCCTCGGACTGCTCACGGTCAACGCCCTCACGGCGGCCCACGGCGTCATCATCCCGCTGATCTGCGAGTTCTTCGCCCTGCGCGCCGTGGCCCTGCTGGTCGAGACCATCGAGAAGGTGCAGGACCGCCTGAACCCGCGTCTCCAGATCGACGGCGTGCTCGCGACCATGTACGACGCGCGAACCCTGCACTCCCGCGAGGTCATCGCGCGCCTCGTTGAGGCCTTCGGGGACAAGGTCTTCGAGACGGTCATCAAGCGCACCATCAAGTTCGCGGACGCGACCGTGGCCGCCGAGCCCATCACGTCCTACGCCGCCAACCACTCGGGTGCGGATGCCTACCGCCGGCTGGCGAAGGAGCTCATCAGTAGGGGCGGAGCGCCCTAGTGCCCGTCGATCCCGGGTCCGCCCGGTTCCGCTAGATGGCGGACACAACGCCCGCGCGTGCGGGCGGACAGGCCACGACGGCGGAGGCCGCCCTGCAGGGGCACCCAGGACCCGGCGACGGCCGCCACGCCGGCGGTGGTACCGGCGGTGGTGCTGCGGGTGGTGCTGCCGCGGAGCAGGAACCCGCCCGCCCGCCGGTCTTCGAGGTGCAGCTCACCAACTTCAGCGGTCCCTTCGACCTGCTGCTGAACCTCATCTCGCGGCGCGAACTCGACATCACCGAGATCGCCCTGGCGCAGGTGACCGACGAGTTCATCGCCCACATCCGCCGCATCCAGGCCGCGGAGGGGGAATGGAAGCTCGACGAGGCGAGTGAGTTCCTCGTCGTCGCCGCCACCCTCCTCGACCTGAAGGCCGCCCGGCTCCTGCCCACCGGCGCCGTGGAGGACGAGGAGGACATCGCGCTCCTCGAGGCGCGCGACCTGCTCTTCGCCCGCCTCCTCCAGTACAAGGCCTTCAAGGAGATGGCCCGTCACCTTGCGGGGCGGCTCGAGGAGGAGGAGGCGCGGCACCCGCGGAGCGTACCCCTCGAGACCGAGTTCACCCGGCTCCTGCCGGAACTCATCTGGAAACATTCACCCGAGGAATTCGCGGCACTCGCGGCGAAGGTGCTCACGCCGCGCCAGGAGCAGCCGGCCGAGGTCAGCATCGAGCACCTGCACTCCCCGCCGGTGAGCGTGCGCGACCAGGCGGTCGTGCTGCAGGACCTGCTGCGGTCGCGGGGACCGCTGTCCTTCCGGCAGCTGACCGCGGACGCGGAGTCTCGGCTGGTCCTCGTGGTGCGGTTCCTGGCCCTGCTCGAGCTGTTCAGGGACGGCGTCGTCTCCTTCGACCAGGCCGCGCCGCTGGCCGAGCTGGTGGTGAGGTGGAGCGCCGAGGACGAGCGCTGGACGGCCGAACTGCTGGCGAGCGACTTCGAGGACTACGACCAGGCAGACACGAAAGGAGTGCACGATGCATGAATCCGACGAGAGCGCTCCCGACGGACACGGCGTCTCCGTCGACGACCTGCCGGGCGGGCTCCGCGCGGCAGTGGAGGCGATCCTCATGGTGGCGGACCGCCCTGTGACGGACGATCAGGTCGCTGCCGTGCTCGATCGGCCGACGGCGCAGGTGCACGCGGTGCTGGTGGACCTGCAGCGGGAGTACGACGGCTATACTGGGTCAGGCCCCCGAAGCGCCGAATCATTCGTGCCGCGCGGTTTCGAACTCAGGAACATCGCCGGCGGGTGGCGCATCTTCTCCCGGAAGCACTTCGCCTCCGTTGTTGCCGACTTCGTGCTCGATGGCCAATCTGCCCGGCTTTCACAAGCAGCACTCGAGACTCTGGCGGTCATCGCGTACCGCCAACCCGTGTCCCGTGCCCGGGTTTCTGCAATTCGTGGCGTCAACGTCGATTCCGTGGTCCGCACCCTGCTTCAGCGCGGACTGGTTGTCGAGATGGAGACCGATCCGGAGACCGGCGCGGTCCTTTATGGGACCACCACCTTCTTTCTGGAAAGATTGGGGCTGGGCAGCGTCGACGAATTGCCCCGGATCGCTCCCCACCTGCCGGGCCTCGAGAGCCTTGGGGAGTATGACGAGACGACGTACTGAGCACGACCTACGAGAAGGACTTTCTACATGACACAGCAGCCAGGATCCGGTTCCGGACGTAATACGCCGCGCCGCGGCGGATCGACCGGACGCCCATCCGACGCTGCCCGGCGGACGTCCTCACCGCGCAGCGGATCCGGGCAGGGCGGCGGCGGCCGGCCCGGCGAGGGTCGCCCGTTCCAGGAGCGCAACGAGCGCGGCGGCCGGTCCGGCGAGGGTCGTCCGTTCCAGGAGCGCTCGTCCGACGGGCGCCCCGCTGCGGGCGGCGATCGCCGTGGTTCCACCGACGGCCGAGCCCGTTCTGCCGCGGGCAGGCCGTCCGCTGGGACCCCGTCCAGCCGCTTCGGTGTCAAGGCCGGAGGACGTGCCGCCGGGAAGCCCGGGCGCCCCGGTGCCACGTCCGGTGCCCGTTCCGGTGGCCAGGACGGTGCCGGTCGTCCAAAGCCTGCGGGAGCCAAGGCCTTCGGGCGGGAGCGCTTCGGGCAGAACCTCGGTCCGGTGCGTCCCTCGAAGCCCAAGCGCGCGAGCCGCCCGGCGGACGAGATCGACGTCCACAACCCGGAGGGCGTGCGGCTGCAGAAGGTGATGGCTCTCGCGGGCGTCGCTTCCCGCCGCGTGTGCGAGGAGATGATCCTCGACGGACGCGTGGAGGTCGACGGCACCGTCGTCACCGAGCTCGGCGTGCGCGTCGATCCCGAGCAGGTAGCCATCCATGTGGACGGCATCCGCCTGCAACTCAACGAGCACCTGAAGTACTACGTCTTCAACAAGCCGCGCGGCGTCGTCTCCACCATGGAGGACCCCGAGGGCCGTCCCTGCATCAGTGACTTCCTGAAGAACAAGAACAAGAACGAGCGGCTCTTCCACGTCGGTCGCCTCGACGCGGAGACCGAGGGCCTGCTCCTGCTCACCAACGACGGCGAACTCACCAACCGCCTGACCCACCCCTCCTACGAGGTCCCGAAGACCTATCTCGTGCAGGTACGGGGCCCGATGGCGCAGGGTATCGGTGCGCAGATGAAGGAGGGTATCGAGCTCGAGGACGGCCCTGCACAGGTGGACTCCTTCAAGCTCGTCGACTCGACACCGGGACACGTCCTCGTCGAGGTCGTGCTGCACTCCGGCCGTAACCGCGTGGTCCGCAGGCTCTTCGACGCGGTCGGCCACCCCGTCGAGCGCCTCGTCCGGACCCAGCTCGGCCCCATCCGGGTCGGCGACCAGCGTCAGGGCAGCATCCGTGTGCTCGGGCGCCAGGAGGTCGGGCACCTGCTGGCATCGGTGGGCCTCTAACCGATGACCATGCGCACGGAGCAGGGAACGCACCTCGCCGGACCGGTTCTGATCATCGGGGCCGGTCTGCTGGGAGCCAGCATCGGGCTGGGTCTGCGCACGCGCGGGCTCGACGTCGTCCTGTTCGATAGTTCGCCGTCGACCGAAGCCGTCGCCCGCGACATCGGTGCCGGCCGGCTCCTCGCGGACGCGCAGGGCGCGGCTCAGGTAGCGCCCGAGGTCGTCGTGGTGGCCACGCCGCCCGACGTCACCGCGCGTGTGGTGGCAGCCGCCCTGCTGGCGCACCCCGACGCCGTCGTCGTCGACATCTGCAGCGTGAAGGAGGCGATCCTCCGGGAGCTCACCGCCACTCCCGGCATCGGTGCACATCTCTCCCGCTACGTCGGGACGCACCCGATGGCCGGCCGCGAGAAGTCCGGGCCCGTCGCCGCGCGTGCGGAGCTTTTCACGGGCGCTCCGTGGGTCCTCTGCCCCCACGCCGACAGTGCCCCCGAGGCCGTGCTGTGCGCCGAGTCGCTCGCCGTCGACCTCGGTGCGGTGCCGGCGCGGATGTCCGTCGAGGAGCACGACGAGGCGGTCGCCCTCATCTCGCACCTGCCCCAGGTGGTGTCATCCCTCGTGGCGAGCAGGCTGCAGGATTCGCCGGTGCAGGCCCTCTCGCTCGCCGGCAACGGACTGCGGGACGTCACCCGCATCGCGGCCAGTGACCCGCGCCTCTGGGTGCAGATCCTGTCCGCCAACGCCGGCCGCCTCGTCGACATCCTCTACGGCGTCCGGGAGGACCTGAACCGCCTGATCGGCACCCTCGAGGACCCGACGGCCGGCGGAGCCCGGCTCGACATGGCGCAGCTGATGTCCGAGGGGAACGCGGGTCAGGCGCGTGTTCCCGGCAAGCACGGTACCCCGCCGAACTCCTTCGCGCGCCTGACCGTGCTCGTCGACGACGTGCCCGGCCAGATCGCGAAGCTCCTCACGGAGATCGGCCACACCGGCATCAACGTCGAGGATTTCCGCCTCGAGCATTCTCCCGGACGGCAGGTGGGCCTTGCGGAGCTCTCGGTCCTGCCGGGCAAGCGACAAGAATTGACGGAGTCCCTGACGCAGCGGGGCTGGAAGGTAGTGCAGTGACCCAGACTTCAGCAGAAACCACGCAGGCCATCCGGGCCGGAGCTCCGGCGGGGGAGTCCGCTCCGTCGGGCCCCTACTCCGGATTTCGCCTCGGCAAGTCGCTCGTGGTCGCCATCGACGGTCCCTCCGGGTCCGGCAAGTCGAGCGTCAGCCGCGAGGTGGCCCGCCGCCTGCGCGCCGCGTACCTCGACACCGGCGCGATGTACCGGGCCGTCACGCTCCACTGCATCGCCACCGGGATCGACCTCCAGGACAGCGCGGCGGTCGAGGCCGCGGCGCGGTCCATCGAACTCTTCATCAGCACCAGCCCCGACCGCGAGTCCGTGACCATCGCGGGCGACGACGTCACCTCCGCCATCCGCGAACCCGAGGTCTCCTCGGCGGTCAGCGCCGTCGCCACGACCATGGGTGCGAGGGCCGAGCTGATCCGGCGCCAGCGTGCACTGATCGCCGGTGCCGGTCACCGGATCGTCGCCGAGGGACGGGACATCACCACCGTCGTCGCGCCCGACGCGGAGGTGCGCATCCTCCTCACCGCGAGCGAGGAAGCCCGCCTGCGCCGCCGCGGCGACCAGCTCGGCAGAACGCAGACCGACGCGGAGCTCAAGCGGCAGGTCATCGACCGTGACGCGAGGGACTCCACCGTGGTCAACTTCCAGCAGGCGGCGGATGGGGTCGTCACGCTCGACTCGTCGGACCTCGACTTCGAGCAGACCGTGGCGGCGGTCATCGGCATCGTACGCACCGTGGCGCACTAGCAGGGCACCACCGCAAGTATTCGGGCGTGAGCCCACCAGGATTACCGTCGGGAGACGGTGAACACCAACCGAAGGAAACAAGATGAGCGAGAACCTTTCGCCGAATGCGACGGCCCAGGGCGCCGACGAGGACTACGAGCCGAGCGGCGAGGACCATGTCAGCGAGGTGCTCGATACCCTCGACGACGCCGAGGCCGAGCAGCGCGCCGCCTCGCTGCGTGCCGGGCTCGAGGACTACGAGCTCGACGACGAGGATGCCGCGCTCCTCGCCCGGCAGGACGAGGACTACGACGACGAGGCAGAGGGCCGGCTCAACCCCGTCCTGGCCATCGTCGGGCGACCGAACGTCGGCAAGTCCACTCTGGTGAACCGCATCCTCGGCCGCCGTGAGGCCGTCGTCGAGGACACCCCCGGAGTGACCCGCGACCGGGTGTCCTACCCGGCGCAGTGGTCGGGCCGCAACTTCACCTTGGTGGACACGGGAGGCTGGGAGCAGGACGCGAAGGGCATTGCTGCCCGCGTCGCCGACCAGGCGGAGATCGCCGTGGACATGGCCGACGCCGTGCTGCTCGTCGTGGACGCGACGGTCGGCGCCACCGCGACCGACGAGGCCGTGGTGCGCATGCTGCGCCGCAAGAAGAAGCCCGTCATCCTCGTGGCGAACAAGGTCGACGACATCCAGAACGAGGCGGATGCCTCGGTGTTGTGGGGACTCGGCTTCGGTCAGCCCTGGCCGGTCTCCGCCCTCCACGGGCGCGGCACGGCCGACATGCTGGACAAGGTCAACGAGATCCTCCCGGAGTTCTCGGAGCACGGCGGCATCGAGCGGTCCGGCGGGCCGCGGCGTATCGCCCTGATCGGGCGACCCAATGTCGGCAAGTCCTCCCTGCTCAACAAGCTGGCGGGTTCCGACCGCGTCGTCGTCGATCCCCTGGCCGGGACCACCCGCGACCCGGTGGACGAGATGATCGAACTCGGAGGCCGCACCTGGCGCTTCGTGGACACCGCAGGCATCCGCCGCCGGGTGCACATGCAGCAGGGCGCCGATTTTTACGCCTCACTGCGCACCCAGTCGGCGCTGGAGAAGGCCGAGGTCGCCGTCGTCCTTCTCGCCGTCGACGAGGTGCTCAGCGAGCAGGACATCCGCATCCTGAACATGGCCATCGAGTCCGGCCGGGCGATCGTGCTGGCCTTTAACAAGTGGGACCTGCTGGACGACGAGCGCCGCCGGTACCTCGAGCGCGAGATCGAACAGGACCTCGCGCACGTGGACTGGGCGCCCCGCGTGAACATCTCGGCCCTGACCGGATGGCACAAGGACCGCCTGGTGCCCGCCCTCGACGTCGCACTCGAGTCCTGGGACCGGCGCATCCCCACGGGCCGCCTCAACGCGTTCCTGGGTGAGCTCGTCGCGGCGCACCCCCACCCGGTGCGCGGCGGCAAGCAGCCGCGCATCCTCTTCGGGACGCAGGCCTCCAGCCGGCCGCCGAAGTTCGTCCTGTTCACCACGGGATTCCTGGACCCCGGCTACCGCCGCTTCATCACCCGCCGCCTCCGCGAGACGTTCGGCTTCGAGGGCACGCCCATCGAGGTCAGTATGCGCGTCCGCGAGAAGCGGAGCCGCAAGCGCTGACACCGTCCCAGTGTGCGGATCCACCCGGAGAATGCTGTATTGTTATCCGAGTGGTTTGGCCTGCTGGACGGGCCGATCGGGATGTGGCGCAGCTTGGTAGCGCACTTGACTGGGGGTCAAGGGGTCGCAGGTTCAAATCCTGTCATCCCGACACTGCAGGGCCCGTTTCCACCGGCAATCCGCCGGAGGAGACGGGCCTTTTGCATGTCCGGGCCGGTGGCAGCCCGCCATCACCGACCGTGTGAGAGGCGCGTCACGTGTCCGCCGGATATGCCTATACTCGACCAGTACCCGGCGGCCGTCCGCCGCCGCTGAAGACCGCGCGTCCGAAAGGCAACCATGAGCAACATTCCCGATGGCCTCTACTACACCGCGGAACACGAGTGGGTCAGCGAGCCCGCCATCGACGGCACGGTCCGCGTCGGCATCACCGATTTCGCCCAGGACGCGCTCGGCGACGTCGTCTACGTGCAGATGCCCGAGGAGGGCACCAGCGTGACGGGCGCCGACGTGATCGGCGAGGTCGAATCGACCAAGAGCGTCAGCGACATCTACGCACCCGTCACCGGCCAGGTCGTCTCGCGCAACGAAGCGCTCGACGACGACCCGTCCCTGATCAACTCCGACCCCTACGGTGAAGGCTGGCTGCTGGAGATCAAGGTCTCCGATCCCTCCGTGGTCCAGGACCTCCTGAGTTCAGCCGACTACTCCCAGCAGGTAGGCTAGAACTGCCCGGCGAAGTCAGCGGGGACGGTACGGCCGGCGACAACCGGGCATACCGCGCAGCAGGGGGAGGAAGACCGATGGTACGCAACGTGAATCGATCCGGAAAAGGAGAAGAGCCGAACATGACGTCTCCTGAAACAACGTCGATCAGTCTGCCGCCGTACTCCGCCGCGGAAGAGATCGAGCGACATCTGACACGGGAGGAGCAGGCCTCCGTCGCCGCACTCCCGGCGGGCTCCGCCCTCCTGATAGCCCATTCCGGACCGAACGCCGGTGCGCGGTTCCTCCTCCACGAGGACGTCACCAAGGCCGGGCGCCACCCGAATGCCGACATCTTCCTCGACGACGTGACGGTGTCCCGCCAGCACGCCGAGTTCCGAAGGACCGACAGCGGCTTCGTCGTCGTGGACACCCGCAGCCTCAATGGCACGTACGTCAACAACGACCGCGTGGACAGTGTCGCCCTGCGCGACGGCAACGAGGTGCGGATCGGCAAGTTCCGGCTGACCTTCTACGCCGCGCGCAAGACGTCCGGCCGGGCGCCGCGGCACACGGCAGCGCAGGCCTAGTCCGGTTCATGCCTGTTTCCCGACCCGCCCGCCAGCCGGCCGGCATCGCTTCCGGCTCCTCCGGCACCGGTGTCCTCAACATCGGTGAGGTCCTGCGCGAGCTGGCCGAGGACTTCCCCCAGGTCACGGCCTCCAAGATCCGTTTCCTCGAGGAGAAGGGCCTCATCTCCCCGCAGCGGACGCGCGCCGGGTACCGGAAGTACGCGGCGCACGACGTCGAACGCCTGCGTTTCGTCCTGGCCCTGCAGCGTGACCAGTACCTTCCCCTGAAGGTCATCAAGGACTACGTCGACGCGATCGACCGCGGAGAGCGGCCCGAGTCACTGCCCGGCGGCATGACACTATCGCCGCGCGTCGTGTCGGACCAGTTGTCCCGCGAGCTCAGTGCGCACGGCCGTCGGCTCACCGCGGAGACGCTCGCCGCCGAGGCCGGCGCACCCCGCCGGCTCGTCGACGACCTCGTGAGCTTCGGCCTGATCACCGCCGTGGACAACCGCTTCGACGAGCACGCCCTCAAGATCACGAAGGCGTGCGTGCAACTCGAGAGCCACGGGATCGAACCCCGCCACCTGAGGCCCTTCCGGGCCGCTGCGGACCGGGAACTGGGGCTCGTCGAGCGTGTCGTCGCTCCTGTCGCATCCCGCAAGGACGTCGCATCGAAGGCCCGTGCAGCCGAGACGGCGCGTGAGATCAGCGAACTCTGCCTCGGTCTGCACAGCGCCCTCGTGCACAGCCATATAGCCCGAATGGACAGTTAGGCGGCTTCCCGTGATCGAAGTAGAAGTGGTGGGCGTGCGGATAGAACTGCCGTCGAACCAGCCCCTGGTCCTTCTGCGCGAGACCGCGGGGGAGCGGCACCTGCCGATCTGGATCGGGGCCCCGGAGGCCAGCGCCATCGCCTTCGTCCAGCAGGGCATCGTGCCGCCGCGGCCGATGACCCACGACCTCCTGGTCGACGTGGTCGCAGCGGCAGGCAAGACGATCTCCGAGGTGCGCATCACCTCCGTGGAGGACACGGTTTATCACGCGCAACTCGTCTTCAGCGACGGTGTGACGGTCAGTTCCCGGGCTTCCGACGCCCTCGCCATCGCACTGCGGGTACCCTGCCCCATCTACTGTGCGGACGAGGTCCTGGCCCTGGCCGGCGTCGAGATAGCGGATGCCGACGCCGAGGAGACGGAGGACGGCGACACCGAGGAGACGGCCGAGAAGGAGGTCCTCCAGTTCCGGGAGTTCCTCGCCGACGTCGAGCCCGAGGACTTCGAGCGCTGACGCTGCCCGTCCCCTACGGCGCGGTGGCGGGCCTGCGATGCGCGGGCGCCGATCGGGCGGCCGGCGACACGGCCGTTCTTACGGCCCAGCATCTTTGACCTTGCCCCTCACGGGATCTAACGTCGAAGGATACAGTTCCCATTGCGTGCGTGGGGGACTCGGGGCACACTTGAGTGCACATCCTGAGGTCCCGCCCAGCCGGCATTTTTCCCCGGGAACCCGACGAGGAGGCAACACGTGAGTCCGAAGGGTGACGCCGGCAAGGCAGCCAGCCCGGCAGGCACGGGTGTCCCGCCCAGCGCCCAGGGCTTGCTGTTCACGGAAGACCTCCCCGTCCTCGACGAGGACGCCGGATACCGCGGCCCCACCGCCTGTAAGGCCGCGGGCATCACCTATCGCCAGCTCGACTACTGGGCCCGGACCGGCCTCGTCGAACCCGCCGTGCGCGGCGCCTCCGGCTCCGGCACACAGCGCCTCTACGGCTTCCGCGACATCCTCGTCCTCAAGGTGGTCAAGCGGCTGCTCGACACGGGCGTGTCACTCCAGCAGATCCGGTCCGCGGTCGAGCACCTGCGGGAGCGCGGTGTCGAGGACCTCGCCCAGATCACCCTCATGAGCGACGGCGCCAGCGTGTACGAATGCACATCGGCGGACGAGGTCATCGACCTCGTGCAGGGCGGGCAGGGCGTCTTCGGTATCGCCGTCGGCCGTGTCTGGCGCGAAGTGGAGGGCAGCCTTGCGGCCCTTCCCAGCGAGCACGCCCCCGACCAGGAATTCCCCGGGGACGAGCTCAGCAAGCGCCGCGTGACACGCAAGATCAGCTAGCAGACGACGGAGCGGGCCCCGAGGGGCCCGCTCCTTCGCAGTTCCGGGCCCATCCCTACCTCCGGGCCGTTCCTACCGCTCGCCGGATCATGCCCGCCTGGCGGTGCGACTCCGCATCCTGCCCGAATCCAGGACGCTCCTCAGCAGTTCATCGAAGTAACCTGCCGACTGCTGGGCGGAATCCCCGGGCCAGTGGTGCACGGAGTGGGCAGCGCCCTGGATCTGCTGCCAGTTGGCCTGCTCCGGGATCGTCGGGCTGAGCAGCAGGTCGCCGAACATCTGCCGCATCTCGCCGAGGCGGAACGCATGCTCGTTCGACGTGGGCCGCACCCGGTTCGCCACGATGCCCGCCGCGTGCAGGTCGGGTGCGAACTCCCGGCGGAAGAGCTCGAGGGCGCGCATCGTCCGTTCGGTGCCCGCCACGGAGAACAGGGCGGGTTCAGCGACGAGGAGGACCTTGTTGCTCGCGGTCCAGCCGATGCGTGTGAGGCCGTTGAGCGAGGGAGGGCAGTCGATCAGGACGAGGCTGTACCCCTTCACGCGGGACAGAAGCGTTGCCAGCCTGCGCTGGTCGCGCCGCCCGAGGTCCGGCCGGTCGTAGATACCGGAGTAGGCGGAGCCCATGGCGACATCGAGCGTGGACCGCCCGGATGCCCTGAGTCGCGCGGCGGTGGTCACCCAGCCGCTCGGGACGGTGTTGGCCGCAAGGTCCCCGCGCCGCGCGTCCTTCAGCAGGCGCCCGACGTCGATCTGGTCGGACGGTCGGACCGCCAGTCCGGTGGTGGCATCCGCATGGGGATCGAGGTCGACGACGAGTGTGGGGACCCCTGCTGCCAGTGCGGCCGAGGCCAGCCCCAGGGTGACCGACGTCTTTCCCACGCCGCCTTTGAGGCTGCTGATGCTCACTACCTGCACGGAATAACCCTCTACCTATCTCTGGCGGACACCGAGGCTCGCGGATCGGCCCCCGCCCCATTCTAGGGTGATCGGTGCACGCGCCCGGGCCGGCCCCGGCCCGCGAATCCGCGGCTTCCATGCGGTCGTGAAGCAGGATGACATGCACCGTGGACGCGCCGGGTAGGCCGGGTAGGATCGAGCCAGCGTGCAGGACCCGACCCGCAAGGATGCAGGAGCGTTATGTTCTCGAAGATTCTGGTAGCTAATCGTGGCGAGATCGCCATCCGTGCTTTTCGGGCCGGGTATGAGGTGGGGGCGAAGACGGTCGCGGTGTTCCCGCAGGAGGACCGGAATTCGATCCACCGGCAGAAGGCCGATGAGGCGTACCTGATCGGGGAGGAAGGCCACCCGGTGCGGGCGTACCTGGACATCGACGAGATCATCCGGGTCGCCAAGGACGCCGGCTGTGACGCGATCTACCCGGGCTACGGGTTCCTGTCGGAGAACCCGGGCCTGGCCCGGGCGGCTGCCGATGCGGGCATCACCTTCGTGGGCCCTCCCGCTGATGTGCTCGAACTGGCCGGGAACAAGGTCAAGGCGTTGGACGCCGCCCGGGCGGCGGGCATCCCGGTGCTGGCGTCCTCGCGTCCGAGCGCGGATGTCGGTGAGCTGATCGCGGCCGCGGAGGAGATCGGGTTCCCGGTGTTCGCCAAGGCCGTCGCCGGCGGCGGGGGCCGGGGCATGCGCCGGGTCGATACGCGGGAGGCGTTGCCGGAGGCTCTGGAGGCCGCGATGCGGGAGGCGCAGTCCGCGTTCGGGGATCCGACGATGTTCCTGGAACAGGCCGTCCTGCGGCCCCGGCACATCGAGGTGCAGATCCTCGCCGACGCGCACGGGAACGTGATGCACCTGTTCGAGCGGGACTGCTCACTGCAGCGCCGGCACCAGAAGGTCATCGAGATCGCCCCGGCCCCGAACCTGGACGAGGGCATCCGGCAGGCACTTCACCGGGACGCGGTGAAGTTCGCGACCGCACTCGGGTACGTGAACGCAGGCACGGTGGAGTTCCTGGTGGACACCGTCGGCGAACGCGCGGGTCAGCACGTGTTCATCGAGATGAACCCGCGCATCCAGGTCGAGCACACCGTCACGGAGGAAGTCACCGACGTGGACCTGGTCCAGTCGCAGCTGCGGATCGCGGCCGGGGAGACCCTGGCCGACCTGGGCCTGTCGCAGGACACGGTGACGCTGCGCGGTGCTGCCCTGCAGTCGCGGATCACGACGGAGGACCCGGCGAACGGGTTCCGCCCCGACGTCGGCAGGATTTCGGCGTACCGGTCGGCCGGTGGCGCCGGGGTCCGGTTGGATGGTGGGACCGTGTACGCGGGGGCGGAGATCAGCCCGCACTTCGATTCGATGCTCGTCAAGCTCACCTGTAGGGGCCGGGACTACCCGGCCGCCGTTACCCGTGCCCGGCGTGCCCTGGCGGAGTTCCGGGTCCGTGGGGTGTCCACGAACATCAGCTTCCTGCAGGCGGTCCTGGATGACCCGGACTTCATCGCCGGGAACGTCGCGACGTCGTTCATCGACGAACGCCCGGAACTGCTCACCGCCCGGATCCCCGCGGACCGGGGCACGAAACTGCTGACCTGGCTCGCGGACGTGACCGTGAACCAGCCCAACGGGGCCCGGCCGGCGCACCTGGACCCCCGGGAGAAACTCCCCGCACTCCCTGAAGCCGACACTAATGGCCAGCGCGAGGCGCGAATGCCGGGAAGCCGGCAACGCCTCCTGGAACTCGGCCCGGAGGGTTTCGCGCGGGCGCTGCGGGAGCAGACGGCGGTGGCGGTGACGGATACGACGTTCCGGGACGCGCACCAGTCGCTGCTGGCGACCCGGGTGCGGACCCGGGACCTGACCGCGGCCGGGCCGGCGGTGTCGGCGCTGACGCCGGGCCTGCTGTCGGTGGAGGCGTGGGGCGGGGCGACCTATGATGTGGCACTGCGGTTCCTGGGGGAGGATCCGTGGGAGCGCCTGGACGCGTTGCGCCGCCAGATCCCGGACATCTGCCTGCAGATGCTGCTGCGCGGCCGCAACACCGTCGGGTACACCCCGTACCCGGAAGCGGTCACGACCGCGTTCGTGGCCGAGGCCGCGGCGTCGGGGATCGACATCTTCCGGATCTTCGACGCCCTGAACGACGTGTCCCAGATGGAACCGGCGATCCGGGCGGTGCGGGCCACCGGGACCGCGGTCGCCGAAGTCGCCCTCTGCTACACCGCGGACATGCTCGACCCCGCGGAGAAGCTCTACACCCTGGACTACTACCTGGAGCTGGCGCAGCGGATCGTGGACGCCGGCGCGCACATCCTGGCGATCAAGGACATGGCCGGGCTGCTGCGCCCCGCGGCAGCGGCGCGACTGGTGAGCGCCCTGCGGGAACGCTTCGAGGTGCCGGTTCACCTGCACACCCATGACACCGCCGGTGGCCAGCTCGCCACCCTGCTGGCGGCGGTGGACGCCGGGGTGGACGCCGTAGACGTCGCCAGTGCGCCCCTGGCCGGGACGACCAGCCAGCCCTCCGCCTCGGCTTTGGTCGCGGCTCTGGCCCACACGCCCCGAGACACCGGCCTGGACCTCGGGAACGTGTGCGCGCTCGAGCCCTACTGGGAGGCCGTCCGGCGCATGTACGCACCCTTCGAGTCCGGGCTGCCCGGACCCACAGGGCGCGTGTACCGGCACGAGATCCCCGGAGGTCAGCTCTCGAACCTGAAGCAGCAGGCCATCGCCCTCGGGCTCGGGGAACGCTTCGAGGCCATCGAGGACATGTACACCGCCGCGGACCGGATCCTCGGCCGGCTCGTGAAGGTCACCCCGTCCTCAAAGGTCGTCGGTGATCTCGCCCTGGCCCTCGTCGGCTCCAACGCCGACCCGAAGGAGTTCGAAGCCAACCCGCAGGCCTACGACATCCCGGACTCGGTCATCGGGTTCCTCAACGGGGAGCTCGGCAACCCGCCCGGCGGGTGGCCCGAACCCTTCCGGACCAAGGCCCTCAAGGGCCGGGAACTCAAACCCCGCGACGCCGAGATCACCGCCGACGACGAGAAGAAACTCGCTGGCACGCCGAAGGAACGCCGGACAGCGCTGAACACCCTGCTCTTCAACGGGCCCGCCCGGGACTTCACCGCCACGAGGGACACCTACGGGGACGTGTCCGTGCTGGGCACCGCGGACTACCTCTACGGCCTGCAGCCGGGCACCGAGCACGTCATCGAACTCGACAAGGGCGTCCGGCTCATCGCGACCCTCGAAGCGGTGTCCGACCCGGACGAGAAGGGCATGCGGACCGTCATGTGCACCCTCAACGGGCAGATGCGGCCCGTGACCGTCCGCGACCGGGCCATCACCAGCAACGTGAAGACCGCCGAGAAAGCCGACCCCGCCACCCCCGGCCACATCCCCGCACCCTTCGCCGGATCCGTCACCATCACCCTCACCGAAGGAACACCCGTCACCGCAGGAGACACCGTCGCGACCATCGAAGCCATGAAGATGGAAGCCAACATCACCACCCCCATCACCGGCACCATCCACCGCACCACCTTCACCGGCGTCCAACCCGCCCAGGGCGGAGACCTCCTCCTCATCATCACCCCCGCCTGACGGCCTGCCGCGTCCGCCCTTCCCGCCGACCGGGCGGGCGGGCGCGGCTAGACTGCGTCGTGTGACCCACTACGACCTCGCAATCATCGGCTCCGGCTCAGGGAATACGCTCATTTCGCCCGCGTGGGATGACCGGAAGGTGGTCCTTGTCGAGGGCGGTACCTTCGGCGGTACCTGCCTCAACGTGGGGTGCATCCCCACGAAGATGTACGTGTACCCGGCGCAGCTGGCATCGGCGACTGCGGAAGCATCAGGACTCGGGGTGGACCTCGCCCTCGACGGCGTGCGCTGGAGGGACATCCGGGACAGGATCTTCACCCGGATCGATGCCATCTCGAGTGGCGGGAGGGACTACCGCGCGGACGAGCTCGAGAACGTGACCCTGATCGAGGAGTACGTACGGCTCACGGGGGAGAAGTCGTTCGAGACTCCTTCGGGCGATGTCATCACCGCGGACCAGCTGGTCATCGCGGCGGGGTCGCGGGCGGTCCTGCCCGGGCTCCCTGGCATCGGCCTGCCCCAGGTCCACACCTCGGACACCGTGATGCGCCTGGACGAGCTGCCCCGCCGCCTGCTGATCGTCGGCGGCGGATACGTGGCGGCGGAGTTCGCCCACGTGTTCGGCGCCTTCGGAACCGATGTCACCCTCGCCGTCCGCTCCGGCGGCATGCTCCGGCATCTCGACGCGACCGTGTCCGAGGCGTTCACGCGCCAGGCCGCCCACCAGTGGGACCTCCGGCTGGACACCGACGTCACGCAGATCGTCGCGAACGACGACGGCAGTGTGACGGCTCGCCTCAACGGGCCGGCCGGCCCGACGGAGATCGAGGTCGACGTCGTCCTCATGGCCGTCGGGCGCACGCCCAACACCGACGGGATCGGGGCAGCAGACGCAGGCTTGGACCTGCACGACGACGGCCGCCTGGCCGTGGACGAGTACCAGCGTGTCCTCCGCCACGGGGAGCCCGTCGAGGGGCTGTGGGCGCTCGGTGACGTGAGCAGCGCGCACCAGCTGAAGCACGTGGCGAACCACGAGGCTAAGGTCGTCGCGCACAACCTGCTGCACCCCGGCGCCCTCCGCGCCAGCGACCACCGTTTCGTGCCCGCGGCGGTGTTCTCGCACCCGCAGGCAGCCTCCGTCGGCATGACGGAGGAGGAGGCCCTCGCCCATGCCGAGGCGTCGGGAACGCGGATCGTCACCGCCGTCCAGCACTACGGCTCGACGGCGTACGGGTGGGCGATGGAGGACACGCAGGGATTCGCCAAGCTCATCGCCGAGCAGTCGACAGGGCGCATCCTCGGGGCGCACATCCTCGGCCATGAGGCCTCGGTGATCATCCAGCCCGTCATCCAGGCGATGTCCTTCGGCCTCGACGCGCACACCATGGCGCGGGGCCAGTACTGGATCCACCCGGCACTCACCGAGGTAATCGAGAACGCGCTGCTGTCCCTTCGGACCGGCTGACGCCTCGCCGGAGTCAGCCGGATCGCCTAGACGGTGGCCGGCGCGTAGATCGACTCGACGATGTCCGCGTAGTCCGTGAGGACCTGGGCGCGCTTGATCTTGAGGGACGGTGTCAGGTGGCCGGTCGCCTCCGTGAAGTCGGTCGGGACGATCCGGAACTCCTTGATGGCTTCCGCGCGGGACACCGTCGTATTGGCGGTGTCCACGATGTGCTGGACCTCGGCGAGGACCGTCGGATGCACGGCGGCTTCGGCCGTCGTGGTCCCGGCCGGCAGGTGGTGCCGCTCGAGCCAGCCGGGCAGCGCCTCCTCGTCGAGCGTGATGAGCGCCGAGATGAAAGCGCGCTGGTCGCCGAGCACGACGCACTGGGAGACCAGGGCGTTCGACCGGATGGCGTCCTCCAGCATCGCCGGGACGACGTTCTTCCCGCTGGCCGTCACGATGATCTCCTTCTTGCGGCCCGTGATGCGGAGGAACCCGTCGTCGTCCAGCTCACCGATGTCGCCGGTCCGGAACCACCCGTCGACGAAGGTCTCGTCGGTGAGGTCCGGACGGTTGAAGTAGCCCTTCATGACGCAGACACCCTTGGTGAGGATCTCGCCGTCGTCCGCGATCTTCACGGCATTGCCGGGGAGCGGAGCACCCACCGTGCCGATCCTGACGCGCTTCGGGGTATTCACCGTGATGGGGGCGGTCGTCTCCGTCAGGCCGTAGCCCTCGAGCACCAGCAGGCCGATACCGTGGAAGAAATGGCCGAGCCGGTCTCCCAGGGGCGCACCGCCCGACACCGCGTGTTGCACGCGCCCGCCCATTGCGGTGCGGATCTTGCCGTAGAGCAGCCGGTCGAAGACGGCGTGCTTCACTCGAAGGCCCAGCGGGATCTTGCCGGTTTGCTCGGCCTTCGACCACGCGATGGCCACGTCGGCCCCTGCGTGGAAGATCTTGCCCTTGCCGCCGTCCTCGGCTTTCAGCATCGAGTTGTTGTACACCTTCTCGAAGACGCGCGGCACGGCCAGGATGAACGTCGGCTGGTAGCTCTGGAGGTCCGGGAGCAGGTTCTTGACGTCGGGGGTGTGGGCCACGGTGGCGCCGGCCGCAACGCACAGCACGGAGATGAACCGCGCGAAGACGTGGGCCAGGGGCAGGAACATGATCGTCTGAGCACCCTCGTGCGCCACCTCGGGAAGGGCGGCAGCGGCGTTCTCGGAGAGGTCCACGAAGTTGCCGTGCGTCAGCTCGCAGCCCTTGGGTTTTCCGGTGGTGCCGGAGGTGTAGATGATCGTCGCGACGTCGTCGAGCCCGGCGTAGGCACGGCGGTCGGAGAGGGCCTGTTCGTCGGTGCCTGCCCCGGCGGTCCGCAGCGTGTCGAGTCCGTCGCCGTCGAACTGCCAGACGTGCTGCAGGGACCCGATGGTCCCCAGCGTCACCGCCTGGCGGACCACGTCCTCGTGGCGGGCGGATTCGACGAAGGCACCGACGGCCCCGGAATCACCGAGGATCCACGCCACCTGCGCGGGGGAGGAGGTCTCGTAGACCGGAACCGAGACCGCGCCCGCGAACCAGACGGCGAAGTCGGCCAGCGACCACTCGTACCGCGTACGTGCCATGATCGCCACGCGGTCGCCCGGCTGCACGCCCGACGCGATCAGGCCCTTCGCAATGTCCTCGACCTGTCGGCGGAACTCCGTGGCCGAAATGTCCTTCCACTCGCCCGACGCGCCCTTGACGGCGAACAGCGCCGGATTGGAGGGCTTCGCCGCCTGCCGGACCACCAGGTCCGTGATGTTGCTCCGGCGGGGGACGTCCACGAGGACGGGAACGCTGATGTCGCGCACGATAACTCCTTCGGTATCACCTTGACCGGTCGCTTCAGACTATAGGGTTACCCGCTCGAATTACCTTCCAGTACTGTACGAATCGGTAACGACGGCGCGCCATCGCGCAGCACAGGACGAGGAACAGGACGAGGAAGGACCGTATGCCGATCATGCCCGAGGCGGCCGGCCCCCATGCCCGTCGGCTGCGCACCGAATACGGTCTTGCGTGGCGCGGCAACGGCCCGCTGACCGCACGGGCCGCGCGCAGCACCTTCCCGAATCCCTCGCGGCGCGGCCTCTCGGTCGGCGTCGACATCGGCGGGACGAAGGTCGCAGCGGGCGTGGTCGACGTCCACGGGCAGATCCTCGCCGAAGCGCGCCGCGCAACCCCGGGTCAGGATCCACGCGCGGTCGAATCCGTGATCACCGACCTCGTCCGGGAGCTGTCCGCGGACTACAGGATCCGTTCGATCGGCATCGGGGCGGCCGGGTGGATGGACCTGTCCAACAGCACCGTCCTGTTCAGCCCGCACCTCGCGTGGCGCAACGAGCCACTGCGGCGGAACCTCGAGAAACTGCTCCGGCGGCGCGTGACCGTGGTGAACGACGCCGACGCCGCTGCCTGGGCCGAGTGGCGGTTCGGCGCGGGCCGCGGGGAGTCACGCCTCGTCTGCGTCACCCTCGGCACCGGCATCGGGGGCGCGATGATCCTGGGCGGGCGCGTGGAGCGCGGTCGGCATGGCGTCGCGGGGGAGTTCGGACACCAGATCATCGTGCCCCAGGGCCACCGCTGCGAGTGCGGCAACCGCGGGTGCTGGGAGCAGTACGCCTCGGGGAACGCGCTGGGACGCGAGGCACGGGAACTTGCCGCAGCGAACTCCCCGGTGGCCCAGGCGATCATCGCGGCGGCTCAGGGCGACGGCGCGGCCATCACGGGCGCGCTCGTGACCCGCCTCGCGATGGAGGGGGACCCGGCGTCGCGGGAATTGGTCGACGACGTCGGGCAGTGGCTGGGACTGGGGCTGGCCAACCTGGCCGCCGCCCTGGATCCGGGCACGTTCGTCATCGGAGGCGGCCTGAGCGCCGCCGGCGACCTGTTGCTCGAGCCTGCCCGGCGGGCTTTCGGAAGGAACCTGACGGGCCGCGGTTTCCGCCCGGCCGCACGCATCGAACGCGCGGCCCTGGGGCCCGAGGCCGGGCTGATCGGAGCGGCGGACCTGTCCCGCCTGCTCTCCCGCAGCGGAACCTGACCGGTCACCGGCCCACCGGGAGGGGCAGCGCTAGACCTCCGCGCCGTCGTCCCCGATGTCCCGGTTCTTCGGCAGCTTCGTCACGAGGTAGCCGGCACCCGCAAGGAAGATCGCCAGGACTCCGAGCGTGGCCGCCAGCGGCGCGTTCCGCCAGAACATGGCGAACAGGAGGAGCAGGATGGGCCCGCCCGCCGCGCCGATCCAGGCGAGGACCGTCAGGGGGTCGCCCGAGCCGAGGGGCGGGGGCTCCTCCGGTGTGAAGCCCTCGTCGTCCTCCGGCTCGACGGGCGCGGAGTCCCGCGGCCCGCTGGGGTGGAAGGGCTGGTTGCGGAAGATCGCGTCGGCACGCTCGCGGTCCGTGGGTCCGCCGGCCCCGGATTCGCCGCGCGCATCGGTCCGTCCCCGGCCGACGCCACCGTCCGGGTCCGTCCGTTCGGCGGCGGAGGAACCGGAGGCGTTCGGCCCCGGGGGATCCGCAGAGGTTCC
Source organism: Arthrobacter pasteuri (assembly GCF_054510955.1). Lineage (NCBI taxonomy): Bacteria > Bacillati > Actinomycetota > Actinomycetes > Micrococcales > Micrococcaceae > Arthrobacter > Arthrobacter pasteuri. Next base: position 42,814 of record NZ_JBTNDO010000005.1, read on the forward strand.
TTCGAGGCGCGCCACGAGGTCCTGCCAGACTGCGTCATCCGTGGATTCGTTCGGTTCCTGACCTCGGGGGCCCATACGTTGCTACCTGCCGTCGCGTGCTGCGGCCCGGGTTCGGAGGATGTCCGGCCGGCGTCCTGGAAATCTGAGGGCGTGCTGATTCAATCGTGGACATCCGGCGCCCCTACGTCAACAGGCCGCTCCCCAGCCGGTCCTGGCTCCCGAACTGCCGGTCTGCGGGGTCGGGTTCCGGAGGATCGCCGCCGTCGAAAGACCCCGGCGCCCTTAGAGTAGGCTTCCACAGGAAAAAGCGGGCGGCATGCCGGATGCCGCACCGTCCATGCAGGGAGGCTGGCAGCGTGTTCTATTGGGTGATGAAGCGGATCATCGTCGGTCCGATCCTCAATCTCCTCTTCCGGCCGTGGGTGAAGGGTCTCGACAACATCCCCTCGTCGGGACCGGCGGTGATCGTCAGCAACCACCTGTCCTTCTCCGATTCGATCTTCCTGCCGATCGTCGTCCCGAGGCCCGTCGTCTTCCTCGCGAAATCCGAGTACTTCACGGGCAAGGGCGTCAAGGGCAGGCTCACCGCTCTCTTCTTCCGGTTGTCGAACCAGTTGCCGATGGACCGCTCGGGCGGCGCGGCGTCGTCGTCCTCTCTGACGGCGGGCATGGACATCCTGAACGAGGGCGGCATCCTCGGTATCTACCCGGAGGGGACCCGCAGCCCCGACGGACGCCTGTACCGCGGCAAGACGGGGGTCGCGAAGCTGGTGCTGGCCACGGGCGTGCCGGTGATCCCCGTGGCGATGATCGGCACGGACAAGGTGCAGCCCATCGGCCGCCGCATCCCCAACATCCGCCGGGTCGGCATCATCATCGGTGAGCCCCTCGACTTCGCCCGGTACGAGGGACTGGAGGACGACCGCTTCGTCCAGCGTTCCGTCACCGACGAGATCATGTACGAACTGATGCGCCTGTCCGGGCAGGAGTACGTCGATGCCTACGCGAGCACGGTGAAGGAGCGCCTGGCAGCGGAGAAGGCAGCAGGCCGCAAGACGCCGAAACCAGGAGCCGACAGCCGCCGGGCCGCCGTGCGCATCTCGAGCGACCCCGCCGGTCCGGCACCGGGTACCGTCACGGAGATCGGCCGGGCCACTTCGGCGGACAAGGCGAAGCCGGCGGACGACACGGACGCCGGACAAGCCGGAACCGAAGCGGTGTGACGCTGCCGGCGGACGTCCCGCCGGCTGTGTGACATCGCGCTAAGCGGCGATGACAGGCCGAATCGGGGGCCGGGCTCGCAGCCAGTAGAATTTCCGTGTGACTGATTCACTAGCTCCCGTCCTTCCGCGTATCGCGGCTCCTGCCTCGTCCCCCACCGCCGGCCTCGATGCCTGGCGTTCGATGACAGCAGTCCAGCAGCCCTCGTGGCAGGACCCGGATGTCTATACCGCGTCGGTCAAGGAACTCTCGAGCCTCCCGCCGCTGGTCTTCGCTGGTGAAGTGGACGTGCTGCGTGAGCGGCTCGCGGCCGCGGCCCAGGGGAAGGCATTCCTCCTGCAGGGCGGGGACTGCGCGGAGACCTTCGACGGTGCGACCGCCGACAAGATCAGCGCCCGCGTCCGCACCATCCTCCAGATGGCCGTCGTCCTCACCTACGGCGCCTCGCTGCCCGTCATCAAGATGGGGCGCATGGCCGGCCAGTTCGCCAAACCGCGTTCGTCCAACGACGAGACGCGCGACGGCGTCACGCTTCCCGCCTACCGCGGCGACATGGTCAACGGCTACGACTTCACGCCCGAGACCCGCGGGCACGACGCGTCGCGCATGGTGAAGGCCTACCACACCTCCGCATCGACCCTGAATCTGATCCGTGCGTTCACGCAGGGCGGGTTCGCGGACCTGCGGCTGGTCCATCACTGGAACAAGGGCTTCATGGCCAACCCCGCGCACTCCCGCTACGAATCGCTGGCGCGGGAGATCGACCGTGCGGTGCGGTTCATGGACGCCTGCGGAGCGGACTTCGAGGCACTGAAGCGCGTGGAGTTCTTCGCCAGCCACGAGGCCCTGCTCCTCGACTACGAACGCGCGCTGACCCGCATCGACTCGCGCACCTCCCTGCCGTACGACACCTCCGCCCACTTCCTGTGGATCGGGGAGCGGACGCGTGACATCGACGGCGCGCACGTGGACTTCCTGTCCCGCGTGCGGAATCCGATCGGCGTCAAGCTCGGGCCCTCGACGTCGGGTGATGACGCGCTCGCCCTGATCGACAAGCTCGATCCGAACCGCGAGCCCGGCCGGCTCACGTTCATCACGCGCATGGGCGCCCAGAACATCCGCGAGAAGCTGCCCAAGCTCGTCGAGCGCGTGACCGACTCGGGTGCCCAGGTCCTCTGGGTCACCGACCCGATGCACGGCAACACCGTGACCTCGCCCAACGGGTACAAGACACGTAACTTCGACGACGTCATCGACGAGGTGCGCGGCTTCTTCGAGGTGCACAACTCCCTGGGGACCTTCCCCGGTGGCCTGCACGTGGAGATGACGGGCGACGACGTCGCAGAGTGCCTCGGTGGGTCCGACCCGATCGACCAGGACGCGTTCATCGAGCGCTACGAGTCGGTCTGCGATCCCCGCCTCAACCACATGCAGTCGCTCGAGATGGCGTTCCTCGTCGCCGGAGCACTGTCCAAGCGCTGACCAGCCCGTTCCCGTTCGCGCAGTGCACTGAAGGCGGCTACCCCCGGTAGCCGCCTTCGGCGTCCCGGATGGCTTCGGGGTCCGGACGGGCTCGGTGTCCGGAGTGGCGGAGCAGTCTGGGTCAGGTGACGGTGATACGGATCGTCGTCCCTTCGGGCTGGTCGCCCGTCGGACTCTGTCCGGCTACGAGGCCGAGGAGAAGGCGTTGGGGACCCGCACAATGCGTGGCCCCCTGGACAGCGTCAAAGTGACGCGCGTTTCCCGCTGCACTTGGCCCGAGGGGCTCTGGCCGAGGACCGCGCCGGCGGGCACGGTGCGGCTGTACCCGGCGGCGTCGTCCACAACCGCCTCCAGCCCCGCCTGCTCCACCGCCGCGACGGCATCCTGTTCGGGCAGGCCCGTGACGTCCGGGACGGCGACCGGCTCGGGACCCAGGGAGACGGTCAGGTCCACGGCGGAGCCCCGGCGCCGCTCGGCGCCCTGCTCGGGTACCTGCCCGACGATGATCCCCGCAACCACCGACTCGTTGTACTGCTCCTCGATGGTTCCCACCGCGAAGCCTTCCTCGTTCAGCGCGGCCCGTGCCGTGGCGAGGGGGACGTCAGCGACGTCCGGCAGCGAGACGACGCCGCCCGGGCCGGACCCGAAGAACCAGCCGGCCGCGGCGGTAAGTCCCGCGAGGAGCACCAGGAGGACCACGAGCAGCCGCACCGAGCGTCGGGCACCCCGGCCGTGCAGGGTGTTCTGCGGTCGTTGGGCCTGCCGTGCCTGCTGCCTCCTGGACGGCGGGCGGACGGTGCTCCCCGTCCGGCCACTGGATGGACGGCCACCGGATGGACGGGCACCGGCGGATCCTTCGTAGCCATGGCGGTGCTGTTCGTCGCCGAACCCGTCCTCGCCGAACCCGTCCTCGCCGAACCCGTCCTCGCCGGAGCCGTCCTCGTCGGAGACGCCGCTGCCGGGGCGAGTACCTTGCGCGGCCCGGTTCGGGAACTCGCCTGTCGGCGTGGCCGAGCCGGAGGCGGCGGACGGCGCGGACGGCGGCGGTGGCACTGCCGGCACTGCGCCGATCACCCTCGTGGCATTGGAGTGCCGGCGGACGACACTCGTCGCGTTGTCCTGATGGGCCGCGTGCGGCAGCACCTCCGTCGATCCGGGCGGGGAGGCAGCGTCCTCGTCACCTTCGGGGTCCACCCGGGAGAGCGCTTTGGTCCGCCCATCGTCCGGGAGCCGCGGAATCGCCGTCGCGGTGAGCTGGTCCTGGTGGAGCGCCGGGGAGGAAGCAGCTGCGGGCGCGAAGTCGAGTTCCTCGTCGGTCAGGGTCTGCCGGATGTGCCGCAGTTCGCCGAGCAGGGCCGAGCCGTCCACCGGGCGGTCCTCCGGGTCCCGCGAGGTGCACCAGAGGACGAGCTCGTCGATGTCCGGTGCCAGTCCGGGGAGCAGCACGGACGGGGCCGGCACCTCCGACTGCGCGTGCTGGATCGCCACCTGGATGGGCGTCTCGCCCGTGAAGGGCTGGTGGCCCGTCAGGAGTTCGAAGAGCAGGACGCCGATCGAGTAGATGTCGCTCTGGGCTTCCGCCGGCCTGCCGAGCACAAGCTCGGGGGAGAGGTAGGCCACCGTGCCGACGAGGGTCGCGGTTCCTGTGGTCGCCGACACCGCGCGGGCGAGGCCGAAGTCGGCGATCTTCACCTGCCCGCCGTCGGACAGGAGGACGTTCTCCGGTTTGACGTCGCGGTGGATCAGCCCGGCCTCGTGTGCGGCCGCGAGCCCTTCGACGACGGCATCGAGCAGGTCCAGCGCACGGCGGGGCGGAAGGCGGCCGTGCTCGCGCAGCACGTCCCTGAGCGTCCTGCCGGGGACGAACTCCATCACGAGGTAGGCGAGCGCCTGACCGCCGATGGTGTCGACGCCCTGGTCGAGGACTCCGACGACACGGGGGTGGGACAGGCGTGCGGCGGACTTCGCCTCCTGCTCGAAGCGGTCGACGAAGCCCGGCTCGTCCGCGAGGTGCGGATACAGGACCTTGAGCGCGACGCGGCGGTCCAGCCGGCGGTCGGTCGCCAGGTAGACGGTGGACATGCCGCCACGGGCCAACCGCGACTGGACGACGTATCGACCGTCGACGGTCGCGCCCTCGAGCGGGTCCTTCCGTTGCTGGTGCACCATCCGATAGTAAGCGCGCGCGGCAGGAGGGGGCGGAACCACCACGCGACCCCGCCCCCGTACCGTCCTCGTATCACGCTGGTGCCCGGTAGGGGCCGTGCCTGTCGGGCACGGCCCCTACCGAGCAGTCCTGGTCCTACCGGAAGTTCTTCTGGTGGGCCTTGATGGATGCGACGTACTGCTTGGTGTCCTCGTACATCCCCCGCGTCTGCACCGAGTACTGGCCCTGATAGTACGAGGCGATGGCGATGTCCAGGGACGGGCTGGTGCGCACCAGCGAGCGGATGATCGCGATGCCCGCTGTCGCGTTGTCGTACGGGTCGAGAAGGTTCAGCTTGCGGCCGACGAGGTCGCTCGCCCACTCCCCGGAGGAGGGGATGACCTGCATGGTGCCGATGGCGTTCGCAGGAGACACAGCCCGCTGGTTGAACCCCGACTCCTGGTGGGCGAAGGCCAGCGCGAGGCTGGGATCCACGCCCATGGAGCGGGCGGTGTCGGCGACGATCTGCTTCATCTCCGCGGGCGATGGCGCGGGGAGTGAGTTGAGCAGTGCCTTGTTGGCGTTCGCGTCGGCAACGATCCTGTCGGGGTAGGTGTAGCCGAGGAAGGTCGAGGGGACGAGGTCGGAGGGAGCGGGAGCAGGAGCAGGTGTGGTGCTCTTGCCCGGGAGGACGAGTTTCTGCCCGGGGTAGATGACCGTGGCCGTCGTCATCCTGTTGGCCGTGAGCAGGGCCGAGAGGCTGACACCGTTGCGTGACGCGATGGCGCCGAGCGTGTCACCGGCCTTCACGGTGTAGGAGCCGGCGGCGGGCGCGGGCGCCGGCTGGGTCGCCTTCGGCGGTGTGGGCTGGGTGGGAGCCTGGCTCGTCCCCGAGAGGCGGAGCTTCTGCCCGGGGTAGATGGTCGAGGTGAGCGAGAGGTTGTTGGCCGTGAGGAGGCTCTGCAGGCTGACGCCGTTCCGTGCTGCGATGGCGCCCAGGGTGTCGCCGGCCTTGACCGTATAGGTGCTGACAGCAGGCGCGGGTGCCGGCTTGACGGGCGCGGGCTTGACGGGCGCGGGAGCCTGGCTCGTACCCGAGAGGCGGAGCTTCTGCCCGGGGTAGATGGTCGAGGTGAGCGAGAGGTTGTTGGCCGTGAGGACGCTCTGAAGGCTGACGCCGTTCCGTGCTGCGATGGCACCGAGGGTGTCGCCGGGCTTCACTACGTAGGTCGTTCCCGAGGAGGGAGCGGCCGGGGCGGGAGCGGGCGTGGCCGCAGGTGCGCTGCCTGTCAGCCGGATCTTCCGGCCCGGGTAGATGATGGTGCGCGCGGTCATCCCGTTGAGCTTGAGGACCGCGTCCGTGGACAGGCCGTAGCGCTTGGCGATCGCCCCGATCGTGTCGCCCGGCTTGATCGTGTATTCACTGGGGACGGTCTGGGCCGCGATGGCGATGTTGCGCGCCGGTACCTGGCCGGCGACGAGGGCGGCAGGCACGACTGCACGCGCGGGAAGCGTCACCGCTGCTGCTGCGATGTGTCGGGTGGAGGATGTCTGCGGGGCGGGGGCGGCCGACGCCGGTTGGGCGAGGGCGACGGAAGAGAGAATCACCGCGGGCAGGGCGGCGGTGGTCACGGCGACGTTCAGGCCGCGCGGGCGTGCGCCGGCAACCTTCCGGCGGTTCCCGTTCAGCGGTGCATTCGATCGCTGGGCAGTCATGTTTCGTTCCTCGTCTGTTGGCGGCTGAGTCCGCGCGGACGCATGTACCCGAAGAGCTGGTCGTGGCCGGGCACCTGCACGTTCTGATGATGCTAGTGAGTTCACTGTTGATACTGTTACTTGTGTGACTCCTGTGAATCTACACGAAAAAGGGCGTAGCACAAGGGGTGCGGAAACCGCGGATTTCTCCCGCCCGGCGTGTCGCTGGGGGAGTGCTCCGGCGTCGGATGGACCTCCCGGCCGCGCCGCAGGTGCCCCGCGGCCTCTCGGGTGGAGTTGGCTGCCGGAGCATGGCACGCTTGGACGGTGACTGACATCGAACAACTCGTCCCGGCCTGGCTCAACCTTCCGGAGGTGGCCGAGGCCCTTGATCTGCCGATCACCAGGGTGCACTCGCTCATCAGCGACCGGTCCCTGGTCAGCGTGCGGATCGGAGAGCGCAAAGTCCGCAGCGTGCCCGCCGATTTCCTGGTCGACGGCGATGTCCTCGACAGCCTGCGGGGGACCGTCGTCGTCCTCGCGGACTCCGGCTACGGCGATGAGGACATCATCCGCTGGCTCTACACCGATGATGAATCCCTTCCGGGTCGCCCTATCGATGCACTCCGCGAAGGACGGAAGACCGAGATCCGGCGTCGTGCCCAGGCAGCCGCCTGGTAGGAGGTCCAGCCTCACCGGTCACGGCGGTCCTGCCTCGGGTCGGCGGGCCGCTGCGTCTACGCGGTCCGGGTGACCGCCGCTTCGGCCAGCAGGTGCAGTGCGCGCCTCGACACGGCATCGATCCCGAGCCCGGCCAGTGCTGAGAAGGCCTCCTCCGACTTGACTGCGATCAGTCGCTCGGTGTGGGCCAGCGCGCCGCTCTCGACGATCAGGCCGCGCAGCATCCCGACCCCGGCGTCGTCCAGGGAGGTGTCGCCCAGCATTGCGTTGATCCCGGCGCGCGCCTTGCTTCCGCTGGACCCCAGGGCGCGCGCGATGAGGAAGGTCCGCTTGCCCTCGCGGAGGTCGTCTCCCGCGGGCTTGCCGGTCACCTCCGGATCGCCGAACACGCCGAGGACGTCGTCCCGGAGTTGGAACGCCTCGCCGAGAGGAAGGGCGAAGGCGGAGTAGGACCGCAGTACCGCGTCGTCCGCTCCGGCCAGCGCCCCGCCGAGCATGAGCGGACGCTCCATCGAGTACTTGGCGGACTTGAACCGGAGGATGTTGAGGGCGCGCTCCTCGGCGACGGCGGGTGCCTGGTCCGGACCGACGGCCTCCTCCAGGAGGTCGAGGTACTGTCCGGCCATCACTTCCGTGCGCATGCGGTTGAAGATCGTGCGGGCGGCACCGGCCGTGGCATCCGGGCACGACGCCGTGAAGAGCTCCTCGCTGAAAGCGAGGCAGAGGTCTCCGGCCAGGATGGCCGCCGACACCCCGAAGCGCTCGGGATCGAGGTGCCAGCCCGCGTCCGAGTGCCGGGCCGTGAACTGCCGGTGGACGCTGGGCCGCCCCCGACGGGTGTCCGACCGGTCGATGATGTCGTCATGGATGAGTGCCGCCGCCTGGAAGAACTCGAGGGCCGTTCCGGCGACGACCGGCGCCGACGCGGACGGTGATCCGCCCGCAGCCCGCCATCCCCAGTAACACAGGAGCGCACGCATCCTCTTGCCGCCCTTCGTCAGGGTGGCGATGCTCGAGATGAGGGGAAGGGACTCGTCGGAGATTCCTGCCAGCACCTCCCGCTGCTCCGCGAGGAAGTCCTCGATCGTCTGCGTGAGCGAGGACCGGAAGCCGTCCTGCTCGGCGGTGACGATGTCGGAGATGGATCCGCCCGTGTCGGGGGTGGCAGGTGCGGACGGCATGGATCTCCCGGGCAGCTCGGCTGGTCGTGGTCCGTCCACTCTATCCGGCGGGCCCGGACGTCCTGCCGTCCGGCTCCCCGAGGACCGTGCCGCAGGTCGGGCAGGCGAGGCAGGCCGGGGAGATGGCAGGCACAGGCCCGATGCCGCGGTGTCGGTGATGCTGCGTACGATATGTCCGTGTCGAACGACGAGGGACCGAGGGCAACAGAACACGCGGAGTGCTCCATCCTGCACATCGACATGGATGCCTTCTTCGTCTCGGTGGAACTCCTCGACCATCCCCACCTACGCGGTGTGCCCGTCGTCGTCGGGTCCCCGTCGGGGCGCTCCGTCGTGCTGTCCGCTTCCTATGAAGCGCGCCGGTTCGGGGTACGCTCCGCCATGCCGATGGCCGTCGCGATGCGGCAATGCCCCACGGCCGTCATCCTGCCGCCCCATCACGGGCGGTACTCGGAGGTGTCGGGGCAGGTCATGCAGATCTTCCGTTCGGTGACCCCCGAGGTGGAGCAGTTGAGCGTGGACGAGGCCTTCCTCGACGTCTCGGGGTCCATCCGGCGGCTCGGCGGACCCCGCGCCATCGGCGAGCAGGTCCGGGCCGAGATCCGATCGTCCCTCGGGATTACTGCGAGCGTGGGAGCCGCGACCACGAAGTTCGTCGCGAAGATCGCGTCGACGAGGGCCAAGCCCGATGGTCTCCTGCTGATCCCGGGGGACCAGACAGTCGCCTATCTGCACACGCTGCCCGTATCCGCGCTCTGGGGTGTCGGTGCGAAGACGCAGGAAGTGCTCGCCCGGATCGGCATCCGGACCGTCGAGGACGTCGCCCATACTCCCCTGCCCACCCTCAGGAGACTGCTCGGGGTGTCGGGCGAGCACGTCCACCACCTCGCCTGGGGAAGGGACCCACGGCGGGTTGTCGTGTCGCGTCCGGAGAAGAGCATCGGCGCGGAGGAGACGTTCTCCAACGACGTCGATGATTCGGACGTCCTGCGGCGGGAACTGCTGAGGCTCGCTCACCGCACCGCAACCCGGCTCCGTGCCTCCGGGTACCGTGCCGGGGGAGTCTCGCTGAAGCTCCGCTACGCGGACTTCTCCACGCTCACCCGGTCGAAGAGGCTCGATGAGCCGGTGGACAGTGCGAACGCCCTCTACGGTGCAGCGACGGCTCTCCTCGCAGCCCTGGGGGAGCGTCCCATGTCCGTCCGGCTGATCGGCCTGCGAGCCGAGTCCCTCGAGACCGGAGGGGACGGCTCCACCCAGCTGACCATCGACCGGCGGGACGACAACTGGAGGATCGCCGAGCGCGCCCTGGACGACGTGAACCGGAAATTCGGGGATGCAGGGGTCGTCCCGGCGGGCCTCCTGTCTCCCCGTCCGGGCGGGCGGCAAACAGTCGGGTCGGGTGACCACACTCCGGGGAACGGTAGGGCCGCTCCCGGACCCGATGGGGCGAACCGGGCGGGAGCGCCATCGGGTTCGGGAGTGCCGCCGGCGCAGCGGGGGGACAATGGACGGAAACCGCGCCGTTGAGCCGATCGGGGACGAATATCATCCGTCGGAACGGCCGATCAACCCCGCATTGTGACTTTGCACCTACCCCGTAGCAAACTAGTCTTTAACCCGGTAGCTCAACTGCCGTGGAGTACGCAAGTCCATCGTCCGGAGCCCGTGGTCATCGACCCTTCCACCGGGAACCTGGTCCGCGTTCGAAACGTTGGTGGGGTGAAGGAACGTTGGTACCCATAATCAAGGAGGCGGTCATGGCACTCTCGGAACACGAGCAGAGGTTGCTTGATCAGCTTGAACAGCAGTTGCATGCCGACGATCCCAAGTTCGCGCACTCGATGGCCTCGGACACCCGGAAGTCGATGTCGACCCGGCGTCTCGTCATCGGATCGCTCATCACGATCGCAGGAATCCTCGTCCTTCTCGCGGGCATCGTCTACCAGAACATCTTCATCGGTGTGGTCGGCTTCCTGATCATGGGCGGCGGAGTGTATTTTGCGACCTCGAAGTCCAGGCAGGTGGAGGCGGGGCAGCCGATGGGCAAGCCGACGAAAGCTGCGTCCGGTGGCAAGAGCGGATTCATGTCCAGCCTCGAGGACAAGTGGGACGAGCGGAAGCGCGACCAGACCTAGCCCCCGGGGCGGCACCCGCCGCCTGTACTCCTGCTGACGGCACATGCTGCCGGAACGCCCAGAAAGAACCCGCCACGGCGGGTTCTTTTTTTCGCGAAGCATCGACGCAGCTTCACTGCAGCTTCACTGCAGCTTCACCGCAGGTCCGACGCAGGCTCACGGCAGCTCCGGGAGCTCTTCCGCTGCGCCCTCCACTCTCCTCCCCGGAACCGCCCCCCACATAGCCCGCGCCCTCACCAGAACGGCCCCGACCGCGGGAGGAGCGACACGCCCCGCGCCGCGCCAGGCTGCGTTGACCGTGGAGAGTTGTGGAGTAAAGTGGGGAATATAAGAGCAAGGCAGCACCGAGCTGGGCTTGGCGGACTCAGAACAGGCGGTCAGGGATGTTCCTCGGAACTCACACCCCCCGCCTCGACGAGAAGGGCAGGCTGATCCTTCCTGCGAAGTTCCGGGAGGAACTGAGCGAGGGGCTGGTCCTCACAAGGGGCCAGGAACGGTGCATCTACGTGTTCAGCATGGGTGAGTTCGAAAGGGTTCACGAGCAGATGCGTGCGGCGCCGATCTCGTCACGCCAGGCGAGGGACTACAACCGCATCTTCCTGTCAGGAGCCTCCGACGAGGTTCCCGACAAGCAGGGAAGGATCACCATCCCGCCGGCACTCAGGAGCTACGCGGGACTGGACCGGGACCTCGCGGTCATCGGTGCAGGAAGTCGCGCAGAGATCTGGGCGGCGGAGGCATGGGAATCGTATCTCGCGGAAAAGGAGGCCGCCTTCTCCGACACGGACGAGGATGCCTTCCCCGGCATCATCTGATCCGGCACCACCAGTACGACCAGAACGACGAGCAGGACCAGCAGGGCACGGACGCAGCAACGACGACGCGGATGGGCAACGTCCCTTGGATGAGATCTCCAGCCGCCGGTGGTTGGACTCCTGGCTTCACTTCCCCGAAGCCAGGCGACGACCTTCCGGCCGGATGGGGATCTGATCCAAGAAGGCGGAGCCTCCTCCCGACAGCCTGCACACACCGAGACGATGTATGACGAGCTGTACCACGAGCTGCAGGGGAGAGAGTGCGCATGGGGGGTGACCGGCCGACGGGTGAGCGACACATTCCCGTCCTCCGCGACCGCTGTGTATCCCTCATCGCTCCAGCCGTCGCCTCCGCCGAAGCCGCCGGACGCCGGGCTGTTGTCGTCGATGCGACCCTCGGGATGGGCGGACACTCCGAGAGCATGCTGGAGCGTTTCCCCCAGGCCCACCTCGTAGGCATCGACCGTGACACCGAGGCCCTCGGGCTCGCCGGCGAGCGGCTCGCCCGGTTCGCCGACCGCACGGACCTGGTGCACGCCGTGTACGACGAACTGCCCGATGTCCTGGCCGACCTGGGCATCGACGGAGTCGACGGCGTCCTGTTCGACCTCGGCGTCTCGTCCCTGCAGCTGGACGAGCGGGAGCGCGGATTCGCCTACTCCTACGACGCGCCTCTCGACATGCGCATGGATACGAGCCGGGGGATCACCGCGGCCGAGGTCGTCAACACCTACGCTGCGGAGGACCTGCTCCGCATCATCCGGACCTGGGGCGAGGAGAAGTTCGCCGGGCGGATCGCGACGGCGATCGTGCAGGCCCGGGAGGTCGAACCGCTCCGGACCACCTCGCAGCTGGTGGACGTCATCCGCAAGGTCGTGCCCGCCTCTGCGGCACGCACCGGGGGACACCCTGCGAAGCGGACCTTCCAGGCGCTGCGCATCGAGGTCAACGAGGAGCTGACCGTCCTCGAGCGCGCTGTACCTGCAGCCGTCGACTCGATCTTGACCGGCGGCCGTGTCGTGGCGATGTCCTACCACTCACTCGAGGACCGCATCGTCAAGAGCGCCTTCACCGCAGGGACGAAGTCCTCCGCGCCCGTCGGTTTCCCGGTGGAGCTCGAGGAACACAAGGCCTATCTCCGTTCCCTGACGCGCGGCACCGAAGCGCCCACGGCGGCGGAGATCGAGGAGAATCCCAGGGCGGCATCGGCCAAGCTGCGGGCAGTTGAACGAATCAAAGCAGGACCCGTCGACAGGAACACCAGATGAGCCAGGCACTGACTGTTGAGAAGCGACACGGCGCTGCGGCCTTCTCGGGGCACGGCGCTCTCGCCGTCGCCCCCGAGCGGCTCGCCGGACGCTACGCAGGAACGTCCCCGAAGCCCCGGACCCCGCTGTCCGTCGTGCCCGCGCGCCCGGCCCGCCGCAGGGTGCCCTTCGCGGTCTTCAGCCTGCTCGTGCTGGCGGCTGCGCTGGCCGCCGTGCTCATGCTCAACATCTCCGTCTCGGGCACGCAGTACGAACTGGTGCAGCTCCGGAACCAGCAGGTCGCCCTGAGCCAGCAGAACGAGGCCCTGGTCCTCGAGATCGAGGGCAAGGAAGCGCCGCAGAACCTGGCGGCCGCCGCGACGAAACTCGGCATGGTCTCCTCGCCGACCTTCGGAACCGTCGAGCTGGATTCCAAGAAGGTGACGGGCACGCCGGAACCTGCGACGGACAGTCCCAAGCCCGAAGCGCTGATTCCTGCTCCGAAGCTAGTCACCGAGCAGCCGGCACCTGTGGCCGTGGAGGCACCTCCGGTCGAAACGCCCGAGGAGGCTGCAGGCACGGGGACCGAAGGCGATGCCGGCCTGGCCGGTGCGGACCCCGGCACCGCGGACCCCGATGTCACAGCGGACGGCTCGGCCTCGGGAACGATCCCGGGTCCCCAGCAGTTCGGCTCGGACGGGTAGCAGGCATACCCGCCGCTCTCCGCCCTGCACGTACTGATCGACAAGGATTCCTCCGTGACCCCTGCACGCACCGGCAGCCCTGACAGCCTGCGCCTGGCCCTCGGCTCGACCCGGCTCCGCGTGGGGCTGGCCTTCGTCCTCGTGCTCCTCCTGGTCCTCGGCGTGCGCCTGTTCCAGCTGCAGGCGCTCGACCTCAACGGGATGGCGCAGGCGGGCCTGTCCAAACGGCTCACCAGCACGGCCGTGCAGCCGATCCGCGGGTCCATCGTCGACATGAACGGCAAGTACTTCGCCCGGAGTGTCGAGCGCTACGACATCGTCGTGGACCAGCGCCTGAGCGCCGTCGAGGAATTCGACCGCAGCGTCCCCGACGCGGACGAGCGTGAGACGGACATCCCGATCGACCAGGGCTTCGCCGAGCTCTCGGCCGTCCTCGGCATCGACGCGGAGACCCTCAAGGGCTCCATCATGGGTGACAAGAGCTTCAACTACGTCGCGAAGTCGGTGACCCCGGAGGTCAAGAACCGCGCCCTGGCCGTCGGCATCCCGGGTGTCTACGCCGACAAGACCAGTGTGCGCACCTACCCGGCGGGCCCGGTCGCAGGGTCCGTCATCGGGTACGTCGGCGCGGACGGCGCCCCCCGGTCCGGGCTCGAGGTCTCCCTCGATGACCAGCTCACCGGAGAGGCCGGCAGCCGCACCTTCGAGATCGGCGGTGACGGCATCCGCATCCCCTACGCGACCAACGAGGACGTGCCGGCCGTGGACGGTGAGAGCGTACGCCTCACGATCGACCAGGACCTGCAGTGGTTCGCGCAGCAGACCATCGCCTCCCAGGTGAAGGACTACGACGCCGAATGGGGCAACATCGTCGTCGTCGAGACGGAGACCGGCGCGATCCGGGCGATGGCCGAGTCGACGACGCTCGACCCGAACGATCCCGAGACGACACCGGCCGATAAGCGCAGCCCGAACTCCGTCAGCGCCTCCTTCGAGCCCGGCTCGACGACGAAGGTCATCACGATGGCGGCAGCCCTCGAGCAGGGACTCATCGAGCCGACGTCGAAGTTCGTCCTCGAGAACCGCTACACGGTGGGCGACCAGACGTTCAAGGACGCGTGGGAGCACGGGAAGGAGAAGCGGACGGCCGCCGGTATCCTGGCGAAGTCGATGAACACCGGAACCGTGCAGATCGGGCAGAAGCTGACCAAGCAGGAGCGCTACGACTGGCTCAAGAAGTTCGGCATCGGTGAGCCGCTCGGCACGGGACTCGGCGAGGAGAACCAGGGCCTGCTGACCACGCCGGACAGCTGGGACGACCGCCAGCAGTACACGGTCCTCTTCGGGCAGGGCCTCACGCAGACCGCCCTGCACACGGCGATGGTGTACCAGACGATCGCGAACGACGGCGTCCGCCTGCAGCCCCGCCTGATCGACGCCTACATCGACCCGGACGGCACCGAGCACAAGGTGCCCGAGGCGGAGGGCACGAGGGTCGTGTCGGAGGAGACCGCGGCCGAGACGCGGAAGATGCTGGAGACGGTCACCGAGGAGGGCTCCGGCAAGTCCGGCGAGCTCGACCAGTACCGGGTCGGATCGAAAACCGGCACGGCCGAGGCCCCCGGCGCCACCGGCGGCTACGACGGCTACACTCTGTCCTATGCCGGGATCGCGCCGATCGAGGATCCCAAGTACGTCGTGGTGGTCACGCTCCAGCGTCCTCAGGGTGACCTGTACTACCTGATTCCCGGCCTGTCCTTCCAGAAGGTCATGCAGCAGGTCCTCAACTCGAACAACGTTCCGGCCTCGACGGCGAAGCCGGACATCTACCCGGTCGAATACTGACCCGGAGGCCACAGCACCGTGCAACTGAACACCTCGCAGGGGGCCCCCGCCTCCCTGATGCGGCCGCGCGCCCCACACCCGGTCGACCTCTCGGCGGCCCTCGCAGCCGCCGGCGTGCCGGCCGGTCCGACGGCGCAGGGCGGGCTTCCCACCGTCACCGGCATCACCATCGACTCGCGGTCGGTCCTCCCCGGCGATGTCTATGCAGCCCTGCCCGGCGCGACCCGCCACGGCGCCGAGTTCGCGGTGCAGGCCGTCCGGGCAGGCGCACTCGCGATCCTGACGGACGAGTCGGGCGCCCGCATCGTGGCCGAGGCGGACCGTGGAGGGGCCGGCGATCTGCGGATGCCGCCGGTCGTCGTCGTCCCCGATCCCCGGAACGCTGTGGGACCGCTCGCCCGCGAGATCTTCTCCGGTCGCCAGGACGACTCGGCAGGTGCCCCTCCGGCCCTGTTCGGCATCACCGGGACGAACGGGAAGACCACCTCCACCTACTTTCTCAATGCACTCCTCGAGGCGCTCGGCAGGACCACCGGACTCATCGGCACCATCGAGATCCGCGCCGGTGCCGGCGCCATCCCCAGCGCCCTCACCACGCCGGAGTCGCCGCAGGTGCACTCCCTCCTCGCACTGATGCGGGAGCGGGGCCTCGATGCGGCATCCATGGAGGTCTCCTCGCACGCACTCGAGTTCGGGCGGGTCGACGGCGTGCGCTTCGACGTCGCCGGCTTCACCAACCTCACGCAGGACCACCTGGACCTGCACGGCACCATGGAGGACTACTTCGCCGTCAAGGCCACACTCTTCACGAAGGAGCGCTGCCGCCGCGCCGTGGTGCTGGTCGACGACGTGTGGGGGCGCAGGCTGGCCGACGTGGCCGACGTGCCCGTCCTGACGGTGCGGACCGGCCCAGGCGAGGACGGGGGAGGGCCGGCAGCGGACTGGACGGTGACCGGCGTCGAACCGAGCGGCCTCGGCCACGCGTTCGTCCTGGCGGGGAGCACGGGGGAACACCTCCGCGTCCGTACCGGCCTGCCCGGGACGTTCAACATCTCCAATGCAGCCCTCGCGACGGTCATGGTCCTCGCGTCGGGCGTCCCGGTGGAGGACGTCCAGCGCGCGCTGGACGCGCACGATCCCTTCACCACGGAAGTGCCCGGACGCATGCAGCTCATCGGCGAGGATCCCGCGGCGATCGTCGACTTCGCGCACAACCCCGACGCCCTCGAGCGGACCCTCGCCTCGGTACGCCGGCCGGGCGGTCGGGTCATCAGCGTGTTCGGGGCCACCGGCCAGCGTGACGAGACGAAGCGCCCCATCATGGGTGCCGTGGGCGCGCGGCTCTCGGACATCCTGATCGTGACGGATGACGACCCGCACGACGAGGACGACGCCGTCATCCGGGCCGCCGTCCGGTCGGGCGCGGATACGGCAGTCCGCGAGGAAGGGCTCGACTGCGAGGTGCTCGAGGTCTTCCCGCGTGCCGATGCCATCGACCGTGCCGTCGCCCTCGCGACGCCCGCCGACACCATCATCATCGCCGGGCGCGGCCACGAGGTATGGCAGGAAGTGAAGGGCGTGAACCTGTCCCTCGACGACCGCGTCGAATTGCGGTCCGCGTTGACAAGGCACGGATTCTCTGTGCTTTCCACCTCCGGGATAGAGTCCTGAACCGTCATGATTGAATTCAGCGCAGCCGAGATCGCGGCACTCACGGGCGGTGTCCTGGTGGGAGCCGGAACCTCCTCCATCATCGTCACCTCCGCAGCCACTGATTCCCGCGAGTGCGTGCCCGGGTCCCTGTTCGTCGCCAAGCCCGGCGAGGAGTCCGACGGGCACCTCTTCCTGGGAGCGGCCTTCGAACGCGGCGCCGTCCTGGCGCTGGCCGAGCGCGAGGTCTCCCGGCCCGACGGGACGCCGTTCGCCGCCGTCGTCGTACCCGATGCCGTCCTCGCGATGGGCGAGCTGGCCGCCGAGACGGTCCGCCGGCTCCGCGGGAACGGAGAGGTGACCGTCATCGGTATCACCGGCTCGGCGGGGAAGACCACCACCAAGGACCTGCTCGCCGGCATCCTGGCGGCCGAGAGGCCGACGGTCGCGCCGCGCGGCTCCTACAACGGGGAGGTCGGGGTTCCCCTGACCGTCTTCGAAGCAGGGTGGGACACGCGGTACCTGGTCATCGAGATGGGCGCCACCAAGCCTGGGCACATCGCGTACCTCGCCTCGCTCGTCCAGCCCGACGTCGGCGTCGTGCTCGGCGTGGGATCGGCGCACGCGGGCGAGTTCGGCGGGGTCGAGAACATCGCCCGGGCCAAGGGCGAACTCTTCGAGGCCCTCGCGCCGTCCGGCACGGCCGTGATCAACGCCGACGACGAGCGCGTCCTCGGGATGCAGGGGCGTACCCGGGCCCGGACCGCCTTCTTCACGTCGACCGACGATTTCAGGGCGGACACGGACGTCGTCCGGGCGCGCAACAGCACCACGACCGCCGACGGCAACCCCTCCTTCCTGCTGGTCTTCCCCGACGGCAGCGAGCACGACGTCGTCTCGCCGCTCCTCGGCCTGCACCACACGACGAACCTGCTCGCGGCGGCGACCGTCGCCTACGAGCTCGGTTGCGCCCCGGAACGCATCGCGTCGAGCCTCCGGGCGCAGGCCGCGGCGAGCCGTTGGCGCATGGAGCGCACCGAGCGCCCCGACGGCGTGACCGTGATCAACGACGCCTACAACGCCAATCCCGAGTCGATGCGTGCGGCGCTCCGCACGCTCGCCGAACTCGGCCGCGGACGCCGCAGGACCTGGGCGGTGCTCGGGGAGATGCTCGAGCTCGGGGACCGCTCCATCGAGGAGCACGACCTCCTGGGCCGCGTGGTGGTGCGCCTCAACATCTCGAAGCTCATCTGCGTGGGGCCCAATACCCGGGCGCTGTTCAACGGCGCCGTGCTCGAGGGTTCCTGGGGCAGCGAGGCCGTCCACGTCGACGACGTCGAGGCCGCCGAGCGGCTGCTCGCCGCCGAGCTGGAGCCCGGTGACATCGTCCTGCTCAAGTCCTCGAACGGCGCAGGACTGCGCTTCCTCGGGGATCGGGTGGCCCGGGCCCTGCCGGCGCCGGCCGGCAGCCAGGGTGACGCCCCGGACGGGCCGCCGGGGAACACCCCGGACGACGATCCGGCCTCCAAGACCGCACACCTCGAAGCCGGCAGTGCACCCGACGCTTCCGGAAAGGCCCAGCAGCCGTGATCGCACTCCTCATAGCCTCGGCCTCGGCACTCTTCTTCTCCCTCGTCGGCACGCCCCTCTTCATCCGGTTCCTCGTGACGAAGGGGTACGGCCAGTTCATCCGCGACGACGGTCCGACGGCCCACCACACCAAGCGCGGCACTCCCACGATGGGTGGGGCGGTGATCGTCGGATCGGTGCTCCTGGCCTACTTCCTGACACACCTGCTCATGATGGCGACAGGCTCGACGGTGGGAGGCCCCAGCGCGTCGGGGGTGCTGCTGCTGTTCCTGACCGCGGGCATGGGACTGGTGGGCTTCGCCGACGACTTCATCAAAATCTCCAAGCAGCGCAGCCTCGGCCTGAGCGCACCGGCCAAGATCATCGGCCAGACCGCCGTCGGTGTGACCTTCGGCGTCCTGGCCCTGAAGTTCCCCGACGACGCCGGACGCACCCCGGCATCGACCGCGATCTCGTTCATCCGTGACACCCCGATCGACCTGGCATTCGCCGGAACACTGGCCGGGGCGATCCTCTTCGTCGTGTGGTCCAACCTGATCATCACGGGGGCGAGCAACGGCGTGAACCTCACCGACGGCCTGGACGGGCTGGCAGCCGGCGCATCTGTCCTCGTCTTCGGCGCCTACCTCCTGATCGGTATCTGGCAGAGCAACCAGAACTGCGGTTCGCCCGGGGCGGGAAGCGTCTGCTACGAAGTGCGGGACCCGCTGGATCTCGCGCTCATCGCCGGCGCCATGTGCGGAGCACTCATCGGCTTCCTCTGGTGGAACACCTCACCCGCGAAGATCTTCATGGGCGACACCGGCTCGCTGGCCATCGGCGGCGCGATCGCCGGGTTCGCGATCCTGACCCGCACCGAGCTCCTCCTGGTGATCCTGGCCGGACTGTTCGTGATGATCACGCTGTCCGTGATCATCCAGGTGGGCTACTTCAAACTGTCGGGCGGCAAGCGCGTCTTCAAGATGGCACCCCTGCAGCACCACTTCGAACTCAAGGGCTGGCAGGAGGTCACGGTGGTCGTCCGGTTCTGGATCCTCGCCGGGCTCTTCGTAGCCAGTGCACTCGGAATCTTCTACGCGGAATGGGTCGTCGGATGAGCGAAGCAGACGGCACCACCGGTGCCCCTCCCTGGGAGACGCCGCGCGTCCGGGACCTGACCACCTGGGATGCCGACTGGGCAGGCCTGCGGGTCGTCGTCGCCGGCATCGGAGCGTCCGGTTTCTCCGCGGCCGACACGCTGATCGAGCTCGGCGCCGTCGTCGTCGTGGTGGACGGCGGTGTTACCGAGGAGAACGAGGCGAAGGCCGACACCCTGCGCATCGTCGGAGCGCATGCCGTGCTGCTCGGCCCGGACTCCGCCGCCTCCCTGCCGCTCGTCGACGGCGAGCAGGCCGACCTCGTCGTGACCTCTCCCGGCTGGCCGCCCACCCAGCCGCTCCTCGCCCGGGCCGCAGCCGCCGGCGTGCCCATCTGGGGCGACGTCGAGCTCGCGTGGCGCGTGCGCATCCGCGAGGGTCGCCCGACCGCCGAATGGCTGACGATCACGGGGACCAACGGGAAGACGACCACCGTCGGCCTGACGGAGTCCATGCTCCTCGCCGCCGGGAAGCGGGCGGTCGCGGCAGGCAACGTCGGCACGCCGATCCTCGACGTCATCCGCGACCCCCAGGGCTACGAGTTCCTCGCCGTCGAACTGTCCAGCTTCCAGCTGCACTGGGCCCACTCCCTCTCGCCGCTCGCGAGCGTCTGCCTCAACATCGCCGAGGACCACGTGGACTGGCACGGCAGCTACGAGGCCTACCTCGCCGCGAAGGCCTCGGTCTACGAGCGGACGAAGATCGCCTGCATCTACAACGTCGAGCAGCGCGAGACGGAGGCGATGGTCGAGGAGGCCGACGTCGTCGAGGGCTGCCGGGCCGTCGGCTTCACGACCGGCATGCCGTCCATCAGCATGATGGGCGTCGTCGAGGACCTGCTCGTGGACCGCGCCTTCATCGAACAGCGTAAGGATTCGGCCGCCGAGCTCGCCTCCGTCAGCGAGCTCGGGGAGGTCGTCCCGCGGCACCTGGTGGCCAACGCCCTCGCCGCTGCGGCCCTCGTCCGCGCCGCGGGCATACCGGCGTCGGCAGTGCGCGACGGCATCCGGGCTTTCCAGCCGGGGGACCACCGGATCCAGGTCGTCGCGAACGAGGGGGGAGTGCTCTGGATCAATGATTCGAAGGCCACCAATCCCCATGCGGCCTCGGCGTCGCTGGCCTCGTTCTCCTCCGTGGTCTGGATCGCCGGCGGGCTGTCCAAGGGAGTCTCCTACGACGACCTCGTGAAGACCCACGCACGGCGTCTCCGGGCCGTCGTGCTCCTCGGCGAGGACCCGGAACCGCTCCTGGGCACCCTCTCCCGACACGCACCCGATGTTCCGGTCTCCCTCCACCCGAGCCTTCACACTGGACAGGGGAGCGGCGACGGGTCGTCCGATCCGGTGACCGGCGATTCCCTGATGCAGTGGGTCGTTGCCGAAGCAGGGCGTCTCGCCCGGGACGGCGACACGGTCCTGATGGCTCCGGCCGCTGCCTCTATGGACCAGTTCTCCTCCTATGCGCACAGGGGTGCCGCCTTCATGGCGGCCGTCGGTGCACGTGGCGGACAGGGGACAACCGCGAAGGAGTCGTAATGGTGGCCACCCCAACCAGGCCCGGAGGACGCAAGCCCTCCGTCCGGCCGGTCCGGACCAAGGAGACGGGCAGGACCGCCGGCCCCGGCAACGCCCTTCCCGCGGGCAGCACGACCGCCGGGAGTGCCGCCGCCAGGGCGCGGACCATCAAGCCCGGCGGGCCGGCGACGGCGGAGCACCCCACCGGCTCCGGGCAGGCAGGCATGGGCATCCGTGCTCTGGTGAAGCGCGGCTGGACCTTCCTCGAGGGCTCCGACCGGGCCCCTTCCGGGTCGAGCTACTACCTGATTCTCGGTGCGGCCCTCGCGCTGACCGCCATCGGGCTGATGATGGTCCTCTCGGCCTCGTCCGTCGAGGCCATCTCCGAGGGCAAGCACACCTTCGACCTCTTCCTCAAGCAGGCCATCTGGGCCGGTGCGGGCCTCGTCCTGATGCTCGTGCTGTCCAGGCTCGGCCCCCGCGCCTATAAGGCACTCGCGTGGCCCAGCCTCGGCATCGCCATCGCGCTGCTGATCCTGGTGCTCGTGATCGGCGTGGAGATCAACGGCAACAAGAACTGGATCCGCATCGGCTCCCAGACCTTCCAGCCGTCCGAACCGACGAAGCTCGCACTGGCGCTCTGGTTCGCCGCCGTGCTCGAGCGGAAGAAGGCACTCATCCGGGATTGGAAGCACGCCATGATCCCGGCGCTGCCCCTCGGCGGCCTGCCGATCGGCCTCGTCCTCATCGGCGGGGACCTCGGAACCGGACTCGTCCTCATGATGATCGCCGGAGCGGCGCTGTTCTTCGCGGGTGCGCCGCTCAAGCTGTTCTCCCTCGCCGGAGCGGTCGCGCTGGCGGGGTCCCTCCTGATGGTGGCGACGAGCTCCAACCGCGGCGGGCGCATCAGCGCGTGGCTGGGCCTGAACTGCGACGACGGCGCGGACCTCTGCCTGCAGTCGAACAACGGCCTGTTCGCCATGGCCTCCGGCGGCTGGTTCGGTGTGGGGATCGGACAGAGCCGGCAGAAGTGGAACTGGATCCCGGAAGCGCACAACGACTTCATCTTCGCGATCATCGGCGAGGAATTCGGGCTCATCGGCACCCTCGTCGTCGTGCTCCTGTTCGGCATCCTCGCGGTGGCCACCATCCGGGTGGCGCTGCGCTACACCGACCCCTTCGTGCGGATCCTCATGGCGTCCATCCTCGTCTGGATCATCGGCCAGGCCTTCGTCAACATCGGCATGGTCACGGGCCTGCTGCCCGTCATCGGCGTACCGCTGCCCTTCATCTCCTACGGCGGCTCCGCGCTGACGTTCACGCTCGCCGCCGTCGGCGTCCTGCTGTCCTTCGCGCGGAAGACCCCGCACGCGTCCGTCCCGGCAGGCGCCCCTGCCACCACCTCCGGAAGAAGCCACATCCTTTCATGACATCCCCCCCTGAACGCACGGTTGAACCCACAGGCGAACGCGCGGTTGACCGCCCGGGTGACCGCCCGGGTGACCGCCCAGTGTCGGTCGTCCTCGCGGGTGGCGGGACGGCCGGGCACGTCAGCCCGCTTCTCGCCATCGCGGGGGCGATTCTCGAGCAGCGTCCCGGAACGCGCATCACCGCCGTCGGGACCGAGGCAGGCATGGAGACGCGCCTGGTCCCCGCCGCCGGGTTCGAGCTGCGGACGATCGACCGCGTGCCTCTGCCGAGGCGACCGTCGACCGACCTCGTCAAGCTCCCGGTCCGCCTCGTACGCGCCGTCCGGCAGGCACGCACGATCCTGTCCGACGCTGCGGCCGACGTCGTCGTCGGCGTGGGCGGGTATGTCTCCACCCCGGTCTACCTCGCGGCCTGGACGCGTCGCGTGCCCGTCGTGATCCACGAGGCGAACGCGCGCCCCGGCATCGCCAACAGGGTAGGGGCCAGGATCGCGGCACGCGTCGCCGTCGCGTTCGAGGGGACGGGACTCGCCGATGCGGTCCTCGTCGGCATGCCGATGCGCAGGAGCATCGCGGATCTCGACCGCGCAGCAGCCCGGACCCAGGCCCGCGCGTCGCTCGGACTCGAGCCGGACCGTCCGACCCTGATCGTGACGGGCGGGTCGTCGGGAGCGGCGAGCCTGAACCGCTCCCTCGCCGCCGCGGTCCCCGAACTGACCGCCGCCGGGGTGCAGGTCCTCCACATCACGGGGCGCGGCAAGCAGGTGGCCGGCGACGACGACGCCCCGCTGGCGACGCCGGGCTACCACCAGGTCGAGTTCGTCGACGGGATGGAGCGGGTCTACGCAGCAGCCGACCTGCTCATCGCCCGTGCCGGTGCCGCCACCGTGAGCGAGATCAGCGCGGTGGGCCTGCCCGCCGTACTCATCCCTCTGCCGCACGGCAACGGGGAGCAGCGGCTCAATGCCGCGGGACTCGTGGAGTCCGGCGGAGCCGTCCTGGTCGATGACGCCGCGTTCACCCCGCGGTGGATCCGGGAGAACGTGCTGACGCTCGTCACCGACCCCGTGCGGCTCGGCGGGATGTCAGCGGCCTCGCACGCGCAGGGCGTCCGCGACGCGGACCAGCGGATGGCCGATCTGGTCCTCGCCGCGGCGGGAGCCGGGCGATGACCACCGGGCACGAGGCGGCAGGCCCGGCGGTATCGGCCCTCGGGAACCAGGCAACGACGACGGCCCGGACATCGGGCGGAATGGAAGGCAGCGGCATCGCAACGAGCAGCACCGCCCCGGCACGCGCTGCCGGGCTGCAGGAACCCGTGCACTTCATCGGACTCGGCGGCGCAGGGATGTCGGCCGTCGCGAGGGTCCTCCTCGGCCAGGGCCTGCGCGTGTCCGGGTCGGACGCCGCCGAGTCCCGGGGCCTCCGCGCGCTGGCGGAGCTCGGCGCGGCCGTGACCACGGGCCATTCCGCCGAAGCCGTCCCCGAGGCAGGGACGGTCGTCGTCTCCTCGGCGATCCGCGACGAGAACCCGGAACTCGCCGAGGCCCGCCGCCGCGGACTCCCCGTCCTGCACCGCTCCCAGGCACTCGCAGCCGCGATGACCGGACGGCAGGCCATCGCCGTCGCGGGCACGCACGGGAAGACGACGACGACGGCCATGATCACCGTGCTGCTCCGCAGCGCCGGGCTCCGCCCGTCCTTCGCCATCGGCGGGGACGTTGCCGCCCTCGGCGTCAACGCCGAGTGGACCGGGGGAGACGTATTCGTGGCCGAGGCCGACGAGTCGGACGGGTCGTTCCTGAACTACACGCCGGGCATCGCCGTCGTCACCAATGTCGAAGCGGACCACCTCGACCACTACGGCACCGCAGACGCCGTCCACTCGGCCTTCCGGGAGTTCGCCCAGCGCCTTCCCGAGGACGGGCTCCTCGTCGCCTGCGCCGACGACGCCGGGGCTGCAGCACTCGCCGCAGGCGTCCCCGCGGCACGCCGCGTCCGGACCTACGGTTATGCCGCGACGGCGGACATTCGGATCAGCGGGACCAGGGCTGCCGGCAGCACCACCGTCAGCCTGCTCTCCTTCCTCGTCGACGGCCTCGACGCCCAGCAGGAGCTCCAGCTCCGCGTCCCGGGCCGCCACAACATCCTCAATGCCGCCGCGGCGTTCGCCGTCGCCCTGGAACTCGGCGTCGACCCGGCCGTCGCAGCAGCAGGGCTGTCCTCCTTCTCCGGCGCAGCGCGCCGCTTCGAGGCGAGGGGAGAGGGCGACGGCGTCCGGGTCTTCGACGACTACGCGCACCACCCGACGGAAGTACAGGCGGCGCTGACCGCGGCCCGGACGGTGGCGGGGGAGCATCGGGTGCATGTCCTCTTCCAGCCGCACCTCTTCTCGCGCACCCGGGAATTCGCCGCCGGCTTCGCCGACGCGCTGGCCCTCGCCGACACCGCGACCGTGCTCCCGGTCTATGCGGCGCGCGAGGACCCCGTCGACGACGTAGGAGGCTGGACGATCACGCAGCTCATGCCCGGCGCAGGCGCGGCGTACAGCGAGGACCCTGCCGAAGCCCTGCGCACGGTGACGGGCCACGCACGGACCGGCGACATCATCCTCACCATCGGCGCGGGGGACGTCACGCAGTACGGTGTCCAGCTCGTCGGCCTGCTGCGGGAGCGCTCCACCTCACCCGGACCATCGGCGGCCGGGGAGTGACACCGAGGAAGCCTCCCGTCACGCGGGCCGCGGACCGGGTGAGCGGAAAGGTCTCACTGCTCGATCGGGCGGACGGTCCGCTGCCGCGGGGCACGATCCTCGACTTCCCGGCTCCACGGAGGACGCACCGGGTGCGCAACGCGGTCCTCGTGATCACCGCGGTGCTGCTGTGCCTGGGCGGCGTCGTCGCGTACGCCGTCTTCTCGCCTGCGCTCGCGCTGCGGACCGTCGTGGTCGAGGGCAACTCGCTGGTGCCTACGACCGAGGTCGACACGGCGCTCGCTCCGCTGATGGGGACGTCGCTGACGCGGATCTCGCCGGACCAGGTGCGCGACCTGCTGGCCGACAAGGCGCCCATCGAGGACGTGGAGATCGCGGCCGAGCCGCCGTCGACGCTCGTTGTCTCGATCGAGGAGCGCGTGCCGGTCGCGGTGCTGCAGAGCGGACGCGGGTTCGTGCTCATCGACTCCGAGGGGCGCCAGCTGTCGAACGTCGCCCGGCGCGAGGAGGTCAAGCTGCCGCTGATCGACGGCGGGACCGAGGCGGTCAACTCAGAGGTGTTCTCCTCGATCACCGCAGTCCTGGCCGAGCTGCCCGTCCCCGTCCTGTCACGGCTCAGGAGCGCATCGGCCAGGAGTGTCGATTCGATCCAGCTGTCGCTGTCCGGGGACCAGAAGATCTTCTGGGGGAGCGCCGAGCGCAGCGCCGAGAAGGCGAAGGTGCTCGAGGCGCTGCTAGCGATGCGCGCCACGGACCCGCCGGTGAAGGAATTCGACGTGAGCACCCCCGACCGTCCGGTCACGCGGTGAGGCCGGAACGAAGCAGGCCGTGGTCATCGGAGGCCGGACGGAAGTCTAGCCTTAAGGAGGCGGGCAGCGAGCGACATGCCGACACGCGGCGTTCGGTCATTGCAACGCGGAACGCTTGCACCTAGCGTCAAACATAGAAGTTACTTGACATAACGTTAACTCTCAACCTGAACGTTAACGTTTTTCGGGTAAAGGTTGAAGCCGGATCACCGGCAGCCCCCGTACAGCACACAGATTCGAACAAGGGACACAGGACGTGGCAGCACCTCAGAATTACTTGGCCGTCATCAAGGTCGTCGGCATCGGCGGCGGCGGCGTGAACGCCGTCAACCGCATGATCGAGGTGGGACTCCGCGGCGTCGAGTTCATTGCCATCAACACCGATGCCCAGGCGCTCCTCATGAGTGACGCCGACGTGAAGCTCGACGTCGGACGCGAACTCACGCGCGGCCTCGGTGCCGGCGCCGACCCGGAGGTAGGCCGTCGCGCCGCCGAGGACCACTCCGAGGAGATCGAGGAAGTCCTGCGCGGGGCGGACATGGTCTTCGTCACAGCAGGAGAGGGCGGCGGTACGGGTACCGGCGGCGCCCCCGTCGTCGCCCGCATCGCGCGCTCGCTCGGCGCCCTCACCATCGGCGTGGTCACGCGCCCGTTCACCTTCGAGGGACGCCGTCGATCCAACCAGGCCGAGAGCGGCATCGACACCCTCCGCGAGGAGGTCGACACCCTCATCGTCATCCCGAACGACCGGCTGCTGTCCATCAGCGACCGCAATGTCTCGATGCTCGACGCCTTCCGCTCGGCGGACCAGGTGCTGCTCTCCGGTGTGCAGGGCATCACCGACCTCATCACCACCCCGGGCCTGATCAACCTCGACTTCGCCGACGTGAAGTCCGTGATGCAGGGCGCCGGCTCGGCGCTCATGGGTATCGGCTCGGCACGCGGTGAGGACCGTGCCGTCAAGGCCGCGGAGCTCGCCATCGCGTCGCCGCTGCTCGAAGCATCCATCGACGGCGCCCACGGTGTCCTGCTCTCGATCCAGGGTGGCTCCGACCTCGGCCTCTTCGAGATCAACGAGGCCGCGCGCCTCGTCCAGGAAGTCGCGCACCCGGAGGCGAACATCATCTTCGGTGCGGTCATCGACGACGCGCTCGGCGACGAAGCGCGCGTCACCGTGATCGCGGCGGGCTTCGACCAGGTCGACGCCACCTCGCAGCCGGTGGCAGCCGCTACTCCCGCGTCGAGGCCGGCCGTCGCGCCGAGTGTCGGCGGAGACCAGCACCGCATGGCCGGTGCAGCCACCGCCGGCCTCGGCGCATGGTCGCAGCAGCGTGCGCAGAACATCCAGGCCGTGCCCGCCGACTCGGGCTTCGACGTGGACCTTCCTGCCATCGTGGAGCCCGACCTGTCCGCCGGACGCTCGGACGACCTCGACGTGCCCGACTTCCTCAAGTAGTCCGGCCGTTCATGCAGCCGGCCGCAGGTCGCGGGCGCACGTCCCCGTTCTACTGGAACGAGGAGGTGCGTCCGGGGCTCCGGGTGGCCTTCACCTCTGCCGGCGCGGGCAACCTCGCCCTCCATGTGGGGAACGACCCGGACGGCGTCCGTGGCAACCGGCGCCGCCTCGAGGATGACATGGGGGTCGCCCCGGGATCCCTGCGCTTCATGAGCCAGACCCACTCCGACAGGGTCGCCGTCGTGGGTGGAGGGGAGGGAGTGCCCGACGCGGACGGCATGATCTCCCCGCGCGGGACCGAGCCGCTGGCGGTGCTCGTCGCCGACTGCGTGCCGATCGTCCTCGCCGACGCATCGCCCGCGGACGGCGGTACCGGCGCGACGGCCGTGGTGCATGCCGGTCGCGCCGGTGTCGGCAACGGGATCATCGGTGGCGCCGTGCGTTCCCTGCGGAGCCTGGGCGCGAGCGACCTGTCCGCCTGGATCGGGCCGTCCGTCTGCGGCGCCTGCTACGAGGTCCCGGAGGACATGATGCGCGCCATGGCACGTAGCCTTCCGGAGGCTGCAGCCCGGACAAGGACCGGCACGCCGGCGCTCGACCTGCCCGCAGCGGTCCGGCACCAGCTCGAGCAGTCGTCCGTCCGGGTCGAACCGGTACGGGGGGCGTCCTGCACCCTGGAGAATCCCGCGCTCTACTCCCATCGCCGCGAACCGGGAGCCGGCCGCCTCGCCGGGCTGGTGTGGCGGGCGTGACCGCGGACGGACCCGTGCAGCACGACGGCATCCGGGCGCGGGACCTCGAGGCCCGGCTCGGTGCAGTGCGGAGGCGGATCGCGACGGCGGCAGAGGCCGCGGGGCGGACGGAACCGGAGCTCATCGTGGTGACCAAGTACTTCCCGTCCTCCGACCTGCGCATCCTCGCGGACCTCGGCGTCCGGGACGTCGGGGAGAACCGGGACCAGGAAGCCGCCGCCAAGGCGGCCGAGCTGGACGACCTCCCCCTGGCATGGCACTTCATCGGTCAACTGCAGACCAATAAGGCGAAGTCGGTGGTCCGCTATGCGCACAGCGTGCACTCGGTGGATCGCGCCGCGCTGGTCGCGGCGCTGGGCAGGGCGGTTGCGGCCGAGCAGGAACGGCGGGGAGCGGCCGGCCTCGGAGCCCGGGACGACCTCGATTGCTTCCTCCAGTTCACGCTCGATGCCGAGGCCACCCCGGGCGGTCGGGGAGGAGCGCTTCCCGGCGAGGCCACTGCACTGGCCGAGGCCGTTGCGGCCACCGCGGGCCTGCGGCTCGCCGGCGTCATGGCCGTGGCACCACTCGGCACACCGCCCGCAGCGGCGTTCGAGCGGCTGCTCCGCATCGCCGACTCGGTGAGGGCCGTCGACCCGTCCGCCACGGCCGTTTCGGCGGGTATGAGCGGGGACCTCGAGGAGGCCGTCGCGGCAGGGGCGACACACCTGCGGATTGGTTCTGATGTCCTCGGTCCGCGTCCGGCCGTGGGGTAGCGTCGAGGCTGTAACGGCGGCACGACAGGTAGCCGGGTGCGGCATGCGGCACGCCCCCGGAGTCCACGATCCACTCTCTCTCAGACAGGAGTCACCATGGCTGGCGCACTGCGCAAGACAATGATCTACCTTGGGCTCGCCGACGGTGACGAGCACTACGAGCCCGAAGCGAAAAGCGCGCCCAGCAGGAACGAGGACTATTCAGTGGATTACGACCGCGACGAACGCCATCTCGAGCCGGCTCCTGCCGCCCGGGTAGCCCCCGCCGAGGAATACCGTGCCCCCGTCACACCGATCAAGCGCGCGCCGTCGTCCCGCGAGGACTCCGCCGCCCTGCGCCAGATCACCACGATCCACCCCCGCTCCTACAACGACGCCAAGCTGATCGGCGAGAGCTTCCGCGACGGGATCCCGGTCATCATGAACGTCACCGACATGGGGGAGGCCGACGCGAAGCGTCTCGTGGACTTCTCGGCCGGACTCGTGTTCGGTCTCCACGGCAGCATCGAGCGGGTCACCAATAAGGTGTTCCTGCTGTCGCCGTCGTATATTGAAGTCCTCGGTGAGGACCTGAAGGCCAGCGAAGCGCAGACCAGCTTCTTCAACCAGAGCTGAGCCCAGCGGCCGTCACGGTCGCGTCCGACCCATCAAGGCCCGAAGGACTGGAACCGCTCTGTGAGTTTGGTATTTGCCCTGATCTACCTGGTACTGATGCTGTTCCAGCTCGCCCTGATCCTGCGGATCATCTACGACGCCGTCCAGGGGTTCGCGCGCGACTGGCGGCCGCAGAAGCTGGCCCTCGTGGTCGCCTCGGGCGTCTATTCGGTCACCGATCCGCCGGTCAAGGGCCTCCGCCGGCTCATCCCGCCGCTGCGCATGGGCGGCGTGCAGCTCGACCTCGCGTTCCTGGTGCTCTTCATCCTGGTACTGATCCTCATGTCGGTGTCGGCGGGCCTCGCAACCTAGCGTCCCCGTCCGTTTCATGATGAAGTTCCAGAAGATATACGCTGAATTCCAGTTCGACGTGAGTCCAGCGGTTCATGTCCACAGTCCGGTACCGCAGCTCGGCCCCGCCAGCAGGCGGGCCGGCTCCTATCAGTATGAGGTGACCATATGGCTCTGACGCCAGAAGACGTTGTCAACAAGAGGTTCCAGCCGACGAAGTTCCGCGAAGGCTACGACCAGGACGAGGTGGATGACTTCCTCGACGAGATCGTCGTCGAGCTCCGCCGCCTGAACGCCGAGAACGAGGAGCTGCGCAAGGCCGCGGGAGGCTCCTCGGACGTCTCCCCGACGACCGCCGTACCGTCACCGGTCGCCGCCAGCACGAAGACCGACGACGTCCCCGCCGAGGACAACTTGCCGGAGGTCGCCGCCGACGTCGAAGAGCCCACACCGGCGCCCGCCCCCGCAGCGTCGACCGGCACCGCCGAGTCCGCCGCCGGAGTCCTCGCCATGGCACAGCGCCTGCACGACGAGTACGTCACCGCCGGGCTGGAGCAGCGTGACAAGATCATCGCCGAGGCCCAGCTCGAGGCCAACGGCCTCGTCAACGACGCCCAGGACAAGAGCCGCACGATCCTCGGCGAGCTGGAGGACCAGAAGTCAGTGCTCGAGAGCACTGTCGAGCAGCTGCGCGGATTCGAGCGCGACTACCGCGCCCGCCTGAAGGCCTACATCGAAGGCCAGCTGCGCGATCTGGACGCCCGCGGTTCCCTCGCGACCGACGCGGCGGCTTCCTAGCAGGACGTCCCGCCCGGCTCCGGCCGGGCAGCAGGAGAAGGGCCGGTTGCCGGGGGCACACACCCCGGGGACCGGCCCTTCCGCCGTTCGTGCCGCTCCCGCGGCACACCCTTTCAGCACCTACACCTTGGACAGATCGTGAACGAGCACCAGCCCGCCGAACCCGCACCCGAGCCGCAGGCCGGAGCGTCCGCCGTCCCGGATGCCCCGTCCCGGAAGTCGCAGTCCCGGGATGCCCAGGCCCGAGAGACCCACTCCGGGGATGCCCGGTCCCCGGACTCCGCGCCGAGGCCCGGCAGCCCGGACGCAGCCGGCCCGGAACCTGCATCCCCGGGCCGGGGGACCGCGGACGGCGCGGCGGCCGTCGGCGCGACCCCGGGGCGGAGCCATGCCCGCCGGGTCCCGGCCCGGTACGGCGTCGTCATGCTCCTCTGCACGCTCGCCGCCTACGTGATGGATCAACTGACCAAGGCCTGGGTGGTGTCGACGATGAGCGAGGGCCAGGTCATCCCCGTGCTCCCGCCCCTGCTCAACTGGCGCTTCATCCGGAACCCGGGAGCGGCCTTCTCGATCGGTACGGACTACACCTGGGTCTTCACGATCATCATGGTGGTCGTGGCCGTCGCCATCGCGCTGCAGGTGCGGAACATCGCCTCCTGGGGCTGGTCCGTGGCGCTCGGCCTGGTCCTCGGCGGGGCGCTCGGCAACCTCACGGACCGGCTCCTGAGGGAACCCTCGTTCGGCCAGGGTCACGTCGTGGACTTCATCGCGCTGCCGAACTTTGCCATCTTCAACATCGCGGACTCGGCCGTCGTGAGCGGAGTGGTGCTCATCTGCATCCTGACCCTGCGTGGCATCGGCATGGACGGAAGGCGCAGCTCGGACACGCAGGCTAACGCCGGGCGGGCAGCCGACGCTCCGGAGAGCAGGACCGGGGAGCGTGACGGCGATGGCCGATGAGCACCAGGAGGTCGTCGTCCCGGAGTCCGACGGCGGCAGCCGCGCCGATGCGGCCCTCGCACGCCTGCTCGGCGTCTCCCGATCGGCGGTCGCCCAGTGGTGCGCCGACGGCAGGGTGCTGCGCGGCGGGGCCCGCCTCGCGAAGTCGGACCGCGTCCACGCCGGCGACCGCCTCGACGTGGACCTGCCGGATCCCGAGGACAAGCACCGCGTGATCCCCGAAGCCGTCGATGGCATGGGCATCCTGCTCGACGACGAGGACTTCGTCGTCGTGGACAAGCTGGTCGGCGTCGCCGCGCACCCGTCCCCGGGCTGGGTGGGACCCACGGTCGTCGGCGCCCTGGCCGCCGCGGGGTACCGGATCTCGACGTCGGGCGCGCCCGAGCGCGTCGGCATCGTCCACCGGCTCGACGTGGGTACCTCGGGCGCCATGGTCGTCGCCAAGACCGAGCCCGCCTACACCGCGCTGAAGCGTGCTTTCAAGGAGCGGACGGTCGACAAGGTGTACCACGCCGTCGTGCAGGGCCTTCCCGAGCCGCTCGCGGGGACCATCGACGCCCCGATCGGACGCCATCCCCACCACGAGTGGCGCTTCGCCGTGATGGAGGGAGGCCGGGACTCGGTGACCCACTACGAGGTGCTCGAGGCGTTCGGCCGTGCGAGCCTCGTGGAGGTGCACCTCGAGACCGGCCGCACACACCAGATCCGCGTGCACTTCTCCGCGCTCCGGCACCCCTGCGCCGGCGACCTCACCTACGGCGCGGACCCGCGCCTGGCCGCCGAACTGGGCCTCACGCGGCAATGGCTGCATGCCCACCGGCTCGGCTTCGCCCACCCCAGGACCGGCGAGCCGGTCTCGGTCACGAGCCCCTATCCCGTGGACCTGGCGTACGCCCTGACCGCGCTGTCCAGGGGCCTCGTGTGACACGCCGGGCCCACCTCGGAGGATAGTCCCGCGACGGTTCCCCGGGCACCGGCGCACTAGACTTGTCCGGTGGCTACTCCTGCATCGACCGACCCGTTCGTCCATCTCCACAACCACACCGAGTACTCGATGCTCGACGGCGCGGCCCGCCTGACGGACCTGTTCA
This sequence comes from Arthrobacter pasteuri, assembly GCF_054510955.1. Lineage (NCBI taxonomy): Bacteria > Bacillati > Actinomycetota > Actinomycetes > Micrococcales > Micrococcaceae > Arthrobacter > Arthrobacter pasteuri. Next base: position 75,568 of record NZ_JBTNDO010000005.1, read on the forward strand.
GCCACACCGAGGAACTCGGGATGAGCGCCCTCGCCACGACGGACCACGGGTTCGTCTTCGGCGCCTTCGACTTCTGGAGCAAGGCCAAGAGCGCCGGCATCAAACCCATCATCGGTGTCGAGGCGTACCTCACGCCGGGGACCGCCCGGAACGACCGCACGCGTGTCCAGTGGGGCGGCGGCGGGCGCGACGACGTCTCCGGCGCCGGAGCGTACACGCACATGACGCTGTGGTCCGAGACCACCGAGGGCATGCACAACCTGTTCCGGATGTCCTCGCTGGCGTCCCTCGAGGGCTACCTCTACAAGCCCCGCATGGACCGCGACCTCCTCCAGACCTACGGCAAGGGCCTCATCGCGACCACGGGGTGCCCGTCCGGCGAGGTGCAGACGAAGCTCCGCCTCGGCCTGTACGACGAGGCGAAGCAGGCGGCCTCGGACTTCCGCGACATCTTCGGCGCCGAGAACTACTTCTGCGAGCTGATGGACCACGGGCTCGACATCGAGCGCAACGTCAAGGCGGACCTGATCAAGCTCGCCCGGGAGCTCGGCCTGCCGCTCGTCGCCACCAACGACCTGCACTACACCCACGCCGAGGACTCCAAGGCCCATGCGGCGCTGCTCTGCGTGCAGTCGGGATCCACCCTCGCCGATCCCAAGCGGTTCAAGTTCGACGCGGACGAGTTCTACCTCAAGTCGCCGGCCGAGATGCGGGCGATCTTCCGGGACTTCCCCGACGCCTGCGACAACACGCTGCTCATCGCCGAGCGGTGCGACGTCGACTTCAACACCAAGGCCAACTACATGCCGCGGTTCCCGGTCCCCGAGGGCGAGAACGAGCAGTCCTGGTTCGTCAAGGAGGTCGAGACCGGGCTGCAGTACCGCTACCCGGCAGGCGTGCCCGACGACGTCCGCAAGCAGGCGGAGTTCGAGGTCGGCGTCATCACCCAGATGGGTTTCCCGGGCTACTTCCTCGTGGTGGCCGACTTCATCAACTGGGCCAAGAACAACGGCATCCGGGTGGGCCCGGGCCGTGGCTCCGGCGCGGGCTCCATGGTGGCGTACGCCATGCGCATCACCGACCTCGATCCCCTCAAGCACGGCCTGATCTTCGAGCGGTTCCTCAATCCGGAGCGCGTGTCCATGCCCGACTTCGACGTCGACTTCGATGATCGCCGCCGCTCCGAGGTCATCCGCTACGTGACGGAGAAGTACGGCGACGAGCGCGTGGCCATGATCGTCACGTACGGCACCATCAAGGCCAAGCAGGCCCTCAAGGACTCCTCGCGCGTCATGGGTTACCCGTTCTCCACCGGGGAGCGCCTCACCAAGGCGATGCCGCCGGACGTCATGGGCAAGGGCCTCGCCCTCGCGGACGTCCACAACAAGGACGCGAAGCGCTACTCCGAGGCCGAGGAACTGCGGGAGCTCCTCAAGACCGACGCCGACTCCGCGAAGGTCTTCGAGACGGCCCTCGGCCTCGAGGGGCTGAAGCGCCAGTGGGGCGTGCACGCGGCGGGCGTCATCATGTCCTCCGACCCCCTGATCGACATCATCCCGATCATGCGCCGTGAGCAGGACGGCCAGATCATCACCCAGTTCGACTACCCCACGTGCGAGGGGCTCGGACTGATCAAGATGGACTTCCTCGGCCTGAGGAACCTGACGATCATCACGGACGCCGTCGAGAACATCACGGCGAACAAGGGCGTGGACCTCGTCCTCGAGGACCTCGAGCTCGATGACAAGGAGTCCTACGAACTCCTGGCACGCGGGGACACCCTCGGTGTCTTCCAGCTCGACGGCGGGCCCATGCGCTCCCTGCTGAAGCTCATGCGCCCCGACAACTTCGAGGACATCTCCGCCGTCCTGGCGCTGTACCGGCCGGGGCCCATGGGCGTGAACTCGCACACGAACTACGCGCTGCGCAAGAACGGCCTGCAGGACATCGAGCCGATCCACCCCGAACTCGAGGGACCGCTCGAGGAGATTCTCGGCGGGACGTACGGCCTCATCGTGTACCAGGAGCAGGTCATGTCGGCCGCGCAGAAGCTCGCGAACTTCACGCTCGGCCAGGCGGACATGCTCCGACGCGCCATGGGCAAGAAGAAGAAGTCCGAGCTGGACAAGCAGCAGGCGGACTTCTTTGCGGGCATGAAGGCCAACGGCTACTCCCAGGCGGCCATGGACAAACTGTGGACCGTGCTCGAGTCCTTCTCCGACTACGCGTTCAACAAGGCCCACACCGCGGCGTACGGGCTCGTGTCCTACTGGACCGCGTACCTCAAGGCGCACTACCCCGCGGAGTACATGGCGGCGCTGCTGACGAGCGTCGGCGACGACAAGGACAAGCTGGCGATCTACCTGAACGAGTGCCGCCGCATGGGCATCACCGTGCTGCCGCCCGACGTCAACGAGTCGAGCGTCAACTTCACCCCGGTCGGCAAGGACATCCGCTTCGGCATGGGCGCCATCCGCAACGTCGGCGCGAACGTCGTGGGAGCCATGGTGGGCGCACGGGAGGAGAAGGGCGCCTTCACGTCCTTCAGCGACTTCCTGCAGAAGGTGCCCGCCGTCGTCTGCAACAAGCGCACCATCGAATCGCTCATCAAGGCCGGCGCCTTCGATTCGCTCCGGCACCCCCGCCGGGCCCTCGCGATGATCCACGAGGAGGCTGTGGACTCCGTGATCGTCCTCAAGCGCAACGAGGCCGCCAACCAGTTCGACCTCTTCAGCGCGTTCGACGACGGCCCGGACGCGGTGGGCGGCCTGTCCGTCGAGGTTCCCGACCTGCCGGAGTGGGACAAGAAGGACAAGCTGTCCTTCGAGCGGGACATGCTCGGGCTGTACGTCTCGGACCACCCGCTGCAGGGCCTCGAGGGGATCCTCAGCCAGCACGCGGACTCGTCCATCCCCTCGATCATCAGCGAGGAGGGACCGGCCGACGGCGCGATCGTCACGATCGCCGGCATGATCACCTCCCTGCAGCGGAGGATCGCCAAGAACAGCGGCAACGCCTACGCGCGGGCCGAGGTCGAGGACCTCGCCGGATCCATGGAGGTCATGTTCTTCGGGCAGGTGTACGGACCCATCTCGGCGGTCCTGGCGGAGGACCTGATCGTGGTGGTCCGCGGACGCCTGCAGCGCCGGGACGACGGCGCCGTGATGCTCAACGCGCAGGAACTCACGGTGCCGGACCTCAGCGAGGGACACTCCGGGCCCGTGGTGATCTCGATGCTGCAGCACAAGGCCACCGAGACCGCCGTGACCGCGCTCGGGGACGTCCTGCGGACGCATCCCGGGACGAGCGAGGTGCTGATCCGCCTGAACGGGTCCCGCACGGTCGAGGTGATGAAGCTCGGCGTCGACCTGCGGGTGAATCCGACGCCGGGTCTCTTCGGCGACCTCAAGGTGCTGCTCGGGCCCGCCTGCCTCGACGCCTGACGGGCGGGAGTGGAGGCCCGCTCACTCCGCCGGGCCTCCGGGGGCCGGGGACCGCCGCCTCAGCCGACTGCCGTGAGGGACATCCCCAGGACATCCCCGGGAGGTCATCCCCGGGAGGACATCCCCGGGAGGACGTCCTCAGATGACATAGTCGGTGGCCGTCGGCGTGCCGTAGCTGCCGCCGTGGTAGAGCAGGGGCGCGCCGTCCGGGCCGATGTTCCCCGCGATGACCTCGGCGACGACCACGGCGTTGTTCTCGAAGGACAGGCGCATGCTGATGCGGCCCACGAGCCAGCCGGCGACATCCCGGATGATGGGGACGCCCTCCGGCCCCGGCTCCCAGTGGTCACCGGTGAAGCGGTCCTTCGTCCGCGCGAAGCGGTTGGCGAGGCCCTCGTTCTCCGTACTGAGCATGTGGACCCCCACGAAGTTGGTGTTCGCGACGGCGGGCCAGGAGGACGACGTCCGGGCCATGTTGAACGAGAAGCGGGGCGGCTCGGCGGACAGCGAGGCGACCGAGGTGGCCGTGAAGCCGTAGGGGACGTCGTCGTACACCGCGGTGATGATGGCGACGCCTGCGGCATGACGGCGGAAGACCTCGCGGAAGGACTCCCCGTGAGGCTCGGACGGGGACTGCAGGCCTGTCTGTGCGGGGCTCGGGTTGTTCACGTGGTTCCTCCGGGATCGACGTCGGTGGACAACGCGGTTGCGGATGGCCGGTCCGATGCTGACGGCCCTCTACGCTGCCACCACCACACTAGGCGCGCGCCGCGCGCTGGGCGCGGTTTGTTAATGTAGAAGTCATGTACGCACGCCAGGAGCCGGACACCGGATCAAGCACGTATCCACCTCCGGTCTACGCCGTGGCCGAGGACCGGAGGTCGGTGCCTCCCCTCGGAGTGGTCTGGTGGCTCGGATCCACGATCCTGCTCGGCGCCCTGGTCGGAGCGTCCTGGTGGCTCCTCGCACCCACGGGACGCCTCTTCGGCGACCCCGCCTCCGCCGACCAGTGGCTGCTGCGCGACCTGACCCTCGCGGGCCTGGAGCTGGCCGCCGGTATCGCCGTCGGCACGGTCGTCGCCCTCCGCCTCGCGCTGCCCGGCGTGGTGGCCAGGATCCTCGCCGCCGTCGGCGGATCGGTCCTCGGCTCCCTCCTCGCCCTCGCGGTCGGCGAGGGCCTCGCCCACCTTCTCGGCCCGCAGGGGCGCGACGACGTGCCCGGCTCCGCGTTCCTGCTGCAGTCCTACGGAGCGCTCGCCGTCTGGCCGGCCGTCGCCGCCGTCATCATCTTCGCCACCGCGCTTCTCGGCCTCTCGCGCCGGCGGAGCTGAGCGCTCCGGGGCGGCGGAGCTGACCGGGAGCGCCCCAGAACCCTGCGCTCCCCGGCCTCCCGGTAGACTCTCAGGGTGAATCCAGCGCCTACCACCCCGACCGTCGGCTTCCGCACCATCGACCTGCGCGGCCGTACCCTGTCCCCGGGCGACCTGAAGGGCGCCATGCCCCGGGCGGCCGCCAGCGCGTCCTCCTCCGAAGCGGCCGTCCAGGCCATCATCGACGACGTCCGCTCGCGCGGCCTCGGGGCCCTGCGGGACCTCGCGCGGCGGTTCGACGGCGTGGAGCAGGAACACCCCCGTGTGCCGGCCGCGGTCATCGAAGCTGCTGTCGCCGGGCTCGACGCCACGGTGCGGGCGGCACTCGAGGAAGCCATTCGGCGTGCGCGCATCTTCGCGCAGGCGCAGGTACCCGACGACGTCGAGGCGGAGGTCGCCCCCGGAGCCCGCCTCACGCACAAGTGGATCGCGGTGGACCGCGTGGGGCTCTACGTTCCCGGCGGACTGGCGGTCTACCCGTCCTCCGTGGTGATGAACGTGGTGCCCGCGCAGGCCGCCGGCGTCGGCTCGATCGCCCTCGCATCGCCACCGCAGAAGGAGTTCGACGGTTGGCCGCACCCGGTCATCCTCGCCGCGGCATCGATGCTCGGTATCACCGAGGTGTACGCGATGGGCGGGGCCCAGGCCATCGCCGCCCTCGCCTACGGCGTCGAGGGGGAGGGCGACGGCTCCGGGCAGCACGCCATCGATCCGGTCAACGTCATCACCGGTCCGGGCAACGTCTTCGTCGCCACCGCCAAGCGCCTGGTCCGCGGGCGGGTCGGCATCGACTCGGAGGCGGGCACCACGGAGATCGCGGTCCTCGCGGATGCCACGGCCGACGCCGACCTCGTCGCCGCCGACCTCGTGAGCCAGGCGGAGCACGATCCGCAGGCCGCGTCGGTCCTGGTGACGGACTCCGAGGACCTCGCGGCCGCCGTCGTCGAGGCCCTCCAGGGGCGCGCCGCCGCCACCCGGCACGCCGATCGGGTCCGCACGGCTCTCGCGGGTCCCCAGTCGGGCGTGATCCTCGTCAACGACCTCGAGCACGGCATCGCGGTGTGCGATGCCTACGCCGCCGAGCACCTCGAGATCCAGACGGCGGACGCCCGAGCCGTCGCGGGACGGATCCGCAATGCGGGTGCCATCTTCGTGGGGAACTACAGCCCCGTCAGCCTGGGCGACTACTGCGCCGGATCGAATCACGTCCTGCCGACCAGCGGGACCGCGGCCTTCGCCTCGGGCCTGAACGTCACGACCTTCCTGCGTGCCGTCCAGCTCGTCGACTACGACCGCGAGGCGCTGCGCGAGGTGTCGTCCTCGATCGTCGCACTGTCGGGTGCGGAGAACCTGCCCGCACACGGCGAGGCGGTCACGGCCCGCTTCGACGCCGCCGCCCCCTGATCCTCGGGATGCCCCGAGAGCACCACATCTGGTAATTACAGTGTTGTTGTTTCACCACATGTAGTTCTAAACTGGGGCTGACGAGAACTCACGACCGGGAGGGGAGCCTTGTACTGTCCGTACTGCCGCAACCCCGACTCCCGGGTCGTCGACAGCCGGCTCGGCGATGACGGGTCGGCCATCCGCCGCCGTCGTCTCTGTCCGCAGTGCGGCCGCCGCTTCAGCACCGTCGAGACCACGAGCCTGAGTGTCATCAAGCGGTCGGGAGCCGGTGAGCCGTTCAGCAGGATGAAGATCATCAACGGTGTCCGCAAGGCCTGCCAGGGCCGGCCGGTGACCGAGGACGACCTCGCGCTCCTGGCGCAGGAGGTCGAGGAGAACGTCCGTGCCAGCGGCGTCGCCGAGATCGACGCGCACGAGGTGGGACTCGCCATCCTCGGTCCGCTGCGCAAGCTGGATCAGATCGCGTACCTGCGCTTCGCGAGCGTCTACCAGGGCTTCGAATCACTCGAGGACTTCGAAGAGGCCATCCAGACCCTCCGCCACCAGGCGAAGGACAACGAGCGCGTGCCCAGCGGGGCACGGAGGCCGTTGACGGCGCACTAGCGCCCCAGAACCCCGGTGGTGGCTGCGGAGGGGAAGCCGACGCCACCACCGGCACCACGTCAGCCTCGATGCCGACGCAGGGAAGCCCGGTACGGCGTGCAACCGTACCGGGCTTCCCTGTCAGCTCAGCCCAGGTCGGTCGGGGTCAGGGCGAGGGGACCGGCCGGCGTGTGGCCCTTGGTGCCCAGGAGCAGCGCCGCCTGCAGGGCGCCGCCCACGATGCCGGCGTGGTTCTTGAGCTGCGCCGGGATGATCGGGGTGCGCAGCTGCAGAGACGGTAGGTACTCGCTGCTCCGCTTCGAGATGCCGCCGCCCACGATGAACAGCTCGGGCGAGAAGAGGAACTCGACGTGCGAGAAGTAGCGCTGGAGCCGCACGGCGTACTCGTCCCAGTCGATCCCGTCCCGCTCGCGGGCCACGGCCGATGCCTTGGTCTCGGCATCGTGCCCGTCGATCTCCAGGTGGCCGAGTTCGGCGTTGGGGACCAGCCGGCCGTCGAAGATGAAGGCGGAGCCGATGCCCGTGCCGAGGGTGATGACCAGGACGGTCCCCATCTTGCCCTTGCCCGCGCCGTAGCGAACCTCGGCGAGCCCTGCCGCGTCGGCGTCGTTGATGACGTGGACGTCCCGTCCGAGGACCTTCGTGAAGAGGGCATCGACGTCGGTGTTGACCCAGCTCTTGTCGACGTTCGCTGCCGAGCGGGCGACGCCGTGCTGGATGATGGCCGGGAAGGTGACGCCGACGGGCACGTCGGCGGCGGGACCCTCCGGCCGCGAGGCGAGCTCGGCGACGATCTGGCCGACGACCTCGGCGACCGCCTCCGGCGTGGACGGCTTCGGCGTCGGGATGCGGTAGCGCTCACCGACGATCACGCCCTTCTCGAGGTCGACGATGCCGCCCTTGATGCCCGTGCCGCCGATATCGACTCCGATGACGGTTGCGGGGAGCTTCTTCGATTTCTTCTTCTCGGTGTCCTTGGCCATGATTCTCCGTCGACGAGTGGTTGGGCGGCCGGCGCTAGCCGGAATGGGGGTGGTGCGGTGTACGGGCAGGCTCTGCGGTGCGCCTGCGCTAGGGCAGGGTCAGGATCTCCGCGCCGCGGTCGGTGACGACGAGCGTGTGCTCGAACTGTGCCGTCCTCTTCCGGTCCTTCGTGACGACGGTCCAGTCGTCCGCCCACATGGTCCAGTCGATGGTCCCGAGCGTCAGCATCGGTTCGATGGTGAAGACCATCCCCGGTTCGATGACGCGGTTGTAGGCGGGGGCGGCGTCGTAGTGCGGGATGATCAGGCCCGTGTGGAACGCTTCTCCGACGCCGTGCCCGGTGAAGTCACGGACAACACCATAACCGAAGCGCTTCGCATAGGACTCGATGGTGCGCCCTATGACGTTGATCTCGCGTCCGGGCGCGACGGCCCGGATCGCGCGGTTGAGGGACTCCTGCGTGCGCTCGACGAGGAGGCGGGACTCCTCGTCCACGTCTCCGATGCAGAAGGTGTAGTTGGTGTCCCCGTGTACGCGGTCCTTGTACGCGGTGATGTCGATGTTGAGGATGTCGCCGTCCCTGAGCTCCGTGGAGTCGGGGATGCCGTGGCAGATGACCTCGTTGAGCGATGAACACAGCGACTTCGGGAAGCCCCGGTACCCGAGGGTCGACGGGTAGGCGCCGTGGTCCAGCAGGAATTCGTGTCCGATGCGGTCCAGGGCATCCGTGGTGATCCCGGGCCTGGCGGCCTTGCCGACCTCGACGATGGCCTGGGCGGCGATCCTGCCGGCGATGCGGATCTTCTCGATGGTCTCCGGAGTCTTGACCTCGGAGCCCGTGAACGGCGCTGGCGCCTTCCGGCCCACGTATTCGGGGCGCGGGATGCCGGGCGGGACGGGGCGCTGGGGCGAGATGGTGCCGGGGGTCAGGGTCCCAAGGGGAGCGGTGGGGGAGGACTGGGGCATACCCTTGATCCTATAGCGGGCTCAGGTCACCGGCTCAAAGGCGCCGACGGCGCGATCGCCGGATGACATGGCCGGATGCCACGGATCGAGGGGGTCGCCATGACGGAGTACTGGTTCAATGTGCGCACGCACGAGGTCGAGGAGGACCGGCAGTCGGACTGGTCCCAGCTGATCGGGCCGTATGCGACGCGCGCCGAAGCCGAGAAGGCCCTCGAGAAGGTTCAGCAGCGCAACGATGCCTGGGACAAGGACGACGACTAGGGCTCTTCGGCCCGTGCTCCGTTCAGCCGGCCGGCCGTACACCTAGAAGGTGTGGTCGGGGCCGGGGAAGGTGCCCGCACGCACGTCGTCGGCGTAGGCGCGGGCCGCATCGGAGAGGACGCTCCGGACGTCGGCGTACTGCTTGACGAACGTCGCCTGCCGTCCGCCGCGCAGCCCGGCCATGTCCTGCCATACGAGCACCTGGCCCGTGGTGCCCGGGCCCGCCCCGATGCCGATCGTCGGGACGCGAACGGCCGCGTCGACGGCGTTCGCGGTCTCGGCGGGCACCATCTCCATCAGCACGCAGAATGCTCCCGCGTCGGCGAGTGCGACGGCGTCGTCGACGATGCGCTGCGACGCCTCCCCGCGGCCCTGCACGCGGTAGCCGCCGAGCGCGTGCTCGCTCTGCGGAGTGAACCCGATGTGGGCCATGACCGGGATGCCCGCGCGGACGAGGGCGCGGACGGTGTCCGCGTAGTCGGCGCCGCCCTCCATCTTCACGGCGTGGACCAGCCCCTCCTTGAGCAGGCGCACGGAGGACTCGACAGCCTGCTGGGGTGAGACCTCGTAGCTGCCGAAGGGAAGGTCGGCCACGACGAGGGCCCGCGTCGTCGCCCTGCTGACAGCACGGCTGAAGAGGATCATCTCGTCGAGCGTGATGGGCAGGGTCGTGGCGTGTCCCAGGACGTTGTTGGCCGCCGAGTCACCGACCAGGAGCAGTTCGATGCCGGCCTCGTCGAAGACCTGCGCCGCGTACTGGTCGTAGGCCGTCAGCATGGCGAAGTGCCGGCCCTGGTCCTTGGCCTGCTGCAGGTGGTGGATCCGGATCCGGCCCGCCGGCTTGGTACCGGCGGGGGCAGGGGCGGTCGCCTCCCGGGCCGGCGTCGTGGCTGCTCCCTCTCCGTAGGGGGCTGGCAATTCCGCGGAAGTCATGCCATGAGACTACTGGACCCTCTGCCACGGTCCCGGGATGCAGATCCTCCCCGGGGCCCGGCCATGGACTGCGCGTGGTGTCCGCCAGGGATTTCCGGCGCGCCGCAACGGGGAGGGCACGTGCACCTCATCAGCGTGCGGGTCAGTAGAGTGTTCACGGCAGGCGCACGCGCGCACGAGGTGCATCCGCGCCCCGGGAACGGTGCAGCCGGACGCGCACGACGTCGGGCATGGACAGCCCGCTGCCCTGACCGGGCGGCCCGGGCGACGAGTCAAGGAATGAGGGTGGTCATGGACCGGCAGCAGGAGTTCGTACTGCGAACGATCGAGGAGCGCGACGTCCGCTACGTGCGTCTGTGGTTCACGGACGTCGTCGGCTCGCTGAAGTCGGTCGCCCTGGCTCCTGCCGAGGTCGAAGGCGCCTTCGAGGAGGGCCTCGGATTCGACGGATCATCCATCGAGGGACTGGCCCGGATCTACGAATCGGACATGCTGGCCCAGCCCGATCCGACCACGTTCCAGATCCTGCCGTGGCGCGGTGACAAGGAACAGACGTCGCGTATGTTCTGCGACATCCTGACGCCGGACGGCCAGCCGTCCACCGCCGACCCACGCGGCGTCCTCAAGAAGACCCTGGCGAAGGCTGCCGACATGGGCTTCACCTGCTACACCCACCCGGAGATCGAGTTCTACCTGCTGAAGTCGGCGGAGCTCGGTCCCGACGGCCAGCCCGTGCCCGTGGACTCGGCCGGCTACTTCGACCACGTTCCCGGCGGCGTGGCCCAGGACTTCCGCAGGACGGCCGTCGCGATGCTCGAGTCCGTGGGCATCTCGGTCGAGTTCAGCCACCACGAGGCCGGGCCGGGGCAGAACGAGATCGACCTGCGGTACGCGGATGCGCTTCAGACCGCGGACAACATCATGACGTTCCGGACCATCATCAAGGAGGTCGCGCTCACCTCCGGCAGCTACGCGACCTTCATGCCCAAGCCCTTCTCCGAGCACCCGGGCTCGGGCATGCACACCCACTTCTCGCTTTTCGAGGGCGACACCAACGCCTTCTTCGAGGCGGGCGCCGAGTTCCAGCTGTCGAAGACCGCTCGGCAGTTCATCGCCGGCATCCTCCGGCACGCGCCCGAGTTCACGGCCGTGACCAACCAGTTCGTCAACTCGTTCAAGCGCCTGTGGGGCGGCGGCGAGGCACCGAGCTACCTGTCCTGGGGCCACAACAACCGCTCGGCGCTGGTCCGCGTGCCGCTCTACAAGCCCAACAAGGGCCAGTCCGCGCGCATCGAATACCGCGGCATCGATTCCGCGAGCAACCCCTACCTCGCCTACTCGGTGCTTCTGGGTGCCGGGCTCAAGGGCATCGAGGAGGGCTACGAGCTGCCGCCGGCCGCGGAGGACGACATCTGGAGCCTGACCGCCGCGGAGCGCCGCGCAATGGGGCACGACCCACTGCCGGCCAGCCTGCACGACGCCATCCGGGTGATGGAGGACTCGGAGCTCGTCGCGGACATCCTGGGGGAGCAGGTGTTCGAGAACTTCCTCCGCAACAAGCGCGCCGAGTGGCACGACTACCGCATCCAGGTGACGCCGTACGAGCTGCGCAGGAACCTCAACATCCTGTAGGCCTGCGTGCATCTCCGGCGCTTGGCTAGGGTTGGCCCATGAGCCTTACCCGCAAGCTGATCAGTTACGGCTTCACGGACCTGGAGAAGAGCAGGCGCTTCCTGGACGCGCCCGAGCTGCAGGGACTGAACGACGACGCCCTGTTCGGCGGGATCGCTCTGGCCGCGAACCCGGACCTGGCGCTGCAGTCCTTCGTCCGCCTCCTTGCCGTCAACCGCAAGGCTTCGCTGGCGGCCTTCTCCGACGAGGGCCGGCGAGGCCCCCTCTTCCGGCTGCTGGGAGCGTCCGAGGCGCTCGGCGAATTCCTCATGCGCCACCCCGAGCACCTCGACGTCGTCCGCCCGAATCCTGCGACCCTCCCGGACGTGGCGCCGGACGACCTCCGGGCGCTGCTGCTGCGGTCGGTCGACGCCGAACCCGCCGATGCGAACCCGGTGGCCGGCAGGTTCGGCGTGGACGCGTACCAGAGGCTCCGCGTGACCTATCGGCGCCTCCTGACGGACCTTGCGGTCCGCGATCTCTGCCACCGTTCGCCTGTCGACTACCTGCCCGTCGTCGCCCGGGAACTCGCGGACCTCGCATCGGCCGCCCTGGAGGCCTCGCTCGCCGTCGCCCGTGCCGAACTGGGCGAGGTGTACGGGGCCGACGTCGTGGCCCGGGTGAAGCTCGCCGTCATCGCCATGGGGAAGTGCGGTGCGCGGGAGCTGAACTACATCTCCGACGTCGACGTCGTCTACGTCGTGGAAGGCGAGGACCTCGACGACACGCTGCTCACCAGGATCGGGACGGGCCTGGCCTCCGGCATGTCCCGCGGGGTGTACTCGCCGGGGCCGGAACCCGCCCTGTGGGAGGTCGACGCGAACCTGAGGCCCGAGGGCAAGGACGGGCAGCTCGTGCGGACGCTGCAGTCCCACGTGTCCTACTACGAGAGGTGGGCCAGGACCTGGGAGTTCCAGGCGCTCCTCAAGGCCCGGGCCGCCGCCGGGGACCCGGACCTCGGCCGACGCTACGAGGCGGCCATCGCCCCGTTCGTCTGGGCGTCCTCGCAGCGGGAGGGGTTCGTCGAGGCGGTGAGGGCCATGCGCCGCCGCGTCACGGACAACATCCCGCGCGACGAGGAAGCACGACAGCTCAAGCTGGGACCGGGAGGCCTGCGGGACGTCGAGTTCACCGTCCAGCTGCTGCAGCTCGTCCACGGGAGGCTCGACGAGTCCCTCCGCGTGAGGGATACCGTCACCGCGATCGGTGCGCTGAGCTCCGGCGGGTACGTCGGTCGCTCGGACGCGCTGGACCTCGACGACTCCTACCGCTACCTGCGGGTCCTCGAGCACCGGATCCAGCTCACGCAGATGCGCCGGACGCACCTCATGCCGGAGGACAACTCCGCCCTGCGCGCCCTCGCCCGGTCCTCCGAGGGCTGCATGGTCACGGTGAGGCCGAGCGCGCAGAGCCTTGTCGACAAGTGGCAGCGGACCCGGAGGCTCGTCAAGCGGCTCCACGAGTCGATCTTCTACCGGCCCCTGCTCAACAACGCCGCAACGCTGCAGCCCGAGGACGTCCAACTCACGGCCGAGGCCGCACAGGCCCGCCTCGCGGCCCTCGGCTACCAGGACCCGCGCGGGGCCATGCGCCACATCGAGGCTCTCACCGGCGGCCTGCGGCGCCGGGCGATGCTGCAGAAGCAGCTGCTGCCCATCCTCCTGGCCTGGTTCGCGGACGGCGTCGACCCAGACGCAGGCCTGCTCGGGTTCCGCCGGCTCAGCGAGTCCCTCGGTGACAGCCACTGGTACCTGGGCATGCTCCGCGACTCCAACGCCGCCGCGGAGAGGCTCTGCGCCGTCCTGTCGAGCAGCCGGTTCATCACCGACCTCCTGGAGGTATCGCCCGAGTCGACGCAGTGGCTCGGCTCCGACGCGGCGCTGGTGCCGGATTCCTTCGACGCCCAGTGGCAGGAGATCCAGTCGAAGATGTCGCGGCATCCGGAGCCCGGGGAAGCCATCCGCCTGATCCGGCTGATCCGCCGCCGGGAGCTGCTGCGCATCGCCATCGCCGACAGCTCCGGCCTCCTGTCCCAGGCGGAGGTGGGGGAAGCTCTCGCCGACGCGGACCGTGCCGCCGTCCTCGGCGCGCTGCACGTCGCGGAGAGCCAGGTGTTCGGGCAGGAGGAGCAGCTCACCGACGTCGTCGTGATGGCGATGGGACGCCAGGGCGGTCGGGAGATCACCTACGGCTCGGATGCGGACGTGATCTACGTGCACAGGCCGCTCCCCGGAGCCGACGAGGCGGCCGCCCAGAAGCAGGCCGAGGCCGTGGTGTCCCGCCTTGCTGCACTGCTCACCCAGCCCTGCAAGCCGCCGGTCCTGGCCGAGCGGGTCCTGGAGATCGACGCCGCGCTCCGGCCGGAGGGCAAGCAGGGGGCGATGGTGCGGTCCATCGGCTCCTACCGCGAGTACTACCGGCGCTGGTCCCTCGTCTGGGAGGCGCAGGCCCTTCTGCGGGCCCGTCCCCTCGCGGGTGACGACGGGCTCGCCGCGGAATTCACCGAACTCATCGACCCGGTGCGGTACCCGCGGGAACTCAGCGAGTCGGACGTCCGCGAGATTCGGCGGATCAAGGCGCGCGTCGAGTCGGAGCGGCTCCCGCGCGGAGCCGACCCCTCGAGGCACCTCAAGCTGGGGCGGGGTGCACTCAGCGACGTCGAATGGCTCGTACAGCTGCTCCAGCTGCAGCATGCCGCCGCGGTCCCGGCCCTGCGGGTGCAGTCCACACTCGCCGCGCTGGACGTGATCGAGGCGGAGGGCCTGCTCCCCGCGGAGGACGTCGCCACGCTGCGTGGGAGCTGGAGCCTCGCCACCCGCATCCGCGCGGCGAACGTCATCTGGAGCGGGCGGGGGTCGGACCTGTTGCCGGCTCCGCGCCGCGACCTGGAAGCCGTCGCCCGGTGGTGCGGGTACGGCCCGGGCAGCGGATCGGACCTCGAGGAGGACTACCTCCGCATGACCCGCCGGAGCCGTGCCGTCTTCGAGCGGCACTTCTACGGGTACTAGGCCTCCTGGTACGGCTTGCGCCGCTCACCCGCTGGCCTCGGCGAAGCGGCGATGTCGGGGTAGGGGCCGGACAACGAACGGAGGGTCCCTCGGATGTCATCCGAGGGACCCTCCGCGCAGCTGCCCGGACCGGAGGCGGACTACCCGCGCTTCCGACCCGTTCTGCTGCTAGACGCCGTAGTAGAGCTCGAACTCGTAGGGGTTCGGGCGCAGCGAGAGCGGCTTGATCTCCATCTCGCGCTTGTACTCGATCCAGGTGTCGATCAGGTCCTGGGTGAAGACGTCGCCGGCCTGCAGGAACTCGTTGTCGGCCTCGAGAGCCAGCAGGGCCTCCTCGAGCGAGCCGGGAGCCTTCTGGATATCCTTGGCCTCCTCGGCGGGGAGCTCGTAGAGGTCCTTGTCGATGGGCTCGGCGGGCTCGATGCGGTTCTTGATCCCGTCGAGGCCGGCCATGAGCTGGGCAGCGAAGGCCAGGTAGGGGTTCGACGACGGGTCCGGCGCGCGGAATTCGATGCGCTTGGCCTTCGGGTTCGATCCGGTGATCGGGATACGGATACCGGCGGAGCGGTTGCCCTGCGAGTAGACCATGTTGACCGGGGCTTCGAAGCCCTTGACCAGGCGACGGTAGGAGTTCACCGTCGGGTTGGTGAAGGCCAGGACGGCGGAGGCGTGCTTCAGCAGGCCGCCGATGTACCAGCGGGCGGTGTCCGACAGGCCGGCGTAGCCGCGCTCGTCGTAGAACAGCGGCTGTCCGTCGCTCCACAGCGACTGGTGGCAGTGCATACCGGAGCCGTTCTCGCCGAAGACCGGCTTCGGCATGAAGGTCGCGGACTTGCCCCAGGCGTCGGAGACGTTCTTCACGATGTACTTGAACTTCTGCAGGTCATCCGCAGCGTGCGTCATGGTCGTGAACTTGTAGTTGATCTCGGCCTGGCCCGCACCGCCGACCTCGTGGTGCGAACGCTCGACCTCGAGGCCCGCCTTGTCCAGCTCGATGCAGATCGCGTCGCGCAGGTCTGCCTGCTTGTCCACGGGGGAAACCGGGAAGTAGCCGCCCTTGAACGGGGTCTTGTTGCCGAGGTTGCCGCCGACCTCCTCGCGCCCGCTGTTCCAGGGAGCCTCGATCGAGTCGACCTTGTAGAAGCTGCCCTGCGGGGAGGACTCGTACTGGACGTTGTCGAAGATGAAGAATTCCGCCTCGGGGGCGAAGAACGCGGTGTCCGCGATGCCCGTGGAGGAGAGGTACGCCTCGGCACGCTCTGCGACGCTGCGGGGATCGCGGTGGTACGGATCGCCCGTGCGGGGGTTAACGATGGAGAAGTTCAGCGCGAGGGTCTTCTCCGTCCGGAACGGGTCGATGAACGCCGTCGTCACGTCCGGGATGAGCTGCATGTCCGATTCCGCGATGCCCTGGAAGCCGCGGATGGAGGACCCATCGAAGAGCTGGCCGTGCACGAAGAAGTCCGCGTCGACCGACTTGGCGGGAACGTTGAAGTGCTGCTGCACTCCCGGGAGGTCGGTGAACCGGACATCGACAAACCTGATGTCTTCGTCGGCGATGAACTTGAGGACCTCGTCCGCATTCTTAAACATCGATTCATGCTCCTAACGCATGGCTGGGGGAAAACCGGCGCCAGCGCGTGTCCCTGCGCCGCACGGGATGTCACGGGCTCTGGCAGGCTGGTACGCTACCGCCGACTCGTCCCAACTGTATGAGCGGGCAGTTTCTCGCTGGTGTCGTCTTTGTTTCCGGGACGTTACATGACCTGAACTGCGCCTCCCACCCTAGCGCCCCCGGGACCGCGACGGCATAATACGGCCGGGCCGGAGGCTCCCGCTGCGCGGGTAGGCTGGGGGCGTGGTGAACAGGAAGAACCTCGGTTCGTGGATGGAAGGCCCGCCACCGTCGGGCGATCAGCAATGGCCGGGACAGCGGCTCGGCCGGCCCGAGTACGGACCCGGGTCCCTCGCCCGTTTCCCGGCCAGGGCGGCTGCCCTGCTGATCGACTGGATCCTCTGCTCGCTGATCTCCTTCGCGTTCTTCGACTACGACGGCTTCGCGACGCTGTACATCTTCCTCGTGGAGCAGATCCTGTTCGTGGGTTTCTTCGGCTACAGCATCGGGCACCGGATCCTGCGGATGCAGGTGCAGACGCTCGACGGCAGACCGGCCGGTTACCTGACAGCCATCGTCCGCAGTGTGCTCCTCTGCCTCGTCATCCCGGCCTTCATCATCGACGCCGACCAGCGCGGTCTCCACGACCGGGCCCGGAACACCGGCCTGTTCCGTATCTAGCCCTGCCGTATCTAGCCCTGCCGTATCCAGCCCCGCCGTCTCCAGCACTGCCGTCTCCAGCACTGCTGGGGCGCCGGGGACTCCGCGAGCAGATCCTGCATACGCGAAGAGCCCCTCCCGTCGTCGGGAGGGGCTCTTCGCGTCTGCGTGGCCTGTGGTCAGCGCCCGCGCATCGCCTTGCGGTCGGGGCGGGCCTTGAAGGGGTCGACGCCCTTGGGGATCGGAAGCTTGGTGCCCAGTGCGGCCAGGCGCTTGTCGACGGCGTGGACCTCCTGCTTGGTCAGCGTCTTCTTCAGCTTCTGCACGGTCTTCGGGACCTTGGAGAGGGGTACCTGACGGTCGTCGCGGCCCGTCTCGATCACGTGCACCGGCACATTCGGGATGATCCGCGCCATCTTGCGCTTCTCACCGTCGAGGAGTTGCTTGACCCGCGTGGAGGGGCCTTCCGACACCAGGACGACGCCCGGCCGTCCGATGATCCGGAACACGGCGTCCTGCGTCCGCGGGTTCACTGCGACCGGCTGCTCCTGGAGGATCCACCCGCGGCGAAGGACGCTCAGCGCGGCGCCGGCAGCGCCGGGCCTTCCCTCGATCTGGGAAAACGCGGCGCGTTCGGCCCGGCGGGACAGGATGAAGATGGCCGCGAGGACGGCCAGCGGGATCGCGATGATCATCAGCGTGATGACGTTGTTGATCAGGAGTCCGACGAGCAGGCCCAGCGCGATGATCCCGACGAACGCCAGCAGCATGAACCAGACGGCGCTGGGATCGTTGCGCCGCGTCATCTTGAAGACTTCGACAACCTGCTTCATCCGCCCGGCCCGCTTCGGCGCAGCCCCGGCTTTCGGCTTGCGCGAGAAGAGGCGGCGTTTGGGCGTGGGTGAGCCTGAAGGATCGATTGCGTGCGACATAGTACTTCGATTCTACGGGATGAGATCAGGATGACCGGCGGTTCACCGGCGATGTGCTGCGGTTCCGGGGGCGGTTCGCTGCGGTAGCCGCCGGGACGGTAACGGCGTCAGCCGGCGAGGAGCGACGTCGCTTCCTGGGAGGCGGAGCCGGATTCGTCGAGGTGCGCGAGTTCGGGGGGCAGCTCGAGGCCCTTTTTCCGCATGGCGCGCGCCCAGAGGCGGCCCGCGCGATAGGACGAGCGCACGAGCGGGCCGCTCATGACGCCGAGGAAGCCGATCTCTTCCGCCTCTTCGCTCAGCTCGACGAACTCGCCGGGCTTCACCCAGCGGTCGACGGGGAGGTGGCGTTCACTGGGGCGCAGGTACTGGGTGATCGTGATGAGGTCGCATCCCGCAGCGTGCAGGTCCCGGAGGGCCTCGGAGATCTCCTCGCGTGTCTCGCCCATGCCGAGGATGAGGTTGGACTTCGTGACCATCCCGCGGTCACGCCCCTGGGTGATGACGTCGAGTGAGCGCTCGTAGCGGAAGGCGGGACGGATGCGCTTGAAGATGCGCGGCACCGTCTCCACATTGTGTGCGAAGACCTCCGGGGCGGCGTCGCAGATGGCGGCGATGTGCTCGGGGCGCCCGGAGAAGTCGGGGATCAGGATCTCGACGCCCGTGCCGGGATTCATGCTGTGGATTTGCCGGATGGTCTCGGCGTAGAGCCAGACACCCTCGTCGGCGAGGTCGTCGCGGGCGACGCCGGTGACCGTCGCGTAGCGCAGGTTCATGGACTTCACCGACTGGGCGACTTTGAAGGGTTCGCTGCGGTCCAGCGGCTGCGGCTTGCCGGTGTCGATCTGGCAGAAGTCGCACCGGCGGGTGCACTCGGAGCCGCCGATGAGGAAGGTGGCCTCACGGTCCTCCCAGCACTCGAAGATGTTGGGGCACCCCGCCTCTTCGCAGACGGTGTGCAGGCCCTCCTTCTTCACCAGGTTCTTCATGGCGACGAACTCGGGTCCGATGTTGACCTTCGCCTTGATCCAGTCCGGCTTGCGCTCGACCGGCGTCTCGGCATTGCGCGCCTCGATGCGCAGCAGGCGGCGGCCCTCGGGGGCAAGGCTCACAGTAAAGCTCCTTCTGGCTGGATGCCATGGGTGGCGCCGGATGTAGCGGCAGTGCCAGGGGCGCCGATCTGGGATGGGGCGGCGTCGTCGTCGGCCACCAGCAACGCCTCATTCTTGCGCAGTTCGGCCTCGATAAGCGAAACGACGTCCACAGGAGGCACGGTGCGGCCGCTCTCCGCGGAGATGGAGGTGACTCCGGCATCACTAATCCCGCAGGGAACGATCTGCTGGAACGGTGCGAGGTCGTTGCTGCAGTTGACGGCGAAGCCATGCATCGTGACCCGATCCTTCACACGGATGCCGATCGCGGCGATCTTCCGCGCGGGTCGGTCAGCCGTTGCCGCGAGCCAGACGCCGGACCGGCCGTCGATCCGGATGCCGTCGATGCCGAAGTGGCGGAGGGCGGTGATGATGACTTCCTCAAGGGTGTGGACGTACTCCGCGACGCGCGCCGGATTCCGCAGGGCAAGGATCGGGTATCCCACCAGCTGTCCGGGCCCGTGCCAGGTGAGCTTTCCGCCGCGGTCCACGGGGACGACCGGAGTGCCGTCGAAGGGGCGCTCGTGGTCCTCGGTGCGCTTGCCCGCGGTGTACACGGGGGTGTGCTCGAGCAGGAGGACCGTACTGGGTGCTGCGCCGTCGACGACCTTCGCATGCAGGTCTTTCTGCATCTCCCACGCCTGTGTGTACTCGATGTAGTCGGGAGCGAGGCCGACGCGCGACAGCACTAGAGTCATGGTGCAATCGTAGTCCCGTTCGTGACGTTCCTTCCCACCGGTTCCGCCCGCTCCATGAGGGGCGCGGCGCGCTGCCTAGCCGAACTGCCCAGGAACGTCGAACGTCGCGTCGCGCCGGACCAGGCGCCATCCCTGGTGGGCCCGCCGTACTTCGAAGCATGCCACGGGTGAGACCGGATCGGTCTGCGCCCGGAACCGCCAGAAGTCGGCCCTGAAGCCCCGCGTGGTCGGCCCGTCACCCGCATGGAGGGGCGCCACGGGCAGCGCATGCCAGGTGGACCAGTGCCGGCTGCGCCCGACGACGCGCCACAGCGAGCCGCGCCAGCGCAGGCAGGAGGGTTCGGGCGTGCCGCCGGTCTCCTCGAAGGTGAGCGCGACCGCTTCGTCGCACGGCCGCCAGGGGCCGGTCGTGTCGGGGGTGGGCTTCATGACGTTGCCTGTCTCGTGGATGCCTGAGGGTTAAAAATAGAACGTATGTTCGACGAAAGCAACGGGGTAGGAGCAGTTGCGGGAGTCCCTGTGGATAACGCCGCCCTACCTGCTCCCGTGGCCTAGAACTGATGCATGAGCGACGCCGCGCCATTACTGCCTGCAGGGGATCACCGGGGGACTGCCCCGGACGGAGTCCTGCCGGATGCCCCGGCCGGCCCACTACCTTCCCGTTCCTCACCTTCCCGTTCCTCGGCCGAGGACGTGCCACCGCCTGTGGTCCAGGGGCTGCGCGTGGGAAGGTTGCTCGGCAGGGGCGGGTCCTCAACCGTCTGGCTGGTGACGGACGACGGCGGACAGCGGTTCGCCCTCAAGGTGGCGGGTCCGTCCCGGGTAGGGGAGGGCGCATCGGACCATCCTGTGGGTGCGCCGCCCGTCCGGCGCGGCCGTCGTGTCGCACAGGCCCCGGCCGATACATCCGCCTCGGTACCTCGTGCCGCTGGGTCGGCCGAGGAACAGCTCCAGCAGGCGGACGGGGAGCGGCCGCCCCCGGAACCGGGAGCCGGGGCGGAGGACATGGTTCGGGAGCTCCGGCTCCTGCAGCGGTTCTCCCATGAACACCTCCTCAGGGTGCACCGCGTAGTCCGGACCGACCAGGGGCCGGGCATGCTGATGGACCTGGCACCAGGCGGTTCCCTGCTGGGTCTCGTCACCAGCAGGGGTCCGCTTCCCATCCCGGAAGTCGTCACGGCCCTCGTGCCCATAGCGCAGGTGCTCAGCCACCTTCACGGCGCCGGAGCGCTGCACGGCGACGTGACACCCGGAAACATCCTGTTCACTGCCGAGGGCAAGCCGCTGCTCGGAGACTTCGGAACGGCGCGGCTCCTCGGCTCCGACAGGGCAGCCGCTGCGGGCACACCGGGTTTTCTCGATCCGACGCGGCGTGGTCCGTTCGATTCCGGCGCGGACGTCTTCGCGCTCGCGGCGGTGTCCTGGTTCGCCCTGACGGGCAGGGTTCCCGGTCCGACGGAGCAACGGCCACCCCTCGTCCTGATCGTTCCAGAGGTCCCCCAGCAGCTCATGCAGCTCATCGAGGACGGACTGAGTTCCACCCGGGACCGCAGGCCCACGGCCGACCACTTCGCGCGCATCCTGCTGTCCAGTGCGGCCCCGGACCCCGTGAACCTCGTGTCAGCAGTCCACTCCAGCGTGCTTCCCGACCTGGTGACGAGGCACGCGGGCCCGCGCCCCGCCGTCCCCCCGTCGTGGTGGAGGCGGATCATCGGGGGCCGTGGAAGCACCATGACGGGAAAGTCGGAAGGCGCACGCCGGCCGCCCTCGCGCGGGCACAAGGGTCCGTCCCGCGGCTCGCCGCTCGGCACCCGTCGCGGGACAGGCCGACCGGGCGAGCGGACCCGGAACAGCGTTGCCGTGGCGGCAGCTCTGACCGCCGTTGTGCTTCTGGTCGCGGGGATCGCCGTGACGTCGGGCGGCGCTCCAACCGCTGTCCTTCCCGGCCCGGGGTCCGGCCCCGGGTCGAGCGCAGGCCTCGGTTCGCCAGCAGGGCAGGGGGCCACGGGCCGGGAGGGCGCCGACCCCGGATCGGAAGGACAGGAGGGGATCGAAGGATCCGGGGGAGCGGATGGGCCGTCCGAGCCGCCGGCCGAGGCGCTGCTGACCGGCGATCCTGTCACCGCGCTCAGGGGTCTCGCGGATCTTCGGGCATCAGCCTTCACCACGGCGGACACCGCCGTCCTGACGACCGTCGACGTCGAAGGATCCCCAGCACTGTCAGCCGACCGGAAGGCCGTGGCGGCGCTCGCGGACTCGGGCCGGAACCTCCACGGCCTGTCGATCGACATCCGGGATCCCGTGGTGCTGAGTGAGGCCGACCTTGTAGCGGCGCCGGCGGTTGCCGACCTCCCGGGCGTCGCCGGAGCACCCGGCGGCACGCAGGTGTCCCTCATCCGGGCGACGGCGGCGCTCTCGTCGTACACGGAAAGGGCTGCGTCGACACCGCAGGCGGATGCCGAGCCGAGTCCGCTGATGGCTGCCGGCCAGCAGGAGCTCATCTTCGTCCTGTGGAAGTCCGGCTCCGCGTGGCAGATCCACTCCGTGGTATCGCCTCCGGAGTGAGACGCTGCGCAACCGGCCCGAGCGGCCCGAGTACACGAGGTGGGCCGCTCCAGAGGCCGATCACGTCCCGCCGCGTGTCCGGTCCGCCTACCGTTCGGTCGACCCGGCGGTCCTGCGCACCCACTCGGCGAGTGCCTCGGGCGTGGGCTCGTCGAACGCGAAGCCCGCGCGGGTCAGCGCTCGGGGCTCCATGCGCTGACTCACGAGCAGGAGTTCGTACGCGAGCTGGCCGATGACCGATGTCAGGATGGCGCCGGGGACCCGGAACCACACGGGTCGGTGGAACGCCCTGCCGAGCTGCAGCAGGATGGTGTCCAGGGTGGCCGGTGCCGGAGCGCTCACATTGACGGGACCGGCCAGGGGTGCGGTGAGGAGGAATTCGAGGGCCCGGATCTCGTCGTTCAGGCTGATCCAGGGCCACCACTGCCGGCCGGAGCCGAGGGACGTCCCGGCGAAGAAGCGGATCGGGATTAGGAGGTTGGGCAGCGCCCCGCCGTCCCTGGCCATCACGATGCCTGTGCGGGGCAGCACGACGCGGACGGAGTCGGGAGCGCGCAGCGCTTCGGCCTCCCACCGGCGGCAGATATCGGCGAGGAGGGTCCCGCCCGAGGCCGAGCCCTCCGTGAGGACCTCGTCGCCCCGGTCCCCGTAGTAGCCGGAGGCCGACTGGCTGATGAAGACCTCCGGGGGCTTGGCGGCCTTCCGCATCGCCTGGACCAGCGTCCGGGTCGCCAGGATCCTCGAGGAGTACAGGGTCTCCTTGTAGCTCCTGGTCCACAGACCGCCCGCGATGCCGGCTCCGGACAGGTTGATGACGGCGTCGGCGCGCTCGACGGCCGAGACATCCAGTTCACCCGCCGACGGATTCCAGCGGATCTCCGACGGGCCCTTCGGCGCCCTGCGGACGAGGCGCGTGACCTCGTGGTTCTTCTCGAGCTGGCGGGTGAGGGCTGTGCCGATGGTCCCGGACGCGCCGGCAAGGAGGATGCGCATGGACCCATCGAACCACTTGTTCATTGCGAAGGGTACCGGGACACCCGCGCCGCAGGCTGCGCTGCCACTCCTGGATCCCGGGGCACCGTCGCATCGCGGAGACATGCACCCCACCGTCAGTCGTGCGCCGGGTAAAGCAGAAGGACTCCGGACAGTGTCCGGAGTCCTTCCCTGCCGTTGTGCAGTGGGGCGGGTCAGCCGTGGAGAGTCGCGTTCAGCGAGATGTCCTTGACGGCTGCGAGGGCCTGCGACACGGGGCAGCCCTCCTTGGCGGCCTGCGCCACGCGCTGGAAGTCCTCCTCGGACAGGCCCGGCACCGTGGCGTCGAGTGTGAGCCGGATGGCCGTGATGCCGGTGCCCGGCTGGAAGTCGACCTCCGCCTTCGTCTCGACGCGTTCGGGGGTTTTGCCCTCCTCGCCCAAGGCATGGCTGAAGGCCATCGAGAAGCATGCGGAGTGTGCGGCGGCGATGAGCTCCTCGGGGCTCGTCTTGCCCTCGGACTGCTCGGCGCGTGCCTTCCAGGTGACGTCGTAGGTCCCGAGCCCGGACGAATCGAGCGTTACCTGGCCTGAGCCGGAGGGGAGGTCCCCACTCCAGATGGTGTGGGCTGTGCGAACGGTAGCCATGGTTCTCCTTGCTGTCGAACGGCCGCGGGTATCGCGTCCGGTACTTCACCCCATCCTAGGGAGCCACAGGACGTAGTTCCATCGCCTGCCCACGCCCTCGCCCTGGACGCGGAAGTGTGGTGGCACCGTCGGAACCGGGGCGGCAACGCAGTGGAGCCGCCTCCCGGGCGGGAAGCGGCTCCACTACTGCCGGCCGGCGCCGGGGTGGTTCTACAGGCCGAGGTCGGCCTCGAAGGCGCCGCCCTCGAGGCGTGCCTTCAGCGTCTGCAGGAAGCGGCCCGCATCGGCGCCGTCCACGAGGCGGTGATCGTACGTGAGGCTCAGGTACATCATCGAGCGGATGGCGATGGTGTCGTCACCGTCGACCCCCGTGATGACCACGGGGCGCTTCACGATGATGCCGGTTCCGAGGATGCCGACCTGCGGCTGGTTGATGATCGGGGTGTCGAAGAGGGCGCCGGCCGATCCGATGTTCGTGATCGTGAAGGTGCCGCCCGAGAGCTCGTCCGGACCGATCTGGCCGTTGCGGGTGCGAGCACCGACGTCGGCGATCTTCTTGGCAAGCCCACCGAGGTTCAGGTTGCCCGCATCCTTGATGACCGGAACGAGCAGGCCCTTCTCGGTGTCGACCGCGATCGCGAGGTGCTCGGCGTCGTGGTACGTGACTTCCTTCTTCTCCTCGTCGAAGGAGGCGTTGAGCTTCGGGTGCTGCTTGAGCGCCTCCGTGACGGCCTTCGAGATGAAGGGGAGGAAGGTGAGCTTTGCGCCGTTCTGGGCCTGGAAGGTGTCCTTCGATGCCGCACGGAGCTTCGCGACGCGGGTCATGTCGACCTCGATCACCTGGGTGAGCTGTGCGGAGACCTCGAGTGACTCGCGCATGCGCTTCGCGATGGTCTGGCGGATCCGCGGGGCCTTCTCCACCGTGCCGCGGAGCTTGGACGGCTCGACGGCGGGAGCTGCGGGCTTCGACGGCGCGGCGGGTGCCGACGCGGCCTGAGGCGCGGCTGCGGGCTGCGCCGCGCTCTGGGCCTTCCGGGCTTCCGCGGCCTCGAGGACGTCCTGCTTGCGGATGCGGCCACCGACACCGGTTCCCTTGACGGTCGAGAGGTCGACGTCGTTCTGGTTCGCCAGGCGGCGGACGAGGGGCGTGACGTAGGCGGAGGCGTCGGAGGTGCCGGAGTCTTCCGACGTCGAGGACTTCCCGGCGGGAGCGGCGGGCTTCTCCTCTGCAGCGGCGGGCTGCGGGGCCGGGGCGCCGCTGGCATCGTCGTCGGGCTCGGAGGTGCTGGAGGCCCGACCGGCTTCCTGGCCGGCGGCAGGCTTCTCCGTCGGGGCGTCGTTGCGCTCCTCGGCCGGTGCGGCGACGAGGGGCTCACCCGTGGCGGCTTCGACCTTCTTCGGTGCGGCTGCACCGGAGCCGATCACGGCGAGCACTGCGCCGACCTCGGCGGTCTCGTCCTCGTTGACGCGGATCTCCTGCAGCTTGCCCGCGACGGGCGAGGGGATCTCGGTGTCGACCTTGTCGGTGGAGACCTCGAGGAGGGGCTCGTCGACCTCGACGTCGTCGCCGACAGCCTTGAGCCAGCGGGTGACGGTGCCCTCGGTGACGCTTTCGCCGAGCGCGGGGAGCGTGACCTCGGTGCCTTCGGAATCACCCGCCGTGTCGCCGGCGGGGGAGTCCTCGCCTGCTGCGGGTGCCGCGGGTGCTGCTGCGGCCTGGGGAGCTTCCTCCGCCGCCGGCTGCGCGGGTTCGGCCGGGGCCTCGGCGGGGGCTGCACTGCCCGAATCGCCACTGCCCGAGCCGTCGCCGATGCGCACGAGCGGGGCGCCGACCTCTGCGGTCTCGTCCTCCGCAACGAGGATCTCCTCGATGACGCCCGCGATGGGCGAGGGGATCTCGGTGTCGACCTTGTCGGTGGAGACCTCGAGGAGGGGCTCGTCGACCTCGACACGGTCACCGACCTGCTTGAGCCAGCGGGTGACGGTGCCTTCGGTGACGCTTTCACCGAGAGCGGGCAAGTTCACGGATTCAGACATAATGCGCCCGTTTCTCCTTCGTAGATCGTTCCTGGCAGCTGGTCGACGAGCGGCGCCGGTTCAGCTGGAAATGCTTGAAGTTCCTGCGTCCGAGCTTAGTCCACGCCCTCGGGGCGTGGACTAAGCCGGGTGTGTGCTGGTGTCCGGCCTCAGCCGTGCAGCGGCTTGCCGGCGAGCGCGAGGTGCGCCTCGCCGAGAGCCTCGTTCTGCGTGGGGTGCGCGTGGATGAGGGGGGCGACGTCCTCGGGGTACGCCTCCCAGTTCACGATGAGCTGTGCCTCGCCGATCTGCTCGCCCATGCGGCTGCCGAGCATGTGCACCCCGACGATCGGACCGTCCTTCTCACGGACGAGCTTCACGATGCCGCCGGTGCCGATGATCGAGCTCTTGCCGTTGCCGGCGAGGTTGTACTCGTGCGTCTCGACGCGGTCGTCACCGAACTTCTCGCGGGCGGCCTTCTCCGTGTAGCCGACGGAGGCGATCTCGGGATCGCTGTAGGTGACCTTGGGGATGTTCAGGTCGGCCACGACGACGGGCTTCAGCCCCGCGATCTCCTCTGCGACGAAGATGCCCTGCTGGAAGCCGCGGTGGGCCAGCTGGAGGCCGGGGACGATGTCGCCGATCGCGTAGATGGTGCCGACACCGGTGTGCAGGCGCTCGTTGGTGATGACGAAGCCGCGATCCAGGGTGAGGCCGGCTTCCTCGTATCCGAGGTTCTGGGTGACGGGTCCGCGGCCGACGGCGACGAGCATGAGGTCGGCTTCGAAGGTCTTGCCGTCCTCGAGGGAGACGACGACGCCGTCGTCGTTCTGCTGGACGGACTTGAACCGGGTGCCGGTGTTGAACTTGATGCCGCGCTTCTTGAACGCGCGCTCGAAGTTCTTGACGATCGAGGCGTCCTCGTTCGGCACGAGCGAGGGGAGGGCCTCGATGATCGTGACGTCGACGCCGAAGGACTTCCAGACGGACGCGAACTCGCACCCGATGACGCCGCCGCCGAGGATGATGGCGGTCTTCGGCACGAAGTCCATCGTCAGCGCCTGGTCGGAGGTGATGACCTTGCCGCCGATCTCGAGACCGGGGAGGCTGCGGGAGAAGGAGCCGGTCGCAAGGATGATGTGCTTGCCCGTGTAGACCGTGCCGTCGACGTCGATGGTGTTCTGCGACGCGAGCTTGCCCGCACCCTCGATGACGGTGATGCCCTTGGACTTGATGAGGCCCTGGAGTCCGCGGTACTTCCCGGCGATGATGCCGTCCTTGTACGCGTTCACCGCGGCCATGTCGATGGACTCGAAGCTGGCCTTGACGCCGTACTTCTCGGAGTCGCGGGCGCCGTCGGCGATCTCGGCCGAGTGCAGGAGTGCCTTGGTGGGGATGCAGCCGTTGTGGAGGCAGGTTCCGCCGAGCTTGCCCTTCTCGATGAGCCCCACGGTGAAGCCCAGCTGCACCGCCCGGAGTGCCGCGGCGTAACCGCCGCTACCTCCACCGAGTACCAGGATGTCGAATTCTTGCGCAGTTGCCGATCCGGCCACTTGAACGCTCCCTCGCGTGGTCTGTTGACGCGCAGGGCGCGTCGGTTGATAAATCGATTGCTGATGCGGTCGCGGTGCGGTCGCAGGTGCTTGCTGGAATCTCGTTTTTCACCCTATCCCCAGAAGAAGCCTGCATCCACTTGAAGTGCATGTGGGACGCGCCATAGCGCCCTGATGTGCTCAGTCTCACGCGGCGCCCCTGCGGGCCGCGGAACGGTCGGGGTGGAGGCAGTGGTAGGGGACGGAGTCGGGGGGAGCTGCAGGACGAAGGGTCGGGAGGAAGGGGCGGGACGAAGGGCGCCATGCCGGGTGGCACGGCGCCCTTCTCCGGGGAACCTAGGCCGTGCGGGCCAGGACGTCCTCGACGTAGGCCAGCAGCGTGCGGACGCCGACACCGGTTCCGGCCTTCGGCGTGTATCCGTAGGGACCGCCCTCGTTGAAGGCCGGTCCGGCGATGTCGAGGTGGGCCCACGGGATCTTCTCGCCGTCGACCTGGCCGACGAATTCGCGGAGGAACACGGCGGCGGTCATCATGCCGCCGTGCCGTTCGCCGATGTTCGCGATATCGGCGACCTGGGAGTCGAGGCTCGGACGGAGCTCCTCCGGCAGGGGCATGGGCCAGAACTGCTCGCCCGCGCGGTCCGCTGCGGCCTTCACGGCGTCGCGCACCCCGTCGTCGCCCATGACACCCGAGACACGCGTGCCCAGGGCGACCATCTGGGCGCCCGTGAGGGTCGCGATGTCGATGATGGCGTCCGGTGCTTCCTCGCTCGCGGCGGCGAGGCCGTCCGCCATCACCAGGCGGCCCTCGGCGTCGGTGTTGAGGACCTCGACGGTGCGTCCCCCGTAGATGGTGAGGACGTCCTCGGGGCGCTGCGCCGTGCCCGACGGCATGTTCTCGGCGAGGCAGAGCCACGCTGTGACCCTGGCGGGAAGGCCGAGTTCGGCGACGGCGAGGAGCGTGGTCAGGACGACGGCGGCGCCCGCCATGTCGAGCTTCATGGTCTGCATGCCGGCGGCGGGCTTGAGGGAGAGACCGCCGGAGTCAAAGGTGATGCCCTTGCCCACGAGTGCGAGGTGGACGGCGGACCGGGCCGGGGTGTACTCGACCTTCACCATGCGCGGTGGCCGGGAGGATCCCTTGCCGACGCCGAGGATGCCGCCGTAGCCGTCACGCTCGAGGCGCTTCTCGTCCATCACCGTCACCTTGACGGGGAGCCCGCGGGAGAGTTCCTTCGCGGCCTGCGCGAAGGTCTCCGGGTACAGGTGGCTGGGCGGCTGGTTCACGAGCGAGCGCGTGGCGTTGACGTTCTTGCCCAGGATGACGGCGCGCCGGAAGGCCGGTGCGAGGTCGGCGTCGTCGGCCGCGGACGTGTGGACGACGACGTTGCGGACGGCGGCCTTGTCCTTGGCGGGTGCGACGGTGCCATCGGCCCTGATCCCCGACTTGTGGCCCTCGTAGCTGTAGGCGCCGAAGGCGGCGCCCTCGGCGACCGCCGTTGCCGATGGGACCGAGGCGGCCGGGAAGGCGATCACGACGGTCTCCAGGCCGGTCAGCTGGCGTACTGCAGCGCCGGCAGCGCGGCGCAGGGTCTCAGGGTCGAGGACGTCCCCGGCCGGCGCCGCTCCCACACCGGAGAGCACGAGGGAATCGGCTCCGGTCTCGGGCAGGCCCGGCAGACGGCGCACTTCGTCGGCGGCACCGGTGATGCCGAGCACCTGGAGCGAATCCCCCAGGGCGCGTGCGGCCTTCGCCGGCAGCGGACTGTCGAGGAGGACCGGTCCGTCCGTCCCCTTGGCGACCGCGATCACCAGCGCGTCGCTCGGAATCTTCTTGAGGTCCTTCCCGGAAGCTGTCAGGTGTAGTTCGGTCGTCTTGATCACAGAATCTGTCTCCTCGTGTCCGGATGGGTTGTCCAGGTGCAGCAGCATTCGTGGTTCCGGCAGCTGGTGGACCGGGAACCATCCTGACGATCGTAGTCTCTGCCCTGCCGCCGACGGCGCGCTGTCCGGCAGCGCCGGTGCCGGGCCGGAACAGGGTGCTACACCGGAGCGATCCCGGTGCTGCGCGGAACGCTGCCGGTGCCGGACCCGCAGGGGGCGGAACGCCGCGGCCGAACGGCGGGAGCGCCCGGAATGAAGGAGGCCCGAGCGGTGTTGATACCAGCAGGACCCGACCGCTAGGAGAGAGCCATGCTGGACCCACGAACCCTGTACAACACGGACGCCGAGGTCTCCGGCGACCCTGAGACCAAGGGGCTTCCCCTGCTCGTGAGCCTCACCGGCTTCATGGACGCCGGGCACGTCGTCTCCCAGGTGAGCGAGGAGCTGCTGGAGATCCTCGACCACGACCTGGTTGCCGAGTTCGACGCCGACCAGCTCATGGACTACCGCGGGCGGCGCCCGAAGATCACCTTCGCCGAGGACCACCTCACGGACTACCAGCCGCACCGGCTCGAGCTGCACCGGCTGTACGACGGTCTGGGCGAGCCTTTCCTGCTCCTGACCGGCGTGGAGCCCGACCTGCAGTGGGAGCGCTTCGCGAGCGCCGTCGTCGGACTCGTGGAGGACCTCGAGGTTCCCCTCATCTCATGGATCCACGCCATCCCGATGCCGGTTCCGCACACGCGTCCGATCGGCGTGACACTGCACGGCAACCGCTCCGACCTGATCGACGGCATGAACGCCTGGCGGCCGACCGCCGAACTGCAGGCGTCCATCGGGCACGTGCTGGAGCTCCGGCTCATCGAGGCCGGGCACGACGTCGTGGGGCACGTCATCCACGTCCCCCACTACCTCTCGGAGGCCGAGTACCCGCCCGCAGCGGTGGCAGGACTCGAGTACCTGGGGGCCACAGCCCGCCTCGTCCTGCCGACGGACCGGCTGCGCGAGACGGGACGCGATGTCGAGCGCCAGATCGCACGACAGGTCGGCAATTCGGCGGAAGTGCAGTCCGTCGTCACCTCGCTGGAGAAGCGGTACGACGAGTACGCGGAGGGAGCCGAGCGCAGGTCACTTCTGGTCAAGGAGAACAGCGAGCTGGCCAGCGCCGAGGAGCTGGGTGCCGCGGCCGAGGCGTACCTGGCGAGCCCGCAGGCGGAGGAGGAGTCCACCCTGCTGTGGGACACGGAGTTCCTCGGCACGAGTCCGATCGACTACGGCACCCGCGGCGACCGCGAGGAGCCCGCGGCGCCGGAGGGACACGACGACGAAGGACCGTCCGGCCCGGAGCCGCGCTTCCTGGCCTAGTGCACGGGGACCTGTAGCAGGGCGTTCGGTGCGCCGCGCCATAATGGGGGAGTGAATTCTTCGAGGGCGCTTCTGGTCTGGGCAGCAGGTGTAGCGGCCTACCTCGTCGCAGTCACCCAGCGCACCACCTTCGGGGTGGCCGGACTCGAGGCGACCGATCGTTTCGAAGCCTCCGCCTCGCAGTTGTCAGTCTTCACCGTGGTGCAGCTGCTCGTCTATGCGGGCCTGCAGGTGCCCGTCGGTGTCCTCGTGGACCGCTGGGGTCCCCGGGTCCTCATCGTCACGGGCGGGGTGCTCATGGCCCTGGGTCAGGCACAGCTGGCCTTCGCGGACTCCGTGGGCGCCGGCATCGTCGGGCGCCTTTTCGTGGGCGCCGGGGACGCCACCACCTTCATCAGTGTCATCCGGCTGCTGCCCGCCTGGTTCGAGCCCCGTCGGATCCCGATCCTCACCCAGTGGACGGGCATCATCGGCCAGCTGGGCCAGGTGGTGTCCGTCCTGCCGTTCGTGGCACTGCTGTCGACGTTCGGGTGGCAGACGGCCTTCCTCTCGGCCGCGGCCTTCTCCGCGCTCGCCGTCGTCCTGTCCGTCACCGTAATCCGCGACTCGCCCCACGCCAGCGAGCGCTCCCCGCAGACGCTCCGGCAGACCGGCATCTCGCTCGCGGAGGCGTGGAGGCAACCGGGTACGCGCCTGGGGCTGTGGTCGCACTTCACCGTCCAGTTCCCCGGTACCGTCTTCGTCCTCATGTGGGGCTACCCCTACCTGGTGCGCGCCGAGAAGGTCGGGGAGGGCGTGGCCTCCGCCCTCATGACGCTGTTCGTCGCCGTGGGTATCGCCTGCGGGCCGCTCCTCGGACGCTACGTGGGCCGGCACCCCCTACGGCGGTCCACGATGGTGCTCGCGATCGTCGCCCTGATGGCCGGAGCCTGGCTCGCGGTGCTGCTTCACCCCGGACCGGCGCCCCTGTCTCTCCTGGCGCTGCTGGTGATCGCCCTGGCGATCGGCGGGCCAGGCTCCATGATCGCCTTCGACTTCGCCCGCACCTTCAATCCCGCAGGCAGGATGGGAACGGCGACGGGTATCGTCAACATCGGCGGTTTCATGGCGT
The DNA here is from genome assembly GCF_054510955.1 of Arthrobacter pasteuri. Taxonomy (NCBI): domain Bacteria; kingdom Bacillati; phylum Actinomycetota; class Actinomycetes; order Micrococcales; family Micrococcaceae; genus Arthrobacter; species Arthrobacter pasteuri. Next base: position 107,380 of record NZ_JBTNDO010000005.1, read on the forward strand.
CCCTCCTGTCCATGTTCGTCATCGGGATCATCCTCGACGTCCTCCTCGGAACCGGGTTCTCGCAGGGCGATCTCTACGCCCTTCCGTCCTTCCGGCTGGCGATGTCCGTACAACTCGTCATCCTCGCGGTCGGGACGGCCGCCCTGCTCGTCGCGCGGCGGAGGGTGCGGCGGCAGATGGCACAGCAGGGCGTGGTCGTTCCGCCCATCCGCGATGCCCTCGCCCGCGAGCGCCGGCGCCGCCGCGACCAGAAGGCCGCACGGAAGCCCCAGGGCGGCTGAGCACTGCTGCGGGCGGAGACGCCCGCGCCTGGCCTGCCCGGGGTCCGCGGGTCCGTGGACCCGCTCGTGCCCGCGGGGGGGGGGGGGCACTTGTCCACATAGGGCCCGCAGGCCGACTGATCACCGCCCAGGACCAGCAGGCTGGCGGCATGTCATCTCCCATGAGCCCCGCGCCGGGCCGGTCCCCGTCCTTCTCCGTCACCTCGCCGGCGGACATTCTCTCCTATATACCCCATGCGCTCGGCTTCATGCCCGACGAGAGCCTCGTGGTGCTAACGACGACGGGCAGGAGGCTGGGGGCGACCCTGCGGGTGGACCTGCCTGCCCACGATGCAGATTTCCTCGCGTTCGCGGAGGGGGTGCTTTCCTTCCTGCAGGGCGACACCGGGGCCAACGGGACACTCCTGGTGATCTATACGAAGGAGAGCTGGCGGCGCCTGGAGCCACCGCCGCGCGACGGACTCGTGGGGACCATCGACGGCGTTCTCCTGGCCGCCGGGTTGCCGGTCAGAGCAGGGTGGCTCGTCTCGCCGACCAGGTGGCGGGACTTCTTCTGTACCGACGAGGAATGCTGCCCGTGGCCCGGGCAGCCGCTCGACGCCGTCCTCTCCAGCCCTCTCGGCGCCGAATTGATCTTCGGTGGAAGCGCGTTCGATGCATCGCCCTCCGAGGCCGTCCTCCGGATGGTGCCCGCCGTCGGGGGACGGGATGCCCCATCGGCACCAGGGCTATCGGCCGTCGAGGATGCCCAGGCACACTACGCCGCGTGCTGCACCGGCCGGTGGACCGCACCGGACCAGTTCCGGGCTACGTCCGCTGTGTCGGATGCCGCGATCCTGCGGCCGGAGGTTCTCGAGGCGGAGGCCGAGCCCGGGATCGCGGGGTTCCTCCTGGCCAGTATCGAGTCCCGGGTGGTCCGGGACTTCCTCTTGGTGAGTGCGTGCCTCGGGTCTGCCGCAGCGCTGGAGGGAGCTGCTGCCTGTGGGCTCCTGGGGCCGGCTGATGCCGCTGCTGTCCCGTCGGGTCGTTCGGCCCCACCTGCCGGGTGGATCCTCCCCGATGCGCAGTGTGCAGGGGAACTCCGGACCGCACTGGCAGCGGTCCCAGCGTCGATGGCGGAGCCGGTCGCCGCGACCACGAGTGCCGAGTCCAGTGCGCCGGTGCCAGGGGGACGTGCCGCCCAGCTCTATGCGGACGTCCTCGCCGGCCGGCACACGGGTGCCATCGCCTGGAACAGGGTCGACGCGACGGCATGCCTCCTGGCGCGGCTCGCCGCGGTGTCCGACGGCGAGTCCCGTGCGGCTGCCCTCACCATGTCCGCCTGGTTCGAATACGCGCGAGGACGCGGTTCCAGGGCGGCGGTCTACCTGGAGGCAGCCGAGCGCGCGGTACCCGGCTATCGGCTGGCCCGCCTGCTGCACGAGCTCCTCCGCCGTGGGGGCCTGCCCGCCTGGGCGCGGAAGCGGTCGACCGCCTGGACTCCGGGTGCGCCCCCTGAGCCACCGGACGCAGCATGATCGGTGATTCAGGCTCTCCCCGCGGTACGGAGAATGCACGACGAAGCACGTCGCGCATTTCCGGCGTGCGCCCCCGACGTGAGACAATGGAGGTTGAGACCCGGTGGGGTCCGTGCATCAGAAAATCACCGAGCATTCCAGAACGGGCGTCGCCGACGAGCGATTTCCGGGGGAATAGCAAGGGTGGCAGGACTGTTCCGTAGGGAGTCGGTTCGGCCGGATCGTTCTGGAAACCAGCGCGGACTTGACAGGGTCATAGTGGTGTTGTCCCTCTGGTTGCACCACACACCGCCGTACGAAAGGTTCTCTGTGCCGGTCAAGAAGACAGCAGTACCCGCGTCGACAGACGCTGGTACCACCACTACCAAGCGACGGGTAGCGGCCAAGAAGCCTGCCACCAAGGCCGCTTCGTCCGCTGCGGCCGCAAAGGCTTCGACCTCGGACGCACAGACCGCGGTGGATGGGCTCGATGGAGCGGACCCGGCGTTGGACGTTGCCGTCGACGTCGACCCCGAGGACCTCAAGCCCGAAGCGGCGGAGGTCGGAACGACGACAGGCTTCGTCTACTCGGACGCCGATGACGACGACGCTCCGGCGCAGCAGGTCGTCTCGGCAGGCGCCACCGCCGACCCCGTCAAGGACTACCTCAAGCAGATCGGTAAGGTCGCACTGCTCAACGCCGAGCAGGAAGTGGACCTGGCCCTCCGCATCGAGGCCGGTCTCTTCGCGGAAGAGAAGATCGCCGCCGACCCGGACATGGATCCGAAGCTGAAGCGTGAGCTCGAATTCGTCATTCACGACGGCAAGCGGGCGAAGAACCACCTGCTCGAGGCGAACCTCCGCCTCGTGGTGTCGCTCGCCAAGCGGTACACCGGGCGCGGCATGCTCTTCCTCGACCTCATCCAGGAAGGCAACCTCGGCCTCATCCGCGCCGTCGAGAAGTTCGACTACACCAAGGGCTTCAAGTTCTCGACCTACGCCACCTGGTGGATCCGGCAGGCCATTACCCGTGCCATGGCGGACCAGGCCCGGACCATCCGTATCCCGGTCCACATGGTGGAGGTCATCAACAAGCTGGCCCGCGTGCAACGCCAGATGCTGCAGGACCTCGGCCGCGAGCCCACTCCCGAGGAACTCGCCCTCGAACTCGACATGACCCCCGAGAAGGTCGTCGAGGTGCAGAAGTACGGCCGTGAGCCCATCTCCCTCCACACGCCCCTGGGCGAGGACGGCGACTCGGAGTTCGGTGACCTCATCGAGGACTCCGAGGCGGTTGTGCCGGCGGATGCCGTGAGCTTCACGCTCCTGCAGGAGCAGCTGCACTCGGTCCTGGACACCCTGTCGGAGCGCGAGGCGGGCGTCGTGGCCATGCGCTTCGGACTGACCGACGGCCAGCCGAAGACGCTGGACGAGATCGGCAAGGTGTACGGCGTAACGCGTGAGCGCATCCGCCAGATCGAATCGAAGACGATGTCCAAGCTGCGTCACCCGTCGCGTTCGCAGGTGCTGCGGGACTACCTCGACTGATCCGGCAGGATCCGCGAAAAGGGCCTTTCCCCCGGGAAGGGCCCTTTTTCGTGGCCGGAACGGCCCGAGCATGATCGGCGCTGAGCGCGATGCCCCCTACCCGGGGGAGGAACTGAAGCACCCCGAACGCAGGAAGGGCCCCCTCCTGGCGGAGGGGGCCCTTCCTTGTGCTTCAACGCCTGTACACGGGGCGCCTGTTCGTCAGGTAGTGGGTACGTCTGTCGGCGGTCAGTCGCCGACGACGGCCGGCTTCTCGTGAAGCCGATTCGTCTCGTCCTGCCACTCAGAAGTGAGCGGCTTCAGGTTCGCTTCGACGGCGCGCGCGTGGTGGCCGCAGAACAGAAGCTCTCCACCGGAGGTCTGAAGGACTGCTCGAACGTAGGCCTGGGCGCTGCATCGGTCACAGCGGTCCAGGGCAGTGAGTTCGCGAGTTGCTACTGCAGTGGTCATGAATGCCTCCTCATGTGGATCGTGTACTCATATAACCACTATTCGTAGTCGGCCCTTCGCAGGTTGGGCCTCCTTTCGCTCCGGGCGTACCAGGGGGTATGTGTTGTCCCCGGAGTGCGGGAATGCGCGTGAGGACGCACTGTCCGCCCCATGTCAGTGGTGCGTAATAAACTGAAGGCACTCTTTCCCCGCCATCACCCTCCTGACGCCTGTCCTGGATCGTGCCGTTCCGCCAAGGAGACCATTCCACCGTGACACCCCCCACCTCGGACTACACCGCCCGGCACCTCTCCGTCCTCGAGGGCCTCGAAGCAGTCCGCAAGCGTCCCGGAATGTACATCGGATCCACGGATTCACGCGGTCTGATGCACTGCCTCTGGGAGATCATCGACAACTCCGTCGACGAGGCGCTGGCGGGATACGGCCAGAGCATCACGGTGATCCTGCATGCCGACGGCTCCGTGGAGATCCACGACGACGGCCGCGGCATCCCTGTGGACATCGAACCCAAGACGGGCCTGAGCGGTGTCGAGGTCGTCTTCACGAAGCTCCATGCCGGAGGCAAATTCGGCGGCGGATCCTATACGGCATCCGGCGGCCTTCACGGCGTCGGAGCGAGTGTCGTCAACGCGCTGTCCTCCCGGCTGGACGTCTTCGTGGACCGCGGCAGCAAGACCTATGCGATGTCCTTCCGGCGCGGCGAACCGGGCATCTTCAAGGACGCCCGGACGCCGTCACCCATGTCCGTCTTCGAACCCTTCCTCGACGGCTCCCGCCTCGAGGTCGTGGGAACGGCCAAGCGCGGCGTCACAGGTACGCGCATCCGGTACTGGGCCGACCGCCAGATCTTCACCCCTGACGCGACCTTCTCCTACGAGGAGCTGCAGACGCGTGCGCGGCAGACCTCGTTCCTGGTGCCGGGCCTCCGTATCGCGCTGAGGGACGAGCGGAAGCTCCCGGGCACGCCCGGCGAGTCGGGTCCGGTGGAGGAGGTATTCCAGCACGACGGCGGCATCTCCGAATACGCCGAATTCCTGGCACTCGACGCGCCGGTCACGGACGTCTGGCGATTTCAGGGATCTGGCCGCTTCAAGGAGTCCGTGCCCGTGCTCGACGAGCGTGGGCACAGCCAGATGGCCGAGGTGGAACGGGATTGCGACGTCGACATCGCCCTGCGCTGGGGCATCGGTTACGAGACCACGGTCCGGAGCTACGTGAACATCATCGCCACCCCCAAGGGCGGCACACACCAGAGCGGCTTCGAGCAGGCGCTGTTGAAGACCTTCCGCAAGGTCATCGAGGCCAACGCCCGCAAGCTGAAGGCCGGCACGGACAAGATCGAGAAGGACGACGTCTTCGCCGGCCTGACCGCCGTCCTGACGGTGCGCCTCGCCGAGCCCCAGTTCGAGGGCCAGACCAAGGAGATCCTCGGAACGTCCGCTGTCAAGGCCATCGTGGCCCGGGTGGTGGAGAAGGAACTGCAGGCACGCCTGTCATCCTCGGCGCGCAACGATAAGGCACAGTCGGCGCTGCTGCTCGAGAAGGTCGTCGCCGAGATGAAGTCCCGCATCTCTGCACGGGTGCACAAGGAGACGCAGCGGCGCAAGAACGCGCTCGAGACCTCGACGATGCCGGCCAAGCTCGCGGACTGCAGGATCGACGACCAGGAGCGCTCCGAGCTCTTCATCGTGGAGGGTGACAGCGCGCTCGGCACCGCCAAGCTTGCGCGGTCCTCCGACTACCAGGCGCTGCTTCCCATCCGGGGGAAGATCCTCAACGTGCAGAAGGCATCGGTGGGGGACATGCTGTCCAACGCGGAGTGTGCTGCCCTCATCCAGGTCGTCGGCGCTGGCTCGGGGCGGAGCTTCCAGCTCGATGCACGGCGGTACGGCAAGGTCATCTTGATGACGGACGCGGACGTGGACGGCGCCCATATCCGGACGCTGCTCCTGACGCTGTTCTTCCGGTACATGCGCCCCCTGGTCGAGGCCGGGCGGGTCTACGCCGCCGTCCCGCCCCTGCACCGTGTGGAGGTGATCAACGGTGGTTCGAAGGCCAACGAGATGATCTACACGTATTCGGAAGCGGAACTCACACGCCTCTTGGCTGCCATGGAGAAGAAGGGCAAGCGGTACAAGTCACCCATCCAGCGTTACAAGGGCCTCGGCGAGATGGACGCGGGCCAGCTCGCGGAGACCACCATGGATCCGCGGCATCGCACGCTGCGGCGCGTGCGGATCCAGGAGGCCGAATCGGCCGAGCGGGTGTTCAACCTGCTGATGGGGAGCGACGTCGCCCCCCGCAAGGACTTTATCGTCGCGGGAGCCTCGTCCCTGGACCGGGACCGCATCGACGCCTGATCCACATGGACGCCTGATCTACGACGACGCCTGATCGGCGTCTGATCGACCTCGCTGCTTCGGTGCTGCGCGGCCGAACCTGACGTCCTGTGGGTGTCCTTTCCGCGTCCGGTACGGCGTGCATGGCCGGCGCCGGCCCCGAGACCGGAGGGTCGGCGCCGGCGATCCGCTACGGAGCCTCCGGACCGAATCCCTCGGGGTAGGGGAACTTGTGTCCGTTGCACAATTCGCCCGGGCTCGGAGCCTCAGCCTTGAGCCCGAGCTTCACCAACTGCCCGTAGGACTGGACGCGGCCGCCCTCCGGGAAGGCGGCGTCGGGTTCGTCGTTCAGGCCGGAGTACGAACAGATGGAATTGGCGTGCTCGGTGCCTCTTTCCACCTGGCCGGCCGCGAATGCTGGGGATGTGCTCAGACCTGCCAGTGCCAGGGCGCAGACTGCGGCGCCGAGTAGTGATGTCTTGCGCATGAAGTACCTCGATCTCTAGAAGTGCCCTTGCTTCCAGGTCGCCGACGCACGCGCGCGGTAGTGGTTGCAAACCACGACACTGCCCAGCGCAGGTCTGCTCCCTACGAGCCCACCGAGGCCCGTGCCGGGCAGTCTACTCAGGAGCCCGTTCCCGCGGAAGGGGAGCGGGACGCCCGTTCTGGGCAGGTCGAAGGCCCGTGGTCGGCGGGGAAAGACGAGGAAAACGGCATCCGGGCCGCCGAGAGGAGGGCGGGTCAGCCGAGGAGTTCGGGGGCCACCAGCAGGACGGGCGGAACCACCAGCAGCAGGCCCGCGGCGGACAGGGCTGCGGCCTGCTGGATCCTGCTGAGGGGCGGCAGGGGGGTGAGCAGCCGCCGTAGTCGGTGGGCTGTCGACTGTGCATCCGCGGTGCCGCCGGTCACGGCCATCGAGCCGTTCCCCGGGCTCGGCCGGCCCTCCTCGAGGGGGTCCTCGAACGCGTCCTGCGCCGAAGAGGGCGACGGCAGGGCGCCGGAGCCGACGATGGCAATCGCCCGGACGAGCGTCGGCTCGTCCACGGTACGGAGGGCCTCGTCGTCGGCCAGCATCTCGATGAGTTCGCTCACCGCCCGCTGCGCCAGCTGCGACGTCGGCAGCCATGGCAGGGCCGACCGCCACGCGGCGAACGCCCATAGCAGCAGGTGGTGGCGCTGGTGCAGGTGCGCGCTTTCGTGCAGGAGGACCGCGTCGAGTTCGGCACGGGACAGGAGGCCCATGAGGCCGTCGGACATGACCGTGACCGACCGGGCCCCGCCGGGAAGGCAGTAGGCCACGGGCGCGGGATGACTGATCACGAGCGTCGCGGGTTGATCGGCGGCAGGAGAACTCAGCAGGTTGAGCATGTCCCGGTGCCGTCTGCGCTGTCGCCTGATCCGGATGAAGGTCAGGACCAGGGTGAAGACGAGGTGCCCGAACAACAGGGTGGCGGCACTGATCGCGAAGACGTGGATCACGCCGAGCGTCTGGGCCGACTCGTCATCGATCAGGATGTTGAAGAACCCCGCCGATGCCGACACGAGGTTGTCACCCAGCGGTTGGAGGCCCCAGACAAGCATCGCCCCGATCATGGACAGGCCACCGGCGAGCGCGATCGACTGCCAGAGCACCATGGCGGTGAAGGGGGCACGCGCGGGCCAGGAAGCGCGTGATAGAGCGATCGGGGCGGGCCACGCGAGGATGATCGCGAGTGCCGCGAGCAGGTACGAGGCCCAGAACACGGACGGGTCAGCTGCCGCCGAGCAGCTTGCGGAGCGTCTTTGCCTCTGCCTCGGAGACGCTGCCGATGAAGCGGGCCAGGACGGCTTCGCGGTCCGGCGCCGTCACGAGTACCTCGTGCATGAGCTCGGCCGTATGGTCCTCGCGGCTCGTGACGGACCTGTACCGGTGCGGGCGGCTGTCGCGCTCCCGCTCCACGAGGCCCTTCTTCTCCAGGCGTGACAGCACCGTGAGTACCGTGGTGACGGCGAGTTCCCGTCCTACTTCTCCCGTCGGCGCCTCGGCGATGGCGTCGCGCAGTTCATTTGCTGTCAATGCCTCCGGCGCAGCCCACAGCAGGTCCATCACTGTGCGTTCGAGGTCTCCGAGCGTTGCCATGTTCTTCCTTCAATCAAAACGCGATCCCGGTCCGCCACGGACCTGGATCCGCTCCCCACCGGGAGCTAGAAGCGTGGTACATCCAAAGTACAACGTCGCGGGCAACATTTCTACTCCACGTAGAAATGAGGGTGAATTTGTTCTACGATGTGTAGAAGAACTTCTTCTACGACACGTAGAAGTCCGCCGTCGCCGAAGCCCGGCGCTGCTGAAAGGGCCCGATGGAAGCCTTGGAAATTGCCCGGTGGCAATTCGGAATCACCACTGTCTACCACTTCCTCATGGTCCCCCTGACCATCGGGCTGGGGCTCCTCGTCGCCGGAATGCAGACTCTGTGGCACCGCACCGGCAAGGAGCACTACCTCCGCATGACGAAGTTCTGGGGCAAGCTCTTCCTCATCAACTTCATCATGGGCGTGGCCACGGGACTGGTGCAGGAGTTCCAGTTCGGTATGGCGTGGAGCGAGTACAGCCGCTTCGTGGGCGACGTCTTCGGGGCGCCCCTGGCCATGGAGGCGCTGCTCGCCTTCTTCGTCGAGTCAACCTTCCTCGGCCTCTGGATCTTCGGGTGGGGCCGGTTGCCCCGGCTCGTCCACCTGCTGTGCCTCTGGGCCGCCGTCCTGGCCTCGGTCCTCTCCGCCTACTTCATCCTCGTGGCCAACTCCTGGATGCAGCACCCCGTGGGCGTCGAGATGGTCGACGGCCGGCCGGTGATGGTGGATGCGTGGGCGGTCTTCACCAACAACACGGCCCTCGTCGCCTTCCCGCACACCGTCTTCGGTGCCCTTGCGGTCGCCGGGGCCTTCCTTCTCGGCATCAGCTGGTACCACCTGTGGAAGCGGCGCCGCGACGGTCTCGACACCTTCGGCGAGGACGGTACCTTCGTCGTCGGCGACCCGGCTGGTGCCCGGGGTGCGGTGGACCACAAGGTATGGCTCCGATCGGCCCGGGCCGGCGCGGTCGTCGCCATGATCGCCTTCGCGGGCACCGGGATCACGGGCGACCTGCAGGGCAAGCTCATGTTCGACCAGCAGCCCATGAAGATGGCAGCCGCGGAAGCGGCCTGCCACGACGGCACGGGTTTCTCGATCCTGTCCGTCGGCAATCTCGGTGCGCAGAGCTGCGACGACATCACCGCGGTCATCGAGGTTCCCGGTGTGCTCTCCTTCCTCGCCAACGGCGACTTCACCACCGAGGTCAAGGGCGTCAACACCCTCCTGCCGGAGTACCAGGAGAAGTACGGCACCACGCTCCCGGACGACCCGATGTACGGCGAGCGCGCGGGCACCGCGATCGACTACCTGCCCGTCATGGAGGTGACCTACTGGGGCTTCCGCATCATGATCGGTTTCGGCGCGATCGCAGCAGCGGCTGCAGCCGCAGCCCTCTGGGTCCTCCGCCGGGGGACCGTCCCGGAGTCCCGGTGGCTCATGAGGCTCGCGGTGTTCGGCATCCTCGCTCCCTTCGGCGCTAACTCCGCAGGCTGGATCTTCACCGAGATGGGACGGCAGCCGTTCGTCGTCGCGCCCAACCCGGATCCCTCCGGTATCGACAGCGTCTTCATGTTCACCGCTGCGGCCGTCTCACCCGGCGTCTCGCTGGCCGAACTCGTCGCCTCACTCGTCGTGCTGACGGCCGTGTACGCGGTCCTCCTCGTGGTCGAGGTCCGGCTCCTCTTCACCTACGTGCGCGGCGGCACGGCGTCGGCCATGCCCGAGCTGGCGCACGCCGCCGCCCCGCACGACGCGTCGCACCCCGACAGGAAGGACGACGGCGATGTGCTGGCCTTCGCGTACTGACCCGGCCGCCGGCCGGGCCGTTGCAACCGTTCCTGCTCCCGTATCCCCGACGTCCCCGAACGCCTGGAAGGTTCTCCGATGACCGAGGCACTGCCTACCGTCTGGTTCGTCCTGATCGCCGTGCTGTGGGCCGGCTACCTCTTCCTCGAGGGCTTCGACCTCGGAGTGGGGATGCTGATGAAGCTGATGGCCCGCAACGACACCCAGCGCCGCGTCCTCCTCAACACCGTCGGCCCCGTGTGGGACGGCAACGAGGTGTGGCTCGTGACGGCCATCGGTGCGATGTTCGCGGCATTCCCGCACTGGTACGCCTCCCTCCTGTCGGCGCTCTACCTGCCCTTCCTGCTCGTGCTGCTCGGCCTGATCTTCCGGGCCGTAGCCTTCGAATACCGTGGCAAGCGGGACAGCGACGCCTGGCGCGACCGCTGGGACTGGGCGATCGCCCTCGGCTCCTTCACGGCTGCCGCAGGCATCGGCGCGGCCCTCGCGCTGACGACGACGGGACTGCCGCTCGACGCCGACGGCAACCGGGTGGGCGGGGCCTTCGCCTGGGCCACCGGCTCCGCGCTCCTCGGAGCGGCCGGCGTCGTCCTCTTCTGCCTCGTCCATGCTGCGGCCTTCGTCGCGCTCAAGACCGACGGGGGAGTACGGGTGCAGGCGGACCGCCTGTTCCGCCGCCTGCTGCCGTTCGCGATGATCCCGTTCCTGGGGTGGGCGCTCCTCGTCCAGCTCGACACCGGGTCGGTGGTGACCTGGCTCGTCGTCGTGCTCGCCGTCGGAGCCCTCGCTGCCGCCTACCGCTCCTCCGTCGCGGGCCGCGACGGGCTCGCGTTCGCCGCCCTGGGAGTCGGGATGCTCGCGCTCGTGGGCTCGATCTTCGGCGCGGTGTTCCCCGTGGTCCTGCCCTCGACCCTCGACCCGGCGTTCGACCTGACGGTGCAGAACGCATCCTCCTCGCCCTACACGCTCGGCCTGATGAGCGTGGTGGCATGCTTCGGAGTCCCGCTGGTCCTCGCCTACCAGGCCTGGACGTACTGGGTCTTCCGGCAGCGTGTCTCCGAGGCCAGCATTCCCGCGGCGCACGCCGTTGCAGCCCTGTGAGCGGAGCCACCAGGACGCCCATGCCCGACCACCCGAGCCCTGCCCCCGCCGTCGCCGGGAGGAACGGAGCAATCGCCGGAACCAGCGGACACGACGCCGGACAGGAGGCCGGACACGAGGCCGGACACGACACCCGGCAGGAGGCTCGCCGGGTGTCGCCGATGGCCGTGCTGAGGGCCGGGGGGCCGGCGGGAGCCGCTGGTTCGGCGTCGGCGGTCTACCTTCTCGGAGTCCTCGCCGCCGCCCGGGCCGCGGGGCTGGTGCTCCTGGCCCAGGCCCTCGCACTCGGGATCGCGTCCGTGGCCGCCGGATCCCTCGACGTCCGCGCCGTCCTGCTGCAGGGAGTCCTCGGTGCCGCGCTGCGGACCCTCGCGGCATGGGGGCAGGACGCCACCGCCGCCCGCCTCGCGCTCGGAGTCAAGGAGCGGATGCGTGAGGCCGCCCTACTCCGCGTGCTCGACGACGGCGGTGCCACGCAGGCAGCGCCGGCCGGCAGCGGGCAGGGTTCCCTCGCCGTGCTCCTCACCCGGGGGATCGACGGCCTCGACAAGTACTACACGCAGTACCTGCCTGCGCTCATCACCTGCGCCGTGGTCCCGCTCCTCGTCGGTGCGCGGATCCTAGCAGCCGACTGGGTCAGTGCCCTCATCATCGTCCTCACGGTGCCGCTCGTGCCCGTCTTCATGGCACTGATCGGCCTCCACACCCTGGAACGCACCCAGGAGGCCGCAGCCGCCCTGGGGCGCCTGTCCGACCACCTGCTCGAACTCGCGAAGGGCCTGCCCGTCCTCGTGGGACTCGGCCGCGCCGCCGAGCAGACGCGCGCCCTGCGCGACATCGCCGGCACCTACACGTCCCGCACGATGACGACGCTCCGCACGGTCTTCCTCTCCTCGCTCGCGCTCGAACTCATCAGTACGATCTCGGTCGCCGTCGTCGCGGTGTTCGCGGGCGTGCGGCTCATCCACGGGGACCTCGGCCTGGAGACGGCCCTCGTCGCGCTGATCCTGGCTCCCGAGTGCTACGGGCCCCTGCGCGACGTCGGCGCCGCCCACCACGCCAGCGAGGACGGCGAGGAGGCCGGCGCCCGGGTCCGCGCCGTGATCGATGCCCCTGCCCGTCCGGCAGCGACGCCCCCGGCAGAACAGCTCCCGGCCGGTCCGGGCAGCATCCGCGTCGAGCGGCTGTCTGCCCGCTACGACGGCGTGCTCGCGCCCGTCTTCGAGGACGTCTCCTTCGTTCTCGAACCCGGCTCCGTCACCGCTCTCCGTGGCCCGAGCGGTTCTGGCAAGTCCACCCTCGTGCGCGCGCTCGCCGGGGGAGCGGCCGCCCCGGCGGGGCTTCGTCTGGAGGGGAACGTCACCGGGCTGGACGGCGGCATCGCCTGGGTCCCGCAGCACCCGCAACTCCTGATGGGGACGGTCCGCGAGGAGCTCGCCCTGTACGGCGGGCTGCCCGCCGATTCCCCTGCCATCGAGGAACACCTGGCCGCCGTCGGCGGTGCGGGCCTCGCAGTGCGGCGCAGCGCGGAGCTGAGCCCCGGCGAGTTGCGGCGGGTCGCCGTCGCACGCGCACTGCTCGGCGCCCAGGACCCGTCGGTCCGGCTCCTGCTGCTGGACGAGCCGACGGCGCACGTGGACGCAGAGGCATCCCGTGCCATCCGCGAGGCCATCCGGTCCCGCCGCCCCGGCCTGACCGTCCTCCTGATCGCGCACGACGACGGGACAGCGGCCGTGGCATCGGCCGGGATCCGCCTCGGGAAGGATTCCGCCGGACAGGCGACCCCGGGCCGTCCTGCCCCGCAGGATTCCCCGTCCATCGTCGCGGGACGGCCGGTGGGGCCCGAGCAGCCCGCGCCGCGGTCCCGCGAGACGACATCATGGTTCCGCTCGGTCAGGGAGGTGCTGGCCCTCGTCCGGCCCTGGGACGGGCGATTCCTCGCGGCCGCCGCCCTGGGCCTCGGTGCCTCGGTGTTCGCCGTCGCGCTCACCGCATTGAGCGGGTGGCTGATCGTCCGGGCCGCCGAGCAGCCGCCGATCCTGTACCTCCTCACCGCCATCGTCGGGGTGCGCTTCTTCGGCATCGGGCGTTCCCTCCTGCGGTACGAGGAGCGCCTCTGGCTGCATCGAGCGGTGTTCTCCCGGGCCGACGACACCCGGCTGCGGCTCTGGACCGGACTCCTCCAGGCCGGCCGCTCCTGGCGCACGATCGCCCGCGGGTCCGGGGGGATCGAGCGGCTCGTCGGTGATGTCGACGAACTGCGCGACCTGTCGTCGCGCACCGTCCTGCCGGTCGTCACGGCCGTCCTCACGGGAGTGGCTGCACTGGTCACCACCGCCGTGCTGCACCCCGCGTCCCTCGGATGGCAGCTCGTGTCCGTCGGCGGTGCGCTCGTGCTTGCGCCGGCTCTCGCCGTGGTGCGTGAACAGGCCGCCGGGGCTGCCGGCGTGCAGGTGCGCGCGGAGGCACTCGAACGGGTCACCAGCCTGCTGAGGGCAGCGCCGGACCTGAGGGTGAACGGCGCCCACCGTGCCGCCCTCGACGCGACGCGGCGCCTTGACGGCCGCGCCGCAGCGGCTTTCCGCCGTTCGGCGGCCGCCGCCGGTGCCTCGACCGCGGTCATCGTCGCTGTCTGCTGCGCCGCCTCGCTCGGGATCCTTCTCGGTGCCACAGGCCTGCCTGCCGATCTCACGGCCGTGCTGGTGCTGATGCAGCTCGCCCTGATCGAACCGTTCGTCGCCGGGACGTCGGCTGTCCAGCACTGGGGTCCGCTGTCAGCCGTGGCGCGTCGCATCACGCCCTGGCTCGGCGCGTCCGACGATGGGCGCGCGGTCGGCCAGGCGGCCCGTACGAGCGGCGCGGGGAACACCGCCCCGCCCGTGCGGAGCGTCTCCCTCGAGGACGCCTGCGTCGGCTACGAGCCGGGCCGCCCCGTGGTGAGCGACATCGGTCTCGAGCTCCGCCCGGGACGCTGGACCGGACTCACCGGGCCCTCGGGCAGTGGCAAGTCGACCCTGATCGGGGCCCTGCTGGGGTTCCTTCCGCTCGAGAGTGGCCGGCTCGTCGTGAACGGGCAGCCTGCCACCCCTGGCGAGGCGCCGCGCATCGCCTGGTGCCCCCAGGAGAGCCATCTCTTCAATTCCAGCCTGCGCTCGAACCTGCAGCTCGCGCGCCCGTCCGGTGACCCTGCGACGGACGAGGAGCTCCACGCGGCGATCCGCGCCGTCGGACTGGCGGACATGGTGGAGGGCCTCGCGGAGGGGCTGGACGCGCAGGCGGGAGCGGGTGGCTCGCGTCTCTCCGGCGGCCAGCGCCAGCGGCTCGCGGTGGCTCGGGCCCTGCTGACCCGGTCCGGCGTCGTCCTCCTCGACGAGCCGACGGCCCACCTCGATGCCGACGGCGCCCGCGCGCTGCTGGCCGACCTCCGGAGCGGACTCCCCGACACGGCGGTCCTCCTCGTCACCCACGACCGGAACGAGGCGGCTCTGTGCGACGAGGTGGTGGCGCTGGGTGCCCGAGTTTCCGCGTCCCTGCCGATCGACGCACTGCACCGGCCCTGAGCGGGACGCCGTCCGACCCGCGGACGGGTTCACGTTCCTGCGGCCGCCCTGCCCTACGCTGGCGTCATGAGTACGCGCGAGACCCCCGGACAGGACGCCGCTGCCGGCACGCAGCCGCCCGCGGCGCCGGCCCTTCCCGACATCCTGCAGTGGCGGCCCCTGGGCTACGCGGACATCGAACCCTGGCTGGCACTGATCCGGCGCATCGCCGCAGCGGACGAGCCGGACTGGGTGGAGCAGCGAGCCGACCTCGAGCAGGCCCTGAGGGCGTCGAAGAACGACCCCCGTCGTGACACCATCGCCGGCTTCGACGGCGACGGCATGCCACGCGCCTTCGGGCGGCTCTCCATGAACCCCGGGTCCTCACTCGTGCACGGTGCCGGCGGTGTCGACCCGGCGTGGCGGGGCCGTGGCTTCGGCCGGTCCGTCCTCGCCTGGCAGGCGTGGCGTGCCGTGATGCGCCTGCGGGAGACGGGCCAGGCGACGGGCGTCTTCCGGAACTACGTCGAGGAACGCAACAGCTCGCACCTGGCACTGCTCCGGGCGAGCGGGAGCACGATCGTCCGGTACTTCACCGAGATGACGAGGCCGCTCGACCAGCCGATCCCCGACCTGCCGTTCCCTGCGGAACTGGAGCTCGTGAGCTTCGCGGACGGCGCCGGCCGGAACATCGCCGAACTCGTCCGGCTCGCGCACAACGATGCCTTCCAGGACCACTGGGGCAGCGAGCCCCGCGACCAGGAGTCATGGCAGTTCACCGTCAGCCATCCCGAGTTCCGGCCGGACTGGAGCCTTGCACTCGTCGACCCGGCGAAGGGCGAGGTGGCGGCGTACCAGCTGGCCAGCTACGACCCGCACTCGAAGGAGCTGCTCGGCCACTCCGAGGGGTACACGGACCTGCTGGGTGTGCGGCGAGCCTGGCGCGGCCGCGGACTCGCACCGGCCCTCCTCGCCGAGGCGATGAGGCGCTACCGGGCCGCGGGCATGGACAACGCGGGGCTCGGCGTCGACACGGAGAATCCTTCCGGTGCCCTCGGGCTCTACGAGCGGATGGGCTACGAGCCCACCCAGCGTTCCATCGTCTTCGACCTTCCGCTGACGGGCTGATCCCGCCGCTGGAGACCTCCGGCTGACGGACTGATCCCGCAGCTGGAGACCTCCCGCTCGCGGGCTGCCCCAGCCGCTGGAGCGGGACCTACGACGCCAACCGCTCGGGTGCGCCGGGGTCCGACACGGCCGGTTCGGCATCCCGTCGGGGCTGATTGATCTCCGCCCACACCGCATCGAGGGAGAGGCCGAGCACCTCCGCGATCGCAGCGATGGTCGGGAAGGCCGGTGTCGCCACACGCCCCGACTCGATCTTCCGAAGGGTCTCCGGTGAGACCTGGGCGTCGAGCGCGGTGCCGAGCATCGAGCGCTCTCCGCGGGCTCGGCGCAGCAGGGCACCGAGGCGCTGTCCGCGCTCGACCTCGTCCGGAGTGAGCGGCAATCTGACCATGGCTCCGATTCTAGTACCGGGATAATATGGCCGGTATAGTTATTGGTCGCGTACGAAGGGCGCCGCACATGATCGAGATCCTGAACTCCTCCGAGCTGGCCCGGGCCCGGGATGCCGGCGCCCTGGTCGCCGACATCCTGCAGACCCTGAAGAACCGCATCACGGTGGGGACGAACCTCCTGGACATCGATGCGTGGGCCGGGACCCTGATCGTGGAGGCCGGAGCGCAGTCCTGCTACGTCGACTACGAGCCGTCCTTCGGACGTGGGCCGTTCGGCCACTACATCTGCACGTCCGTGAACGACGCGGTGCTCCATGGCCTGCCGCACGACTACGCGCTCGCCGACGGCGACCTGCTGACGCTCGACCTCGCCGTCTCGCTCCGCGGGATCGCTGCGGACTCCGCCATCAGCTTCGTGGTCGGCGCATCGCAGCCCCCTGAGAGCATGGCGATGATCGGCGCGACCGAACGGGCGCTGGCCGCAGGAATCGCCGCTGCACGACCCGGAGCCCGCATCGGCGACCTGTCCTCCGCCATCGGCGCGGTCCTCAGCGAGGCGGGGTATCCGATCAACACCGCCTTCGGGGGCCACGGCATCGGATCGACGATGCACCAGGACCCGCACATCCCCAACACCGGACGTCCCGGACGGGGCTACATCCTCCGCCCCGGGCTGCTGCTCGCACTGGAGCCGTGGATCATGGCGGACACGGCGAAACTCGTCACCGACGCCGACGGGTGGACGCTGCGCAGCGCGACAGGCAGCCGGTCGGCACACAGCGAGCACACCATCGCCATCACCGACGAGGGAGCCGAGATCCTCACCCTGCCGCAGGCGCGACTGTAACCGGATCTCTCACACCGCGGCAGTGCCGGCCGGACCGCAGGATCGGCCTCGCGCTCGACCCGGAACCCGATCCACCCCGAACCGCTATGCCCGCTGAGCGCGGTAGGCCTAGGGCAGTGTGCCCTGCGCGCCGTCGTTCCCGGCGCCCTGCGCCCGCGCCCGGCCCGACGGCGCCCCGACGGCCTGTGCATCGGGCAGCGGTCCGCCCGCTGCGGGAACCGACGGGCGCGACGCCTCGATGAGACCGAGGAGGCTGGGCCCGACGGCGTCGATCTGCTGCGTCAGCGCAACGCCGGAGCCGTCGCGCCGACCGTGCTCCGTCGGCAACGCCCGGGCGACCCCGTTCGCGGAGGCAGCACGCGCGGGACCGTGACCGGCCCAGGCCAGCGAGAGTGCCTCCTCGCCACGGAGGAAGCGGTGCGCCCGCACACCGGCCGTGGCGCGTCCCTTCACCGGGTACTCGGAGAATTCCGTGACCTTCGCCGATCCCGCCGTCGTACCGGGGAGTGCGTCTCCCGCTGCGGCCACCGTCACCACCACGCCCTGCTCGTCGTTCCGTGCGACGGCACCGAAGTGCAGCACGGCATCCCCGGCGGCGAGCTTGATACCGGCCATGCCACCCGCCGTGCGGCCCTGGGGCCGTACCGCCGACGCCGGGAAGCGCAGCAGCTGTGCGAGGCGCGTGATGAAGACGAGGTCGTCCTCGTCCGCAGCGGAGGCGATGCCCACCACCGAGTCCTTCGGCTTGAGCGAGATGACCTCCCAGTCGTCCCGGTTCAGGGGATAGTCCGGCTGGACGCGCTTGACCACGCCCTGCGCGGTCCCCACCGCGACCACGCCGCTGAGCGGCGCCAGCCCCACGAGGGATTCGCCGCGTTCGAGCGTGATGAACTCCGACGACGGCACCCCGCCCGCGAGGTTCGGCACACCGGCGGTGGGCGGGAGGGCGGGCATGTCCATCACCTGGAGGCGGATCATCCGGCCAGCGGACGTCACGGCCCCCACCTCGCCCCGCGCCGTCGAGGGCAGCACGGAGCGGAACGCGTCGTGCTTGATGCGCTGCCCGTCGCCGAACGGCTGGCGGTCCGAGGTGCGCGCCAGCTGTCCGGATGCCGAGAGCAGCACCCAGCAGGGGTCGTCGGCGATCTCGAGCGGCACGAGCGCCTTGGCGCCCTTGCCGGCCGGAGCGGGGAGGACGGAGCCCTTGAGCGGCGCCGCGGCCTCCGACTCGAGCAGCACCGTGCGCCGGGGCGTGGCGAACTGCTCGGACAACTCGGCGAGCTCGTCGGACACGAGGGTGCGGAGTCGCTCCTCGGATCCGAGGATCGCCTCGAGCTCCGCGATGTCGAGACGGAGCTGCTCCTGCTCCTTCTCCAGCTCGATCCGCGAGTACCTGGTGAGCTGGCGCAGCCTCAGTTCGAGGATGTAGTTGGCCTGGATCTCGGACAGGTCGTAGATGGACATCAGGCGCTCGCGTGCCGCGGACGCCTCGTCCGAGGACCGGATGATCTGGATGACCTCGTCGATGTCGACGATCGCGATGAGCAGGCCCTCCACGAGGTGCAGGCGGTCCCGCTTGCGCTGCAGCCGGAAGGACGTGCGGCGGCGCACCACCAGGATCCGGTGGGTGATGTAGACCTGCAGCAGTTCCACGAGCCCGAGGGTCCGGGGCTGTCCGCCGACGAGGGCCACGTTGTTGATGCCGAAGGAGTCCTCCATCGGCGTGAAGCGGTACAGCTGCGCGAGGACCGCGTTGGGGTTGAAGCCGTTCTTCAGCTCGATCACGAGCCGCAGGCCGTGCGTGCGGTCGGTCAGGTCGACGATGTCGGAGATGCCCTGCAGCTTCTTGGAGGTGACGGCGTCCTTGATCCGCTCGATGACCTTCTCGGGCCCCACGGTGTAGGGAAGTTCGGTGACCACGAGCCCCGTGCGCCGCGCCGACAGCTGCTCGACCGTCACGGTGGCGCGCGTCTTGAAGGAACCGCGGCCCGTGGCGTAGGCATCACGGACGCCCTCGAGCCCCACGATCTTGCCGCCGCTGGGAAGGTCCGGCCCGGGGACGAAGCGCATCAGGTCCTCGAGCGACGCATCGGGGTTCGCGATCAGATGCCGCGCGGCGGCGACGACCTCGCCCAGGTTGTGCGGGGCCATGTTCGTCGCCATGCCGACGGCGATCCCGCTGGCACCGTTGACGAGCAGGTTCGGGAAGGCGGCCGGCAGCACTTCCGGCTGCGTGAGCTGGTTGTCGTAGTTCGGGACGAAGTCGACGACGTCCTCGTCGAGGTGGTTCGTCATCGTCAGGGCGGCCGCGGCCAGGCGGGCCTCCGTGTAGCGTGCGGCTGCCGGTCCGTCGTCGAGCGAACCGAAGTTGCCGTGCCCGTCGATCAGGGGGAGCCGCAGCGAGAAGTTCTGGGCCATGCGCACCATGGCGTCGTAGATGGCGCTGTCCCCGTGCGGGTGCAGCTTGCCCATGACCTCGCCGACGACGCGCGCCGACTTCACATGGCCGCGGTCGGGGCGCAGGCCCATGTCCGTCATCATGTACAGGATGCGGCGCTGGACGGGTTTCAGTCCGTCGCGTGCGTCGGGCAGTGCACGCGAGTAGATCACGGAGTACGCGTACTCCAGGAAGGACTCCTCCATCTCGGCTTCGACATCGATGTCGATGATCTTCTCGGTGAAATCCTCCGGCGGAGCGGAGCTCTGGCGCCTGGCCATATGCGTGGCGGTTCCTCAACAACTCGGGTGTGCGAAATCGGTGGTCGGCAGGCATCCGTGGTCCGCGGGGCGGGTCCGGCAGCGGTCCGGCCCACGTCCGGGGGATGCCGACTACCCTGAGTCTATGGTGGCGGACGGACAATACCCGGAATATTGGGAAGCTGATGTCGTCCTGCGCGACGGCGGGACGGCGCACCTGCGGCCCATCTCGCCGTCCGACGCGGACGCGGTGCAGGCGTTCCACGTGCGGCAGTCCAGGAATTCGATCTACCTCCGGTTCTTCACCTACAAGGCGTCGCTGAGCGACAAGGAGCTCAAGCGCTTCACCGAGGTGGACCACCGGGACCGCGTCGCCTTCGTCATCACCCGCGGCGCCGACATCATCGGCATCGGGCGCTACGACCGCCTCGACGACCCGCTGGAGGCGGAGGTGGCCTTCAACGTCTCGGACTACCACCAGGGTCGCGGGGTCGGTTCCATCCTCCTCGAGCACCTCGCGGCCGCCGCCCGGGAGAACGGCATCCGGCGCTTCGCCGCGGAGGTCCTCCCCGAGAACCGCAAGATGATCACCGTGTTCGCCGAAGCGGGGTACGAGGTACAGCGGCATTTCGACGACGGCGTCGTCGTGCTGAGCTTCGACATCGACCCCACCCGGAAGTCGCAGGGCGTCATGGAGGCCCGCGAGCACCGCGCCGAGGCGCGGAGTATGGCCGAACTCCTGACGCCGTCGTCGATCGCGGTGATCGGCGCGAGCCGCGAGGAGGGCACTGTCGGGTATGCCCTGCTCGAACACGTGATCGACGGCGGGTTCACCGGAAGGGTCTACGCGGTCAATCCCGAGGCCTTCGAGCTGCACGGCCTGGTCTCCCACGCCACGGTCGCCGAGGTGCCGGAGCCCGTGGACCTGGCGGTCATCGCCGTGCCGCACGAGCAGGTGGACGCCGTCGTGGACGAGTGTGCCCGCGCCGGGGTCCGTGGCCTCCTCGTGGCCACGGCCGGTTATGCGGAGGACGACGAGGGGCTCACCCGCCAGCGTGCCCTCGTGCACAAGGCCAGGGCGCACGGCATGCGGGTGGTCGGCCCGGCTTCCCTGGGGCTCGTCAACACCGACCCCGAGGTCCGGCTCAACGCCTCGATGGCCCCTGACCTCCCGCAGCGCGGCGCGCTGTCGCTGTTCAGCCAGTCCGCGGGCCTCGGCGTACTCCTGTACGCCAGCGCGCGGCGGCGGGGGCTCGGGGTGTCCTCGGTGATCTCCGCGGGGAACCGCGCCGACGTGTCCGGCAACGACGCCATGCAGTTCTGGGAGGACGATCCGAGCACGCGCGCCGTGGGCCTGTACTTCGAGTCGATCGGCAACCCGAGGAAGTTCTCCCGCATCGCCCGCCGACTCGCGAGGACCAAGCCCGTCATCGTGGCGAAATCGGACGTCACGGGGCTGCAGCTTCCGCCGGGACACGCCGTGCGGACCTCCCAGGCCCCGGCGGGTGCTCTCGACTCGATGCTGCGGCAGTCCGGCGTCATGCGGGTCGAGACGACGGAACAGCTGATGGACATCGCGCAGATCGTCGCGAGCCAGCCGCTGCCCCGGGGATCCGGCGTGGCCGTCTTCAGCAACTCGTCGGCACTCGGCAAGGTGGTCGCGGACGGCGTCGTGTCGCAGGGGATGACGGTCGCACGGCTGGAGGCCGGGCTGCAGCTCGACACCGGGCAGTCCGTCGCGCTGCCCGCCCTGGCCTCGGCGGTGGGCGACGCCCTGCGCGACGAGTCCGTCCATGCGGCGATCGTCACCACGCTCCCAGCCCGTGGCCTCACCGCGGAGGCCGTCGCGGCCCGGCTGCAGCAGTGCGCCGAGGACGCCGGAAAACCGGTCATCGCCTCCTTCACCGGCATCCTCGACGTGCGCCTGCAGCTCGACGGGCTGGTCGCGGCGCCGCCGTCGGCCTTGCGGGTACCTGCGGACTGGGCCGCGGACGGCGGAGCCGATCCGGTCCGGGTACCCCTCGAGGGGGCCGGCGCAGGATCCGCGCCCGCGCAGGGTCCCGGCGCCGCCGCTGCGGTGGAGGCCGCTCCGCTGCCCCTGCAGCGCGGACTGCCGTGCTTCCCCAGCCCCGGAGCTGCGCTGGCCGCGCTCGGCGCCGTTGTGCGGTACTCACTGTGGCGCTCCCGAGACCACGGCGAGTTCCTCGACCCGGACGGCGTCGACGTCGACGAGGCCACGCGCGTCCTGACCGGCGTCCGGGCCCGGGTCGCCGACGTCGAACTCACGCGCCTCTCCCCGGACGAGTGCGCAGCCCTCCTGGGTGCCTACGGCATCGGGCTGCTGCCGTCGGCGCGGTTCGCCTCCGCCGACGAAGCGGTGGAGGCAGCGGACCGCCTCGGCTGGCCGGTGGCACTCAAGACGATGGACGAGCACCTCAGGCATCGACTCGACCTCGGAGGGGTTCGGCTGGCCATCGACGACGCCGAGTCCCTGCGGCGCACCATCACCCAGATGGAGAAGGCCCTCGCGCCCTTCGGCAGTTTCGGCATGGAGGTGCAGTCGATGGCGCCCTCCGGCCAGGCGTGCAGCCTCCGCGCCATCGAGGATCCGCTCATGGGTCCGGTGGTGTCCTTCGGTCTCGCCGGCGACGCCGTCAACCTGCTCGACGACTGGGCCCACGCCGTGCCCCCGCTCAGCACGGGGGACATCGCGGACCTCGTCCGGGCGCCCCGGGCCTCCCGCAAGCTCTTCGGTTACCAGGGACTGCCGCCCGCCGACGTCGCCGCGATCGAGGACCTCGTGGCGCGCGTCGCCCTGATGAAGGACAACCACCCGGAGATTGCCCTGCTCGATCTCAACCCGGTCCTCGTCGCGACGTCGGGCCTCTCGGTACTGAGCGCCGCGATCGACGTCGGCAACCCCCAGCGGCGCACCGACAGCGCACGCCGCGCTATGCGCGACTGACGCCCGCGGGTTAGGCACAACACGGCCCGGTGGGGGAAACTGGGGACATGACCCCATCGCTTTCCGCCCCGTGGCGTGACCTCGATGCATCGCTCGAGCGGGCAGGCTTCTACCCACGGCTCGTCGCCGACGTCGTCCACGACGCCCTCGACGGGCGTGAGCCGCTGTCCCACGTCGCCCACCTGGAGACGCACTTCGAGCGCACCGAGGTGCACCGGCACATCACCGTGCTCGTCCTCACCGAGGACATGCTGGTCATCACGCACGTGGACGACCAGCAGCTCGACGACGCGGGGGAGCAGGTCATGGCGCAGGTCTCGACCGAGTCCGTTCCCGTCAGCCAGATCCGCTCGGTCGTGCTCAGCTACCTGTACGCACAGCCGCAGGACTACAAGCCCAGCGACCAGGTCCGCGAGATGACGCTCGCCATCGCCTGGTCGGGCGGGCAGCGCCTCGACATCGGTCCTGCCAGCTGCGGCGACCCCCAGTGCGACGCCGACCACGGGTTCACGGGGACGGTCGCGCAGGAGGACATCGTCCTGCGCGTCAGCGCCGAAGCCGACGGCGTCCAGGCGGTACAGAACGCCAAGGGGTTCGCGCGCGCGCTGCGGAAGGTCAACACGGCGAGCCCCGTCGCCGGCGGGTACATCGCGGCGCCCGACGCCGTGCGGCGCCAGCCCGGGTTCGGCGGGCGGTTCAACCGGGCCCATCAGCGGTAGCGGTTGATGCCTCTCCCGCATCGAGAGCCCCTGCCCTCGCCTCCTGCCTACGGCGCCTCCACTTTGGCCGAGGTCATGACCAGTGCCGCCGCGGCACTCGGCGTCGACGGTTTTTCCAACGCGCTCGCGATGCCCTCCTCGAAGCGGATCGCCGTCATCATGGTGGACGGTCTCGGCATGGCGCTGCTCAGGAAGTACGCCGCCCATGCGCCCTTCCTGCGCGAGAGCCTGGACTCCGCGCGCGTGCTCTCCTCCGCGTTCCCGTCCACCACGGCGGCGTCGCTCGCCAGCCTGGGCACGGGCCTGCCGCCGGGGCAGCACGGACTGGTGGGGTACGACGTGCTCGACCCCGCGCAGGGGAGGGTGGTCAACATGCTCGGGGGCTGGGACGACGGCGTCGATCCCCGGGCGTGGCAACCCCACGCCACCGTCTTCGAACGCGTGTCGGCCCACCTGCCGGTCGTGACGGTCAGCCAGTCCCGTTTCGCCGACTCACCCATGACGCAGGCGGCACTGCGGGGCGGGACGTTCGTCGGTGCCGACACCATCCACGCACGGATCGACGCGGCCGCGGAACACCTGGCGAAGGCGCCGAGCACGCTCATGTACTTCTACCTCAACGACCTGGACAAGGCGGGCCACCGGCACGGCGTCGACTCCCGGGAGTGGCTGCGGACGCTGGAGGACCTGGACGCTGCGCTGAAGCTCCTCGCCCGCCGGGTACCGCCCGACACGCTGCTGCTCCTCACGGCCGATCATGGAATGGTGGACGTCCCGCCGTCCCAGCGCATCGACTATTCCGAGCGTCCGGAGCTCGTCGAGGGTGTGGCCCACACGGGCGGCGAAGCCCGCATGCTCCACCTCTACCTCGATCCGGCGCTCACCGGCAGCGAGCGCGACACGCTGGCACTGCGCTGGCACGAGGCTTTCGGGTCCCGCGCGTGGGTCCTGACCCGGGACGAGGCGATCGCAGGGGGGTACTTCGGCGCCGTGGCGGACTCCGTGGTGCCGCGCATCGGGGACCTCCTCGTCCTGGCACGCGAGGGCATCGCCCTCATCGACGGGCGGCGCGTGCAGCCCGCCGCGTTCGAGATGGTGGGGCAGCACGGCTCCCTCACGCGGGCGGAGCGCGACATCCCGCTGTTGACACTGAGGAAACCCGCCGGCGGCGGTTCGCGCCGGGGGAGTAGCAAGGGGGCCGGCCGTGGCTGAGCTGTTGTTCTTCTCGGGCACCATGGACTGCGGGAAATCGACGCTCGCGCTCCAGATGGACCACAACCACAAGGCACGCGGACGGCGGGGAGTGCTGTTCAGTTCCCATGACCGCGCGGGCGAATCGATGATCTCGAGCCGCCTCGGCCTGCAGGTGCCCGCGGTCGAGGTCTTCCCGGAGACCGACTTCTGGGTCGAGCTGACCCTGCGGCAGACCATGGGAGCGCGGATCGACTACGTGATCTGCGACGAGGCCCAGTTCTACACGGTGGACCAGATCGACCAGCTCGCGCGCGTCGTCGACGAGATGGACATCGATGTCTTCAGCTTCGGCATCACGTCGGATTTCCGCACGCGCCTCTTCCCCGGTTCGCAGCGGCTGATCGAGCTCGCGGACCGCGTCCAGGTCCTGCAGGTCGAGGCGCTGTGCTGGTGCGGCAAGCGCGCCACGCACAACGCACGCACGGTCGACGGCGTCATGGTGGTCGAGGGCGACCAGATGGTCGTGGGGGATGTCGACCAGCCCCTCGACCAGTCCCTCGACATCAACGCCGGGCCGACGATCGAACATCAGGCGGGCGCGGGCCCGGCACCGACCGTCGGCTACGAGACCCTCTGCCGCCGGCACCACATGCGTCGGCAGACGTCACGGACGTCGCCGTCGCTGTTCTCCAACGAGGCGCCACTGCCCTTCGACGAGAGTCCGGCCGGGCAGCTCGGGACCAGGGGAAACCAGCTGCAGGGTGCGGAGCCCGGCGCGCGCTCCTGACGTCCGCTCATCTTGGTGGCACCCACCAGGTGGCTCGGTTGTCACGTAGTGCCGGTCGTCCGGTTGCACGGACATAGGGTGGCGCCGGCGTCAGGTGGCCGGCGTCCGCCAGGGCACTTCTGCCGGCTGACGGACGGGTCTGCCGCCCGCTACTCGCCCTTGCGACCGAAGACGATGTCGTCCCAGCTCGGGACGCTGGACCGCTTCGGCTTGACGCGGCGTTCCGGGCTGGCCTCTGCGCCCTTGCCGGACTGGGTGCCCGCATCGCCGCCCGTGTCCCTGCTGGAACCGCCGCCCGTGTCCTTGCCGGAGTTCCTGCCCGCTGGGCGGCTCCCGCCGCCGGACACCCCGCCGCCGGCCACTCCGTCGGCTCCTTGCCGCGCTACCGCGGGGGGCTGCAGCCTGCGGGTGGGCTGCGCGAAGATGCTGATCTCGCGCGTATCCGTGCTGACGCCGTCGTAGAGCCTCGGCATGCCGTCGTCGTGGTGCGCCGAATCAGCGGCCGCGCCCTCGAGTACGTCACCATCGGCTCCAGCGTCGGCCCCGCCGTCGCTGTCGTCGTCGTTACCGCCGTCGTCCCCATCGTCCCTGCCGGCTGCCGACGAAGGGGCGAGCGCCAGGCCCTGGACCGGGCCGTCCTGGTCCTCCGATCCGTCCTGGCCCGCGGTCTCCTCGTCCCGGGGATGCGCGGCAGGGATGCCGCCCCGCGACAACAGCGCCGCAAGGGCGTCGTCGCCTTTTTCGTCGGCGCCGATGCGCTGCCCGCGCCGCGACCGGAGGACGTCCAGCAGGCCGTCCTGGTCGGCAGGAGTCCCGTCCGGCGCCTCGTCCGCCTTCTCCGCCTCGAAATCGAAGACGCGGTCGGCCACCGCGCTGAGCCGGCGGGACGGCAGGGGGGTGTCGAGCGGCTCGAGTTCGCTGAGCACCTGCGCCCACCGGTTGCCGTTGGTGACCGTCTTGCGGGTCGGGTTGTAGGTCCACTGGG
This sequence comes from Arthrobacter pasteuri, assembly GCF_054510955.1. Taxonomy (NCBI): domain Bacteria; kingdom Bacillati; phylum Actinomycetota; class Actinomycetes; order Micrococcales; family Micrococcaceae; genus Arthrobacter; species Arthrobacter pasteuri. Next base: position 133,766 of record NZ_JBTNDO010000005.1, read on the forward strand.
CGGGCGGCTGCTCGCCCAGATCGACCTTGGAGCCCTCCGGCAGGTCGAAGGACGCCTCGACGTGCCACGAGCCGTCAGGGCGGCGCCACGAGTCCCACTCGAGGGACCCGAGATCCACCCCGTAGCTCTGCACCCGGAACGCGACCATGTCCCCGAGCAGTGCGGGGCTGTCACCGAAGGCGGATCGGTAGCCGTCGTGGCTCGGCAGCGGCGACGCCACCTCGACGCGCTGCGCGAGGTAGGCCACGTAGTCGCGCTCGGCGCGGACGGGTCCCTCGTAGCGCTGCACGTGCGCCAGGTCGAGACCGGATTCGGCGGCGACCTGGTCCGCCGTCGCACCGGAACGGATGCGTGCCTGGATATCCCGGGGCGTCAGGTGGACCGGAGGTTTCGGAGGTTTCCGGCGAGGCTCCTCCGGGATTGCGGGGGCCGGCACTTCCGGGCCGGCCGGGGTGCTCGCTGCCCGCAGTTCGTCGTCGATGGGCAGCCGGTAGGACGTGCCCTGCTCGCCGCTCAACAGCAGATGCTCGCCATCCACACCCACCAGGCGTAACTCCTGCATCTATTCCTCCAGCCGACAATGATTCCTAGGTGAAACTCTGCCACTGAATGGCAACCATTCCTACTACGAGGGAAGGTGTGGCGGCCGTCGCCACGGCAGCGGGCACAAATTCCGGACTCCCGGCGTTATGGGAGCCGTGGAGGCAGCTTGCGGGATGCCCGCACATGTGGCCGAATAGATGGCCGGAGATTAGGGAGTGGAAGAGAACAGGTATGGCGACAGACTACGACGCGCCGCGCACGACGGCGGGTGACGAGGGCGACACCCAGGTCGACGAGTTCAAGGGGCACCTTCCGGTCCTCCGGACGGCACTGATCGACGAGGACGAACTGGCAGCAGCCGACTCGTTCGACCTGCCGGGGGCGGATCTCTCCAGCGAGGAGATCTCGGTGGAGATCCTGGCGGCCCAGGCCGACGAGTTCACCTGCGCCTCGTGCTTCCTCGTACGCCACCGCTCGCAGATCGCCCTCGACAGGGGCGGGCAGCTGTACTGCGTGGACTGCGAGGGCTGACACGCCGGGTGCCGCCCGATCCGGTGCTCGGGTGCCCCCGCCCAGGAGGCGTCAGGCCGCGAGTGCTGCCGCGAGCCGTTCCGGGTGCCGTGAGGAGACCAGCCAGTACGGCGTGCGGTCTTCGGGGTCCGTGACCTCGACGCGGACCACGGGTGAGATCCAGCCCCGGATGCAGAGGTAGGCGAGGCCGTTCAGGCCGGGGCCGCGCTGGTGCGTGGCATCCTCGCCGGTGAACCATTCGACGGACCCCAGGTACATCCGTTCGATCGTCGCGCGGCCCACGGTCAGGGTTGTCGCGGTCACCGCGATGCGCGGCGTGGACAGGACCAGCAGCGTGAAGACGATCACCGCGACGACGGCGGCGGCCCCGTATCCGACGGCCATCGAGATCGGCGCGAACATCACGATCACAGCGGAGGAGAATCCCGCCGCGATGAGCCAGACCCAGAACGACGGCCAGAGGCGCTCCTCGTACAGGACGGCCTGGTCGGGTGTGTTCTGGGGGGCTTCCCCTGCAGCGCTGGACATGGAACCAGCATTCCACCATTTGCGGACCGTCTCATCCCGGAGGAGGCCGGAGGGGGCCGGTCGAGGCCGGGCGGGACTGTCAGGTAGGGCTCGGGCAAAGGCGCTAAAGTGGGGGGCTGGTAACCGGATAGCTTGCGTGGGAGATGCGGTCAATGGGTACACAGCAGGACCTCCCGGTCCAGATCTTGATGCTCGACGACGGTCTCGAGCCACCCGCCTACGTCACCGAGGGTGACGCCGGTGCGGACCTGCGGACCGCCGTCGACCTCGTCCTCGAGCCCGGCGAACGGGCACTCGTCCCTACGGGAGTGGCGATGGCCCTTCCGCACGGCTATGTGGGCCTCGTCCATCCGCGGTCCGGGCTCGCAGCGCGCCACGGCGTGACGATCGTCAATGCGCCGGGTACCGTCGACGCCGGCTACCGGGGCGAGATCAAGGTATGCCTCCTCAACACGGACCGGCACGAGGCCGTCACGTTCGCGCGGGGCGACAGGATCGCGCAGCTGGTCATCCAGCGCGTGGAGCGCGCCGCATTCGCCGTGGTGGACGACCTGCCCGAGAGCGTACGGGGTACGGGCGGGTTCGGCTCGACCGGCGGGTTCGGCCCGATCAAGGCCACGCCCGCGGCCACTGCTGCCGGCGGCTGACCCGCCCGGCGCTGCACGGCGCCACACGACTTTCCCCTTCAGGGATCGCAGAATTGTCAGACACCTCGGATACGCCAGAAGGAAAGGGACCCGACATGGCTTTTGGGCGCCTCAGGAAGAAGAAGCAGGACGACGCCGACGCGTCGGTGCAGCAGGAACCGGAGGAACCGGCAGCCCCGGTCGACGTCGCCGTCGAATCCCCGGAGACGCAATCCCCGGAGACTGAATCCTCGGAGACTGAATCTTCGGAGGCTGAATCCCCGGAGACTGAATCCCCGGAGACGCCGGCTTCCGCCGATGCGGTGGGCGGTGGTCCTGCAGCGGCCAGCGCCGGACGGGCGCAGGCCGTGCCTGCCGGCCACGTGTCCACCGCCGACTACGACCGGGCCGCACTGGGGCCGTTCGACGTGTCGGAGAAGGACACCGACACCGGCTACATCGACCTCGGAGCCCTCCGCATCCACGCTGCCGAGGGTCTCCAGCTGCGCCTCGAGGTCGAGGAACGCAGCAAGCGGGTCATCGCGGTGACCCTGGACCTCGGCGGCTCCACGCTGCAGCTCCAGGCTTTCGCTGCGCCGAAGACCGAAGGGCTCTGGGACGAGATCAGGGAGCAGATCGGCGCCTCCGTGGGATCGCAGGGTGGAACGGTCGAGGAGCGCCCGGGCCGCCTCGGCACCGAACTCCTCGCCAAGCTGCCCGCACAGACGCCCGACGGTCAGGCAGGGGTCCGCGTGGCCCGCTTCGTGGGGGTCAACGGTCCGCGGTGGTTCCTCCGCGGCGTCTTCGGTGGCCCGGCCGCCCTGGAGCAGGGGGCTGCGGTGGCCGTCGAGAAGCTCTTCCGCAGCGTCGTCGTCGTCCGCGGCGACCACCCCCTCCCGCCGCGGGAACTGCTGCAGCTCCGGTTGCCGAAGGACGCGACCGCAGGCACGCCCTCCGCTCCCGCTCCCATCCGTCCGGACCTGAACCCGCTGGAGCGCGGTCCCGAGATCACCGAGACCCGCTAGTCCGTCATGCCCGCCCGGCAGTACGCACCAGATTCCGCCGACCCCTCGGGGCCAGCGGGCCGGCCCGTACCCGCGGCGCCTGCCGGACTGCCGGCCGCCCTGCCCGAGCGGGGCAGGATCAAGGCAGGCGGCGTCATCGACAGGATCACCATCGCGCCTGTGACGTCCTCGCCGTCGTTCACCGCCCTCGTGAGGATCGACTGGAACGGTGCGAAGGAGAACGTGCGCATCGTCTGGATGGGCCAGCGCCGCGTGCCCGGTATCGAAGCCGGGGTCTCCCTGCGGTTCGAGGGCATGCTGAGCCGGGTCGATGGCACGCCCACCGTCTACAACCCCCGCTACGAGATCATCGGCCGTCCCGAGGAGTACTAATGAGGAACCCGACATGAGCCATCCGGCGAACGACCCCGGCGCCCGCCCCGGGCCCGAGGACGACGCCGTCGACGGCCCGGCCGCCGGCAAGGCGGCCCCGACGGCGGCGGAACTGGCGACGCAGTACGCCGCGAAGTCCGGTGTGCGGCGCAACGACGCCGGCCAGATCGACGTCCTGTCCTCGATCGGCGGCGTGCAGGGGCTGGCGGAGAGCATCGCGCCCGGGCTCGTCTTCACGATCCTCTTCACCATCACCACGAACCTTCCGGTGTCGCTCGTGGCGGCGCTGGCAGTGTCCGCAGTCTTCACCGTCGTCCGGCTCGTCTCCCGGACGCCGGTCACCCAGGCCCTCGCCGGGCTCGTGGGGGTCGCCTTCTGCGCCTTCGTCGCGCTGCGGACGGGCAACGCGGAGGACTTCTTCCTCCCCGGGTTCTTCATCAACGGCGGCTACATCATCGCGATGGCCGCATCGGTGGCCCTCCGCTGGCCCTTCGCTGGGCTGCTCTTCGGCTTCCTCCGGAACGAGGGCATCGAATGGCGCAGGGACGCCGCCCGCGTCCGCGCGTACTCGATCGCCACCTGGATCATCGTCTCGGTGCTGGCCCTGCGACTCGTGGTGCAGGTGCCCCTCTACCTCATGGAGAACGTCGCGGCCCTCGGCTCGACGCGCGTCGCGATGGGATTGCCGCTCTACGCGCTCGGTATGTGGCTCGCGTGGGTCGTCTCGCGCCCGCCCGTCTCCCCGGCCTCCGGCTCCTAGCTCTCGGTGCCGTCGTTGCGGGCCGACAGCGCGACCCGCAGTTCGTCCTCGGCCGCGATCGCTGCGAGGAAGAACATCTCGTCGCCGCCTTCGACGACGTCGTCGGGACTCGGCGTGATGGGGGAGTCGTCCCGGAGCACGGCCACCACCGCGCAGTCCTCGGGCAGGCGGATCGCCCCGATCGTCCCGCCGACCAGCGGTGAATCCTGGGGCACGGTGAACTCGACGATCGAGGAGACCCCGGTCTGCAGCGTCAGCAGGCGCACCAGGTCGCCGATCTCCACGGCTTCCTCCACGAGGGCCGTCATGAGCCGCGGCGTGTTGACGGCGACGTCCACGCCCCAGGAGTCGTCGAACATCCAGTCGTTCTTCGGATTGTTCACGCGACCGACGGTGCGGCCCACGCCGAACTCGCTCTTGGCGAGCAGCGAGACCACGAGGTTCACCTTGTCGTCGCCCGTCGCCGACACCACGACGTCGGCCTCGTCCAGGCGCGCGTCCTTGAGCGTCGTCAGTTCGCACGCATCGCCGATCAGCCACTTGGCTCCCTTGAGCCCGCTGCGACCGATGACCTCCGGCTTCTCGTCGATGAGCAGGATCTCGTGCTTGTTGCCGAGCAGTTCCCGCGCAATGGAGGAGCCCACGCTCCCGGCGCCGGCGATGACAACCCTCATTGGACTTCCTCTTTCGGTGCGGCGGCGAGGATGCGCCCGATCTCGTCGGTCGCCGTCGTCTTCATCATGGCGTGCAGGATATCCCCCTGCTGGTAGCTCGTCTCCGCCGTCGGCAGGATGCCTTCACCGAAGCGGGTGATGTACGCGATCCGGACGCCGCTCGCGGCCTCGATGCTCCTGAGGGACCTGCCGAGCCACGCATCGCTCAGGGCCAGTTCGCCGAGGATGAGCCGTCCGGAGGTCTCGCGGAAGTCGCCGTTGATGGCCTGCTCGGGCAGGATCCTGCGCAGCACCTGGTCGGCGCTCCAGCGCACGGCTGCGACGGTGGGGATGCCGAGTCGCTGGTAGATCTCGGCGCGTCCCGGGTCGTAGATGCGGGCGACGACGTGGGGCACGTGGAAGGTCTCACGAGCGACGCGGGTCGCAAGGATATTGGAGTTGTCCCCGCTCGAGACGGCGGCGAAGGCGTAGGCGTTCCCGATCTCCGCGTACTTGAGCGTCTCGCGGTCGAAGCCCACACCGGTGACCTTGCGTCCGCCGAAGGAGGAACGCAGGCGGCGGAAGGCGCGGTCGTCCTGGTCGATGATCGCCACCGAGTGGCCGGAATCGTCGAGCGTGTGCGCGAGGCTGACCCCCACCCTGCCGCATCCCATGATCACAAAATGAGCCACCGAGGGCACCCCTGATTCCTGCTGTAGATCCTGCTGTAGATCCTGCTGTCCCGAGCCGTACCAGCATCAAGCCTAGTGGCTGGCGGGACGCGCGGACGCGCTAGTCTGAGGGCTGTGCTGACTTTTCTCGAGGCCGTCAAGCGGGTGCTGGTGGGCAAGCCCTTCGCCAGCGACAGGCTGAGGAACAGGAGCCTGCCGAAGCGCCTCGCCCTGCCCGTCCTCTCCGCGAGCGCGCTCTCCTCGGTGGCCTACGCCCCGGACGAGATCCTGCTGACCCTCGCCCTGGCGGGAGTGGCGTCCGTCGCCATCTCGCCCTGGGTGGGACTCGCCGTCATCGCCGTGCTCCTCGTCGTCGTCGCCTCCTACCGTCAGGCCGTGCGCGCGTACCCATCGGGCGGCGGCGACTACGAGATCGCCAAGCGGAACATCGGCCCGATCGCAGGCACCACCGTCGCCTCCGCGCTCATGATCGACTACCTCCTCACCGTGGCCGTCTCGGTCTCCGCCGCGGCGCAGTACCTCGTCTCGCTCGCCCCGGCACTGGAGGACCTGCGCATCGCCCTCGCCGTCGTGGGTGTCGCGGTGCTCGTCCTGCTGAACCTGCGCGGCATCACGCGCGGCGTCCGTGCCCGCGCCGTCGTCACCTATGCCTTCCTCGCCGGGATCCTCGCCCTGTGTGCCACCGGGACGGTCCAGGCCCTCTCGGGGACGCTCGCGCCGGCGCCGAGCGCGCAGTTCGAGATCGTCCCGGATGCGGCACTCGATGCCGGGCTGGTGGGTCTGGCCGGCGCACTCCTCATCCTCCGGGCGTTCTCGGCAGGAGCCGCGGCGCTGACCGGCCTGGAGGGGCCGGTGTCCAATGTCCCGCGTTTCGAGGCTCCGCAGGGCCGGAACGCCGCGACGACGCTCCTGATCCTCGGCGTCGTCTCCTCGGCCATGCTCGCAGGCGTTCTCTACCTCGCGAACGCGACCCGCGTGCACGTGGTGCAGGACCCCGCCGCGCAGCTGCTGCTCGACGGTCGCCCCGTTCCCGACGACTACATCCAGGCGCCCGTGGTCAGCCAGCTGGCGAGGACCGTCTTCGACGCCGGATCTCCCGCCTTCTACCTCGTCGTCGTGGCGACGGCGCTCGTGCTGATGCTCGCCGGTCACGCCGCCTTCAACGGCTTCCCGGTGCTCGCCTCCATCCTCGCGACCGACGGCTACCTGCCGCGCCAGCTCCGCACCCGGGGGGACCGGCTGACCTTCAGCAACGGGATCCTCGCCCTCGGCCTCGGCGCCGTCGTGCTCATCCTCGTGTTCCGCGCGGACGTCACCGCGCTCGTGCAGCTGTACATCGTGGGGGTCTTCGTGTCCTTCACCGGCGGCCAGCTCGGACTGATCCTGCACTGGAGCCGGGTCCTCCACAGCACGGTGGGCAAGCAGGACCGCTGGAAGGTCCGCAAGTCCCGGGCCATCAACACGCTCGGCTTCGGGCTCACCGCCGCGGTCCTCGCCGTCATCCTCGTCACGAAGTTCGGGCACGGCGCCTGGATCGCGGTGCTCGCGATGGCGATCCTGTTCGCCGTCATGCGCAGCATCAAGAAGCACTACGACGCCGTGGACGAGGAACTCGCGATCGATGACGCCGTCCGGCTGCGTGCCCTCCCCTCACGCGTGCACGCCGTGATCCTCGTCTCACACGTCCGCAAGCCGGTCCTGAGGGCACTGGCCTTCGCGCGCGCCTCGCGCCCGTCGCGCCTGGACGCCATCACGGTGGACGTCGACCCCGAGCAGACCCGCCGGACGCTCGCCGACTGGGAGAAGCACGAGATCCCGGTGCCGATCACCGTCCTCGCCTCTCCCTACCGCGACACGATCACCCCGATCCTCGAATACATCCGGATGATCCGCAGGGACGCTCCACGGGATCTCATCGTGGTCTACATCCCCGAGTACGTGGTGGGAAAATGGTGGGAGCAACTGGTCCACAACCAGACCGCCCTCCGCATCAAGACACGCCTCCACTTCGTGCCCGGGGTGATGGTCGCCAGCGTGCCATGGCAGCTCGCGTCCTCCGACGCGGCCCAGATCTACCAGGACCTGAAGTAGGAAGACACCCATGACCGACGCCGTACCAGCCGCCGCCCCCTCGACCGCAGGGGTGGAGGAGCCTGCAGCACCCGGCCCCGGCAGCACGGCCGAGCTGACCATCGAACGGCCGGCACACGGCGGACACTTCGTCGCCCGGCACGAGGGGCGTGTGGTCTTCGTCCGGCATGCACTGCCGGGTGAGGTGGTCCGGGTGCGCTTCACCGAGACGGACGACGACGCGAGCTTCTGGCGGGCCGACGCCGTCGAGGTGCTCCGGGCCTCGCCGCACCGCGTGGCCCACCCGTGGCCCGTCGCCGACGCCCTGAAGGCTGCAGCCAGGGGCCGCTCGGCGGTGGGTGGGGCCGAGTTCGGCCACATCGACCTTGCGGAGCAGCGCAGGCTCAAGGCGCAGATCTTCGAGGAGCAGCTGTCCCGCCTGGCCAGGACCGACCGGACGGTGACCGTCGAAGCGGCGCCCGGTGAGGCGGTGGACGGGCTGGGCTGGCGTACCCGGGCTGCCTTTGCCGTCGACGCCGCCGGGCGCCTCGCGATGCACCTGCACCGCTCGCACGCGGTCGTCCCGGTCCGGGACATGCCCCTGGCCGTCGCGGCGATCAACGATCTCCGACTGTGGACGCTGGAGCTCACCGGCATCGAGCGGGTCGACGTCGCCGTGCCCTCGGGCGGGGGAGAGCCCCTCGTGCTGCTCGTTCCGGCCGCCGGCACGTCGCCGCGCCGCGTCGCGTCCGTCGCGTCCTCCATCGGCGGCGCCTCGGTGGGCGTGCTCGATGCGGAGTCCGGTCAGATCCAGCGGCTGAAGGGCCGGACGTGGCTCCAGGAGAGCGTCCTCGGCATCGACTACCGCGTGACCGGAGCCGGCTTCTGGCAGATCCACCGGGGCGCGCCGGAGGCCCTCGTCACGGCAGTGCTTGACGGGGTGCAGCCCGCGGCGGGGGAGCGCATCGCCGACCTCTACGCCGGAGCGGGCCTGTTCACCGTGCCGCTCGCACGCGCCGTCGGACCGGACGGCGCGGTGCTGTCGGTGGAGGGTTCACCCGGGACGAGCCGGGACGCCCGGCGCAACCTCCATGGGCAGGACCACGTGTCCATCGTGCAGGGCAGGGTGGATGCCGTGCTCGGCCGATGGACCGAACCGCTCGACGCCGTCCTGCTCGATCCGCCGCGGGCCGGAGCAGGCAGGAAGGTCGTACGGCAGATCGTGCAGGCCCGTCCCCGCGCCGTCGGCTACGTGTCCTGCGATCCGGCGTCGTTCGCGCGCGACCTCGGCTACTTCCTCGGCGCCGGGTGGTCGCTCGACGCGCTGCGCGTCTTCGATCTGTACCCGCACACGCACCACATGGAGTCCTTCGCGCGGATCCTGCCGCCTCCGGCCTGAGCACGCAGCGGGTTCGAACCCGGCGGAAGCAAGCTGTCGATGGCACCGCTCCGAATCCCCGACGTTAGAGTTAACGAGATCGACGGCGATGACCCGCCACACCGAACGAACCGAGGAGGCGCCGATGGGACTCTTGGAGACGATCCACGGCCCACAGGACCTGAGCAAACTCAGCCATGCGCAGCTGACAGCACTCGCGAAGGAGATCCGCGCCTTTTTGGTCAGCAACGTCTCGCGCACCGGCGGGCACCTGGGCCCCAATCTCGGGGTGGTCGAGCTGACCCTCGGCATCCACCGCGTCTTCGACTCGCCGCGCGACAGCATCATCTTCGACACCGGCCACCAGTCCTACGTGCACAAGCTCGTCACCGGACGGCAGGACTTCAGCACGCTGCGCCAGCAGGGCGGGCTGTCCGGCTACCCGTCGCGGGCGGAGTCCGTGCACGACGTCGTCGAGAGCTCCCACGCCTCGTCCTCGCTCTCCTGGGCGGACGGCATCTCCCGGGCCCGCGTGCTGGGCGGCGAAGGTGACCGCTACACCGTCGTCCTGGTAGGAGACGGCGCGCTCACCGGCGGCATGGCCTGGGAAGCGCTGAACAACATCGCCGCGGACAAGCGTCGCAGGGTCGTGATCGTCGTCAACGACAACGGCCGCTCGTATGCCCCGACCATCGGCGGCGTCGCCGACTACCTCGCCTCACTGCGTCCGACCCTCGACTCCGTGCGCACCCACCGCGTCTACGAGGGCACCCTGGACTGGTTCAAGCAGCGCATGCAGACCGGCGGCCCCGTGGGCGAGTTCAGCTACAAGAGCCTCCATGCCATGAAGAAGGGCATCAAGGACTGGTGGGCCCCCCAGGGCCTCTTCGAGGACCTCGGCATGAAGTACGTCGGACCCGTGGACGGCCACGACCAGTCCGCCGTCGAACAGGCGCTTCACCTCGCCAAGAACTACGAGGGCCCCGTCATCGTGCACGCGATCACGGAGAAGGGCCACGGCTACGCGCCCGCCCGTGCACACGAGGCCGACCAGTTCCACGCGGTCGGCATCATCGACCCGGAGACGGGTGAGCCGGTGGACGCCGCGGGCCAGCAGTCCTGGACCTCCGTGTTCGCCAACGAGATCGCGGACATCGCGGACGAGCGCCCGGACATCGTCGGCATCACCGGGGCCATGCTGATCCCCGTCGGGCTGCACCGCTTCGCCGCACGGCACCCGGAGCGCGTGTTCGACGTCGGCATCGCCGAGCAGCACGCCGTCACGAGCGCCGCCGGCATGGCGTACGGCGGGCTGCACCCCGTCATCGCCCTCTACGCGACCTTCCTGAACCGGGCGTTCGACCAGCTCCTGATGGACGTCGCCCTGCACAAGGCCGGCGTGACGATCGTCCTCGACCGGTCGGGGGTCACCGGTCCCGACGGCGCGAGCCACCACGGCATGTGGGACCTCGCGATGCTGCAGGCCGTCCCGGGGCTGCACCTCGCTGCCCCGCGCGACGCCACCCGGCTGCGGGAGGAACTGCGGGAAGCCGTCGCGATCTCGGACGCGCCGAGCGTCGTGCGCTACTCCAAGGGCTCCGTCGGGGCCGAGGTCGAAGCCGTCGAGCGACTCCGGGACGGGGTCGACGTCCTCTCGCGAAGGCCCGCCGGCTCACGCACCAACGACGTCCTGATCGTCAGCGTGGGCGCCATGAGCGAGCTGGCACTCGACGTGTCCAACCGGCTCGGCGCGCAGGGCATCAGCTCCACGGTCATCGATCCCCGCTGGCTCCTGCCGGTCCGCCGTTCGGTGATCGACCTGGCCTCCGAGCACCGCATCGTGATCGTCATCGAGGACGGCGTGCGCGCCGGTGGCGTCGGCTCGAGGATCCGGCAGGAGATGCGTTCGGCGGGCGTCGACACCGCCCTCAACGAGGTGGGTCTCCCCGTCGAGTTCCTCGACCACGGCTCACGCAGCCAGGTCCTCGAGCGAGTCGGCTTGACCGCCCAGAAGATCACGCACGACGTCGTTGCGCAGGTCCTCGGAACGAAAGTGCCCGTCGCACGGCCCCTCGCCGGCGACCAAGCGCCCGCGACCGGTCAGCTCCCGAAGCTCTAGTCCGAGCCGCCGTCCCGAGGCCTGGTCCCGGAGCCTGGTCCCGAGCCCTGATCCAGAGCCTCCGTCCCCGGCGGAGGCGCCCGGGTCTAGGCGGCCCAGGGGGCTTCACCGGGCGGGTTCGGCGCGGGTCGGGAGCCCCTTTCGAAGGGTGGTGTGAGACAATGGCGAAGGCTGGCGGGGGAACCACATTCCCACGCCGGTCCAGTGACAGGCTTCCGTTCCGAGAGCGATGCTTCCGTCCTACCGAGTCCGCCCCGTCGGCGGAAGTAGGCGGAATCCGCTGGCGGGACCCACCGTCGACAAGGGCGGTTGAGTTGGAAAAGCGCCACTGGTCTCCGAGTGATTCCGCACCCCAATGACGGTGTGACCCCGGACGACATGACAACGACTTCCGGTCAGCCGCCGGGCGAAGGGCCCGCGGCGGTCCGACATACCGCCCTGGAGGGCGCTGGAATGTGGCCGGTGCCGCAGGGGCTTGGAGCAGGCACCTATGGATCAGTCAGAACAGCTGGGGAACGAACAGAACGTACCGGAAGCAGCAGCTGCCGGGCAGGACGCCCAGGAGCAGGCCGCACCGGTGAAGGCGCCGAGGAAGCGCCGTACCGCCAGCGCACCGGCCGGAGCGCCACCCAAGGCGCCGGAGCCGTCCCCCGAGGCGGCAGCGGCCGCCGAGCCCGTCCGCAAGAGAGCCACCCGGGTCCGTAAGCCGGTCGTCATCACCGACGAGACCGTCACCGAGGCTCCCACCTCCTCCGGTTCCGACGACCTGCCGACGGACGGCACAGCCGGTGCGCCGGCCGTGTCCGACGCCGGGCCGGCCGCATTCGCCCGCGCGCCCCGTACCCGCCGTCGTGCCGCGACGGCCGAAGCGGGCCCCGCCCGCCCGGTGGAGCAGCCCGCCCCCGCGGACATCACCGCCACCGATGCGCCTGTCCCCGTTCCCGCCCCCGTTGCTGACGAGGCGGTGTCCGGGACGGCCCCCGTCGAATCCCTCGCAGTACCAGCGGACGGCAGTGCGGCCGGCACAGCGGCCGGCACCGAGGCCGACACGTCGACCGAGGAGAAGCCGGCCCGCGCACGCCGTACGACCAGGACCCGCAGCCGCCGGGCCTCCGAGCCCGTGCAGGTCGACGAACCCGTGCAGGCGGACGACGCGGAAGCAGCGGACGCCGGAGCAGCGACGATCCCCGCCGCGGGTTCCACGTCGGCTGCCGCCAGGGAGCCCCAGGAATCGCCCGGCGCCGCCCCCGAGGACTCGGCGCAGGAGGACTCGGCGCAGGAGGACGAGCCGGCTGAGAACCGCTTCGACCCCTTCGCCATCCCCGAATCACCGCTGTCCCTCCTGTTCCACGCCCCGGACCTCAGCACCGTCACCGTTCCGTCCGTCAAGGTCACCCCGCCGAGCGAGGAGGACAGCGAGGAGGAGGAATCCGAGGAGTCCGGCCGCCGCGGCCGCCGCAGCCGCCGCAGCCGGAACCGTACCCGGAGCGACGCCGCCCCGGCCGAGGCCGGCACGGACGACGCCGGGTCGGAGGACTCCGAGGACCGCTCCACCGGGCCGGAGGAGGGCCCAGGCGTCACCTCGCGCCGTCGCCGTCGTCGTCGCCGTGGCGACCAGGACCTCGAGCTGACCGGCGGCGAGGACGACGATCCGCCCAACACCGTCACGCGCGTCCGGGCTCCCCGGCAGGCCAGCGAGCCCGTCTCCGACCGCGTGACCAGCGTCCGCGGGTCCACGCGACTCGAGGCCAAGAAGCAGCGCCGTCGTGAATCCCGCGACACGGGCCGTCGCCGCCAGGTCATCACCGAGGCCGAGTTCCTCGCACGCCGCGAATCCGTGGACCGCCAGATGATCGTGCGACAGCGCGACGACAGGATCCAGATCGGCGTGCTCGAGGACGGCATCCTGGCCGAGCACTTCGTCTCCAGGACGCAGCAGGACTCGCTGATCGGCAACGTGTACATCGGCAAGGTCCAGAACGTGCTGCCGAGCATGGAAGCCGCCTTCGTCGACATCGGACGCGGCCGCAACGCCGTCCTCTACGCGGGCGAGGTCAACTGGGACGCCGCCGGCCTGGACGGCCAGCCGCGCCGCATCGAACTCGCACTGAAGTCCGGCGATCCCGTCCTGGTCCAGGTCACCAAGGATCCCGTGGGCCACAAGGGTGCACGGCTCACCAGCCAGATCTCCCTGCCCGGCCGCTACCTCGTGTACGTCCCGGGCGGCTCCATGACCGGCATCTCACGCAAACTGCCCGACGTCGAGCGCAACCGCCTCAAGCGCATCCTCAAGGACCGGCTCCCGGAGAACGCCGGCGTGATCGTCCGGACCGCGGCCGAAGGCGCCAGCGAGGAAGAGCTGACGCACGACATCAACCGCCTGCGAGCCCAGTGGGAGGAGATCGAGCGCAAGGCCGGCTCCACGAAGACGCTTGCACCGGAGCTGCTGTACGGCGAGCCCGATCTCACCATCAAGGTGGTGCGTGACGTGTTCAACGAGGACTTCTCGAAGCTCGTCGTATCGGGCGAGGAGGCCTGGGACACCATCGAGGCCTACGTCATGTACGTGGCACCGGACCTCGTCGGCAGGCTCGAGAAGTGGACGGGCGACGAGGACATCTTCGCCGCCTCGCGCATCGACGAGCAGATCTCGAAGGCCCTGGAGCGCAAGGTGTTCCTGCCGTCGGGCGGCTCGCTCGTGATCGACAGGACCGAGGCCATGACCGTGGTCGACGTCAACACGGGCAAGTTCACCGGCAGCGGCGGCAACCTCGAGGAGACCGTCACGAAGAACAACCTCGAGGCGGCCGAGGAGGTCGTGCGCCAGCTGCGGCTCCGCGACATCGGCGGGATCATCGTGATCGACTTCATCGACATGGTGCTCGAGGCGAACCGCGACCTCGTGCTGCGCCGTCTCGTGGAATGCCTCGGCCGTGACAGGACCAAGCACCAGGTCGCCGAGGTGACCTCGCTGGGGCTCGTCCAGATGACCCGCAAGCGCATGGGCACGGGCCTGCTCGAGGTCTTCGGAGAGGACTGCGAGCACTGTGCGGGCCGCGGCGTCGTCACCCACATGGAGCCCGTGGAGCACCGCAGCCACACCGCCGTGCCGGATACCCAGCAGCCGGTCCGCCAGGACAGGGTGTCCCGGAGCGAGCGCAAGCGGAACCGGGGCCGCGGCCAGCAGCAGGACGAGAACGTGGTCCAGCCGGTGGCTCCTGTGATGGATAGCCCTGACCGCGCAGCGAAGGCGGAGGCCGCTCGGGCAGCCCTCGCGAGCATCGCTGCCGCCACGCATCATCACGAGGAGGAGCACCCGGCCGCGGACGCCGACATCCAGGTGACGGAGGCGGTCCTGACGATCAACGGTGAGACGGTGACGTTGCCCCGCGCGGACAACCGCCGCCCGGCCGCCCAGGAGAGCCCTGAGGCGCCGGTCACCCGCCTGACGCTCGACAGCCTGAGCGAGGCCTTCAACAGGAGGCCCGCGGGCGACGATGCTGCAGCCGGGGGAGCCGACGGATCGCAGGCACCCCGGAACGGCAGTGAGGCCGGAAGTGAGGCCGGAAGTGAGGCCGGAAGTGAGGCCGGAAGTGAGGCCGGCACTGACGGAGGCAGTGAGGGTGGCAGCGCAGACAGCGCGCCGGAGGCACCCGTCCGCGCCGGAGTCCCCGTCGCGGAGGCACCGGCCCGGCGCACCCGCCCGCGCCGTCGCGTCGCCCGCAGCGCACAGGGCGCCGCGGACACCACGATCGAGACGCAGACTGCCGAGTCCGCCGCGCAGCCCTCCGGCACACGGCATGTCGCCAGGGCCCAGGCGCCCGTACGGAGGCCGGAGGCTTCGGCGTCCGAGCCGCTCATCTTCGGCGTAGGGGTACCCGCCTCGGAGCTGTAGCAGCCAGGCGACCGGTCCGTCCGGAACGCGGAAGGCCGGAGTCCCAGCGGACTCCGGCCTTCCGCGTTCCCGCGAACGATCCGCTGCCCGGACCTGTCGGCTGCGATAGGCTTGACCGCGACACGGGGTGCCCTGCCGGATGCAGGGCTGAGATCAAACCCGTCGAACCTGATCTAGCGGGCGCTTGCGCCCGAGGCCTAGCGGAGGGATGTCACCCATGCATACTGCGGTTCCCACACCCACGTCCGGAATTCCCAATATCCTCAGCATCGCCGGCTCGGACCCGAGCGGCGGGGCCGGGATCCAGGCGGACATCAAGAGCATCAGCGCCAACGGCGGCTACGCGATGGCCGTCGTGACCGCCCTGACGGCGCAGAACACCCGCGGCGTCACCGGTGTGCACACCCCTCCTGTCGGGTTCCTCCGGCAGCAGCTCGACGCCGTCGCCGAGGACGTGACCATCAGCGCCGTGAAGATCGGGATGCTCGGCTCCGCCGACATCGCGCACTGCGTCGCCCGATGGCTCGACGACGTCCGTCCGCCCGCCGTGGTGCTCGACCCGGTCATGGTGGCCACGAGCGGAGCCCGGCTGCTCGACGACGACGCCGTACGCGCCGTCATCGACGTCGCCCGTCGCACGTCGCTCGTCACCCCCAACATCGCGGAACTCGCCGTCCTCGTCGGAGCCGACCCGGCGACCTCCTGGTCGGAGGCACTCGCCCAGGGCCGGGTCCTTGCGGGAGACCTCGGCACGCGTGTCCTGGTGAAGGGCGGGCACCTGCCGGGGGAGCGGTGTCCCGACGCCCTCATCTCCCCGCCGGGACGTCCCGAGGACGCGCTGGTCCTCGACGGGCGGCGCGTGGCGACGGTGAACACGCACGGCACGGGCTGCTCGCTGTCCTCGGCGATCGCCAGCCGGTACGCCGCCACCGCCGACTGGCCCACAGCCGTCCGCGAAGCGAAATTCTGGCTCGAGGGGGCGCTCGAAGCCGCGGACCTGCTGGACGTGGGAGCAGGCAGCGGACCCGTGCACCACTTCCACTCCGCGGTGGACCCGCGCATGCACCAGCGCTTCACCGACCTGGCCTGGCGGGACACCACGGCGGTCCGGGAGGAGATCCTCGCGCTCCCCTTTGTCACCGGCATGACGGAGGGGAGCCTGCCCGCTCACGATTTCGCCTACTACCTGCAGCAGGACGCGCTCCACCTCCGCGAGTACTCCGGCGTGCTCGCCCGCGCCGCCGCTTTGGCTCCTTCGGAGGACGAGCAGCTGTTCTGGCTGTCGGCGGCGACGTCCTGCCTGCAGACCGAAGCGGAGCTGCACCGCACCTGGCTGGCGAGGGAAGCCGGGGAGCGCTTCGGGGAGGGTGCGGCGGGCCCCGTCACGCGGGCGTACTGCGACCACCTCGCGGCGGCCGCCGGACGCGGCTCGTACGCGGAACTCGTGGCCGCCGCGCTGCCGTGCTTCTGGCTCTACGCCGCCGTCGGGGACTACGTGCAGGAGAAGGTGGACAGTGGTGTCCCGTCCGGCTCCCACCCCTATGCGGACTGGATCGCCACCTACGCCGATCCTGGCTTCGCCGCCGCCACGGCGCGGGCGCAGCAGATCGCGGACGATGCGCACCGGCGTGCCTCGGCCGCGGAGAGGAACGCGATGCTCGCGGCGTTCAGGTGGTCCGCCACGTATGAGCGGGACTTCTTCGACGCTCCGCGCGTCCACGGCCCCGGCACTGGGCGGCACGAGCCCGCTGATTTGCAGGAAGATGCTGTCCTGGCGTAATCTTGACCCTCGGTGCACTCGCCTGTTAACCGGCATGTCCGGCGGCAACGGTGCGGGATTTCCGGCACGAAGAGCAACCTCCAGGTTTGCTGCCGAGGCGCACCCAGGTTTTTTCATCAGAAGTCAAGATTGTCGAGAGAAGTGAGTTCCCAAGTGGTGTACGCGATTGTCCGCGCAGGCGGCCGCCAAGAAAAGGTTTCTGTAGGAGACCTCGTTACCCTTGACCGCGTCACCGGTCAGGCAGGAAGCACGTTCAAGCTTCCCGCCCTCCTTCTGGTAGACGGCGCCAAGATCACCTCCGCAGCGGAGGACCTCGCGAAGGTCACCGTCACTGCCGAGATCGTCGAGAATCTTCGTGGACCGAAGATTGTCATCCAGAAGTTCAAGAACAAGACCGGCTACAAGAAGCGCCAGGGTCACCGTTCGGAACTGACCCGCGTCAAAATCACAGGCATCGCGTAGTCCTTCCGGGCTACCGATCGGTCACGTAGACACTTCAGCGAAGGCAGGCATAACTCATGGCACATAAGAAGGGCGCAAGCTCCACTCGCAACGGCCGCGACTCGAACGCACAGTTCCTCGGCGTCAAGCGCTTCGGCGGCCAGGTCGTCAAGGCCGGCGAGATCATCGTCCGCCAGCGCGGCACCCACTTCCACCCGGGCGCCAATGTCGGCCGCGGCGGCGACGACACCCTGTTCGCACTCGAGGCAGGAGCCGTTGAATTCGGCACCCGTCGCGGACGCAAGGTCGTCAACATCGTAGGTGCGGCAGCAGAGTAAATCTGCCTGCACACGATGCACAAGCATTCGGGTGGGGTGAGCCTCTACGGCTCGCCCCACCTTCTTTTAAGCCGGTTAGACTCGGCACAGTGAAGCATTTGTAGAAGGAGACCAACGTGGCGAGCTTCGTTGACCGCGTAGTCCTGCACGTATCCGGAGGCACCGGTGGCCATGGCTGCGTCTCCGTCCACCGCGAGAAGTTCAAGCCCCTCGGCGGGCCCGACGGCGGCAACGGTGGCGACGGAGGCGACGTCATCCTCCGCGTCGACCACCAGACCACCACCCTCCTTGACTACCACCACGCCCCCCACCGGCACGCCACGAACGGCGGCAACGGCATGGGTGACTGGCGCGGCGGCAAGAGCGGGGAGACCCTGATCCTTCCCGTCCCGGACGGCACCGTCGTCAAGACGAAGGACGGCGAGGTCCTCGCGGACCTCGTCGGCGAGGGAACCGAGTTCGTCGCGGCCGCCGGCGGCCAGGGCGGCCTCGGCAACGCCGCGCTGTCCTCCCAGAAGCGCAAGGCCCCGGGCTTCGCCCTGCTCGGCATCCCGGGCGACGAGCGGGATGTCGTGCTCGAACTCAAGTCCATCGCGGACATCGCCCTCGTGGGCTTCCCCTCCGCCGGCAAGTCCAGCCTCATCGCCGCGATGTCGGCTGCCCGCCCGAAGATCGCCGACTATCCGTTCACCACCCTCGTGCCGAACCTGGGCGTCGTCGAGGCGGGTGCCACGCGCTTCACCATCGCCGACGTTCCGGGCCTCATCGAGGGCGCGAGCGAGGGCAAGGGCCTCGGCCACCACTTCCTGCGCCACGTGGAGCGCTGCGCCGCCCTCGTGCACGTGCTGGACTGTGCTGCACTCGAGACGGACCGCGATCCGCTGAAGGACCTCGGCATCATCGAGGGTGAGCTCGAGAAGTACTCGGTCGACATGAGCTACGCCGGGCCCGACGGCGACGTCGTCCCCCTGAACGAGCGCCCCCGCCTCGTCGCCCTCAACAAGGTGGACGTGCCGGACGGACGGGACATGGCGGAGTTTGTCCGTCCCGAACTCGAAGCGCGCGGCTACCGGGTGTTCGAGGTGTCCGCCTCCAGCCACGAGGGACTGCGCCAGCTGGGCTTCGCGATGGCGGAGATTGTCGAGAACGCGCGCAAGGCCGTCGCCAGCGCACCCCCGAAAGTCGCTCCGCCGGTGCTGCGCCCGCGCGGCGTCAACGCCGCACCGTTCCGGATCCGCCTCGAGGAGAAGGACGCCCTGCCCCTCTTCCGCGTGCTCGGCGAGAAGCCGGAGCGCTGGGTCAAGCAGACCGACTTCACGAACGACGAGGCCGTCGGGTACCTCGCGGACCGCCTGGCCAAGGTCGGCGTCGAGGAGGAACTCTTCAAGGTCGGCGCCAAGCCGGGCGACACCGTCGTGATCGGCGAGGGCGACGGCGTCGTGTTCGACTGGGAGCCGACGATGATGGGCGGCGCGGAGCTGCTCGCCGGGCCGCGAGGCTCCGACCTGCGCCTGGCGGAGTACGTCCGGCCCACGCGCGAGCAGAAGCGCGAGGAGTACCAGGAGCGCAAGGACGCGAAGGCCGCGGCCCGGGCCGACCTCGAGGCCGACCGCAAGGCCGGCATCTGGACGGAGTCCGTGCAGAACCGCAAGCAGACTGCTCCTGCCCGGCAGGAAGCAGACGCCGAGTCTCAGGACTAGGCGCGCGTGGCCCAGGAACAGTCGCAGCATCCGCTGGCGTCCCGTGCCGGCCTGGCCGCCGCGGGAAGGATCGTCGTCAAGGTCGGCTCCTCGTCGCTGACGTCGGTCTCCGGGGGGATCTCGAGTGAGGCTCTCGTCGGCCTCGCCGATGTCCTCGCGGAGCGGCGGATGGCCGGGACCGAGGTGATCCTGGTGTCCTCGGGGGCGATCGCCGCAGGGCTCGCTCCGCTGGGCCTCGCACGGCGGCCTGCACAGCTGTCCACGCAGCAGGCCGCCGCGAGCGTGGGACAGGGCCTGCTCATGGCCCAGTACTCCCAGGCCTTCGCCGCCCACGGCGTCACCGTGAGTCAGATCCTGCTCACCGCGGAGGACCTCGTCCGGCGGTCCCACTACGCGAACGCCCACCGCGCGATGGAACGGCTCCTGAACTTCGGCGTCGTGCCCATCGTGAACGAGAACGACACCGTCGCCAGCCACGAGATCCGCTTCGGCGACAACGACCGGCTCGCCGCCCTCGTCGCCCACCTCGTCAAGGCGGAGGCGCTCGTGCTCCTGTCCGACGTCGACGCCCTCTACGACGGACCGCCGAGCGCGGGTGCGAGCCGGATACCGCTCGTCACCTCACCCGCGGACCTCGAAGGGGTCACCATCGGGCGGGCGGGCAAGGCGGGTGTCGGCACGGGCGGCATGGTCACGAAGGTCGAGGCCGCCACCATCGCGGCGTCCTCCGGAATCCCGGCCCTCGTCACGTCGACCGCGAACGCCGCTGCGGCGCTGCGCGGGGAGGATGTCGGCACCTGGTTCACTGCGACGGGCAAGCGGCAGCCCATCCGCCTGCTCTGGCTGGCGCACCTCGCCCGGGTCCTCGGTACCCTCGTGCTCGACGACGGCGCCGTGCACGCCGTGGGGGAGCGGCGGCGTTCCCTGCTGCCGGCGGGAGTCGTCGGACTGTCGGGCGTGTTCGAGGCGGGAGATCCGGTGCAGCTCGTGAGCGGTGACGGAACCGTCGTGGCACGAGGCCTCGTCAACTACAGTTCCGCGGAGCTCCCCCGGATGCTCGGACGCTCCACGCATGACCTCGCGGAGGAACTCGGGGCCGAGTACGAGCGCTCGGTGGTGCATGTGAACGACCTCGTGGTACTGCAGGCCGCCGCAGCGTCATGAAAGGACGGCGCCTGAGACCCGGCGCCCTGCTTCTCGCTAGAATACTGGGATGACCGACCTGAAGGCTGAGACGACCACCGAGACGACCGCTGCCCGGGACGACGCCGCTCCGCCGTTGTCCCCGGAGCAGCTCACGGAGGCCGTCCACGCGATCACGGACAGGGCGCGTGCAGCGTCCCGCGTCCTCGGCAGGGCCAACCGCGCCCGCAAGGACCGCCTGCTCCTCGCCATCGCCGACGCACTGGTCGCACGGCGCGACGTCGTCCTCGCCGCCAACCGGACCGACGTCGAACGCGGCCGCGCGGCCGGGACCTCCGACTACCTGCTGGACCGCCTGAGCCTCGACTCGGAGCGCGTCGACCGGCTCGCGGAAGCACTCGCGCAACTGGCCGCGCTCCCTGATCCCGTCGGCACCGCCGTGCGTGCCGAGACCCTCCCCAACGGACTCCGGATGCGGCAGGTCCGTGTGCCGCTCGGCGTCGTCGCGGCGATCTACGAGGCGCGCCCGAACGTCACGGTCGACATCGCCGGCCTCGCACTCAAGAGCGGCAACGCCGTCATCCTCCGGGGCGGCAGTGCGGCAGCCGCCACCAACGCCGCCCTGGTGGGCATCATCCGTGACACGCTGGACGCCCACGGGCTGCCCGACGACGCCGTCCTCACCATCGACGAGTTCGGCCGGGAGGGCGCCCAGGTACTCATGGCGGCCCGTGGGCGGATCGACGTCCTGATCCCGCGCGGCGGGCGTGACCTCATCCAGTCCGTCGTGACCACCGCACGGGTTCCCGTGATCGAGACGGGGGAGGGGAACGTGCACATCCTCCTCGACGAGAGCGCCGACGAGGACATGGCCATCGACATCCTCCTCAACGCGAAGACCCAGCGGCCGAGCGTCTGCAACACGGTGGAGACACTCCTCGTCCATGCCGACTCCCAGGCTGCTCCCGGCGTCCTCGAGGCGCTCGTGAGGGCCGGTGTGACACTCCACGTCGACGACCGGTCGCGCGCCCTCCTGCCCGAGGGCGCGGACGCGCTGCCCGCCACCGACGACGACTGGGGTCGTGAGTACATGCAGCTCGACCTCGCGGTGCGGACCGTCGACAGCGTCGACGAGGCGCTTCGCCACATCCGCCGGTGGAGCACCGGCCACAGCGAGGCCATCATCACGAACAGCCTGGCGTCGTCGGAGGAGTTCGTGGCCGGGGTCGACTCCGCCGCCGTCCTGGTGAACGCCTCCACCCGGTTCGTCGACGGCGGTGAACTCGGACTCGGTGCCGAGGTCGGGATCTCGACGCAGAAGATGCACGCGCGGGGACCGATGGGGTTGGCGGAGCTCACGACGACCAAATGGATCGTGCAGGGTGAGGGGCAGATCCGCCGCTGACCCCGGCCGGCAGGCTGGGAAGCGCGCGTCCCTTTACGCGTACCATTGGAAGAAATACCCGCGCCGGGCCGAGACGGACCGGCGGAACCTGACCTGACAGAGGAACCACGATGCTCTACTCCCTCGGCAGCACGCTCCTGGCGAACGAAGCCCTGGAACACACCGAGCTGCCCATGCCGGCCATCGCGTACGCGCTCATCGCCATGGGGGCCCTGCTCCTGCTCATGATCGTGACCCTGTCGTTCTCCAACGTGCGCAACCGCCACGAGGCCGTCGAAGAGCACATCGACCCGCACAAGCAGCACGCCAACAACCACGACCACGGCGAAGCGAACCGACACTAGCAGTCCCGGTGGCGGACAGGATCGAGCGGGACGTGATGGGTGGCCTGCGGCACCGTGACGGGTCGCCCTGGCGCCTCGGGGTCATGGGCGGTACCTTCGACCCCATCCACCACGGCCACCTCGTGGCCGCGAGTGAGGTCGCATCGGTGTTCGATCTCGACGAGGTCGTCTTCGTCCCGACGGGCCAGCCCTGGCAGAAGGCGGACAAGGACGTCACGGCAGCCGAGCACCGGTACCTGATGACCGTCATCGCGACGGCGTCGAACCCGAGCTTCACGGTCAGCCGCGTGGACATCGAGCGCCCGGGCCCCACGTTCACGATCGACACCCTGCGCGACCTGAAGATGCAGCGGCCCGACGCCCAGCTGTTCTTCATCACGGGAGCGGACGCCATGGCGCAGATCCTGACATGGAAGAACGCGGAGGAGCTCTGGTCCCTGGCGCACTTCATCGGGGTGACGCGGCCGGGCCACGAACTGAACGGCCGCGGGCGGGACGTCAGTCTGCTGGAGGTACCGGCGATGGCCATCTCCAGCACCGACTGCCGGCGTCGCGTCGGCGAGGGCAAGCCCGTCTGGTACCTCGTACCGGACGGGGTCGTCCAGTACATCGCCAAGCACCGGCTGTACCGGGTGCGGCTGGAGGACGACCTGTCCTCGCGCGTCGAGGACGGGAAAGTCCTGTCGACGGAAGGGGAGCACGGGGGGAACCCAAGCTCCGTACAACAACCAACTGGGTGAATCAGCAATGGGCAAGGCAGACGACAACGCACGGACCCCCGCGCCTTCGGACCACGGCGACCGGGACGGATCGGGTTCGGTCGAAGGGGCGGTCCGCGTGGAGACCCCTACCCGCCGCCAGTTGCGGTTGCAGCAGCCCCAGGGCCGGGCGGCCGCACCGGCGCCCGGCTCGCTCGGCGAGCCACTGCCCGGCGGGCGGAGGGACCGCCGGCGCCAGCTGACGACGCAGCTGGCGGCCGTCGGAGCGGCTACGGTGCCACCCGCAGGTGCCACAGCAGTGCCAGCCGCGGGCGCTACAGCAGTGCCAGCCGCGGGTGCGATAGCCGCGACGAACGCGGGTGCGATAGCCGCGACGAACGGTGGTGCTGCCGATGACATGAGCATCGAAGAGGCCCTGGCGGCACGCAAGGCGCTCGTGGGGGAGGCAGGAGGGCAGGCCGACGGCACGCCGAGTGCCTTTCCGGTGGATCCGACAGTGCTGGCGCAGCAGAAGGCGCTGGCCGAGCGGGCTGCTGCCCTCACCTCCCGCGTACGCCGTACACAGGAAGTGACACAGGACGCGTCAAAGCAGCATCGGAAGCCCGCGCCGCACGACCCGGCTGCACCGGACAACCTGTCGATCGTCGCGCCGCCGGAGTTCGTCAAGCCTCCGGGTGCGATGTATGCCGTGCTGCGGGCGCCGTCGACCTCGCTCATACCGATCGTCCTGCCGCAGGCCCAGCAGGATTCGCCCGAGAGCGAGGGCACGCCGCTGGGGGCACGGGATGCGTTCGGCCTGGAACCGCTCGACGCCATGACGGCTGGGCTGGGACGGCTCCGCCGCCTGCGCTATATGCAGTATTCGCTGCTCGGTGTGGGCGCAGCCGCGCTCGCAACCGGGATAATAATGACAGTCAGCTCCCTCAATGGGTGAAAATGCTGGCACCACACAAGGAGATCAGTGAGCGCTACCGAACAGTCCATTGGAATTGCCCGCACAGCGGCGCACGCCGCAGTGGACAAGATCGCCCAGGACATCGTTGCCATCGACGTCAGTGACCGCCTCGCCATCACGGACATCTTCGTGATCGCGTCCGCGCCGAGCGAGCGGCAGGTCAATGCGATCGTCGACGGCATCGAGGAGGAACTGTCGAAGCAGGGCCTGAAGCCCGTGCGGCGCGAAGGTCGCAGTGAGGGCCGCTGGGTCCTCCTCGACTACGCCGAAGTGATCGTCCACGTCCAGCACGAGGAAGACCGGGTCTTCTACGCCCTCGATCGACTCTGGAAGGACTGCCCGTCCGTGGACCTCCAGCTCGAGGGCGCGCTGCAGACCTCACCTCGGACCGCCGCGTCCGACGACGTCGCGGAGTGACGCGGTACCCCCACGCCGACCCCGCTGCCCGCCGCATCATCTTCTGGCGCCACGGCCGCACGGAGTGGAACCGCTCCGGGCTGTTCCAGGGCCAGGAGGACATCGACCTCGATGAGACGGGTCGCGAGCAGGCGCGGCGGGCGGCGGAGGTGCTGGCCACGAGGCAGCCGTCGATGATCGTCTCCTCCGACCTGCGCCGTGCCGCCGACACCGCGGCGGCGCTGGGTGACCTCAGCGGCGTCGAGGTGTCCTTCGACGCACGGCTCCGTGAGACGGATGCGGGTGCGTGGCAGGGCCTGTCCTTCGCCGACATCGACGAGAAGTTCGCCGACGACAACGCGGCCTGGCGCGGGGGAGACCCCGAGGTGCGGGCGGGCGGTGCCGAGAACCGGCTCGAGGTCGGCGAGCGCATGCTCGCGGCCGTGACCGACGCCGTCGCCCGCATCGAGCCATCGGAGACCCTCGTGGTCGTCAGCCACGGTGGGTCGATCAGGGCGGCCCTGGCGGCCCTCATGGGATTGCCGCCGCAGCGCTGGGGTGCCCTCGCCGGCCTCTCGAACTGCCACTGGTCGGAAGTGCACGAGGTGGTGGGCAGGGCAGAGGCTCTCTTCTCCTGGCAACTGACCGAGCACAACGTCGGTCTGGGCTCGCTGCCGGTGGAGCCACTGGAAGGCTGAGGGCACCGGGCGGCCGATTTGGCGAAGCTCCCAGAATTTACTACACTGATCAAGTTGCTTCGGCGGGGTGAAGACCCCGGGAAGCTACAAAGTACGGGGCTATGGCGCAGCTGGTAGCGCACCTGCATGGCATGCAGGGGGTCAGGGGTTCGAATCCCCTTAGCTCCACAACGAACCGCTGGAACACAGGACGAAAGACCTGGTCCGGCGGTTTTTTGTTGCCCGGGAGGGCTCATCCGTTGTTTTGTTGGGCTGACACCCCTATGCCTCGGTTGTCTGGTCTCCCACCAGGTCTTCGACATCCAGCTCAGGGGACCCGGCACCAAAAAGCCCCGCCCGGTATGGGACCGGTCAGGGCTTGATGGTCACAGCCAAAACTTCTACGGGGAAAGACTCCTTGGTAGCAATATGCTCCGAGGAGCCGTCGATCAGACGCGGTGATCATTGATGGGTTGGGCGATCCGCGGTACCGGCAACAGCTGGCTGACCAGCACCGGAAGCCTTCCAGGCGTGCGCGGCGCTGGAAGGCTTCCGGGCTCGTCATTACCTGGTGATGGTGATGACCTCGCTGACCAGGCTGGTGCATTCGTCCTCGGGGCCCCCAGGGCCCGCAGCCCCACCAGGGCCCTCAGGCCCACCAGGGCCATCGGAGATAC
>NZ_JBTNDO010000006.1:0-68154 GCF_054510955.1 Arthrobacter pasteuri
GTATCAACAAACTTGGCACACTATTGAGTTCTCAAACAACAGGAGCTACCGGCACCAAACACAACCAAACCGCTGTGTCCTCGCTCCGAAGCAACTTTTCAAGCCTACCCCCACCAGGCCGATCCCGCAAATCCGCTCCCAGCCGCACCACCCGCCGAAACCGGCACCACGACCAACCAGCAAACCCACACAACCGACAACAAACCAGAAGCCCATCCCAGCACCATGCACAGCACACGCCGGAACAACTTCAACTCTGTCAAAGGGGGTCCGTCACCCTCACCGGGGCAACCACATAACTATACGACCACCCCACCCCCCACCACAAATCCACCCCCACCCACCCCCACAACGCAGGTCGAAAACGCCCCCCGACAGCCCGCAGAACAAGCGAAGCCGGCACCCTCCCGGAGGAGGATGCCGGCAACGGCCGTGACGTCGAACGGAGCCGGGGTGTGTCAGGCGACGTCGACCATCGCGAGGTTCCGCTTGCCGCGGCGGACCAGGAGGTAGCGGCCGTGCAGGAGTTCCGCTTCGGCGACGGCGTGGTCCGCGTCGGAGATCTTCGCGTTGTTGACGTACGCTCCCCCCTCGGCGACGGTCCGCCGGGCAGCCGAGTTGCTCGGCGACAGTCCCGACGCGACCAGCAGATCCACGATGCCCAGCCCGTCCCGGGCAACGGAGACCGACTGGAGTTCCGCCGTCGCCGCCTGCAGGGTCGCGAGGTCGAGGGCGTGGAGGTCGCCCTGCCCGAACAGGGCCGCCGACGCGGCGATCACCTTCTCCGTCGCGTCCACCCCGTGCACCAGCGACGTGACATCGAAGGCGAGGGCGCGCTGCGCCGCCCGCTCGTGCGGGCGCTCCGAGGTCGCCCGGTCGAGCTCCTCGATCTCGGCGCGGGTCCGGAAGGTGAAGATGCGCAGCCGCCGGGCGACATCGGCGTCGGAGGTGTTCAGCCAGAACTGGAACATCGCGTAGGGGCTCGTCATCGCGGCGTCGAGCCAGATCGCGTTGCCCTCGCTCTTGCCGAACTTCGTGCCGTCCGAGTTGGTGATCAGCGGCGTGCCGATCGCATGGACCCCGGCACCCTCGACCTTGCGGACGAGATCGGTGCCGCTGGTCAGGTTGCCCCACTGGTCGGAGCCACCGGTCTGCAGGACGCAGCCGTAGTCACGGAACAGCTGCAGGTAGTCCATGCCCTGCAGGATCTGGTAGCTGAACTCCGTGTAGCTGATGCCCTCGTCCGAGTTCAGGCGCTTGGCGACCGTTTCCTTCTTGATCATCGTGCCCACGCGGAAGTACTTGCCGACGTCGCGCAGGAAGTCGATGACGCTCATCGGACCGGTCCAGTCGAGGTTGTTGACCATCCGGGCTGCACTGTCGCCCTCGAAGTCGAGGAACTTCTGCACCTGGCCCTGGAGGTAGCCGACCCACTCGGCGACGGTCTCCTTCGTGTTCATGGTCCGCTCCGCCGTCGGCCGCGGGTCGCCCACGAGCCCGGTGGAACCGCCCACGAGTCCCAGGGGCCGGTGCCCGGCGAGCTGCAGCCGGCGCATCGTCAGGAGCTGGACGAGGTTCCCGAGGTGCAGGCTCGGGGCCGTGGGGTCGAACCCGCAGTAGAACGTGATGGACGGGCCGGCGAGCAGCTCCCTGAGCTCACCCTCGTCCGTGGAGACATAGACCAGCCCACGCCAGACGAGCTCATCGTAGATGGTCCCGAAGGACGGATCGTTGCGCTGGCCGGCAAGGCCACTGACGGGGGTTTCTGTTTGCTGTGCCACCCCACCAAATTATCAGCCGGCAATACCCGCAGGAATTCGGCCGGTCGAGATGACGCGGAGGCGCTGGGTGGGACGCGTCATCGCGACGTACAGGTCGCCGACCCGCGCCGTCGCGGAATCGAGCATCTCCTGCGGTTCGAGGATCACGACGCCGTCGAACTCGAGGCCCTTCGACTCGCGCGGCGCGATCACCACGATGTCCCGCCCGGGCCCGCCTGCGCCGGAACCGACGCGGGCGCCGTACTCCGGGGACAGCGAAGCGCGGACCTCGGGCAGCAGGTGGTCGGGTGCGATGACGGCGAGCAGTCCGCCGTCGATCGCCGCCAGTTCCTCGGGCATCACGCGTACGAGGGACGGGACGAGCTCGCGCACGGTGTCGAGCACGGGAGCGTATCTCCCCTCCCGGACGGCCTTCGGAGCCGACACGACGAGCCCTGCCGCATTGGCCATCCGCACGGCGGCTTCCGCGATCTGCGAGGGTGTGCGGTAGTTGACCGTCAGTTCCTCGAGCTGCCACCGGTCCCCCACGAAGGGTTCGAGCGCCTGCTGCCAGGACCGGGAACCGGCCGCCGAGCTCGTCTGCGCGATGTCGCCGACGATGGTGAAGGACTTGAGCGGACAGCGCCGCATGAGCAGGCGCCACTGCATCGGGGAGAGCTCCTGCGCCTCGTCGACCACGATGTGCCCGTAGGCCCAGGTGCGGTCGCCGGAGGCCCGGTCCGCGGCGGACAGCCGCGCCGAGGACACGGCGTTGTGCTGCGCGAGGTCCTCGGCCGTGAGCACGCCGTTCACCCCGGAGTCCTCGAGCGACGCATTGACGTTCTCGAGGGCCCGCTCGGCGTTCGCTAGGTCGCGTTTCTGCTCCTGCTCGCGGGCCGCGCTGTCGCGGCCCGCCGACACGTCGAGGTCGCCGAGGAGTTCGGCCGCCTCGTCGAGCAGTGGCACGTCGGCCTCGGTCCACGGGGCGTCCGCCGGCCTGGTCAGGGCGGCGACTTCCCTGTCGCTCAGGTCGGGGGCTGCGGCGCGCAGCAGTTCAGGGCGCGCGAACAGCTCCGACACGAGCTTCTGCGGGGTCAGCGGCATCCACGCGAGGTTCAGGGCGATCCGCACATCGCGCGCGCTGCGGACGTCCTCCGCCAGGTAGGAACGATCCGCGTTGTTCCCGCCACCCGATGATTCCTCGAGCTTGTCGAGCAGCTGCTCGGTGAGTTCGCGCAGGAGGATCTTGACGAACGTGACGCGTGCCTCGTTGTGGGGCTTCCCGGTAGCCCGGGCACGTTCCCGCGCCCGCGAGACCTGCCGGGGCGTGAGCGTCAGCATCGTGCCCTCGACGTTCAGGCGCTTGTTCTCCGCCGGCACACGCTCGCGGTTGGCGACGGCATTCCTGATGACCTGCGCCATCTCGAGCCGGCCCTTGATGGCGGCGGCCTCCTCGCTCGCCTCCTGCACCGTGGGCACACCGGGCATGAGCGTGCCGATGCCGGCCATGACCACGCCGGTCTCGCCCAGGGACGGCAGTACGCGCTCGATGTACTTCATGAAGGCGTCGGTAGGCCCGACCAGCAGCACGCCGGCGGACTTCAGCCGTTCTCGGTGCGTGTAGAGGAGGTATGCGGCACGGTGCAGTGCCACGGCCGTCTTGCCGGTACCGGGTCCACCCTGGACGACGGTGATGCCGGGGAGCGGTGCCCGGATGATCCGGTCCTGCTCCGCCTGGATGGTGCCCACGATGTCGGACATCTGCCCCGTGCGCCGCGAGTTGAGGGCTGCGAGCAGGGCGCCTTCGCCTCGGAGCGAGTCGTCGTCGCCCAGGAGGTCCGCATCCAGGACGTCGTCCTCGATCGCGACGACGTCACGCCGCGAGAGGATGAGGTGGCGACGGCGGCGGACGCCCATGCGGTCGAAGGCCGTGGCCTGGTAGAAGGTACCCGCCTCCGGAGCGCGCCAGTCCACCATCAGCTGGCGTAACTCGTCGTCGGACAGGCCGATCCGGCCGATGTACCGCTTGTCGCCGCTGTCGAGGTCCAGCCGCCCGAACACCAGCCGGTCGTCGACGGCGTTCAGCTGGGCGAGACGGTCCTCGTACATCGTCGCGAAAGCATCCCGCTCCGAGCGGTTTTGGTGGGATCCGGCCGCCTGCGTGCGCCGGACGTCGGCGAGCTGCTGGACCTTCTCGGCGCGGAGTTCATCGAGCCGGCGGTACAAACCGTCGACGTAGTCGCGCTCGTAGTCCAGCTCGGCTTTGGCCTGGGCCGTCTCGTGCATCGGACACTTCCTTCCAGAAAGGCGGACCGTCAATTCTAGCGCGGCGGACGCTACACGGTTTCCAGCGCGGCAACGTGGCGTCCGGCCAGGCTCGCCCGTCCGCCCAGGTCGCCGAGCTCGAGGACCACGCCGCACCCTGCGACGACGGCCCCTGCCCTTTCGAGCAACGCACATGCCGCGACGAGTGTTCCGCCCGTCGCGAGGACGTCGTCGAGCACCAGGACACGGGCACCGGCGGGCAGATCGGACTGGTGGATCTCCAGTGCTGCCTGCCCGTATTCGAGGTCGTAGGACTCCCGGAAGACCGCGCGCGGCAGCTTCCCCGCCTTCCGGACCGTGACCACGCCGGTACCGGTCGCGTAGGCGACGGCGGCGGCCAGGAGGAATCCACGGGCCTCGACCCCGGCCACGGCATCGAAGGAGCCTGCGAAGGGCGCCGCCAGCGCATCGACGACGGTCCGGAAAGCGGAGGCGTCGGAGAACACGGGGGTGAGATCACGGAACATGATGCCGGGAGAGGGGAAGTCGGGAACGACGGTGCACAGGCGGTCGATCGCCTCTCTCGCATCGCTCGCGAGTCCGGGTGCACCTGCTCCTGCGGCCGGGGTCCTCCCGGCGTCCGCTCCGCTCATTGTCACGGATCCACCTTACGGGCTGCGGGCTGCTTGCCGGGACGGTAGCGCGACACCGACGGGTCGCCCGGCAGCCAGAAGCGCCACGGATACTCCGCCGTCCCGGCGAGGCCACTCACACCGACCCGGGGCCCCTGTCCGACCTGGGTCGCAGGCTCATCCGGAAGCGTCAGCCGGAAGGGCGGGGCGAGGACGTCCGCGCCGTCGAACCGGCGGTCGAGCCCGAGGGCCTGCGCGAGGCGCGCCGGCCCGCGGGCGAGGTCCAGGTCCGACGCCGGATACGACCGGCGAGCCCGGGCCCGGTCGACGCCCGCCACGATCTCGCCCGCGCGCAGCAGCACACCCGTGGCCCACCCTTCCGTCCCGCAGACCACGTTGGCGCAGTAGTGCATGCCGTACGTGAAGTAGACGTAGAGGTGGCCGGCCGGCCCGAACATGGTCGCGTTCCGAGCCGTCTTCCCACGGAACGCGTGCGAGCCGGGATCGTCGGGACCGAGGTAGGCCTCCACCTCGGAGATGCGCACGGTGACCTCGCCGTCGTCGTCCCGGTGGGTCAGGTGTGCGCCGAGGAGCAAGGGGGCGACGTCGAGTGCGCTGCCGCCCAGTATCTGGCGCAGGTCCCCGCCAGCCCCGCTCTGCTCGCTCACCCGTCGACCGTAGCAAAAGCGGCGTGGTCCCTCCCCGCAGCCGTGTCCGAATCCCGCTAGTTGCTTCCGGTGGCGGGTGACAGGATGGCGGCATGGACTTCTGGCAGCAGTACCGGGCGATCGACGCCCGCGACGTGCGCTTCGACGGACAGTTCGTGACAGCCGTCTCCAGCACGGGCATCTACTGCCGCCCCTCGTGCCCCGCGCGGACGCCGAAACCGGCGAATGTCACGTTCTACCGCACCTCGGCTGCTGCGCATGAGGCGGGTTATCGCGCCTGCAAGCGGTGCCTGCCCGAAGCGGTTCCCGGGGACCCGGAATGGAACCTCCGCAGTGATGCAGCGGCACGGGCGATGCGCCTCATCACCGACGGCGAGGTGGACCGGACGGGCGTGCCGGGCCTCGCAGCCCGGCTCGGGTACTCCCCCAGGCACCTGAACCGCATCCTGCGGGACGAGCTCGGCGCCGGTGCGCTGGCGCTGGCCCGCGCCCACCGAGCCCAGACGGCCCGCGCCCTGCTCACGGGATCACCGCTGCGATTCGCCGACGTCGCTTTCGCCGCGGGGTTCGGCAGCATCCGGCAGTTCAACGAGACCGTCCAGCAGGTCTTCGACCTCACGCCGCGGCAGCTGCGGGAAGCATCGCGGCAGCAGCAGCTGCACGCGGCCGCCGGCAACCCTGCACAGTCCGGCGCGCTCCGGATCTCACTGGAGCTGCCCACGCGGCTGCCGTACGACAACGGCATCTTCGGTTTCCTCGCCGCCCGCGCCGTCGACGGCGTCGAACACGCCACCGGTTCCAGCTACGAGCGGCTCCTCCGCCTGCCGGGCGGCCCTGCCTGGTTCCGGGCGGGCGCCGTCGAGGCGCGCGGCAACGGTCGTGCGGCGCTGCCGGTGACCGTGTCGGTCGCTGGGCTGGGCGATGTGCCGGCGCTCCTGAGCCGCATCCGGCGGCTGTTCGACCTCGACGCCGATCCGGTCGCGATCGATGCCGCCCTGTCGAGGAACGGGTACTTCTCGGACCTGGCGGCCGCAGCGCCGGGCCTGCGCCTTCCCGGGGTGCTCGATCCCCACGAGGCGCTGATCCGCGCGATCGTCGGCCAGCAGGTGACTGTCACGGCGGCCACGGGCGCCCTCTCCCGCCTCGCCGCTGCGGGTCCGCCGGTCGATGCCGGAGGCGTAGGAGCCACGGGGCTCGACAGGGTGTTCCCTGCGGCAGCCGACCTCGCGGAAGCACCCGAGCCGCTCCTCCGGGGGCCCCGCCGACGCAACGAGGCCCTGCGCTCGGCAGCACGCCGGCTCGCCACCGGCGCCTTCGAGTTCGGCGTCGGTTCCGATCCCGCTGCCCTGCGCGCCGACCTGCTCCAGCTCGACGGTGTGGGACCGTGGACAGCGGACTACGTGGTCATGCGCGTCCTCGGACATCCGGACATCCACCTGCCGGCCGACGCCGCCGTCCGCACCGGCTGGTCCCGCCTCACGTCCCGGGACTCCGACGGGCAGGCCGCGCACGCCGAGCCCGGCCCGCACCCCGCTGCGGACGGGGCCAGGGGCGCCCCGTCCGGTCCTCTCCTCGACGACGCCATGGCCGAGGTCCGGCCCTGGCGGTCCTACGGGACGCTGCATCTCTGGGCGGCGGCGACAGCGCTCCCCGCACGGCGGGCGGCCCCCGACGTCGCCGCGGGACCAGAAATCCACCGCGCCCGACCGCAGCCGACCTGACCCCATCCGAACCCCTCCCGACCTGAAGTCACGTAGCCTGTTCCCACCCATCGAACGGATATCCCAGCCATGACCACGACGCTCGCCGCACCGGCACTCCTGCGCGGCGCGACCACCACCACCGTCGACACGCCCGATGGCCCCTTCACCATCATCGAGGCGGAGGGCGCGGTCCTGTCCTCGGGGTGGACGGACCTCGCGTCGGAGCTGACGGGGCAGATCCACCCGACCATCAAGGGGGCGAGCTTCGATCCCGCGGCGTCCGCAGTGCAGCCCATCCTCGAGGCGGTGGCGCGCTACTACGACGGCGACTTCGAGGCGATCGCCTCGGTGCGGGTCCGGCAGGCATCCGGGCCGTTCCGCACCCACGCCTGGAACGTGCTGCGCACCGTGCAGCCGGGGGCGCCCGTCACCTACCTCGAGTACGCCGAGCGCGCGGGCAGCCCCAGCGCCGTGCGCGCCGCCGCAGGAGCGTGCGCCAAGAACGCGGCAGCCCTCTTCGTGCCCTGCCACCGGGTCATTCGGACGGGCGGGACCCTAGGCGGCTTCCGGTGGGGACTCCCGGTCAAGCAGCGCCTGCTCGACCGGGAGGCGGGGCGCCCGACTGCCTTCTGAGCAGACAAGCCCAGCAGGCATCGGGTCGGTGCGACACGACGCCTGCGCGCATGGCGCCGGCCCCGGCTCCCTCTGCGCCCGGTCAGCCGATCGGCGCCGGGGCGACGGGGATCACGCCGCCACCAATCGCTGGCGGGAGGCCATGTCGCGGTAGAGATCGCTCTCCTCCAGCAGCTGTTCGTGCGTCCCGACGGCGGTGACCCTGCCCTGGTCGAGCACGACGATCTGGTCGAAGTCCGCCACGGTCGACAGGCGGTGCGCGACGACGACGACGGTGCGGTCGCGCGAGGCCTCCCCCAGTGTCTGCTGCAGCAGCTGCTCGGTCCGAGAGTCGACGGCGGACGTCGGCTCGTCCATCAGCAGCACGGGGCGGTCGGCGAGGATCACGCGCGCCCAGGCGAGGCGCTGGCGCTGCCCGCCGGAGAGCCGGATGCCGTCCTCCCCCAGGTTGAGGTCCAGTCCGTCGTCCGAGCGGTCACCGAGTGCATCGAGCCCCACAGCCGCAAGGACGCGGCGGAGCTGGTCGTCCGTCGCCGCCGGGGCGGCGAGGCGCAGGTTGTCCGCAAGCGTCCCGCTGAGGACCGGCGCCTCCTGTTCCACGAGGCCGATGCGTGAGCGGAGCTCCGTGCGGGGAATCTGCGGCAGCGCCGTCCCGTCATAGGTGATGCTGCCGTCCGTCGGCTCGTAGAACCGTTCGAGCAGGGCCAGCACCGTCGACTTCCCGGCGCCGGACGGCCCGACGAGCGCCGTCCTGCTGCCTGCGGGGACGCTGAAGCTGACACGGTCGAGGACGAGCCGGCCGGGCTCGACGGACGAAGGCTCCGTCTCCGGGGAGACCCGGTCGTGCAGTACCGCCGGGGACCCCAGCGGGTCTTGCCGGTCCCGCCCTGCCTCCGGTGCCCCGGAGCCGGAGGCAGGAGCCGCCTGGTTCCCGTCGGGGCTTCCGTCGTCGTACCGGAAGCTGACGTCGCGGAGCTCGATGGCGCCGGCGGACCTGCCGACGGACCCGCCGACGGACCCGCCGACGCCGCTCGCGGAGCCGGCCGCGGCATCGGATTGTGCCGATACCGGCTCGATCCGTGCGGGCCGGTCCTCGTCGGCCCGTTCCGGCTCGAGCCGGGCGATCTCCTGGATGCGGTCGAGCGCCGCGAGTCCCGACTGGATCTGCACGAAGGCGCTCATGGCCGACCCGATGGGCATCACGAGGAGGAACAGGTAGAGGATGAAGGCGATGAGGTCGCCGAGCAGCAACTCGCCGGCGGCGACGCGGATCCCCCCGACCGCCAGGACCACGATGAAGGCGCCCTGGATGCAGATGGACATGATGGGCTGGACCGCCGCCTGGAGGCGGGCCATCGCGATGCCTGCGCGGAAGGCCCGGGTCGCTTCGCCATCGATGACGGCGGCCTCGCGCTCTTCCGCGACGGAGGCCTTGATGGTGCGGATGCCCGAGAGCCCGCGCTCCACGGCCGCGGTCATGGACCCGACCGCGTCCTGGACGTCGCGGCTGCGCCTGCGGATGAGGCGGCCGAGGAACAGGACGCCGGTCGCTCCGAGGAGGACGGCGCACAGCGTGATGCCGAACAGCAGCGGGTCGATGAGCACCATGAGGACGACGGCCGCGCAGAACATCAGGATGGAGGACACGATCTCGAAGAGGCCCGAGGTGATGACGCTGCGCATGAGCGTGGTGTCGGAGCCCACCCGCGACATGAGGTCGCCCACGCGCCTCCGGTCGAACTCCCTGACGGGCAGCGCCAGCAGTTGCCCGACGAGCGAGCGGCGCACGCCGAGGACCACCGACTCCGCCGTCCGCTGGAGGAGGTAGGACTGTGCCGCCCCGAAGACGGCCCCGCCGAGCGTGATCGCGATGAGGAACCAGACGAACACCGTGGCCGGCCGGCTCGCCGAGACGGCGTTGACGAGCTGCTGGACCATCAGCGGCTGGGCGATCGACAGGCCGGTCGAGATCAGCGAGACGACGGCGACCAGGACGAGCACACGGACGTGTCCCCTCAGGTAGGGGAAGAACTCCCGCAGGGTGGCACGCTGGAGGGCAGGCTGCATGCTCACACAGTGCGCCGGGCATCACCGGGTGTCAAAGCACTTCGCGGCGGGCGTAGCGGGAACGGCCGGACGGCATGTGCCGGGATGCGGCGCGGCTCCCCGGGGAACCGCGCCGCACCCACCCGCGTCAGGCGGTCGCGTAGCCTTCGACGGCGTCGAGCTCCGTCCGCAGTGCGGCGAGCTGGCGGCGGACGGCGGCCGGAGCGGTACCACCCTGCGCGTCCCGGCTGGCCAGCGATCCTTCGACCGTGAGGACCTCGCGCACCGCGGGGGTCAGGTGCGCGGAGATGCCGGCGAACTCGTCGTCCGTCAGGTCCCACAGTTCCACGTTGCGCTGCTCGGCGACGCGGACGGCCGCACCCGAGAGCTCGTGGGCCTCCCGGAACGGGACGCCCTGGCGCACGAGCCACTCGGCGATGTCGGTCGCCAGGGCGAACCCCTGGGGAGCGAGCGTGGCCATGCGCCCGGTGTTGAAGACGAGTGTCGAGATCATGCCCGACACCGCGGGCAGCAGGACCTCGAGCGTGTCGACGGCGTCGAACACAGGCTCCTTGTCCTCCTGCAGGTCGCGGTTGTACGCCAGCGGCAGGCCCTTGAGCGTCGCCAGCAGGCCCGTCAGGTCGCCGATCAGCCGGCCGGCCTTGCCGCGCGCGAGTTCGGCGACGTCGGGGTTCTTCTTCTGCGGCATGATCGAGGACCCGGTGGAGAAGGCGTCGTCGAGCGTGACGAAGGAGAACTCCTTGGTGGCCCAGAGGATGATCTCCTCGCTGATCCGCGAGAGGTCGACGCCGATCATCGCCGTCACCCACGCGAACTCGGCGTAGACGTCCCGCGAGGCGGTGCCGTCGATCGAATTGTGCGTCGCCGAGAAGAAGCCGAGGTCGGAGGCCACCGCTTCCGGGTCGAGGCCCAGGGAGGACCCCGCCAGGGCGCCGGACCCGTAGGGCGACACGCCTGCGCGACGGTCCCAGTCGGAGAGCCGCTGCACGTCGCGCAGGAGCGCCCACGCGTGCGCCAGCAGGTGATGGCTCAACAGGACCGGCTGGGCGTGCTGGAGGTGCGTGCGGCCGGGCATCGGCGCCTCGAGGTGCGCCTCCGCCTGGTCGACGAGGGCGGTGATCGTGGCGAGGACGCCGCGGGCGATGATGCGGGCGTGGTCCCGCAGGTACATACGTCCCAGCGTCGCCACCTGGTCGTTGCGCGAACGGCCTGCGCGGAGCTTGCCGCCGAGGGCCGGCCCCGCACGCTCGATGAGGCCGCGTTCGAGGGACCCGTGCACGTCCTCGTCGCTCTCGGCCGGCAGGTAGGCCCCCGAGCGGACGTCGGCGTCGAGACGGTCGAGCGCATCGATCATCCCGGCGAGTTCGGCATCGTCCAGCAGACCGGCCCGGTGGAGCACCCGCGCGTGGGCGCGGGAGCCCTCGATGTCGTAGGTCGCCAGCCGCCAGTCGAAGTGGGTCGACTTGCTCAGCGCGGCGAGGGCATCGGCGGGGCCGCCGGCGAACCGGCCGCCCCACAGCGATCCCTCGTTCGTCCCGTGCGTTGGGGCCATCAGGCGCCCGCCCGCTGGTCCCGGCTCGACGCCACCTTGGAGGACAGGCCGAAGATCTCGATGAAGCCGCGGGCCATCGACTGGTCGAAGGTGTCGCCGGAGTCGTAGGTCGCGAGGTTGAAGTCGTACAGCGCGACGTCGGAGCGGCGACCGGTGACGGTCGCACGCCCGCCGTGGAGGTCCATGCGGATGTCGCCGGTGACGTACTTCTGCGTGTCGTCGACGAAGGTGTCGAGCGAGCGCTTCAGCGGGGAGAACCACTGGCCGTCGTACACCAGCTCGGTCCAGCGCTGGTCGACGGTCTTCTTGAAGCGGGACTGCTCACGCTCGATGGTGACGTTCTCGAGTTCGCGGTGCGCGGCGATCAGGGCCATGGCGCCGGGAGCCTCGTAGATCTCGCGGCTCTTGATGCCGACCAGGCGGTCCTCGACTATGTCGATGCGGCCGATGCCCTGGGCGCCTGCGCGGCGGTTGAGTTCCTCGATGGCCTGCAGCGGCGTGACGGCGTTGCCGTCGATCGCGACGGGGATGCCCTCCCGGAAGGAGATCGTGACCTCGTCGGCGGCCGGAGGGAACTCGGGCGACGCGGTGTAGTCGTACACGTCCTTGGTGGGCCCGTTCCAGATGTCCTCGAGGAAGCCGGTCTCGACGGCGCGTCCCCAGACGTTCTGGTCGATGGAGAACGGGTTCTTCTTGGTGGTCTCGATCGGCAGGCCCTTCTCCTCCGCGAAGGCGATGGCCTTGTCACGCGTGAGCGCGAGGTCGCGGACCGGCGCGATGCACTTCAGGTCCGGGCCGAGGGTCTGGATGCCGACCTCGAAGCGCACCTGGTCGTTGCCCTTGCCGGTGCAGCCGTGGGACACGGTCGTGGCGCCGAACTGCCGTGCGGCGGCGACGAGGTGCTTGACGATGACGGGACGCGACAGCGCCGAGACGAGCGGGTAGGCGTCCATGTACAGCGCGTTCGCCTTCAGGGCGGGCATGCAGTACTCGGTGGCGAACTCGTCGCGCGCGTCGGCGACGTAGGCCTCCACGGCGCCGCAGCCGAGGGCGCGCTGGCGGATGGTTTCGAGCGATTCGCCGCCCTGTCCGACGTCGACGGCCACGGCGATCACCTCGGCCCCTGTGGCTTCGGCGATCCAGCCGATGGCGACGGAGGTGTCGAGTCCGCCTGAGTAGGCGAGGACGATGCGTTCGGTCACGGAATATGCTCCTTCGATTGTCCGGGCGTGTGCCCGTATGTCGTCTGTGGGTGGTGCTCGATGGTTGGTCGTCGGCCGGCCCTGCTGCCAGCGTAGCGGCGTGGCGGCCTCAGCCGGGGTCGGCGGGTCCCTGCGGTTCCTGCGCCAGCCCGAGGAACCGTTCGGCGACGGCGGCGCCGCCGTCGACCTCCCGACTCACGAGCATCACGGTGTCGTCGCCCGCGATGGTACCGAGGATGGACGGCATCACCGAGTGGTCGATGGCCAGGGCGAGGAAGTTCGCGGCTCCCGGCGGTGTGCGCAGGATGACGATGTTCCCGGAGGACTCGGCGGTCACCAGCAGCTCGTTGCACAGCTTGGCGAGCCGTGCGTCGAGGATCTCCTGGGACACCCCGCTCTGGGCGTGGCGGCCGCCGCCCTCCACGGGAACGGCGTACACGAGCGCACCGTCGGCCCCCCGGACGCGCACGACGCCGAGCTCCACCAGGTCCCTGGACAGCGTCCCCTGATTCACCTGCACCCCGTCCGCCGCGAGGAGCGCGGCGAGCTCCACCTGGGAGCGCACGGACTGTGCCGTCAGGAGGTCCATGATGCGGGCGTGCCGGGCGGTCTTCGTGGTGGGGCGGACGGAATCGCGCTGGACCGTCATGAGTCGCGCTCCTGCCCGGGCGGACCGTCCTGCTGCGCCGACCGCTCGACGAGCCACGCCATGAGCGCCTTCTGCGCGTGCAGCCGGTTCTCCGCCTCGTCCCAGACCAGGGACTGCGGCCCGTCGATGACCTCGGCGGCGATCTCGTAGCCGCGGTAGGCAGGCAGGCAGTGGAGCACGACGGCGTCGGGAGCCGCCTGCGCCATGGCGGCGGCGTCGACGGCGTACGCGCGGAACAGCTCCTGCCGGGCGGCCTTCTCGTCCTCCTGGCCCATCGACACCCAGGTGTCGGTGGCGACGACGTCGGCACCTGCGAGCGCGGCGGCGGGATCCGTGGTGACGAGGACGGATCCGCCGGTCTCCGCGGCTCGATCCTCGGCGGCGGCGACGACCGCCGGGTCGGGCAGGTAGCCCTCGGGCCCGGCGATCCGCACGTGCATGCCGGCGGTCACGCCGGCCAGGAGATAGGAGTTGGCCATGTTGTTGGCGCTGTCGCCCAGGTAGGTCAGGGTGAGCCCGGCGAGCGTGCCCTTGTGCTCGCGGATCGTGAGCAGGTCCGCCAGCAGCTGGCAGGGGTGGTAGTCGTCGGAGAGGGCATTGATGACCGGGACGCTCGACGCCGCGGCCATCTCCTCGAGCCCTGCCTGGGCGTAGGTGCGCCAGACGATGGTCGCGACCATCCGGTCGAGGACCTTCGCGGTGTCGGTGATCGACTCCTTGTGGCCGAGCTGGGAGTCCCCCGCGCCGATGATGAGCGGCACCCCGCCGAGGTCCGCGATTCCAGCGGCGAAGGACACGCGGGTGCGGGTGGAGGTCTTGTCGAAGATCACGGCGACCGTCCTGCGCCCGGCGCCCTCGCCGGCGAAGGGGGCACGGGCGTAGGGCTTCGCCTTGAGCTCCGCGGCGAGGTCGAGGACCTCCGCCTGCTCGGCCGGCGAGAGGTCCGTGTCGACGAGGAAGTGGCGCGTCATGAGATTGCCTCCCGGGCTGGGGTCTTGGCGGTGGTGAGGATCCCGGGCAGGGCGTCGAGGAAGGTCGCCGCCTGCTCCGTGGTGAGGATGAGTGGGGGTGCGAGGCGGAGGGTCAGCGGGCCTGTCGCGTTGATGATGAACCCCGCGGCGAGTGCGGCCTGGACCGCCGCCGGTGCGTACTCGCCGTCGAGGTCGAACCCGATCAGCAGCCCCTCCCCACGGACGGCGACGACGCCCTCGACGGCGGCGAGGCGCGACCGCAGGAAGGCGCCGACCTCGGACACGTGCCGGAGGGCGTCGGACGCTTCGAGGGCATGCAGCGTGGCGAGGCCGGCCGCCGTGGCCACCGGGTTGCCGCCGAAGGTGGTGCCGTGCTGTCCGGCACCGATCAGCGATGACGCGTCCTCGCCGAAGGTGATGAGGGCACCGATCGGGAAGCCGCCGCCGAGTCCCTTGGCGAGCGTCATGGCGTCGGGCACGACGCCGTCGACCGCCTGGTGCGCGAACCAGCGGCCGGTCCTGGCGATGCCCGTCTGGACCTCGTCGAGGATGAGGAGTGCGCCGTGGCGGCGCGTCAGCTCACGTGCGGCCCGCAGGTACTCCGGCGAGAGCGGCCGCACGCCGGCCTCGCCCTGGATCGGCTCGATCACCAGGGCCGCCACGGTATCGTCCACGGCGCTTCGGAGCGCCTCGATGTCGTCGAACGGTATGTGCTCGACGCCGCCCGGGAGCGGTTCGAACGGTTCCCGGTAGGCCTTCTTCGACGTGAGGGCGAGCGCCCCCATGGTCCTCCCGTGGAAGGCGCCGTCGAGCGCGAGGATCCGGGAGCGGCCGGCCGTGCTGTTGCGCCGGGCCAGCTTGACGGCGGCCTCGAGGGCTTCGGTGCCGGAATTGGTGAAGAAGACGCGCGATCCCGCGGGTGCCTGGGACAGTGCGAGCAGTCTCTCGGCGAGCGCCACCTGGGTGGGGCTCGTGAAGAAGTTGGAGATGTGCCCGAGGGTCGCCAGCTGGCTCGAGATGACGGACGTGACGAAGGGGTGCGCGTGGCCCAGCGCGTTGACGGCGATGCCGCCGAGGAGGTCGAGGTACTGCTTGCCGTCGGCGTCCCACACGTGGCAGCCCGAACCGCGGACCAGCACACGCTGCGGGGTCCCGAAGACGCCCATGAGTGCCCCGCTGTAGCGCGAGAGCCAGGCGGCACCCGAGTCGCCGCCCGTGAGGACGTCCACCGTCCCGTCGCTGCCGGCGGCGGGTTCGGCAGCGTGCCGGCCCGTCACTGTGCCGGTTGCAGTGCCGGTCGGGGTGCCGGTCTCGTTCATGGCTGCACTCCTGCGGTGTCGTCCACGGTGTCGCCTGCGGTGTCGTCCGCGGTGTCATCGGGCACCACCTGGGTGCCGATGCCTGCGGTGGTGAAGGTCTCGAGCAGCATGGAATGGGCCAGGCGGCCGTCCACGATGTGCGCACGCTCGACGCCCGACTCGACGGCCTGCAGGCAGGCCGTCATCTTGGGGATCATGCCGGACTCGAGGCTCGGCAGGAGCTCACGGAGCTGCGATGCCGAGAGGGAGGAGATGAGCGACCCGCGGTCCGGCCATGCGGCATACAGGCCCTCGACGTCGGTGAGGATGACGAGCTTCGACGCCCCGAGCGCGGCGGCCAGCGAAGCCGCTGCCGAGTCGGCGTTGACGTTGAGGACCTGCTGTGTCGCCTCGCCGTCGGCGTCGTACTCCGGGGCGACCGTGGAGATCACCGGGATGCGCCCGGCCTGCAGGATGTCGAGGATGGCCCCGGGATGGACCGCCGTCACCTCGCCGACGAGGCCGAGGTCCACCTGCTCGCCGCCGACGACCGTACCGGTGCGGATGGCGCGCAGCAGGCCGCCGTCCTCTCCGGACAGTCCGACGGCGTAGGGCCCGTGGGAGTTGATGAGGCCGACGAGCTCGCGGCCCACCTGCCCGGTGAGGACCATTCGGACGACGTCCATGGCCTCGGGGGTCGTCACGCGCAGCCCGCCCTTGAACTCGGACTCGATGCCCAGGCGCTCGAGCATCGCGTTGATCTGCGGTCCGCCGCCGTGCACCACGACGGGACGGATGCCCACGTGGTGGAGGAACACGATGTCCTCCGCGAACGCGCGGCGCATCTCGTCGTTCACCATGGCGTTGCCGCCGTACTTGATGACCATCGTCGTGCCCGCGAACCGCTGGATCCAGGGCAGGGCCTCCATCAGGGTGGCTGCCTTGTCCTGCGCCTTCAGTGTCGACGCCGACGGCGACGACGGGGCCGGCGCCTTGCCGGTCGATACCTCACTCATGGTGTGTCCCGTCAGCTCGAGTAGGCGGAGTTCTCGTGCACGTACTCGTGCGTGAGGTCGTTGGTCCAGATGGTCGCGCTCGCGGGTCCGGCCGCGAGGTCGATCTCGACCGTGACGTCGCGCCCGGTGAGGTCCACGAGGTCGCGCGGCTCGCCGATGCCGCCGTTGCGGCAGATCTGCACGCCGTTCATCGACACGTTCAGGCGGTCCGGCTCGAACGCGGCGTCCGTCGTCCCGACGGCGGCGAGCACGCGTCCCCAGTTGGGGTCGTTGCCGAAGATCGCGGTCTTGAACAGGTTGGACCGTGCGACGGCGCGGCTGACCGTCTCGGCGTCGCGCTCGGACGCAGCATTGACGGTCCGGACGGCGATCGTGTGGCTGGCGCCCTCCGCGTCGTGAATGAGCTGCGCGGCGAGGTCGAGGCAGACGTCCGTCAGGGCTGCGGTGAACTGCGCCTGGTCGGGGGTCACGCCCGCAGCGCCGGAGGCGAGGAGGACGACGGTGTCGTTGGTCGACATGCAGCCGTCCGCGTCGGTGCGGTCGAAGCTGACGCGCGTGGCCTCCCGGAGCGCGGCGTCGAGGGCCGCCGGATCGAGGACGGCGTCCGTGGTCAGGACCACGAGCATCGTGGCGAGGCCGGGCGCCAGCATACCGGCTCCCTTGGCCATGCCGCCGATCGCATAGCCCTCGCTCGCGGCATCGGCGCTCGCGGGATAGCGGGCCTCCTTGGCCACGGTGTCCGTGGTCATGATGGCCTCGGCGGCGGTGGGACCGCCTCCCCTGCCCAGGGAGCCCGCAGCGTCCGTGACCCCGGCGAGGAGCCGGTCCATGGGGAGCTGTTCGCCGATGAGGCCCGTGGAGCACACGAAGACGTCGGTGGCCGAGACG
This sequence comes from Arthrobacter pasteuri, assembly GCF_054510955.1. Classification (NCBI taxonomy): domain Bacteria; kingdom Bacillati; phylum Actinomycetota; class Actinomycetes; order Micrococcales; family Micrococcaceae; genus Arthrobacter; species Arthrobacter pasteuri. The sequence goes on from NZ_JBTNDO010000006.1 coordinate 17,305, forward strand.
CCGAGGAGCTCCGCCGTGACCTCGGCCGTCCGATGGGTGTTCTGGAAGCCTTCCGGGCCGGTGCAGGCGTTGGCGCCGCCGGAGTTGAGGATGACGGCGTCGACCCGCCCGTCCGAGACGACCTGGCGGGACCAGAGCACGGGAGCGGCGGCCACGCGGTTGGAGGTGAAGACGGCAGCCGCGGAGTGCAGCGGTCCGTCGTTGGCGACGAGCGCGACGTCGGGCTTTCCGGTGCTCTTGAGGCCGGCGGCGACGCCCGCGGCGCGGAACCCGCCCGGGTAGGTGATACTCACGGTGCGATCCCCTGGATGGTCAGGCCCGCGGTCTCGTCGAGGCCGAGGGCGATGTTCATGGACTGCACGGCTCCGCCGGCGGTCCCCTTGGTGAGGTTGTCGATGACGCTGCTGACGATCACGCGGCCCGCGTGCTCGTCGAAGGCGAGCTGGAGGTTCACGTAGTTCGAGCCCAGCACGGACTTCGTCGAGGGCCACTGGCCCTCGGGGAGGACGCGCACGAAGGGCTCCTGCGCGTACGCGGATTCCCAGGCTTCCCGCAGCCGGGCGTAGCCGACGCCGGGCCGCACCTTCGCGGTGGCGGTGGTGAGGATGCCGCGCGCCATGGGGGCGAGGGTCGGCGTGAAGGACAGCGAGACGCGCTCGCCGGCCGCGAGGCTGAGGCCCTGCTCCATCTCGGGCGTGTGGCGGTGTCCGCCGCCGACGCCGTAGGGGCTCATGCCTCCCATGACCTCGGACCCGATGAGGTTGGGCTTGGCCGCCTTGCCCGCACCGGAGGTGCCGGACGCGGACACGATGACGACGTCGTCGGGCTCGAGGAGTCCTGCGGCGAAACCGGGGGTGAGCGCGAGGAGCGCGCTGGTGGGGTAGCAGCCGGGGACCGCGATGCGCCGCGCCCCCACGAGGTCCGCGCGGTGACCCGGGAGCTCCGGAAGCCCGTAGGGCCAGGTCCCGGCGTGCGCCGAGCCGTAGAACTTCTCCCAGGCCGCGGGGTCCTGCAGGCGGTGGTCGGCCCCCGCGTCGATCACGAGGGTGTCCGGCGACAGCTGCGCGGCGATCTCCGCGCTCGCGCCGTGCGGAAGGGCAAGGAAGACGACGTCGTGTCCCGCAAGCGCTTCTGCCGTGGTCTCCTGCAGCACGCGGTCGGCCAGGGAGTGGAGGTGGGGCTGCAGGTCCCCCAGCAGCGCGCCGGCGTTGCTGTGGGCCGTGATCGCGCCGACCTCGACGTCGGGATGGTTCGCCAGGAGGCGCAGGAGCTCGCCTCCGGCGTAGCCGCTGGCCCCGGATACTGCTGCGGTGAACGTCATTTCTCCAGCGTACAACAAAGATATGCGGAGCTGCACATAGTTATGCATACCCGCGGCCGGAGCTCCGGGAATAGCATGAGGGAACACCATCGAAAGGACCAGCACCATGCCCTCAGCCATCGTCGTCTCCGAACCGGGCGGTCCGGATGTCCTCGCTGTCGCGACCGTCGACCGTCCCGAGCCGGGGCCGGGCCAGCTCCTGGTGAGGGTGGCGGCGGCCGGCGTCAATTTCATCGAGACCTACCAGCGCAGCGGCGCCTACGCCATGGAGCACCCGTTCACGCCGGGAGCCGAGGCGGCAGGGACGGTGGAGGCGGTGGGCGAGGGTGCCCGGGGATTCGCGCCCGGCGACCGGGTCGCGTTCGCCGAAGGCCGGGGCACCTACGCCGAGTTCGCCGTCGTCGACGCGGACAAGGCACTCCCGGTCCCGGAGGGCGTCGACCTCGAGACCGCGGCCGCCCTCCCCCTCCAGGGCATGACCGCCCACTACCTCATCAATTCCACCTTCCCCGTGCAGCCCGACTCCACCGTGCTCGTCCATGCGGGGGCGGGCGGGGTCGGCCTGCTGCTCATCCAGCTGCTCAAGGCCAGGGGTGCCCGCGTGTTCACCACGGTGTCCACGCCGGAGAAGGAGGAGCTGGCCCGCGGCGCGGGCGCGGACGAGGTGCTGCCGTACGAGGGATTCGCCGACGCGGTCAGGACCGCAACGGACGGGACCGGCGTCGACGTCGTGTACGACGGCGTCGGCAAGGCGACGTTCGACGAGTCGCTGCGCTCCCTCCGGATCCGCGGCACCCTCGTGCTCTACGGGGCCGCCTCGGGGCCCGTGCCGCCCGTCGACCCGCAGCGGCTCAACAGCGGGGGCTCGCTGTTCCTCACGCGGCCCACGCTCGCGCACTACCTGCTCTCACCCGAGGAGCGGCGCTGGCGGTCCGAGGAGCTCTTCGGGGCGGTCGTCGCCGGCCAGCTCGACGTCCGGATCGGCGCCCGCTACGCCCTCGCCGATGCCGCGCAGGCCCATGAGGACCTCCAGGCACGGCGGACCACCGGCAAGGTACTGCTGATCCCCTGACCTGCCCCCTGGGTGAGCTGCCCAACGACCGAAGGCCCGTCCATCTGGACGGGCCTTCGGTCTGTACCTGCTGCAGTCTTTGCCTGCTGCGTCTTTTCCGGCTGGGTCTTCACCCGCTGCGGTCAGCGCTGGACCGCGCCGAACCGTTCGGCGGCCAGCGCGACCGCGGCATCGCGTGCCGCGCTCGCCTCGTCCGCAGTCAGCGTGCGGTCCGCGGCGCGGAAACGCAGGGCGAAGGCCAGCGACTTCCGCCCCTCGCCGATGCCCTGTCCCGTGTACACGTCGAACAGGCTGACGTCCTCGAGGAGCTCCCCTGCGCCTTCGCGGAGCGTCTCGAGCACGTCCCCCGCCACCACGCCGGACTCCACGACCAGCGCCACGTCCTGGGTGGCCGGCGGATACGTGGACAGCGGCCGGGCGACGATCACGTCGGCAGCGGCGTCGAACAGGAGGTCCGCGTTGATCTCGAGGGCCACTGTGCGCGCCGGCAGGTCCTGCGCGGCGATCAGCTGCGGGTGGAGCTCACCCGCGTAGCCCAGTACCTCTCCGCTGCGCAGCGAGAACTCCGCGGTGCGTCCCGGGTGGAACGCCTGGTGGCTCCCTTGCCGCACGACGACGTCGACGCCGGTGACCCGTCCCATGAGCTGGACGACGTCGATGGCGTCGGCCCAGTCCCAGGAGCGGGGAACGACGCCGGCCGACGGCGTCGTCTCGTGGCCGGTGAACAGCGCCGCGATGGTCAGCGGCTGGTCGGGGATGCCCGCGTACAGCGCGTCGAGGACCTCGTCGTCGGGCCGGATGCCCAGCGGCGGGATGGACTCCGTCCCCAGGGCTGCGCCCGGCAGGAACACCGCACCCGCCTCGAACAGGGCCAGGTCGCGGAAGCCGCGCGAGGAGTTACGCTTCGCGAGCTCTACGAGGCCGGGGAGGATCGACCGGCGCAGGTAGCCGAGCTCCGCGCTGAGCGGATTCGCGAGCTTGACCGACGCCACGGGGGCTCCCTCGTCCGGCGTGCCGAAGACGGCGTTCGCGTGTGCGCCGACGAACGGGTAGGAGAGGACCTCCGTCAGTCCTGCCCCGGCGAGCGCGTTCAGGAGGCGCCGCCGCTGCTGCTGGAGGCGCGTCAGACCACGCCCGGGAGGGGCGACGGGCAGGGTCGAGGGGATCGTGTCGTACCCGACGAGCCGGATGATCTCCTCGGTGAGGTCCTCGCGCGTCTCGAGGTCCGTGCGCCAGCTCGGAGCCGTGACGCGGTAGCCGCCGTCGGCGGTATCCACGGTCGCGCCGAGGTCGGTGAGGGTTCCGCGGATCTGCTCGTCCGTGAAATCGCGGCCGATCAGGCGGGCCGGGAAACCGGCCGCCAGGTCGATGACGCGCGGTGCCGGTGCCTGTCCGACGTCGGTGACGGCGTCGTCGGCAGTGCCGCCGGCGAGGTCGAGGAGGAGTTCGACGGCGCGCTGGGCCGCGACGTCGGCGACGTTCCAGTCCACGCCGCGCTCGAAGCGCTTGGAGGCCTCCGAGGGCAGCCGGTGGCGTCGGCGGGAGCGGCCGATGCCGACCTCCTCGAAGTGGGCGGACTCGATCAGGACGTTCCGTGTCCCGTCCGAGACCTCGGTGGCGGCCCCACCCATCACGCCGGCGATGCCGATGGGCCCCGAGGCGTCCGTGATGAGCAGGTCCTCGGCGTCGAGTGTGCGCTCGCGGTCGTCGAGTGTCCGCAGCGTCTCCCCGGCGGCGGCGCGGCGCACCACGATGTCGCCCGACAGCCGGTCGAGGTCGTAAAAGTGCAGCGGCTGGCCGAGTTCGAGCATCACGTAGTTCGAGATGTCCACCACGAGGGAGATGGAGCGGATCCCGGCGAGGCGGAGGCGTGCCGACATCCACGGCGGGGTGGGGCGCGACGGGTCGACGCCGCGGACCGTCCGGGCGACGAACCTGTCACAGCCGGGCCTGCCGTAGATCGGCGCGGAGTCCTCGAGGCGCACCGGGTAGCCGGCGTCCTGCGCCTGCGGCACGACGACGGCGCCGGCGGGGTCCGTGAAGGCCGTTCCGGTGGCGTGCGCGTATTCACGTGCCACGCCGCGGATGGAGAAGCAGTACCCGCGGTCGGGCGTCACGTTGATCTCCGCGGCCTCGTCGTACAGGCCGAGGAGCTCCATGGCGTCGGTGCCGACCTCGGGGTCCAGCCCGAGCGTCGAGAGCACGAGGATGCCGTCGTGGTCGTCGCCGATGCCGAGTTCGCGCACCGACGCGATCATGCCGGCGGAGACGTGGCCGTAGGTCTTGCGCGGGCTGATCCGGAAGTTCCCGGGCAGCACGGCGCCGGGCAGGGTCACGACGACCTTGTCGCCCTCGACGAAGTTGTGGGCGCCGCACACGATGCCCTGCACGCCCGAGGGGTCGATGCCGTCGCCGGTGAGGGTCTGCTCGGCACCCTCGGGCACCACGCGGACCTCGCACCAGTTGATGGTCTTGCCGTTGGACTGCGGCTCCTTGACGAGGCTGAGGACCTGGCCGACGACGACCGGGCCCTTCAGCTCATCGGTGGGACGATGGACGTCCTCCTCCTCCAGGCCCACTTTCACGAGCTCGGCCATCACGTCTTCCGCGGTCGCATCCGCGGGCACGGCTGCGTACTCGCGCAGCCAGGACAGTGGGATTCTCACCTAGATCTCCATCCCGAAGTGTTCGCTGAAACGTACATCGCCCTCGATCATGTCCCGCATGTCGCTGACCTCGTTGCGGAACATGAGTGCCCGCTCGATCCCCATGCCGAAGGCGAACCCGGAGTAGACGTCCGGGTCGATGCCCGTGGCGCGCAGGACGTTCGGGTTGACCATGCCGCAGCCACCCCACTCGATCCAGCGGGGGCCGCCCTTGGCGCCCGGGTGCCAGATGTCGAGCTCCGCGCTCGGCTCCGTGAAGGGGAAGTAGTTGGGGCGCAGGCGGACCTTCGCCTCGTCGCCGAAGAGCTGCCGCGTGAAGTGCTCGAGGGTACCCACGAGGTCGGCCATGGTGAGTCCCTTGTCGATGGCGAGGCCCTCGAACTGGTGGAACACCGGGGTGTGGGTCGCGTCGAGCTCGTCGGTACGGAACACCTTCCCCGGGCACAGCACGTAGATCGGCAGGTCGCGCTCGAGCATGGAGCGGACCTGCACGGGCGACGTGTGGGTCCGGAGTACGAGGTGGGCTTCGGGAGGCTCCACGAAGAAGGTGTCCTGCATCTCGCGGGCGGGGTGGTCCGGCTTGAAGTTGAGCGCGTCGAAGTTGAACCATTCCGACTCGAGTTCGGGGCCTTCGGCGATCTCCCAGCCCATGCCGACGAAGACGTCGCTGACGCGCTCCTGCAGCGTGGACAGCGGGTGCCGTGCTCCGGCCCGGCGACGGCGGGGAGCCGCCGTGACGTCGACGGCTTCCTCGACGAGGATCCGGGCGTCACGCTCGGCTTCGAGTTCGGTGGTCCGGGCGGCGAGGGCCTGGTTGATGCGGCCGCGGGCCGGGCCGATGTTCTTGCCGGCGGCGGACTTCTGCTCCTTCGGAAGCGCACCGATCCCCCGGTTCGCGAGGCTCAACGGCGACTTCTCGCCGGAGTGCGCGATCCGGACCGCCTTGAGCGCGTCGAGGTCGGCTGCGGCTGCGATGTCCGCGAGCGCGGCGTCGACGGCAGCGGCGACCGACGAGGCGTCCAGCGGATCGGGGACCTGGGCATCGGGGCTGCCGGGCCCGGCGTGCTCTGGGGTTTCGGACATGGGGATTGCTTACCTTGCACTCTCGGATGTGCGGCGGGCGGCGTGCACGCCGCGCCGTGGACAGGAAAACGCCGGGTCGCAGCGTGGCGCACCGGCGGATCAAGTCTAGGCGACCGGTTCGGCGGCGCTCCACCACGACAGGGTAGGCCCGTCCGCGGGACGGGGTGAGCGGGGTCCCCATACGATGACGGCATGAACCGCAGGCTCGTGCCGTTCCTCAACTGGATCAACCTGTCGACGCCGTGCGGCCTCGCCCTCGCCGCCCTGACCGGCTGCCGCGTCTCGGCCGGCCCCTCCGGGGTCCTGCTCGCCGAGGGGTACAGGGGCCGGCTGCCGAAGGCCCGCGCCTTCACGGTGGGCAGCGTGGTGCTGCTGCGGGGACACGTGCCCCAGGGCTTCCCCGCGGGGTTCACCCGCCTGCTGGAGCACGAGGCGCGCCATGCACGCCAGTACGCGGTGTTCCTCGGGCTGCCGTTCCTTCCCGCGTACCTGCTGGCGGCGGCGTACTCCCTCCTGCGGACCGGGGACCCGGCGTCGCGCAACCCCTTCGAGCGGAGGGCGGGACTGTCCGACGGCGGGTACCGGGAGCAGCCGCTCCGGCCGATCGGAGCAGCAGTCGGCGCCGTCCTCTCCACCCGGAAGGGGCGGCGCTCCTAGACGCTCAGTGCTCCGCGCCGGCAGGAACCCGCACGTCGGACGTCCTGCCCGCGGTGGTGGTCGCGATGGCCGCGAGGGCGCTCGCCATGTCCTCGACGGCGAGGCCCGGCTGCCGGTTGGCCTCGCCCTGCTCCGTCGAGTACGGCACGTGGATGAAGCCGCCACGGGTTCCCGGACGGGCCGCGAGGAGGTCCATGAGCCCGTAGAAGACGTGGTTGCAGACATAGGTGCCCGCCGTCTGCGACACCTCGACGGGCACGCCGAGGCGCAGAACGGTCTCACGGCACGCCTTGAGAGGAAGGGTTGAGAAGTAGGCGGCCGGCCCGCCTGGGACGACGGGCTCGTCGATGGGCTGCCGGCCGGCGTTGTCGGGGATCCGTGCGTCGTCCACATTGATGGCGACGCGTTCGAGGGAGATCCGTTCGCGCCCGCCGGCCTGTCCCACGCACAGGACGATCCCTGGCCGGACCCGCTCCAGGGCACCTTCGAGCACGTCGATACTCGAGCCGAAGACACAGGGCAACTCGACGGCCACGGCCTCGTGCCCCTGCTCGGTCAGGAGCCCGGCGGCCCGCCGGACTGCGGACCAGGACGGATTGGTGGACTGTCCCCCGAAGGGTTCGAAGCCTGTCAGCAGGATCATGCTCCCAGCCTAGGCGTGCCGTCGAGGCACCGTGACACCGTATTAGTACGCGTGTTCTAATGGCGGTATGCGGTGGGAAGGCCAGAAGATCAGGGACGACGGCGGAGCTGAATCCGCCCTGCTGCCCCTCGCGGGGCTGGTGCGGACCGTCCGGACCCCGGAGTTCGCCGGGATCACCTTCCACGAGGTGACCGCCAAGTCAGTCCTCAACAGGGTGCCCCCCACGTCGTCGATGCCGTTCTCCTGGACGATCAACCCCTTCCGGGGCTGCTCCCATGCCTGTGTGTACTGTTTCGCCCGGAAGACGCACAGCTACCTCAACCTCGACACCGGGCTGGATTTCGATGCGCAGCTCGTCGTGAAGACCAACGCGGCGGAGGTGCTCCGCCGCGAACTGGGCCGCCCGTCCTGGTCGCGCGAGCATGTGGCCCTAGGGACAAATACCGATCCCTACCAGCGGGCGGAGGGCCGGTACACGCTGATGCCGGGCATCATCTCGGCCCTGGCCGATTCCGGCACGCCCTTCTCCATCCTGACGAAGGGCACCCTCCTCGCCCGCGACATCCCGTTGCTGAAGGCCGCTGCGAAATCGGTGGGCGTCGGGATGGGCATCTCGCTCGCACTCGTGGATCCGGTCCTCGCCGAGGCGATCGAGCCGGGCACCCCTGCCCCGCGGGCCCGGCTCGCCCTCATCTCGCGGCTGCGCGAGGCAGGACTGCCGTGCGGGGTGATGGCCATGCCGATTCTGCCCTGGCTCACGGACGGCGACGAATCGCTCGACCGGCTGTTCGGCGAGCTGGCGGCGGCAGGAGCCACCGGTGTGACAGCCGGCCCCCTGCACCTGAGGCCGGGCTCGCGCGAGTGGTTCCTGCAGTGGCTCGCCGCCCACCATCCCCACCTCGTCCCGAAGTACGAGGCGCTCTACCGCGGCGGGAGCTACGCGTCCAAGGAGTACCGGGACTGGCTCTCGGGCAGGATCCGGATCTTCCGCCGCAAGCACGGACTCGCGGCGGGCGCGGGCTTCTTCCGCAACCTGTCCGCGGGCAGCGGGCAGGAGCCGGTTCCGCCGGCCGGCGCGCCGGCCCCTGCGTCCCGCGCCGTCCAGGCATCGCTGTTCTAGCGCAGGCTTCCTCCGCCGGCCCGGACCTGCAGTCCTGACCTGGCTCTCAGCGCGACGAGGATGGGGCGGTCGGCGGGAATCCAGGGCAGGGCGTCCAGCTCCTGGGCGGGGTGCACCGGCACCCATCGCAGTTCGTCGTGGTCCTGCAGCGGCGCTGCGTCGCCGGCGGACGCCTCCACGAACCAGACACGCATCGCAGCCACTTCGTTGAGCGGCCAGCCCTGGGCGTGCGGACCGGGAATCTCCTCACCGAGGCGTGCCTGGATCCCGAGTTCCTCCTCGAGTTCACGCCGCAGCGCGGCCTCGCAGGTCTCCCCAGCCTCGACCTTCCCGCCGGGGAACTCCCACATCCCGGCGAATTGCGGCGGTGCCGTCCGCCGCGCCACGAGCAGGCGGGTCGGATGGTCGAGGGAGTCGACGACGGCTCCGCCGACGATCTGGCGGAGCTGGTCCGCTGCTGGTTTCGTCACCCGCCGAGTCTATCGACGCCGTCGTCCTGCCTCGGTCTCCCCCGGTGCTGTCAGCTCTCCTCGGGTGAGGCGAGCTTGCCGCCCGCGGCCGTCTGGTGTTCCGGGTTGTCCCCGCGCCGGTACTCGCCGTGGGGGCTCAGTCCGGGGACCTGCTGCCCTGCGTTGAGTTCCGTCGAGGTGTAGGTCTCCTCCGTGAATTCCGCGGCGCTCTCGGCCTCGGGCTCCTGCGGCAGGTTGATGTCCTCACGCAGGTGCTCGCTCTGCGGCAACTGAAATGAATGCAGTGTCCAGCCCATGGTTCGATCCAATCATCCGGTGGTGCGTTGTTCCAGCCTTCGGCCCGCGTGCGTGCGGCCTTGACGGTCGCACATCTCCTCAGGTGGTCGTCGCGCGGCCCCAGCCACCCGTCCTCACGAGGCTCCGGCGTGCGGGCCGGGGTGCCGCCTCGTGCCCGTCTTGATCTGCTCCTGCTCGATCTCGCAGGTGAGACGATCATCCGTGCACTGGCCGAAGGCCTCCTGGCCCAGCGGCACGGGATACCCGGTCCCGGCGTCCACGAGGAGGAACTCCTCCTCCACGCCGAACGTCCTATGACTCCACCGCGCGCGTCGACGGGTGTGCTGCCGCTGCGCGCGACGCTGCGGGCCGGACGGTTGATTCCATGGGGGAACTCCTAAGCAGAAGAATCGACTGGCCGCTGCTCAACCCACGTCGTCCGTCAACCGTAGGAGGGCTGATCATCATGCCGCAAACTCCGGGAGGCGTTGTTCGTGGTTGCATTTCGGGGAGCGATCGGGTCATCACCTAGGCTGGAAGGCGACGACGTCGTCCGCGTCGCCGTCCCCTTCCGCCCGCTGCAGGGCGCTCCGGCGACCGATCCCCGTCCCCGACCGATCCCGCCGCTAGGACACCCATGACTTCCTCCGCTCCCCCGTCCGTCCCGCTCCAGCGCCTTCCGGGCCGGCGGCTGGCCCTGGCCATCGGCGCCCTTGCCGTGGGCGGCTTCGCGATCGGGACCACGGAATTCACCATCATGGGCCTGCTCGAGGAGATGCGTGCGGACCTCGGCGTCGACTACGCACAGGGCGGCCACGTCATCTCCGCGTACGCGCTGGGCGTCGTCGTGGGAGCACCGGTCCTCGCGACGCTGGGTGCGAAGAAGCCCCAGCGCACGGTGGCGCTGGCCCTCATGCTGGTCATCACTCTCGCCAACCTGTCGTCCTTCTTCGCCTCGGGCTTCGGCTGGATGCTCGCATCGCGGTTCCTGTCCGGCCTGCCGCACGGCGCCTACTTCGGCGTCGCCGCAGTGATCGCGGCGTCTCTCGCCGACCCGGCGAAGCGCGGCCGGGCGATCTCGATGGTCATGCTCGGACTCAGCATCGCCAATGTGGTCGGAGTCCCGTTCGCCACCTGGCTGGGACAGCAGTTCGGCTGGCGTTCGATGTTCCTCCTCGTGGGGCTGATCGGGGCCGGCACCCTCGTCCTCATCAGGACCCTCGTGCCGGTCGTCCCCGTGCGGCCCGGGGCGAGCATCCGGGGGGAGCTCGGCGCCCTGCGGCGCCCGCAGCTCTGGATGACCCTGCTCATCGGCATCGTGGGCTTCGGAGGGTTCTTCGCCGTCTACTCGTACATCTCGCCCGTCATGACGGAGGTGGCTGGCGCGGACGCGGCGGTCCTGCCGCTCGTCGTCGCGCTGTGCGGGGTGGGCATGGTCGTCGGCAACGTCCTGGGGGGACGACTGGCGGACAAATCCATTCTGGGAAGCATCTACGCCGTGATGGCGACGATCGCGGCCGTGCTGCTGCTGTTCCCCCTCGCCGCCACCAGGCCGTGGAGCGCATGCCTCCTCGTGTTCCTCGTCGGGGCGACAGGATCGACGCTCATTCCGCCCCTGCAGGCGCGCCTGCTCGACGTGTCACCCGGTGCACCGTCGCTCGCGTCCTCGCTGAACCACTCCGCGCTGAACATCGCGAACGCCCTGGGAGCTGCCCTCGGCGGTGCCGTCATCGCCGCGGGCTGGGGCTTCACCGCCCCGGCGCTGGTAGGAGCGGCACTCGCCGTGCTCGGACTCGGCGTCGCCGTCCTCAGCGGGTGGCTGGACCGCCGCGGCCAGGGCCGGGCTGCCGCCGGCACCGTGGCCTCAGCGCTGCGCGCGGGCTGAGGCGTAGAGGCACACCGTGGCGGCCGTCCCGACGTTCAGGGATTCGGCGCTTCCGTAGATGGGGACCGCCACGCGCGCGTCGGCGCGGGCGGTCACCTCGCCGGGAAGCCCCTGCGCCTCGTTGCCGAAGAGCCAGGCGCCGGCGTGCTCGAGCCGTACCGTGCTCACCGACGGTCCGGCAGCACCCTCGTCCGACCCGGTTCCGGATCCCTCCCGGCCGTCGTCGTCGCCCGAACCGAACCTGCGCGCCGCGCTGGCGTCCTGCAGGTCGTCCAGGTTCGTCGCGCCGTAGCCGTCGGCCGCCAGGACCGTCAGCCCTGCCTCCCGCAGCCGGTCGATCAGCCCGTCCAGCTCGACCCCGATCACGAGGGGGAGGTGGAACAGTGAACCGACGGTGGACCGTACGGTCTTCGGGTTGTAGGGGTCGACGCTGGCACCCGTCAGGATGACCGCGCCCGCTCCCGCCGAATCGGCGGCGCGGATGATGGTGCCGGCATTGCCCGGGTCCCGGACCTCGACCAGCACGGCGACGAGGCGCGGACCCGCGGCGAGCATGTCCTCAAGCGGGACGTCGACGAACCTGCAGACCGCCACGAAGCCCTGGGGGGTGACCGTCGACGACATCGCCGCCAGCACCTCGGGGGTCACCCGCCGGAGGGAGGGGGCACCCTCGCGGTCGAGGAGAGCCCCGATATCGGTGTGCCGTTCGAGGGCCTCCGCCGTCGCGTACACGTCGACGACGACGCCGTCCCTGCCGGCGTCCTGCCGGTCGAGGTGCAGTCGCACGGCCTCCCGCACGGCCTGCGGCCCTTCGGCCAGGAACTCCCTGCGCCTTAAACGCGACGGACGCCCGGCCAGGCGTGCCACTTCCTTCACCCGGTCGGCCTGGGTGTTGGACATCAGTGGCGCCTGGGGGCGTCCGTGTGCGCTCATCATGTATCGGTGCGCGGGCCGGAAGGCCCGCAGCGTCCGATGGTCCTAGGCCGAGGCCTTGAGCGGAGCCGACGTGTCGGCCGGCAGGGAATCCTTGGCGATCTGGACGAGGGCCGCGAAAGCAGCGCCATCGGTGACGGCAAGGTCCGCGAGCATACGGCGGTCGACCTGGATCTCGGCGGCCTTGAGGCCCTGGATCAGGCGGTTGTAGGTCAGGCCGTTGGCGCGGGATGCAGCGTTGATGCGCTGGATCCAGAGGCGACGGAAGTCACCCTTGCGCTTGCGGCGGTCACCGTAGCTGTAGACGAACGAGTGGAGCAGCTGCTCCTTCGCCTTGCGGTACAGGCGCGAACGCTGACCGCGGTAACCCTTGGCGCGCTCGAGGATGACCCGGCGCTTCTTGTGGGCATTGACTGCCCGCTTCACACGTGCCACGTGCGTACTCCTTTTGTTCTTCTTCGGTCACGGCCGCAGCCGCAGCGCCGCACTGATCAGTGCGTGCGCTTTCCCGAGGGGGTGGATTGGTGGTTAGACGCCCAGCATCTTCTTGATGACCTTGGTGTCGGCCTTCGAGACGATCTGGTCGCTCGCGAGACGGCGCGTCACGGTCGAGGACTTGTGCTCGAGGTAGTGGCGGCGGTTGGCCTGCTGGCGCTTGAGCTTGCCGCTACCGGTCAGCTTGAAGCGCTTCTTGGCGCCACTGTGGGTCTTCATCTTCGGCATGGGGACCGATCTCCTTTTGATAGCCGGGGCGGGTGCACCCGGAGTTCGGCACCCGAAGGTGCCTGCTGGTGTTCGAACGTGCCCGGAAGGGCAGGGCCGGGGCCCTAGTCCTCGGTTCCGGGCTTCGTACGGCTGGTCGGGCTCTTGGGCGCCGTCCTGCCGGCAGGCTTGGGCGTCGCCGACGGTTTCGGCGCTCCAGGCTTGGGCATGGCCGAAGGCATGGGGGCTGCGGACGGCTTCGGTGCCGCTGCCGCCGGCCTCGGGACCGGCGCCGCCGCGGGACGTGGTGCCGGTGCAGCCGTCGCCGGCCGCGGCGCCTGCTGTGCCGGTCGCGACGCAGCGGGACGCTCGGCCGCGGGCCGTGGGGCCGTCGACCGCGGAGCGGAGGACGTCCGGGCCGGAGCCGACGAGGTCCGCGCCGGAGCAGCCTTCGGTGCCGGAGCGGCGGCCGGGGCTTCCGTCGCCTGCGGAACAGCCGTGGGCTCCGCGACGGCTGCCTCCGGGACCTCCACGGCGGCGGGTGCTTCCTGGACGGGAGCCTCCGGCGCGGCGGCCTCGGGCTCGCTCGTGATCGAGTAGCCCTCGGGCAGCAGGTCCGCGAGGGACTGGGTCAGCGGGGCAGTGCTCGCCCGGGAGGTGTCGATGCGCTTGACCTCTCCCCCGGCCTTCACTGCCTCGTTGGCAGCCTTCGCCTCGGCCCGCTGCGTTTCCCGGCGTGCCTCCGCCTTCGCTTCGGCCTTGTTCTTGGTCGGGCCGATGACCATGACCATGTTGCGGCCGTCGATACGCGGCGACGACTCGACCACACCGACCTCGGCGACATCCTCTGCGAACTTCTGGAGCAGGCGGATACCCATCTCCGGACGCTGCTGCTCACGACCGCGGAACTGGATCATGGCCTTGACCTTGTCACCGGCGCCGAGGAAGCGCATGGCGTGCCCGCGCTTGGTCTCGTAGTCATGGGTGTCGATCTTGAGGCGGAACCGGATTTCCTTCAGGACCGTGTTGGTCTGGTTCTTCCGCGCCTCGCGGGCCTTGACGGCCGCTTCGTACTTGTACTTACCAAAATCCATGAGCTTGGCCACCGGAGGCTTCGCCTGCGGTGCTACCTCGACAAGATCCAGGTCGGACTCGGCAGCAAGTCGGAGCGCGTCCTCGATACGGACGATTCCTACCTGTTCGCCGGCAGGTCCGACCAACCGCACCTCGGGAACGCGGATACGATCGTTGATTCTTGGCTCGCTAATGTGTGACTCCTGTGGATTCTCAAACCGGAACCGCCTGCAAACGAAAGAAGGCCTCCCATTGCATGCGCAATCGAAGGCCTCGGCAGCCGGTTCAGGGCGGTCGGCGGAAGCGTAGGCTTCCCGCGCGATCGTTCGCAGGACCGACCAGGTGACCCGGCTACCTGCAATGCGGCCAAGGGCTGCACCAGGCAAACGCGGGTGGGAGAGGACTCCGCTTGCATCCCGGTCCGTTGCCGCCGGCTCCTCGAAGGAGCACAGCAAGTAACAGCGACCGGTTGGTCTATGCCAAGCTTACCAGTATGAACACCCCACACGACAATCCGCAGCACGCCTCCGACGACGGGCCCGCCACGTCCTCCCGACGCAGCTTCGCGGAGGAGCAGGAACACGCCGCCGGCCCCTCGGCGGCCGAGCAGGACGTCCGCCGGCAGATGCGCGATATCTCCGAAGTGGCCGCCGTGGAGGTCATCGTAACCTCGGCGGTCCACCTGATGAGTGCTGCCGCCGTCAAGTGCGGGCTCGGGCACGAGGAGAACGCCGAGCAGCTCAAGGACCTCGACGAGGCGCGCAAGCTGATCACCGCCCTCGCCGGGTTCGTCACTGCGGCCGCGCCGGAGATCGGGTCCCAGCACGCCGGTCCCCTGCGCGACGGGCTCCGCTCGCTGCAGCTGGCCTTCCGGGAGGCCTCGATCATCCCCGATCCTCCCGGGCAGGGCCCCGGCGAGAAGTACACGGGCCCGGTCAACTGACCCGATAGTCCCGCCTCGCGCCCCGGGGCCGAATGCGCCGCACCGGATCCCGGTGCGGCGCATTCGTGTTCCCGGCACCTACACCCGGCGGGCCGCCCGCTCGGGATCGGCCGCCGGCTGCCGACCCAGGCCGCGCGCCGCGAACCCGGCCGCACCGATCAGCGCCGAGACGACCGCCACCGTGATGAAGCCGCCCCACGGGCCCGTGGTATCGATGAGGACGCCCGCCAGGGGAGCGCCGAGCGCGACACCCGAGGTCAGCGCCGAACCGTACCAGCCCATCGCCTCGCCCCTCCTGTCCTCTGCGACCAGGTCGGCGACCTTCTCCGAAGCGGCCGAGAGCACCGGCGCGCACAGCAGGCCCGCTGGGATCGACAGCAGGGCCAGCGACAGGGTGCTCTCCGCGAAGGCCATCGGCAGCGTCAGCAGCCCCATGCCGATCAGCAGGAGCGACGGCGGTACCGGTCGGTGCAGTGCGCCGTAGAGGAGCCCGCCCACCACGGATGCGGCGCACCACGCCACGAAGACGAGGCCGAGCTGGCCCTCGTTGCCGGAGAGCTCGAGCGTGGCGACGATCCCCACCTCGGAGCCCGACAGGACCAGTCCCGCCCCTGCGGCGATGACCATGACCACCACGAGCGGCACGGTCAGCCAGGGGAAGGCCCTGCTGATGCCGCGGCGGAGCAGCGAGGGGCCGCGGCGGCCCCCGGGTGCAGCATGGTGGGACCCGGTGGTGTGGGAACCGATGAGGTCCGCGGCGGTCTCGCCGATCCCCGCCGGCGCCACTGCAGGGACGGTCCCGTCGTCGGGCAGCTGCTCGGACCGCGTGGGTGGGTTGAACCACATGAGGAAGAGCCCGGCGCAGGCCGTGGCGAGTCCCACCAGTGTCAGGCCGAGCACGGTGGAGACCTGGGTGGCCAGGACGACGCCCACCGCCGGCCCTGCCATGAAGATCACCTCGGTGGCGATCGCATCGAGCGTGAACGCCGTCCGGCGCCGGTCGCCGTCGACCAGGACCCCGAGCGCCTGGCGGATGACGGAGAACGCGGGAAGGGTGAAGAGGCCGCCGACCAGCGCGGCGACGAGCAGCCAGTGGTAGGGCAGGTGCGGAGCGACGGACCAGATGACGGCTTCCGCGATGACGGAGGGAAGAAGTGCGCGGCGCAGGCCGGCGCTGTCGATGCGCCGGCCCCGCCAGGGTGCACCGGCGGCGATACCGATGGTGACGATGGCGGCGACGGCTCCCGCTTCGGCGTACCCCCGGTCCAGGGTCTGCACCACGTGCAGCGTCAGCAGGACGCCGGCCGCCGAGTGCGGGAAGCGGGCGATCATCCCGACGATCAGCAGCGTCCGCACGGAGCGGACGCGCAGCAGGTCCCGGTATACGGCGAAGTTCACGACCAGTCCTTCTTCGCCGACGGCTGCGTCAGCGGGTGAGTTTGATGTCGAGCGAGTCGACGCGTTCCACGAATTCGGTGAGGTCCAGGAGCCTCGCGCGGAAGGCGGACACGGCGTTCCGCACCTCTTGCGGAGAGAGCCCCGCGCGGAGCTGCAGGTCCATGCGCAGCTCGGGGCCCGGTCCCCCACCGGAGGCAATGCTACCGCCGGCCGACCGCGTGAGGACGCCGGCCCCTGGCCTCAGGGCCACGGAGAGGATGTCCTCCCCCTTCCCTGCCGCGACCTCGACGAGCGACGCCAGCACCGGGTCCTCGTAGGACGGAGTCCACTCGGCCTGCTGGGCCAGCGCCCACACGGCCGGACGACGGACGACAAACGTCACGTCACCGCCGGGGTCGAGCACCAGGAGCTCCGCCTGCTCGGCCGCGGCGGCGAGGGCCGCACGCGGGGCGTAGGCCGCCACGGGCCGCGCGTCGCGGTGCCAGCGCCCGAGCGCCTGCGTCGAGGAGAACACCGGCAGGGCCTTCCGGCCGTCGGGCGCCGTCAGCGTCACGAGGGCCATGTCCGCCTCCTTGTCGGCCTGCAGACCGGAGGGAGTGGCCCCGCCCTCCCCGAGCTGGGCCACGATGGGGATGAAGACCCGCGCGGTCCGGAGGGCGGCGAGGACGGCCCGTTCGTGCGGTCCCGGCTGGTCCGCCGGCCCCAGGAGTCCTGCCACCGCGGCGGCCAGCCGCGGGTCCGCGGCCCCGTCGTCGTCATCGAAGGAGTGCAGCGGGTTCTCCGGACCGGAGAGGTCCCGCCCGGCCCAGGGCCGGCCCGCGGAATCGGCGGTGTTGCCTGCCAGCGCCGCCGCGATGTGAGCGGGCAGCTGCCGGCCGGTCACGCGTCCGCGGCGGGCAGTCCTGCCACGTCCAGTGCCTGCGGCAGGGTGAAGGCACCGGCGTACAGGGCCTTTCCGACGATCGCTCCCTCGAGCCCGAGCGGCACCAGGTCGCGCAGTGCCGCGATGTCGTCGAGGCTCGAGATGCCGCCCGACGCGACCACGGGACGCATGGTCTTCGCCAGGACCTCCTTCAGGAGCTCGATGTTCGGGCCCCTCAGCGTGCCGTCCTTGGTCACGTCCGTCACGACGTAGCGTGCGCAGCCGGCATCCTCGAGGCGCTGCAGGACCTCCCAGAGGTCCCCGCCCTCCTCGGTCCAGCCGCGCGCCGCCAGCGTGGTGCCGCGGACGTCGAGTCCGACGGCGACGGCGTCGCTGTAGCGCGCGATGGCGAGTTCGGTCCACTCCGGGTTCTCGAGCGCGGCGGTCCCGAGGTTGACGCGGGTCGCACCGAGTTCCAGCGCGGCGTCCAGCGACGCGTCGTCACGGATACCGCCGGAGAGCTCGACCTTGATGTCCAGGTGCTTCACCACGCGCTCGAGCAGGTCCCGGTTCGAGCCCCGGCCGAAAGCGGCGTCCAGGTCCACGAGGTGCACCCACTCCGCGCCGGCCTCCTGCCAGGCGAGCGCGGCGTCGAGCGGGTCGCCGTAGCTGGTCTCGCTGCCCGCTTCGCCCTGCACCAGGCGGACGGCCTGGCCGTCGGCGACGTCGACGGCGGGAAGGAGTTCGAGCGTGGGTGTTTCGGAGAAGGGGCTCATCGTCTGCTGTGTCTGCTTTCGTAGGTGCGGCGCGGGCCGCTGGGTCGGGTGCGGGGTCCGGCTAGTCGCCGGGAAGGGTGAACAGGTAGGCGGCGAGCAGCGAGAGTGCGGCCAGCACCAGGAACGCGGTCCACACCCAGCGGGGGAATTCCTGGCTGCGCAGGGAGAACGCTCCGCCGATGAGGAGGCCTGCGGCTCCCATGAGCACGAGGCTCAGCATCCGCTCACCGGAGTCCTTCGATCCAGTTCCTCAGCAGCTGCGCTCCCGCATCCCCGGACTTCTCCGGGTGGAACTGGGTGGCGCTGAGCGGGCCGTTCTCGACGGCGGCGATGAAGGGGCCTCCGTGGTCGGACCAGGTGACCTGCGGCGGCTTCATGGCCGGCTGGGTCACGTCGAAGGACCAGTCCTGGACGCCATAGGAGTGCACGAAGTAGAAGCGCTGGTCCCCGATGCCGTCGAAGAGGACGGAGTCCTCCGGCGGCTCCACCGTGTTCCAGCCCATGTGCGGCACGACGTCCGCCTTCAGCCGCTCGACCGTCCCGGGCCACTCCCCCATGCCCGGAGTGCGCACACCGTGCTCCACGCCTTCGTCGAACAGCACCTGCAGCCCCACGCAGATCCCGAGGACAGGGCGGCCGCCCGCCACGCGCCGCCCGATCATGCGCAGCGCGTCGACGTCCTTCAGCCCCTTCATCACGGCGGCGAACGCACCGACGCCGGGCACGAGCAGTCCGTCCGCGGTGAGGACGTCGTCGGGCTTGGCGCTGAGCACGACCTCCGCGCCGACGTGCTCGAGCGCGCGCACGACGGAGCGGACGTTGCCCGATCCGTAGTCGAGCACGGTGACGGTACGCGCGGTCATAGCGCTCCCTTCGTGGACGGGATGCCCTCGACCCGGGGGTCGGGCTCCACGGCCGCGCGCAGCGCGCGGGCAAGGGCCTTGAACTGGGCTTCGACGATGTGGTGCGGGTCCCGCCCCGCGATCACGGTGACGTGGAGGCAGATCTGTGCGTGCAGGGCGATGGCCTCCAGCACGTGGCGGGTCAGGGACCCGGTGAAGTGCCCGCCGATGAGGTGGTACTCCTGCCCCGCGGGCTCGCCGCCGTGCACGAGGAACGGGCGGCCGGAGATGTCGACGACGGCGTTGGCCAGGGCCTCGTCCAGCGGGACGGTCGCCTCGCCGAAGCGGCGGATGCCGGCCTTGGTGCCCAGGGCGAGCCGGAGGGCCTCGCCGATCGCTATGGCCGTGTCCTCGACGGTGTGGTGGACGTCGATGTGCGTGTCACCGGAGGACCTGATCGTCAGGTCGATCAGCGAGTGCTTCGACAGCGCCGTGAGCATGTGGTCGTAGAAAGGCACCGTGGTGTCGATCGACGAGGTACCGGTACCGTCGAGGTCGAGTTCCACGAGGACGCTGGACTCGCTCGTGACGCGCTCGATGCGGGCCGTGCGGCCGCGGGCGGCATCAACTGTCATTGCATTCCTTCTGTGCGCGTCCGGGCTTGCCGGACGCTGATCGACGGGCGGGCGACGGGGGGTCGCGGGTGGTCCCTGCACTCCAAGTCTAGGAGAACAGCACCCGGCGCCGGTGCAGGGAGCCCTGCAGGGAAAGGGGACGTGCTACAGCAGTTTCCTCAACGCAGTGAGGAACACCGTGGTCTCCTCCTCTGTTCCCGCGGTGACCCGCAGGGACCCCGGGATGCCGACGTCGCGGATGAGCACGCCCGCCTCCAGCAGGCCCTTCCACACCCGGTGGGGATCATCGAGACCGGAGAAGAAGACGAAGTTGGCGTCCGACGGGGCCGGGGTGAGCCCGAGCTCGGAAAGCTCCCGCACGATGCGGTCCCGCTGCACCTTGATCGCCTCGACGTTGGACAGCAGCGTGTCCGCGTGGGTGAGGGCCGCATTGGCCGCAGCCTGCGTGATGGCGGAGAGGTGGTACGGAAGACGGACCAGCCGCAGGGCGTCGGTGACCTCCGGCGCGGCGGCGAGATAGCCGATCCTCGCCCCCGCCAGGGCGAATGCCTTGCTCATCGTGCGCGAGACGAGGAGCCGCGGGCGCCCGGGGAGCAGCGTGAGGGCGCTGGGCGTCCCCTGCTGCGCGAACTCGCCGTAGGCCTCGTCCACGATGATGATGGCCCGCGCTTCCTCGCCGGCCTCGTAGGCGGCCTCGATCACGTCGAGGCCGAGGGCGGTGCCGGTCGGGTTGTTGGGCGAACACAGGAAGACGATGTTGGCGGCCGACTCCCGCACGGCGCGGGCGGTCGCCTCGGGCGTCAGGGAGTACGCGGAGCCGCGCTCGGCCGTCACGTACCGCGTGCCCGTGCCGCTGGCCAGCAGCGGGTACATGGAGTAGGTGGGAGGGAACCCGAGCGCCGTGCGCCCGGGTCCACCGAAGGCCTGGAGGACCTGCTGGAGCACTTCGTTGGAGCCGTTCGCAGCCCACAGCTGGTCGGGCGTCAGTCCATGGCCCAGGTAGTCGGCGAGGTTCTTCCGAAGCTCGCTGAACTCGCGGTCCGGGTAGCGGTTGAGGCCCTGCGTCGCCTCCGCCACCGCAGCGACGATGGCGGCGTGGACATCGGCGGGGACGCCGTGGGTGTTCTCGTTGACGTTCAGCAGGATGGGTACGTCCAGCTGCGGGGCGCCGTACGGGTGCAACCCGACGAGGTCATCACGCAGGGGAAGGTTCGCTAGGGCGTCGACGGAGGATGGCACCCTTCGAGTTTAAGGGATGCCGACTGTCTCAGCTAACGACGCGTCGCGGGCGCCATGTCCACCACTCGGCTGTCCCTCGGCTGCCTGCCCCCCCCGACTATCCCCCGGCGGGGACCGCGATACTCTGCCCTGCCCGGACGAGGGAGGTGTGCAGGTCGTTGAGTTCCACCATCTCCGCCACGACGTCCCGCGGGTCGCGCTCCGGGGCGTACTGGACGGCGAGGTCCCACAGCGTCTCCCCCGCGGCGACACTCACCTCGACCGTCGACGAGGATGCGGGAGCCGACTCCCCGGCTCTGGCCTGCGACGTCAGGAAGGCGCCCAGGAGGATCAGGGCAGCGACGCCCAGCGCGATCGGCAGGCCGACCAGCAGCAGACGTCCGCGTCGCGTCAGGGTCAGGGCGTGCCCCGCACTCCGCTGCGTGGAGGTGCGGGACGCATCCGGCTGAACGGGTGCCGACTGCATCAAACCGGACGCCGATCGGAGGGACGTCACGGAGGTGGAGCGAGGGACGAGCCGGAGACGGGCCTCGGAACGAACGGGCGCCAGTGCCCACAGCGCGGTGCTGCCGTGCAGTGCCGGTGCTTCAGCCATTGCCTTACCTCTTTCCCTTCGAATGTTCTCCTCGGACGACCCGTTCGATTCGAACACGCGTTCTATTTCCACGATGCCTATTTCTAGCACTGACCGACGACCGTTGTCGAGACTCGCTCGAACATATGTTTGATAACTGCGCCCGTCTGTCCTAGCGTGAACAGGACAGGACATCACCGGCGGAAGCTGCCGCTCCAGGCAGGCGAGCCGGTGATGTATCTCAGACAACCACCCGCCTCTGACAAAAAGCCTCCGGGTGACCGGCGAAGCCGGGAGGCGGACAACATGGGATCTGCAGTCCCAGGCGAAAGGCGCAACAGTGGCGGAATCAACACCGGCAGCCCGGCAGGAATCGAACACCGCCGACGTTCCGGCCGACGCCGTGCCGATCTCGGCGGGCCGTGGACGCCCGCGTGGCCGCTCGGCGTCCAAGGGACTCACCGCGCGCCAGCTGACGATCCTCGAAACCATCCAGCGGTCGATCGCCGACAAGGGCTACCCGCCGTCGATGCGGGAGATCGGCGACACGGTCGGCCTGGCGAGCCTCTCGAGCGTGACCCATCAGCTGTCGCAGCTCGAGCGCCTCGGGTACCTGCGGCGCGACCCGAAGCGCCCGCGAGCCATGGAAGTACTGCTGCCGCTGACGCTCGCCTCCGAAGCGGCGAGCGAGGACGGCTCCTCCGCCGACCGTAAGGCCGGACACCAGATCGCCGTGGACACCGCCCTCGTGCCGCTGGTCGGGCGCATCGCCGCAGGCGGGCCGATCCTTGCAGACCAGGTCGTCGAGGACGTCATGCCCCTGCCGCGACAGCTCGTCGGGCACGGCGACCTCTTCATGCTCAGGGTCTCCGGGGACTCCATGGTGGATGCCGCCATCTGCGACGGCGACTGGGTGGTCGTACGGCGCCAGCAGAGCGCCCAGAACGGTGACATCGTCGCGGCACTGCTCGACGACGAGGCGACCGTGAAGACCTTCCGCCAGCGCGACGGGCACACCTGGCTCCTGCCGCAGAACACCCGCTACGAGCCGATCCTCGGCGACCACGCCAGCATCATGGGCAAGGTCGTCTCGGTGATGCGCGCACTCTAGCGCCCCCCGGCAGGGCCTGCCTGCGTACCCCTGACGGGCATACGCGTGCGGGCCCTGCCGGCTCTCAGCGGGCCGAGAGCCGCTCGAGGATGCCCGTGACCGTCGTCCGGTCCGTCGTAGCCCAGAAGGGCGGCAGTGCCGCCCTGAGGAAGCCGCCGTAGCGGGCGGTGGCGAGGCGACTGTCGAGGACGGCGACGACGCCGCGGTCGCCCGTCGCGCGGATCAGGCGTCCTGCGCCCTGTGCCAGCCGTACCGCCGCATGCGTGGCGGACACGCTCATGAAGCCGTTGCCTCCACTGCGCGCCACGGCCCTCGTCCGGGCCGTCATGAGCGGATCGTCCGGGCGCGGGAACGGGATGCGGTCGATGACGACCAGACGGCACGACGAGCCCGGCACGTCGACGCCCTGCCACAGGGACATCGTCCCGAACAGGCAGGTGTCCGGTTCGTCGGCGAACTGCGTCACGAGGGCGTTGAGCGAGGACTCGCCCTGGCACAGGATCTCGAAGTCGACCTTGGGCCGCAGGGCCTCCGCCGCTTCCTCGGCAGCCCGTTTGGAGGAGAAGAGACCGAGCGCTCCCCCGCGCGACGCCGTGAGGAGCGTCAGGAGTTCCTCCAGTTGCGCGTCCGAGGTGCCTCGTTCTGGCTTGGGGAGATCCTTCGCCACGTAGAGGACACCCTGGCGCGGATAGTCGAACGGACTGCCGACGTCGACCCCGGTCCAGGCGGGGGCGCCGGGTCCGCTCAACCCCAGGGATCCCGCGACGGGCCCGAACTCGGAGCCGATCGCGAGGGTCGCCGACGTGAGGATCACGGTGTGGTCCTCGAACAGTCCCTCGCGCAACCTGCCCGCGACGGACAGCGGGGCCACGTTCAGTGTCGCGGGCGCGCTCTCGTCCGGCTGGGCGTACCCGGAGCCCGGTGTGAACGTGCTCGGGCGCGAGGCCCACACGACCTCGTTGAGATCGGCGGCGGCGAGGATCCGCTCCGCGAGCTCGAAGACCAGCGTCGTCCGGGAGCGGGCGACCTGCCGGCCGCCGTCGGCGTCGGCCTCGGATTTGCCGTCCGTCTTCGTGTCGGAGAGTGCGGCGCGTGCCGCGTCCCGCACCTGTGCCAGGGCCTGCTCGAGGTCCTCCGGCAGGCCGCCGGGCAGCAGCCCGGAGGGGAGGAGCTCGGACGCGGCCTCGAAGGCGTCGGCAGCGGTATCGAGCGATGCGGTGCCGATGGATGCGTGGCGGCGGAGCGCGGTCGCGGCCGCCGTGACCATGGAGGCCGAGAGCTGTCCGGAGACGGCCCCGGTCACCCGGTCGTGCAGCTCGTGCGCCTCGTCGATGACCACGACGTCGTATTCGGGCAGGACGGCGAGCCCCTCGAAGGCGCTGATCGCGAGCATCGCATGGTTCGTGATGATGATGTCGGCGTCGGCTGCGGCCGCGCGTGCCTTCTCGCTGAAGCACTCCTGCGCCACCGGGCAGCGCGCGGCACCGAGGCACTCCATGCTGGAGACGGAGACCTGCCGCCACGCGCGGTCGCTGACGCCGGGCACCAGGTCGTCGCGGTCCCCCGTCGTCGTCTCCTCAGCCCATTCGCGGAGCCGGACGACCTCCTTGCCGAGCGCCGATGCCGGGGCGCCGCCTCCGCCCGCGGGCGAGGGATGCGGTGCCGCGTCCTCGCCGAGGCTGAAGAGCGTACCGGGGGCGTCCTCCTCGGGGAAGCCTCCGCCCGTCTTGTGCAGGCACACGTAGTTGGAGCGGCCCTTGAGCAGCGCGACGTCGACCGGACGTTCGAGGGCAGGCCGCACGGCGTCCAGGAGCCTCGGGAGGTCCCGGCCGACGATCTGCGCCTGCAGGGCGAGCGTTGCGGTCGAGACGACCGACGGGCGCTCGCTGTCCATCGCATGGGCGATCAGCGGCACCAGGTACGCCAGTGACTTGCCGGTACCGGTGCCGGCCTGGACGAGCAGATGGTCTCCCGTCCGGATGGCCTCGCTCACCTGCCGCACCATTTCGTGCTGGCCGGCACGCATCTCTCCGCCCATGGACCCGACGGCGGCATCGAGCAGGTCGAGGGCCTGCCGTGCTTCGGCGGAGGGTCGCGGCGCATCCGGCGCTGCGACGGCAGCACCGGACGGCGCGTTGTCACTCATGCCGGACGAACTGCTCCAGCTCGGCGGCCAGGCCTTCCCGGACCATCACTTCGAGGCGGGTGCCCTCGTCGACGTGTTCGGTACTGAGGATCTCGACGTCCTCCTCGTGGAGGCGGCTTACGACCTCGCCCCGCTCGTAGGGCACCAGCAGCTCCAGCTTCACGGCCGGACGCGGGATGCTGGTACTGATGAGCTGCTGGAGCTCCGTCAGTCCAGCTCCCGTACGGGCGGACACGACCACGGACCGGGGCTCACGCTGCCGGAGCCGCTCGATGACGAACGGATCGGCCGCATCGGCCTTGTTCAGCACGATGATCTCGGGCACCTTGCGCGCATCCACCTCGGTCAGGACGGCACGCACCGCGGCGATCTGCCCCTCCGGGTCCGGGTGCGAGGCGTCGACGACGTGAAGGATCAGGTCGGCATCCGCCACTTCCTCGAGGGTCGAGCGGAAGGCCTCGACCAGCTGTGTCGGCAGCGACCGGACGAACCCGACGGTGTCGGCCAGCGTGTAGCCGATCCCGTCCGGGGTCTCGGCCCTGCGGATGGTCGGATCCAGTGTCGCGAAGAGCGCATTCTCGACCAGGACGCCGGCGTCGGTCAGCCGGTTCAGCAGTGACGACTTGCCGGCGTTCGTGTAGCCCGCGATCGCCACCGAGGGCACCTGGTTCCGACGGCGGTTGGAGCGCTTCGTCTCGCGTGCGGGCTTCATCCCGGCGATCTCCCGGCGCAGCTTCGCCATACGGGTCCGGATCTTCCGTCGATCGAGTTCGATCTTCGTCTCACCGGGGCCACGGGAGCCCATGCCGGCGCTTGCGCTACCGACCTGGCCACCCGCCTGGCGGGACATCGACTCGCCCCAGCCACGAAGACGCGGCAGAAGGTACTCGAGCTGCGCGAGCTCCACCTGTGCCTTGCCTTCCCGGCTCTTGGCGTGCTGGGCGAAGATGTCCAGGATCAGTGCCGTGCGGTCGATGACCTTGACCTTGACGATGTCCTCCAGGCCGCGGCGCTGCGAGGGCGAGAGCTCGCTGTCCACGATCACCGTGTCCGCTCCGGTCGCGTGCACGATCTCCTTCAGCTCCTGGGCCTTGCCCGAGCCGAGGAACGTGGCGGGGTCCGGCTTCAGGCGTCGCTGGACGATGCCGTCGAGCACCTCGGAACCTGCGGTCTCGGCGAGTGCGGCAAGTTCCTGCAACGAGTTCTCCGCGTCCTGCGCGGTGCCTTCGCTCCACAGTCCGGCGAGGACGACCCGCTCCAGCCGCAGCTGCCGGTACTCGACCTCCGTGACGTCCTCGAGCTCGGTGGACAGTCCCGCCACCCGCCGACGCGCGTTCCGCTCGGCCAGGTCCTGCTGGTCACCGTCGGCGTCGGAACCGGCCTCGTCGCCCGACAGTGCGAGGGCGTGCGGTCGCCACGCCTTCCCGCCCGGCGCCGGCGTCTCCTCCGATTTCGCTGTTCCGTCCTTCGCTTTGGTCTTCGCCGCTGCAGCTTCGTCGCTGGCGAGAATCCGGTCGATGACGGCTTGGATCTCCTCCCGGCCCATGTCGGACCCGGTGGAGTGTCCGTGATTCGTGGTCATAGTCTCCCTCAATGGATGTAGTCCGATTCTACGGCCGCCCGCCTGACGCGTTCCAGCCACTTCTCCCAGCGCGAAACCTACCCTCCGCGACTGGTTCCGGCGTGGCACTAGGCTTTCCACCATGGAGTCACAGCACTATTTCAGCGCCCAGCCGGCAGGACCGGGCACCCGCAGGCCCCTGTCCGTGGTCCTGGCCGGCACGCGACGGGACCTCGTGACGTCGTCGGGGCTCTTCAGTCCCGACGGCGTCGACAAGGGGACTGCTATTCTCCTCGGCTCCGTCCCCGACCCCGAGGGACACCGGATGCTTGACATCGGCTGCGGCTGGGGACCGATCGCCCTCACGATGGCGCTGAAGGCCCCGGAGGCGGAGGTCCATGCGGTCGACGTGAACGAGCGGTGCATCGCACTCACGGCCGAGAATGCCGAACGGCTCGGGCTCCGCAATGTCATCGCCTGCACGCCTGACGACGTCGACGCCGCACTCGAGTTCGACACGATCTGGTCCAACCCGCCCATCCGGATCGGCAAGCAGGAACTGCACGGCCTGCTGCTCCGCTGGCTGCCGCGCCTCGCTCCCGGCGGACGGGCGTGGCTCGTGGTGCAGAAGAACCTCGGCGCGGACTCCCTGCAGCGGTGGCTCGGGGAGGAACTACCTGCGGGGTTCAGCGTGCGTCGCGCGGAGACCTCCAAGTCGTTCCGCATCCTCGAGGTGCACCGCCCCGCCTGAGGCGCGGATGGTCAGCCGGTCGGCAGCAGCACGCCGTCGGCCACGAGGACGGCCGGCCCGCTGAGCTGGACGTGCTCGCGGCCCTCGGGTCCGTCGAAGAACGTCACACCCACGACTCCTCCGGGTACGCTCACCAGCCATTGCGTGGGGGCGCCCTCTCCTGCCCAGTACCTCGTCGCGGCGGCAGCGGCACATGCTCCGGTTCCGCAGGACTGGGTCTCGCCGACGCCACGTTCGTGCACGCGCATCCGGAGGCGCCCGACGCCGTCGTCCCCCACCAGCGGATCGGACGGAACCACCAGTTCGACGTTCGTGCCGGCCGGCGGAACCGGCCGGACCTCGGGTGCCCTGTACAGCTCGGTCCGTTCCAGTTCGGCGTGCTCGGCCAGCGCCACGACGGTGTGCGGGTTGCCCATGCTGATGGACAGCGCGGGCCGGTCGACGTCGAGCCCTCCGATACCCACGAGGGAGTCCATGCCGCGTGCCACGGCGGCATCCGGGAAGATGAATTCCCAGGGACCCATGTCCACGGCGTACCCGTTCCCGGAACGGGTGACGCGCTTGACCCCTGCGCGGGTCCCGATCGCGAGTGCGCCGCCGTCGGGCAGTGCGGCGACGCCCTTGGCGAGGAGGAAGTGGGCGAAGACCCTCACGCCGTTGCCGCACATCTCCGAGACGGAGCCGTCCCCGTTGCGGTAGTCCATGAACCATTCCGCCTCGGGTTCGGTCTGCAGCAGGGCACGGCCTTCGGGAAGCGCAGCGGACCGGACGGCGCGGATGTACCCGTCGGCACCGAGGCCCCGGTTCCGGTCGCACAGGGCTGCGACGAACGAGGCGTCGGTGGGAGCGGCGCCCTCGGGGTCCAGGGTCAGGAGGAAGTCGTTGCCGGTGCCGTGGCCCTTGGTGAAGGTCAGGCCCGCGGAGTCGGAAGGGCGCGGAGCTGCGGAGGAAGGTGCTTCGGCGAGGTGATCGGTCACCGTCCTAGGATAGGTCCCTCCGCCGTTCGACGATCCCCACCGCCCGCTCGACGAGGCCGGGTTCCTGCCAGTCGGTCCAAGCGACACGGGGGTCGCCGCGGAACCAGGTCAGCTGGCGTCGTGCGAAACGGCGGGTGGCGGCGATCGTGTCGTCGATGGCCTCCGCTTCCGTGAGGGAGCCGTCCAGCACCCGGAGGAACTGGCCGTAACCGAGGGCGCGCGACGCCGTGCGTCCGTCCCGGAGC
Source organism: Arthrobacter pasteuri (assembly GCF_054510955.1). Taxonomy (NCBI): domain Bacteria; kingdom Bacillati; phylum Actinomycetota; class Actinomycetes; order Micrococcales; family Micrococcaceae; genus Arthrobacter; species Arthrobacter pasteuri. The sequence goes on from NZ_JBTNDO010000006.1 coordinate 45,267, forward strand.
CCGGCTGCGGCGAGGCGCTCCACCTCCTGCCCGAGGCCGGCACGGACCATGGCGTGCACGCGGTCGGCGAGTCTCTCCCGCAGGACGTCCCGGTCGACGCCGAGACCGACCTGCACCGTCGGCTGGTGGTACTCGCGCTTCGGCATGAAGGCGCTGAAGGGCCGTCCGCTGACCTCGAACACCTCGAGGGCCCGGATCAGCCGGCGGTCGTCGTCGATCCGTTCCGCGGACACGCTGTCCACGGCGCGCAGCCGCTCGCGGAAGGCAGCACTTCCCTCCCGGGCGATGTCGGCTTCGAGCCGCGCCCGCACCGCCGGGTCGGTAGGCGGGAACTCCAGCCGGTCCAGGGCTGCCCTGACGTACAGCCCGGAGCCACCGACGAGCACGGGAACGCGTCCGCGGCTGCGGATGTCGTCGATGATCCTGCGGGCGTCCTCCTGGTAGGCGGCGACGCTGGCCTCCTCGGTGACGTCGAGCACGTCCAGGAGGTGGTGCTCGATGCCCCCGCGTTCATGCTCGGGAAGCTTCGCCGTGCCGATGTCCATGCCGCGGTAGAACTGCAGTGCATCGGCGTTGATCACCTCGCCCCCGAGCCGCTGCGCCAGGGCGACGCCGAGGTCGGACTTGCCCGATCCGGTGGGACCGACGACCGCGACGACCGGAAGGGTCAACGGGCGCTCCCCCGCACCGGCAGGGACGGCATGCCCAGGGAGACGGCGCGGGGGGATCCGCCGGCCGGCGCCGGGGCGGCGCAGGAGTCGGCCTGGCTCCTGTCCCATGCGTCGCCGGCCCGTGAGCGGCGCAGGGAGTACTGCTCGGTCGTCGGGTCGGACAGCAGGTGGAACGACGCCGCCTCGGTGATCGGCAGCGTGACGAAGTCGCCCGGGCGTGGGACGTCGGCGCCCGCCGGGACCGAGAAGTGCACCAGGCGCTGGTCGCGGGCACGGCCTGTCAGGCGGTGCGTCTCGCCTCCCTTGCGGCCCTGCTGGTCGGTGACGAGCACCTCGACGAGCGTGCCGACCTGGCGCGCGTTCTCCTCCCGGGCGATCCGGTCCTGGAGGGCGGTGAGGCGCTCGAAGCGTTCCTGCACCACGGCCTTGGGCAACTGGTCGGGCAGCTCGGCTGCGGGCGTGCCGGGCCGCTTCGAGTACTGGAAGGTGAAGGCGGTGGCGAAGCGGGATTGCTCGACGACGTCGAGGGTGGCCTGGAAGTCCTCCTCCGTCTCCCCGGGGAAGCCGACGATGATGTCGGTGGAGATGGCGGCGTGGGGCATCCGCTCCCGGACGCGGTCCAGGATGCCGAGGAAGCGGCTCGACCGGTAGGACCGGCGCATGGCCTTGAGGATGCGGTCGGAGCCCGACTGCAGGGGCATGTGCAGCTGCGGCATGACATTGGGCGTCTCGGCCATGGCGTCGATGACGTCGTCCGTGAAGGCGGCAGGGTGCGGGCTCGTGAAGCGGACGCGCTCGAGCCCCTCGATCGAACCGCACGCGCGCAGCAGCTTCGCGAACGCGCCGCGGTCGCCGAACTCGACGCCGTAGGAATTGACGTTCTGTCCCAGCAGCGTGACCTCGACGGCGCCGTCGGCCACGAGCGCCTCGATCTCGGCGAGGATCTCCCCGGGCCTGCGGTCGCGCTCCTTGCCCCGCAGCGACGGCACGATGCAGAAGGTGCAGGTGTTGTTGCACCCGACCGAGATGGACACCCAGCCCGCGTAGACGGATTCCCGCTTGGTGGGCAGCGTCGACGGGAAGACGTCGAGCGACTCGAGGATCTCGAGCTGCGCGTCCTGGTTGTGCCGGGCGCGCTGCAGCAGGGCGGGAAGGGCGCCGATGTTGTGCGTGCCGAAGACGGCATCGACCCAGGGGGCCTTCTGCAGGATGGTCTCCCGGTCCTTCTGCGCCAGGCAGCCACCGACGGCGATCTGCATGCCGGGCCGCGCTTCCTTCACGGCCTTCAGGATGCCGAGGTTGCCGTAGAGCTTGTTGTCGGCGTTCTCGCGCACCGCGCAGGTGTTGAAGACGACGACGTCCGCCTGTCCGTCCTCGACCCTGCTGAGCCCGGCGCCCTCGAGCAGCCCCGAGATGCGTTCGGAATCGTGCACGTTCATCTGGCAGCCGAAGGTCCGCACCTCGTAGGTGCGCCGGTCGACGGCGTCCTGCGCTTCGTCCTGCGCCTCCGGGGCGCTGCTGGGGGTCTCATCGAGGGGAACGGGAAGTGTCATGCTCACGCCCTCAAGCGTACGGCTGGCACGGTGGGGGCCCACAATCGCCGGAGGCCGCTCAGTCCTGCGCCTCGGCCTCCGCAAGAACGCCCTTCACGATGGAGAAGGCGGTTCCCGGACTGTACCCCTTGCGTGCGAGGACACCGACGAGCCGCCGCACCTCCTTGTCCCGCACGGCACGATCCGAGAGGTCGGCGCTTCCGCGCAGCTTGCGGCGGACGACGTCGCGCGCCTGGGCATGCTCGTCCTCGTCGGAGATCTGGAGCAGCGCGTCTTCCGCCAGGTCGGGATCGATGCCCTTGTCCGCGAGCTCACGCCGGAGCGAGGACCGGGAGAGCGCTTTGGCACCGGTACGGGTCCGCACCCACATCCGGGCGAACTCGGCGTCGTCGATCAACTGGACTTCCTCGAACCGGTCCAGGAGGGCTGCAGCCACGGCTGCCGGGATCTCCCGGTCGGCAAGCTTCCGGGCGAGCTGGTGCCGGCTCCGTGCGCCGAGAGCCAACTGGCGGAGCAGGATGGAGCGCGCCTCGGACGCCCAGTCCTCCTCGCTCCTGCTCGGCTCGGTTCCGCCCGCCGGGCCCTCCCCCAAACTGTCGGCTGTCCCGCCACCCGCAGATCCGCGCGCCGGCCGACCACCCGCCGATCCTCCGCGTGCCGACCTGCTGCGCGAGGCACCGCGGGCGCGGCGGGCGCCGCGCAGCGCCTCCTCGTCGGCAGAACCGCCGCCGGCAGAGTCATGGGCAGAGTTGTCCCCAGAGCTGTCGGCGGACGAGCCGACGACGGGACCGAACGGATCATCGGCAGGGGGACGCCCCGACGATCGCCGGCGATGGCCCGGAGCGCCCCATCCTGCTCCGCCCGCGCTGCGCGCACCGGAACTCGGGGCACCGAGCGAGGCAGACCGCGTCAGCCCTTGTCGCTTGGCCGCAGGCCGGCGGGCAGCCCCTTCGGCGTCAGCCGAGCTGCCAGAGTCGAACCGGCCGAACGAGGTCCCCCAGTCGACCGGCTCGGACCCGGCGTCCGTTGGCATGCGACCTACTCGCCGCTGACGGCCTTGAGCTTGGGAGCGTCAGGCTCTTCTTCGACCTGCACTCCGATGCCCAGCTTGACCCGGATCTTCTGCTCGAGCTCATCGGCCAGATCGGGATTGTCGATGAGGAACTTCCGGGCGTTCTCCTTGCCCTGCCCGAGCTGGTCGCCGTCGTACGTGAACCAGGCACCGGACTTCTTCACCAGTCCGTTCTCCACCCCGACGTCGATCAGGCCGCCCTCGCGGGAGATGCCATGGCCGTACAGGATGTCGAACTCGGCCTGCTTGAAGGGCGGAGCCATCTTGTTCTTGACGATCTTGGCGCGGGTCCGGTTACCCACCGGGTTCACGCCTTCCTTCAGGGTCTCGATGCGGCGCACATCGATACGGACCGATGCGTAGAACTTCAGCGCCTTTCCACCCGTGGTGGTCTCGGGGCTTCCGAAGAAGACACCGATCTTCTCGCGCAGCTGGTTGATGAAGATCGCGGTGGTCTTGGTCTGGCTCAGGCGGCCGGTGATCTTCCGGAGGGCCTGGCTCATCAGGCGGGCCTGGAGGCCGACGTGGCTGTCGCCCATCTCGCCCTCGATCTCGGCACGGGGCACGAGCGCGGCCACGGAGTCGATGACGACGATGTCGATCGAGCCGGAGCCGATCAGCATGTCCATGATCTCGAGCGCCTGCTCACCCGTATCCGGCTGCGACACGAGGAGCGCGTCGGTGTCCACGCCGAGCTTCTTCGCGTACTCGGGATCCAGGGCGTGCTCGGCGTCGATGAAGGCTGCAATGCCTCCGTTGCGCTGTGCGCTCGCGACGGCGTGCAGGGCCACGGTGGTCTTACCGGAGGATTCCGGCCCGTAGATCTCGACGATCCTGCCGCGCGGAAGACCGCCGATGCCGAGTGCGGCATCCAGGGCGATGGAACTCGTGGAGATGGTTTCGATGGGCGCCCTGGTCTGATCACCGAGACGCATGACGGAACCCTTGCCGTACTGCTTGTCGATCTGGGCGAGAGCAGCTTCTAGGGCTTTCTCGCGGTCTGGAGCGGCCATTCTTCACCTCGGTTATTCATGGCCAACCGGCCTGTTTAAGTGTTCGATTCGACTGTAGTAGCCTGCGCCGACAGTTTGAGGTGGGGCCGCCGCTGTGTGCACAAGAGGGCGCCGCCTCCACCTCCATCATATCGCGGTCCGAACAGGTATTCGATTATTCGACGGGATCAGCGTGTCCGCCCGGAGGCTGCCACCCGCCTCAGCGGGGCTTCACGTCGCGTCCCAGCCACCGCTCGCGCGGCACGTCCTGCGCCCGGCACACAGCCTCCCAGACCGCCTTCGGATCGACCCCGGCGCCCAGCGCCTCGGAGGCCGTCCTGTCGCCCAGTCGATCCACCACCAGGTCCCGGGCGAGGGTCCGCGAGTACCGCTCGCCGAACTCGTCGTCCATCAATCGCCAGAAATCGCTCAGCCGCATCTACCGTTCCCTGCTCTCGTGTATGGGGCCGTACGGCCGCAGTCCGCACGACCACCGGTCGACTCTCCACCATGCGTGCTGGCCCGGCGGCACGCACGGCAGACCGGGTCCGGCACGCTCCGGGAAGCACCGCGGGTCCTTCCTCCGGATCGGACCGCCTCACATGGTGCCACTCCCACCCCGGAACCCTACAATTGGCCCATGAACGCGAAGCCGAGCACCACCCACCCCGGCCCGGGCCTAGCAGCCTACCCCGGGGAAGATGCCGACACCGACGCGGCCATCGAGGCCCTCGAACAGCAACTGAGCATGCTGTGGCGTCGCGCCAGGTCGAACTCCTACAAGGTGGCCCGCCGCGTGCACCCGGACATGGAGCCCGCCGCCTACGGGCTCCTCGTGATCCTTCAGCGCGAGGGCTCCATGCGCCTCACGGACATCGCGGCGAGCGTGGGCGTCGGCAAGCCCTCGGTCAGCCGCCAGATCGCGATGCTGGAACAGCTCGGGCTCGTGCAGAAGGAGGCCGATCCGCTGGACGGCCGCGCCCAGTCCATATCCCTCACCGACGCCGGCACGCGTCAGCTCGTGGCCGCCCAGACTGCCCGCAAGCAGGCGTTCCACCAGCTCATGGAGGACTGGGACGTGGAGGACCTGACCCGTCTCGGCACGCTGATCGCCCAGCTGAACAACACCTACACCAAGGACAACTGGTAGGAGACGGCAGGAAGGCCCGTCCCTGAGGGGACGGGCCTTCCTTGTCACAGGCGACTAGCGGTTCGTTGCCGCGAGTCCCCGACGGAAATCGTCGTTCAGATCGTCGGTGAGATCCTCCCCGAACTCACGGGAGAACTCCTGGGGGATGGTGTCCGGGATCGACACGCCTTCTGCTTCTGCCAGGCGGTCGCTGACTTCCCGCAGCATCGAGGAGAGCGGCACCTCGAGTGCACTGCAGATTGATGAGAGGAGTTCAGACGATGCTTCCTTCTGTCCACGCTCGACCTCGCTGAGGTATCCGAGGGAGACCCTCGCACTGTGCGATACCTCGCGCAGGGTGCGGCCCTGGCGCTGGCGGACGTCACGGAGGACGTCGCCGATCTCATGGCGAAGAACTACCATCTTGCGCTCCTTAGGCTTGCGTTGTGCATCATCCGCCAACCCCACATCACGCCAACGGACAACGCCGTTTACGGATACGGGTTGCTTTACCATCTGTATCGCCTTGCTCCCTCATGAATGCGGCACCGCCAGGATCGACGAGTGCCCCGTGATGATGACCTGCCCGATCTGCTTGAGCCTAAGTCGCCAACCCTATCAACGGCTGACAGTGTTTATAACTACCCCCGGCCACTGTTTGTTCCCTTGGACAAAGTCCCCAGAAGCTCGGTAAGCACCGCGTCGCAGGAGGCTGCCCGGATGCTTTCGCGGTCGCCGGGGAAGTGGTGTTCGAAGGTCTGCGTGCCCGCGGAGGACGAAATCGCCGTGAAGACGGTGCCCACGGGCTTGCCCCCATGGGGTGCGGGACCCGCGACGCCGGTCGTCGCGAGGCCGATATCGGCGGAGAACGCGGCCCGCGCGCCGTCGGCCATCGCGGCAGCGACCCGCGGATCCACGGCGCCCGCCGCCGCGAGGAGGTCCGCGTCGACGCCCAGGAGTTTCTGCTTGACCTCCAGCTGATAGGCGACCAGACCTCCCTGCAGGACGGCCGAGGCGCCGGGCACCCCCGCGATCGAGGAGGCGACCAGGCCGGCCGTCAGGGACTCGGCGGTCGCCACGGTGACGCCCAGGTGCGCGGCCAGTGCGACCACCTCGGACGCGGCGCCGCTCACCGGCGGCCCGCCGCCCGGAGGCGGATCGCCTGGAGCACGTAGTCGACGCCCGTCACCACCGTGATGACGACCGCCAGCGCCATGACCGCTGCGGCGAGCCACCAGGCCCAGGCTCCTGCGATGGCCTGCAGCGGGATGAGGAACAGCAGGATGGCCGCAGTCTGGACGACGGTCTTGAGCTTGCCGCCGCGGGAGGCCGGCATGACGCCGTACCGGATGACCGCGAAGCGCAGCACCGTGATGCCGAGCTCCCGGACGAGGATCACGACGGTGACCCACCACCACAGCTCGCCCAGGATCGACAGGAGCACCAGGGCGGATCCGATGAGCAGCTTGTCGGCGATCGGATCGGCGATCTTGCCGAAGTCCGTGATGAGGCCCCTGCTGCGCGCCAGGTCGCCGTCCAGCTTGTCGGTGTAGATGGCCACGACGAAGGTGCCGACCGCGAGCCAGCGGAACAGCCCGGCCTGCCCGTCGTCGAGCAGGAGGAACCAGATGAAGAACGGGACCAGCAGGATGCGCACGACGGTGAGGACGTTCGCGATGTTCAGGACCGGCACCGCCGGGCTCGGGGAGGTACTCACGATGTCAGGCTACCTGCCGGTGAGGTTCCACGCGTCGTTGTCACCGTCATCGCCGCCGTCCGAGCCGTCTGCGCCGTCGTAGTAGTCCACGGCCTGCGCCCGGGAGGCGAGGTCGTCGGCGACGAGGTCGATCGGCTCGGAGGCTGCACGGGGCGCGGGCGCAGGCTCGTCGCCGCGCATGGCCGCCAGGACCGGTGCGAGGTCGTCGGGCTTGACGAGCACGTCGCGGGCCTTCGATCCCTCCGAGGGGCCGACGACGCCGCGTGACTCGAGGAGGTCCATGAGCCGTCCGGCCTTGGCGAAGCCGACCCTGAGCTTGCGCTGGAGCATCGAGGTGGACCCGAACTGGGTGGTGACCACGAGTTCCGTCGCCTGCAGCAGCACGTCGAGGTCGTCCCCGATGTCGTCGTCGATCTGCTTCTTCGGCGCATCGACCGCGACGTCCTCGCGGTACACGGCCTGCAGCTGGCCCTTCACGTGTTCGACGACGCGGTGGATCTCGGATTCCGTGACCCAGGCACCCTGGACGCGTATGGGCTTCGAGGCACCCATCGGCAGGAAGAGGGCGTCTCCCTGGCCGATCAGCTTCTCCGCGCCCGGCTGGTCGAGGACCACACGGGAGTCCGTGACGGACGACGTCGCGAACGCCATGCGCGACGGGACGTTCGCCTTGATCAGACCGGTGACGACGTCGACCGACGGCCGCTGCGTCGCGAGCACCAGGTGGATGCCGGCGGCACGTGCCAGCTGCGTGATCCTCACGATCGAGTCCTCGACGTCGCGCGGCGCGACCATCATCAGGTCGGCGAGCTCGTCCACGATGACCAGCAGGTAGGGATAGGGCCGCACGACCCGCTTGGACCCCTCCGGTGGGACGACCTTGCCGTTACGGACCGCCTTGTTGAAGTCGTCGATGTGCTTGTAGCCGTAGTTCGCGAGGTCGTCGTAGCGCGTGTCCATCTCGCGGACGACCCACTGCAGCGCCTCCGCGGCCTTCTTGGGGTTCGTGATGATCGGCGTGATGAGGTGCGGGACGCCCTCGTACGCGGTGAGCTCCACGCGCTTGGGGTCCACCATGACCATGCGCACCTCGTCGGGCGTGGAGCGCATCAGGATGGACGTGATCATCGAGTTGACGAACGAGGACTTGCCGGCGCCCGTGGCACCCGCGACGAGCAGGTGCGGCATCTTGGCGAGGTTGGCGACGACGAACCCGCCCTCGACGTCCTTGCCCACGCCCATCACCATCGGGTGGTCGGTCTTGCGGGCATTGCCGGAGCGCAGCACGTCCCCGAGGGAGACGGTCTCGCGGTCCGTGTTGGGGATCTCGATGCCGATGGCCGACTTGCCCGGGATGGGTGACAGGATGCGCACGTCCGAGCTCGCCACGGCGTAGGAGATGTTCTTCGACAGGGCGGTGACCCGCTCCACCTTGGTGCCGGGGGCCAGCTCGATCTCGTAGCGCGTCACCGTGGGGCCGCGGGAGAACCCGGTGACCTTGGCGTCGACATTGAACTGGTCGAGCGTGTGCGTCAGAGCGGCGACGACGGCGTCGTTGGCCTCCGACCGCTCCTTCGGCGGAGTGCCGGCGGGCAGGTAGTCCGACGGCGGCAGCGTGTAGGCGACGTCGCCGGCGAGCTGCAGCTGCTCCGTGCGCTGCGGGATCGGCGTGGGCGGGACCTGCGGCTGCACGGGCGTGGAGGGGACGATCAGCGCCTTCGCCGCGGGGACGACGTCGATGGCCTCGGTGGCGCCCTCCGGAGCACGCTCCGGCGCCTCGGGCACGGGCGGGCGCGCGGCCTGCGACCGCTTGAGTTCCTCGGCGGCGAGCTCCTGCTTGGTGGGCCGACGGACGCCCGGCGGGACGGCCGCCTCCGCCTCGCGGGCGCGGCGTTCCTCGTCCTCGATGACCGCGCGCTCGAACGCCTCGTCGCCGACGTAGCCGTCCCAGTCGGCGTCGTGCCCGGCGTCCTGCTCGGCGTCGAAGGGGGCGTCCTGCTTGTCCTTGCCGAAGAGGCGCTTGCGCTTCTTCGGTGCGGGCTTGGCGGTGGCGCCGTGCGTCTCGTAGAGGTAGCTCTGGTCGTGGCCGTCGTCGCGGCGGTGCCCGGCGCCGTCCGGGTCCTGGCCCATGAGGTGCTCGTAGAGGGTGCGGAGGCGGCCCGGGATGTGGCGGAAGGGCGTGGCCGTGACGATCAGGAGCCCGAGGAAGATCGCCGTCGCCAGCAGGACCCCGACCGGCCAGGGCGTGAGGACGCTGCTGAGCGGACCTGCGACGAGGAAGCCCGCAACGCCGCCCGCACGCCACAGCGCGTCCAGCCCGTCCGCGAGGCCCGGCCGGCCGCCCACGAGGTGCGCGATGCCGGAACCGGCGAAGAGGATCACGAGCAGTCCGATGGCGACCCGGTTGTTGGCCCGGTGGCGCTCCGGGTACCGGAACAGCCGGACGGCGCCGATACCGAGCAGGAAGGGGACGAGCAGGGCCATCCAGCCGAAGGTCCCACCGGCGGCGGCGTGGACGATGTCGGCGGCGATGCCGGTCAGCGCCCACCACTCGACGGCCGCGACGGCCAGGGCGAGCAGGAGGAGGAAGAAACCGGAGCCGTCCCGGCGGAGCTCGCGCTCCGGGTTGACGTCGTGCCCGAAGGTGCGGACGCCGGAACCGACGACGTGCGCCATGCTCATCCAGACGGCCCGGACGGCCCTCAGCGGAAGGGCGAGGCGGTCTTCCTGCTCCGGTTCCGGCGGGGTGGGGGCCGGACGGGTCTTCGCCGCGGTCCGCGCGGTCCCCTTCGCCGGGGCCTTGCTCCGGGAGGGTCCTGCAGCGGCGGACGCTCCCTTGCTGCGGGTCTGGTGCTGGCCCCGCGGGGCAGGGGACGTTCGAGTGGCCATGGTCCTCACGGTACCCGACGAAGCCCCCGAAACCTCGAATTCCCGCGCGCTGCAGCACCCGTCAGGGGCAGGCACGGCCAGTGAGGCCCGGGGGCGTGGAAGCGCGGGTCAGGCCTCGAGGACGACGGGGATGATCATCGGCCGCCGGCGGTGGCGTCGGTTCACCCAGGTGCCGACGACGCGGCGTACTACCTGCTGCAGCTGGTAGGTGGTGTGGTCCTTGTTGTTCATGACGGCTTCTTCGAGGGCCTCGTTGATCTTCGGCTTGATCTCGTCGAACACGGAGTCGTCCTCCGCGAAACCGCGCGCGTGGATGTCCGGTCCGGACACGATCTTCCCGGTGGTGCGGTTGACGACGGTGATGATCGAGATGAAGCCCTCCTCGCCGAGGATCCGGCGGTCCTTGAGGTCGGCGTCCGTGATCTCGCCGACGCTCGATCCGTCCACGTACACGTACCCGCACTCGACGGCGCCCACAACGCGGGCTTCGCCGTCCACGAGGTCGATGACCGAGCCGTCGTCGGTGAGCAGCACGTTCGAGGCCGGGACGCCGGTCTGCTGCGCCAGCCTGCCGTTGGCGATGAGGTGCCGTGTCTCGCCGTGCACCGGCATGACGTTCTTCGGCTTCAGGATGTTGTAGCAGTAGAGGAGCTCGCCGGCTGCGGCGTGGCCGGATACGTGCACCTTCGCGTTGCCCTTGTGGATCACGTCGGCGCCGAGCTTCAGGAGCCCGTTGATGACACGGAAGACGGCGTTCTCGTTGCCGGGGATGAGCGACGACGCGAGGATCACGGTGTCGCCCTTGCCCACGGTGATGCGGTGGTCGCCGTTGGCCATGCGGGAGAGCGCCGCCATGGGCTCGCCCTGCGAGCCGGTCGACATGAGGACCACGCGCTCGTCGGGCAGGTCGTCCACGTTCTTGATGTCCACGAGGATGCCGTCGGGCACCTTCAGGTAGCCGAGCCGGGCCGCGATCGCCATGTTGCGCACCATGGACCGCCCGGCGAAGCAGACGAAGCGCCCGTGGGCGTGCGCGGCGTCGAGCACCTGCTGCACGCGGTGGACGTGGGACGAGAAGGACGCGACGATGATGCGCTTGCGGACCTGCCCGAACAGGTTCTCGAGGACGGGGCCGATCTCGCGCTCCGACGTGGTGAATCCCGGGACGTCGGCGTTGGTCGAGTCCACCATGAACAGGTCGACGCCCTCCTCGCCGAGGCGGGCGAAGGCGCGCAGGTCGGTGATGCGCCCGTCGAGCGGGACCTGGTCCATCTTGAAGTCGCCCGTGTGCAGGACGTTGCCCGCCTCGGTGCGGATGAACACCGCGAGGGCGTCGGGGATGGAGTGGTTGACCGCGACGAATTCGCACTCGAAGGGCCCGAACTGCTCGATCTGCCCCTCCGACACCGTGAGGGTGTACGGGCGGATACGGTGCTCCTGCAGCTTCGCCTCGATGAGCGCGAGCGTCAGCTGTGACCCGATGATGGGGATGTCGCCCTTGAGGCGCAGCAGGTACGGGACCGCCCCGATGTGGTCCTCGTGGCCGTGCGTGAGGACCAGCCCGACGACGTCGTCGAGCCTGTCCTCGATGTAGGAGAAGTCGGGCAGGATCAGATCGACGCCGGGCTGGGTCTCCTCGGGGAACAGGACGCCGCAGTCGACGATGAGGAGCTTGCCGGAGATCTCGAAGACCGCCATGTTGCGGCCGATCTCCCCGAGCCCGCCCAGCGGCACGATGCGCAGGGTTCCCGGTTCGAGGGCCGGCGGCAGGGCCCGGAGCGCCGGTCCGACGCCGGCCGCGTCGCTCATGCCCGGACGCCCTCGCCGCCGCGGAGCGCGTCGAGGTCCAAGCCGGTCTCGGCCAGGTCGGCGAGGACGGGTGCCAGTTCGCGCTCGTCGGGCTCGACGAGGGGCAGGCGCACGGCGGCGTTCGGGATGGCGCCCTGGAGGTGCAGGATGTGCTTCGCGGACACGGCGCCGGGGAGGTGCGTCATGACGGCCCGGATCACCGGGTCGAGCTCGAAGTGGACACGCCGTGCCTCGTCGAAGTCCCCCGCCGCCGCGGCGTCGACCAGGCGGCGGAACGCGGCGGTCGCGACGTGGGCACTGACGCTGACGACGCCGACGGCGCCTGCCGCCATCCAGGGCAGTGTGAGCCCGTCGTCGCCCGAGTAGACGTCGAGGTCGGTGCTCGCGAGGACCCGTGTCACGGCTGCGAAGTCGGCCTTCGCATCCTTCAGGGCTCCGATCCGGGGGTGCTCGGCGAGGCGGAACATCGTCTCGGTGGTGATGGGGATCGCGGACCGGCCGGGGATGTCGTAGATCATGATCGGCAGGTCGCTGGCCTCGGCGACGGCGGAGAAATGGGCGAGCACACCCGCCTGGGTCGGCTTGTTGTAATAGGGCGTCACAACGAGCTGCGCGTGGGCGCCGGCCCGCTCGGCGCGCCGCGCCATCTCCACCGAGTGCGAGGTGTGGTTCGTCCCCGTCCCGGCGATGACGCGGGCCCTGTCCCCCACGGTCTCCGCGACCACGCGGTAGAGGTCCTCCTTCTCGGAATCCTCCAGCGTGGAGGTCTCCCCCGTGGTGCCCGAGACGACCAGGCCGTCGCAGCCGTCGTCGACGAGCCGTGCGGCGAGGGCGGCGGTGGCATCGAAGTCCACGGAGCCGTCGGCCGTGAACGGGGTGACCATGGCGGTCACGAGCGAGCCGAACGGGAGAGTGCGCGAGGGGGTTTCAACCATGGGTAAAACGTTACCCGGTCGGGCAGTACCCGGTGGGACCGGCGCGGGAGGTTCCACAGGAGGGGCAAAGGTGCCTGTGGGACGATGACCGGATGCACACCAAGCCCTCCCGGCGGCTGACCGGGATCGACGCGGCCCGTGGCGTGGCGCTCTTCGGGATGATGAGCACGCACGTCCTCCCGCTCTACACCCCGGGCACCACAGAGGCCACCTGGACGGCCCTGGTCTTCTCCGGCCGCGCGTCGGGCCTGTTCGCCGTCGTCGCCGGCATCGGCCTCGCCCTGCTGACGGGCGGGCACGCCCCGCACCGGGACCGGACGCTGTCCGCCGACCGCCGCGGCATCGCCGTCCGCGCGCTGGTCATCGCACTGATCGGGCTCGTCCTCGGCGGCGTCGAGACGAACATCGCCATCATCCTCTTCCACTACGGCGTGCTGTTCCTGGTGGCCCTGCCGTTCACCGGGCTCAGGCTCCGGGCGCTCGCGGCCTGCGCGGCGGGCTGGCTGCTGCTGGCCCCCGTCGCGGCCTACCTGCTGCGCCCGGTCGTGGCCGCCGCCGTGGACCCGCCGTCGCTCGGCGCGAATCCGATCTTCGAGCACTTCCTCGAGCCGGGGACGCTCGCCGCGGACATCTTCCTGACCGGCTACTACCCGGTGCTGCAGTGGCTCGGTTTCCTCCTGGTGGGGATGGGAATCGGGCGGCTCGACCTGTCGCGCCTCGGTATGCAGCTGGCGCTCCTCGGCGCAGGGGCCTCCGCTGCGATCGGGGCCAAACTCTTCAGCGCCCAGCTCCTCGGGCCCGGCGGCGGCCTCGCGGCGCTCCTGCAGACTCCCGACGGCAGCCGCTATCCGCTGGAGGCCATGCTCGACGTCGGGCTGGCGGGCGTCGACCAGTCCGGGTCCTGGTGGTGGCTGGCCGTCAGCGCCCCCCACTCCGGAAGCACCCTCGACCTGGTGCATGTGGCCGGTTCCGCGGCAGCCGTCGTCGGCCTGTGCCTGCTGCTGACGCGGCGGTTCCCCGCGGCGCTCCTGCCCCTGTCGGCGCCCGGGGCGATGACCCTGACGCTCTACAGCCTGCACGTGTGCATCATGAGCTGGGCGGACCAGCTGGACCCTTTGCCCGATCCGATGCAGCTCTTCTGGCTGCAGGTGGTGGGAGCGGTGGCGATCGGCATCCTGTTCCAGCGCGTGGGCTCGCGCGGACCGCTCGAGCTGATCACCTCCGGCGCCGGCACGGCGGCCCGCGCCGGGCGCACCGACGTGCGGCGCTGACCCGGCCGCGTGCCCGACCGCGTGCCCGACCGCGTGCCCGACCGCGCCGGCCGGGCCGACGCGCGGCGCTGACCCGGGGGACGCTCAGCCGGACGTGCCCGCGGGGCCCTGCCGGTACAGCTTTCCGGCGTCCCGCATCGCCTGCCGGGCGCGCTTGCGGTCCCCGGCGGCGTCGTAGGCGTACGAGAGCCGGAACCAGTTGCGCCAGTTGTCGGGGTCGGCCTCCGTCTCGGCCTGGTATGCGGGAAAGGCCTCGTCCGCCGCGGACCGCACGATGCGGCCCGAGGGCGTCCTCGGCAGGTCGTCGACGGGCAGCCCGCCCTCGCTCTCCAGCTGCCGGGCCATCCGCTGCGTCTGCGCTCCGAAGAGGAGTTCGCGGATGAGCGCCCAGGCCCCGATGCACGGCAGGAGCAGGTAGCCGGCCCCGATCGCCTTGGCCAGGGGTTCAGGCGCACCGAGCAGCAGGAAACTGCGCTGGAAGGACACGACGAGCCAGAAGACGAGGAGCGCCGTGACGAGCAGGACGCCGAGCTTGACCTTGTGCTCCCGGTAGAACCCGGCCGCCGTCCTCATCGGCCGGTTCCCGGCAGGTCCAGGTAGCCGTCCAGTCCCACCGTCAGGCCGGGATACCGGGCCACCGAGCGGATCCCGAGGAGCACGCCGGGCATGAAGGAGGCCCGGTCGAAGGAATCGTGCCGGATGGTGAGCTGCTCCCCCGGGCTCCCGAACAGGACCTCCTGGTGGGCCGTGAGTCCGCGGAGGCGCACCGAGTGGACGGGGACGCCGTCGACGCTCGCCCCCCTGGCGCCGTCGAGCTGGTCCCGGGTCGCATCCGGCGCCGCGGAGACGCCGGCCGCGGCACGGGCCGCGGCGACGAGCTCAGCGGTCCGGACGGCGGTGCCGGACGGCGCGTCCACCTTGTCCGGATGGTGCAGTTCGATGATCTCGACCGATTCGAAGTAACGTGCCGCGCTGGCGGCGAAGGCTGTGGCGAGGACCGAGCCGAGCGCGAAGTTGGGGGCGATCAGCACTCCGGTGCCGGGGCCGGCGGCCAGGAGCTCCCCCAGCCGGTCGAGGCGCTGCGGAGTCCAGCCGGTGGTGCCGACGACGGCGTGCATGCCGTGCTCCACGGCGAAGGCCACGTTGTCGAAGGTGGCGTCCGGGACGGTCAGGTCCACGACCACGCGGGCCCCGGCGGACACGAGGGTCTCGAGCGGGTCGCTGCTGCCGAGCGCCGCCACGAGGTCGAGGTCGGCGGCTGCGTCGACGGCCCGGACGGCCTCGGATCCCATGCGCCCCCTGGCGCCCAGTACGGCCACGGGCAGTAGTTCAGTCATGCCGTCCAGCCTACTGTCAGGCCCCCGCGCCGACCCATTCCACGCTGCCGTCGGTGAAGAACTGCTCCTTCCAGATGGGGACGCGTTCCTTGACCAGGTCGACGAGGTCCGAGCACGCCCGGAACGCCTCGCCGCGGTGCGCCGCACCGACGGCGGCGACGAGCGCCTGGTCGCCGATCGCGAGGGGACCGACGCGGTGGGCGACCCAGATCCGGACGCCGTCATGGCGGGAGGCGATCTCCTCGGCCACCTCTCGGATGATGCGCTCGGCGCTCGGATGCGCGGAGTAGGCCAGGGACACCACGTCCCGTCCGCCGTCGTGGTTCCGCACGACGCCGCTGAAGCCGACGATGGCTCCGCAGCGCGGGGAGTCGACGCCGGCATGCGCCTGGTCGGGCGTGATAGGGGTGTCCGCGACGGCTGCGTGGACGACTTCACCGGTGGTCATGGGAGCCCTCCAGCTGGGAGCAGATGTGGTCGATGAGGGGTGAGAGGACGGCCAGTCCGTCGCGGACGCCTCCGGGCGAACCCGGCAGGTTGACCACGAAGGTCGAGCCGGCCGTGCCGGCGAGGCCGCGGCTGAGGACGGCGGTCGGGACCTTCTCGGCGCCTGCGCGGCGGATCGACTCCATGATGCCGGGGAGGCTGCGTGAGAGGTAGGGCGCGGTCTGTTCCGGCGTGGTGTCGTCGGGGCTCAGCCCCGTCCCTCCGCTCGTGATGAGCACAGCCGGCCGGGCCTCCAGGGCGGCGCCGATCGCCGATCCCACGGCGTCACCGTCGGGAACCACGACGGCGTTGGCGACGCCGAAGCCGTGCTGGTAGAGCCAGTCCGCGATGGCCGGCCCGCACTCGTCCTCGTAGGTGCCGGCGGCGGCGCGGGTGGAGGCGATGACCACGGCGGCGGGGCGGAGGGTTGTCATACGCTCCAGTCTCCACTCTTGCCGCCGGACTTCGATACCACGCGCGTGCCGTTGATGACGGCGCGTTTGTCCACGGCCTTGATCATGTCGTACAGGGTCAGCGCCGCCACCGACGCCGCGGTCAGGGCCTCCATCTCGACGCCGGTGAGCGCGGTGGTCTTGACGAGGGCGACGATCCGGACGGTGCCGCCGTCGGGTTCGAAGTCCACCGTCACCTTGGCGAGCGGGAGGGGGTGGCACAGCGGGATGAGCATGGAGGTCTGCTTCGCGGCCATGATGCCCGCGACGCGCGCGACGGCGAGGGCGTCGCCCTTGGGCAGGCTGCCCTCGGTGATGAGGGCGACGACGTCGGGCGTGGTCTCGAGGGTTGCTTCCGCCACGGCCTGGCGGGTGGTGGCCTGCTTCCCGGAGACGTCGACCATGTGGGCGGTGCCGTCCGCGCGGACGTGGGACAGCCCCTCGGCGGAGGATGGGTTCACGATGGGATCCTTTCTGCGGGGTCCATTCAATCAGGAACTGCCTGCCCGGTGACGGGCATGTCCTCGGCAGCGGTGGGATCCGGCGGTACCGGCCCGATGAGCGTGACCTCGACGGAGTTCCCCACCGTCAGCGACCCGACACCCTCGGGCAGGTGGACGAGACAGTTGGACGCCGCCAGGGCGTGCAGCAGGTGGGAGTCCGGGCCGCCCACCAGTTGCACCCTGCCGTCCCGGTAGAGGCCGCGCCGGACCTGGTGCTTGGCCTCCGGGCTCCGGACGTCCTCGACCAGGACGGCGTCCAGGACGAGGCGGGGACCCGGGGACCCGGTCAGCCGGGAGAGGACCGGGCGGAGGAACATCTCGAAGGAGACCAGGGCGCTCACCGGGTTGCCGGGGAACCCGAGGAACGGCACGCCGGAGATGGTGCCGCAGGCCTGCGGTCCGCCGGGCTGCAGGGCGACCGAGCAGAACTCCACGCTGCTGTCGGCCAGGGCCTGTTTGACCACCTCGTACGCTCCCTGGCTGATCCCACCCGTGCTGAGCACGAGGTCGGTGCTGCCGGGCGGGATGGCGCCGAACGCGTCCCGGAGGACGGCGGGGTCGTCGCCGAGGAGCCGGTGGCGGGCGACATCGGCCCCGGCGTCACGCAGGGCTGCCTCGAGCAGCGTGGTGTTGGCGTCGTAGATGGTGCCTGGAGCGAGCGTCGAGCCGGGTTCGGCGACCTCGTCGCCCGTGGAGAGGAGCAGCACACGGAAGCGCCGGCGGACGGGGACCGTGCCCACCCCGCAGGCCGCGAGCAGCCCCAGCTGCGCCGGCCCGAGCAGCGTCCCCGCCGGGAGCGCGGTCTCGCCCTCGGCGATGTCGCTGCCGGCCCGGCGCACGAACCGTCCGGCCTCGACGCCAGGCGGAAGTGACACGATCACGCCGCCCGCGCGGTCTGCGGCGGAGTAGAACCGGGGAGGATCCGCGCGCTCGATCGGGACGACGGCGGCAGCACCGGCAGGCAGCATCGCGCCCGTCATGATCGGCGCTGCCGTACCGCGCTCCAGGGCGGGCGGAACGGACCCCGCGGGGATGGCATCTGCCACCACCAGCCCGGACGGGCCGGCGAGATCGGCGGCATGGACCGCATACCCGTCCATCTGCGAGTTGTCGAACGGTGGCAGGCTCACCGGCGCCCGCACGTCCTCGGCCAGGGCCCGGCCGAGCGCGTCGGCGAGAGGGAGCACCTCCGGGCGGCCGGCGTGGTATCCGCTGCGCAGGAGCCCGGCGACGGCGGCCTGGTGTTCGACGACGGTTCTTCTCATTCCTGCCTTTCGGGCATCGGCCGGGCCTCGTGACGCGCCGCCCGGTCGATCCTGCACATCGTCGCGCACGTCAGCGCGCACGTCGTCGCGCAGGTCCTCGTCCGGGCACGCCAGGTCCAGCAGGTCCAGGAGGCCCGGGGTGGCCTAGGTCACCGTGAACGTTACCGTGTGCAGTCCCTCGGCGCCGTCCGGGGCAGGGTCCACGACGGCGTCGGACTGCACCCCGCCCCTCCGGTCCGTGGCGCGGGCTTGCACAGTGTGCCGGCCCGCGCCCAACTGCAGGGTGGCGCTGTATTGGCACCAGGTGTCGGCGGAGATGGGCCGGGCGAGGGTCGCGCGCTGCCAGGCGCCGCCGTCCACCCGCACCTCGACCGCCCCGATCCCCCGGTGCTGCGCCCAGGCGACTCCCCCGACGACGACGTCGCCGGCGGGAACGCTCGCGCTCGCCCGCGGGACGTCGATGCGGGACGAGGTCTTCACCGGGCCCCGCTCGGACCAGCCGCGCGTGGACCAGTACGCCGCGTCGTCGGCGAAGCGGGTGACCTTGAGCTCCTCCAACCATTTGGTCGCGGACACGAAGCCGTAGAGTCCCGGGACCACGAGCCGGACCGGGAAGCCGTGCTCGATGGGCAGGGGCTCTCCGTTCATGCCGACCGCGAGGAGGGCGTCCCGCCCGTCCGTCAGGGCTTCGAGCGGTGTGCCCGCGGTGAAACCGTCCACGCTCCGCGAGAGGACCATGTCCGCTTCGGGACGCACTCCTGCCCGTGCGAGCAGCTCCCGGACCGGAAAGCCGAGCCAGCGCGCGCTGCCCGTCAGGTCCCCGCCCACGGGGTTCGACACGCACGCGAGCGTGACGTGGCGCTCGATCAGGGGCAGCGCGAGCAACTCGTCGAACGTGATCACGACCTCGCGCTCCACGAGCCCCGTGATTCTCAGGGACCAGCGTGCTACGTCCACGACGGGCACCACGAGGGCCGTGTCGATGCGGTAGAAGTCGTCGGACGCCGTCACGAGGTCGCTCAGTCCGTCGATGTCCAGGTCCGCTCCCTCCGGTACGAACGATCCCTCCGGCGGGGGGACAGCGGTCTCCGTGGGCGCAGGAAGGGTGATCGATGCGCGCTGCCCCGTGACGGTGGACTGCGATGACCGCACGCCCGTTGCAGCGGTCCCCGCGGCGGCTGCGACGACGGCGGCTCCCCCGGCTCCCTGCAGGAACCGGCGGCGGGCCGGGGAGGCGTCCCCGTCGTCGGTTCCCGCCCGGGTGTCGCTCCGGGTCCACGCGCGGAGCGCCCGCACCAGGGCGCCCAGGACGAGCACCGCCACCACCGCGGCGATGACCGGCCCTGCGAAGGACACGAGGGAGGACTGCGGGCGCGATGCCACCGCGATCACCCCGACGATTCCGAACCCGATGACGATCGCCCGTCCCGTGAAGGCGCGGCGGTACTCGAGCACACCGGCGGCGACGGCGATCCCGGTGATGAGGACGGCGATCGTGACCAGGAGGACGGCCTTGTCCGCGGTGCCGAACCAGGCGATGGCCCAGTCCTTCACCCCCGGGGGCAGGAGATCGATCACGGACGAACCGACCGCGCTGACCGGGGTGACGGAGGGGCTCAGGGCGGCTGCCGCCAGTTCTCCGGCGATCACGCCCAGACCCACCGCGAGGGCTCCTGACGCCGCTGCCCATGTCCGCCGCCGCATCATTCCTGCCTTTCGCCGGGCCCCGGCGACGGCACGATACCGGGCTGGGACGATCCTCCTGTTACACGAGCGCCGGAACACCCCGGTTCCCCGGCCGGGCGCGGAGCCGTGCCCCGTCCCTGCCGTACCCCGTCCCTGCCGTACCCCGTCCCTACCGTGTCCCTACCCTGCCCCGTCCCTACCCTGTCCCGTCCCTACCCTGTCCGGGCGGGCTGCGGAAGACGGCGCCGTGCAGCGCCACGGCTAGGGCCGCCGGCCGCGGAGGGCGTAGGCTCGTTCCATGGGAATCCAACTGGGAATGCCGGGACCCGCCCGCGGGGCTCAGGCCTCCGGTCTCGTGGACGCCCACGGCAGGCAGGCGACGGACATGCGCCTGTCCCTCACGGACAAGTGCAACCTGCGCTGCACCTACTGCATGCCTGCGGAGGGCCTCAACTGGCTCCAGAAGGACCAGGTCCTGTCCCGTGCCGAGATCGTGCGTCTGGTCCGAATCGGCGTCGACGAGCTCGGGATCCGGGAGCTGCGGCTCACGGGCGGGGAGCCGCTGGTCCGGGCCGACCTGCTCGACATCATCCGGGACATCCGCGCCGCCCACCCGGAGCTGCCCATCTCGATGACGACCAACGCGCTGGGCCTCGACCGCCGCGCTGTCCAGCTGAAGGAGGCCGGGCTCACGCGCATCAATGTCTCCATGGATTCCCTGCACCCCGGGACCTTCGCCCAGCTGACCCGCCGGCCGTTCCTCGACCGCGTGCTGCGGGGCATCGAGGCGGCCGCCGATGCCGGCCTCGGGCTCGTCAAGATCAACGCGGTGCTGATGCGCGGCATCAACGACCACGAAGCGCCCGACCTCGTGGAGTGGGCGGTGGCGCGGGGCTTCGAACTGCGGTTCATCGAGCAGATGCCCCTCGACGCCGATCACGGCTGGACCCGGGAGGGCATGGTGACGGCCGCCGAGATGCGCGAGCTCGTCGAGACCCGCTTCGTCCTGACCCCTGATCCCCGCAACCGCGACGGCGCCCCCGCCGAGCGGTGGGAGGTGCGGGCCAGGTCCGCCCCCGATGTCGTCCTCGGCACGGTGGGCATCATCGCGTCGGTGACCGAGCCGTTCTGCGCGGACTGCCGCCGCACGCGCGTCACCGCGGAGGGCAAGGTCATGAGCTGCCTGTTCTCGCGCGAGGAAACGGACCTGAGGGACCTGCTGCGGTCCGATGCGGGAGACGCGGCCGTGGCCCAGCGCTGGCGCGACGCCATGTGGCTCAAGCCCCGGGCCCACGGGATGGACCACACGGGCCTCGGCGCCGTGGACTTCGTCCAGCCGGACCGATCGATGAGTGCTATCGGTGGCTGATGTGCTCGTGAGGTTCTTCGGAGCGGCCAAGGCCGCATCGGGCGTCGATGAGGAGCGCCTGCCGGGCGGGCGCACCCTCGCCGTCGTGCTGGCCGACCTGCGGGGACGTCCCGCCGTGCCGGGCGGGCCGTCGCTCGCGAAGGTCCTGGACCGCAGCAGCTTCCTGCTGAACGAGATCGCGCTCCGCGACCCGTCGACCGTCCTGCGCGACGGCGACGTTCTGGACATCCTCCCGCCCTTCGCCGGCGGTTAGCGCCGGTCGACCGCCGGTCGAGCCGCCCTAGCGAGCGAAGTCGGCATCGGAGTCGAACGGTCCGACGACGACGGTGGTCCGCGGGGCGCCCGCGAGCTCCCGCGCCAGCGCCTGGACCTCCTCCGCCGTCACGGACCGGATGCGGTCGAGGGAGGCATCCATGTCGACGAACTCGCCGGACACCAGCTCCGACCGGCCCAGCCGCGACATGCGGGAGCTGCTGTCCTCGAGTGCCATGACCAGCCCGCCGGAGAGCTGTCCGATCGCCTTGCGCAGTTCCTCGGCGTCGATGCCGTCCGCTGCCAGCCGGTCCAGTTCCGCGCCGAGGAGGTCGATGACCTGTCCCGTCTTGGCCGGTGAGCACCCCGCGTACATGCCGAAGTAACCTGCGTCGGCGTAAGCGGCGGAGAAGGAGTAGGTGGAGTACACGAGGCCGCGCTTCTCGCGGACCTCCTGGAACAGGCGGGAGGACATGCCGCCGCCCAGGACGGCGTTGAGGACGCTCATGGCGAAGCGGCGCTCGTCCGTCGCGGTGAGGGACGGGCAGCCGATGAGGATGTTCGACTGCTCCACCGCCCTGCGGATCACGTGCACGCCCGTAGCACCCCGGACAGGGACCTCGGTGGCAGCACGGCGGGGAACGGGCAGGGCCCCCTCCTCGAGCACCCACCCGGCGGACACGAGGGCTTCCTGCACGAGCCGGCAGACGACGTCGTGGTCCAGTCCGCCGGCCGCGGTCACGACCAGTTCCGCAGGCGTGTAGTACCGCCGGTAGTGGGCGAGGACGGAGTCCCGGGGCACGGCCCGGATGGCCTCGGGGGTACCGCCGATCGGGCGTCCGAGCGGGTGGTCCCCCAACACCAGCTCGACGAATTTCTCGTGGGCTACATCGGCCGGGTCGTCGCTGTCCATCGCGATCTCCTCGAGGATCACGTCCCGCTCCTGCTCCAGCTCGTCGGGATCGAGGACCGCGGAGGTGACCATGTCCGCGATGACGTCGATGGCCATCGGCAGGTCGGAGTCGAGCACCCTCGCGTAGTAGCAGGTGTTCTCCTTCGCCGTCGCGGCATTGGACTCGCCGCCGACCTCGTCGAAGGCCGACGCGATGTCCATGGCGCTGCGGCGCTCGGTGCCCTTGAACAGCAGGTGCTCGAGGAAGTGGGTGGAGCCGTGCTGGCCCTCGGCCTCGTCCCGGGAGCCGACGCCGACCCAGAACCCGATCGTCGCCGAACGCTGCCCCGGCATCGCCTCGGTCAGCACCCGGACTCCACCGGGGAGGACGCTGCGCCGGACGACATTGCCACCCGGATCCCCGGCCACGAAGGTGGGATCGGAGCCGTCGCTGCCGGGACGGGGCGTCGGCAGCAGGGGCAGGGACACTATGGAGGACAGGGGCATCCTGGTCTTTCTGGTCGGTCGGGGGAAGAGCAGACGGCCCCGGTGGCGACCAAAACAACTCCGTCTGTCACCGGGGCCCAGCCCCTCCCGACCAACAGGAA
>NZ_JBTNDO010000007.1:0-5479 GCF_054510955.1 Arthrobacter pasteuri
TGATCTTCACCCTCCCTGGTTCCGCCTGGGGTGTGCAGGTCCGTTACGGGGGTGCCCGTTGCCGGGTGCCCTTGTGGGGTTCCTGTCCGCCCGTGGGTGGGGGTGGGTGTGTGGTGTAAGTTATCGGCTTATTAGTACCGGTCAGCTTCACAGGTCTTTCGTCCCTGCTTCCACATCCGGCCTATCAACCCAGTGGTCTGGCTGGGGGCCTCTCACACTCGAGGTGTATGGAAATCTCATCTTGAAGCAGGCTTCCCGCTTAGATGCTTTCAGCGGTTATCCCATCCGAACGTAGCTAATCAGCGGTGCACTTGGCAGTACAACTGACACACCAGAGGTTCGTCCGTCCCGGTCCTCTCGTACTAAGGACAGCCCTTCTCAAATTTCCTGCGCGCGCAGCGGATAGGGACCGAACTGTCTCACGACGTTCTAAACCCAGCTCGCGTACCGCTTTAATGGGCGAACAGCCCAACCCTTGGGACCTACTCCAGCCCCAGGATGCGACGAGCCGACATCGAGGTGCCAAACCATGCCGTCGATATGGACTCTTGGGCAAGATCAGCCTGTTATCCCCGAGGTACCTTTTATCCGTTGAGCGACGGCCATTCCACAATGTGCCGCCGGATCACTAGTCCCGACTTTCGTCCCTGCTTGAGATGTCTCTCTCACAGTCAAGCTCCCTTGTGCACTTACACTCGCCACCTGATTGCCAACCAGGCTGAGGGAACCTTTGGGCGCCTCCGTTACTTTTTAGGAGGCAACCGCCCCAGTTAAACTACCCATCAGGCACTGTCCCTGACCCGGATTACGGGCCGAAGTTAGATATCCAGAGTGACCAGAGTGGTATTTCAACGATGACTCCACGTGAACTGGCGTCCACGCTTCACAGTCTCCCACCTATCCTACACAAGCCACACCGAACACCAATACCAAACTATAGTGAAGGTCTCGGGGTCTTTCCGTCCTGCTGCGCGTAACGAGCATCTTTACTCGTACTGCAATTTCGCCGAGTTTATGGTTGAGACAGCGGGGAAGTCGTTACTCCATTCGTGCAGGTCGGAACTTACCCGACAAGGAATTTCGCTACCTTAGGATGGTTATAGTTACCACCGCCGTTTACTGGGGCTTAAATTCCCAGCTTCGTCCCACGCAAGCGTGAAACTAACCGGTCCTCTTAACCTTCCAGCACCGGGCAGGAGTCAGTCCGTATACATCGTCTTGCGACTTCGCACGGACCTGTGTTTTTAGTAAACAGTCGCTTCCCCCTGGTCTCTGCGGCCCTGATCCGCTCCGGTGAGCTAGTCACCATCACGGTTGGGGCCCCCCTTCTCCCGAAGTTACGGGGGCATTTTGCCGAGTTCCTTAACCATAATTCTCTCGATCGCCTTAGTATTCTCTACCTGATCACCTGTGTCGGTTTGGGGTACGGGCGGCTGGAACCTCGCGCCGATGCTTTTCTCGGCAGCATAGGATCACCAAATTCCCCCATACGGGGGTCCCATCAGATCTCAGGCTCGTGATCGAACACAAGGACGCGGATTTGCCTACGTCCTGCCCTACATCCTTAGACCGGGACAACCATCGCCCGGCTTGGCTACCTTCCTGCGTCACACCTGTTAATACGCTTACCTCCCGAGATCAGGTCCCGCGATCCACAAAAAACCACGTCACCACAAGGGTGGGCGGTCATGCTTCTGGCGGTTAGTATCCCTCGATCAGTATTGGCGGTTCTTCGCCGGTACGGGAATATCAACCCGTTGTCCATCGACTACGCCTGTCGGCCTCGCCTTAGGTCCCGACTTACCCAGGGCAGATTAGCTTGACCCTGGAACCCTTGATCATTCGGCGGACGGGTTTCTCACCCGTCTTTCGCTACTCATGCCTGCATTCTCACTCGTGTAGGCTCCACCGCTGGTTTACACCGCGACTTCACTGCCCACACGACGCTCCCCTACCCATCCACACCCTTGAACCAGGAGAACAAGTCTCCGGCTTAGGTATATATGTGAATGCCACAACTTCGGCGGTGTACTTGAGCCCCGCTACATTGTCGGCGCGGAATCACTTGACCAGTGAGCTATTACGCACTCTTTCAAGGGTGGCTGCTTCTAAGCCAACCTCCTGGTTGTCTGGGCAACTCCACATCCTTTCCCACTTAGCACACGCTTAGGGGCCTTAGTTGGTGGTCTGGGCTGTTTCCCTCTCGACTATGAAGCTTATCCCCCACAGTCTCACTGCTGCGCTCTCACTTACCGGCATTCGGAGTTTGGCTGACGTCAGTAACCTTGTAGGGCCCATTAGCCATCCAGTAGCTCTACCTCCGGTAAGAAACACGCAACGCTGCACCTAAATGCATTTCGGGGAGAACCAGCTATCACGAAGTTTGATTGGCCTTTCACCCCTACCCACAGCTCATCCCCTCCATTTTCAACTGAAGTGGGTTCGGTCCTCCACGACGTCTTACCGTCGCTTCAACCTGGCCATGGGTAGATCACTTCGCTTCGGGTCTAGATCACGCCACTCTGCTCGCCCTATTCAGACTCGCTTTCGCTACGGCTTCCCCACACGGGTTAACCTCGCGACGTAACACTAACTCGCAGGCTCATTCTTCAAAAGGCACGCCGTCACAGAAACAAGTCTGCTCCGACGGTTTGTAGGCACACGGTTTCAGGTACTATTTCACTCCCCTCCCGGGGTACTTTTCACCTTTCCCTCACGGTACTGGTCCGCTATCGGTCATCAGGGAGTATTTAGGCTTACCAGGTGGTCCTGGCAGATTCGCACGGGATTTCTCGGGCCCCGTGCTACTTGGGATCCTCTCCAAACGGCGTCACGCATTACGGTTACGGGACTAACACCCTCTCCGGCCGGGCTTTCAAACCCGTTCACCTATACGCACGCACACATTTCACCAGTCCGGCAGAACTGGAACGGAAAGTCCCACAACCCCAGTGATGCAACGCCCGCCGGCTATCACACACCACTGGTTTAGCCTGATCCGCGTTCGCTCGCCACTACTGACGGAATCACTATTGTTTTCTCTTCCTGTGGGTACTGAGATGTTTCACTTCCCCACGTTCCCTCCACGTACCCTATGTGTTCAGATACGGGTCACCCGGTCACTCGCGCGCCGGGCGGGGTTTCCCCATTCGGACATCCTGGGATCAAAGTTCGGTTATCAACTCCCCCAGGCTTATCGCAGATTCCCACGTCCTTCATCGGCTCCTGATGCCAAGGCATCCACCGTGTGCCCTTAAAAACTTGACCACTAAGATCAAAAAACATATCGAGAAAACCAGGAACGGACTTGCGTCCGAAACCAGATTTATCTTAGAAATTGCTTCTTTTTAAGATGCTCGCGTCCACTATGCAGTTCTCAACCAACAACCCCGTCACACCCGCACACCCAACCCCACCAAAGGAGAACCAGGGCGCACGACCTGCGCGGGAAACCAGAAACAACACGCACCCCACCCCACCGGGAACCACACCCTGCGCCGGCACGCCCCCCGACCCACCCTGCAACGGACAAAACCATCACACGGGAAAACCGGGACACGCACCCACCAGGACACGACACCACGACAAGAAGGAGCCCTGTTATCTCAGGACCCAACAGTGTGCCAAACACCACGACCACGATCACGACCACCCACCCGCGTTCCACGCACCCACCAGACACCCCCCCGCACACACCAGGACACGATTACCTCGTCCCTGCCATGCACCGAAGACGCCGACGCGCACAGTACTAACAGCCAGGCGGCCACCACGGCCGCACCTATCCGTTGATATTCCACCCATGAGCACCCACCGCGGAACAAACGCCCGCGCTATGGGCTGACTCCTGCAGGCCACACACCCACCACAGAGGATGGGACACATGAACCTGAGGCGCTCCTTAGAAAGGAGGTGATCCAGCCGCACCTTCCGGTACGGCTACCTTGTTACGACTTAGTCCCAATCGCCGGTCCCACCTTCGACGGCTCCCTCCCACAAGGGGTTAGGCCACCGGCTTCGGGTGTTACCAACTTTCGTGACTTGACGGGCGGTGTGTACAAGGCCCGGGAACGTATTCACCGCAGCGTTGCTGATCTGCGATTACTAGCGACTCCAACTTCATGAGGTCGAGTTGCAGACCTCAATCCGAACTGAGACCGGCTTTTTGGGATTAGCTCCACCTCACAGTATCGCAACCCTTTGTACCGGCCATTGTAGCATGCGTGAAGCCCAAGACATAAGGGGCATGATGATTTGACGTCGTCCCCACCTTCCTCCGAGTTGACCCCGGCAGTCTCCCATGAGTCCCCGGCATAACCCGCTGGCAACATGGAACGAGGGTTGCGCTCGTTGCGGGACTTAACCCAACATCTCACGACACGAGCTGACGACAACCATGCACCACCTGTAAACCGGCCACAAGTGGCTGACACATCTCTGCATCATTCCGGTTCATGTCAAGCCTTGGTAAGGTTCTTCGCGTTGCATCGAATTAATCCGCATGCTCCGCCGCTTGTGCGGGCCCCCGTCAATTCCTTTGAGTTTTAGCCTTGCGGCCGTACTCCCCAGGCGGGGCACTTAATGCGTTAGCTACGGCGCGGAAAACGTGGAATGTCCCCCACACCTAGTGCCCAACGTTTACGGCATGGACTACCAGGGTATCTAATCCTGTTCGCTCCCCATGCTTTCGCTCCTCAGCGTCAGTTACAGCCCAGAGACCTGCCTTCGCCATCGGTGTTCCTCCTGATATCTGCGCATTTCACCGCTACACCAGGAATTCCAGTCTCCCCTACTGCACTCTAGTCTGCCCGTACCCACCGCAGATCCGGGGTTAAGCCCCGGACTTTCACGGCAGACGCGACAAACCGCCTACGAGCTCTTTACGCCCAATAATTCCGGATAACGCTTGCGCCCTACGTATTACCGCGGCTGCTGGCACGTAGTTAGCCGGCGCTTCTTCTGCAGGTACCGTCACCAACCCCGAAGGACCGGCTTCTTCCCTACTGAAAGAGGTTTACAACCCGAAGGCCTTCATCCCTCACGCGGCGTCGCTGCATCAGGCTTGCGCCCATTGTGCAATATTCCCCACTGCTGCCTCCCGTAGGAGTCTGGGCCGTGTCTCAGTCCCAGTGTGGCCGGTCACCCTCTCAGGCCGGCTACCCGTCGTCGCCTTGGTAGGCCATTACCCCACCAACAAGCTGATAGGCCGCGAGTCCATCCAAAACCACAAAAGCTTTCCACCAACATGGCATGCGCCAGAAGGTCGTATCCAGTATTAGACCCGGTTTCCCAGGCTTATCCCAGAGTCAAGGGCAGGTTACTCACGTGTTACTCACCCGTTCGCCACTAATCCCCCCACAAGTGAGGTTCATCGTTCGACTTGCATGTGTTAAGCACGCCGCCAGCGTTCATCCTGAGCCAGGATCAAACTCTCCGTAAATGCATTACAGACACAAGGACACCACCCGGGAAAACGGGC
>NZ_JBTNDO010000008.1:0-3961 GCF_054510955.1 Arthrobacter pasteuri
GTTACATTCACAGCTTATTTCATTCCCTTTTCCCTTGTCAAATCCCCCGCCGTGCCCTACAGGCCCCGCAAAAGAATTCCACAAGACAATCCCACAACAAATTCAGGGGCCGAATTCGATCCCGCATCAGAGCGCACGAACCGACCACTGGAATTGGAGGGGGTTGGTCACCCTCACCGGGGCAACTCATGAAACACTACACCCCCGTCGGGATGCGAGCAAACCGTGGGGACGTCGGCTGCATCACGTTCCCACGACCAGCGCCGGCGAGTGAAAGGGCCGGCGTTTCCTCTGGCTACAGCCGCCGCGCAGGGCCCCTGGCGAGCGAGCCGGCGAGGTGCCGCAGCGGTTCCAAGCCTCATTGCCGGTCAAGGCTGCGGCGGTCTCGCGACAGCCAGGCTGATCAGGCATCGGCCAGGTGCGCCAGCTCCCCGTCGCGGTTGAATATCGACAGGATCTCCAGTTCTCCGGACCCAGGGACGGCACTGATTCGGTGGGGCACCATGGTGGAAAACTGAGCAGCTTCGTCGGCCTCGACGACAAGCTCCCTGTCGCCGAGCTCCAATCGGGCCTGACCGGTCAGCACGGTGAACCACTCCCAGCCCGGATGCACTTGGCGCTCCGGCGCCAGTGCCGCCCCGGGACCAACCCGCATCTTGACCACCACCACTCCTGCCACTGCCCTGTCGCGCGAGAGTAGCCACGTAGTCACATCCGCGCGCTGTGCGGGCTGGGGTCTGATGACGACATCTTCCTCTTCCGGCGAGCTGATGAGCTCATCGAGGGTGGTTTCCAGGGCACGGGCGATCGGGACGAGTTGATCGAGCGCAATACGCCTGTCGCCCGTCTCGATGCGACTGAGCGTCGAGGGGCTCAAGAAACAGGAAACGGCCAGGGCATCCAGAGAGAGTCCCCGTGCCAACCGGAGGGCACGGATACGTTGACGGACGAGCACATCCAGGTCTTGCTTCACACGCATGAGCCTATGCTTCTGCAGCAAAGGATGTCTATCGTGAGGAGATGAGCATCGACGCCTCGAACAGTAATCAGAACCACAAGCATGAGCGGCCCCTCCAGGTACACGGTCTGCGGTTCAGCCAGGACCAGCACCTCGGCCTCGACCTCGACGCCGAGGTGTTCAGCGACCACCTCGCAGTCGTCCTGAACCTGGCCGGCCAGGCGGCGCGTAGGGTCGTCGACCTCGGTGCCGGCACCGGTGCAGGTAGCCGATTGCTGCGCGAACGCTATCCAGAGGCGACGATCACCTGCGTCGACAACGACCCGCAGATGCTCGAGCTGCTGCACAGGCAGGGCTTCGCCGTGATCGAAGCGGACCTCAATGACGGGTTCCCCGCACTGCCCGAGGTTCCGGTTGACCTGATCTGGGCGTCATCCTCGCTCCACCACGTCGCTCATCCCGCGCGGCTCCTGTCAGGTGCGCGCGAGGCATTGGCACCCGGCG
Source organism: Arthrobacter pasteuri (assembly GCF_054510955.1). Lineage (NCBI taxonomy): Bacteria > Bacillati > Actinomycetota > Actinomycetes > Micrococcales > Micrococcaceae > Arthrobacter > Arthrobacter pasteuri. Next base: position 1,463 of record NZ_JBTNDO010000008.1, read on the forward strand.
GATCCCTGGTTGTCGTCGAGCTCGCCTCTTTGCCGAGTTTCCTCAGCGACCCCGATGACGTGCTGCTGGAGCAGCGCTGCCACGCTGCCGCTGCAGTTGAAGGGTGGAATCACTACTCCGACTGGACACCGGTGATCGAAGCGGCCGGATTCGTCGTTGCCCGGAGTGAAGTAAGCGCCACCGCACCCGTCACCCCAGCCGCACGGGAATACGCGCAGCAGTGGTTCGCGCGCTTCTCCCACCTGACTGCTCTTAGCACGGGGAATCGCCAGGCAGTCGAAGACCTTCTCAAACGGCTGTCCAACGACCCCACCCTCAACCTCGAACCTCGCACCACCCGCGCCGTCTGGGTGGCCACGCTCGACCAGAACCAGGAAAGACCATGAATTACTGCACCACACCACCCCTGCAACGGCGTCGTGGTTCCACGGCCATGACGTGCTGACCCGCGACGGAACTGCGCATGCGGCGATTTGAGGGACGCGCCGCTCGAGCAGGCGGCAGCCTATTCCGGTTGTGCGTCAGGACTTTTTCGGCCGGGCGCGGACGTGCATACGCTCTCCCTGTTGCCCAAACAGGCTGATGAATTCGACCGACCGTCCGTTGGCGCTGGCGAACCAGTGCGGAGTGCGGGTGTCGAATTCGGCCGCCTCGCCTGGCCCCAGCACGAAATCGTTGTCACCCAGGACCAGGCGCAGCGAACCGTTCAGGATGTACAGCCATTCGTAGCCCTCGTGGACCTGCAGATCCGGCCCGTTGCGGTGCGCAGTGCCATCGAGCACCATTTTGTACGCCTGCATACCTCCAGGGCGCCGAGTCAGCGGGATGGCCGTTCTCCCGTGGTGCTTGATGGGACGCAGATGGATGCGTGGGTCACCGGTCGGTGGGGCTCCGACGAGATCATCGAGTGGCACCCCGTACACCTGGGCGATGGGCAGGAGGATCTCGAGGTTCGGTCGCCGCTGGCCCGACTCGAGCCTGGACAGTGTACTCACGGAGATGCCCGACGCTGCGGATACGTCGCCGAGCGTCAGATTGCGCTGTCCCCTGAGCGCGCGCAGCCGGGGTCCTACCGCGTCGAGGACGGCATCCAGATCTGAGGTCATGGACCCATTTTGCCATAACGGCAAAGTTGCTTGCAGTTCCTCATCCTGCTGCTCGATGCTGGGACGAACGAGCCGAACAGAAGGAGAACCACCATGTCAGTCAACGATCGAGCCCCTTACGAGCGATATGACGTCGTCATCGTCGGAGGTGGGGCGGCGGGGCTCAGCGCGGCCGTCACCCTCAGCCGTGCCCTTCGCTCCGTCGTCGTCATCGACGCTGGAGCGCCGCGCAATGCTCCTGCGCACGGCGTCCACGGCTTCCTGAGCCGCGAGGGAATGAGCCCCCTGGGTCTGCTCGCCTCCGGGCGCTCGGAGGCGGAATCCTATGGCACAACGGTCATCGGCATCGAAGCCACAACTGTTCGGCGAACCGCCGCGGGCTTCGAGGTGGTGCTGGCCGATGGACGCCAGGTGGTCGGGCGCCGGTTACTTCTGACTACCGGTCTTGTGGACCGGCTGCCCGCGATTCCTGGCCTGGCCGAGCAGTGGGGCGCCGGCGTCGTGCACTGCCCCTACTGCCACGGCTATGAAATCCGTGGACAGCGCATCGGCGTCCTCGGCACCAACCCCTTCTCAATCCATCAGACCCTTCTGTTCCGGCAGTGGTCAGAAGACATCACTCTTTTCCTCAATAACACCGTGATTCCGACGGAGGAGGAGTGGGACAAACTCGCGGCGCGGTCCATACGGGTGGTCGAAGGGGCCGTCTCATCGGTGAACGCGGCGGACGGCGTCCTCACCGGCGTGACGGTGACCGGCGGCACCAGCTTCGATCTGCAGTCCCTCGTCGTAGGGTCGAAGATGGAGGCGCGAGCGGGCTTGCTCGAGTCGCTCGGCCTCACAAGGCAGGAGCACCCGTCCGGGATGGCAAGCTTCATTGAACCCGGCCCCATGGGTACGACAGCTGTCCCGGGTGTCTACGTCGCGGGCAACGTCTCCAACATCGCCGCGCAGGTCATCGTGGCCGCCGCCGAAGGCACCTCCGCGGGAATGATGATCAACGCACACCTCATCGAAGAAGAGACGGCCTGGGCCGTTGAAGGATGGCGAGGGCCTTTCTCGGCGGAGATGGAGGAGACTGTGTCCGAGCGCGTCCTGGGCGCACGTCGGCATGGGCTCGATGTGCTGGTTGAGTACACGCAGCAGTGCTGGGGCGACCGGTAGCGGCAGCGGGACCGTATCTGGAGCGGAAGGCCGAACCGGAGCGTGGCGGGTGGCGCTGGAGACAGCGCATTATGCGGTCGGGGGCTGCCAGCATGGGCCTGAGGACCGGAGTGGTCCTGGGTGCCGTGTACGGGTGCCGGCGGGGTGCGTACCGGCCTGCGGTGGGTGTGCCCGGTGCATGTGGTGGGGTGTGGTTTAAGTGGGGAAGGCCCCGCACCTGGTGGTGCGG
>NZ_JBTNDO010000009.1:0-3090 GCF_054510955.1 Arthrobacter pasteuri
CACCGCCGGACAACCACTCACGGGAAGGCCCCGCACCACCAGGTGCGGGGCCTTCCCCACTTAAACCACACCCCACCACATGCACCGGGCACACCCACCGCAGGCCGGTACCCCGGCTGGGTTGCTCCGGAGGAGAAGCGCAACGAGGCGCCGTGCTCGAGCACTCGTCGAGTGCCCAGGGCCTGACGCAGGCTGTCGGCGACCCGCCCCGGCACCATTGTCGGCGCCGTCGCCGGCAGGATGACCGGATCGAACGACTCGTCCCTGCCCTATGGCATGTGACTCCCGACGCGTTGATATCGGTCAGCACCTTCTCGGATTTTTTGTCCTTGCAGATGCTCACAGCGAGTGGCCTCTGCCTGTGCTCACTCCCGAGGTGCTCGGTCAGCTCCGCCTTCAAGGGCGGTCTTGAGGATGTTCTCCGTAAGACGGGTCAGCAGCCCACCAGTGCTACCAGGCCCAAGCATCCTTCGGGGATGTCCTTTTGATCTATGAGCTCTCCCACCAAGGACCGCTCGTCTCCCGGCGGTCGTGAATCTGTCTACTGCCGTCCGCTTCCCGTAGCGGCCGAGCCGATGGTTGCTTCAATGATCGTTTTCGCGGTGGCGTGGCCGTCAGCGATTACCTTCTCCGGATCGGCTGCCCGAAGCATCATCCCAAGCGCGCCGGTAAGGATGAGGGCCAGACGTCCGGCGAGGTCTTGTGCCTCGCCTATGCCGACGACGGGAATCGCGAGCTCGTGGAGACGCGTGGTGAGTAGCTCGGTGTCGCTGCGCAGAGCCTCATCGAGAAGCTGACTTGGATGGGGCGATTCTGCCGCCACACTGAGGAATGCGCACCAGCGGGCTGTTGCAGGTCCGGATCTATACCGGGTCAGGGCAGGGAAAACAGCGAGAAGCTTCTCCTGAGCTGTTGTGGCCGCATCGACTTCCAGCTGCCAGTCGTGGTCCCAGCGTTTCAGGCGACGTCGCAACGCCTCGACGATGAGCCCTTCCTTGTTCCCGAAGTGGGTGTACAGGGTGGCGGGCGCGACGTTGGCCCGCTTGAGGATGACATCCACGGGTGTCGCCGCGACCCCCTGGGTGAAAGCAAGATGCTCAGCAGCGTCCAATAACCGTTCGCGCGCGCTGGGTTGTGCGACCATGCCTTCAGCATATAACGTTCGTTTCAATGAAACGCTCGTTACATGCTGCGCGGTCGGCAGCTACTCCAATGTTCGCGGTAACCGCCGTTGCGCTGATCGGCGCCACGTACGGGCTGGCCCGATTCGGATACGGGCTCTTCCTTCCTTTCTTTTCGGAGTCCTTCGCACTGACCCCGATGACCGCCGGCCTTCTCGCTTCCGGAGCATCGGTCACGTACTGCATCTCAGCAGCGCTCGGGTTCCGGTACGCACCTCGTCACCCCCGCTTCACCACGATCCTCGCCGGTTCCACGGCAACCCTTGGTAGTGGCGGCATCGCGGCCGCTCAGGGCACGATGTTCTTCAGCAGCTGCGTCCTGTTGGCAGGAATGGGGGCGGGCTTCGCGTCGCCCGCGCTAGTGGAACTCGTCCAACGCAACGCGGCTCCGGCCAGCCGGAACAGACTGCAGTCGGTTGTGAATTCGGGGACCGGGTTCGGGGTTGTCGCCGCCGGCGCCCTGTCGCTGCAGCTGGGAGCGTCATGGCGCACAGCCTGGATCCTCATCGCCCTCATCACGTTCACCGCCATGGTCGGGGTCCTTCGCGCAGACAGCTCCCACACCGAAGCGCGTAGCGGCGTTCCCCAGGGCGAAGAAGTCCCAGCCCGTACCGGAGGAACCAGCATCCGCGGCCTCGGATGGCCGATCGCAGCTGCCTTCGTCTTCGGTATCGGGTCCGCCGCACCCTGGGTATATGGGCGTTCTCTTCTCGAGGACGTCGGCGGGATGACATCCGAAACGTCCGCTACGGTGTGGATGGCGTTGGGTGCCGGTAGCGCCGCTGCGGTACTCCTGGCACCATGGCTCGCCCGTCACTCCGTCAAAATCACGTGGTACGCCACCGTAAGTGCGACTTCGGCCGCAACAGTGGCTTTCGCCCTTGTGCCGACTCTTCCCGCTTTCAGCCTCGCTGCCGCAGCACTCTTCGGCCTCGCCTACACGGCCGCGACCTCAGTCCTCATTATCTGGACGTCGTTCACAGCGGCGAACAGCGCCGCAGGAACTTCGATTCTCTTCACCTGCCTCGTTCTCGGTCAGGCCCTCGGATCAACGGTCATCGGCGCCCTCGTTGAAACGACTGACCCGGTCTTCGCCTTCGTCACTGCCGCAGCGCTTTGCCTGATCAGTGCCTTCGGAATTACGGCCCAGCGGACAATTCCTGCCGGTGAGCAAGGAGTCGCTGCCCTTTCCAAGATTGAAAGCCGCCGACATCCTCCCCAGAAGTACCGGCAGGGGTCAGCCCGGCTGCGAGACCCTGGTGGGCAATGATCCCGTGAAGTGGATACCACGTCACAGTCAGTCGTAACTCGGGCGGTGATTGACCGAGGCTTGAGGTCAACGCGGTCAGGACGACAACGGCTGTCATGTCATCCGCAGGTGTACGAGATGTACCTACCGGTCGCCCTATCGGCGAGGTCGCGGTAGCTGACGGGGGTACCTGTCGCCAAGTCACTTTCCCAATGGCCCCGTTGGGTGCGGTCGTCGATCTGGACCGGCCGGTCTGGGTGGAGACCATACCCTATGGCGTCCCCGCTTACTGCCTCTGGGGCTTCCTGACTCTCGAGGATCTCGACGCATCTTGCCTCGGACGGCCTGGGCACCGTGGATGCTGCACGGCTCAAGCCGGCAGCCAGGACGGCTGCTGATCAGCACGCGGCGATGCCGGGGAAATCCCTGCCCGGCAGCCAGGAACAGGTGCCGGTGGCTGCGCTCGGACGTCGGCAGGCGGGTCCGGCCATTGAAGGAGGAACTTCCGCACCTTCTGATCGGTGATGTCCGTACCCCGTCGACCTGGGTTGGGGGTGGATTTGTGGTGGGGGGTGGGGTGGTCGTATAGTTATGTGGTTGCCCCGGTGAGGGTGACGGACCCCCTTTGACAGAGTTGAAGTTGTTCCGGCGTGTGCTGTG